>NZ_CP009920.1:0-1200000 GCF_000832985.1 Priestia megaterium NBRC 15308 = ATCC 14581
ATACGATGATGGCACAAGAGATTTTTAATTTGGTAAAAGCTCTTCGTTTAATTGGTGTGCAAACAATTTTATCTGGAATTCGACCGGAAATTTCTCAAACTGCCATTCGCTTAGGGCTTTCATTTGAACATGTTAAAACTACTTCTTCTCTTGCACAAGCACTTAATTCTATTGGTTAAGCATATGGCTCTCTATTACAGCATAGAGAGCCATATCTATGGTGTTTCAAATTTTACTGGAGTGTAATAGACACGCCCGATTAGCTTTTTTCCTTTGCTATCTTTCCAATCTGCTACGAGTATATACCGATCACTGCGAGAGGCAGAATCTACTGTAATAGCAGATGTTTTTTTTATGTCCTTTTTTTCTACTATGTTTTCATAAATAGACTGATTACGAATTTGTTTGTAATAAAGGGCATTAGGTTTTTTACCATCTATTTTAATGGACACTTGACCACCTTCAGAGACGGGAATACTATCTTTCATAACAATTTGTCTAAAATTTTTTCGTTCGCCAAAATCAGCTTCACATTCGGTCCAGCAAAAGAATAAGGGCTTGATGATGGCTTCTTTGCCTTCGGCTATTATTTTTATAGCGGGTGGATAAGAATCTTCAAGCGTTTCAGCTGTAGGAATCTGACATGCGGCTAATGAAAACAAACTAAATAGGATAATCACCACTTTCTTCATACTATGTCCTCCCTTTTTTGTAAACGTGGTGCACGTAACCGAGTGGGTACATAATATACTCTTTCGCCTGCAACCAAAAGATTCCTTTTATAATCAACAAAAAAACAGCTGCCTATTTGTTTAGACAGCTGTTCTGTTCTATTCTATTTACTTAGCATGCTTATTTCTTTTTTCATATCTTTTTCTACATATTCCATTAAATCAGATACATAGGTTTGAAGTGGTTTTGTTGCGTCTTTGTGATCATTCATCGTTAATTCATAGATGCTATCGATATTATCAATCATCAGTTCCATATCATCGATGACGCCCGTATGCTTATACATCGTTTTCATCGTAGGATCAAGGGAAGCTAATTCATTATATTCATAGTTTATAGTATTTGAAATATCATCGAGTTCATTGATAAATTGCTTTTTGGTTTTTTTTTCGGCCATAAGCTGATTATACTCTTTAAAAGCAGTTTGAAGGTTTTTCTGAGAGGCAGTCAATACTTTCAGCTGTTCTCGTCCTAAATAATAATCATAAATACTAGTAACAGTAAAATATCCCCCAAATGTGAGCGCGATTCCGACAACCAAACCTATCCAAAACGTGCTCGTTTTAAAAAAATGTTTCATAATGACTCCTTTTATCTGTGTTCTATGTACAACACTAGCTCATGCTGCTGCTTTTTCCTAGGATACACCAAAAACGAAGTGGAAGCTACACTTTTTTAAAAATTTGTCGAAATTTGTCTCTTTTCTCACAAACCGCAGCACATTATGTTCCATCTCTATTTCTCCATCTATATACATCAAATTCGTTAACCGCTGTAAAACCAATTTTTTCATAAGTTGGCTTTCCTGCACTTGTAGCATGCAAAATACACGTATCCGCCTGTTTTTTTGCTTCAGTAATAGCTTCCTTCAAATATGCGGTGGCCAGGCCTCTTCTCCTCATATGTCTAGCTGTAGTGATACAATACAAACCCGCTGTACCGTCATAAAAAAAGAGAGACCCAGCTACAGCTGGCCGGTTGTGATAAAGGCCCAGATATAACTGATATTGGTCAGCGTGCTGCATAAGCTCCCTAAACCTTTCAAAAAATTCAGCTTGATATTCTTTTGGTTTTTGATAGCCGTCTATATATACCGTGATCCATTCTTTCAGTTCAGCTTCTGTGCGCACTCGCTTACATTGAAACCCTTCTACTCCTGTATGTATGTATTCTTTTTCTTGAATGTGCTGAATCATTCCGATCCATTTTTCATAAGGAACAAATCCATTTTTATGAAGAACTGGACCAAGGTTATCATATGAAGATGGACCAAAAATCCATAGAGGTTCCTCCCCTTGCGGAGGGCATATCCCCAACGCAGGCTCAATATGACGGGTTCCTGCATATATGCCCCGATTGTAAGGAGATGCAGAAATCCATTTAATTTCTGATGTATCCACCTTCACAGATTTCTTCGTATGCTGAAAATACATCCAATGCTGAATCAAGTGCTGTTCTACTACCTCGCTTTGATTTTTTATTTTCACTTCATGTCTCCTTTCTCTTCTAAACTATGTTCCTTTTTCTATTATATACTAGTTAGTCTATTTTCTATGACCCTATCGCAGTTCTTAAATCCTTTTACAAGTTTTTTTTATTTTTTTGCTATTCCATGAATAGTTTTCTTTTAAGTGGGGTATTAACCTATATAAGCAATACATCATTAAAAAGGAGGATGATATTTATGTCATTTTTATGGGCACTTATTGTAGGTGGTATTATTGGGTGGCTTGCCGGATTAATTACGGGAAGAGACGTTCCGGGAGGTATTATTGGTAACATTATTGCCGGCTTTATCGGTTCTTGGTTAGGTTCAGCTATCTTTGGAAGCTTCGGACCGGTTGTAGGTGGATTTGCTATTATTCCTGCTATTATTGGATCAATCATCTTAGTGTTAATCGTAAGTTTCATTATGAGAAAAATGCGTGGCAGTCATAAACATGCCTAATAAATTATTATATTAGAAAAAGAACCTCTGTTAAAAAAGAGGTTCTTTTTTTATATGAAAAATTCTTAAAATTTACTATTTTTAATTTCATAATATTGAAAAATAAACCTATTAATGTTAATTTAACCATAATCACTATAGAAAAAAGAGGAATTAACATGCTGCTTTCAACCCACTCAAAAGACAAATCCATGTACCAAATACTAATAGAAGAAATCGAACAGACACGAACGTTAATGATTCAAACGGCTGTCCGTGAAGGAATGACAAGTCCTAACACACTTCAAGTTAGTCAATCATTAGATGCTTTATTAAATAAGCTTCAAATTTTCTTCTACCAATAAAAGCCCATGATATGGTTACATACTCATGGGCTTTTGTGTTGTATTAGTCCGCTTGATTAACGTGTTCCACTGCTTGGTGAAGGCTACTGAAAGTCGTAATGTCAGCCAAATCTAACCCTAAGTTCACCATCGTCTGAGCAATTTCAGCCCGAATCCCGCTTAAAACCACTTGAATTCCTAATAATCTTAAAGCACCGATTACTTTAAAAATTTGGTCCGCTACCATCGTATCAATAATTGGAACCGCGTATAAATCAATAATCAACCAATTTAGCTTGTAGTCGCTGCCGTGTTGAAGCGCATTTTCCATTAGAATTTGAGCGCGATTTGTATCTAAATCGCCAACAAGAGGAATCACGCCAATTTCTTTCGTAATGCGTACCACAGGAATTGAAAGTTCATCAATTGCATAGCGAGCCGATTGGATTTTGTTTGCAAAGTCGGTCATATATGATTTACTAACCCAGTGTACGGCCTTATCTACTACTACGTTGAAACGAGAAATAACTTGATAGAAGGCATCAAACGTAAACGTTTCAGCTTTTGCTTCTTCTTTAATAATTTCCCCGATAAGATTTCGGTAATAGCTGATTTCTTCTAATGCTACATCCAACGGAAGCTGAAGGACAACGAGTAAATTCGCTACTTCTCTTCCCCACTCCTCAAGCACTTCAAAGTTTTTTGTATCATTTGTTGAGACAGAATCAGCATATATTTGAATTAAATGAACGCGCCACGGTTCTAACTGTTGTTGAATATCTTTTTCTTCATAATTTTTTTGTTTTGAGAACTCTTCTTTTTTTTCTAGAATTAAATTCGTAATGTGTTTAAGCTTTTTATCTAATAATAATGACTCCATATTGTTCTCCCGTTAAGAATTTGTTTAATTAAAATGATATCACAAATACCGTTAAAAAAAGTAAAACTAAGGGAAAAAGCTTTAAAAAATGAACCGGATGTCCCTTTTTGCGAATAGAATGAGCTAAATTGAATCTAAAACGTACATAAGCTGAACTTCTCTCCTTCCTTTTATCGTTACTTTCACAGTGAATTCTCATACATAACTCTTCAGTTTAATGTTGGGCTATCTTAGCATATATGATAAATAGATGAAAAAATGTAAACGGGTTTGCAGCAAGCATGTCGCATGACAGGATGTGTTTTAGGAAAGAATGAAAAGGAATTCCCTATAAAAAGGAGGTTAGGTATATGTCATTTATTTGGACGCTTATTGTTGGAGGACTTATCGGCTGGCTTGCTGGTGTGTTAACGGGACGAGATGTTCCAGGTGGAATTATCGGAAACATCATTGCTGGTTTCATTGGAGCATGGTTAGGCTCTCTAATTTTTGGAGATTTCGGTCCAGAGATCGGCGGATTCGCAATTGTTCCTGCTATTATTGGTGCTGTTATTTTAGTCTTAATTGTGAGTTTTGTTTTACGCAAAATGCGCGGAAATAACAATCATCGACATGCCTGAATGAAAAAGAGAAATCAGCGTCTTGATTTCTCTTTTTTCCTTACTTCTTGTAGTAAAATATTTTAACAATGACCTACCTGTAAGTGTAATTCTTTATTGCTACATTTAATAATTGCGGCTTGTCACCTCTCACATTTGATACTTCTACACCCTCATATCAAGCGCGTTAGTAATGAGCAGCTCTGGACCTTCAAGATCATCAAGCATATCGGTGAAGATAGCTTCGATATGAACAAGTGAAGTTTTAGCTTTCATTGGACATTGTTGTATAGCTGCTTTCTATTTCGGCTCTACTAATTCAATAAATGATCGTGCTTGTTTGCCCTTTAACTGTGCGTAGTGTGTATCTGTAGCTAATTCAACGGTTTCGTTTTCTAAGTTGACCCACATGCGATAAGATTGTACCTTTATATCCTTTTTTGTTTCCACCGGTTCAAAGTGAAGAATGTAGTTAGGTTTTCGAATCATTTCAGCTTTTTCTTCTCTCCATGATACATCTTTTAACCACTGCTGCACTTTCTGCACTTGATTTTGGTCTTTCATTTTAACCGCATGGCCATATTGATTATCGGCTATGTATTTTTCGATTACGAGCTTTTGTTCAACAGTACCGCTTGAAGCACTGCTTTGCTGACATCCTGTTATCACCCAACAAATAGCAATGAGAACAACTAATCCAGACCATACTTTTTTCATTTACATCTACCTTTCTTTGTGTAATTGAAATGAGATGTTCTTGCTGAATGATGCTACCAGCTGCTCGTTTTTAAATCTCTTTTTGCATTCTCCTTTCTTCATCTAAATCCCTGCTTCATTTGCTCAAAAAAACTGAATCCCCGAAAGGATCCAGTTTTTCGTTACGATTCGACATCTTCTATGACATGAACAGCGCGAATAGCAGCGTTTACTTTTGTATGTTGAATGCGCTCAGTCATTCAGCAAATGTCTTTATAAAAAAACGGCTTCCTTATGGAAGCCGTTTTTTTTACTGACGATCAAACAATGAACTTCCTGCAATACCAGGGTTCGTCATTTCAAATGGATTTAAAATAAGATCTAATTCCTCTTCTGTTAACACATCGTATTGAAGGCAAAGCTCACGAATTGGTTTTCCTGTTAAAATCGCTTCACGCGCAATACGCGATACGACTTCATAGCCTAAGTGAGGGTTAACAGCTGTAATAATTCCTACGCTTTTTTCTACATATTCTTTCATGCGCGTTTCGTTTGCTTCAATTCCTGCTAAACAGTGATCTGTAAAGCTTCTGAAACCGTTGTTCATGATGCTGATTGATTGAAGCAAGTTAAATACAAGCACAGGTTCCATGACGTTAAGCTCCATCTGACCTGCTTCTGAAGCAAGAGAGATTGTTTGGTCATTTCCCATTACTTGAAACGCAATTTGATTGATTAATTCAGCCATAACCGGGTTTACTTTTCCTGGCATGATTGAAGAACCAGGCTGACGAGCAGGAAGGCTGATTTCTCCTAGACCTGCACGAGGTCCAGAGGCCATTAAACGCAGGTCATTTGCAATTTTAGACATATTCGTCATACAGATTTTAAGCGCTGCAGATACTTCTGTATAAGCATCTGTATTTTGAGTAGCGTCTACTAAATGCTCTGCATGCACAAGCGGCAGACCACTGATATCCGCTAAGTGTTTGACTACATTTTCAATATAGCGAGGATCTGCATTTAAGCCTGTTCCAACAGCTGTCGCCCCCATATTTACTTCATGCAAGTGGTCACGCGTTGCGCTGATACGCTTAATGTCGCGCGCTAACACGCGGCTGTATGCTTCAAACTCTTGACCAAGACGAACGGGTACAGCATCTTGAAGGTGCGTACGGCCCATTTTAATTACATGATCAAATTCTTGCGCTTTTCGTTTAAACACATCATGCATGTCATTCATTGTAACAAGAAGTTTATTTAATAAGTTCAGCGTTGAAATATGGATAGCCGTTGGAAATACATCATTTGTTGACTGAGACATATTCACATGGCTGTTAGGACTTAATTTACCATATTCCCCTTTGTTATTTCCCATAATTTCAAGAGCACGGTTCGCAATAACTTCATTGGCATTCATATTCATTGACGTTCCTGCTCCGCCTTGAATAGGGTCAACAATAAAGTATTCATGCCACTGACCTGCTAAAATCTCATCAGCTGCTTGAACAATTGCATTTCCAATACCTTCATATAAGCGCTTTGTATCCATATTTGCAAGCGCTGCCGCTTTTTTTACAATAGCAAGCGCTTTAATCATTTCTTCATGTACTTTATAACCCGTAATCGGAAAATTTTCTACGGCACGTGCGGTTTGTACACCGTAGTATACGTCTGCTGGGATTTGTTTTTCTCCTAGAAAATCAGCTTCTGTACGATATCCTGCTGTTTCTTGTTTCATAGCTGTACCTGCTTTCTTTTTTAATTAATATCTTCTGCAATCGATGTTTCCATCATCTTTTTAACTTGGTGAGGATCTTTGGTTTGTCCGAGCACCCACATTAATTTAGGAACAATGGCTTCTGTGTTCATGTTTTTTGAGCGAACGACGCTGTCATGATTAATCATTCGGCCCACTTCATAAATGCCCATGTCTTCTCCTTCTTCAAGACACTGAGTCGTAATGACAACGGATACACCATGGTTTGTTAACTCAACAAGCTTGGCTAAAATGTTGCGAACTTGAAATGGAATACCTCCACTTCCATAGCTTTCAACAACAACGCCTTGATATACATCCTTTAATCCATCGAAAAATTCGGGTTTAATGCCGGGAAACAGTTTAACAACCGCTACATCCGTACAAAGAGATGTATTAACCGTCAACTCTTCTTTACTAGAGTGAACGGATTTTGTATATTCCACCGTATTATCATGAATAGACGCCACGTATGGATAATTAATGCTTTCAAATGCATCATAGCTTTTTGTACGAAGCTTGATTGCTCTTGTACCTTGAATCACACGACCGTCAAAGATTACATAAACTCCGCCTGTTTCTTCACATGCAAAGCGAATCGCATCTGCAATGTTGCGCTTCGCGTCCGTTTTACTAAATGAAATAGGAATTTGAGATCCGGTAATCGCAATTGGTTTTTTAGAATGCTGAAGCATGTAAGAAAGAGCTGCCGATGTGTAGGCCATTGTATCAGTTCCATGGGTAATAACAAAACCATCGTATTCATTATAATGCTCTTCAATCGCTTTTGCCATCTCTATCCAACATTCTGGCTGCATATTTGTACTATCAAGATTCATAAGAGATTTGCTGTCAATTTGACAGTGTTCATTTAAATCAGGTATGTAGCTTAGTAATTGATCTGGCTCCATTCCAGGAACAAGTCCATTTTCACCTTCAAGTGAAGCGACCGTTCCACCAGTTGATAACAATAATAGTTTTTTCAAAACTGACATCCCCTTTGCTTAATTTTTGTAAAAAAACCTGACAATCTATCAAATAAATTATATTCATTTCGCGTACTTCACCTGTAATTATAGTAACCAAAAATCAATAAATCAAGAGAAAAATTATTCGTTTCGCGTACACTTTTCTCTGCAGCAATGATATAATGAATAAAAATGTAAATTAGCTCACGGTTTGATTACAAAGATCTGCGCGCGAGCTGAATGCCTCGGTTTTTTACATACTACACCTACAAAGGAGCGTCATGAATGTTAAGCAGATTAGCTCAACTCAGGAAAGAAAAAAAATGGTCTCTTCAATATACAGCTGACCAGCTTGAAATTGCTAAAAGCACCTACGCAGGATACGAATCTGGCTATCGTCGTCCTTCTCTTGAAGCACTCGTTACAATCGCAGAACTATTTGATACATCAACAGACTACTTGCTAGGTAAGGAAAAGGAACCTCACTCTCTTTCAGATGCACCCATCGAATTAACATCGCCTCAAACTCATACGATTACGGTCGACGGTGCGGAACTATCTCAAGAAGAAATTCAGCAGCTGACGGCTTTTATTCGTGCTAAAAGACAAATTGAAAAAGAAACTGCACCTTCTTCAATTTAAAGAAGATTAGAAGCAGGGCGCTTCTAATCTTCTAGCTGCATTTCTAAATACCCTACTACTTCTTTTGTTATTTCCTCTTCTGTTTCTTCCAGCAGCTCGCCGGTTATCTTGCTGCCTGGGAGCTTCCTCGAAGAACGGATACCCCAAAACGTGCGTACACAGTGCCAGATAGGAATGAAAAGACTGTCTAAAAACTCATCTTTTTCCAAAATACCCACTTGAATAGTAGCGTGGTAACCGGGCTGAAAAGGATTTTCTCCTTCACGGATCACTTCTACAGAAATCTCCATCCCTTTTTTTTCAAAAGCTTCTTTATATTGTGCATATATTGATTTGAGAAGTTCTTGCATAGATTTTTCAACTGTATGTATATGTTGTTCTAACTGCGGCGTAAATTGTTTTGCTGTGTATTCCATCTATTTCCCTCTTCTTTCCGTTCCCTATCCCTTATTTTAGCGACTTTCATTTTATTGTATCATAAGAAAAGCTTTTATCTGTCTAGCAGAAAACCCCGCTTTTTTATAGAAAAGCGGGGTTCATACATACCTTTATTAGCAATAGCCTACATTGCTTTATCTTGTTTAGAAGATGATTTTAATTTCTTATTTTTAGTTGGATCTGGCTCATTAGAAGACATGATGATGTTTCCTTCGCCGTTGCACACTTTGCACTTTATCAATCCAAATTTCTTACCGGCTCCTTGGCATTGTGGACAAACATATCGAATTGGCATAAACTGTACCTTCCTTCTTTCTAATTTATACCTGCGCCTTAAAAGCGCCTGTGGCTAGTTTATAGTTTTATTATAAGTTGTACAATCCACCCTATCAAGACGTGCCAAATTGCACATCTTTAATGGCAAGAAATCCTTCTTTTCTAAAATTCACCTGAAAAATGAGTCGATAGACAGGAAAATTTCTTTTCTTGTCAAAAGGCAATACGTCAGAGGAAGTTTCTTATTGGATATAATTAGCGATTGTTTGCGCTGAAAATTTTGCGCTTTTTCGCGAAGTTATAGGTTAAACAACCGTTTTATCTCGAATTTCTTTTGAAATGGTTACGTCTTTCCAAAGCTGTTCGTATTTATAACCCGTTAAACTTTCACAAACCGCTTTCGCTTCAGGAGTAACGTCTTTCGCTCGGCCTCCCTTTTTTCTTCTTTGAATTTCAGTTAATAAGATTTTGTGATTTTCCGGACTTATTTTAAACCATATGGTTGCGATAATTCCAGCGAGAATCAAAATAGTAGGTACAATCATGAACAGCTTTTGCAAGCCGGCTAGCGTAGACGCTGACTGCTCGGCGTTTGGTACATAGCCAATATCCTTTAAGGCAACACCAACAAGAAAAATCGCAAGCGCCTGAGAAGATTTTCGAATAAACGACATCAGCCCTGCATACACGCCTTCTCTTCTTTTTGTCGTAATCATTTCATCTACATCTGATACGAACGGCAGTACATTCCATGGAATCATAATCGCTCCAGAATGACCGCTTCCTAAGAAAAATGCTGCTAAGTAAATAAGAACTAAAGAGCTGTCTGTTGTTAGGAAACTGAATAAAACAATGCCCGTTCCCCAGATGATCATGCTGAAGTTATAGGTTAATTTATTTCCTAACTTAATGGCTATGTACGTAACAAGAGGAATAAATAGCACTTGTGTAATTTGCACAAAGCTTAGGGTGTCTGCATAAATAGCTTCGCGCAGCATGTAATAGGCAATAAAATAAAAGAAAAGAGCATTAAATACATCCATTGCAATGTAAGATGCTAAGTACATGGCAAGATACACGTTAAACGACTTATTTTTAAATGCACTTCCAAAACTGATAAAAAGCTGCTTAAATTCTAACCAAAATCCGCTTTTCTTTTTTCGTTCCACTACTTCTCCGCTATCCCAAGTTCCTTTATAGACAAAAATCCATGGAAGAGCAAAAAGAAGACCAAAGATAATGCCCATGATTAAATATCCTTGTCCACCTGGAAACGCATCAATGATTCGTTTTGGGAAGAAAGCGCCTAAAAATGAAGCGCCTTGTGAAAAGACCATGCGTATTCCCGTCATTTTTGAACGAATACTATAATCTGTCGTCATCTCCGCTGCTAGCGTATTGTAAGGAACCATGACCATACCAAACGCCGTGTTAAATAAAAGATAAGCTAAGATAAAATAGGTGTATTTGAACATATGCGAGCCTTCAATAGGAATCCACAGCATACTGAACGTGATAGCAACTGGAATGATTCCAAAAAGAAAAAAGACTCTTCTTCGTCCTTTTTTTGTCTGAAGATGATCAGATATGTACCCAATGGTTGGATCTAACAAAGCATCCCACACTTTTCCAAGAGCTACAATCGTTCCTGCTTCTACAGGAGAAAGCCCGACTACATCCGTTAAAAAAACCATAAATAATGTGCCGATAATAAAAAAGGATCCTCCGCCAAACAAATCCCCAAATCCATACGCTACCATATTACGAAAGCGCACTTGTTTTGTTTTCCCTTGCATATGCAGCCCTCCCCCTGAGTAAATAGACTAGCTTCCTTTGTTATTCACTTTTTTCTATTTTACTAAACTACCCCTTGAAAAATAAGGAATATGTCACCTTTTCTACTCAAAAGAATAAGATACTTCTTGATCATATAAATAGAAAAAGCGCTGGGTAAACCGTTCTTTTTTATACTCTATTATAAGTTGACTTTTTGTTCACAGCTGTTATAATTCAACGCATTGCTTGTTATTCAACTATAAAATGCAAACTTGAACATTTGACATCTGAGCTGTGACGAATAAAATAATAAGTATGAAACCTATTGATATCTTTAAAGCATTATCTAATGAAACTCGATTAAATATATTGGAGTGGTTAAAAGAACCTGAAAAGCATTTTAAAGACAAACAAGCACATTTGCCTAAGGAGGTCAGCAGCAGAGGCGGTGTTTGCGTGGGAGATATTCAGGAAAAAGCTCAGCTGTCTCAGTCCACAGTGTCTAGTTATCTTTCCATGATGCAAAAAGCAGGTTTGTTAGAGTCAATTCGGCACGGTCAATGGACATACTATCGCCGAAATGAAGAAACGCTTCAAGAGCTTTCTTCATTCTTACGAAAAAAACTTTAACGAGTTTTTTTCATTCAGTATATCTATTTTTCTAGATATACAAATATAAAGAAATATTGGAGTGATAAACGTGAAGTTGTTGGTTTATTTGGTTGCGGTTCTAGGCGGCGCTGCTTTAAGTATGGAAGGCGCTATTGCCGGAGAACTTGGAAAAACAGTGGGGAAACTTGAAAGCAGTTATTATATTTTTATCATGGGAACGCTCATTTTAGGTCTGACCACTTTATTTGCTGGAAAAGGAGATCTACCTTACGTCTTAAAAGCACCTAAGTGGAATTTAACCGGCGGTTTATTAGGTACGGTTTATTTAACAATTCTAGTAATTAGTATCCCCTTTATTGGAATTGGGGTTTCAATGGTTGCTGTTATTGTGGGTCAAATGATTACAAGCATGATCATTGAGCATTTTGGTTGGCTTGGCAGCAGTAAAATTAAAATTAACAAAGAACGCGTAATGGCTATTGTATGTATGGGAATTGCGCTTGTACTTATTTTCTAGGAGGGTTTTACGATGAGTTTATTGATGGTGATACTTACCTTAATAGGAGGATTAACGCTAAGCGCTCAGTCTTCTATTAACGGGACACTAAGTAAAAAAACAGGTACGTTTGAAACAGCTTTTTTAACCTTTGCGACAGGTGCCATGATTTTAACAATTGTCGTTGTGTTCTTTGGTCAAGGAAACATTCTCTCGGTTTTCGATGTCCCTAAATGGCAGCTTACCTGCGCTTTATTCGGAGCATCTTATTTATTTCTAACGGTTTTAGCTGTACCTAAAATTGGTGTGACAGCAGCTAATATCTCAACTGTTATCGGTCAGTTATTTGCAAGTATGATTATCGACCATTTTGGCTGGTTTGGAAGCAAGGAAGTATCCTTTGATCTATCCCGCTGGATTGGTGTAGCATTTATGTTATTAGCTCTTTATTTTATTTTTAAAAGCAATAAGAAAACAGCAGCATAAAATGTTCATGAAAATAGCCAAGTTCCCCTATGTAAAGGCGCACTTGGCTATTTTTTGTACGTAAACCACATTTGAATTTTTAATCAATTATTTAGAACATATTTTATTTAAACTAAATTGATTTTAAATAAGGTAAATTCCACAAAAAAATTGTGCATACCTTCCTGCCTTTGTTCAAAAGATAAAGAGGCAGATTTAGAAAATCAGCTACATAAACGAACAGGTAAGGTGGGTTTTTTCGTGGGAAAATTTTTATTTTTAGCAGCATTTGTCTTTTTTTGTTTTACGCTTTCCATTTCCGCAGAAGAAAATATACCAGAAGAAAATATAGAATCACACGTAAGTCAGCCTGTTGTAAAAGATTTTATTTATCAATCTCTTGAACCTTGGGTACATCAAGATATTACTTCTCATTATGAGAAGGTTTACGGTAAACAGCATAAAAAAGTAAAAGTTCGACCTATTAAAAAAGATGATATCGGGATACAAATGGGTGAAATACAGCCCGGCAAAGGCGGTAAGTTCACTCATATTGTGCGGGTGAAAATCTTAAACTTAAAAGTAAAACCCGAGGGAGAAGATGAATTTTTTGCAACGGATACGCTTATTTATAAAGTGAATATCAACGAACTTTCTGCTGAAAATGATGTAGAAAACGTCGTAAAACTACTCGAGTATAAACATCAAGAAAGATAAAATTCCAACTCTCCCCCCTTTTGAAGGTATTTATTCCTCTATTCAAAAGGGGCTTTATTATGAAGCGCGTTTTCTCTTCACATATTTAGGGAATATAACTATCACTTATCCCCTAATTTTTTCATATTGCTAGTGCATAAGATATGAACTTGATAACTTTTTGTCGGTTTTTATCTATTTTTGTAGGGTTTCCTGTAGGATGAAAAAGAAAGTAAAGCGCTTTAATTACCGTGACAGAAAGGTTGAGGATAGCTTTCCTGCATAACTGGAAATCAATAGGCATTAAGAACTGCCTGTAACGACAAAAGTTGACAACCAAAGATTTCAGAATAATAATAATAAAGCAACAATGTTTAAATGAAAGACTTATTTTACATGAAAGGTGTTAGTCAGATGAACAATTTACATCGAAGAATGGGAACATTCGCGTTAACCATGACGGGACTTGGATCAATTATTGGTTCCGGCTGGTTATTTGGAGCGTGGCGAGCAGCTCAAATTGCAGGGCCGGCTGCTATTTTATCATGGGTCATTGGAATGGTTGTTATTTTATTTATTGCACTTTCTTACAGTGAATTAGGATCCATGTTTCCCGAAGCCGGCGGGATGGTCAAGTATACGCAGTACTCACACGGTTCGTTTATTGGTTTTATCGCTGCTTGGGCAAACTGGATTGCGATTGTATCCGTTATTCCAGTCGAAGCAGTAGCTTCTGTACAGTATATGAGTTCGTGGCCTTGGAAGTGGGCACAGTGGACAAGCCACCTCGTAGAAAAAGGAACGTTAACTGGCGAAGGATTAGCTATCGCTACTGTGCTATTGATTATTTACTTTTTACTGAATTATTGGACAGTTGGACTATTTTCCAAGGCCAACTCGTTAATCACTATTTTTAAAATTGTTATACCGGGACTTACAATTGGAGCACTTTTATTTGTCGGCTTTCACGGCGAGAACTTCACTTCTGGAAGCAGCATCGCACCAAACGGCTGGGCTAGTGTGCTAACAGCTGTTGCTACATCTGGAATTGTATTCGCTTTTAACGGCTTTCAAAGCCCTATTAATATGGCTGGAGAAGCAAAGAATCCTGGGAGATCTATTCCAATTGCGGTTGTAGGCTCAATTTTAGTGGCTACAGTCATTTATTTGCTTCTTCAAATTGCTTTTATCGGTGCGGTAAATCCTTCTGATATTGCGAAGGGATGGAGTCATTTAAATTTTAACTCTCCATTTGCAGATTTAGCCATTGCCCTTAACATTAACTGGCTTGTCATTGTCCTGTATGCAGATGCGTTTGTTTCACCATCTGGAACAGGTATTACGTATACAGCTACTACTGCTCGAATGATTTATGGTATGGAACAAAATAAATATTTGCCAAGTGTTCTAGGACGTCTTCATCCTATTTATGGTGTTCCGCGTCAAGCCATGTTTTTTAACTTAGCTGTTGCTCTTGTCTTTTTGTTTTTATTTCGGGGCTGGGGCGTGCTTGCTGAAATTATTTCAGTCGCTACGCTTATTTCTTACATTACAGGTCCTGTTACGGTTATGACGCTAAGACGAACTGGAAGCGATTTATATCGTCCCCTTCGTTTAAAAGGATTAAGCATTATTGCGCCGCTCGGCTTTATTTTTGCTTCATTAACGCTATATTGGGCACGCTGGCCGCTAACTGGACAAGTTTTGTTTATTATTTTAATCGGCCTGCCTATTTATTTTTATTATCAAGCAAAGGCTAAATGGAAGGGATTCCGCCAGAACTTCAAAGGTGGCGTATGGATGGTTGTATACTTACTGTGTATGATGACTATTTCATGGCTTGGAAGCGAAAAGTTTGGGGGCCTTAACGTTATTAAATATGGATGGGATATGGGAATTATTGTTGTTGTTTCTCTTCTCTTCTACACATGGGCTTTAAAAAGCGGCTTCAAAACAGAGTATTTAGAGAATGGAAGAAAAGTAAATGACAGCTTAAAAGCAGCAGCGGCTGAAACAGCCGCTTCCAAAGAGTCATAACAAAAGCACCTTGCATGAGCAAGGTGCTTTTTAGTGAGCAGTTTTAACTTTTTTCAGCACGTCTTCGATCGTAATTTGATCTAAATGCCTAATTACACTTTGCTCACTCTCTGTAAAAATGTCGTCCATCACTGTCTGAATGTTTGATTTGACAATACAGTCAGCGTCAGGGTCGCCGCTGCACCAGTGAGGCTTTAGCGTTCCTGTCGATATAACTCGGTAAATCACCCCAAGACTTATTTCAGCAGGGCTGCAGCCTAAAGTATAACCGCCGCCTAGCCCTTCTTTTGTCCGAACCAAGTTGTTTTTTCTGAGTGTACTCATTATTTTCCGAACCCGTGCAGGATTGGTACAGATATTATAAGCAATCGATTCACTGCTTGCTCGGTGATCTGGTAAATTTGCTAGGAACACTAAGCTGTGCACGGCAATGGTAAATTCACTGTTCATCTTCCATAAACCACCTTTTTTCTTTCTCTACTGTAACGTTAAGTGACACAGTTCAAAAAGTCAAGAGAGCAAGGAGGGAAAGAAGAAGTGTAGCTTTATTTATTCACGGTCCTCTTTTTCTATACTTTCTACTTCGTTAGCTGAGTTGATTTCAAGGTATACCGTCTTTTCTTTTAAACTGCCTTTTTCTTCTTTTTCAAAGTCAGTGCTTTTTTGATACGTTTTTTTGCCGCTTGGAACTTTTACCGTTATATGTTTGTTACTTTCTTCTATAAAAATACCCACAATTTTACGTTCGTCTCCATCTTGTTCATACACGCCATCTTTATCTGCTTTTGCTTTTGGAGTTAATTCAATACTAATTGCTTCTTGTTTAGCTGCGTCAATTTCAGCTTCTACTTCTTTATTAAGCATATCTTTTAGCCGTGAGCCTTCCACTTCCATCCTAGAGCTTTTTGGTACTTTAACGAGTTGATCATCAATATTCAGCGTCATTTCTTTTTCAGCGTCTTTTTTTAACGTACCGATCAAGTCAAAATCTTCTTCTTTCCCCTCTTTAATGTCTGGGTCGTTGGAATACTGCTGTAGCTTTGTTAATTCTTGACGGTCTTCAATTGGTTTTTCCTCTGCTTTATGATTATCAGATTTTGTCTTGTTAGCTGGTTCACCTGAACAAGCTGCCGCACTTCCAATCATACATAGAGTGACTAAGGACAGGATTCCTTTTGTTAGCTGTTTTTGCATATGTATTCTCCTTTTTCTTTTTTATTTCCACCTTTATACATATGTAAAACAAAAAAGTGAAATATAACTACATTACTCCAATCAACAGCTAGAAGCATCTACATACAGGAAACCTACGTTCACCCTACCAATGAAAAAATCCGAACGGGTTAAATTCTCTATCAAGAATCAAAACCGTTCGGATTTTCTTTTAACTAAAACACTTTTGTCCTAGCCTCTTTTTTAAAGCTGCTGTTGCTTCAGTATATGATTTGCTTCTTCTAAGTAAGTCACGTAAGCCTGTACTTGTTTATCACCGTAATTATCTAATTCAAACAGCGCTTCTTGTATAAACTTAAAATTATCAATAATATGCTGTGTTTTCATGCCTCTACTTGTGAGTAAATTGTTTAACCATAAGGCATAGTCCGTAAAAATTTGCAGGTTGTCTAACTTATATGTTGTCTCAAGATACTTCATATGATAATGATTATCTTCATAACATCTTTCTTTGCCGCGCTCTCCGAATTTTTCGAGCAAAGAAGGTTCTAACTCGTAGATTTTCTCCGTTACTCTTTCGACGATCTTATTAACGGGAAGTGAACTCATCGTGCCACCACTTTGTACTGAGAAACTTTTGGGATGACAGCTGCCAGTTCTTGATCAGGGTACTTTTTCTCTAAATCATGAATACGCTTGAAATCTTCGCTTCGTACCCAGCTTAAATAATTCTCTTTCGTATCAAATGTAAGCTGAACGGTGAGCTCCCCTGCTCGCTTATCGTTTTGAAGAAGTAGAAAGTCTACAAATCCTGGAGCCTCGTCGACTGATTTTGAACGATTTTTATAAATTCCAATCACTTCTTCAGCTTTTTCATCCGGTACATTAAATGTTGAAAATACGGTGTACATCTTTGTTCCTCCCTTTATGATACAAAACCTGGGTTCTTTTCTCTTTATTGTACATCATATGGGAGATGAAATGGTGTTACGTTTAGATTTCACAGCGGTTACAGCAGGTCTTTAAAACAAAAAGCCCTTTGAAACAGCGTTTCAAAGGGCTTTTTTACCGTTATTAGTTTTCGATTTTTGTTAATTGTTCTGTATGTGTTTTTACACGTGCTGGATCAATTGTAATGCGGGCAACGCCTGAATCCATTGCCGCTTTTGCTACAGACTCTGCTACAGCTGGCGCTACGCGAGGATCAAATGGTCCAGGGATAACGTAATCTGCGTTTAGCTCTTCTTCTGTAATAAGGGCTGCAATTGCTTCAACAGCAGCTTTTTTCATTTCTTCGTTGATATGAGTAGCGCGAACGTCTAACGCACCGCGGAAGATTCCAGGGAATGCAAGAACGTTGTTTACTTGGTTAGGGAAGTCTGAACGACCTGTTCCAATAACAGCCGCTCCTGCTTCTTTTGCAGCGTCCGGCTTGATTTCTGGATTAGGATTTGCCATCGCAAAGATAATTGCATCTCCATTCATTGATTTAACCATCTCTTGAGATAATGCATCTGCTGCAGATACGCCGATAAATACATCTGCGCCTTTAATTACATCGCTTAGCGTACCGCTTTCTTTGTTTACATTTGTATAAGAAGCCACTTCCGCTTTTACTTTGTTCATACCTTGAGGGCGTCCTTCATAAATAGCACCTCTTGTATCACACATAATCATGTCACGTACGCCGTAAGAATAAAGAAGTTTTGTAATGGCAATGCCGGCAGCTCCTGCTCCGTTTAAGACGATTTTTAAGTCTTCCATTGATTTGTTTACAATTTTTAATGCATTTACAAGTCCTGCTACTGTTACGATTGCTGTACCGTGCTGATCATCATGGAACACAGGAATATCTACTTCTTTTTTCAGGCGCTCTTCGATTTCAAAACACTGTGGAGCTGCGATATCTTCTAAGTTAATGCCTCCGAATGTATGAGCCATTAATTTCACAGTTTCAACAATTTTATCTGTATCTGTTGTATCAAGGGCAATTGGGAATGCGTCTACGCCTGCAAAGCTTTTAAATAAAATTGCTTTTCCTTCCATAACGGGAAGTGAAGCCGCAGGTCCGATGTTTCCAAGACCAAGAACAGCAGTACCATTTGTCACAACGCCGACCATGTTTCCTTTCATTGTGTAATCATACACCGTTTCTGGATGTTCATGAATTTCTTTACAAGGTTCTGCTACTCCCGGAGAGTAAGCTAAGCTTAAATCTTGAGCGTTTTGAACTTCAACTTTTGATTTAACTTCTAACTTACCTTGTTTTTCTTGATGCATATGTAGTGCTTGATCACGTAGTGACATAATTGTATTCTCTCCTTTTTTTCTATACATTTAAATTTTTTAATGAATTTATTTAACACTTGCTTTTTATCTCCATAATTGTAAGACAACCTGACCGAATAAATTCACAGACAAGTGCCATTATGAAACAAGAAACATAAAAAGTAAACTATCTTGCTTAAACGACTGCTGCGCTTTGTTAATATAAAGTCTAGAGACGGCGGGACTCTTGTTTGTCTCACTTCAAGTTGTCTGATATACAGACAACTTAGAAAGCATACAAGCGCTCATTATAGCGCTTTCAAATACGTTTCAGCAAAATCGACGGCTTTATGCATTGAAAAGAAGTATGCACGTGCTGAACCGATTTTTTCAGCTTTTATTCTTTTTGCTTCAATAAACGCTTCACCTATCTCTTCAAACAGCTCTTCTCGAAACTCTAATTCTTTATACGTCTTCCATACTCGCTTTCCTGAATCCATAACTGGAGACCCTTTTTGAATTACATTTCGATATGGAATCCGATATTCTGCTAGATGAAAAGAAGTATTATTTCCAAACCCGACACCTAATAATAAAACAAAGGCATGTTTTTTGTAAAGCCTTTCAAGAGGAGAATTTTCGCCTAAACTAAATTCAAGAGGATGATCTCTTAAGATGTCTTCGCTGTCCTTTCCCCAAGCGGCGAATGAATACATTGGATGGCTGCTTCTTCTTACACCAGGATATGTTCGAAAAGTTTCCACGATTTGTCCCATCCCGCTTGTTGGTGTATGAGCTGGATCATATGCAGGCATCGTTTCCCGAATAGTTTTCCACCACTCTTTTGGCACAGCCGGATTGCCCCATTCTGATGGATCCGAAAGATCGACCGACTGTGACGGCATCACGATCGTTCCTTCCTCTGTCACTGTCTCCATTAAAGCTTGAACAACGGCTACTGAACCTCCGTTTACCCACCCTAATGAAGATAGCGAAGAATGAACCATGATAGTCATCCCTTTTGTTATGCCTAACCTGCGTAAATCTTCTTTTAATGTATCTTTCGTTCTAGGATGATCTGTTGCTTGGACAATGTGCTTCATCGTAAGCTCCTTACTTATGGTGCTGCTAGAATTTGTGCTGAACTCTAGCAATATATGTAAAACTTATGTTTCCATAATAGTAAGAATAACACCAATTGTCAAATTATTTAAAGTAATAGAAAAACTCAGTTTTATTCATATCAGTTATCATACAACTGACTTGTTGGTAAGCTTCATTTCCTTCAATTATCTTACTATAATAACCGCTACTGAAGCTTTTCAATAAATTAAAAAGAAGAATATTCCTATAAATAAAAGAAATACTAATGAAGCTATACATATTTACCTATCACTATTTTCAGGAGGAATGTGTACAATGAGCACATCAAAACTTCCGCCGCTCACGTCCTCAGAGCTTGCTAACTTATGGATGACTTATCAGGAAAAAACGATGATTTTGAGGTTTTTAGAATATTTTCTGGAAGATAAACAGGATTACAAAGAACTTTTTGAGCTATATTACAGCCGATCTTTAAAAAGTGTAGCGCAAATTAAAGAAATATTTGAGAACGAAGGCGCTGTTATCCCAATTGGTTTTACGAAAGATGACGTGAATGTAGGAGTCCCTAAGCTATACGATCATATGTTCGAAGTCATGTATATACGCTTAATGTCTCAAATTGAAACAGGACTGTTTGCTTTGCATTCGACCATGTCTTACCGAGAAGATATCCGGAATTTCTTCGTAGAGGCAACAGCAGAAGCACAGGACATATACAATCAATCCACACAAGTATTGTTAGAAACGGGTGTCATCGCAAAACCCCCATACGTTTCTATGCCTAAGGAAGTCCATTTTGTCCATGCGCAAAATTATATAGGCGGATTGAGCTGGTTTAGCGAAAAAAGATCGTTGAATACCATTGAAGTGTCACTCATTCAACATGCTGTTGATACAAATCTTGTAGGAATGCAGCTGATGATTGGTTTTGCTCAAGTGGCCAACAATAAAGAGGCACAGCAGCATTTTGTCAGGGGTATGAAGCTTTCGAAGAAAATTGAAACAGAACTAGGTGATATTTTACGCCATAGCTACATAGAACCTCCGGCTACTCATGCCGGAAAAGCGACGAATTCAACCGTTCCTCCTTTTTCAGATAAGCTGATGATGTACAATACGAGTCTTTTGAGTACGTTCGGTCTGGGGAGTAACGCTTTAGGAGGAGCCTTTAGTTTAAGAAGTGATTTGCCATTAAAGATGCTCCAGCTTGCAAAAGACATTTACAGTTTGGCAAAAGAAGGCGGTAAAATCATGATTCAAAACGGATGGCTTGAAGAGCCTCCTCAAATTGAAGATCGCAATCAGTTAACTAAAAAATAGGTTCTTTCCTGTAGGAAAGCTAGCTGCTCTACGTGCAGCTAGCTCTATTTGTTTTTTTAGTATACTTTTTTTAGGGCTAGTACGTAACAACTGTTTGCGTTATTTAGAAGTTGTTCCCATCTTTTTCTTAGTCGTTTAGCCCGTATTTCTACTTAATTTATAACAGAAAAATAAAATAAAAGGTATTTTCCCTGAGCTGACGAAATCTTTCTATATAAAATAGAAAGGAGAAAAGTATGTTTCCTATTCTTCTTACACCTCGCACTACACTTCGTGAAATAACAGAAGTCGATGCAGATAGTATTTTTGACTGCTTCTCTCAGAAAGACGTTATTAGATATTACGGGCAAGAAAAATTCACAACTATTCAAGAAGCTCTGGTTCTAATTGATATTTTTGCTGACAATTACAGAAATCAAAAAGGCGTGCGCTGGGGAATTGAACGGCTCGATACGGGGGAATTAATCGGGACAGTTGGATTTAATCAGTGGAACCAAAAGCATAAGCGCGCGGAAATTGGCTATGAGCTACACCCTCAGCACTGGGGGCACGGCTATGCTTCAGAAGCTGCTTCGGCTGTTATGGCTTATGGCTTTGATACCCTTCAGCTAGTGCGGATTGGAGCTGTTGTGTTTCTTGAAAACAAAGCATCACAGCATGTGCTTGAAAAGCTCGGGTTTCAAAAAGAAGGCGTGTTAAAAAACTATATGTATCAAAACGGAAAAGCTCACGATACGTTTGTTTATAGTTCCCTGCCTGCTACATAATAAAAAAAGGATTCTTTTCTTAAAAAGAATCCTTTTTCATTTTATTTAAATGCCGCATACCCATCATCAGCCATGATGACGCTGCCGTTTACAGCTCCCGCTTCTTCTAAGGAAAGCAAATAAACCATATCTGCAATTTGTTTTGGTGTAGTGAGCTCTCTGCTCATCGTTTTCGCTTTCATTCCTTCAATCATACCGTTGTCTTTATAGCCTTGAATAATGGGCGTATCAACAAATCCTGGCGCAACGGCGACGACGCGAATACTGTATTTAGCGAGATCTAGCGCAGCTGATTTCGTCATCATCACAACAGCTCCTTTCGTTGCGTGATAGGCATAGGTACCGGGTGAGGCTAAGAAGCTAAAAATAGATGCCGTATTGATAATGACGCCTTTAATACCTAACTCTCTCATTTTCCTGCCCGCTGCCATAATCCCGTATGTAACGCCGTGCTGATTCACATTAATAATACGGTGATATTCTTCTAAGTCTTGATCTAAAATAGATGTAGGGTGTCCAATACCTGCATTGTTAAACATCACATCAATTCGCCCAAAGCGATTCACGGTTTCTTCAATCAGTGCTTCCACTTCTTCAAACTTTGTGACGTCCGTTTGTATAAATAAAGCGCTCCCTCCAGCTTCTTCAATTTTTTGAAGGGCCTCTTTTCCTTTCCCTTTATCATAATCAGCAATGACCACCGCGTCTCCTTTTTGCGCAAACTTTAAGGCAGTTTCTTTGCCAATTCCGCTTGCTCCCCCTGTAATAACCGCTACTCGTTTTTGCTGCATGTTTCTCCCTCCTTGATAAAAGTTCCTTTCTTTTACATTATAGCATTCTTTTTTATACCATCCGTTTCTATTAGTCACCTCATTGCTATGAAATTAGCCGAGTTAAGCATAGTTGAACGCCTTTTTTAATAAAAATCAGCGTGTGTACAAGCATTCTGTCATTTTTTGCATTTACTATAGTGTAAGGAGGTGATGGCTATGCATGAACACACAGGAAATGTATCTATCCCACGTCCTCCGGATGTGGTAACAATTCTGTGGGAGCGAAATCCTTTGGATAGACAAGCTCCTCGTACTGTCGTAGAAGCAACAGTAATCGGCAGCGCAAATCCTTGCGGACGTTTGTTAGCTCAAGGTCAGCGCTACCGCACTGCAGCTCATTGTTTACTTGACAACGGCTTTGAACAAATTACTGCTGAAAGATTAGGGGTATTTGGAGTAGCTGTATTTGTTAGAGAATATTAAAATAGAAAAAGGGACTTTTCTGTAAGTTAGAAAAGTCCCTTTATACATATTACGCGTGGAAATTCGTGCCGTCTGTTACAGCTTCGATTACACCAGCGCGGATGACAAAGTCACCAAAGTGCTCGCCTTCTTCTCTTTCTTTTGCATAGCGAGGAAGCAAGACGCGCAGCTCGTTTAAAATTTCTTCTTCACTGATATTTTCACGGTACATTTTACTTAAGCGGCTGCCATCAAATGCTGCTCCAAGATACATATTGTATTTACCCGGCGCTTTACCGATAAAAGCAATTTCACCTAAAGCAGGACGTGCACAGCCGTTAGGACAGCCCGTCATACGAATAGTAATTTCTTTATCGCGAAGGCCGTTTTCATCTACAATTGCTTCAATTTTCTCAAGAAGAACTGGTAAATAACGCTCAGCTTCTGCCATCGCAAGCCCGCAAGTTGGAAGCGATACACAAGCTAATGAGCTGCGGCGAAGAGCCGAATAATGCTTGCCGTCAGTTAATCCATATTGTTCGATGAGGTCACTAATTTGTTTTTTCTTTTCAGTTGATACGTTCGCGATAATTAAATTTTGATTGGCCGTTAAACGGAAATCACCGCTATGAATTTTTGCAATTTCACGAAGACCCGTCATAAGCTTATAGTCTTCAAAGTCAGCAATACGTCCACCTTGAACAAAAAGAGTAAAGTGCCATTTTCCTTTTACACCTTTTTCCCAGCCGTAGCGGTCGCCGTTATGATCAAAGTGATAAGATTTTGCTTCGTCTAAGCTCCAGCCCAGACGATTTTCAAGCTCTTCTTTTACCGTTTCTAATCCAAGACGATCAACCGTGTATTTAAAACGCGCGTTTTTACGTACAGAGCGGTTTCCATAATCACGTTGAATCGTAATGATTTTTTCAGCTACTTCTAGAATTTGATCAGGTCGACAGAACCCAATCACTTTTGCAAGCTGAGGGTAAGTTGCTTTATCTCCGTGCGTCATACCCATACCGCCGCCGATTGCTACGTTAAACCCAACAAGTTTCTCGTCTTCTAAAATGGCAATAAAGCCAAGGTCTTGTGAATACACGTCAATATCATTAGACGGTGGAACAGCTACGCCAATTTTGAACTTTCTTGGCAAATAGAGCGGACCATACATTGGTTCCACTTCTTCTTCCACTTCCGGTGTGCTGATCACTTTCTCTTCATCTAGCCAAAGTTCGTGGTACGCTCTTGTACGAGGCAATAAGTAATCACTTAATTTTTTTGACCATTCGAATACTTCAGCGTGTACTTCTGACTGATAGGGATTCGGATTGCACATTACGTTACGGTTTACATCTCCGCAAGCTGCAATTGTATCTAATAACGAAGCATGAATTTCTTGAATCGTTTTCTTCATGTTCCACTTTAAAATTCCGTGCATTTGGAATGCCTGACGAGTTGTCAGCTTTAACGTTCCATTTCCGTATTTTTGTGCCAAATCATCCATCACTAGCCACTGTTCTGGTGTTGAAACACCGCCTGGCGTACGGACTCGAAGCATGAATTGGTAAGCTGGCTCTAGCTTTTGTTTTTGGCGTTCGTTACGAAGATCTCGGTCATCTTGCAAGTAGCTTCCGTGGAACTTCATCAAACGATTATCGTCTTCAGAAATACCTGAGCTAATGCGGTCTAGCATTGTTTCTCCTAATGTACCGCGCAAATAATTACTTTCATCTTTTATGCGCTCAACGTCACTTGGAGGACCTTCGGGCGCTTTTAAAATTTTGTTTACCATGTTGAAAATCTCCTTTCAATCCTCAGTATACATCACGCTGATAACGTTTTTGTTTCTTCATTTCAGCAAGGTAACCTTCCGCCTGTTCACGGCTCATCTTGCCTTCTGTTTCGATAATTTCAACTAGCGTGTTGTGCACGTCGCGTGCCATATTTGTTTTATCTCCGCACACATAAAAAGATGCGCCTTCTTCTAACCATTGGAATAATTCTTTACTATGTTCGAGCATACGGTTTTGTACGTATACTTTTTCTTCTGTATCGCGTGAAAACGCCACGTCCATTTTTGTCAGTACGCCATCTTTTAACCACTTTTGCCATTCTGTTTGGTAAAGGAAGTCTGTTACGAAGTGCTGATCTCCAAAGAACATCCATGACTTTCCTTTTGCCCCTGTTTCTTCACGCTCTTGCATAAATGAGCGGAACGGAGCCACACCTGTACCAGGTCCTACCATAATAATTGGCGTTTCTTGATCTTGAGGAAGCTTAAAGTTTTTATTGCTTTGAAGGTATACAGGAATCGTATCGCCTGGCTGCAAACGTTCTGAACAAAGGACTGAACAAACACCTTTACGCTCGCGTCCATGCGCTTCGTAGCGTACCGCTCCGATTGTTAGATGAACTTCATCAGGGTTTGCTGATAAGCTGCTTGCAATCGAGTAAAGACGCGCTGGCATTTTACGTAGAATGGCTACAAACTCTTGTGCCGATACGTTCCATGGACCGAAGTCACGAACTAAGTCAATTACATCACGGCCTTGTGTGTATGCTTTTAATTCCTCGCGATTTTCTACAAGGGCTTTTAACTTATCGTTTCCAGTAAGCTCAGCTGCTTGCTTTAAAAGCGGCTTTGTTAAAACGGTAATTTCAAAATTAGAGATTAGCGCTTCTCTAAGAGGACGCGTTTCTCCTTCTTTATTAACCGTTACACTTTCACTTGCATCCCACTTGAATTCGTTAAGAAGAAGATCAACAAGCTCCGGGTCATTTTCAGGATAAATACCTAAACTGTCTCCTGGTTCATACGTCAAACCTGAACCTTCTAGAGATAGTTCTAAGTGTCGCGTTTCTTTATTTGATCCGCGGCCGTTTAAGTTTAAGTTCTCAAGCACTTCTGCTTTAAAAGGGTTTGTTCTTGAATATGGTGAAGTTCCTGCAGGAGCTTCCGCTGGAACAGCTGCCGAAGCGCTGTGTCCTTTCGCTTCGCTTAATCCGTCAATAACACCTTTAAGCCATTTATTTGCGGGCTCTTCAAAATCTAAATCACAGTCAACGCGCGGATACAGTCTTTCACCGCCAAGTTCTGCTAAGCGCACATCAAATTCTTTTCCTGTTTGACAGAAAAATTCGTATGAGCTGTCTCCAAGCGATAAAACAGAGAAACGGAAGTTCTCAAGTTTTGGCGCTCGACGGCCGTGAAGAAATTCATGGAAAGATAGCGCATTATCAGGCGGCTCTCCTTCTCCATGTGTACTTACGACAATTAATAAATTTTCAAGTTTCTTTAAATTATTTGGTTTGAAATCATTCATAGAAGATACAGTTACATTAAAGCCTTTTGCTTCAAGCGTTTTGCCTGTATTTTCAGCAAGTCCTTGAGCATTTCCTGTTTGTGATCCATAAAGAATCGTTACGTCTTTTGAAACTGTCTGTTTCGTTTGAGCAGGCGCTGCTGTAGAAACGTCTGGCGTTCCTTCGGCAGACGTAGATTGAGCTGCTGTTAAATAACCGCTCAACCACATTTTTTGTGCTTCTGTTAATGTCGGCAGAAGGCGATTAAGCAAATCTGCTTGTTCTTGATTAAAAGGGCTGTTTACTACCTTAAGTTGCAACACTGTCCACCTCACAAAAATATATAATTTAAATATGTATGCTTTTACGAATCATCTTCAACAACATTTAATACCTGTGTCTAATTAATCAATGATGTTTCCTTTCATACATTATTATTCCTATAGATTATATCAAATTTAATTATATAAATCATTAGAAAATTCTTATCAAATTCGTCTACCTGCATTTTATCGGAGAAGAATAAATTAGTAAAATACATATAATTGATAACTAGTATTAAGATCATTAATAATTGAAGTTATGTTTACTTTTTTTATAAACGCAGTTACTTCTATATTTGTTCATTCTACATCCTTCACATGAATATGAATATTTTGTAATTTTTAGAGAAGTTTTGTAGAAACGGTTTTCTTTCTCATCAGAATGTTACATAATAAATGTAACATTAATCCTTTTAAAAAACACTATATGGAAAAGACAGTATATTCTGAAATTTAGGACAGTTTATAGGTGAGCTAGCAACCTTTTATTCCATCTATTCATACACGTTGAAGAATATAAAGGGAAGCTTGCAGTACATACAATTCCCTTTTGCTCATCTCAAATGAAAGGACTGGCTTTTAAAGCAGGTAATCTTTTTTAAGGAGGCTTCTTGAATGTTTTTACGAGAATTAACGAAAAGTGGGACGATAACTGTTTCTTACTATAAAGATGGGACGTTGCAAACGTGCAAAGGCCGCGTGCACAACTTAAATCTCCATCAGCAAATTCTATCCGTAAAAGACGAAAATGAAGCCGTTGTTTCCCTTTTGCTTTCTGATATTAAATCCATTCATTAGTATGTAAAATTAAGGAGGAATTACCATGTGGAAAGATAATAAGCAAGCGCTTACAGATTTTGTGTCGGAAGATCGATTTGAACTGAACTTATATTTAACGTATTTGCTTGATCAAATTTCGTATGACACGTCTAAACAATCTCCTTTTCTTCGTAAGCCTAATGAAACAACTAGTTAATATAGAAAAAAGCGCACAAATTTGTGCGCTTTTTTTAATGTGATGGCTCTACTTCAACAATGCCTTCTTCTGGTTTTTCTTCAGCTTTTTTATTTGAAAGCTTGATCTGCCTTAAGAACAATGTGCATACCGCTCCTAAAATAATAAAAGCTAAGCCCATGAAAAAGACGCTGTGCAATGCGCTCATTAGCGAGGTCTTCAAAATTGGCACAATGCTGTCTGAAAGCGCAGCTGGAATACTCTTTAGCGCCTCAGGGCTAAACAGCATCTGCAGCACACTTTCAGGATTCGTATCAATCGCTTTTTTAAACCCGTCTGCAAAAGCACTTGCTTGAGCAGGCAATGTGTTTAAATATGGAACGAGTTTGTCAGTAAGAAGCGTACCTGATTTTGCATTCATTACTGCTCCTAAGATCGTAATACCGAACGTTCCTCCAATTGAACGGAAAAATTGACTTGATGATGTAACCACACCGAGCTCTTCTTTTGAAAAGCTCTCTTGAAGAGCAAGTGTTAAAATTGGCATTACAAGACCCATTCCTAAACCGATTATGGCCATATAAGAAGTGGCAACAAGTTTGCTAGTATGAAGGTCTAATGTTGTTAACAAGAAGAACCCTCCTGCCATAATGAGCATACCCGTAACAATTTGAGGCTTGATTCCAACTTTATAAACAAGCTGCCCTCCAATAATACTTGTTACAATCATTGAAATCATCATCGGTGTCATAATGGTACCGGATTCCGAGGCGCTGACTCCAACGATTCCTTGCATAAAGAACGGAACAAACGTAATGGCTCCGAACATGCCGATGCTCATAAAAAAGCCAATGATATTTAAAAGCGTAAACGTTCGGTTCTTAAATAAATACATCGGAAGAATCGGCTCTTTCGCTTTCGTTTCCACAATGATAAAGCTTATGACCCCAACAACAGCAAGTGTAAATAGACTAATAATTTGCCATGAGTTCCAGTCGTAGTCTTTTCCTCCAAAGCTCAGGGCAAGAAGCAAGCTCACTACTCCGATAACCATTGTCAACATACCGGCTACATCAAATTTAACAGGTCCCGTATGTTTCTTTCCTTGAAGTCCCAGTGCAATAAAAACGGTAGCGAGTATCCCTACCGGCAAGTTGATGTAAAACACCCATTTCCAGTTCAGTGAATCAACAATCCATCCGCCAATTTGTGGACCGATGACAGAAGCAAGACCGTAAATTCCTCCGAATACTCCTTGAAATTTTGCTCGTGCTTTTCCTGTAAATAAATCACCGATTACAATCATTGCCATCGGCATCATAACGCCGCCGCCAATTCCTTGTAATGCACGGAATAAAATAAGCTCTGTCATGTTATTTGCCATTCCACATAGAGCAGAAGCGACCATAAAAATAATAAGTCCTGTAACATAAATTACTCTGCGTCCTACTAAATCAGCGAGTTTCCCTGCAATCGGAACAACCGTTGTCGACGTTAATAAATAGGCTGTTGTCAGCCATGTCATCATGCTCAATCCACCAAGGTCTCCTACAATTCTTGGCATAGCTGTTCCGACAATGGTTCCATCAAGTGCAGAAAAGAACATCGCAATAATTAACCCAATTAATAAGAGCGTGCGCTTTGAATTTTTTTGATTTTCCATCGTGTGTCTCTCCTCTTTTTTGTTACTGCTGCTTATCTTTATAAGAAGCAGCTGACGTTGCAAGTTTTTTCGTAATAGAAGCCATCATAGAAAGCTCTTCTTCTGTTAAATGCAAAAGGTAGCGGTCCATAATGGCTTTTCGACCATTCAGCACATCTTCAAGCTTGCGATGCCCAAACTCCGTTAAGGTAATATCAACGACTCGTCTGTCCTCTTTATTATGTTCTCTTACAACAAAATTGTGTTGTTCGAGACGATCCACTAAAAGAGTCACGGCGCTCGGTTTGACATCCATTAGCTCTGCAATTTGAGAAACCTTACTGCTCCCTACTTTCTTTAAATAAGAAAGAACAAATAATTGCGTAGGAGTCATCTCATGCTCATTTAGACTCTCCATTATTTCAGGCTGCATTTTTTCAAATAGCACTTGAAGCGATGAACGAATCTCTCCAAGATACTGATTGCTTTTTGTCACATCTATTCCTCCAGGCTTGCTTATTTATTTCATGTTATAAATAGTTAATGCTAATTAAATATAAATGCATATAAACTAAAAGTCAATTATTTCTTTTTTAGTATTGACCCTTACGCTGCGTTATATTTTATAGTAGATTTTAGAAGGGAGATGAAAGAATGAACAGAAAAGTAAAAGAGGTTGCTGACTTAGTAGGAATCAGCGTCCGCACGCTGCATCACTATGACGAAATCGGGCTATTAAAACCTGATGCCGTTAGTGAATCCGGCTACCGGCTTTATTCACCGGCTAATCTCGATATGCTTCAGCAAATATTATTTTTTAAAGAACTTGGCTTCCCTTTAAAACAAATTCACGAGATTATAACAGAACCGACGTTTAATCGCATAGAAGCGTTGATACTGCAAAAAAACATGCTGATTGAAAAACGCAGTCGGCTCGATCAAATGATTGTAACCATTAATAAAACGATTCAATATGAAGAAGGAGCGATTGAAATGAACGAAAAAGAGCGGTTTAACGGACTGGATTTTTCGCATAACCCATACGAAGAAGAAGCACGAAAGCGCTGGGGAAACCAGCGGGTAGATGAAGGGAATGAAAAAGTACAAAGCTTCTCACAAGAAGAACAGCAGCACATGTCAAACGAATGGGAAAGTATCTACACTCACTTAGCTTCGCTTCGTGATCTGTCACCATCCTCTACAGAAGCTCAAAAAGCTATTGCGACATGGTATCAATTTTTAAATAAAAACTTTGGAACGTATTCATTAGAAGCCTTTAAAGGTCTTGGAGAAATGTATGTGCAAGATGAGCGATTTACAACTAACATCAATCGCTATGGAAAAGGATTAGCGAAATTCATGAGCGAGGCGATGAGTGCATTTGCTGATGCTAACAAACAATAAACAAAAGAGATTTAAGTATAACTAAATCATTCTAATCTAAAGATAAATAGATTGGATACATGGGCTGAACTGCTTGTTACAGCGCAAGCATAAAAAAATCCGAACGACGTTGATTCTCCATCAAGAATCTCGATTCATCGTTCGGATCTTCCTTTAACGAAACTACTTTTGTTCCAGCCTCTTTTTATAAATGAAGCCCCATAAGCATTGTATTATAGTACAAGCCATTTATATAGGTGTCTTTTTCTTTTAATCCTTCTATTTGAAACCCTAGCTGCTTGTATAAAGAAATAGCTCTTTGATTATCTTCTCGCGTCACAAGTTCGATTTTTTTTGTTTGTTTATTCATACGTGCCCATTCAATCAGCTCAATCATTAGCTGTCTTCCTAACCCTAGCCCGCTATAAGATTTGTCTACCACGATACCAAGGGTACCCACATGCTTATTACGCGGGTTTTGAGGCGAGGTGATGGATGCAATACTAATGATTTCTTCTTCTTTTTCAGCCACGACTATAAGAGAATTTTGCTCTTGTTTTACAGAAGCTAAAAACACTTCATACTCTGAAACAGGTCTAAGAAACTCCCCTTCTCCAAATGAAAGAAAATCACTTTCTCCTCCCACTCGATTGTAAAAAGCAATCATTTTCTCTGCATCTTTTGATTCTGCTTCTCGAATGGTGACGCCTATACCATTCTTTAATGTACGTAAACTCATATACCTATCTTCCTTTTAGTTATTCTTGTTTGCCTATATGGGTTTTAGCGTTGTTTTTCTCTCCACTGACCTAACCACATGCGATTTCCTAAAGCCGTAAAATCATTTTCATCGGCGTAGCGTTCAATGACGGAAAGCGCGTTGTCCTCAAGCATTGGTGAATAGCTCATAATTTCTAAAATATGATGTGCAGCCCATAGGTCAATCCGATAAGTAGGATTCGTCAGCAGTGTTGAAAATTCAAACAGCATGCCTGGATAGTATAAATGAATGAGCTGCGCAATTTTTTTCATATCTTCTGCAGCTCGGTTTCCTTTTTTTACAGATTTCTTATTTCGATAATCAATTTCATAATGAATTTTTGCGCTTTTTTGATAAAGATCAACTAGCGTTTCGTACGTACGATGTTTCTGCATTTCTCATCTTCCTTTTCTTCTAGATTTCCTCGTTTGAAGATGCTATAGTTCATTTTTAGGTTTCATATATTCAAATAAATGCAGCAAAAATATAATACTTCCGCCAATACACATCACAAAACTTAACGTAGCAGGATACTGAATAAAGAAACCGACAACACCAAAAATCAGCATAGCAAGCGCTCCTATCATCATAAACAGATGATATGCCGGTGTATTTTCTTCATTATTCATACATAACTCCTTTTCACTATTTTTTAAGTTATTAAAAAGATATGATACTTCTTTTGGACTATGATCTTTTATTTTGCTGCCGCTTTATTTCTTTAGCTTAGCACGAAGTAACGTGAGAAGGCCTCCTCCAAACATGACGCCACCCACAATTTGATACAGGTGTATGTAGCTTTTTACCGTTTCAAGATACAGATCTGTGTCTGCATTCCCTTTACTTTCTAGCCATCTTTGGCCCATTGCCTGACCCGTTGCAACGCTTTTTAACAAAACGACCAGGCCTCCGAGCATGACAACGGCTGCGATCATAAGCTGTACCTTTTCTTTGTCATCTAGCATTTTTTTGAATTCGTCTGCCATCTATCTCTCTCCCATCCTTACCTTGTTATGTATCTACTTGTTTGTAATCATGCTGTTTTTTCTCTATTATAACGCTTAACTTGGTCATTATAACACGGTTTTGCACTGCCTTTAGTCTTACTTTTCGTAAATGAAGCCATCTTGGGTGATACTATTTTTGAAACACAGGCGTCTTTAACATCCCTTTATTATTTTTGAAGGGTTACTAATTGAGGTTGATACATGCTTATATTTTTAGGGATTTTTTTACTTTGTGTAGCTGTTTGTTTAGTAGAAATACCTTATTTAAAAAAAGTGAAAAGTAAAAGAGAAAAGCGAATTTTTTGGAGTTTGTTCACAGTAAGTATGTTGATTGTTAGTTTAAAATACGGCGGTGTGGAAATCCCCAACCCCGGGGACGGCATTGCTTTTTTATTAAAGCCTTTTAGTGATTTTTTGTTCAGTCTGTTGAAGTAAAAGGAAGTGAACAACGTGCATAGTCAGATGAAATTATCCGCAGCACAGTTTCGAATACTCGTGATTTTTTATAGTTTAGGCGACACTATTTTAGTTGTACCTGGAAGCTTAACGGCTGATTCTAAACAAGAGGCATGGATTCCAGCTATTTTAGGTGTAGGTGTAGGCGTTTTACTTGTATGGATGTATATCAAACTCTCTAGCCTTTACCCGAATAAAACCCTGATAGAACTCAACGAAGCCATTTTAGGCAAGTGGCTAGGAAAGTTTGTCTCTCTTTTATTTGTCGCTTCTACTCTTCTTTTTTGCAGTCAAGTTTTGTTTTACGTGGGCTCGTTTCTAACAACTCGCATTATTATTCAAACGCCTATGCTTGCTGTTCATATTTTGTTTATGGGAATTGTGACTGTCGGCGTTCGGCTTGGCATTGAAACGATTGCCCGCTGTGCTGAAATTCTCTTCCCTTGGTTTGTTATTCCGTTTTTAATCTTAGTTTTTTCGATCTTTCCTCAAATTCATTATGAGAATTTACAGCCGTTGTTAGAGGTAGGCGTTAAACCTATTATCAGATCTATTCTGTTCTTTACAAGTATTACTTCTCTCACTTTTATTGTATTGCTGACCGTTTTCCCTGCTCACGTAGCGGAACCTGATCAGCGAAATCGCGCTTTTTTTACAGGAAGCTTAATCGGTGGAGGCATTATGATTATTATTTTATTGCTTGGCATTCTTGTACTTGGAAATACGTATACACGTATCGCTTTATATCCAAGCTATGAACTTGCAAAGCGTATCGAAGTGGCCGATTTTCTGAAAAACATTGAAGTAATCATGGCCATTATGTGGTTTTTATCTCTTTATTTCAAAACGTCTCTCTACTATTATGCGACCGTTTCCGGACTCGCTCAAATTCTTGAATTAAAAACTACCGAATTTTAACTCTTCCGCTGGGCGTGATTGCCGTTACATTTTCACTTATCGTGTATCCAAGCATTCCATATGAACAAACGTGGGACAGAGATACGTGGATTCCGTACAGTCTGTTATTTGGACTATTTTACCCTCTTGGATTATTAATTGTTGGGAAAATTCGCGGAAAGCATTCCGCGTCTTTATCCAAATAAAAAAGCCGCTTAAGCGGCTTTTAAAAGAATACAGTTATACTCACTAATCCATTCCACAGCATATGTAAAATCATAGATGGGAAAATAGATTTTGTTCGATAATAAATAATGGCAAAAACAAGTCCCATTACAGTAGCCGTAATTGGGAAACCAATATGTAAAAGACCGAATACAAGAGCGGAAATGAAAATGCCTACAAGCACGTGATGACGTTTAGTTAAAAAGCCACATAAAACACCCCGGTAAAGCAGCTCTTCTTTAATAGGCGTAATGACTGCTACACTTATAAAAAATATCCAGCTCGAAAGCAGCGTTTGATTAAAACTGCCTTGATTTAAATCCTTTTGCTGCTGATCTGCGCTTTCTACGTTTAAAAATGAAAGCATCAGGTACTGCACCGCGGCTACAATTAAAAAGCCTACTACAATATATACATACGTTTTTCTTTCTTTTAATACTGAGAAGTTCCACATAGGCTTTAAAAATCTGCGCACAGGCCTGTACAGCACGGAAACGCCTAGAAAAAACGCCGCGTCTACCAGCAGAGCATATGGTCCTTCTAATAAAATTCCCGTCATATTTGAACCCGTAACTTCATCGTAAATAGCTACTCCAATTCCAGCTATAATCTGCAGACCAAAGCCCAACACGATAAATAGAAGCAGCGTGAAGTAAGTAAACTCTTTTTTCTTTTTAGGCTTTAAAACCGGTTCTAAATTTGTTGATAACGTACTCAAAATAGTAACCTCCAAAAATGATTCTTTCTCTCTAGTGCTCTCAAAATTCTACCATAACTTCCGCTTAACGATGTTATTTTTTAGGAAAAAAGTTATATTTTTTCACATTTTACACCCAAAGATAAGGTTTGAAAAGATAAATGAGCTAGCCAAATTAGTTGTCAACTTCCTTATATTTGATTACGCTTGAAGAAATCTTACCGAAAGTGAAGTGAAAAAATGGCAAACATTTTAATGATCAATTTTCCCGCTGAAGGTCACGTAAACCCAACGCTTGGAATGGTAAAAGCTTTTTCAGACCGAGGTGATACCGTTCATTACATTACGGCCGAGCGTTTTAAAGAGCGTCTTGAAAACGCCGGGGCTATCGTACACACTCACCGGGACTTATTAAGCGGTGTATCCATCAAGCCTGAAACTCCTCAAGGAATCAACGCTTTTTTAAATATCCACATCCAAACGTCTTTAGATACGCTAAAGCTTGTTCATACGTTATCAAAAAAATTTGACTTTGACTTTGTGTTTTACGACAAGTTTGGAGCAGGCGAATTAGTGCGTGATTATTTGCGGATTCCCGGGATTGTATCATCCGCTTCTTTTTTAATGCCAAAAGAACGCTTAGCAATGATGCCTCTGCATCCGGATTCAGGCATTCCATTTAAACCTGACGAAAAAGCTCAGTACGGGCTCAGCTTGCTGAAAAATCAGTTTGGGGTAGAACCTAAAAATCTGCTTCAATTTATGAACAATGAAGGCGAATTAACGGTCGTATATACAAGCCGCTTTTTTCAGCCGCTTCATGAACATTTTGATGACTCGTGTTTATTTATTGGGCCAAGCTTTCCAAAGCGTCACGGCTCTCATGATTTTCCGCTAGAAAAGCTAAAAGACGAAAAAGTTCTTTATATTTCAATGGGAACGGTGCTTCATGATGTAGAAGGCTTTTTCAACCTTTGCATCGACGCATTTAGCGACTTTGAAGGCAAAGTTGTGATTGCAGCAGGAGACCGAGCTGATTTTAAAAAGATAAAAAAAGCACCAGAGCATTTTCTTATTTCGCCCTATGTTCCCCAGCTTGACGTGTTAAAAGAAGCTGATGTTTTTATCACGCACGGAGGTATGAACAGCGTAAATGAAAGTATTCATTTTAACGTACCGTTAGTCGTTTTACCTCATGGGAAAGATCAGCCTCTCGTCGCTCAAAGGCTCGTGGAACTAAACGCCGGGTATCGCTTAGCAAAAGAAACGGTAAATGCTTCTCTTTTAAGGAATGCAGTTGACGAAGTCATACATGACGACCGCTACAAGAAAGGGATAAAAGAAATCAACGTAAGTTTCGAACAGGCAGCTGGCCCCGCCGCTGCAGCCGAAAAAATAGTAAATCACGTAGTGAAGCAATATTCATAAAGAAAAGGTGCACATTTGTGCACCTTTTTTCATTAAACCAGCTATGTACAAACTGTATATACGCCAATGATTAGCAAAATGACGGCTAAAAAACTTATGAATACAAATCCATATGACTGAAATAATCGAAAATATGATTTAAATCTGTAATCTTTATGCTATGAGTGCTGTAAGCAACGATTATTTCAGCCAGCATAAGAACGAATAAAATGGCCAATAGCACCTTAACAAGCGGAAATTGTCGGAACTGAGGAGAAAAAAGCAGCTTACTGACTGTATACAAAAACAGCAGGATAAAGTAGATCATCATGGCATTTGTCGCCTGAAGGGGCACATTCCAGACAAATATGTACACGCTGAATGTCAAAATTAAAATAAACGACATTTCTTTCCCGCTAAAAAAATCACTCATTGCGTAACACCTTTTCTTGTTCATGAATGAATAAGAAATTATAAACTCACGAAACATTAACATTATTTTTACAACAGTATACACGATTTTCCTATTAATTTCTATATACCGGTGTATATATGGAGCGGCTTTTAGCGGATTGGCGTCATGTTTTTGAGTGCAATGGGTTATAGTAACAGGGAAAGCTCATAAAGGAGGTTTAGATAATATGGAAAACACAAATGAATTTGTTCAAAAGCTGAACGATAATCAAGAAAAGCAGCGTAAAAATAAGCAGGGGCAAGCTACTGGGCATCCTGAGAAAAAACTTCCTAACAAACAGCATTAATGTTGTAAAAGTTGGCTGTAAAGACAGCCGGCTTTTTTTTTGAACTTTCTTCGGAAGTCGAAATGTTTGGAGATAAAACAAACCCCCTGTTACAATAAACTGAACCCGCTGCAAAACGTTCGCAGCTATACTTTCCTCTTAAGGAGCTGAATATAAAATGAGTAAATTTGAAAAACTATTCCAACCAACAAACATTGAAGCATTTGATTTACACACTCGTACAGCAATGGCACCGATGACAAGATGCTTTGCTGATCCAGAGACAGGCGTAGTCGGTCAAGACGTTGTAGACTATTACCGCCGCCGCGCAAAGGATGGTATTGGCTTAATTATTAGTGAAGGAATTGTTATCAGCGAACGCGCAAAAGGAAATCCTGGCGTTCCGGGTATCTATACCCAAGAACAAATTGATTCATGGAAGCCTGTAACAGAAGCTGTTCATGAAGAAGGCGGCACGATTATCGCTCAAATTTGGCACGTTGGCCGCTTGAGTCATTCCGGGTTAATCAATGGGCATAAGCCTCAGGCCCCTTCCGCTATTGCAGCACAAGGCCAAGTGCCTCGTTTCCGCAAGCCCTATGAAGAGCCTGAAGAAATGTCGAAAGAAGATATTAAAGAAGTTGTAGGACAGTATGCCCAAGCCGCTAAAAATGCCATTGAAGCAGGATTTGACGGCGTCGAAATTCACGGTGCTCACGGCTATTTGATCGATCAGTTTAATTCAGACTGGTCTAATAAACGCACTGATGAATACGGAGGCGGCCTTGCACAGCGATTAACGTTTATGAAAGAAGTGATTTCCGCTGTTATCGACGCCATTGGAAAAGAGCGCGTTGTGATTCGCTTCTCTCCTCATAAGCTTGATAAACCAGACTACCGCTGGGATGATACTGAAAAAGCTATTCAAACGTATACAGAAGCATTTAAAGAAACAGGAATTGAGATCATCCATCCGTCTATGCTGGATTTTTATGAAGATGTTCAAAACGGTCAAAATCTTTATGAAATTACGCGTAAGTACTGGGATGGACCGATTATCGGTGTAGGTGACTTAACGCCTGAATCAGCTGAAAAAGCGCTTCAAGCCGGCTGGATCGACGTAGCTGCTATTGGCCGTCCGCTGATTTCAAATCCTGATTATTTCCAGCGCATTAAAAACGGTGAGTCTCTTGTCGAATACGATGCTAAAAAACATTTACCAGAGCTTATCTAAAAAAAGCGCTCCTTCCGGAGCGCTTTTTTTACTGGTTTACGTATGCCTGAACCTCTTGTTTCCAAATAGCATAGCCTTGGCCTTTTAAATGAAGACCATCAACCGTGAAATTACTTTTTAACTGATTATGTGTAGATACTTTTGAATACAGATCAATGTAAGAATCGTTGTGTTTCTTAGCTAGACGCTCTAAATAGTTATTTAATGCGATAACATCTTTATTGTCCACTGCGTCGCCGCATTTTTTATTGTTCACGGGCAGTACACTTTGAACGTAGACTTTTGTATTCGGTGATTCTTTATGAATACGTTCAAGAATTTCAGTATAATTGGCTTTGGTTTTTTTTACAGATTTTTGCTCGTTTAAATCGTTAATGCCAATCATTAAGAAAATCTTTTTTGGCTTAGCATCTGTAATACTTTTTAGACGATGCAATACCCCTTCTGTTGTATCATCAGCTACGCCTCGATTGACAATCTGCTTATTATGAAAAAGTTCGCTCCATTCAGAGCGCTGGGTAATGCTATCACCGAGAAATACGATTGACTCTTTAGGAATACTTAATTGCTTAAACAAAGTGGTCCGTTCAATGTAATAAGGATTATCCCTATAGCTTTGCTTAGACGAATCCTTAGATGACAGCGGATTTTTCATTGCGCTGCTGCTTGTGGCATAAAAAGCAAAAACACCTAGGAAAAGGACATTTAAAATAATGGAACTGATAAATACAACTTTCTTTGTTGAACTCACGAAAACGACACTCCTGTACTTTGTATGTTTTTTAGATAACTCTACGATGATATAGTAAAGCTTCCTGTTAACACTCTTTCCCTCCATACAAGACATTTAATCATTTTTTGTAAATAATGATTTTATATAAAAAAGAAGCGGCGCTCGAAAGCGCCGCTTCTTTTTCTATAATATAAGGGGTTAAAACGTACTTTTATTATAACATATAGTCTATGGTCATATTTTCCTCTATTAGAAAATAGTTCTTATGTCGTTTCTTTTTCCAGCTGCTTTTCTCTTTTCACTTGCTTTGCGAAGAAGAGTTCGTATACCACTGGAATAATAATTAAGGTAAGAAGGGTAGATGACGCAAGCCCTCCGATTACCGTGATAGCTAAGCCTTTTGAAATCAGCGTTCCGCTTGATGTAGTAAGCGCCAGCGGAATTAATGCAGCAATGGTAGCAAATGCCGTCATTAAAATTGGACGCAAGCGCGTTTTCCCAGCTTCAATAAGGGATTCGCGGATCGTCATGCCTTTTTGTTCACGATTTTGGGTAATTCGATCTACAAGCACAATCGCGTTTGTTGTAACAATTCCAATCAGCATTAAGAACCCAATCATTACGCTGACAGACAGCGGTTCTTTTGCAAGGACTAGACCAACTAACGAACCGATTGGCACAAAAATGAGTGACGATAAAATGATAAATGGAATACGCGCTTTTCCAAACGTAACGAGCATCGTTAAATACACAAGACCGATTGCTGTTAAAATAGCTAGACCTAGAGATTGGAAGACTTCCACTGTCTCATCGCTTCCGCCTCCACCGTCCAAGCTCACATCTTTTGGCAAGTCTAACTTTTTCACTTCATCTACAACATCTTTGGTCACAGCTTGAACATCATCGCCTTTAATGTCTGCTTCCACTCGCGCAAATACTCTGCTGTCAAGCTTTTGAATAGAAGTGAACGTATCAATTGTACGAACGTCAGCAATATCTTTTACTAACACAGGTCCTCGTTCTGTAAATACTTGAAGATCTTTAATTTCTTTTACTGAACTAAGGTCTTTATCGTACGAAAGCTGAACCGCTCGTTTTGCATTATCTAATTTTAAGTCTCCGACGGATACCGGTTTGGTTTGGTCGGAGATTGTACCAAGCAGCTGAAATCCAGATACTCCGTACTCTGCGGCTTTATCAGGATCTACTTCTACTACAAGCTGCTTTTGCTTATCTGAGAAGTTATTTGTTACATATTTAAGACGTTTGTCTTTGTTTAAGTGGTTTTCCACTTGCTTAGCTGCCTTTTGCAAGTCATCTAAATTAGAAGAATATAAATCAACGGTTACGTTATTATTTGTAGGAGGCCCTCCTGTTGATGCTTCTTGTACATTAACTGTTGCTTTCGGTGATTCTTCTTTCGTGATGCTTTCCATTTTCTTTTGAACTTTATCAATAAACGTATCAACGTTCACGCCTTCTTTTACGTTCAAGAAATAGCCAACTTGGTTCGAGCGTTTTACACCTGTTGAAAAGTCGCGTGATCCAACTTCCGTAGTCACATCTGAAATTTCATTTTGATCCGCAAACATCTTTTCAATTTTTAAAGATACATCGTTTGTTTTTTCAAGTGATGTAGATGCCGGTAATTGAACGTTGGCCTGAAGCATTTTTTGTTCTTCATTTGGAATAAACGTAAAGCCAAGTGAAGGAACAAGCGCAAATGAGCCAAACAGTAAAATAAAGGATAAAATTAAAATTTTGATTTTATGATTAAGCGACCATGCAATCGCTTTTGCATATCCGCGCTGCATCTTTCCTTCTTTTTCTTCAGGCGGTACTTTTTTAAATGCAAACTTTGCTAAAATCGGCACGATTGTAATCGCTACAAGAAGAGAAGCTAACAGTGAAAAAACAACTGTTAAGGCAAACGGCAAGAAGAACTCTCCTGTAATTCCTCCTACAAAACCGATTGGCAAGAATACGACAACCGTTGTAATCGTAGACGAGGTGATAGCTTTTAAAATCTCTTTTGTGGACGATTCGACAAGCTCGTTGCTCATGCCTTCTTCTGAACGGCGAACGCGTCTAAAAATATTTTCAATCACAACAATACTGTCATCCACTACGCGCCCAACGGCTACAGCCATTCCGCCTAGTGTCATAATGTTAAGTGAAATATCAAGCTGGTTTAAGAAAATAGCTGATACTAACAGCGATAATGGAATCGATATAATCGCAATGATCGTAGCGCGGAAGTTACGCAAGAAAATCAGCACGGCAAGTGACGCAAATAATGCTCCGAGCAATCCTTCGCGTACTAATGTTTCAACAGACTTTTCAATGCCGTCAGCTGAGTCAAAGCCGATTGCGTAGTCTAACTGATCGTCATATTTTTTCAAAATTTTCATCGTTTCGCTCGCCACTTCAACCGTATTAGCATCTTGTTTTTTTGTGATGGCCATCGACAGTGCATCTTTGCCGTCATAGCGTGTATATTCGCCTTGGTCTGTTACGGCTTCGACTTTGGCAATATCGCCAAGCTTCACAGGCTTTGCTTCAGGATTCATCGTAGATTTCAGCTGGATTTTCTTTAATGCATCGATCGTCGCAACTTTTTCTTCTACTCGCACTGGAATTTGAAGCTCTTTTCCGTTTAATGTTCCTGCTGGGAATGAAACAGCTTTTTGATTAATTTGTTCTTTCATCTCATCAAGCGTTAAGCCAGCTTGAGCTGCTTTTTCTTTATCGACCGTAATTTGTAAAAGGTCCTCTTTCACGCCGCCAACTGAGACGGAGTTAATACCTTGAATTTTATTCAATTCAGGAATTACTTCATCATTTAATACTTTTTCAAGATTTGCATCATCTTTCGCAAACAGTGAAATGTTGAAGATCGGGAATGAACCAAATGAAAAACGGTTTACGTCTACATTTGATGACTCTGGTAAATCTAATTCTTTTATCGACGAGTTAATTTGCTGTTCAACTTTATCTAAATCCGTATTAAACGGGAATTCTAAATTAATAATACCGACGTTTTCGTACGATACGCTTTGTACGCTTTTAACGCCTTCAATTCCTTTCACTTGGTCTTCGATTTTCGACGTGACGCTTTCATTTACGTCATCAGGAGAAGCCCCGGGATACGTTGCTTCAATGGACAGCTGCGGAAATTCGATATTCGGCAGTAAATCAATTTTTAGTTTTGAAAATGAATATAGCCCCGCTAAAATAAGTAAAAATGAAACGATAAACACAGCTACTGCATTTTTCAAACTAAATCTCGTCAAAAAATTCATCTTTTTCCTCCGTTACGTAACTAAGTTATTTGAGAAGCCTTCATCCTTTAATAGCTGCAGACCCGTTTTATTTTTTTAACAATTTTAGAGTACCCGCGGGTCAGTTTTTCGCGAAAAAACTCACCTCCTTTCATGTGCTGATGAACTCTCTATAAAAACTGAAATTTGATGGTCGCATGCTCCCCCTGGCAGCGAGATAAAGGAAAAGCCGTCTTGACCATATAAATCCCAACCTTCGAAAAAAGAGCTGTCGTGAAACATATCTAGCGCATACCCATTAGAAAATGTAATTCGAAGTATACCGATATCTTCATACCACTGTATAGAGATAATGTGCTGGCCAAGCAGCAGTGCTTCGACTTGCTGACGCTGCTCGGCAGAATGTAGCGATTTCCAGTCCGCTTGACCAAGCAAGATGCTGCGTTTGTTTTTTAGTCTCCATGGACATTCTGCCACAAGTCCACCTTTACTAAATCCAAGAGAAAACGGCAGGGTATTGTCTGTGTTAACCTTGGTAACGGTTTGTTCTTGAAAATATGAAAAATTAATTACTGTGCTGCTGGTATTCATCATATCCCTCCATTATCAACCAGTACCGACGAGTCATTTTTAGCTCTCAAAGTAGCAGCCTTCAATGTATAAGTTCACAATGAACTCCGCATAGTTCATGATATCTTCTTCTGTTATATCATCATTGGAAACGATATCCATCCTATACCCATTTAACATGCTGCAAAACGCTTTTGAGTGTAAAAAAGCATTTTTTATTTTCTGCTCTTCAATCAATTTAGCAACAAGCCCGTGATAATCCTCAAAAAATTGATGAAGACGCCCCATCATTTCTGGCATTTGGTGAGGGGCTTGCCAAAAAGAGTCGGGATATTTTTTAGTTTCGTAAAAAAAGAGCAGATGATGCTTCGCAATTGAATACAGCTTTTCATGAAAAGTTTGGCATTCATCCGTTCTTCGCTTTGCATGATACAAAAACTCATCAAACGAACGATTGTTCACAGCGATATAAAGCGACTCTTTAGACGAAAAGTACAAGTAAAGCGTTCCTTTAGATACACCCGCTAGTTTAGCAATATCAATCATTTTTGCTTCATAGTAGCCTTTGGATCCGAACACTTCAAAAGCAGCATCTAAAATTTTCTCTCTCTGCTGTTTTCGGTTTGTCATGGTAAAAAATCCTCTCATACGTTTTCGATACTATACATATAAAATAATTAAAATAACTTGTCAACACGTAGTGTGCTCTTTTATCCCTTGCATCACAAGAGTATGTCAGTTTTTTAAACAAAGCACTTCTATAGAGCAAATTAAAGCGTTTTCGACTTTTTTGTGACAGATACAAATGATGCTTGTATCTGAAGAGCTCGCTATGGTACATTTTTGTCATTGATACAGAAATTTATTCCGTCGTTACGGGAGGAGAAAACATGGTTCTTACATCACCAATCGGTCGCCTGCGTTTAGTAGGAATTTTAGAAGGAATTTCATTTTTACTGCTGCTTGGCATTGCTATGCCGCTAAAATATGCAGCAGGCATACCAGAAGCTGTATCAGTTGTAGGCGCAGCACACGGTGCACTTTTTGTGCTGTACGCTCTTGCAGTAGTTCATGTAAAATTCGCGCATAAATGGTCAATCGGCCGCTCTTTATTTGCATTTCTTATGTCGGTTATTCCATTTGGTCCTTTTATTTTAGAGAGACAGCTGAAAAAAGAACAGTAAAAGAAAAGAACGTCATGGACATCATGTTTCCATGACGTTCTTTTTCCTTACTGTCCACCACTGTTTTCGCTAAAATGGTCAATCGTTTTCCACCACTTCAGTGAGTGAGGTTTTAATAGCATTCCAATTTCTTCTGGGCTAATTTGCTGATCTATAATCATTTCATGCATTGCTTGAAAGAGTCCCGTTGTAACAGCTTCTTTCACATCAGCTTCACCTTCTATATACAGCTGTTCAATCGCTTCAAATACGTCCGGTTCACGCTGGAGCTGGCCGTTATATTCAAGAGAGATTAAATGACCCGCAACACGGCTTAATTCATGCTGCAGCTCTTCTTTATCGTTGAGGTCCACTTCTTCGCTTGGCTCAAAAGATGGGCAAGCTTCTTTTAGTAATGGAATAACATTTTGTTTTGTAATCATATCTAAATTCCCTGCCTTTGCATGTGTGACGAATTCTCTATTTCTTTACCCTTTTCTCTTTTTCTATAAACTTGTTTTACAAAACTTTTCCGTTTTCTACAACTACTTTTCCTTTTTTCACTACGCAGTCAATATGATTTAAGCCATACTGATATTGAAGGGTTCGATAACTAGGGACATTAAAAATCGCTAAGTCAGCCTGTTTTCCGGCTTCAATACTCCCAATCTTATCTCCTTGATTAATAGCATGAGCTGCGTTAATAGTTGTGGCTACAAGCACTTCTTCAGGACTCATGTTCATATTCATACATGCCAGGTTCATCACAAATTGCTGTGAAGTCGTTGGAGACGAACCAGGATTGCAGTCTGTAGAAAGAGTAACCGGCACTCCTAAATCGATCATTTTTCTAGCATCTGGCCATTTCATTCCAACAAATAAGGAATTCCCCGGTAAAAGTGTCGCTACGATCCGCTTTTCAGCCAGTTTCTTTAATCCTTCATCAGAAGCATACAAAAGATAATCTGCTGATATCGCTCCTACCTCTGCTGCGAGCTCCGCTCCTCGGCAGTATTCAAAGGGGTCGGCATGTATTTTAGGAAGCATGCCATGGCTTTTCCCGGCTTCTAGTATTTCTTGACATTGTTTGAATGAAAAAGCATTTGGAAGACATACAGCATCATTAAATGCTGCAAGCTTATAAGAAGAAATTTGAGGAATCATTTCGTGAATAAGTAAACTGACGTATTTCTGCGTATCTTTTTTATATATAAGAGGTACGACGTGTGCGCCTAAAAAGGTACTTATTACATCAACTGCGTGCGTATCGTTCAGCATTTTAGCGATTTGCAGCTGCTTTAGTTCTGTTTCTAGTTCTAAGCCATACCCGCTTTTCACTTCTATAGTTGTGACTCCGTGAGCTAGAAAAGACGTAAGACGCTCATAGCTCTGCTGATAAATCCGGTACGCATACTCTTCCTGTGTTTGAACGACAGTGGAGTGAATACCTCCACCTTCTTCTAATAAATCCAAGTAAGAAGTTGGCCTTTCAAACCGCCTATAAAATTCTTCTTCACGCGAGCCAGCGTACACAGCGTGTGTATGGGGATCAATCAGACCCGGAGTCACAATTTTATGAGAAGCATCAATAATCGTTGCGTCATTTCTTTCCCTTTCATATTTTTGTTCTAGCTCTTTTGTTGTACCTACGGTCACAATTTGATCTCCTTCTATCCAGACTGAGCCATTTTCAATCACCGTTAAGTTTCTCATTTCTCTTCCAGCTAAAGGACCTTTATTTTCTTTGACCGTTACAACTTGCGAAGCATTTTTAATCCATAGCGCTTTTTTTGACATCGTTGAATTTCCCCCTTTTCTAGCGTGTACCACGTTTTGGGGCCTCATGTTTACCGTAAACTCATTTAGATTCACCTACACATTTCGCACCTCTGCCTTCTTTCTTGTAGGTAGAAATTTGAAAAAGCATGTCCATGGTCTGAAAAGCGTGTTTTTAAGTCTTTAAAGCTAGATAACTTATAATTTTTTCAATTATATATGCTTTTAGACCCTTCTTTTCTCCGTTTTATTACTTATTAATTCTCGTTTTATCCAAATATATCCCTATATACTAAATCTTTTATCACATGTATTTTATAAATATCACGGCGATTTCCCCTCAACAGGATAAATAATAGATTTCTAGGAATAGAACGTTTATAATATTCTTTGAAGTTTTACTTTTAGAAAGATTCACTAATGGAGGAAGAAATATGATTGTCAACTATAAAAACCAAGCAACCGGTCATCGCATGAATAACGGCTGGAATCTTTTCTATGCGTCAAACTTAACGATGTGGCGCAAAGATGAAAAGTATTTGCTTTTAGATGAAAACCAAGATGTAGTGATGATCTTTGGCTTTAAAAAAGACGAAATCATTCTAGATAAATTGCAAACGTGGGGCTATACATTTGGTGTCCATCCAGAGAAAAAACAAATTTCCTGCTTGCAGCGTCAAGAAGAAATTGGTGAATAAAAAGAGGGCTGAATTTCTTCAGTCCTCTTTCTTATTAATGGGTTTGTTGAAACATAGCGCTCAGCTGTTTTTTTTCAGATGGTTTGACAACATAATACCATGTACCATCTACCATTTGTCCTTCTCCTTTTACGGTTACCGTTTCGAAATCAGGCCGGCCCTTCTTAATAACGTTATACATCGTAAATGCATCGCTGACATCAATATTCGTTCGAATATGCTTCTTTACAAGCGTGAGGAGACTTGGAATGTTTTTCACCGTTGACATGTTCATTCCTTTATCTAATAGAGCTTCCACTACTTGGCGCTGGCGATTATTTCTACCTAAATCTCCTTTTGGATCTTCGTGTCTCATCCGCACATAGGCAAGAGCTTTTTCGCCGTTCAACGCATTTTCTCCTTCAGGAAAGATAAATGAATCAAACACAAAAGGAAACGGGTTCTTAACGTATACTCCGCCAAGTTCATCTACTACATCTTTAAAGCCTTCCATATTTACTTTCACATAATAATCGACATCGATATCTAAGAAGTTCTCAACCGTGCGCACGGTTAAAGGAATGCCTCCGTATCGATAAGCATGATTAATTTTCTCATCCGGTCCTTTTCCATCAATGTGCACGCGCGTATCTCTAGGGATCGGCATAACTTTTGCTTTATTGTGGCTCGTATCTAAGTTGACCACCATTAATACATCTGAGCGGCCTGTATCTCCTGGCCTTTCATCTACGCCCATAACCAGTACATTAAACGAGTGAGGCTGCTCTTTAGCAGATGTTTCCTGTTGATAGGCAATTCCAAATCCAGCGGTTCCTAAAAGTAAAATACATGCCGCTAAGATCCCTATTTTGTATTTTTTCATTCATACGGTCTCCTTTACACGTCACTTACTCTCTATATGCCTTAATGAATGAAAATTTATACCTTTTTAGAGAAATTTAAGCATACGTCAAAAAAGCCTGCTTGTTGAGAAGCTGGCTTTTCACTAGTAGATTTTAGCTTGATTTTTGATGCACATCACGCTGTGCCCATTCACTTTCTAACATACTCATTTCAATTAAGCTCCAGTACTGTCCATCTACAAGCCGGACATCTCGAAGAAGGCCTTCGCGTGTAAAGCCAATTCGTTCATAGGACTGAATCGCCCGCTCGTTAAAATCAAAGACGCCGAGCGAAATTCGGTGAAGACCCAGTTCTTCAAAACCGAAAGCTAACACTTTTTCAAACATGTGCGAGCAAAGCCCTTTTCCTCTATACTCTTCACCAAGCAGCACTCGGCCAATTCTTCCTGTTTTATGATAATAATCAATATGAGCAAGAGAAATATGCCCAATAAGCTGTTCATTTTCATCTATGACGGAAAAAGCATAGGTAGAAGCACCATCTTCATTTGCATATCGAATGTAGTGTTTTAACTGTCTAGGAGTAAGCGGAAAAGAAAAGCTAGAGCCGCTCCATTGCACCATAAATGACTCGGAGGGAATCCAATCCATTAGCTGTTTAAAGTCTTTTTTGGAGAACGGTCGTAGAGCTATCACATAATTCTCCCCCTTATTATTTCTGACTTTTCTAAATATATTACATTTATCATAATAAACTGTCAACTGTCTATGTAAAAAAAAGCCATCATTTCGATGACTTATAGCTGTAATGCTTTTCTGAGAAGAGTTAAATCATGAGTGAATTCAAAAAAATAGGTTCTATTTTCATTGTCAAATACCATCATGATTGGCTTTTGGTTCGGCTCAAGAACAAAAATAACTTCACTTGCCAGCGTGTTGACCGCACTATTTTCAATTTTTAAGGCTGGATCAAGAGGTACTTTAACAAGATAGCCTTTTTTAGGAAGCGGACTTGCCTTTTTATATAAACCAGTAATGGAAGCAATACTTTTTTCAGCTTCTTTTTGAACATTTGGAGGTTTGAGCGTTGAACGAACGACTCTGCCCGTTTCAATTTGAAATATCTCTACTTTTGGCTGTTCAGCATTTACTGCCTGCGGAAAAATAAAAGCAGCGAATACGACGCATACAGCCACCCATTTTCGTATCATTTTTAGCACCTCTTTCCATTCATTGTGGATGAGATGGAGATAAGAATGGTCGTCTCTTCTTATACTATGACCTATTTTTATGTATTTATTTCACTAAATGAATGCCTATACTTCCATGTTTTTGTCATGTTCTCAGAACTTCCTCTATACACTACTAATAAGGACACGCTGTATGAGGTGATAAGATGTCGTGGTTTGAAGCATTTATTTTGGGAATCATTCAAGGGCTTACAGAGTTTTTACCGATAAGCAGCACGGGGCATTTGTATTTAGGGCGCCACTTATTTGGCTTAGACGATGCAGGATTGTATCTAGATACGATGCTGCATATGGGCACTCTGCTTGCTGTATTTGTCTTTTATAAGCGTGAGCTATGGCATATTATTCGTTATCCCTTTAGCAAGCTTACAGGGCTTTTAGTAATGGGAACGATCCCTGCAGTTGCGATTGGTCTTTTGTTCAAAGACTATTTTGACAGTATTTCTAAATCTGGCTTAACGATCGGCTGGGAATTTCTTGCGACAGGACTGCTGTTATGGTTTGGTGATTCCGTAAAAAATGGCTATAAAAAAATGGATCATATTTCATACGGAGATGCCTTTTTTATCGGCTCGTTTCAAGCAGCTGCGATATTCCCTGCTGTATCTCGATCTGGTTTAACCATGGTAGCTGCGTTAATGCGAAAATTAGACCGTGAAACAGCCGCTTACTTTTCATTTTTATTGTCGACTCCCGCCATTTGCGGAGCGGTGTTACTTCAGTTAAAAGATGTAGTCACAGGTGAAGTCGAGCAGCTTTCCGTTTTCTTTTTATTCGTTGCCACCTTTTCATCTGCTTTATTTGGTTATGTAGCGGTAAAATGGATGATCAATTATTTAAAGCATCATTCATTAAAAACGTTTGCAATTTACGTTTGGATATTAGGTGCAGTCGTGCTGATTTGTCAGTTTACGGGGGTGTTTTAAGATGAAGATGAAAGTCCGGACGCTTTTTCTAGTATTGTTTTTTGCCGGCATTTTAGTCGTGACAAGCTATGTTGATAACAATTCCCAGCAGTCGTTTAACAGTCTATCTCACCTTTCACTTGATGGAGGAGCTGTTGAAACCTCTGCAGATGAAGACAAGGCGGAACAATTAAACATGTCGGTCAAAGAAGTTCATGTTAAAACAGAAAAAAGAGGCGGATACCGAATTGAAGTGTACGAACAAGTAAATGTTTATAGAGATGATAAAGGAAAAGTAGTAAAAAAAGTTCCCACGGGAGAATATCAAACGTTGAAATATAAACTGAATGAAAAAAAATAAACCACTTACCGAAGTAAGTGGTTTTATTTTTAATGGTTAAAGTGAGCTGCAAGAATCCACAGTGTACCCACAACGATACAAAGTGCAATAAAGAAACTGTAAAGAATATTTGCAACCTGTACTTTACCATTTTCACTTTCAGTCATGTGCATGAACATTACTAGCTGCATTGCTGCTTGTAATAACGCTAGGATCATGATAAGAGTCATCGTAATGCTTCTTGATAGATCAGCTAGCACTACTAAACCAAGCGCTGCGAATGTTAAGGCTAGTGAAAGGATAAGCCCAAATACATGACTAAGCGGAAAACCTGCTTTTTGGCCTTGTTTATTTTCCATGTCTTATCCCACCAATCCGTTCAAGTATACAAGCGTGAAGATGAAGATCCATACAACATCAAGGAAATGCCAGTATAAACCGATAATAAATACTTTACGAGCAGTAACTGGTGTTAATCCTCGTCTTACTAATTGAATAATAATACTGATTGCCCAGAATACACCGACTGTTACGTGAAGACCGTGCGTTCCAAGTAGTGTAAAGAACCCTGATAAGAAGGCACTTGTTTGCATTGTTGCACCTTCGTGAACTGCGTACATGTAAAACTCACGAATTTCGTAGAAAAGGAATCCTCCACCAAGAACAAGCGTAATCACGAACCAAACTAAAAGTCCTTTTAAATCATTATTACGCATTTTAAAGATGGCAATTCCCATCGTGAAACTACTGAATAGTAGTAACAGCGTTTCGATCATAAAATCTTTAACAACGAACAGTTCTTCTGCAGTAGGGCCACCCGCTGTACGCGTATGGTACGTTAAGTACGTTACGAACAGCGTAGAGAACAACGCGATCTCGGCACCTAAGAAAATCCAGAATCCAAGGATATTCAGGCGACTTTGTTCTTCTTGGTATTCTAACGGCAATGATTTATCTAAATGTCCTGCCATTATTTGTCACCCCCTGTAATTCCTTCAACCTTCTTGATTTCATCTACTTTTACATAGAAGCCCGGATCATAATCAAATGAACGAGCAAGCATACAAGCAAAAATACCTGCTAATCCAACAATTGCCATTGGAATCCATTCAAACACTAAGCCAAATCCACCGATAAACCAGAAAATACCTGAGATAAACGGCACACCAGAGTTGCTTGGTAAGTGAATTGGTTTTAAGTCTTCTGCTTTAATTTCTGTTTCATTACGTTTTTTCATGTGCCAGAATGCATCCATTTCTTTCACATGAGGAATTACTGCAAAGTTGTAAGCTTGAACTGGTGATTTAGTCCACCACTCAAGTGTACGACCATCCCAAGGATCGTTTGCAGTGTCGCGTTTGTTTTTCCATGCACTGTATAATAAGTTAACTACTAATACGAAGAAGCCAAGACCCATTAAGAATGCACCAATTGTTGAAACTAAGTTTAATCCGTTCCAGCCAAGGTTGTCTGCATAAGTTTGCATACGACGAGTCATACCGTCTAAACCTAGGAAGAATTGTGGGAAGAAACATACGTTAAATCCAACAACAAAAATCCAGAATGAAATTTTTCCTAATTTTTCGTTCAACGTGTGACCGAAAATCTTTGGATACCAGAAGTATAAACCTGCGAAACAGCCAAACACTGTACCAGAGATTAATACATAGTGGAAGTGAGCGATTAGGAAGTAACTGTTATGATATTGATAATCGGCTGATGCCATCGCAAGCATAACCCCTGTTACCCCACCGATTACGAAGTTTGGAATAAACGCTAATGACCAAAGCATCGCAGTCGTAAATTTGATACGGCCTTTATACATTGTAAAGAGCCAGTTAAAGATTTTAACTCCAGTTGGTACGGCGATTAACATCGTTGTAATTGAGAAGAACGAGTTAACTGACGGTGAGTTACCCATTGTAAAGAAGTGATGCACCCATACAAGGTAACTTAAGAATGCGATACCGACCATTGATACAACCATTGCTTTATAACCGAATAAGTTCTTACGAGAATGTGTACTGATAACTTCTGAGAAGACACCGAATACCGGTAAAATAACGATATATACTTCAGGGTGACCCCAAATCCAGAATAAGTTAGCCCACATCATTGGAAGACCGCCGTTAGCCATTGTAAAGAAGGCTGTTCCGAATACACGGTCAAGTGTCATAAGTGCAAGCGCTACTGTTAATACAGGGAACGCGAAAATAATAATAATTGATGTGATGAAGATTGACCAAGTAAACATTGGCATTTTCATCATTGTCATGCCAGGGGCACGCATTTTTAAGATTGTTACAAAGAAGTTGATACCAGTCATTAATGTACCAGCACCAGCAATCTGTAGTGAAACGGCATAGAAGTTATTTCCGATACCTTCACTGAATTCTTTACCTGCAAGCGGGAAGTAACTTGTCCAACCTGCATCAGGAGCTCCTCCGATTACGAAAGAAAGGTTAAATAGCATTGCTCCCATAAAGAATGTCCAGAAACTAATTGCGTTTAGGAACGGATATGCTACGTCACGCGCACCAATTTGTAATGGAACGATTACGTTCATTAGTCCGATAATAAATGGCATTGCCATGAATAAGATCATGATAACACCGTGAGCCGTGAAGACTCCGTTGTAGTGATGTTCATCTAAAATATTCATACCCGGGAATGCAAGCTGCATACGCATCATGATTCCATCGATTCCGCCGCGGAAAAGCATTAATACAGCTGAAAGGATGTACATGACACCGAGTCTTTTATGGTCAACTGTTGTTAACCATTCTGTCCATAACCATTTCCATTTCTTGAAATATGTTAAGACAAAAACGATACCGATGACCGTCATAGCGATTGCTGCGTCAGCAGCGTAAATCATAGGTTCGCCAGTGACGAAAAATTCATCTAGCTTCATTATGTCTTCCCCCAATCATTACGTTATTTAGTGTAATAAATGAATGTTATTCATGATTTGAGTGATCCATGTTTTCCATTTCTTCATTACTCGTTTTTTCGTCTTCTTTCATCTTGCTGTGATCATGTCCTGTACCACGTTCTAGCTCTTTGCCAGGAATGTATACATCTTTTGCATGGTCAATCCATTTTAAATGTGTACCGTTGTAAGTTTGACGACCAACAACGCCTGGGCTTAGGATTTGATCATATTTCTTTTCAGTCAGTTTACCAGCTGTACCTTTTACATCACTAACCCACTCTTTGAAGTCTTTGTCCGTTTGAGCTTGAACTTCGAACTGCATTTGAGTGAAATGTTCACCCGAGAAGTTAGCACTACGTCCCATATAAGAACCAGGCTTATCAGCTTCTAAGTATAATGGCATTGACATATTGTTCATCGAATATTTTTGTCCGCCAAGTTCTGGTACCCAGAATGAGTTCATAGGTCCTTGAGCCGTTAACTCAAATTTCACTGGCGTATCTGCTGGAATGTTTACATAGTTAACCGTCTCGATATTTTGTTCCGGATAGCTGAAAATCCATTTCCAGTTTGCAGATGTAACGTGAATCACGATTGGATCTTTATCCTTTGATTCTGCCGGTACTTCTTCTGCAGAGTAGATCGCTTTAACAGTTGGCACTGCTAATAGAATTAAGATGATGATTGGGAAAGCTGTCCAAATAACCTCCATCTTTAAGTTACCTTCTTGCTCAGGTGGCTCATAGTCCATGTTTTCAGGTTTTTCACGATATTTGACAAGAACAAATATAAAAATAGCAAATACGACAACAACCACGATCAACATCATCCACATAGACCAAATGATTAAATCAGATTGCGTTTTTGCAACAGGACCTTGCGGGTTCAATACAGCAAGTTTTGAACAACCGCTCAAAAATACTAGTGAAAGCGCAGATAGTAAACCTACTAGCTTCCAAAATCCTTTTTTTGGTTTCACTTAAAACTCTCCTTTCTAACAACACATGATGCGAAGCCTATATTGATGAACATTCAAAATGCGCTATCTTTCGCTAGATAACGACATTTTTATACAGACTCTCTTCCCCCTTATTTGTAGGCCACTACTATTGTAATACAAAATGACATTTTTTTCGTCCCTTTTGCTTTATTTTTTTATATTAAAAATATTCTAATATAGTGACTGTACCAATGGGGTTAGAGTGCTTCAACCTTGCGATATTCTATCACATAATTTGGTATGAATAAATGTAAATAAAAGGATTCAGCTCCCATTTCTTAACTATTTCTTTAGGAATAACTGCAAAATTAGCTTTGCATGTTTGCTTCAACATTGATATATCAATACACATCGACATAATTGAATATTTTGTGACAAATTTTCAAAGAAAATGTGACGTCCTGTATGAAACTTATTTTGCCCGTTAATTCCCTTTTATTTTGTAGCAAATATTTGATTTTTTTGCTTAAAATTCTTTCTTTCGAAAATATGAACAAAACGTGAATTTTTTTAAAAAGCTTTTTATTACAGAAAAAAGCTGCGTGTTACTCACGCAGCTCTTGATCCATAAATTCTTTAACCGTGATATCATCCCCTGCTTTATCCAGCAGCGTTGTCGTTGCTGGAAACGGATGTTTAATATGACTCGGTATTTTTTCATACAGCACAAAATAATCACTTTTTGGAACCGCGGCATCAATTGTATACGTATCGTGCACTAAAGCCGCCTTTACTCGCTCAATTTGTTTACTTCTATTTGTTCCTGTAAACAGCGCATATGTCCCTTTATTTGTATGGATATCATCATAATCCACTAAATTGCTCATTTTGGTACTGACTTCAATACGCAGGCGTTTGTTCCATCCTTGCTTCAATACGGCCATTCCTTCTTTATCACCAGGTATGGAGAATAAGGCTATGTATGTATTAGAGTGATCAACCCGTTTAAAATCTTGCAGCGTAATCCTTGCAGAACCATCAATACTTTCTTTATGCTCCCAATTTCGCAAATGCTGCTGCACACTTGCCGCATTGTTTTCAATCGGATATCGAATCATTTCATACGCAACAATTACAACCGCTATACAAATGAACAGAAATAGCAACCGCTTTATCTTTCGCACATCTATTCACCTTCCTTAGCTTACTCCCCTTTTATGTAATTGCCTAAATTATAACTTCCTATTAAACCTCTGTCTATGCACTAGGAGAACTACGTTTTTTTTTACCACAAAAGGGATTTTTCAAACCTTTTGTCATAAAAATACGCTAAAAGACTCAGTAGCTGTTGAACCAAAAGAAACCGATCCCTGCCCCCCCTTCTCATCTTCATAACAAAAAAAGATACCCGTTTTGACACAGGTATCTTTCAGCTTATATATCACAGCTTTCCAAAAGGAAACCCTATAAAGGGTCATTTGCTGTTCTTTTTATTACACACATCTTTCCGCACACATGTATCCCTTGACCTGGTACCCATGTTTTTTGAGCTGACGAATGCTTAAATTTCGGGAAATGCTGTCAGGAACAATTACAACCACTTCTTTATATGGAATTTCCTCATGCTGTCTCTCTAAATAAGGAAGCGGAATATGGATTGCTTTTTGACAGGGGTTTTGTTTCATTTCATGAAAATGACGAACATCTACATACGAAATTGTTGTAGAAGCACAGTCGACGGTCGTCACTTTCTTTATTCCCTGCACCGGCACATAGCGTTTATAAAAACTGTAACACATTAATAAAAGTAAAATACCTATGCTCATATATAGTATCGCCATGTTTTCCTCCCAATTAATTTCTATACCCCTGTATGTATACTATATTCGAAAGAAAGAATCAACACAGAAGCACTCTATCTCATTTCTCTCTGAAAGAAAAATGGTCTTTTTACACTTTATTATGAAACCACAATAAAGTGACGAAATCAATCATTATTTATTTTGATTTTTCGAAAGATTTAAATACTAGTAAACAGATCGTTTTTTCTTATTATAATGAAGAAACGCAGAATTTTTATTTTCATTTCCTCTTTTCTTTCCCGTTAAAACTGAGGTTCGCTTATGAGTAATACAATACATTAGAACCAATGTTGCACAAACGTTAGAAAAATGATTCTAAAAATGAAGGATGCGAGATAGGATAGTATGAACACGTGAAGGGAGAGATATGATGTTTGATTTGTACTATGTTGTATTATTTACAGATCAAGGTGAGGTAGCAGGCACCTGCCCCATCTATATAAGTCCCGAAGAAGACGTTGAAAAAGAACTGTTAAAAAATATCACTTTGCATAAACAAAGGCTGCAGTCAAAAAAAGAAAAAGTGTTTTATTTTGACCAGGATAAAGAGGATATGACAGATTTATCAGATCACTATGCGCACATCCTGACATTTGCTAACAACGACAGCCAAATTGCAAAATGGCTGGAAGAAGCACATGAAAAACTGTGCAAAACCGGTGAACTTTTTGTGGAGAATGGTTATTTTCAGCGTGCTTTTATGCATTACATTAATCAAAAAAGCAATGTTTTAGAGAATTACTCGTACGAAGTTTGTGAAAAATCAGTAAAGTTCATATATCAAGCAAGAGACTATATTGTAATTGGATCAGAAAAATACGAGTTAACTTAATGCAAAAAAAGGAAAGCTTCAGTTTCAGAAGCTTTCCTTTTTTAATCAATCTCCATCAAGATTTGCCCGACAATTATTATGAGATAAAGATGCATTTTGTGCCTGATGCTGCTTTTGCTCCCTCTGCATTGTCATATCTGTTTGTTTCGTTCTTACTTTAGCGATGTGTTTAGTTTTATTTCCTTGGTTTAATGTCATGTTCATTCCCCTTTCTGGTGGATATAGTGTATGAGAATAACTCACACGCCATAAGAGGAAATGATATGAAAAAGCCCCTCTTAAATTGAGTGAGCTTTCTGCCTAAAACTGCTTTTCCTTTTATTGCTGAATCCGCATGAAAGAATATTCTCTATTTTAAACGTTCGTTTCTCGTTCCTTAGTAAGCACCAAGCTTTTACGCTCTGAGGATAAATTTTATACACAATAATAAATCGCTGTGTCAAACATCCTTTATCGTCCATATAAATAATTTCAACAGGTCGTTTTGAAGAGTAGCTTTCTTGAAGTAGCTGTCGCATAGAATTCGCTCCTTTAATTTTTAGTTTACCGAACATATGTTCTTTTTTCAAGTGTTTTAAACTGAATAATTCTTTAGCTTTTACAGCTTAAAACGGGGAAAAGCATAGGGAAAATAATAAAAATCATACAAATATTAGGTAATTGTGATATGGTAAAAGGGATTACTTAAGTTGGGAGAGGTGCATGATGGAAAGTAACATACTTAAATGGATCCCCGTTCCTTACTTTCAATTAAATCAAGAAGGTGAAATCCTTCATTTTTCTAGTCAAGCACATTCTTATTTTTCTTCAGTCTCCAGTCTGTGGAGCATTATTCATAAAGACGACCGGAAACAAGCAATGTGGATGCTGTCACAGCACTCCTCATCTAACCCCATCATCAGGCATTTGCGTTTAAGAACGACCGATGATACATTTGTGAATTTTAAATGCACGATTCATTGGAAAAATGGTGTAGGGCATTTAGTATGTACCGAAAAGAAGAATGTCAAGGATCCGTTAGATGTTGTATTATCTGCTCAATCCTATTTAGAAAACTCGGACAAACGATTAAAAGAGTCGGACAAGGTGTTAAATACTTCAGCAGATTTATTATTTAACCGATTAAAACGCTAATTAAGTAAACAAAGTCTAAGCTATATTTCATTATTTCTATCATTTTTAAAATCATTAAAAGGCTACCTACAGGGGTGGCTTTTTGTTTTGTTCTGCCTGTAAAGTCATTCTCTTTTCGCCCGCACCATTTAGTACAGAGTACATACACTAATAGGCATACTTTCTATATTTATGTTTTGCTCAGAAAAAAATTCCGAATACTCAATAAATGTTTGAACATTTTTTAAAATTGACATATATTATAAACAAACAATCATTTGAATGTTTGAATGAAGGAGGAAATCATGCCAAAAGACCGCTGTGATATTTATTGTTTTAATGAAGAAAAAGTAAATCGTATTAAGCCTGCTATCGATGCCGAAGCTGTTCAAGGTGTTTCTGCCCTGTTCAAAGCGTTAGGAGATGAAACGAGGCTTAAAATTGTCTTGGCTCTGTATAAAGGCGAGGAATTATGTGTATGTGACGTAGCCAATATAGTAGGCTCTACGGTTGCTACTGCTTCTCACCATTTAAGACTGCTGCGTAATATAGGAATTGCCAATTATCGCAAAGAAGGAAAGTTAGCTTTTTATTCTTTAAGGGATGCACATATTAAACAAGTAATTGATATCATGTTTGCTAAAAAAGAAGACGTAACCATTTAAGTTTTTCTTACCGTATAGGGAGTGGGACACAATGAAACACGAAGATAAAAAAAGTCATCAGCATACCGGAAGCTGCTGCAGCGGATCTTCTTCAGCAGAAATTGAAAGCAAGACCTGCTGCTCCTCTTCTTCAGAAGCCGCATCTACTGAAGAGCCTTCTTCCTGTGGCACAAAGAGTCATGAACACAGTCATAGCTGTTGTTCAGATGCGATTGCGTTAACGACCGATAAAAGCCAGCATTCTTGCTGCAGTGATCACGATATAGTACCAGGCGACAGTGACATAGAAGAAACGGCTGAATACCGCGTATATGGAATGGATTGCCCTTCCTGCGCCGCGACGATTGAAAAAAGTTTAAAAACATTAAACGATATTCAACACGTAACTCTCAACTATAATACAGGAAAGCTCCAGGTAGCGGCGACAAGTGAGTCAGCTCTGTCACTCATTCCAAGCTCAGTAGAAAAACTAGGGTTTAACATTGAGGCTATCCAATCAAATAAAAAAATGAAAACGTATTTGATTGAAGGAATGGACTGCGCGGCTTGTGCGAACACGATTGTGAATCATTTAAAAACAGTTCCTGCTGTCAAAGATGTACGCGTTAACTTTTCAACGGGAAAAGCACAAATTGAGCACGATAACGAAGCCGATGACATTATTAAAGAAGTATCTAAAGCTGGGTATACCGCTACTTTAGTAACTAGCAGCAGGCAGTCTGCTGAGTCGCGGCACCATAAAGGGCAAAATGGACCGATTGTTTTTTCGGGTATTTTCATCGCATTAGGTTTTATCGGTTCTCATACAGGAATTGCTTCTTATATGATAACTGTACTCTACGCTATTGCCATGATTGTCAGCGGATATAAGCCGGCTAAAAGTGCTTATTACGGAATTAAAAGCCGTTCTTTAGACATGAATGTTTTAATGACCGTTGCAGCACTTGGAGCAGCTGTTATTGGTGAATGGCTTGAAGGTGCTACGGTCGTTTGGCTATTTGCTTTAGGTGTTGCTCTGCAAACAAGGTCGATTGAACAAACAAGAAACTCGATACGAGGTTTGATGGACTTAGCTCCTTCTGAAGCATGGGTGAAAGAAAACGGCCAGCTGATTAAAAAAGCAGCGGGAGATATTTCAATCGGCACTACGATTGTCGTAAAGCCAGGAGACCGAATTCCGCTAGATGGTGAAATTATAAACGGCGAATCCAGTATTAACCAAGCTCCTATTACAGGTGAATCTATTCCAGTTGATAAAGTAATCGGTGATGCTGTTTATGCAGGCACCATTAACGAAAGCGGATCGTTAGAAATTAAGGTAACAAAGCTAGTGGAAGATACGACGATTTCTAAAATTATTCATTTAGTGGAAGAAGCACAGGAGAAAAAAGCGCCTACTCAAGCATTTGTTGATAAATTTGCAACCATTTACACGCCTATCGTCTTTATTTTAGCTTTATTCATTATGGTCATCCCTCCCCTGTTTGATGGTGCATGGAGTGAGTGGTTTTACAAGGGGCTTGAATTATTAGTTGTGGCTTGTCCATGTGCGCTAGTCATTTCTACTCCCGTCGCCATTGTATCTGCGATTGGAAATGCGGCGAAAAATGGCGTGCTCATTAAAGGCGGGACGTTTTTAGAAAAAGCTGGTGCAATCAATGCGATTGCTTTTGATAAAACAGGAACGCTAACAGAAGGCAAACCAGCCGTTTCAGAGGTTGTTTCCCTTGCTGCTGAAGAAAATCAGCTTTTAGCGATAACAAAAACGCTTGAAGACTATTCGAATCACCCCATTGCCCGTGCTATCGTGGATTATGCAGAGGAGAAAAAAGTCGGTTCTTTACAAGGATCAAATTTTAAAATCCTTACAGGAAAAGGCGTGCAGGCAACAATTCAAGAAACGGTTTATTACGCAGGTAATGCAAAATTATTCTCAGATTTAGAAATACCTCTATCCCACTGCTGGTCTCATATTGAAAAGCTTCAAAACGAAGGTAAAACAATTATTATTGTCGGAACAGCTAAAAGTGTTCTAGGTATTATTAGCGTAGCTGATACCATCAGACATACAACCGTATCTGCTTTAGAAAGCCTCAAACAAAACGGTATGCAGCAAATTGTGATGTTAACCGGTGATAACGAAGGAACAGCTAAAATGATTGCTTCTCAGTCTCGGATAGACCGCTATTTCGCCGATTTGATGCCTGAAGACAAAGTGAAAGCCATACAGCAGCTTCAAGATGAAGGCTATCAAACGGCTATGGTTGGAGATGGGATTAATGATGCCCCTGCTCTAGCTACTGCTGATCTTGGCATTGCAATGGGCGGTGCTGGTACTGACACGGCCATGGAAACAGCTGATATTGTTCTCATGGCAGACAATTTAGAAAAGCTTCCTCATACGATGAAGCTAAGCCGTAAAGCGTTAGCTGTTATCAAACAAAACATTTGGTTTTCTATTATTGTTAAAGTCATTGCCTTAGCTTTTATCTTTCCAGGGTGGCTTACTCTGTGGATTGCCGTCTTAAGCGATACAGGAGCAGCGCTACTTGTTATTTTAAACAGTCTTCGCTTACTCAAAATGAAAAATTAAATGTAATCCATAAGCTTTCCAGCAGGCGTTGGAAAGCTTATTCTCTAGGAGGGTTTACGTGAATAACCGCTGGAATCAATTTATTTATAAATGTTGGGCTCCTTTTTACGATGCGTTTTTTAATAACGGGATGTTTTATCGAGCCAGAAAAAAAGTCTTTCAAGACGTCCACTTTTCATCTGAACAGCGCATTTTATTTGTAGGTGTTGGAACGGGTGCAGATTTAGCTTTTATTCCTCATGAAGTAAATGTAACAGCCATCGACTATTCCAGTGAAATGCTTCAAAAAGCAAAAGATAAATACAAAAATCCATCTATAACCTTTCACCAAATGGACGCTCAGCGGCTAACATTCGACTCTTTTTCGTTTGATGTAGTTGTAGCAAGCTTAATTCTTAGCGTAGTACCTGATGCGGAGCAAGCTTTAAAAGAAATGACAAGAGTAGTAAAGCCTAAGGGAACTATCCTGATTTTTGATAAATTTGAAACTAAAAAGAAATCAGCGGCTTTTCCTAAAAAAATATTCCGCCCTTTCGTAAAATTACTAGGAACGGATATTGGACTCTCTTTTGAATATGTGTTTGAAGCAAGCCGGGATCAGCTTATCTTGAAGGAGAATTCAAGCGTCATGTTGAAAGGTATGTATCGGAAAATTATTTTGCAGAAAGTTGATGAATGACTTCAAAGACGAATGATGCCTTTTTCACATGATGGATGTACATATTATTGTCTAGCTTTAATTGAAGAAAGGATGAACATTTTGATGATAAAATCAAAGGTCATAACAGTTGTCCTTGCAGCAAGCATGGTCTCCGGCTGCGAAAACGAAAGTAAAGAAAGTTCAGGCAACAAACGTACAGAAGCAACACAACATGAAGAACATCAGCAGCACACATTAGGTGATAAACGAGAAGAAACAAAAAATAGTGAAACTCTTCCCTCTTTTCTAAGTGACAAGCCCGAAGACATGCAGCTTATTTATGCAGCCGCTGCTAAGCATCAAACCTTACTAGAAAACATTCCTTGCTACTGCGGATGTGGAGAAGAAGCTAATCATCAAAACAACTACGACTGTTTTATCTTTGAAAACAAAGAAAACGGCGCAGTGACATGGGATGATCACGGAACAAAATGCGGCGTCTGTTTAGAAATAGCCGCTCAAGCTGTAGTAGACTACAGCAAAGGCAAAAGCATTGAAGACATTCGTCAAGAAATCGATGATAAATATAAGGAAGGCTATGCCACACCTACGCCTACGCCAGAAGTATGATGCTTCAGTATAAAAATCAGTAAAAGACTTTGATTTCTTTATTCAAAGTCTTTTTTGTCATTTTATTATTAGTTGATAAAACCTTATTTGACCTCACCTTTTTAAGTCCTTCTAAAACGCCATAATATAAAAATAACACATTTGGACGTTTATTTACTGAACCCTCAGGGAATATGCTTTCTAACACCCAAATATAACCATGAGAGGAGAAAAAAACTATGAGTAATTCTGTAGAAACAAATCATTCAGCAAAAGTTGAAGGAGCAATTAATTCTATGAGCGAGGAGAAAAAAGAGGATATTCTCTCTAGCTTCGAAGGATTTAAAAGTTATCTAGGGAACAAGGTCTCAAAAGGTGAAAAGTTAGGGATGAACGAAGAACAGCTGGCTAAAACCGCTCAGAAAGTAGCTGATTACCTTGCTAAGCATGAAGAGCCGCGCAATCGAGAGGAAAACCTGCTTCACGAACTGTGGAAGGTTGGAGACAAAGAACAGCAGCATCATCTTGCCCATATGCTTGTAAGATTGGTTCAATAAATAAAAAAGATGACACGCTGCCGTGTCATCTTTTTTATTTACAGATATTAAACAGCTGGAATGATAATTTGCTGGCCAATTTGTAATTTTGCAGGATCTACGCCGGGGTTTGCATCCTGCAGCTGCTGAACGGTCATGCTATATTTTTTCGCAATGCTATAGAACGTATCTCCTGCTTGTACAGTATACGTAGTGACAGGAAGAACAATTTGCTGACCAATTTGCAGTTTTGCAGGATCTACGCCAGGGTTTGCATCTTGCAGCTGCTGAACGGTGATATTATACTTCTTTGCAATGCTATAAAATGTGTCTCCAGATTGAATGGTATAGAATGTAACTTGATTAGAAGGTAAGTTTAAATACTTAGCAATTCCACGCGCGTGCGCTTCTCCCACTTCCCGAAGAAACGTAGCGTTTTTTAATTTTTCAGCGTCGGCTGTCGTATCGATAAACAAGTTTTCTGTTAAAACAGCTGGCATATTTGTTTCACGCAGTACAGCGTAATTAGCCGTTTTTAAACCGCGATCTGCAATCGTTCCAAATTTCCGCATGATTGTTAAAATTTCCGTGTGCAGCTCTTTTTGTAAAAGAGAAGATTGACTTCCCTCTTGTGATGGATACCGATACGTTTCAAATCCAGTACCGCTGCCAGCATTAATGTGCATAGAAACAAAAATATCCGCTCCCCATGCATTAGCCCGGTTCGCTCGATCTGATAATGAAACAAACACATCGGTTGAACGAGTTACTTGCACATCTACGGAATAGTTATGTTCTAAATACGCCCGCGCGTGTAGTACAAGCTGCAGCGTAATATCTTTCTCACGCAAATTATTTCCTAAAGCGCCTGAATCTGTACCGCCGTGTCCTGCATCTAGCCATACTTTTTTCATGTGAACCTTTCCTTTCAATCATAATATGAAAGAACTTGTGATTAACACCGGCTTTGCCTGATGTTTTATCTCTCATTCTATATATATATGTGATTGGACAAGAAGGGTTCGTCCCCTTAAAACATTCAAAAAAATTCACACAAGAAAGCAGGATTTTGCTAGGTATTCTCCGCTGTTTTAAAGCACAAAATAAAGACGGATAAATGAGCTAGCGTGAATCTCGTTACTCCGCTGTTGATTTCTGTGCAAGACTTCGCTTTCCGCGGGAGTCTTCGCCTTGCCCTCCAATCACCAGCTAGAAGCAACTGCATACATGAAACTTACTTTTACCATAGACATAAAAAAATCCGAGCGAATTGGATTTATCGTTCGGATCTCCCTTTAACTAACGTCCACGCCTTTTAATGGAGATAAAAAGCAGGTTCGCCATCTTATCTTCTGCTATTTCTCACTAAAAGCAATTTTTAAGCCAATAAGCGTAAAGATAGAGCCTTGCACGAGATTAAGCCGCTTAGACAGAGCTGGAGATTTTCGCAAAAACTCTCCTACTTTCCCTGCAAATAGACTAATTAACGTAAAAATAATCAGCGCTTGAACTAAAAATACGGCGCCATAAACAAGCATTTGCTGTGTGGCGTGTCCGGTTGAATGATTAACAAACTGAGGTAAAAGAGCAAGAAAAAAGAGCGAAACTTTTGGATTTAGCAGATTCATAATCACTCCTTTTTTATATAGCGCCTTGTACTCAACGGCTTCTTTGTTGTCAACAGCGAGAGCGGAATCTTTTGCTGTAAACGTCTTATAAGCCAGATATAATAAATAAGCTGCTCCAGCGTATTTTACAATAGCAAACGCTAAAGCCGATTGATAGATAACAGCCGATAGACCCAATGTTGCTGCAGCTATATGACCAAGCAAGCCCGTACAAAGCCCTAATGAAGTCGAGATTCCTGCATATCTACCGTTTGATATGCTTTGTGCTAAAACAAATAAGTTATCAGGTCCAGGCATAACCGTAAGCAAAGCGGCTACGCCTAAAAAAGAAGTGATTGATACGATATCCATAAGTCGTTCTCCCCCTGCATGATTTTGCCCACCATTATAGCATTTTTTACTATCTAGTATTCAAAAAAAATAAAATCCATTCCTAAAAAAGCAGCCTCAACTATTCAGGCTGCTTTTTTACTACTTATTTAATTTGTTTTTCTATGATCTGTTCTTTAGCTGAGGCAGTCTGTGCTTCCGCTGCTTTCATTTCATTATTAACATTGATTGCTTCTTTTAAATACTCGGTTTTGTATCCGCTTTTAAGTGCCCAAGCATAAAAGAAAAGTGCAACAATTGCAATAAGACCCATATCCCAGCCGTATTTAATAATATTGAGTCCCCCGAACTTTTCACTTCCTATCCAAGAGATTGTCATCATACATAATAAGTAGACAATCATCCAAACGCCGGCTCGGAAGTTTTGACCAAAGCCTTTCCATTTTGATTTTGCTTGGTAATAAAAATAAATTGGCAAACCAATTAAAATAATAAATAATACCTGTCCAGTTAACGGCCATCTTGCCCAGTAAAGAGTAAGTGAAGCAAAAATAAATCCAAGAGGCGCTATTACGTTTAACCCTTTTATACGTAAAGGTCTATAAAGCTCGGTCCCCGTTTTCCTTAACGTCATAGCGGTAATAGGACCGGTAAGATATGAAATTAATGTAGCTACAGAAATAATTTCGGCTAAAATTCCCCAGCCTCTAAATAAAAATAAAAAGATGAATGAGACAAATAAATTAAAGAACATGGCTTGACGAGGAACTCCATAAAGCGGATGAACTCGTCCCAGTATATTCGGCAAATATTTATTTTTTTCCATACCATAAATCATGCGTGACGTGGTAGCTGTATACGTAATACCTGTTCCTGATGGCGATACAAAAGCATCGGCATATAACACAATAACAAGCCAGTTAATATTTAACGCAATCGCTAGATCGGCAAACGGCGAATTAAAGTTAAGATGACTCCATCCTTTTACGATTTCTGAAGGATTTACCGCTCCAATAAACGCAATTTGAAGCAATACATAGATCACGGTTGCAATTAAAATTGAGCCTACTACTGCAATCGGAATAGAGCGAGCTGGATTTTTTGCTTCTCCCGCCATATTAATAGGGCTTTGAAAACCGTTAAAAGCAAACACAATCCCAGACGTAGCAACCGCTGTCAAAACGCTTGCCCATCCATTTGGAGCAACGCCTCCTGCAGGGGAGAAGTTTCCTCCGTGAAACCCTGCAAATAAAAGAGCACCAATTGTAAGCCCTGGAATTACAATCTTAAAAACAGTAATAAGTGAATTAGCCTTCGAAAATAAGCCTACGGTCCAATAATTTAGAAGAAAATAAATGATTAATAGTCCTGTAGCAATAGCCAAGCCTTTTCCAGTAAGAATCCCGTTTTCTACTAAACTGCCTGTCCATTTCGCCCACTCCCACGGCCATGAACTCATATACTGAACAGAAGCAACCGCTTCAACAGGGATAACCGATACGATTGCAATCCAGTTTGCCCAAGCCGCAATAAAGCCAAGAAATGAGCCGTGCGAGTATTGCGTATATTTAACCATACCTCCTGCTTCTGGAAACATCGATCCTAGTTCACTGTAAGAAAGAGCTATAAATAAAATAACAACCATTCCAATAATCCAAGAAACAATTGCTGCGGGGCCTGCAATTTGAGCAGCTCTCCATGCCCCAAACAGCCATCCTGATCCAATAATAGATCCAAGACCAACCATCATGAGAGAAAACGTTCCCATTTTTCTATGTAAGTTATTCATGTATCTAACACCTTTCTTCTATATTTTCTGAGAAGTGAGTTATTAAGCGCTTTCATTAAATTTAAAAAATAAAATTCATTTTGAACTTTAAAAATGCTGCTTAAAAATACTAACCAAAAGCTTTTCCGTTCATTTACGCGTCCCCTTTCTTCATTTATTATTTGTTATTATATCATCATCAAGGTAAAAAGTACGCGTTTTGAATAAAAAATATTTTTATTTTTAGAATTTTGTGCTTTTTTTCAATTAAAAGTACGCGTTTTGAACACTAACATTCATAAGAGTTGCCTTTCCATTAAAGTGATATACAAATGATCTTGTTGCGATAACCAGAAAAAAACAGGATAAAATGAGCGCTTCATTTTATCCTGCTTTTTTAAGTTATTTCACAACTGCTAATACCGTTTCTTTAAAGCTGTTATAAACATGCGACCAAAGAGCTGGTTCTTCTTTATATCTTGTTTGTAACGAAGAAAAAACTTCTTTTTGTTTTTCTTCAAACGAAGGATCTTCTTTTGAAGGAAGCGTGGCACGAAGCTCATCGACGATTTGCTGAACTTCGGGAGCACGGGGGCCCCACTTCCCAAGTAGCGTCCCTTCATTATTAAAAATTAAAATAATCGGAATGGCACGTCCTCCGTTTGTTAAGTGACGGTCAATTAATTCGGTGTCCGCATCTCGCAGTGCAACGCGCACATCGATACCGGCAGCTTCAGCTACTTTACGAATGATTGGGTTAATCATCATCGCATCTCCGCACCAATCTTCAGTAATCGCTAAGAAATGAAGCTTGTGAGCCTTTAATTTGTCAGCCAGTTCATCTTTAGGAAGCTGAAATTGTTCATAAACAGCTAAACTTTCCTCTTTTAATGTACTCATGTCGTTCATATATGTTTGAATTGATTTTCCTTCTTCAAAATACTGCTGTTCTGTTTTCATCAAAATCCCTCTTTCTTTTTTGTATACGAATAGATGAGATGTAAAAATTCGGTTTACTCTTTTCTACACGCACTACTAGTATAGCTTTTAAGCACAGTGAATCAAAATATAAAAGTCAGCGCGTTTTTTAGCCTGCGACAGGATTTACAAAACTTCGATTTAAAAACAGCACATTGAGATGTTATAAAAAAAGAGAATGGGGTACATGTACACTATCAATGTAACAAATTTTAAATCTTTGTGAATATTTGAGAATGTTTATTGTGTAACCGTCATCTTTTGATTATGATAATGATATGTTAGCTACTTGACTAAATATGGAGGATGAGGCAAATATGAATCAATCCCCGCATGAGAAGCGAAAAAAACGCAAACAGTTTGTAGAACGTTTAAGGCTAAAAGGAATCAAAATAGAGCTGACAAAACCGCGCTCTCACTTTTCTTCACTATCCTTATTAAAATCATAACTCGTAACCACCTTTTTCTAAAGCGGAACGGTATCGAATTTCAACTATCTATGCTAAGGCTTACATATCATTTCAAAAAGAACAGCTTCTAAGTGCTGTTCTTTTTTGATACTTTTTTATATTTCTGCCTCTGTTAAAAAAAATTATAAACCTTTTTCTTTAATTCCTCCTTTTTCTATCTAGGGCTTTCCACTCCCTTTCTTACGGTGTTCTCAAGATATATAGTTCTATAAATCCCTTAAATTACCACTATATTCAAGGTATATATAATATAAGTATATATTGTAAATTTATAACTCTTCCTATATAATCTTGTAGAAAACGTAAAAAAAGGAGAAAATTGATGAAAAAACTGGGGGCAATACTATTATCATTTCTGCTGTTTGTTGGCGTATTTCCAACGTCTTCATTCGCAGCAGTGTCAACATTTGACGCAGATTTCAACAAGTATTTAAAATCGGTAAGCCAAACGCGAGGCTTTGAAGTAACCAAAGACGACGTTGAATATTCGCTTTCACTGTACGATGAAAGTCTTAAAAACTTCGATACAATCGCAGATTTAGAAGATTTTTTAGGTGAACCAATTGCAGCTGACTTACATAACGTGCAAGATGTGTATGCAGATTTTGACTTAGACAAAACAAGCTTAAATGCGTTATTAAAAGAGAACGGCCAAAGCTTAGACGATTATGTATACCTAGATGATTTATACGATGATGTCGGCTTCTATCTAGAGGGCGACGACTGGTATGAAGATGACGAGTCATATGACGAAGAAGACACTTCTTACGATGATGAATTAAGCGAGGAAGATTTAAGCGGCTTACTATCATTTATGCAGTCTGAATTAGGCTTAACTTCAGAAGAGTTAAATCGAATTGAAGCACATTTTACATCGTTAGAAGATGAGCTTTCAAATGAAGCAACGCTTAACCGCTTAGATCAATTAGGCGAGCGCTTAGCGGCATTCGAAGATTTTGATACAGCAACAGAATTATCTGCTGATCAAATCGCTGAATTAATGTCTATTTATAAAGAAATGCTATCAATCTTCCATTTAGACGCTAAATTTTCACTTGTACAAGGCGGAAATGAAAGACCGCTTTCTCTTACTGATTTAATCAACTTAGAAGAAGTAAAAAATGCAAGTCTAAAAATTTCTCTTTATACGACAGACGGTAAATTTTTAGCAGACATGGTGATCACAGGCGATATGTTTAATTCTGATATCATCACAGACACAGGAAAAGAAGTAGAAAAATCTGCTGAAGCTGTAGCAAAACCAGCTCAAGCACAAAAACCAGCAGTAGAAAAGACACAAGAACCTGTGAAGAAACAAACGAATGGCGCTGTACAAAAAACCGTTAAAGGCGGAAAACTTCCGGAAACGGCTTCTAATTATGTAACAAATACATTAATTGGATTAGTGCTTGTAGCCGCTGGCTTTGTTCTTTTCCGCAAAGTGAGACGCGCATAAAATGGAACCAAGAAAAACAAGAAGAACAATCAATCGCAAAAAGCGGTTGATTGTTCTTTCCCTTTTAGCCGCTGTCATCTGCTTTGGTCTTTGGTTTACAACAACAAACGCCTATAAATTTGCAAGAGGCTATTTGGCATTTAAAACAATGGATACAGAAGAACCAGCCGCAGCTTCAGTTTCTAAAAGCAAGGACGCTTCAACAGCAGACTCTTCTGCTGAAGCTTCTGCTGTGGAAGCTAAAAAAACGGTACACTCTCGTACTGCTAGCCCGGAAAAAAAGCCGAAAGTGTCAAATGTGTCTTACCCGAAACAGCCAAAAATCGGTGATTTAATGGGAGAATTATATATTCCTAAATTAAACGCTAAGCTGCCGATCTATCACGGTACGAACGAAGATGAATTAGAAAAAGGCGTCGGTCATTTTGCGGGAAGCGTGCTGCCTGGTCAAAACGACAATTCTGTTCTATCAGGACATCGCGATACGGTCTTTCGTAAGCTTGGCGACGTGGGTGAAGGCGATTCGCTCGTGGTGGACACGGCAGCAGGCACCTTCACATACAAAGTGAACAAAGTACGAATCGTTGATGCGGATGACCGGACTGTTATTGTGCCAAAGCCTAGAGCCACTTTAACCGTCAGCACCTGTTATCCGTTTAACTACGTTGGTTCAGCACCTGAACGCTATATTTTAGTCGCTCACCTTGTGTCATCAACAACAAAATAAAAAAGCTGTCCTTAAAAAGGCAGCTTTTTTTAATGAATAGATTTCATTAGTAAATCAAACCATATTTTCAGCGAAGTCGCCGTAATAACGATCGCTAAGATAACTTGCAGCGACGCTACCTTCGTCTTTTGCCCAACAAAAGCGCCGATTGGAGCTGCTAGTAAGCTTGCTCCAATAATCATAAGCGCCGGAAGCAAAAGGACTTGATGCGTCATTACTTTACCGAATGTTGTTCCCATAGATGAAATAAACGTCACGGCTAATGAGCTTGCAATCGTTACGCGCACAGGAATTTTTAACACGGTAATCATAATAGGAACAAGTAAAAATGCGCCCCCTGCTCCGACAATCCCCCCGCAAATTCCAACTAAAAACGCCAGAGCTGCTGCCAAAGGTTTTGAAAACGTCACTTCGAATGAATCGGCCGCTGGATTATTTTTTTTGGGCATAAACATTAATCCTGCAGCAATTGTTGCCATCACGCCGTAAATGAAATTGATCATTCCTTCTGAAAACGAGTTTGATAGCGTTGAACCAATGAGACTGCCAACTAAGACGCTGATACCCATATATAAAATTAACGGTTTATTCAAATAGCCGCCCTTTTTGTAAGCAAGAGCTCCTGAAACAGACGCAAACAGCGACTGTACGGCTCCTATACCAGCTACTTCGTGCGCGCTGAACATTCCCACTCCTACAAGAGGCGGAACAAATAGCAACAGCGGGTACAAAACAACTGATCCTCCAATTCCAAGCATACCTGCTAAAAATGACCCGAAAAACCCGAGTGCAAATACCGTTATTAATAGTTGTACATCCATGTTTTTACCACCTGCTTTTATCAATCCAATATCATGTTTGTTATAAAGTATGTATACATACAACGCCTTATCTCTTCTTCCATTGTATCACTGTATATGCTTCTTTTCTGTAAAAATATTGATAAAAGTGCTTTCAATTATTAATTTTTTTAATCATTAAAATCCTATCGACTTTATGTGTTATTTACTTGTAGCCTAAACTTCCTCGCTCTCCTCTCTGTTACTTGTGGTAGAATAAAGAAAAACTAGATGTTAGAACTGCCTACACGCTACGCTTATCTCAGCAGGCCCATCATCACAGGAGGCTTTCGTATGTTTGAATACAAAATTGATGACGAAGTTAGTTTGCATTTGATTGAATCAACTGACGCTTTCCCCTTGCTTTCTCTTATTAACGAGTCAAGACCTTACCTAAAAGAATGGCTCCCATGGGTAGATAGCATGCAAAGTATTGCTGACTACGATGAACTCATCCCTGAATGGAGAGCTCAATATTATAATAACCAAGGATTCCAGGCCATCATTCGGTACTACGGAGAAATCGCCGGGATGATTGGTTTTCACGGAATTAATTGGGGAAACAAAAGTACAAGTCTCGGCTATTGGATTGGACATGATTTTCAAGGAAAAGGTATTATGACAAGAGCCGTACACGGATGCCTGAATTATGCATTTAATACGTTAAACCTTCATCGAGTCGAAATACGCTGCGGTGTTAATAACGAAAAAAGTAAAGCCATCCCTACGCGTCTAGGTTTTACAGAAGAAGGTATTTGCAGAGAAGGTGAATACCTATATGATCACTACCATGACCTTGTGATTTATGGCATGTTAAAACACGAGTGGAAGCAAGCTCCTTATGCTCCTTGGCTTCTTTCTTAAAAAGCAGGATCATTTGGACAAGCTATCGTTTGAACTGACTATATTGGAAAAATTAAAAAGAGGTTGAAGACATAACGAAATGAATCCAGCCTAAAGACGAACAAATGAGATACTTGAACTGAACCGCTTATGACACCGCAGTTGATTTCCGCGCAAGGCTTCGCTTTCCGCGGGCGGCCGCTGAGCCTCCTCGTCGCTTGCGCTTCTGCGGGGTCTCACCTGTTCCGCTTTTCCCGCAGGAGTCTTAACCTTGCCCTCCAATCACCTGCTAGAAGGAACAAGACAGATGAAACTATATTCACCATAACAAAAAAACGAACGGTTGATCACATGCTGATCAATCGTTCGTTTTTCACTTGGGTTAAAACCCTTTTGTCCCAGCCTCTTTTTTTTAGTTGAAATACTGAAGCTGTTCGCGGCGAAGCTTATCTTTTTGTTTGTCCGAAATTGAGTAGTCGTAGTTATAAATAGCTCCTTCCCAGTCTCCATACATTGGATTTGGAAATACGATTAGCTTTTGGCCAAACGTTTCTTTTTGCTCTTCTACAAGCTTATTTCGATCAGTAATGGACTTTTTATCAAAGCCGCTAAAATCAGATAAGTTATCACCAAACAGCAGGACTACATTATGATTTGTCGCTACTTTTTGACGGCGCGTTTCTTTTCCTTCATCTTTTGGACCCGTTAATAGCACATGGTCTTTGGTTGCTTGAGGAATATGTAAATTCTTTAGGTTTTTAATTGTTGCCTCAAGCTGAGAAGTTGTACGGCCCGAAATATAGTAAATATCTACACCTTTTTGATCCGCATACGTCAAGAATTCAACAGCACCTGGTACTGCTTTCGCTTTTGCTGCTTGCACCCACTCATCCCATTTATAAGGAAATCCTTTTCCGGTTTTGATTGCTGAAGCTTGAAATGGGCTATTATCAAGCACGGTCTCATCTAAATCCAAAATAATGGCAGGCTTTTTATCGGTACTTTTTGCAAGCGCCTCCTCTAAACGAAGCTTTCCAGTATTATAGCCTTGGTAATACAAAGCTTTCATTTCGCCGGATTTTTGGTACCAAGCATCGGCCATGATTTGCTGATCAGCTAGGTGTTGAGCGGGTTCTTTTTTCTCAGCAGACACTTCTTTTTCCTGCTGAGGGGCACATGCCGTCAGTGAAAAAGCAAGTACACCCACCCCTGTCAACGCTGATAATTTCTTATTCATTTCGCATCCACTTCCATCTCTACATATTTTTATGCTAATAATGTTATATATTACCTCAATTAAACATAAAATCAATAAAAATCCGAATTATATTTTAATTTTAGTTAAAAATGTTCGTTTTAATTATTTTTTCTCCCTTTTTTTAACCATTATCCAAATATTTGTTTATACATTTTCCAAAATCCGTTTTTCTCATTCTTTCTTTGTAATCTTTTTTTAGAAACATATTGGTTTATCGCTCATTCGCTTCAAAAAACTTAATAAATCTGAATTATCTAACTTTTAATCTTGTGTTAGATTCTCTCACAAAAGTGCTTTTTTTTGAAAAGATATATAGTAAAATAGATTTTGTGAATTAAAAGACGGTGTTTTCTATCGAAAGTATTGTATAAATATACAAAAGGGGATGGAGATATGAATCACGTAAAACAATGGGGATGGATTACCTTTGGCTGTTTGTGCGTTGCCATCGGGATTCAATTTTTAACCGCTTCTAACCTCGTTATCGGCGGAACAGCAGGACTTGGAATCGTCCTGCAGCATTTAACCGGTATTTCATTTGGGGTATTGTTCTTTATCATCAATTTACCATTTTATTTTATGGCTCTTACGCAAATTGGTCTGCAATTTACCATAAAAAGCTTCATCAGCGTTAGCCTGATGTCAGTGATGTCGGATTTATTAGCTGCCAACTTTTCGTTTGCGCTTCCGCATCCGCTTGTAGCTGCGATTGTGGGCGGCATTATCGTCGGCATTGGACTGATCTTTTTGTTTCGCCACGGCTCTTCTCTTGGCGGAATCAACATGCTATGCGTGTTTCTTGATAAACGCTTTGGCATTAATCCAGGTAAAACAATGCTTTTGACAGATGTGTTGATTGTAGGCTCTGCAACAGTGGTATTCGGCGTAGTTCAAGTTCTTTATTCGTTAATCGGTATCTTCATCATGACAGGACTGCTTGGACGCTATCACAAACGCTCGCCAATCGAACGAACTGGTGAACATATGGAAGAAGAAGCGAAACAACAAACGGCTTCAACTATGTAAAAAAACCGTGCGGGAATAATCCTGCACGGTTTTTTACGCTTATTCTGCTACTTTTACAAGCTGTTTTCCTAAGTTTGCTCCTTCAAATAAACCAAGGAACGCTTCAGGTACATTTTCAAAACCTTCTACAATGTTTTCGCTGTACTTGATTTTTCCTTGCTGCACCCATTCCCCTAACTGCTTAATGCCTTCAGGGAATTTGTCTGCATAGTCGGCTACGATAAAGCCTTTCATTAACGCACTGTTAATTAATAAAGGTGTTTGAACACGCGGTCCAACATCTTGTTTTTCTAAGTTATACAGTGAAATTTGGCCGCAAAGCGGTATGCGCGCAAATTTATTTAATAAGCTGACAACTGCATCTGAAATCTCTCCACCGACGTTTTCAAAGTAAACATCAACGCCATTAGGACACGCCTCTTTCAACGCTTCTTTTACATTTCCTTTTTTATAATTAATCACTTCATCAAATCCGAGCTCATCTTTTAAATAAGCAATTTTATCTTCAGAACCTGCGATGCCGACAACACGTGCGCCTTTAATTTTAGCGATTTGACCAACAACAGATCCAACAGCACCTGCTGCACCGGAAACGACTACTGTTTCGCCTTCTTTTGGCTGACCAATTTCAAGCAGTCCAAAGTAAGCTGTGAGACCAGGCATACCAAGAACGCCGATAGCCGTTGTAATTGGCGCTAGCTCTGGATCAACTTTCTGTAAGTTTTTTGCTTCTGCAGCTGAATAGCGTTTCCAAGGAAGCATACCCGTCACGATATCGCCTTCTTTAAAGCGATCTGATTTTGATTCCGTTACGCGTGCTACAATGCCGCCTGCAAGCGGTGCGTTTAGCTCAAATGGAGGAACATATGATTTTGTATCGTTCATGCGTCCTCTCATATACGGATCAACAGAAAGGTACAGTGTTTGAACAAGTACCTCGCCTTCTTTCGCTGTAGGCATTTCAATTTTTTCGTATTTAAACGTATCTTTTGTTGGCATTCCCTTTGGGCGTTCTGCTAATAAAATTTGTTCATTCATCGATATTGCTCCTTTTTATTTCTCTGTTTTTTGTAAAATGTGCTAAACTTACCTTTGTTATTTTAAATTATATATTGTGCACAACGCCAAAAATATGATTGTGCAATAACACCGAAGGAGAAAAAGACATGGAGCTAATTCGCTGTAAAGAAGATGTTGTTAAAAAACTAAACGAGTTTGTTGAAGTAACTCCCCCCGTTATTTTGTTTAAAAAAGGCAATATGTATCCGATTAAAATGGATATCAACTACAACTGGATTGCCACGGACGAACAAGGGCATGAGCATATTGTCGCTTCAAACACAAAGAATGTGCAGGACGACTACTGGTTTAGCTACCATTTTGACTTATATTAAGGAGTTTCCCGGATTTACTCCTCGTAAACGTTATATAAATAAAGTGTTGCATTCGTAAAAACAGCGTGCGAATTCCCGCGCTGTTTTTATGTAATAATTAGAGTATCCCAAGCGTGTGTTTGAAGCTTTGATCATGTTCCATTTTCTGCATCGATATCTACTTAAGATTATGTTACAATCACGGTAAAGTAATTTATGATTGATAGAATAAAAGCTAGAGCTTGAAAAATTCGAGGTGGATTATGCAAGGTAAAGTTGTATATAAAGAAGGATTTTCAGTGATAGGCATAGCAAAAAACGGAGAGTATCAAAAAGAGAATCTTTTGAAGCAAATACTTAAAGAAAAAGAAATGATTAGCTCTTCAAAAGAACCTCATATGGTTACAGGCATTTGCATGGCTCCGAAAAAAGAAAATTATTTTTATATTGCAGGGACAGAAGTGGCTGATACGGCTTTTATTCCAAACGGTATGAGCGTTCATACGTTTCCTTCGTTTACATACCTGCAGTTTAAACACAGAGGTCCCATTACATCGCTCGGGTCGACGTACAACAGCATCTGGAATGAATGGCTGCCGAACTCTCCTTACAGCATGATTGAAGGTCCTGCTCTTGAAATTGTAAATACAGCTATACACAGCAATTTATATAGTGATACATATGAAATGGATATTTATATTCCCATAAAGCTGGGACAATAAAAAAGGTGAACTTACGTTCACCTTTTTCCTATTTTTGCAGCTGTTTATATAAATGATAAAGAGCAAAAACGCACTCTGGATGACGCTCTTTATGGTTAAAAAATCCGTGAGGAAACATGAGTGAAAGATTCCCTTTTTCAATTCCGGTCACATACTTGTTTTCCATAAGCGGATATTCTTTCACAACCCAGCGCGCTTCGTCAATAGTTGACGTAACCATTTCACCAAAGTATACGCCCATACACTCTTCGAATTCTTCTTTTGTCATTGAAAAATAGTCAAAGCAGTTGCTGTCTTCTAGATCATAGTAAAGAAGCTCTAATATTTTCAAACTTTCATCTGTAAAATCAACGGTGAATTCATCTACCGCTTTGCTTATTTCATGAATACGATTCATGCACTGTTCACGCACTTGATGATAGTAATAGCTAGCTTCAAACTGATGTTCACACGTCACTAACGATTCTCCGTATGATGCTGTTAGATCATGATGCTTGCTCATGCTGACACCTCCACGCTAAGCTTATGGAGCAAGTATAACATTAACCAAGCAGCTATTGAGCATCTTCCATTAACAACCTATCCGTGGCAATATTAGGTTCACTTTTTGCTCATTATTCTGCCGTACACAAATCCTCCGCTAACAAGAAGAATACCGCTAATTAATACGCTGCTTAAAAAGGTTTGCGAATGCATCAAGTGGTTATACACCATCCACACGCTCATTTCGTCATCTCCTTTTGGCCTTTTTTAACTAGTATCCCCGATTTTCTTACCGCACATGCCGGCTTTTTCATCATTTTTTCATCAAGCCTCTATATAGTGAAAACTGTGAAGCCAATCATACTTTTTTTCATCGTTTTACTCCTTAAAAAGCCTGCTTATGACTCTAAAGCAGGCTTTTTTTTATATGGTGAAACGAGTAATTAAGCCGTCTATCCCCACTAATTGTGCATAGTAAGGTATAATTAAAGATAGTTTCACTTTTCTAAAGTGAGAAATACATATGAGGCATCAAAGGAGACATGCAAATGACAGAACTCGAAAAAGCGAAAATTCAGCACCGAAAGCTGTCCAAGGGACAGGTATTTGGTAGGGCCATCGCCATTGCGATCGGTGCCCTGCTCATGGCCACAGGACTTGAAATTTTTCTTGTCCCAAACCACGTTGTCGACGGGGGAATTACCGGTATTTCGATCATGCTTTCGCATATTACTGGCGTAAATCTAGGAATCTTTCTTTTTGTACTAAATCTTCCGTTTGTATTTATCGGGTACAAGCAAATGGGAAAAACATTTGCCCTTTCCACTATTTTTGGCATACTGGTTGTATCCATCTTAACTTCTATGTTTCATGATGTCCCCGCGTTTACCGCAGACGTTCTTCTTGCTACCGTTTTTGGAGGGATTATTCTCGGAATTGGAATTGGACTCGTAATTCGCTACGGCGGAGCGCTTGACGGTACGGAGATACTTGCCATTTTAATCAGTAAAAAAATTCCGTTTTCCGTAGGAGAAATTGTGATGTTTTTCAACTTCTTCATTTTAGGAGCAGCGGGATTTGTGTTCACGTGGGACCGCGCCATGTATTCTATCCTTGCTTACATCATTGCAGCTAAAGCCATTGATACGGTTGTAGAAGGATTGGAAGAATCAAAATCAGCTTGGATTATTAGTGATCATTCTGATGACATTGGCGATGCGATTAATGCGCGTCTAGGTCGAGGCGTTACTTATTTGCACGGTGAAGGTGCTTATACGGGCGATGATAAAAAAGTGATTTTCTGCATCATTACGCGCCTTGAAGAATCAAAGCTAAAAACCATTGTTGAAGATTTTGATCCTACTGCCTTTTTAGCCGTTGCAGATATTACCGAAGTCCGCGGCGGACGCTTTAAAAAACGAAACATTCACTAAAAAAACGCGCAGAAAGCACCATGCTTTCTGCGCGTTTTTTATGTAAGAGATACTTTTTGAACCCGCTTAAACCATTCATAACAAAGAAGCACAATTAAACATAAGTCGATTAAATCGCCTCCGTAATACATCAGCATAGCCCCTTGCTGCGCCCCTTCCGCCGAGACGTGCATAGGCGGGTGAGCATACACATATTTTGATAAAATACCGTGAGCAGCAAGAGCAAGAACCAATACGGATGCCCGGTGCGTAAAAGTTTTTTGATGCGGCGAAGGATCGATTGAAATCATCGATACGGTGAATAAATAGCCGGCTAAAAACACGTGAATATGTACAGCGACATGCACGAAAAAAGAGTGATGCATCATGCCATACAGACTTGTTGTATAAAGAATCCAAAGTCCTCCTACGTTAAGAACAGAAGCTGTCACCGGACTGCTGATGAACCGAACAAACCGCCCTTTTAAAAGTTTTGACACTTTTCTGGCTGCATGAACCGGAAGCGTGCGAAGCAGCAGCGTAAGAGGTGCTCCTACCGCCATTAAAAGCGGAGCTAGCATACCTAAAAGCAAATGCCCCGTCATATGCGCAGTAAAGTCCATATGAGCACGGGCTGCGAGCGGTCCGGCTACAGAAGATACGGCGCATAAAATACCAAGTGTCCAGCTGGACGTCCTATATAATGACCATTTTCTATACGTTGCATTCGAAGACGCTGCAGCCCACATGTATAAAAAAAAGGCAGCGACAAAAGGCAGGGCTAATAAAAGCTGAGACAATATTTCATATTTAATCATGATGTGCACCTTGTTTACGTGCAAACCATGTTAAAATGATGCCAATAAGCAGCATTAAACATGCAAGTACATTCCACGTAATGTCGTAAGGTGCAATCTTCACTCCGTACCGGATTTGATGAAGTCCCATAAGCTTGTGCTGCACGATCCCGTCATAAAGCTGAAACGCCCCGGCTCCAAGCAATACTCCTCCTATCCACCTTTTCACCCACCAGCCGCCTCGGCGCCTTAGATCTGCCACTATAAAAAGTGATGCAATCGTAGCGAACCAGCTGAATGCATGAAACAAACCGTCCGACACTAAACCAGCGGCCGTTGAGGACTTATCATAAAAATGATGCCAATGAAGCAGCTGATGAAACACTGCTTCATCAATAAAGGCAACTAACCCTACGCCAAACAAAAAGCCTGACCAGCTATTTCGAGTGCGATGAACCACGCGCTGATTTGCAGTTGCTTCGTGTTTCTTTTCCATATATATACCTCCCTGGCAGCTCTTTAAGTTTATATCGATTCTAATGTACGTATACCCTATTAAAGAGAAATGAATCTATAATATGGAAAAATAGGAACTATATCCTAATATCGTTTTCACCATCTTTTCACCATAAAGGTATAGGATAGTACTTACGAAGCCAATTAGCATATTTTTTTCATAGTTTTACTCCCTTTCTAAAGACCTGTTTCCCCAAAGCAGGTCTTTTTTATATCCCGCTTCTCTTTTCACCATTTTTTCACCATAAAGGTATAGGATAATACTTGCGAAGCCAATTAGCATATTTTTTTCATAGTTTTACTCCCTTTCTAAAGACCTGTTTCCCCAAAGCAGGTCTTTTTTATATCCCGCTTCTCTTTTCACCATTTTTTCACCATAAAGGTATAGGATAATACTTGCGAAGCCAATTAGCATATTTTTTTCATAGTTTTACTCCTTTGTGAAGACCTGCTTCCCCAGAGCAGGTCTTTTTTTATATCCCGCTTCTTTTTTCATCATTTTTTCACCATAAAGGTATAGGATAGTACTTGCGAAGCCAATTAGCATATTTTTTTCATAGTTTTACTCCTTTTGAAGATCTGCTTCCCCAGAGCAGGTCTTTTTTATATCCCGCTTCTCTTTTCATCATTTTTTCACCATAAAGGTATAGGATAGTACTTGCGAAGCCAATTAGCATATTTTTTTCATAGTTTTACTCCTTTTGAAGATCTGCTTCCCCAGAGCAGGTCTTTTTTTATATCCCGCTTCTCTTTTCATCATTTTTTCACCATAAAGGTATAGGATAGTACTTACGAAGCCAATTAGCATATTTTTTTCATAGTTTTACTCCCTTTCTAGTGACCTGTTTCCCCAAAACAGGTCTTTTTTTATTTTTTCTAAAAGCTTCCATCTTTTCACCGTTTTTTCACTTTTCTTTTGTATACTAAGTTTGTCAAAGCAATTTCATCATTTTTCATAAATGACCCCTATTTATTCCCCGCTTTTTGTGAGCGGGGCTTTTTTTGTAAGAAAAGCATCTTTTCACCTTATTTTTTAAAAAAGCTTTTCTCTTTTCACCGTTTTTTCACTTTTCTTTTATATACTGTTCTTGTCAAAACAATTTCATCATTTTTCATAGATGTACCCTATTTGCACCCGCTTCTTGGAAGCGGGACTTTTTTTGTTTCCATACAAAAAAGCTTAACCCGGAGGTTAAGCTTTTTTCGCCTGCTTGCGAAGAACAAGCATCATAATTGTAATGATAGTAAACGCAATAAACGCTAAAAAAGGAATGGTGATAAATCCAAGCCAGTTAATATATTGACCTGAGCAAGGAACACCGCTTGTACACGTTTCAAATGCTTTAAGAGCCGGTATCTTCTGCAGGCAATAATGATAGCCTGAAAGCGTCATACCAATCACTGAAAACGGCAGGACGTATTTGTAGATGAACGTATCATTCCGATACACGGCTACACCTAGCACAATCGCGAGCGGATACATTAAAATTCGCTGATACCAGCAAAGTTCACACGGAATAAAGTGAAGAACTTCACTAAACGTCAAGCTTCCAAGCATCGCGATAAGCGCTGTAATCCACCCGAAGACCAAAGACTTGTTCATTATTTGTTCTCCTTAGCCGCATCTTTGACCATTTGATCAAAGTCATCGATTGTTTTTCCTTCGAATTTTTTGCCGCCTACATAAATGGTTGGTGTACCTGTGATGCCTAAATGATTGGCTGTCTTCATATCTTGATCAAACGCATCTTTTCCTTTTCCATCTTTAAAAGCACTCGCTACTTTTTTCGCATCGGCATCGCTAGATACTTCTTTCAGCGTATCTTCTAAGTAAGATTCCGTTAAGACATCTTTCTTTTCATCCGCTGCGTTTTGCTTTTTATAAAGAAGTTCATGGAATTTCCAAAATGTATCGTTCCCAAGCTCTTTATATACCGTCTCGGCAAACTCTGCTGCACGAGATGAGTCATTGTTGATAAACGCATAGTTCATAAAGTAGAATTTGACTTTGCCTGTATCTACATAATCTTTTTGAATCAGCGGGAAAAAGGATTCCGTGAAGTTTTTACAAGCCGGACATTTGTAATCTCCAAACTCTACCACTTCTACCGGAGCTGACTCTTTTCCAAGATACGGCTGATTATCATATGTAAGAGCGGCCTTTTCATCTCCTCCGCCCTTTGACATATTAGAAAGGACGATTAACCCTAAAATACAGACCGCAATAATTCCAATCACCCAAAAAATCCACTTGCTCGAGGACGTTTGCTGATTGGGCGTTACTTTTTTCTTTTTCTTTGCTTTTGACACAATCTCATCTCCTTCTTTTCTTTCTCTCTTACAAACTTACAAAGCTGTTAGAGCGGTAAAAATTAGCGCACACAAAATAAAAAACACGTATAGCGACGTCAGCGTTAAAATGACAGGAGGCTGCATCGGCATTTTCGTTTCCGGATTTAAAATATATTGAATGCGATAATTAACCGACGTATCAGCAAACGATACGTGCGCACACGAAAGACTTGTCTGTCCCGTTTTAACCATTTTTAAAAGGGCGCTGCCGATGTGAGCAGACGTGCCATTTTTCACAATGGCATCTTGATCAGCCAGCACTTCACGCATGACTTTGAAACGTTTATGGCTCCATTTAATAAACGGAATATACCATAATGCAGAAGCAAGCGTGCTTAGTAAAAATGTTTTGAGCGGATCTTTGTTTGCAACGTGTGACTGCTCGTGGTAAATAACAGCTTCTAGTTCATTTTCATCAAGCACCGAGAGCAACCCTGTAGACAGAACGATATGCGGTGTAAACAACCCCATTGTTAATGCAATGGGCTGATCTGTTGTTAAAACTGTTAAATTCTTTCCGTACGCTTTTTGCAGGTGAGCCGTTGTTGTTTCATTTCGCAGCTTCGTAATCATTTTACGGACTTTCCGCATTTGAATCACTTGCTTTACAGCTTTAATGAACAGTACAAACATCGTATGAAAAATAACCGCATTCAGCATGTATTCAATAAAAAACAAGCCAAAAAAGTGGGCTACTTTGTTACAAAGTAAAATTAAGTTAAACGATAAATTCCATCCAAACAGCAAATGCAGCACATACATGCCCATTTGCATAAGCAACGTCACGGCAATAAAAAAGCACAGGTTAAAAATAAGCTTAGAACGCTTTAGTATTCCTTGATTCATTGATTATTCATCCTTTTTTAACTGTTTGACTTTTGATTCGAGCATGCTTAACAGTGAATCATCAACTTCTTCTAACGCATCAAGCATATGAGTAACAGCAAGCGAGCCAAATTCGTCGATCAATTCGTGCGTTAACTCTTTCGACTGAGCGTCGATAAATTCCTCTTTAGAAAGAATCGGCTGATACATCGACGTACGTCCTTTTAAACGCTTTTGCAACACGCCTTTTTCCACCAATCGATTCATAACGGTCATAACGGTGTTGAAGTTCACTGCTTTTTCTTTCTCAAGCACGTGCTGCACATCTTTAATGGACATTTCACTTCCGTTCCATAAAGCCGTCATAATTTTTGCTTCAAGCGGGCCAAAAAAGCGATTAAGGCCGGTTTCGTTAAATTTGAATTTTTCAATTTTCATATTCGACACCTCACACTACCAATTGTAGTGTGAGGTGTCAAATCCGTCAACTTTTCCATGACAACTGCCTTACAATTGTCATAATCACTTTTTTACTTCATCGGTTAAATGCTGAATGGATAGCACAACTGTATCGAGCTTGGCTTCAATTCGGTGAAGTAAATAAAGCGTCACCACAACGGGAAAACCAACGTCTGAGACAAGCGTAAACCACTCTGTCATCTTCCTCTCTCCTTTTAAAAAAGCCCTTCGCACCGAAGTGGAAGGACTTTCATTTTTAAATCGTAAATTCGGTTACATTTCGCTCGACGATTTGAGCGCCTTTTCTGGAAACGAGCGCTCCGCCGCTTGAAGTAAAGACATCGCTTGCGATCAGCGCGTTCATTGCTGCTGTAATGGCTGCCGCGTCTAACGTATCTTTAGGTGATTCAATCGATAGGCTTACTGCTTTTTGTGACTCATTCAAAAACTGCATCGTTAAAGTTTTCATACTCTACCTCTTTTCTTATTTTAAAAGTGAAAACGTGACAACTTCGTTGATTTCAACAAGCGGCAGTGACTGCAGGCTGGCAATGGTTTCACTTGCTGTAATGAGTGCATCTGCAGAACTTCCAGGCTGAATGTTCATATAGGATTTTGTCTTTAAATCGGGTTTTCCATCCTCTTTTATTCCTTGTTCTAATACTAAGCGAAGCTGGCTTGAATGCTGAATTTTTTCTGCCATCTTTTATTCCCCCTTTCACTTTATATATAGAAATGGAAATAGGAAAGAGGGATGATGGAAACATAAAATTTTTTGGTTTATAATGGGAGATAGTCTGAGTTAGAAAGAGGCTTTGGTAATGAGAAAGTGGAGCTTTTTATTTTTTGTTTTAGCATTCATGCACCCAGCTTCAGCACTTGCTGACGACGGTGCAGATGAAAAAAAGCTTGGTCCGTTTTACTACACGGTTTCTCATGATTATAGTCGAGAAAAATGGGATGTAGGGGTGTTAAATCAGCAAGACAAAACGAACATTCCTGAGACTGATTTGAACGATGAAACGCTAAAATTGTTTCAGCGTACGGTTGATGATTTAGCAGACCTCGCGATTCGATTTGCTGCTATGAGCGTACTGCTTGTATGTTCACTCGTTGTTTTTACGTACTTTCGTATTCAAAGAAAACGCCCTTTTCTCCGCTTGTTTTTTGTTTTTTCAAGCGTTGGCTTTCTATTTTGCGTCTATACATCATTGGAGTTATTTAAAAAAACTGAACAAGCAAAATCTTTATTTTACTTACTATGACTTGAAACCCCAAAAAAACCAGCCGATCGGCTGGTTTTTTCATGCATTTCTTACGGTTATGTACTTCTGTTCATACGTCATTTCTTCCGTTTGCTTTTGCTGCTCCAAATGGTAATAAGCAGCGCATACTCCTCCTAACCCAGCCAGTGCTAGGACAATTAGAAGTATGGATGTCGCTTTTTTCATTGCCTTTTCTCCCCTTATGTTTAACCCTACCTAGCAACGGCATCCGTAAAAAAGAGTCCCCTTTCTCTTCTTTACTTGCTCATTACTTACGAAAGATATTATCATACTTTTTTTCACTTTTGTCATTTTTTTAGTTATTGTCAAAAAATTGTATAGTTTATCCTTGATTTAATGAGTGTTTAAGAAAGTCAATGGACTGATTTTTTGAAAGGCCAAACGCTGTCACGATATAATCAACGTAGGCAAGAAGCTCCAGATTCTCTCCTAATTTTGTTGTTTTAAATGATCGATTAAATCGATATTGCTTTTTATCTGAAAAGACGAGCCCTTCTTCTTCTAGAAATGTTTGAAATTGCTCATGCGGAAAGTAAAGCACATCGTTTCGAACGTTCTCTAAGTCAATCACAATAATCATATCTTCCAGCTCTGCTTTTAATTCCATCATACAATCAATGTATCCGCCGATGCAGCTGATTAAAGATGTGAGAAAAAAGGGTCCGTTTATATATTGAAACTGCTCAAAAATCGTCTCATCGATGTAGCTTGAAATCCTTGACTTTAATACGTCATGAATTTGTTTTGATTCTTCCATGTACGGAATAGGAATATGAAACTTAGCTGATCCGTTATAAAACTGCTCCCACGCAATTGTTTTATCATACGCATCAATCACATCTGTGCTTCGAAAAATGATGGATTCCGCTGAATAAGAGGCTTTAACAAACGGTGTATGCAGCATCACCGTACTCTCGTCGTCCAAACGATAGTATTTTGGCTCGCTAGACTTGCTTAAAATATATTGTTTTAACCGTTCTTCTTCCATTTGTTCAACTAAATGCAAATCATATAGTGGCAGCACGTACATATTACACATCCCGTAATGAATATAGCTTTTCCCGTGCATCGGCCATTTTCTGTTATAGATAGACAGTTCTTTTGTGCAAAATTCCTCTATTCGCTGCGTTTGATCCTCGGATTTTTGATAGAGTCGATCTAAATGATAGCGATCATCGATTTCCGTAACGGGAGATGTGCCGCTTCCAATTCTTCTGTAAATTTTCCCGTAAGACATGTACGGAGGGTTCGGACCTTCGGGAATCCAAATAACAAAAACACCTTGCCCGGGGTGATCTTCAGGTGATAAAAAACGCGTAACGATACGAGGAATGGGATTGGTGACATCTTTAAGCATATTATTAATAAACAGCTCATATTCTTTGCGCTCGAGCAGGTTAATGGAATGGTCGTCTTCATCTACGCCAAAAATAAGCCACCCTCCTTTTTCATTGGCAAACGAAGCGATGATATTTGGGATTTTCCGTTTGACCGTTGAGCTTACTTCGCGCTTGAACTCAAGCTGATAGCCTTCTTCTAAATGTTTTTCCATCATGCGCTGCACATCTGAAAACTCAATTTCTCCAATTGTTTTTTTCTTTCCGTCTTCGCTTATAAATGGTGAATAAAACGATTCTTCGTTCACTTGTCTTTCCCTCCTCACCACTTCTATTTAACTTATCCATATGATGAGAAGTAAAAAGACAGTCATATTTCTTTGATTTTTTTCAAAAAACAAAATTTTTACCAAATTAATCCTGTTTTATATTGTGATAGAAAAAGAGGTGAAGAATATGATTGAAGCAATATTTTTAGACCGAGACGGAACGATTGGCGGCAGTAATGAAATACAATATCCGGGTGATTTTCAGCTATTCCCCCAAGCAAAGCAAGCGATTATAGACATAAAGAAACAAAACATTCCGCTGTTTTCTTTTACGAATCAGCCCGATATTACAAAAGGAAAGGTAAAGAAATCAGACTTTATCTCTGAGCTTTTAGCTTTTGGATTTGATGATGTTTACCTTTGTCCTCATGAAGATTCAGACAATTGTTCGTGCCGCAAACCAAGGCCGGGCATGCTGTTAAAAGCAGCCGAGGAGCACAGCTTAAATTTGGCTAACTGCATCGTGATTGGCGACCGGTGGAAAGACCTCGTAGCGGCCCATGCAGCAGGAGCACAATGTATTTTAGTGTTAACAGGAGCTGGGCACGACACGTTACATGTACGGGAAAAATGGGCTGACGTACAAGCGGCCTTTATTGCAGCCAATATACAGGAAGCTGTTGAATTTATCTTTACATCACTGAGTTCACAGCCGATACTACCGCATTCACATACTCGTTAAACAGCTCATTATCCTGTAATAATTGTTCATACTGCGGAGTGGTTATTTCAAGCTGCAGTCCTTTATGCCGCTGATTGCCGTTTGCGATATTTCGAGGTGAAACGCCTTTTAAATGCACGGGCGTTTCACTGATCGGAAAACCTGAGAGTGCATGACGCACCGCTTTTTCTAACTTTTCGTCTCTTCCTCCGATATAAGTCGTGCAGACGTCGCTGTAGGCACCGTGAAGAGAAATCGTGACCTCTGATTTTTTAACGAGGTGACGCGCCATTTCTTCATCGTAGTTTGCAGACGTAACATGCAATTCAAACGGATTTTCTGTTTTCAGTGTTTTAAATACGTACACCGTTGCGTTCAGCTTTTCTGCTATTTTTTCTGCCACTTCTTCTGTCCCAATTTCCATCGTTCCTCCGTGAATAGCAAGCACGACAATTTCTCTCCGGCGAATGACACATTCTATTTCGTAATCAATTCCCGCTCGTTCACACTGTGATAGTTCTTGAAAACTTTGATACACATCCCTCATCGGTTTCTTCACACCTTTCTTTTATCTTTCATATACCCAGGCTTTATTTTTTCTTTTTCTTCATATAGTAAAGGTATTAACCCTTTGTTTACTCGTTTATTTTTGTTTTTATACTTTATATTTTAGTGTGCACAAAATTTTTTTTTGAAATTCGAAATAAAAGTATTGCCAAACAAACCGTCCAGACGGTAAAGTATTCTAGGGAAAATCAAAAAGGAGGAAATTCGTGTGTCTACATTTGATGATATATTGCTTGCAGCTACGCAGGTTGTACAGCGTGACGGCGTTGGAAATTTGACGCTTGAAAAAGTAGCAAAAGAAGCCGGCGTCAGTAAAGGCGGTTTGTTGTATCACTTCTCTTCAAAAGATGAATTGATTAAGCAAATGCTGTATTCAGTCACAGAGAAATATGATGACGGACTAAACGTACAAGTTGAACGTGACAATTCTCCTGGCAAATGGAGCCGGGCTTATCTTGCTGAGACGCTTCATGACCTTCAGCGTGAACAAGTGATGAGCGCGGGGTTACTTGCAGGTATTGCAACCAACCCTGAACTCCTGCAGCACTTTCAAAAGCAATACGAAAAGTGGCAGCAGCACATTGAACAAGACGACATTGATCCAGTCCTTGCTACCATTGTGCGCCTAGCAGCTGACGGATTATGGTTCAGTCAAATGTTTGGGCTCGCACCCGTGAATCCAGACATGCAAAAACAGATTCAACAACAACTTCGGAAATTAACAGAGGAGGGTTTTCGATGAAAGCCTATTTATTTTTAGCGATTGCTATTAGTTCAGAGTTATTTGGTACATCTATGTTAAAAGCATCAAACGGATTTACAAAATTTTGGCCTAGTCTTGGTGTTTTATTAGGGTTTGGTCTTGCTTTCTATGCGCTTTCCACATCGCTTCAGCACATTCCACTCAGCGTTGCGTATGCCATTTGGTCTGGTGTAGGAACTGCTGTGACAGCTGTGATTGGCGTAGTTATTTGGAAAGAAAGCGGCAGTCTCACGATGGTATTTGGCATCGTATTAATCATTGCAGGAGTCATTCTTTTAAATTTAAAATCAGTGGCTCACTAAAAAAAGAGCCAGTAAATACTGACTCTTAAGCAAAGGAGGAAAATCGACTGTCTACTTATGAAAGTAGTATGTATCGTTTTCCTTTTTTTATACTCTTTTATAGATTAAACGGGTCTAGGAATTTAACAGATGGATATTTGTCCTGGAACAAACGCCATACAAAATCGTTTTCAAACATAAGAACGGCATGTTTATCACGATCTTCTACTAGCATCACGCGAGAATCTAGCATGCGATCTTCAATTGTTGATTTGTCTACCCATTTTGCAATGTTATGAGACATGCGCGTGAATTCAAGATCGACGTTGTACTCACCTTTCATACGGTGTTCAAACACTTGGAACTGAAGTTCACCGACTGCTCCTAAAATATAATCTCCAAAGAACGGCGTACGGTAAAGCTGTACGGCTCCTTCTTGTACAAGCTGATTAATCCCTTTTTCAAAGTGCTTAGATTTCATTGCATTTTTCGCACGAACTTTTACAAACAGTTCAGGCGGGAACTTTGGAAGAGCATCAAATTCGAATACTTTTCCCTCTCCTACAATGGTATCGCCAATCTGATACGTACCCGAGTCATACAAGCCAATGATATCCCCAGGATACGCTGTGTCTACTGTTTCACGGCTTGATGCCAAGAACTGATGAGACTGCGCTAGCTTCATTTTACGGTTCGTTCTTGCTAACGTCACGTTCATTCCACGCTCGAATTTCCCTGAACATACGCGTACGAACGCAATGCGGTCGCGGTGAGCTGGGTTCATGTTCGCCTGAATTTTAAAGATGAAACCTGAGAAGTTTTCATCCGTAGGCTGAACGGTGCCATTCGTTGATTCACGAGGCTGCGGCGGTGATGTTAATTGTAAAAATGAATTAAAGAAAGACTGTACACCAAAGTTTGCAATCGCACTTCCGAAGAAAACAGGGGTTAATAGGCCTTGCTTTACTTTTTCAATTGAAAAATCATTACCTGCTTCGTCTAGTAAAGATAAATCATCCACTAAGCCTGGTAAATACATTTCATCGACGTGTTTTTTAATTTCATCGTCGATATTTTCACCGTCAAAGTCTGCAAAATAGGACTCTTTGTTTCCTTGGTATACTTCAATTTGTTTTGAAAAACGGTCATACGTTCCTTGGAATCGTTTCCCCATGCCAATTGGCCACGTTACAGGGTATGATTCAATACCGAGTACATCTTCAATTTCTTCAAGCAGCTCAAGCGGCTCTTTTCCTTCACGGTCTAATTTATTGATAAATGTTAGAATAGGAATACCACGCATACGACAAACTTTAAAAAGTTTAAGCGTTTGTGCTTCAATCCCTTTCGTTCCGTCAATAACCATGACCGCACTGTCTACAGCCGTTAAGGTACGATACGTATCCTCACTGAAGTCTTCGTGTCCTGGTGTATCCAAGATGTTAATAAAGTGATCTTTATACTCAAACTGCATAACACTTGATGTAACCGAAATTCCACGTTGTTTTTCGATTTCCATCCAGTCAGATGTAGCAAACTTGCCTGATTTTTTTCCTTTAACCGTTCCGGCTGAACGAATCATTCCGCCCAGTAACAGCATTTTTTCTGTTAACGTTGTTTTCCCGGCATCCGGGTGAGAAATAATGGCGAATGTACGACGTGAATCGACCATCGTTTCTTGAAGTTGGTTGTTCATACGTTTTAAAATCCTTTCTGCTCTACAATTCCTATTTTCATCATTTCATTATACGCTTTTTTTATACTGCGTGACTAGTTTTTTTCATATTTGAATACTTCTACAAAGTCAAAGAAATCGTCAACAAGGTGTAAAAAGCGAACAAGAAAAGACCCCTTTTATAAAAGGGGCCTTCTCCCAGTTTAGTTTAACGAACGACCAGAGAAACTTTCTGCTGATCGGCTTAAACTTTATAAAAAAAATTACTTTTGAACGTTAGCAGCTTGTGGTCCACGGTTGCCTTCAACGATTTCAAATGTAACTTCTTGACCTTCTTCTAAAGTTTTGAAACCTTCGCCTTGGATAGCAGAGAAATGAACGAATACATCGTCTTGTCCTTCTACTTCGATGAAACCGAAACCTTTTTCAGCGTTGAACCATTTTACTTTACCTTGTAACATATCTCTATTCCTCCTTGTGTGACAATCCACACATTGTGTATTACTCTATTCCTGCTCTTACAATAAGTCAAGACGAACACTTCGAACTATCCTTACCGAACAAAAATAAGCACCTTTATTGTAACAAATCCTCCAAAAAATTTCAAAGGAATTTGCACATTCTTTTTGTTTGCTTTGATCCCTTACCTACAGCCTTTCCGCCCCTTTTTAAGCAGCCGAATGTGAACGCATTATCCGCACTTCTTCTTGGTGTTTTTCTTGTATAACGATCCTTTAAATGGATAACGCTATAGAGATAGATACTCTTTCTATTTATGAGAAAGCAGGTGACATCACAACCTATGGAAGACATTCTCATGTCCCTTCTTAGAACCTTTGTTTCTTTCATTATCTTAAGCATTACTACTTTCCTGATTGGAAAACAAATTAACACGCATAATAATCATTTTACATTTGCGATGTCCATCATTATTGGGTCGTTCATCGCAAATATGGGATTTGATTTGAAATTAAAATTTCTGCCGATGTTCGCTTCTTTTGCTTTTCTTGTAGCCATTCATTTTCTTTTAGCATCAACAGCTCTAAAAAGCAGGCGCTTGCGAAAATGGATTACAGGACGCCCGACGGTTATTATGGAAAAAGGAAAGCTTCTTGAAGCAAATATGAAAAAAGTCAAATATTCTATTGACGACTTGAATCAGCATTTACGAGAACTAGGAACGTTCAACATTGCTGAAGTAGAGTTTGCTGTTTTAGAAGTAAGCGGAAAACTGTCAGTATTAAAGAAAACTGCTTATCAAAACATTGCCAAACAGGACGTTTTGTCTAAGCCGTTTAAAGAAATGAGTTTACCGGTAGAACTCATCATGGACGGAGAAATTATTCATAAAAACTTAACATCTCAATATACCGAACAGTGGATCAACCTTGAGCTTTCAAATCGTCAGCTTCAGTTGAACCAAGTGCTGTATGCAGTTGTGTCAACAAACGGCATGCTCTATGTAGATCAGTATAAAGATCAGCTGTCCGCTCCTACAGACAGAGAATAAGATTGAGACATAACTAAATTACGCCAATCTAAAGACAGACAAACGGAGTGAATGAGTTCGTATGGAGCTTGAGACATCGCTGTTAATTTCCGTGCAGGGCTTTGCTTTCCTATCAACAGCTAGAAGCAGCTACATATATAAAACCTATGTTCACGATCACCATAAAAAAATCCGAACGAGTTTGATTCTTGATAGAGAATCAAACTCGTTCGGATAAAATATGTTTGTCCCAGTTTCACTGGGCCATTTCTTCAACGGTTCCTTCTTTCAAGCCATAGTAGTTCCGTTCAAATCGCTTTATTTCTTGATCATAGCGGCGTACTTTTGCATCCGCTAGCTGACGGCTTTGTTTTGTTTCTTCAAGCAGCTCGACCTGCTGATTAATTTGAAAAATAGTCGTCGCCAGCTCGTCTTGATAATCATAAATTTCATTTTGAATATCCACGCATACGGGCAAGCGATTTGCTAAAATAAAGTCCGTCATTTGCATAAGCACTTTTTTACGCTCTACTTCTTTCACTTTGCTTTTGACGGCTCGTTCTGCAGAACGGAACGTCAGTCTTACTTTAGAGAAGAAGTCACCTTTAATCGAAAGCTTGCGCTGCAGTTCTTCTACATCTTGTTTTAATGATTCATGCTCTTCAATCATTTTTTGAAGCACAAGCCCTCCGTTTAACGATGTGAGCTCCATTTCATCAAGCTGATGGCGAATGGCTGTTTTGAGCGTTTCAATTTGCTTCACCGTCTTTTTCTCCGTAGCGCGGAGCTGCTTAACATACTGCTCTGTTTTATAAATAAAGCTGTCTAACCGTTCACGGTCAAACAGTGACTGCTCTTTCTTTTTCATATAATCTTGATACGCTGTGTGTACAGATGACCACTTGATCAGCAGAGACTGATAATTCAACAGCTCATCCTGATGCTCAAGCTTGTACGTCCACATCAGCTGAACAACTACCAATAACAGCGGTAAAAAAGTTCCAGCTTCTTTGCGTTTTGCAATAATTTCATGACTTTCAAAGCTCGCCATTAAAAACAGCGGCGCATTCATACTAAATAGCAGTGCTGGCGGGTAATTAACGGGAATAAAGATACTCATTACGGTTGCCATAAGGCCTGAAATAGCAGGGTATGCGTGCGGAGGAAGCTGTTTGTACAGTTCAATTGTCCCTTTTTTCTGCAGCAGTTTCACAAGTGCTTCCTGCTGATATTCTCCTAATGCATCAATCATTCTTTCCTGATACATGGGGGGCAGCTGTTCAATCCAATTCATCAGCTGCTGCTGAAACACAGCTTGCTGACGATTTGTAGCAATCATGTATTGCGAATCAATTAGATGAAAGAACAGTCGGATTTGATGGCGCATTATGTCTTCTAGCGTATGACAGCGTGCAATTGAAAACAGCTCATTGTATTTAGATACAAGCAAATTTCCAATGTTATCGCTTAACTCGTACAGCTCGCCATTTGTTGTAGCATGAGAAACGGAAAGTTCAAAAAACTTCGCCATTTCAAGCAAAATATGCAGATGCATGTCTACTTCAGGCTGTTTTTCAAGCAATTTCATTTCTTCTACCAATGATGCTTGAAAATCCGTATGCTCCGTTTGCTGATACTGTGCTGACATTTCCGTATAAATGCGGTGGTCACATAACACATAAGCAGCTCTCAGGATATCGCCTTTAGACGTAAGCAACCCATACAATAACTGTTGTCCGTTCATCTTCACACCGTCCTTCATTAAATTTTCTTACTATAGCTTTCTATCATTTTATACTTTTTCTATAAATTCGATGCAATAGTTCAAATTTCCTGTTATCTTTCTTCTTGCTTCCTTAATACAAAAAGTGCCGTCCAACATGACATCAGCGCAGGCGGAATGGTCCAAGTCATATATCGCCACTCACCGGTCACAAGCGCCATAATAAGAAAGATGAGTGGAAAACCTATTAGTACTATGATAACACGTGCTCGGCTTACCGATTTTTTCATCGTGCATCGCCCCTTCTGTTCGTCCCTTATTCTTATAATACCCTTTCTCTTCTATAGCATTAAACACCTTTATAAACCGTTCGTACATTTCTTTGTTTTCTAGACAGTCTATGACATAAGTTTTAAAAAAGAACAGAGGATAGCTCTTACTTTGGTGAATCTCGTAAGCAGCTTTTATGTTTTGACAAGCTAAATCGTGAAAAATGTGTTATGGTAAAAGAAAATTTCGTTTTTACTACCTACATTGAAACGAAAGGGTTGATCGTATGAACATTTTTTTAATTGGCGCAAGCGGCAGGACGGGACAGGAAGTGATCAAGCAAGCAGTGACAAACGGACATTATGTAAAAGCTTTTGTGCGAAATCCATCTAAGCTTAAGCTAACGCATGCGAACGTACACATCATACAAGGCGACGTGCTTGATTATTATGAAGTGTGCCAGGCTATGCGAGGGTGTGATGCAGTAATTTCTTGTCTTGGAACCGAAAATCTAGGGCATTCTACCCTTTTAGTAGAAACGACAAATCTGCTCATTCAATGTATGAACGAAAATGGAATTCAGCGTATCGCCTACACGGCTTCAGCCGGAATCGACGGAGAAATTCCAGGCATGACGGGCTGGCTTGCTCAGCGTATTTTAAAAAATGTGCTTCGCGACCATCATGAAGCTGTGAAGCTCTTGAAGGTAAGCGGACTCGACTGGACAGTTGCTCGGCCAATGGGTCTAACGAGTGGTCCATTAACCACGTATTACCGTATAGGAGAAGCTAGCATACCAGAAAACGGACGCAACATCAGCCGTTCTGACGTCGCTCATTTTCTTCTTCAAGCCGTAGAAAACAACAGGCATATAAAAAAATCACTAAGTCTTTCGTATTAAGTGTTCTAAAGGAGTGTTGATAGTGAACCTATCAAAAATTTTTCTGAAAATAAGTCTTGTACTTTTAATGGCATGCGTCTTTATTGAAGGTAATTTTCAGGTAGCACTTGGCATCTTTGCTGCTGTTTGCATGCTTGTTATTATTTTTGCCAAGCCTCTTTCAAAATCGCTGCTTCCTGCTAATAAAAAACCAGAAAAAAAAGACCGCGAAATATTAATGATGGTCATTGGTGTCATCGTTTTTATTTCAGGAAGCTTTTTTATTGCGTAGTAGCATTGTAAAGAAAACAGGCTTAAATCCACATTTTCAATCATATAAAGGGCTGTGCTGTAAGTCGAATGTTCGGCTTATGACGCAGCCTTTTTTGGTTTCATGAGTTCTCTTTTAGCAATAGCTTCTGTCTTTTATATACATACCATTCCATTATTTAAGCAAATTACCTATCAAACCCTCTTATGCTTTTTTCATCAGTTCACATAATAGATGTAGAAGATGTCATAAGACAAGCGTCAAACGATTTGTATGTAGAAAAAGGAGGAAGATAAATGAAATGCCCCCATTGCGCTTATTCTAATCCGGAAGGGGTAAAATTCTGCTTAAATTGCGGCCATGAAATCGTGGACCACGACGAAAACTACAGCATATTCTACTTGTTTGCCCATCGTGTTGATAAAATCCCAAGAAATGAACGTTCGGTTGAACCTAAATTTCGAAATATATTCTCTCGAGTCTTCCGACAACACAGTGAAATGGAAGCTGAACGGCTTTTTATTGTAGGAACAGGGCTTACGACTCCTAAAATAGAAGAAGTTGTAAATACATGGCCAAAGCCTTGGCTTTTTGCAAGAGTCTTTCTTATTGCGCTTGTCGCATACTTAGGGCTATATCTAGGCGTAAGCTTGTTCGAAAACATCAACTTCATACCCGGCCTTATTGTAGTCGGTGCTTTTGCAGTGCCATTTACTACGCTTATTTTCTTTTGGGAAATGAACGCTCCGCAGAATATTGCTATTTACAAAATTGTGTATGTCGTTTTTATTGGCGGAATCCTCTCACTTTTATTAGCACTTGTGTTTTATGATATTCTTGGAAATAACACAAACGTGATCATGATTGGAATATGCGAGGAACTGGCTAAAGTTATCGCGGTTATTTATTTTGTGCGCAATCTTAAATATAGATATATCCTTAACGGACTCCTCTTGGGAGCTGCAATAGGAGCTGGTTTTGCTGCTTTTGAAACCGCTGGCTATGCGTTACGGGCACTTCTTTCCGGGAGCTTTCACATGCTTTATTCTACAATACTTTGGCGCAGCATTTTTGCTCCCGGAGGACATGTAGCTTGGGCTGCCTTGACTGGAGCTGCCGTCTGCATCGTCCAAGGAAATAAGAAATTTCAGTGGAGCATGTTGATAAAACCAAAATTTCTCGGTGTATTTTTGCTTGTCGTTTTTATGCACGCTCTTTGGGACTCACCTATACTAGGTATTTTGCCCGCTGGACATACAATTTTAACGGTTATATTATGGATTTTAGTATTCAGTATGATTCGTATTGGGCTAAAAGAAATCGCAGATAAAAAGTTGGAGTTGACCTACTGCAAAGAAAAACCTACCCCCTCCTAGGAAGTCTTCAGCTTGCGTTAAGCTGCTCGTTTTAACTTTTTATTACCTTTATGTTTCATTTTGAAAATTGTTGTTACAAATTGTAAAAAAAAGTATTCAAACTACCTGTACATGGTATGATAAATTCAATAACATGAAAGGGTGACTTGGTGGATGAACCTAACTGAAATTAAGCACATGATAGAAAATTTAGTAAATTATAGAGATAGCGACATTACTCATACTCTTGCCAATAGGTTTACACTAAGTTATTCAAAACAATTAAACAGTTTTCAAATCTGCGATATTGAAAACGATATCATTCATCGTTATGAGGAAGCAGAAACAACTGCGTTAGCTTTGTTTAACATGGTCCATAATCTTCCTGAGACTATTTATAGACATACTAATTCGTTTGAACAAGTTTAAAGCAGCAAAAAAAGCTCATTTATCAACTAACATGAGCTTTTTTGCCGGTGTTTATCTATTTTAGTTATTTATAACCTTCTTCAAAAGAAGAATATCCTTTTTAATTGCCCGTCTAATTTCTTCAACTTTACAGCGTTTGTATTCTTGTACTAAGCGATAGAGCTCTCGTTTAAATAAAAATTCATCTTTTTGGTTACTCATAGCAGCATGCCCCTTATTAGCTTTCTATCACAAGCGATTAAAGAAAGTATTCCCTTTTCTTCTTGTAAAAAACAAATAAATTCACAAACAGATGTAAAAAAGCCCTTTATCATGCGCTTACAGGAATGGCGAGATGTGCTTTGCGCTAGACAAATGAAAGAATTGCGCTAAAACAAATAAAAAACATTGACTACTAGCTCTCAGTCAATGTTTTTTATTTGTTTTAGCTTTGTTTAATTAAAGTCGATTCACATACTTTTATGCGTTCATATCTCCTAAACCTGGAGCATGCTCATTTGGCATTTCAGATAAATGAGGGACTGGAAAAGCTTCCGGTGGAGGTGTTACGCTCAAGTCTCCGCCATTTCTACTTGGCGTCTGTCCTTGGAATATTTCTCCCATTCGATGCGGATCTAACCTAAAATCAAATTGCGTGTTATGATACCCCATCTCGACAAATTTTCTGCATTCAGGGTATTTGTTAATATCATAATTTGGTACAGGGAATAGTTTTCCCCAGTCCACGCCTAATGTTTCAAGAGCTTTTGCAAACGCATTTTGATGAGCATTATCTCGAACAATTAAGAAACCTAGCGTTTCTCTTAACGTTTGGTTAGAACTCATTTCGTATATTCTTGTTTTTTGTAAAACGCCGGTTGATTCTAATACGACGTTATTGAGCAAATCAGCCACTAGATTTCCGTGATTATAAACCCATGAGCCGTTCCATGGATTTCCGCCCGCATCCACTGGCAGTGAGCTTTGAGCACCCATGATATAGTGATGAGGATTAGCATGTTTTACGGCTTCATCAAGAGGAGCCTGATCTGAACCTTGACTTCCTACCCCGGCTCCGCCAGATTCATCTAACAATGCATTAATGGTATTTTGAACGAGTTCTACATGAGCAATTTCTTCTAAAAAAACACCTCTCATTAAATCGCGATACTGCGTCTCTTTCCCTCTGAAGTTAGAGCTTTGAAAGAAATATTGCATCATCGTCCGCATTTCACCAAACTGCCCGCCTAAAGCTTCTTGCAGTACCTTCGCGGCCGCAGGATCGGGCTTATCCGGTTTAATTCCATTAATTAATCCTTCTTTGTAATAATACATTTCAAACACTCCTTTTATTCTGAAGCAAAAAAGGTAGCCCATACTAAGCAGAGGTACCTTCTTTTATTTCAAATTATTCTCTTTAACATGCTCATACTAGTGTGCCACCTTTCTAACGTATGCACATACCTACTGTTTCCATATGCGGCTTTTTTATTCTAGATATTAAAAGGTAACTTGATTGAAACACGTGGATAACACCCTTTGTTATAGGCAAAAAAAAGACCTCTCGCACATATCGAGGGCCTTTCTTTCTTTTATTTAGAGGAAACTTTTTTACGAGTTAAATCATGATGCAACGAAGTATCAGGAATTTCCGGATTGGGAACCTGTCCTTTTGCTACAGGGTCTTTGATATATACATATTCACCGCTTCCGTCTGGGGCACTTCCAGTAGCCCACGGTCCCTCTTCTGATTCAGCGCCTTCTGAGAGGTTCCAAAACTCATACGCTTCTGGCTGTGATTCTTTTTCAGCCTCAGGAGGGAAAGATGCAGGAACAACCACTCCATTTTTTTCTTCTAGTTCGTTTATAGCTTCCATCCACTGATACTGGTGATAGCGATCACGCGCTAGCATTTTTCGGAATGTCGCGCGTACACCTTCATCTTTTGTCATATGATATAACCTAGCTACTTGAAGTCTGCCTTGACTTTCTGCATGCAAGTTCGAACGCATATCTGCTAATAAATTGCCGCTTGCTACGATATATGAACCGTTCCATGGAACTCCATTTGAATTAGTAGGCAAACCACCCAGCCCGCTCACTAATAAATGCTGAGGATTAATCCCTCCCATGATAGCTGCTGTTGCAGGATCTTTCGCAGCTTCTGCTTGATCTTCTGGAGAGGCTCCATCAAGTAATTGACTAATAAGTGAACAAAGCATTTCTACGTGTCCAATTTCCTCTGTACCTATATCCATCAGCATATCTTTATATTTTTCTTCTCCTCGACAGTTAAATCCTTGAAAGAGGTATTGCATCATTACCGTCATTTCACCGAATTGTCCACCTAGTACTTCTTGAATCTGGCGAGCAAGCATCGGATCCGGGCGATCTACTTTAACTTCAAACTGCAGTTCTTTTTGATGACGAAACATGTTAATTCCTCCTTTAATATACTAAATTCCTTTTAGAGATTTTTTCCTCTTTTTTCTGTTCCCTCTCCCTATTCAATTAATCGCTAAACTTGTATCTTTTTCCTGCTGGAACGAAAATGGGTAAAAAAACCTATTAAGAAATTTAATTTAATAAGTAGAAAGACACCTAAAAAGAAGGAAATACCTGCGCTTTGCTCTTTAGTATTCGTTCAGTTTATAACGTTTTATAGTCAAAACCACTGCCAGACAGAAAAATGTTCACTTAAAAATGAGATTCAGACATAACTAATCACTTCAATAAACAGCTAGAAGCAACTACAGATATGAAACCTATATTCTCTCCACCACAATAAAAAATCCGAATGATTTGATTAATCATTCGGATCTACTTTCAATTAAAATACTTTTGTTCCAGTTTCTCTTTTCTCTATTACTTCTCTATCCCTGCTTTGATTTCTTTAATCATGCCAGCCATTGACTCAAGGCCTCCTCCAGATAAATACCAAAGGCCTGGATCAAGATACACAACGTGATTGTTTTTCACCGCGTTGATTTCTTTTACATACTCATTTTCAACAATTTGTTTAGCAGATGATTTTTCACCAATCGCTGCACCGCGGTCAACGACGAATAAGTAGTCTGGATTTTGCTTAACTAAATATTCGTATGAAATGCTTTGGCCATGCTTAGCCGATGGATCTAGGCTGTCGTCTGTAGCTTTAATACCGAATACGTCGTGGATTAATCCGTATTTAGAACCTGGACCAAACGCTGTCATTTTGCTGTCATTTGCCATCATTACAAGCGCTTTTTTATCTAGTTTGTCCGCTTGTTTTTTCAAATCTGCAATTTGCTTATCAATTGCTGCTAGCTCTTTTTTTGCTTGATCTTCTTTATCAAAAATTTGTCCTAGTACTTTTGTATTTTCTTTAAATGACTTCATATAGTGCTGGGTGTCCGTATCGATATAGATCGTCGGCGCAATTTTTGAAAATTCATCGAATGAATCTGCTTGGCGGCCTTGAATAATAATTAAGTCTGGCTTTAACTCTGCAATTTTTTCGAAATCAGGTTCTTTTAAGCCACCTACATTCGCATACTTATCATCTTGATACTTTGATAAATACTCAGGAATCGCTTGTTTTGGCAAGCCCGCTACTTCAACCCCTAGTTTATCTAGTGTATCAAGTGCACCCATGCTGAATACTACAACTTTTTTAGGGTTTTTCTTAATTTTAATTCCGTCTTTATTGAACTGATCGGTTACTGTTACCGTCTCTTTTTGCTTACTTTCTCCACCTGTTGTTTCTTTTGCTCCTTGATTACCGCAAGCAGCTACAACAATCGCAGTTAAGACTGCTACAAACATTACTAACACTTTTTTCACTTTCGTCACCTCATGAATAAATTTTATGAAAAATACACGCAAATACGCTGTCCGCCAACCGTTTCGATTGGAATATCCATATCGTATATATCCTTTAATACAGACGTTTGAATGATGGTTTCTGTTGGGCCTTCACGGATCACTTCACCGTTTTTAAGTGCCACAATATAATCCGAATAAACAGACGCAAAATTAATATCGTGAATGACAATTACAATCGTTTTGCCTAAGTCTTCTACGAGACGTTTCAACAGCTTCATAATTTCAACAGAATGCTTCATATCTAAGTTATTGAGCGGTTCATCTAAGAAAATATACTCCGTGTCCTGTGCGATGACCATGGCAATAAAAGCTCGCTGACACTGTCCCCCGCTCAGTTCATCCAAGTATTTATCTTGAATACTTTCAAGCTTCATATAACTTAGTGCCTGATCAACCGCTTGTTCATCGCTTTTGGTTAACCGGCCTTTTGAATAAGGAAACCGCCCAAAATTGACGAGTTCACGTACGCTAAGCCTGATATTCAGCTGATTAGACTGTTTTAAAATACTCATTTTTTTGGCTAAATCTGAGCTGTCAATATTCTCTATATTTTTTCCTTCTATAGATATTGACCCTGAGTCAGCTTTAATGAGACGGCTCATAATTGAAAGCAGCGTACTTTTTCCCGCTCCGTTTGGACCGATAAATGACGTGATTTTCCCTTTTGGAATCACGACGGATGTTTTTTCTAAAACGGTTTTTTCTCCGTATGTTTTACTGACATTTGTTACTTCTACCATGATTTATTCTCCTTTAGCAGCAAATAAATAAAGTAAATTCCGCCGGCAAAGTCAATGATGACGCTCAGCGTGGTGCTGAAGGTGAACACTTTTTCAACGATAAATTCTCCTCCGACGAGGGCTATAACACTAAGCAGCAGTGATCCCATCATTAAATAGGTGTGCTTGTACGTTTTGAACAGCTCTCTCGCAAGGTTCACAACAAGCAGTCCAAGAAAGGTGATCGGCCCAACTAATGCTGTAGCCACTGAGACAAAAATGGCGATCACAATCAGCATTTTTTTGACGAGCCCGTCATAATCAATACCTAAATTTACCGCATGTTCTCTTCCGAGCGACAGTACATCAAAAATGGATGTAAAGCGCCACACGTAAATGCCAAGCAGGATAAATATGACGGCTGCTATGTATAGCAAATCGGTATTAACATTGTTAAAGCTTGCAAATGATTTATCTTGTACAACTTGAAATTCATTCGGGTCAATCAGCATTTCCATAAATGAAGACATGCTTTTAAATAACGTGCCGAACACAATTCCAACCAGTAAAATAAAGAAAATATTCTTACCGGCTTTTTTGAACATCAGTATGTAAAGCAAGACCGAAAAGATAATCATCAGCGAAACGCAAAGAAGAAAGTTAAGATTTTTGTTCATGATGACAATATTCGTCGAGCCAAAGATGTACACAATAAACGTTTGCAGAAATAAATACAGTGAATCCAGTCCTAGAATACTAGGAGTTAGAATTCGATTATTAGTAATTGTTTGAAAGATAACGGATGAAAACGCAATGGCTCCTCCGGTTAAAACAATCGCAGCGACTTTTTCAATTCTTCGCGGTAGCGTGTACTGCCAGTAGCCTAAATCGTAGCTGATAAACAGCGCCACTGATAAAATGGCCAGCGCGGCGAGAATGATGATTTTATGTTTGTTATGCATAACGACCTCTCCTTATCAGCATAAAAAGAAAGATCGCACTTCCTATTACACCGACCATTAGCCCAATAGAGATTTCATAAGGGAAAATAATGACTCTGCCTAAAATATCGCACGCCAGTACGAACACAGCTCCAAGCAGCGCTGTATGAGGCAGGCTTTTTCGCAAATGATCTCCACGGTAAATCGATACGATATTTGGAATGATTAATCCTAAAAAAGGCAGCATGCCAACGGTCAAAATCGTAATCGACGTAATAAGCGACACAATGACTAATCCAATGTTTACAATTTGTTTGTATTTCACGCCTAAATTGATTGAAAAGCTTTCTCCCATACCAGCAACCGTGAACTTATCTGCGTAAAGATAAGCAATTATTAAGAGAGGTATACTCAGGTATAAAAGTTCATATCTCCCTTTGACTACTAGCGAAAAGTCGCCTTGCAGCCATGAAGAAAGGTTTTGAATCAAATCGTATTTGTAGGCGATGAAGGTAGCTAAGGAACTTACGATACTGCCGAGCATTAAACCGACTAGCGGAATATAAATCGTATCGTTAAATTTAATTCTGTCTAGTATTCTCATAAACAATAGATTGCCCGCCAGTGAGAAAATGAAAGCAATGCTCATTTTTAATAGAGGACTTGCTGAAGCAAATACTAGTAGAGAAATCAACACACCAAGTCTTGCCCAGTCCATCGTTCCTGCCGTTGTTGGAGATACAAACTTATTTCGCGTAATTTGCTGCATAATTAATCCGCAAATACTAAGGCTCATTCCCGCCATAATAATGCTCAAAAGCCTAGGAAAACGACTAAAAAACAGCGTTTGGCTTTCTTCTTTTGTTAAATGAAACAGATCCATCGCTGACAGATCTTGTACTCCTACAAAAAGAGACAAAATCGATAGTACAGCAAACACAAGAATTAACTGATAAAACTTCAACTTTCCTTACTCCTTTCTTTCATCTATAAGTCTAGTTATCTCCTCCTTTATCATATGTAAATGATTATCATTATCAATTGACTTTCTTTATCATATCATTATTCTCTAAATAATCAATGGTTTTCTTAAAATTTAAGCAAAAAAATACCTTAACAGATGGATCTGTTAAGGTATTTTAAGGTTTAATTAGACTTAAAAATAGCTATTTCTCTCTTCATACATAAGAGATTGAAACAACTACATACATGAAATCTACATTCACCATAACAAAAAAATCCGAACCATTAATAACTATTAATGGTTTGGATTTAACTTTAAGCAAAATACTTCTGTGGCAACCTTTTTGTATCAACTTTACATATATATGAAATATATGTTTATATTTGAAAGAAATCTACTTATTTTGCAAATACATGGTTTCCGATAACTGCCGTTACTTGCTGCGTTGCAACCCATTGGCTTTCAGCGATTTTGGGATTATAGAAAAACAGCGCATCGTTTTCATGCGGGTTTGATATTGCTTCGCTTACCGCTCGTTTTGATTCTTCTGATGCAGGCTGATTAATTGCGCCGTTTGCTACTGGTGAAAATTGATATACGCCGTTTCCTAGCTGCTGATAAATAACGTCGTGAATGTTATTTGGGAATTCCGGTGAAGCTACACGGTTTAATACCACAATTGCTACCGCTACTTTTCCTTGGTACGGCTCACCTTTTGCTTCTGCCTCTACTAATCTTGCTAGTAAATCTTGATCTTGTGCAGAAACCGATGTAGACGGAGCAGTTTGTGCCGGCGCCGGTGCTTCTCCTTGAAGTTTTAACGTTTGTCCGATGGTAATGATATCACTTTGTAAACCGTTAACAGCTTTTAACTGATCCACAGTCATGCCGTTTTGTGTTGCAATATGATATAACGTTTCGCCTTGTGCTACTGTATGTACAGATGTTGCCGGACTAGCGGCAGGTTGTGCTTGTCCCTGGTCAGGAATCGTTAATGTTTCTCCAACGTAAATCATGTCGTTTTGGCGGTTATTAGCACCTTTCAGCTCATCTACCGTAACCCCACTTTGTTGGCCAAGCCCCCACAAGGTATCTCCTTTTACGACTTTGTGCGAAGCTGCTGCTGATGCTGTTCCTTGACTTGCTAGAAATGCTACAGACGCTGCAGAAGCAACTGCCCATTTTTTTACACGTTTTTTACTCACAAAAACTACCTCCTAAAATTTGAACCTGTTATTACCTTAGCACATAGATTCGCCTTTTCATTAAAAAAAACAGTAACATTTGTTCTAATTGGATTAAGTTTCTTACAGTGCCATTCATTATGTTACAACTTTTACATGACCCTTAAAGAATATGTAGAAATATGACGATTTCATTGCGAAACAAGCTTTTTATCTGTTTACTTACATTCCTCTTTCTGTAAAAAACTTGATTTAATTATGATTAATCGCAGAGATAAAAAGGAAAACAGCAGTCAAATAGAGAAATAGTGTAACTATTGAGGAATGATTCAGCGCTTCTTTGTCAATTTACGTTTGTTTATTAATAAAGGAGGTCTATTTGGATGTGTGCAAATAAAATGTATGTGACGTATAACACGGAGAAACCGGCTATTACAATTCAAGGAGCTTTTTATCATACGGGAGGAACGCAGGAAGAGTTTTTGAGGGAATTCAAGTACTGGCTTGAATCTCACGGCTGGTCATTTATGGGCGTAACAAATGAAACAACGATGACAACGGCGAATAAAGAGTTAAAAGAAACAATGGAACAGCATAAAATAGAAGGCAAAAAAGTTCAAAGACTAGAAGATTTATAACGATTGCTTCTATGACCCTTCACACATGTCCAAACGCCAATATGTAAAAAAGCCTTTAGATGAGCTAAAGGCTTTTTTACATTAACGAGAAAGTGCGACCACCTTCTGATTTTCTACTCTCTCTTCAACAGGCTTTCTCATTTCTTTTTCCGTCCATACGCCAATGCGTTTTTGTCTTTTTCCAAGAGGCTGTTTTTCACATGCATAGCAAATTTCTGAAATATCATCAAAATGAGCTAACGACATCTTTATCCCTCCTTTTCTAAATATACACAGGCAAGTTAGTATGCTTCTTCCCTTATTTTCTAAAGCTAAACTGCTTCTTCTTATATTTAAACAATTTATAAACAAACGGAATAAATAATTTCTACTTCATTATCATTTAGATTGTTTTATTTAGATATAGACGGGTAAACAAAAACTATCCCACCTCACACCCTGAAGTTTGAAACTGTCACGTAAAAAAGCTGCTTTCTATACATTACATGTATAGAAAGCAGCTTTTTTATATAGCTAGAAAAAATGCATTGATGCATCAGCTATAAAAACAGGCAACCGGCCCTTTATTTTCTAGCAGTTCGTTTTTTGTAGCAGTGAATAGTATGCATAGATTCGTTAAAATCTTTCATTAGACGATAAGGCTTGCTCACTAACCTTATTGGAATTCCAGTTAAAAATCTATTCATATCTTTTTTATATTCTTTTGACACTCGGTTAGGTTTCGTAGAGACGCGCTTGTAGACCTCTTTATAGAACTCTTTCAAAACATCAACTTTAAATACCATTGTACGCTTACATTCTTGACACTCTACGCGTACAATTTTGCCGTTAATATAATAAACGTGGTGAGGAAGCTCTTCTTTGCAACTGTTACAATATAAACCTGCTTCCATTTGGGTATCTTTCACACTTCCTCCCTCCCTGATTTACATTATTTATATAGTTCGTTTCTACGATTGAATAAGCACTTTTATTTCATTACCTGATAGAACGGCTTCGAATCCTTGACGCCAATAATCAAGAGGTACAATTTTAGTGATCATTTTATCTGTATTAATTTTCTTTTCTTCAAGGAGTTTCAAAGCAATATGCCAAGAACTTGGTTTCTGAGAACGGGTTCCAATATATGTAATTTCTCTTTGGATGATAGATTCTTGATCTAAAAGGTTTAATTTTTCGGAGAAAATCCCTACTTGTACAAACGTTCCTTTTTTCTTAACCAGAGGCAACCCTTGGTTTAACGCCTGGACAGCACCTGAACACTCAAATAACTTGTCAACACCGTATCCCTTTGTATAAGTCAGCACAATTTCTTCTAAGCTTTCTTTTTGGATATCTACAGTTACGTCGATTCCTAAAGACTTAGCTAACTCTAAACGCTTCTGATCTTTTGTTATACCTGCTAATATAACAAACGCTCCTTGTGCTTTTACGACTTGTGCTTGCAGTAAACCAATGGGACCTGGACCAAAAATTAATACTTTATCTTCTTTTTTAACAACTGTTTTTTCTAAAGCTGCATGAACGCAGCAAGCTAGAGGCTCAGTTAAAGCAGCTGCTTTTAGGTCGACTGCATCTGGCAGCACATGGACACTTTCCTCACGTGAAATAACATATTCAGCAAAGCTGCCGTTTATTTGTGTACCTATTCCTTTTCGATGAGCGCACAGATTATAGTCTTTTTCTAAGCAATAATCACACTCTCCGCACGTCACAAATGTTGTTTCACTCGTTACTTTATCGCCAACTTTTATTTTTGTTACATCTTCCCCTACTTCAACGACTATACCGGAAAACTCATGCCCAAGCACAACCGGCGTCTGGGAATTTTTATATTGACCTGTAAACGTGTGAATATCCGTACCGCATATTCCGGTATACGCTACTTTAATCTTCACTTGGTTTTTCTGAACTTCTAATTCAGGGATTGTTTTTAACAGCATCTTATCGTAGCCTGGCTCTACCTTCATGACTGCCTTCATTTTTTTCACTCCTTATTTGGAATTATTAACACTTTTCCATAAGCTTCTTCTCGATTAATAATCATATTAAATGCCTTTTGCGTGTCTTCTAACTTGAATCGATGAGAAATTAATTCTTTTAATCTAATCTTTCCATTTAAAATAAAGTCAACGCTTGTTTTCCACTCTTTCCCGGGAAACGGTGCAGAATAAGAGTTCCAGGAACCTTGCAACGTAAGCTCTTTTCTAAAAATACTCTCAAATGCTGCTTCAGATAAACAAACATCTGAATAAGCAATACCTAAATATCCAACCTTCCCTTTTTTACGAGTAACGAGCAGGCACTGCTCTTGAGTGAGAGGGGAACCTGCACATTCGAGCGCAAGATCCACTCCTCTTCCTTTTGTATATTCATTAATTTTTTCAAGGACATTTTCGTAACGGGCATGAATCACTTTTTCACAACCCATGGCCTTCGCTTCTGCAAGCTTTTCACTAGAAATGTCGATGGCGATGATTTCTTTTACACCCGCAATTTTCAACCATTGAATCGTCAGCATGCCAATGACTCCTGCTCCAAAGACCGCTGCGGTGTCTCCTATTTGCGGATGAATATTAAGTACTCCATGAAGCGCTACTGCTAAAGGTTCTATCATCGCTGCTTCTTCAAAGTCCATCTCTCCTACTTGTATAACATTAGAAGCTGGAATATTGACATACTGAGCAAATCCGCCAAATGCTTGAGCACCAATCATTCCATAGTTTTCGCATAACGAATACTGTCCTTTTTGGCAATATTCACATGCGCTGCACGGTTTAAATGGAATAGCAGCTACTCTGTCCCCAACGTTCAAATCTGTTACTTTTGCCCCTATTTCGACGATATATCCAGCAAATTCATGACCCATAATGGCAGGCAGCGGATACTTCCATCTGCTTGTCATTTTGTGTGTATCCGATCCGCATATTCCTGCTGCCATTACTTTTATTTTGACTTCATTCGCTCGGCAGGAATCAATGCTAATATCTTGATAAATAATTTCATTTTTTTCATGCAGCACGGCCGCTTTCATTGCCTTACCTCCTGTTTGTGTCTATTTTAAAAAATAGAAGCCCACAGCTGAGAGAACTTAAGAATAAGCCAGTTAAATAAGTTTCCTCCCATGTCTAAACTTGAAATTTGTGTTGCACCTTCCGGCATAGAAAACTGGGCTCCTGATAACATTTGCGTATGCACATCTGCGAAATTCGTTGCCATATAAAGTGATAGCGCTACCATAACGGTGCCCGAAATAAGAGAGTGTATAATATTTCCTCTTAATGAGCCCACAACAAAAGCTACATAGAAAGGAATGGTAGCCAAATCCCCAAAAGGCAACACTTTATTCCCAGGCAGAATGACAGCTAAAAGTAATGTAATGGGGACAAGTAACAATGCTGTAGCCATAACGGATGGATGTCCTACTGCAAGAGCGGCATCTAATCCAATATATATTTCACGATCACCATATCGTTTTTGAAGAAAAGAACGAGCTGCTTCAGAAATTGGAATAAGTCCTTCCATTAAGATTTTAACCATTCTAGGCATCAAAAGCATAACCGCTCCCATTGAAATACCTACTTGAAAAACTTTACCAAGATCATAGCCTGCTAATATACCAATTACACACCCTAAGATTAACCCCATCATCATTGGTTCACCGAAAATACCAAAACGTTTTTGAATAGATTCGGGATCTGCATTCAACCTTTTAATCCCTGGAATCCTTGATACACCCATACCTACCAAAATACCAATTGGTCCAAACGCAGCTGTAGAGCCTGTAGGAAGAGAAATTCCTTCTAACCCGTAAAATTTTTGAACCATTGGCGCCGTCTTATCTGCTACAAATAAAACAGCAATTTCATACAGAACGGTACACAATATTGCAAACCACCAGCTTCCTGTGACAACGTATCCTGTTGCACCAGCAGCGATAAAGTGCCAGTAGTTCCAAATATCAATATCAAGCGTCTTAGTCAGTTTTAATAAAAGCAAAATAATATTTACAAACAAGCAAACAGGAATTAGTATAGCTGCAACGGGAGATGCCCAAGATATTGCAGCGGCAGAAGGCCATCCTGTATCAATAACAGTTAGGTTTAGACCAAATCGTTCAACCATTGCTTGTGCTGCTGGTCCTAAGTTTTTTACAAGTAAATCAATAACTAAGTTGATCCCGACAAAACCGATTCCTATTGTAATTCCGGATTTAAACGCTTTTTTTGCACCTGTTTTAAATAACAGGCCTAAGATAAAAATGGCAATTGGTAAAATAACTGTAGGTCCTAGATTTAATACTGCTTGCACACCTGATAGAAGTTTATCCATATCCATCCCTCATTTTTCTTTTGTCATTTTCTAAAATGGAGGCAACGCGTGATACCTATGCCTGTAAATGCGTCAGAATTTTTTGGTCCAGTGCTTCCATGCCAATTCCCGTGATATAGGAGGTTGCGCTTAATGCCGGGATGCTGTACGTTGTGGGTAAAATCGTTGTTGATACAATTAAATCCGCTCCTTCTTGGCGAGAAGCTACTTCCGCAATTTTACACTGCACAACTTCCGCGTTAATGCCGTTGTCTTTTAATAGATTTTCCACTCGTTCACACACCACTGTTGATGTTGCAATTCCTGCTCCGCACGCTACTAATACCGTATATTTTTTCATTCTAATCATCTCCCGATTTATTATTTTTAATTTTCTGACTAATCAATTTGCAACTGGTTTATTTAAGGCATCTATTATTTTTTGGTCCACTGCTTCCATGCCAATCCCTGTGAGATAGGAGGTTGCGCTTAATGCCGGGATGCTGTACGTTGTGGGTAAAATCGTTGTCGATACAATTAAATCTGCTCCTTCTTGGCGAGAAGCTACTTCGGCAATTTTACACTGCACAACTTCCGCGTTAATGCCGTTGTCTTTTAATAGATTTTCCACTCGTTCACACACCACTGTTGATGTTGCAATTCCCGCTCCGCACGCTACTAATACCGTATACTTTTTCATTTTACTTCTCCCCTTTTGTACTAATTTTTTCAACTCCATTAAAAATAGCTTGAACATTCCTTTGATTTTCAGCCTGTAATAATTGCTCTATTTTTTGCTGATCTTGAATTGTTTGCATCAGCTCCTGAAGTACTGTTAACTGGGTGTGAGGCTGGTTTAAACCTAATAGAAGCACAATGCGCACATCCACTTTTTTTGTATTATCATCCATTAAATAAAATGATACAGGTTTTTGTAAGGTAACCACACTAATAAATTGTTCAAAAACGTGCTCTGGATCTGTATGAGGAATTGCTACACTGTAATCGCCTATTTGGAGGCCTGTCGGAAAAGATGCTTCTCTTTCTTTGATTTTTGCTAGAAAGTTTTCACTGACATACCCTTTGCCAAATGCCTCTTTGTACACCATTTCAAAGATATCGGCTTGGTCTTTACATACACTATTTAACTTCAGTAACTCTTCTTTTAAAAAAGGCTGTAATGTCACGATTGTATCCTCCTTGCTATACATTCTGTACCATGATTAGATAGAGTGCGTTTTAATTATTTCATAGATTTTGTATTTTTCATTTAGCTGTTTCATCTCATTTATTACCCCGTTCATTTCCGCTAACTTCATCAGCTGCAGCATAGCGTTTAAATGTTTCTTTTTATCAATAGCTGCGATAACAACAATAAAATGAACTTTTTGCTCTCCGCATAATAAGCCTTCTTTTAACTTAAGTAAGCTCATGCCTACTGCTTGAACACCGTCCTCAGGGCTTGCGTGAGGTATGGCAACATTAAGTCTTAGTACAATATGTGGAGACATAGACGGATATTGTTCCTGCATTTTATCAATATAAGCTTCAGTAATAACACCTTTATGTAAAAGCGGGGCAGCGGCTATTGAAATAGCTTCCTTCCAGCTTTCCACTTGATCGCGCAGCACAATTGTTTCGGGTGTAATTAAATCTGCTAAACTGTATTCTTGATTTTCACTTGTTTCGTTTAATATTTGGAGAGAAAAATAGTCTTGCAATGCTTTTTGAAGTTGAGACTTCTGCTCAACTTTTGCGTATTTTTCAATGACACTTATTAACTGTTCAATGTTTACTACGGATGTATTTAAACCGAATATGGTTTGAATGACTCGCTGCCGAAGCTGCAGCTTTTGAAAATCGGAAATAAATTGTTCCACAATAAATAAATGCTTAGAAGTCTGAACAGTAACAGGAGAAAATACCATATCAAATTCTGCTTTTGATTGCTCAAATTCTCGAATTGAAAGAGCTTCGTAGAAATAAAACTCTGGAAATAGATCACGCAGCGTGTGCTCCATCAAATGTGAAATGGATACCCCGTTAGGACAAACAACAACCGCTCGCTTTTTCAGCTGTATCGTTTCGCCACTGTTAATTAAATGTCCGCCAATAAAAACGGTAATAAACATCACTTCGCTTTCAGGAATAGAGCAGCCAATATAAGTTTCAAAAGGCTTTAATGAGTCCTTTACAATGTAGTGAATGGCTTCGAACTCTTCACTAACTTTTTCAATTATTGAATAGTTAGTAGTTAGCTGATATTTAATGCGGTAGTAAGCTGGTTTCATATGCAGCACTAATTTTTGAAGCAGCTTCTCTTTTTCTTTAAAAGTAATACATGCTTTTTTCTCAAATAACGCAAGGCTGTTTTTTAATGAAGATTTTAATTCAAGAGTTTCTTCCTCTCTTAAAAATTGGGAGGATAGAACGTTAGAAGTAAGCAATTGTAATGTAATAAATAAACGTTCTTCCTTTGGGATACAAGCAGCATCTTCAATTAAAATTTCGGCAGCTTCAAACTCTTTTGTATCCGATAGTTCTTCATAGTCGATATGATAAGAATCTTTAATTAAGTTTCCTTTTTTAATTCGTTTTAACAAAATGGCTATTGTATATGGAAGAAGTTTTATTTTTTGATCGATAAATTGAAGTGCTAAACGCTTTTCTACTTTTTCCATTTGCTCTTTTAATCTCTGAATTTCTTCTCTTGAAATTCCTGTATATGCCTGAATATACGTCTCGCCTTGATACATGTCATATACGGTCCGCAGTACTTCAATAAGCAGCTTCCTTTTATTCCACTCACTTCCTACGATGTCGTATCCATGCATTCGCGAATAAATAATTTCAAGATGATAACCATTTACAATTTTCTGTGTATATTTCATATCTCTTAATACTGTATTCTTACTCACTGATAGCGAGCTGGAGAAATGAAGTAAAGATAATTCTTCTTCGCTGCCTAATAGCATAAGCAAAACCAATTGAGCTCTTTCTTTTTCAGACGGAATATAACTTCCAGCAGAGTGTTCGACTTTTTCAGCAAACAGTTCCATTAGAAGAGGATCAATAATAAATTTCCCCCCGTTCGTTCGCTGAATTTTTGGGTAGTTATTACTCTTTAACCAGTCATTAATTTTTGTAAAGCTGTAGCTAATCTGCCTCCGTGAAAGATGATACTTTCTCTCTAATTCTGCATTGGAAATACCTGGATTACTAACCACTCGTTTTAAAATTAAATTGCTCCTTTCATCTAGATGCATCAATTGCTCCCCCCTTGCTTAAATTTATTCTATCACTGATCTCCACCAAAATGTTTACGCTTTCATTACCACTTCTGGTCGAATTATTGTGCAACTTGATGGTTAACTCTTCCTTACCATTGTAGACATTTCGCTAGTGATTAGATAGAAAAAGAAAAACTGTTTTTGACTACGATTTTTACGTCACAGTGAATAAAAAAACCTGACTGTTTAGTCAGGTTTTTTGTAGTATCGGTTTTTATTGATGCTCTCCTATTCCAAATACTTCTGCTACGTGATTTTTTAATTTATGCTTGTAGTGATCAATGTTTGGATGTTTAACTACATCATGAATAGAGTAAGTTGGAAGTGGACTCATACCGACGTACTGATTCATTTTATGCAAATGCATAATGGCTTCGTCTAAACTTTTTCCTTCATAGAAAGCTTCGTCATTGTCGAAAATAGCTTCCGGTGCATTCCATGTGAGAGAAAACATGTATTTTTTCCCTGTTAATAAGCCCCCTCGCCCGTATTGATTTGAACCTTTAAAGAAAATGTTATCCATATACACGCGATCAATATATTGCTTAAACTTTCCGGGAATGCTGAACCAGTAAATAGGCGTCTGCATAATCACAACATCAGCCCATAGCCACTTTTCAATTTCTTCTTCTACTTCGTAGCCTTTATCAACCACCGTTGTTTTAATGTCAAATTGATCAGTGAGTAAATGCTGTATTTCGTTAAAAATCGTCTGATTTAACTCTCCTTTTGACTTTTTATAATACTCGTGTCCATTAATGATTAATACGTTTTTCATGCTGACCTGCTCCTTTCCAAAATCCTTGCTTCTTTATCTTCATATATCTGTATACCCATAAAAACTACTTACCTATCAGTACTACCTCTTACTTTGAAGTAACATAGGTACCTAGAAGTCCCTTTTTAAACACCCTTATAATTTCCTAAACAAAGAAAAAAACAAAGTCTAATTTACTAATTCTTTAGAAGATGTTTAACTCTCACAAAGCAAATCGTTTTTTTAAAATCAGTTCTTTTCACCCAACAAAAAAAGACTGACGAATTAAATTTCGTCAGTCTTTCTGTCTTTTTTATTTCGGTTCGCCTACTTCATTTAACGGATAGTAGCGAAACTGCACTTTTCCGATAACTGATTTTTGTGGAATGAAGCCAAATGCTCGTCCATCATGACTTACAGGACGGTTGTCTCCCATGACAAACAGTGAATTTTTCGGTACCTTCACTTTGCCATCAGTTGCAGGCAGCGTTTGAAGCGTAAAATCTTCCGTGAATTTCTCATCAGGTGCAAGAGATTTTTTAGATTCTTTTAAATACGGCTCTTTATAAGCTTTGCCGTTAATGTACAGAACGTCGTTTTTCATTTCTACCGTATCTCCTGGCAGGCCAATTACACGTTTAATATAATTTTCATCTGCATCCGGTGCATGAAATACAATCATATCAAAGCGATCAACATCACTGATTTTATTTAAAATGACGCGGTTTGAATCTTCAAACGTTGGATACATCGATTCACCGTGAACCGTAGTTGGCGCAAATAAAAAATGGCGAACTCCCACTACAATAACCAATGCAATAACAATGGACTTAATCCATGAAAATACTTCTTTTTTTACGTTATTTTTGCTCATTTTAAAACATCCCTTACGTCAAAATATACTTTCATCATAGCATCAAATAGAGGGAAAGTATAATAATAACCGAATAATCTTATTTATTGATCGCCGTTGCTCACCGTGCCTTGATGGAAAAACAAACGCCACTTTTCTTCTCTTTTTCGCCAAATAGAACTGCGAAGCGTCTTTTTTTCTGCCGTATGATTCATAAGATGATAAGTAGTTAATACGCAGTCAGGAGACAATACGTCTATATGAAAATGAGAGATTTCGAATACATCTGGCGAAAGTACATGATTGTTATTGTAATCTTTTCGTTTCCATACCCTGCCCGAGCTGCCAAACTCCACGTAATCATCTGCAAGAATATTTAAAAGCTCTTTAGCAGAGGTGCGTATCTCAGATTTTAAGTGACTGCATTCTAAATTATAAAATGTTTGAGTGAGATTCTCTTTTTCCACTTTCACAGTCTCCTCTCATTCTTTCTTACATTCATTATAAAGGAATACTGCCGTTTTCACTTAAGACTTGTTGCATCATTTTGATCATTTCAAACATAGAAATCCCTCCTATCTCAGAAAGTCTGTCTCTGTCCATGAGGGTTTTACTTCATACTAAAATAAAGCATCGCACACAGTGCTTTTGCACCTCCTCTTTCTTCAAAAGTAGTTGAAAAGCAGATTGTACCTATTTAGCGATTTCTATCTGTCTAGTAAAAATTTTTCGCAAGAGGTTTGCTTTTCATCTCAGAACCTATTGACTATTATTTTCATTTCATACAAAATTAACAATTGTGCATGGTTTACATGTTAATACAAGCAAAAAGATACTGTTTTGCAACATTAAAGGAGGAACAACATGAACATCGGTACGATTAAAAGAGAAGCTAAAGCTTCTTTAAAGACTCGCTGGGGACTTGCGATTTTACTGACGGTGGTAACGTACGGAGTATATACGCTTCTGCCTATTCCATTTGAAATTGTGGCAAGCGGCGGCTATGACAATTGGCTGAAAGATGAATCTGATTCGGCCTCATGGATTTCAACTGCCTTTGCTATTGTCTTTTCGCCTCTTCTCATGGCGAACTACTGGGCATTTTTAAGTTTGGCGCGAGGTGAATCTGTCCGGTTGGGACATTTGTTTAAAACATTCCAAGACTTCGGGCTTTATGTAAAGTCACTAGGAATTTATGTACTTATGACTCTTTATGTGATGCTGTGGTCACTGCTTTTACTGATTCCTGGAATTATCAAAGCACTGGCATATTCACAAACGTACTATATTTGTAAAGACAATCCTGCTTACTCTATGAATCAGGCGATTACAGAAAGCCGCAGGTTGATGAATGGTTATAAAGGACAGTACTTCCTGCTGCTGCTAAGCTTTCTGGGCTGGTTTTTATTAAGTATCATTACACTAGGAATCGGCTTTTTATGGTCTATTCCATACCTTTCTGCTTCACTTGCCCGTTTTTATGAAAATTTGTTAAATGAACGCTCATCGCATGCTGAATAATAAAAAAATCCTCTTCATCGTGAAGGGGATTTTTTTATAAGAACACTGTTTGCATAAGTGAAGCTCTGATGTCATAAAGCTTACTAAGAGTTATAGAAGAAAGGCAGGAGCTTATATGTATACTACAAGTGAAATTTGTCAGCAGTTTGGCCAGATTTTAAACGCTAAAAGCAAAGTTAGTCCAACAGGATGCTCAGTGTCTCTTAAAAGAAGCTTTCAAGCTCATGTTCAAGGGCGGAAAAGCAGCTCTGTCGTTCCTGTTGGTGTATCATTTGAAGCGATAGACGCACAGGGAAACGCGTTAAACTTGGCTGAGATTGCTATTTTACAAGAAGAAATCCCCCGTTTTACAGAAGCTGCTGCGCGGCAAGGTCTTATCGTAAGCGCTTTGCATAACCATTGGCTTTTTACAGAACCGGTCCTTATGTATCTTCATATTCAATCTGTAGAGCCTCCTTTACATTTTGCAAAAAAAATGGCTTTTTGTTTTACAATGCTCAAGAGTCTTCCCGTTCCGACAAACGAATAGTTTATTAAACGCGTCTCTCAGGTACATTAGAGAGATGAGAGATGTTTTTTATACCTATAGACTACTAATATAGCTAAAGGAAACCTCCTTACCTTTTAAGTCATTAACAAAAGGGCGCTATGTATTTTTGAGAAGCTGCATAAAAACGAAACCCAGCATTTTCTTATAAGTGCTGGGTTTCTGCTTTATCTATTTTCGCGTATATCTTTTTCAATTTTCCGCAATGCTTTTTTTGATCCTCGCTGCAGATCATGCTGCTCTTTTCGGTCTTTATAGCTAATAAATAACGAATCGAGATTATAGCCTTCGGGATATAATTCAGCAGCTTTGATTTCAAGGGCTACTCGCTTAACGTTTACTTCAATTAACTCATTCTGATAGAGTACGACTATATTGTTTGTGTTGTCTTTAGACTTATACACAATCGCATGATTTTCATAATCTAACAGCTTGACTCGATCTCCCATTTGGTATTCAACAAGGTCTTTTTTCTTTTCCTTCAAAACAGTTGGTTTTTTTATTTTATTTTCTCTGACAACTTCTGTATCATACGATTTGCTTTCCATATAGAACTTTGCTTTTTGTAAAATCTCTTCTTCTACCTTCATTTTCTTTGAAATCCAAAGCGCATTGCTTTCACCAGATGTGCCAATTAACAGCTGATACAGCGGTTCTAATGTTTTACTGTTGAACTGCATCGCGGCATTCATAAAGTCAGGATGAATTTCTGAGAAACGCTTAATTTCTCCGTAATGCGTAGTCGCGACCGTTATGCAGCCCATATGATAAAACTTTTCTAAAATCGCAATCGCAAGTGCAGCTCCTTCATTCGGTTCGGTGCCACTGCCAATTTCATCGAATAGGAGCAGCGTATTGTTCGTTGCTTTTTGCAAAATAGCCGATATATTTTTCATGTGTGAGGAAAAGGTGCTCAGCGCATTTTCAATACTTTGGTTGTCGCCGATATCGACAAAAATATGTTCAAACAATGCAATTTCTGTTCCTTCATCAGCTGTAATATGAAAGCCTAACATTGTAGCGAGTGTCAGTAGCCCAATCGTTTTTAAGACAACGGTTTTTCCTCCTGCGTTAGGTCCGGTAATAATTAAGCTTCGATAATTCTCGCCAATTTCGAAGTGAAGCGGAACAATTTTATCAGTTAACAGCGGGTGATATGCACCTTTTAAATGAATATATCCATAATCATTAATTTTAGGTTCGTTTCCATCAGCCTGTTTACTGTATTTTGCTTTGGCAAACACCATGTCGTATTGGCTAATTAGCTCTAAATTAATATGAATATCAGCTAGCTTCTCTAACACTAAACCTGTTAAAGACGCTAAAATTTGATATTCTTCTACCTCTTCTTCTGCTTTCAAAATCGCTAGTTCCGCATTCAGCTTTGTAATAGATGCCGGCTCTATGAACACTGTTGACCCTTTAGAAGATGTCTCAACAATCGTTCCTCCAACATGGTTTTTATAGGATGCCTTGATCGGAATCGTATAGCGGTCTCCTTTTTTACTGATGAAGAAGTCTTGAATATACTCTTTGTTTTTACCGTTTCGTAAAAATTTCGCAAGCTGTTCTGAAATCTTAGCTTCCGTTCCTTCTATATGTCTTCTGATACGCTTGAGCTCTTTGCTTGCCGCAGCGTCTACTTTTCCGGCTTTGATCGCAAAATTAATTTCCTCTTCTATACCTGTCAGTTCTTTCATCGAATGGGCATAGGAACTTAAGAGCGAAGCAAAAAATTCTTTATCCACCATATATTGTTTTACTTTTCTGCAGCCTTTTAAAAAATCGGATACGCGCATTAGCTCTTCGGGCTCTAAAATCATGCCTTTTTCAAGCTTTTCGATAACTCTTCCTATACCTGAGACACCTGATAGCGGAAGTGATTTCTCAGCATCTAGAAGTCTTCGTGCTTCCGTTGTTTCTTTAAGTCGGTTTTTTACTGTTTTAAGAGATGTGCTCGGCTGAAGTTTATCCATTAATTGTTTTCCCAGCTCACTTATGCAGTGAGATTTTACGATTTCTTTTAATTCCTGATACTGCAATTTTTCAAATGTCATCGTATTCATGGTTTTTCTCCTCACTATGATTTGTCATCACATATGAAGATACCTATTCATTAGAAGGCAATAAAAAAGGTAAATAAAAAAAGCTGTGGTGATCCCACAGCTTTTTGCGTTCATAAGGTGTCTAAACACATATCACAAAAGAAAGCTCTGTAAAAACAGACGCCTCTTTCGCGACAAATGCCGAACCCTTTATAAAGCATTGTAGGTATCTTCATAGGCAGTGAAATAAATCCATAAGCAAATAAAGGGTACCTTCATTCTCCAAAAAATACCCGTCTTGCTTATTTAATTTATTTCATTCAATTGTTCCTATTTAGATACTACTCCGCTCATAAAAGCACCTCATCTATATTTTAGTTTTCATTGGCTTCTAATTTACACTCTTATCATACTATATGAAAAAGCGTGCGTAAAGGAGACAATAAAAAAGCTCAAGAGCATAACTTGAGCTTTCATGACAAAAGAAAAAAACGAAGCAGCGCCATCATTCCAACTCCGCTAATAACGGTGATGGATAAGCTTTTGGTTTTCAGCGCAATCAGTAAGGTTGGAATGACTACGATAATGACGGGCCAGTTAATCTTTACGCTGTCATTTGCTTGAATGATAAAGTTTTCTACAACCAGTGCGGTTAAAATACAAATAGGAATATAGGATAGCCATTTTAATACGGGTTCTGGCAGCGCGATGTTACGCACAACTAAAAACGGAACAATGCGGGGAACTACGGTAACAAGGGCACATCCTAAAATAACGATGAGTGTTGGGTAGTGGATGCTCATTTATCCGTCACCACCCCGATTGTCGCTACAATAATCGTTGAAATCAATACAGCCACATGTGAAGGTACGAAAAAAGACAGCACAATCATAATAATCGCCATATAAAGAATCAAACGTAAGTAATGATTAAGCTTTGAAGGTAACACGCTTTCGATTTGTAAAACAAGCAGAGCTAAAAACATAGCTGTTAAGGCAAAATCAAACCCAAAGGCTTCCGGGTTTGATAGCATATGGCCAAAAATAGCTCCTGCCGTACAGGCGATAATCCAGCTGACGTAAGCCGTTATATTTAATCCGTTCATCCAGCGGTCATTAATTGGCTCACCTTTTGCAATTTTACTTGAAGACACCCCGAATGATTCATCCGTTAGAAGGGCTCCGATTCCAACGTTTTTTAATAACGAATATTTTGTAAATTCAGGCGCGACCGTAGCGCTCAAAAGAAAGTGTCGTAAGTTTACAATAAATGTTGTGAGAATAATAGCTGAAATCGAACTGTTTGCAACCATCAGTGCACAAATAATAAACTGTGCTGCCCCTGCATACACGAGCGCTGATAATAAAGCAACTTCCATAACGGAAAGATGCGAGGATACTCCAACGATCCCAGCCGCAAGCCCTATACTTATGTAACCGAGTAGCGTAGGGATACAATCCTTAGCCCCTTGTCTGAACGTTAAGTCCACTTTTTCTCTTTGCTGTACTGCTTTTTCTGCAATCACCGTACTCCCTCCTTTTCTGCTATATTATACATCTATACGTTATATTAAACAACGGTATGTTATACTATCTTTATAATAATTAAAGGAGTACAACAATGGACGCGATTCAAGATATTATTGCTAAAAATCTTGTTAAATTACGAAAACATCGAAATTTGACGCTTGATCAAGTTTCCGAATTAACCGGTGTTAGTAAAGCAATGCTTGCACAAATTGAAAAGGGTAAATCCAGTCCCACGGTTACCACGCTTTGGAAAATCGCCAACGGCCTTCAAGTCTCTTTTTCTGTATTTATGAAAGAAGACACCCCGGATGTGCAGAAAGTAAGCATAAAACAGCTAGATCCCATCACGGACAACAAAGGTGATTACTTAGTATATTCTTTTTTTCCTTATCATCCGGAAAAAAAGTTTGAAATTTACATCGTCACATTAAAGCCTGGATGCGTGCACGAAGCGAAAACTCATTTAGGAGATGAATACTTACTTATTAAAGAAGGCGAATTAACGGTTCGTTTTGAAAATGAAGAACATGAATTAGTTTCAGGAGATGCTCTGCATTTTTCAGGAAATACCTCTCACAGCTATATCAATTCTTCTGAAGAAGAAGCAAGCTTTTTTTTGCTTATGCACTACCCCGAATCATAACAAAAAGAGCGTACGGATGATCCGTACGCTCTTTTTTTTAAGCTGCGTGGGCTTGTTCTTTTTTCATTTTTTTGTTTTTCATATATCCAATGCCTACAACTGCAATAGTTAAGATAACTTGAATAGCAAGATGTAAAGCTGTGCTCGGAACAAATCCGCCGATAATTTTATCTTCAACAATCATTTTTCCAGCAGACCATGCAAGCATCGCCGCTCCAGCGTAAATGATAATCGGAAATTTTTCCATTGCTTTCATAATAAAGCTGCTTCCCCAAATAATAATCGGAATTGAAATTAATACACCAATCATAATCGGGACAAATTCGTGAGCTACACCTGCTAGAGCTAATACATTATCTAATGACATGACCGCATCTGCGATAATGATCGTTTTAACCGCGCTCCATACCGTTGCTCCACCTTGAGGATTGTCGCCGTGATCGTGATTGTCCGCTAATAATTTATATGCAATCCACACTAGCATCAAACCGCCGACCGCTCCGATTAATGGAATTTTTAATAAAGGGACAATAATAGCCGCAAATAATAATCGAAGACCAATCGCGCCGCCTGTTCCAATTAAAATCGCTCTTTTTTGTAAATCTTTTGGTACGTTACGAGCCGCCATTGCAATAACAATTGCGTTATCCCCGCTTAAAATTAAATCAAGAAAAATAATTTGCAGCAAACCTTGCACTGATACGCCAATTAGTTCCTCCATAGTTACCTCCACCTTCTCTTTTTATGTAACGTTTCTCCTCTAAATGTCCGAGTCTTTTCCTCCTTTTTTATAATTGAATACAAAAAAGACCCTTACCAAATAAGCGGTAAAGGTCTTGCTAACAACATAATGTCGCCAACAAAGCCGAGAGATAATCTCTGTAATGACGACTTTGCTGTTAAAGCTACTCCCCTTTAGGAGATACGTTCAATTATTTGTTTGTATTTACACCACTTATACTATAGCATCTCCTACATTCTGTCAATCGTTTTTTTATTCACTTTCAATTTAGTAAAATTACTGTCGCTTTTCTAGAAATGATGTCGAAAAATGAATATGAAAACCTGTAGTTGTATTCGTTTTCTTATAGTATGATAGATTCAGTTCTATAGTCTTATATTTTGAAGGAGGAAAATAAAAACATGAATAAAAAAGGTATAATGTCCCTAGTTTCTGCTGGTTTATTAGCATCAACACTATCCGTTCAGTCTGTTCAAGCAGATACCAACAAAAGTGAAAATGTTTCAAAAAAACTAATAGACCAGCATATGGACAAGCCTCTTCAAAAAAAGAATCTAAATCCACGTGTACTTAATGATTTAAAAAACGATGCAACTCATTCTTTAGAAAAAGCTCCTTCTCTTTCTTCATCTCAGAATTCAAAACAAATGAACAGCTCCTCTTCAAACGATGATCCGCTGTTTGAAAAAGAGCCAAATAATGATTTTAACAAAGCTAATAGTTTGCCAAATGAAAAAACAATCATCGGACAAATGCTTCCTATGTATGACGTTGATTTTTATAAAGTGAATGTCCCTGCTAAAGGCGCACTGCTTGTAGCTGGGACGACCAATTCTCCAGCAATTGACCTTGCCTTTACAGCAGCTGAAAAAGACTTTAAAGATAACAAGAATTTAATCTACCAAGGCTCAGACTATAGCGATGGAGTCGAAGTTCAAGTCTATCAGGTAAATAAACCAGGAACATATTACATAGGCGCCACTGATTATGAGTTTGATGATGATTACGACGATAATACCGTGGATGATCTATATGCTCTGAGCACAGCATTCGTAGACAACGTCGCTCCAGATAAACCAGCCGTAAACAGAGTCGGTAATAATGATAAAGTGGTTAGGGGAAAAGCGGAGGCTTCTTCTACGGTAACAGTTAAGGCTGGCAGCAAAACGCTCGGATCTGCCAAAACGTCTTCTAAAGGCACATTTTCTGTTAATATAAGCGTTCAAAAAGCCGGAACAACTCTTACCTTAACGGCTAAAGACAGCGCCGGAAACGTAAGTCCAAGTGTTTCCACGAAAGTAGCCGATGTCGTAGCGCCTAATAAGCCAACTGTCAATAAAGTCGATGATAATGATAAAGTGGTTACAGGAAAAGCGGAGGCCTCTTCTACTGTAACAGTCAAAGCGGGCAGTAAATCGCTCGGATCTGCCAAGGCTTCTTCTAAAGGAACGTACTCTGTAAAAATACCAGCGCAGAAAACAGGCACTACTCTTACCGTGACGGCCAAAGATGCTGCGGGGAATGTTAGCAGCGGAGCGACAACAAAAGTCGTGAAGCATTAATCAAAGAAGGAGGTGACTATGGTCACCTCCTTCTTTGATATAGTTAAAAAATCGTTTTTTTATGCAAAGCGGTTGTCAACGCTTTCTCTTTCAATCAATTCATAGTTAGAAAGTGTAAGCTTTTCAACTGCTTCTCCGTTGACTAGCTTAATAATTCGCTGTGCCCCCATTTGTCCCGCTTCTTTATAGTAATATTTTATGGTTGTTAAGCTAGGATGAATCACACCTGTAATTTCGTAGCCTCCAAAGCCGGTAATGGATACATCTTCCGGAACGCGCAGTCCGTTTAGATAAGCTGCCTTTAACGTACCAAGCGCAATGTTATCGGTAGCACATACAATGATGGACGGATTAAATTCTTTCATCACAGCCGTAGCAGCCCCGATTGCATCGCTCATGTTAAAGCTTGTTTGATAACAGCGGACCTCGCAATCTCTGTCTTTAAGACCTTGCCTTACTCCTTCTTTTCGCTTTACACCTACAGCTATGTCTTTTTCGGTTACACCTAAAAAAGCGATTTTTTTATGTCCTTTTTCTCCTATGTACCTTCCAATGTCCCATGCAGCCTCGTAGTCTTGGTGAATTAAACTGTGGACTTCTTCATGCTCCTGTCCAATTAGCAAAACGGGAATTGAAATTGTGCGGAACGCTTCCAAATGAGCTTTTGTGATTTGAACGGCAAGAAGAATAATACCTGCTACCTTCTGCTTAGCCAGCGTATAGATATTTTCAATTTCTCTTTCTAAATCTTGATTAGAATTGGAAATAATCATTTGATAGTGGTGGTCTCTAAGTTCTTGGTCAATACCATCTAATGTGCGGGAAGTCGCAAAAGAACCCATACGCGGAACAATTACACCAATGATGTTTGTTTTTTTTGCTTTTAAGCTTTGAGCAAACGCATTTGGGCTATAGTTTGTTTCTTTAATAATCTCTTCGATTTTTCGTTTTGTCGCATCGCTCACAGACCCTCCGTTAAGGTAGCGGGATACAGTGCTTTTTGCTACTCCTGCAAGCCGAGCGATATCTGCAATAGTTGTCATTCTCTCATCTCCGTATTTTGTTGCTGTTTCTTTCACAGTATACACGAATATCGCGTGCATATTAAGTAACTGCTTTACTTTTTGCTCCATGATCGGTATGATAACCTAAACGTGGATAACCATTATCCATATTGTACACATAAAGCAGGAGATGATATTTTTGCATATGAAAACAGGCGTTGAGCAATCGGTGTATGCCATTTTGCTGCTTACGTTTTTACCTGAAAAAGCTGTGTTGCCAGGAGATGTCATCAGCTCTCAGCTTGGGGGCTCGCCTACGTATTTTCAAAAGCTTCTTCGCAAGCTGGTTAGCGCTGATTTACTTGCTTCCGTTCCTGGTAGCAAAGGTGGATTTCGCTTAAAGAAAACGCCGGAAGAAATTCGTATTTATGACGTATACGTAGCCATTGAAGGTAAGCAGTCTCTTTACTCATCAAGCGGTATTTTTCACGACATGCTTAACTTAAAAGACAAAGATATTTGCTTATTATCCGATTTAATGGAAGAAGCCGAATCTTCGTGGCAGTCTATCTTGAAACGGCAAACCATTGCTACGCTCACAAATGAAATTAACAAAAAATGTCCGAAAGAAAACCTGGACATGCTAAAAACAACAGTAGAAGAAAAAATGGTGCTGTAGCACCCAAAGGAGATCACCATGGAAAACTTAAATAGATATTTTGATTTATTCGATCAATCACGTACAAGCGAACAAGCATTTGAAGAATTGGTGAGCCTTTTTTCAGACGATATCGTATTTGTCTTAAACGGCCATGAAAAGCAAGGCATTGAAAACTGGAAGCTGTTTGTGAAAATGGTGTTTAAAGAAAATGCTGATATTAAGCATATGTTCGAAGGCTGGAAAGCAGTTGAAGGTACAGATAAGTTTGAAACGCCTTGGGCAGTATGCGGAAAACGTGCGTCTGGCAGCGTCTTTACTCAAACGGGAAAAGATATTGCTAAGTTAGATAAAAACGGGAAGATCAGTTATTTAGAAAACGTACCTGATGACACAAACATGTTTGATACGTATAAAAATTAATATGGAGAAAAGAAGGGCTATATGGGCCCTTCTTTTTTTACGGAGCAAATCCCTCTTGAGAAAGATAAATCATCGAAGAAGGATAAAATTTTTCAAAATAACGAATGGCTTTGATATGAATGTCTTTGTCATACCAGTCTAGGAAACCGTGCTGCTCAAATAGTTCCGGCATCCCTAGCCTTTTTGAGGTTTTCCCTAAGGAACCGTCTCCTAAGTACATGGTATCAATACAAATCCGGTCCATCATTCCTTCTATTTTTTCAGGAAATTCAGGCGTGAAAGGAAGCATTGGAGCAATGGTTACTTGCGTTGAAATTCCGCTTTCTTTTACTTTTTTTAACGCGTTCATACGAAGTTTCATCCCCGGAGCATAAGGAGAAAAAATTTGTTTTACATCTTCTCGGTCTGTTTCCACAGTCATCGATACACGAAGATCACATACGTTTTGAAGCTGTAAAAGCAAATCAATATCTCTCATCACAAGGGGCGACCTTGTTTGAATCAATAAAAAATCAGGCGGATGATTGATCATCGTTTCTAAAAGGGCACGTGTGATGCCTGCTTTGCGCTCAGCAGGCTGATAGGGATCTGTCGCTGAAGACATAAAAATGCGCACCGGCTGTTCTTTTTTTCGGAGCTTTTGTATTTCTTTTTGATAGACTTCGACTGCGTTGACTTTCAGCTCTAGCCATGTCCCCCACTCCATCTCTTTAAAACGCTGAATTGGCAGCTCTCGCACGTAGCAAAATTTGCAGGAAAATGCACATCCAGCATACGGATTTAAACTATGAGTATAACCTGATGCCAAAAAGCCGGTCGCTTTTGTTAAAATACTTCTCGAAATGACGTCTTTTTCGTTCATCTTTATCACCTCTTTGTTCAAAAATTATATCAAGCTTATAAATGAAAAAACTACTTTCCTGATGGAAAGTAGTCCTATATGTTTTCAACTCATCAACTTTGGTTTTCTTTCTTTTCGCTTGTCGTTTCAAGTAAAGAGGTTAAATATGAATTTAACTCAAATTGGTCCTTTTCAATAAAATCAGATAATACCGGCTGCTCTTCTTTTCTCATCTTTCTCCACTCCTTTTGTTTTTTATGTATGTGTTTTCATTCATCAATGGATAAAAGTAATGTACTTAACTCTACCCGTATTAAAACAAAAATAATCATGGTATTTTATACTATTTTTTAATTTATGCACGTTTTATTTGTATATTTTTTACAATATCACGCACATTAATAGCAAGATTAGCAAACGTATATATTTTACTATGCAACATGAGAGGAATTTCATCATGACGATTAACAAATCAAACGATTGTTCTAGTCTAGCTGAAGTAGTTGACCGCATCTTAGATAAAGGCGTGGTAATTGACGTATTCGCTCGTATTTCCGTTATTGGTATTGAATTAATTACCATCGAAGCTCGAATCGTTATTGCCAGTGTGGACACTTGGCTGAGGTATGCCGAGGCAGTTCGGCTGCTTCATAATGAAAGAGAAGATTTTCTTTCTTCGAATAACGGCGGAAAAAAACTTGAACAGCTAAACCTTTTACAAGATTTAGATTTATAAACTCATAAAGGTGGATTAGAGAAGTGAAAGTAGCCGAAATCATGGAATCCGTGACTGATTTTTTTAAAGAACACGTTGCTCCTCCTCACCGAATTATTTCGTATGAATCGATTCAAAATGGAGGATGGAAAATAACACTTGAGGCATTTGAAGAACAGGAGTATATGAGGCGCTATGCAAAAGATGAACTGCTTGGTATCTATGAAGTGCTGGTCAATAAGCAGCATAACATCACGTCTTTTTCACGCACCAGCCTGCGCTATCGAAGCTCTCCAGCAGAGAAGTAAGCTGATTATTTTAATGGAAAGGAATGAAACAGAAATCAATGAGTGAAGAAACGGGCATTTATATTTTTTGCAGTATTCCCGCCACCGAGGCGCATACGTTTGGCAGCGTCACGATTGATCAGCAAGAAAGAGCTACTTTTACCATTCATTACCGAGATGCAGCTATAGTGGCTGCTGCCTTTCCTCTTAAAATTTACCATCCTACAAAAGAGAACGTCACAGCGCACCAGCAGGTGATTTCCAAAGTAATGAATGAGCATGATTCGGTCATTCCAATCAGCTTTGGCAACGTGTTTCATAGTCAGCAAGATGTTGAAATGCTGTTAGAAAACTTATATCCACAGTTCGCCTCTCTTTTCCCACAGTTAAAAGGAAAAATAGAAGTCGGACTAAAAGTAATTGGGAAACCGGACTGGCTGAAACAAAAAGTGAATCAAGATTCTTCTTTGCAGCAAGTACGAAACCAGCGTTCTGCTAGTGCTGATTTTTATAAACAAATTGCGCACGGAGAAACAGCTCAGAAATTCTTTTTAAAGCTTCAGCACGACTGTAAAAAAGAGCTGTATCAACATTTAGAACCGATAGCTGAAGCGTCGAGACTCAACCCTCCTATTGTCGAAACAATGCTTTTGAACGCTTCTTTTTTAATTGACCGAGAAAAAGAAGCAGCGTTTGATGAACGTGTAAATGACCTGTATGAAAAATGGAAGCACAAAGCAGATTTTAAATACTCAGGACCGTGGGCTGCTTATAACTTTATCAATATTCAATTAAAAGTAGAAGAGAATGTATGATTCATAAACTGCTGCTGTCTCCTGTCACGCTCATTGTTAAAGTTGGGAAAAAAATCAAAGAAGAAGCGGATAAGGAACTGTATGATGTTTCTTTTATTCAGCAAAAAATCGTTCATCTTCAAATGATGTATGAGCTTGGAGAAATACCAGAAGATGCATATATGGAAAAAGAAAAAGAACTGCTGCTGAGATATGAAGCTGCAAAGGAATATGAATTGAAAAGATGGGAATCAATGACGAAGAAACAAAAGTGAGGTTAAAAGATGGAAAAGCTCATTTATTTATATGGTCTAGTTCCAACCGAAGAAGCTAAGGAAATGCCCTTTCCTTCACTTGAAGGCATGGATCAGAACAATCCTATCTATGCTCTTTACTTTAATGACATTACCGCATTTGTATGCGACTTGCCAAGCGATGAGTATTCGGAAGAAATGCTGAAAGAAAAGATCGAGCACGATATGAAATGGCTGCAGGACAAAGCCATGCATCACCATGAGATTCTTCTTTTCTTACAAAGTCACTACACGCTTCTTCCCATGAAATTTTGTACGGTCTACAAAAGCAAGGATAGCTGTCAAAAAAGTATTGCTGATAACAAACAAAAAACCCTCTCTTCTCTTCAGCTTTTAAAAAGATCTGAAGAATGGAATATAAAAGTATATGCCCATACGAATTCTTTAAAGAACTATCTGCTAACGAACAATGAAACGATCCAAAAGAAAAAAGAAGAAATAAATACGCTGCCTCCAGGCAGGCAGTTTTTTGAACGTAAAAAGATAGAAAGGCTGATCGAAGAAGAAACAGAAAAAGAACAGCTGTCGCTTTGTGATCACTTGCACAGTGAGATAAGCCCCTACGCCGCTTACCACACAATCAAAAATAACTGGAGTCAAAAAATAACCGGCGAGAGCTACAGCATGTGTTGGAACAGCATCTACCTTCTTTCAAAGAACAATGTAGAATCGTTTTTAAAAGCCATTAGCGACAAGCAAACGTTTTATAGTGAAATGGGACTGAACATCGAAGTAACGGGACCATGGCCTGCTTATCATATCGACACTCTGCGCTCGGAGAAAGATGCGGGATGACATCGCTGCGAAAACAAACGCTGGAGCAAAAGGACATCGCCCTCATTGATATATTAGATGTGATCCTCGATAAAGGAATTGCCATTAAAGGTGATTTATTGATTTCAATTGCCGGAATTGATTTAGTCTATCTTGATTTGCGGGTATTGATTTCTTCTGTAGAAACGCTGATAGGCTCTCATGATCGTCAAATCATTTCTTCTCAGCAGCTTGAACAGGAAACGGAGGCGTTGCGAAATGGAAAATAACCTCAAACGAAACGGCCGCATTGAGCTGAGTGCGGAAAATGCTGAACAAGGCCTAGCGCAGCTTGTTTTAACCGTCATTGAATTACTGCGGCAGCTCATTGAAAAACATGCGATTCGCCGAGTGGACAGCGGAAACCTGACGGACGCTCAAATCGAAGATCTGGGCATGGCGTTGATGAAGTTAGAGAACAAAATGGAGGAGCTAAAATCAGTGTTTAACTTTACAAATGAAGATTTAAATATTGATCTAGGTCCCCTAGGAAAAGTGCTATAACAAGGAGTGAAAAAATGGCGGCGGAACATAACGGGCATCTGGGCACCATTGTAGAAGTATTAGAAAAAGTATTAGATAAAGGTCTTGTTATTGCTGGAGATATTAAAGTGCAAATTGCTGATGTTGAACTCTTAACAATCAAAATCCGGCTGCTTGTCGCTTCTATTGATAAAGCAAGAGAAATTGGCATGGACTGGTGGGAAACAGACCCTTACCTATGTTCAAAAGCAAATCAGTCTTATCAAAAACTCCAGGCGGAAAATAACAGTTTAACCCAGCAAGTGGCATCTTTAACGCAGCGAATTCAAGATGATTTGCTTTCGCTTGATTAACAGCTCACTTTATATAAGGAGGAATAACAAACATGAATCCTGAACAAAAATCTACGCTGTCTCCTATTTCACAAGAGCAGCAAAGCCCCGATACTCAGCTAACGGAAAAAGAAGAGCGTATGCCGGAGTATACGCATACTTCGCTTAATCCAGATTCATAGAACCAAAAGAGAAATGCTTCGGCATTTCTCTTTTTAATGTTTCTATACTTTTCTTCATTACTCATGACATTGAAACAAATGGAGGTAAATACAATGAACATAGCGAATGAGTACCATTATCTATCAATGACAAAGGAGAACGAGCATGAAGGAAAAAGCATTTGGAGTAGTCTATGCTCTTTTAACGCTGTTCATTTTAGGTGCCTGCAGTACCGAAGACGTTGTGACAAATAATTCAGATCCAAAAGTTTCTGTTTCTACTACAGTTAAACCGCTGACGAAAAAAGAATTTAGTGAAGTTGGAACATCAGGGTTAACAAGCTCTTCAAAAAAAGATTTTCACACAGTACACATGATCCTTACTTTACGCGGCACGGATTACCTGTCGAATATTCAAGTTAAGCTACCTAACTATAAAGAAGCTTTTAATAACATCAAAGACGATCAGCAAATAAGATATTGGTTTGGCAGCGGTGCAGATAAAGAGCAAGAAAATAAAAACATCTATACAAGAGAATTTGTCCTTTATACGAAAGGCTTAACCGATAAGCAAATTAAAGAAATTTTATCAGCAGCTAAGGTAAAGACGTCCTGGGTGGTAAAGGATACACAAGCGAAGGATCAATCTGAATTTGCTGCTGGTAAAAACATAAAATTTGAAGCAAAATGAGAAATGCATCAATTAGCAAAAGCCCCCTTTATTAAAAGAGGGCTTTCTCTTATTATATGAAGAACGACTACCTTGTCACCTGCAGCTAAAGGTTTGGATTTGAGGCCTGACTTTGAGAATGCAGCATATTTTCTAAGCTATCTATCCGTTATAAACGCTAGCGCATGTTCCGGGCTTTGGCTCGTAGTAACAGTGATTTTTGTATTGACCAGAAGCGGGTTGACCGTACCAGGTTGGAGGGCATGGAGCGGATGGATTAAAGTACCACAGTGCATATTTCCCCGGGTGTTCTCTCCAATAATCCAAATTCTTTTTGGCTAACCTTTTTTCAACACCTCTTGCTCTTTGATAAAATACGTTTCCTTTTTGAACAGCTTCGAACGAATAGTTGCCTCCCTGTACCTGATAAATAACTTGCGGAACGGATCTTAAATTCTTGAAATCTAAACAGTTTGCTTTAAGACGATTTACAATGACATTTCCAACATACAGCATTCCTTGTTTTCCTTCGCCTTCAGCTTCTGCTCTCATCATCCTTGCCATTAAAGCAACGTCTGAATCTCGATAATTTACTCTTGGCATTTTTTCACCCCAAAAATATACTATGAAAAAAGGACGCTCTTGATGTCACTGTCCCTAAAATAACAATAGCTGGATGTTAAATACACGCTGAGCACACTGACACTGCAGAAAGAGTTTTTATTACGAAAAGCTTATTCTTTTTCATAATAAAGCTGAGCAATTTGCCCGTACTGTTTTATATCGGTAAGCTTCAAGTTCATTTCGGGAATTTCTCGTTTAAACAGCGGAATACCAGCCCCAAGCAAAACGGGAATGATCGATATAATAAATTCATCCACCCTCTTTTCTGTTAAGAAATCAGCGAGAATGTCAGCGCCTCCCACCAGCCATATTTTTTTAGTTTCTTGACTGAGGTTGTTGAGAAATGACGCCACGCTTTCGTTTATAAACTCGACATATTGATCTTTTCCTTGAGCTGAGCGGCTAAACACGTAGCACTTTTTATCGAGATACGGAAACTCAGGTGTGAGCTTCAGCACGTGGTCGTACGTAGCTTTTCCCATAACGACCGCATCACACGTTTGATAAAAATCTTCGTAGCCGTTGTCTCCCTCTCCTTCTACGCTTTCCAGCCAGTCAATCTCTCCGTTTTCTCTTGCAATATATCCGTCTAAGCTTGCCGCAATATATACGACGATTTTTTTCTTCATTCCCTTTTCTCCTTTCAACTTTACTGTTTCTGTATGATATCATCTTAATACGACACTTTTTGTCATATTAAAAGAAAAAGGTGAAAATAAATGGCTAAGTCTAGACGGCTTGTTGATATGCTCATGTTTATTAATACAAAAAGAACGTTTACGGCAAAAGAACTAGCGGAGGAATTTGGTCTTTCTGTGCGGACCGTCCAGCGCTATTTACTGGACTTAAGTGAATTAGGACTGCCTCTTTACAGTGAAAAAGGACGGAGCGGCGGCTATAGAGTGCTAAAAAATCGTATTCTCCCTCCTATTTTGTTTACAGAAGAAGAAGCTATTTCTATCTTTTTTGCTTATCAAGCTCTGCAGTATTATCATGACCTTCCGTTTGATGCAGAAATTCATGCGGCTCTTCAAAAATTTTATGTTTACCTGTCTGAGGAAACAAAGAAAAAAGCAGATAAAATGAGTGCTCATATTGCGTTTTGGAATCCTAAAAGAAACCTTGACACTCCTTATTTAAAAGCGCTTTTAGAAGCAAGCCTTGCAGGAAAATATATTGAATTTCTTTATGATTCAAAGGAGGGTCAAACAAGAAAAGAAGTCAAACCCCTTGGAATTTATGCTCATAACGGTTTATGGTACTGTCCTGCTTATTCTTACAATAAGCAAAAAGTATTATTGTTTCGAGCGGATCGTATTCGCTCGTTAAAAGTTTTAGAAAAAGACAAAAATATGTCTCTTACGTTAAAGGAATGGCTTGAAACAGAACCGGTAAATTCACAGCCAATTTTGTTAAAAGTAACCTTGACACACGAAGGCGTTCGTCAGTGTAAAAGCGTTCCATGGCTTGAAAATCATGTGAAGGTGGCGCGTGATGGAAATGGGTACATCGATACAATAACTGATGGAAATGAATTAAACTACATGGCTTCTTTTTTCTATACCTTAGGGGCTCATGCTTTTATTGAAGAACCTCAGGAGCTAATTAAAAAGATCTGCTGTCACGCAGAAGAAACGTTAAGGCGCTATAAAAATGAAGTGGGGACAAAAGACGAATAAATGGGAGAAATGAATTTCGTATGGCTTGCATGTGACACCGCGGTTGATTGGAGTCTTCACCTTGCCCTCCAATCAACCGCTACAAGTCACTAAATAGATGAAATCTACGTTTACTCTACCAATAAAAAGATCCGAACGATTCATCGTTCGGATCTTCCTTCAACCAACTAAACTACTTTTATCCTAGCCTCTTTTTAATTTACCCAGCCCACACGTCTTTTGCGTATCGGCCTTTTTCTTCTAGCTGCTGCAGCCATAAGCGAGCGTCTGCTTCACTCACTTGGTGAACGTCAGCATAGCTTTTCATAAGCGTTGCTTCAACGGCAGGTGCCATTTGGCTTCCGTCTCCGCAAATATAGAAGTGCGCTCCTTGATCAAGAAGTTCAATCAATTTCTTGCCGTCTTGTTCCATTACGTGCTGAACGTATGTTTTCGGCTGATTTGGCATGCGAGAAAAAGCGGTATGAAGCGTAATGATGCCTTCGCTTTGGGCGTTTTCAAGCTCTTCTTGATACAGATAGTCTTCATGAGGTGAACGGCAGCCGAAGTATAAATGTGCTTCTCCAAGTGACTGTCCTTGTTCTTTTAGCTGTTTGCGCGCCTGCACAAAGCCTCTAAACGGCGCGACGCCTGTTCCCGGTCCGACCATGATAAGCGGCGTTTCAGGGTCTTTTGGCAGCGTAAATTCTGACTGCGGTGTGGAAATAAAGCACGTAATCGTATCTCCTTCTTGCAGCTCGGCAAGATAGTTCGACGCAATTCCTTTATATTCTCCATATCCGCTCCACGCTTCTCCTGAGACAACGCTGACCGTGATGCTTGCTTGTTTTTCATCGACACGAGGTGATGAAGAAATCGAGTAATAGCGCGGGCGTATGCTTGGCAGAAGGGCGATAAATTCGCTGAATTTCATTTCACACGCCGGGTATTTTTCAAGCAGTTCAAGCATTGTTAAACGTTTTGCCAGCACTTGTTCTTTGTAGGCTTGCTTTTCAAGCAAGGCTTCAAGCTCTACTTTATGCGGCGGGCAGACCGTTTTAGCAGCCATTGCGCGAAGCTGCGTGCGCGTAACAGGATCTTGAAGCTCCACGTATTGCAGAAGCTCTTCTACGGATACTGTTTTAGCGAGTGGCAAATGAGCTAATTTTTCTTCTTCTGCTTCCAGACGGATTTGCTGTGATGCATCTAGGCCGAACCTTGCTGTTACACGGTTTACTATTCCTTCATAGTTGCGAGGAATAACACCTAAATGATCTCCTTCTTGATAAGAAGCTTCTTTTGGAAGTTCAATTTCAAGATGTCGCGTGCTTCGTGCACTGCCTGGCTGTTGAAGTTCTTTGCTTGCTACGACGTTCGTTGAAAACGCACCGTGCATTTTCGCAAGCGGCATATCCGCGGCGCTGTCGACAAATTGAAGTGAAAGAGTAGATTTATTATCTTCACTGTTTTCAATGTCGAGGTTAAAGTAGGCTGCTACGTCACTCCACATATGTTCACGCCATTCTTCATATGTGCCTTCAAAGTCGTCGCTTGCATCTGCTTCACCGCGGTCAGCGATGTTTTCTGCCCCTTTAGCGGCAAGCGTTTCATCGATAAAAGCAGGCACTTTTTGATACGTAGTAGCCCAGTTTTTATCGCCGCATCCAAATACGGAGTAGCGAACGCCTTTTACTTCATCAGCAGACGCTTGGTCTAACCAGTCGACAAATTGCTTTGCGTTATCAGGCGGATGACCGTTATAAGACGCCGTTACAATTAATACAGCTCCTTCGCGCGGAAGATTTCCGGCGTGTGAATCAAGCGTTGCGACCTGCGGTGCAAATCCTTTGCTCATTGCAATATCTGCTAAATCACGCGCCGTTCCTTCAGCTGTTCCCATATTTGAACCGTATAGCACAAGCAGCGGCGTATTATGAGCGTTTTCTGCCTTTTTGCGTACTTTTTTAGCAGACTGTTCAGTGCTAGGTGAAGGAATACCGCCAAGCGGAATTTTTTTCGATTTTGCTTTTACCACAAAGCCTTCAGGTTTTAACGTTAAAGTTTCTTTAATATCCAGCTCGTAGTTTGTATGATCTTCAAAGTCAAAGTGTTTTAGCATCATACCAAGTACCAGCGTTGCTTCATGAAGAGCGAACTGCTGACCGATACACGCACGCTGACCGTTTCCAAACGGTTTAAACGCATGCTGCGGAATCGCACTTGGATTTTCAAAACGCTCTGGACGGAACTCTTCCACATCGTCTCCCCAAATTGTTTTATCACGGTGAAGCTGAGGAATCAGAACCATTAGTTCGTCGCCTTTTTCTAAAGGATATTCTCCTCCAAGCACCGTATCTTCTTTTGCATATAGGGAAAACGCAGGAGCAGTTGGCCATAAGCGCAGCGCTTCGTTTAAGACCATGCCGACATATTTAAGCTGTTTGACTTGTTTGTAGCTTGGAACAGGATCTACTAGAACTCGTGCTGCTTCTTCTGCTGCTTTTTGTAATACATGTGGATTTTTCACTAAGAAATACAGCGCAAATGATAAAAGACCACTTGTTGTTTCGTGTCCCGCAATTAAGAATGTAATAATTTGATAGCGAATGTTCTCGTCATCAAGCGGCTCACCCGTTTCTGGATCTTTTCCGTTTAGCATATGCGTTAATAAATCATCGCTTTGTTCACCGCTTGCTTTGCGATCTGCAATAATTTTATCTACTAGGTCGTTCATCACCTTGATATCTTCTTGAAACTGGCGCTTGTTTTCATCATAAGCTGGGTCGTCTGGATTTGCTCGCTGCAGCTTGTTCATTGCTTCATCCAGTGCACGGACCATACTTGTAATAAATGGATGAGGCTGATCTCGGTAAAAGCTGTTAAAGCGATAGTTAAAGCCGCAAAGACCAATTGTATCAAGCGTTAAACGTGTCATGTCTTCCGGTACTTCAATATGCTCATCTGCATTTAGACGCTCCCACTTTTGAACAAGCTGCACGGCGATATCGACCATCATCGCATGATAGCCTTTCATTGCCTGCTGACTGAAGCTTGGAAGTAAGATATTATGCGCTTTTTTCCAATTTTTTTCATGCGTCCAGCTTGTAAATAACCCGTCTCCTGCAAAATCACGTACAAATTTAAGCGCTTGACTTAAGTTTTTATCAAAGCGTGATTCATCGCATGCTTCTTTAATTAGACGCTGACTTGATAAGTAGCGCGTTACACGACCAGGCGCCTCGAATTTAAAGATTTCTCCTAATTCATCCGCAATTTTCATCAAAGCTTGAACCGGTTTATCTGTGTTTAATAACGGTAAATTTTTAAGCTCTCCAAACGTTTTTGGCTGAGGCATTTCTTTAATTGTCATGTTATCCCTCTTTCACTTGTTAAGTTTCATGATTGTCTGCTAAGTGCTGCCCACAGACTCTCTTCTACACCGGTAAGAAGTTCATCAGTTAAAGATAAGTAGTCATTTTCAATCATTTCATATACTTCCATGAAACTTCCAAATAAAATAGCAATTAGCGCATTTTCAGGAAGATTTCTAATCACACCTTGCTTTTGTCCTTCTCTGAAGAACGTACAAACAAATTCCACCAGCTTTTGATATGCTAAGCGGCTCTCTTCTGTTAAAAAAGTTCCTTGGCTATGAGTTTTAATAAATCCAAGAGCACGAGGATGGTTTTTAGTAAATGTCACCATACCTTCAAAGATATGATGAAACCCATCTCGGTATCCATCTCTCTCGTTTGCCAGACCGCTTTCAATGCACTGTAAAAACTCGTTTACGTGCTGTTGGAATAATTCATTTACAAGGCTTTCTTTATTTTTAAAGTAGCGATAAATTGTTCCTGCTCCTACTTTGGCATTCTCTGCAATCATTGGCATCGTGGTTGCATCAAACCCTCTTTCTGCAAACAGCAGAAGCGAAGCAGAAAAAATCGCTTTTTGTTTTGTTGGAGTAGATTCCACTTTATCACCTCTTTTCAAAAACGGAATGAACGTTCATTCCGCTACAATTACAAGTATAAAAAACTGCATCTTAATAGTAAAAAGATAACTAGAAAAGTGGAAAGAAAAGGTTCTTTCATTCTAATTTTATACCATTTAAAGGTAATTAACAGAGTATTTCAGAATATTTAGTGCTTACAGAAAATTAGTCCACTTATCCCCTCTATTAACATAATTTAGCACGAATTATTAATGAAAGAAGTTTAAAGGAAAAGCAACGTGGAAATAGAAAAGAGTTACACAAGGCGTAAAGGAGGATTAAAAATGAATCAAGCAAGAGTTATAGAATACGAAGAAATGCTTCGCTCAGCCATGCTTTCTAATAACATAGAGCTATTAGAAGAATTACTTTCAGATGAGCTTATTTTTGTGAATCACCTTGGGCAATGGTTGTCAAAAGAAGAAGATATAAATGTTCATCGTTCAAAAAGTCTTGATATAGCGGGCATGGAAGTGTTGGAACAAGAAGTTAAACTGTTTCAAGAACTTGCCGTTACCGTTACAAAAGTAGCGTTAAATGGGGCACTGGCAACCGGTGAATCTATTGGAGGTGAATACAGTTATACGCGAGTTTGGAAAGATGTTGAAGGGAAATTAAAGGTTGTTTCTTGTCACTGCAGTTCTAGCGCATAATCAACGCAGTCACAACAAAAAACATCCCTCCTTTCGTTTGCATTCGCCAAGGGGGATGTTTTTTTACTAGTTAAAAGATTTTCTTCCTGTCTCTGTCATCTTTTAAAATCTCCACGGCCTCGCGGAACCGCTGTGAGTGAACAATCTCTCTTTCTCGTAAAAATCGTAAGCTGTCGTTTAAATCGGGATCATCTGATATATCAATTAACCATTGATATGTAGCTCTTGCTTTTTCTTCTGCAGCTATGTCTTCATAAAGATCTGCAATCGGATCTCCTTTTGCCTGTATATAAGTAGCTGTAAACGGAACCCCAGCAGCATTATTGTAATAAAGTGCACTATCATGGTTCACATAGTGTTCTGCTAATCCCGCTGCCTTCAGCTGCTCTGGCGTTGCATCTTTTGTTAGCTTATAAATCATCGTAGCAATCATTTCAAGATGAGCAAACTCTTCTGTCCCGATATCGTTTAGCAGTCCAACCACTTTATCGGGAATCGTATAGCGCTGATTCAAATACCGAAGTGCTGCCGCAAGCTCTCCGTCCGCTCCCCCGTATTGTTCCATTAAATATTTGGCAAGCGTTGGATTACACGTGCTTACTTTCACTGGATACTGTAATTTCTTTTCATACACCCACATATAGCTCCCGCCTTTATCTGCTTATATTTGCCATGGCCAAGGGCTTGTTCCCCAGCTCCACTTTCCGTCGGTATAGCTGTTTCCATATTGCTGGAGCGGCCCGTACTTTGTTTCAAAGTTTCTTTTTAACTGCATAGCCTGCTGCGCGTATTCGTTAAACTGCTGCATAGCCTGCTGGTCATTTGGATGGGTATCTAAATACAGCGTTAATTCTACTAGTGCAAAATCAATCGCCTGTATTTCTTCTAAATCCTGATAGTACTCCGGAGGTAGATTTTTCATTCTTCATCCCTCTTCTTATCTTTGTATGGATTTTCATAGTAGTCCCAAAAAGCCGGCCACAGCGTTCCTTTTTTTAGGGCTTCTTTCGGTGAAAACTGCTGCAGATTCGGCGGCTGAAATCCCATGTATAATTGAGGCGGCGTAGAATAATATTTAACTCCTATCGGCCGGCAAGGATCATAGATACTGTGGAAAGGTTGATAAGTCTTAACCGGTGTAAACATCTTTTTTGGATTGTTATCCATGAGAAGTCCTCCTCTAACAAACACACTCTGTTTAATCCTATTCAGCTTTTATCGAGTTCATGAAGGAATTTACTTCCGACTTAGGAACTAAACTTTTCTTCGTAAAAAAGACCTATATAAAAAACGCTATAATTGCCCAATCCCTTTAGGCAGCTTTCTCATACTTTATAAAATAGTGATAAAAAATAGAGGTGATTAAAAAATGGACATTAGCTACATGGATTTTTATTTGTACCCGACAAGATTTCCTGGACCTCAACTCCCGCCCGGTCCACCTAGACCACCAGGCGGTTTGCCTACACCTAACCCGCAGCAAGCTCCAACTTCCCCTCCGCCGGCATTTATTCCAGCTCAACAAACGGCAACTCCATTTGCTGTTGATCCAGGAGCTATTTCTCTATGTCTCTTCCGCAATACGTTCATATGGCTTAGAAACGGCTCTAGCTTCTGGTATTTTCCTATTTTTGTAGGACCGCGATCCGTTGCAGGATTTAGATGGAACGGACGTTTCTGGACCATTTTCGGTGTGGATACACGACAAATTGTTTCGTTTACGTGTTTTTAAACGTAAAAAAAGCCTTATTTTTCAATAAGGCTTTTTTACTTACTAACTGCGATTACACTATTGTTTTTATCCCAAAACCAATCAGCAGCACTCCGCTGCATCGTTGAAAGGCTTTTTGAAACACCGGTTTTTTAAGCCATTTTTTCATGTAATCTATTACATACACCAAGATTAAAAACCATCCTACTGCTATAAGCGTCAGAATAAAACCGAGTATCAGCAGCTGTTGATTTGTGTGTGCATCCAAGTTAATAAACTGGGGCATAAACGTAATATAAACTAATACCGTTTTAGGATTAAGAAAATTACTAAGAGCCCCTTGCATATATGATTCTCTATAGCAGCGATTAGATGAAGACTTTACAGTTTTTGTTTCTTCTGAAATGGCCTCTAATGAGAGCGTATTTTTGGTCAGAAATATTCTGATACCTACGTAAAATAAGTACGCTGCCCCTATGTATTTAATCGTGTTAAACAGATACACCGACTGCGCAATAGCAACAGACAAGCCAAGCACAGCAATTAACGTCCAAAACGTGAGGCCTGTAGCCATGCCGAGTATGGTAAAACGTCCTGCTTTTGCTCCGTGATGAAGCGTATTTTTCATGATAAGAATTGTATCAGCACCAGGTATCATGGACATGACCAATGCCATCAGCATATAAGCAGCTAAATGATCCACAGCTCTTCTCTCCCTTCTAAGCTATTACTAGCATCCTGTTTTCTTTTCACTTTCAAAGATTTTCATGTATTGTTTTGGTGTTAGCCCAACCTGACTTTTAAAAAATCGAGTCAAATGACTTTGATCACTGAATCCCGTTAAAAAAGATACGTCAATCGGTTTTTTCCCTTGCTCTAGCAGCTTTTTAGCCTGATTGATTCGAATTGTTTCCAAGTAGCTATATGGAGAAATTCCTTTTTGCTTTGTAAAAGAGCGCAGCAGCCGGTATTTGCTCCATCCAATTAGCTGACTTAACTCATCCAGCGTAATCTTGTTTGTATAGTTGTCTTCCAAATAGCTGCAGATTGTTGTGATTTCATGGGACGTGTCAACGGCTGACGAAAGAAAAGAAAGATTCGAATGATCCTGCATGAGTTCTTCTAGCAAATATAAAAATAACTCTTCTTTCTTAAACTCACGTTCACCATTTAAAATTTGCAAATGAAGCTCTTTTAAACTAGAGACAGCATCACTTCTTTGCACCACGCTGCTGTTAAAACGCGGAAGACTTTCACTGCCGTTAATGTCAAAAACAGCTTTTTTCATCACTTCTGGCGCCACATTAATACAGCGATAATCAAGCGTTTTGCCATCTATTTGTTCACAGCTATGGACATCATACGGATTAAACAGCAGCAAATCTCCTGGATTAATGATGTATTCTTTGCCTTGGCAAATTAAATGGCGCTGACCTTCTTCAATAAATCCAATCACATAATACTCGTGAAAATGATCAGGAAATTTTTGCATAATCCCTTTAAAACGATAAGCTTCAATATGTAAATCAGCGTCAACGTGCGCCGTGCGAATTTCTTTTACCATCCATAAATTCCTCCTTGTCACATCCTAAGCTTTTTAACCATACCATTGACTAAAGAATTTTTCTTGTATGATATTGCAGATGAGACTTTTTTCCATTACTTTTATCCGTTCAGCTAGGGGTGGTACTAATCACTCTTAAGAGTGATTTCTCTTCTTTCCTCTAGTAATTTTCCGCTCAAATGATAAAATATAGACACATTTTATGGACGAAAGAAGGGATACCGTGAAATATAGACAAATTAAATGGCTGATTTTGCTTCTTCCAACTCTGACCATCGCGCTTTGGGAGTATGTTCGTCATGCCTTTTTGCTCCCTTACATCTCAATGGATATGGGAAATGTGCTTTCTCCGCTCCTTGTCTTTTTTGTAACGCTTGTATTTGTCCGCTATTTATTTTCTATTTTAGAAAAAATGCAAGAGGAACTAAGACAGGAAAAAGAAAAGAAAGCAGCACTTATTGAACGTGAAAAATTAGCTCGTGAACTGCATGACGGCATTGCACAGTCGCTGTTTCTCCTATCTGTTAAAATGAACAAGTTCGAAAGAAAAAATAAATTAGAACAGGATCCTGACTTTATCCGAATGAAACAAACCCTGCAGCATGTTCATGACGATACGCGCCAAGCGATTACAAATTTAAAGCACTCTCCTTCAGACTCTTCAGAAAGCTGGACTGAAAGCATTCATCAATACGTCGATGATTTAACACATACTCATTTACTAGATGTAAATTTAGATTGGAGACTGTCAGAAACAACGCTGTCCAGAAAAGAAAAAAACGAGCTGTTTGCCTGTGTGAAAGAAGCGGCTATGAATGTAATCAAACATGCAAAAACGAATAAAATCTGGATTACAGCCACTGAAACGGCCGGGGGATGGATTTGTGAAATTACAGATTTTGGTACAGGTTTTACGTCCGACTCTCTCAAGTCCGGTCTTGGTTTGCAAATTATGAAAGATCGTGCGAAGGACATGAACTGGGACTTTTCCATGGAGCGAAAACAGAACCAAACCATTGTTAGCATTAAAAAGGGGGTTATGTAAATGCAGCCGTTTCGTATTTTGATTGTAGATGATCATGCTCATGCGAGAGAAGGCATTCGCGATATTTTAGAAGAATATGAAGATTTTATTATTGTTGGCGAAGGAACCAACGGGCAAGAAGCCATTGAACTGACTGAAAAGTTAATGCCTGATATCGTCCTAATGGACATTGGAATGCCTGTGATGGACGGGTTAGAAGCGACAAAACAAATTAAGCTTCAGTTTCCGTACGTTAAAATTGTGGTTATCACGGTTTCAGACGATATTACGGATTTATTTGATGCGCTGAAAAAAGGCGCACAGGGCTATTTGCTTAAAAACCTGCAGTCTGAAGTGTGGTACGACTATTTGCGTGCGTTCGCTTTAGATGAAGTTCCTATGTCAAAAGAAATTGCGTTTCAAATTTTAAAAGAGTTTCCGCAAGAAACATCGATAAAAAAAACCGACACTCCCCTTTCTGCACGAGAGCTTGAAGTACTTCAATTAGTGGCTAAAGGACTGTCGAACCGCGATATCTCCGCGCAGTTATTTATTTCTGAACACACGGTAAAAAGCCATTTGAAAAATATTTTAAGCAAGCTTCATTTAGAAAACCGCGTGCAGCTGACAAGCTATGCGTTTCAAAACGGCTTAATGAACTAACAGCTTTCACGAGCTGTTTTTTTTTGTCTGGGTAGATGTGAAACATTCTATTTTTCTACAAATTATCTGAAAACTATAATGAAGTTATTAGCGACTGGATATTGAAAGTAAGAACGAATTCTTATAGGATTTTTTAGAAGTAAGAATTAACATATAATAACTACCTGGGGGATGCTATGACTTTTTTAAGAGCGCTTTTCAAACGAAAATCTGTATGGTTTATTTTGATAGGAATCGCTGTTTTTGTCTACATAAACAATAGCTCTTTGTTGACAAAAAGAAGCGGACAGCCTCTCCTTCTTGCTCATAGAGGCGTAGCTCAAACGTTTAATATAAAAGGCCTTCAAAACGAAACGTGTACAGCGGAACGCATCTACAAACCTGAGCATTCTTTTTTAGAAAATACGATTCCTTCTATGAAACAAGCCTTTAAAGACGGAGCTGACATTGTCGAGCTAGACGTTCATATTACAAAAGACAATCAGTTTGCTGTGTTCCATGACTGGACTCTTGATTGCCGGACAAACGGAACAGGCGTAACACGGGATTACACGATGGCCGAATTAAAAAAGCTTGATATTGGGTACGGCTACACGGCAGATGGAGGAAAAACGCATCCTTTTCGCGGCAAAGGAGTCAACCTTATGCCTTCTCTAGACGAAGTGATGAAATACTTTCCGCACCAATCCTTTCTTATTCACGTGAAAAGCAATGATCCTGAAGAAGGAAAAAAACTAGCAAAGTATTTGTCACAACTCTCTAGAGAACGCTTAAAAACCATTACTGTGTACGGAGGAGACGAACCAATTGATTCGTTAAAAAAAGCGATGCCCCATCTAAAAGTTATGTCAAAAGCAACGATGAAATCTTGTCTTATTCCGTATATAGCAACAGGGTGGACCGGATACGTGCCTAAAGCATGTGAAAACACTGAACTACATATACCTGAAAAAATCGGACCTTTTCTGTGGGGATGGCCAAACCGCTTTTTAAACCGAATGGATCGTATCAATACCCGAACTGTTATTGTAGGCGGAAACGGAAGCGAATTTTCCACTGGATTTGATTCTGCCAAAGACATAAAACGCCTTCCGGATAACTATTCAGGTGGAATTTGGACAAATCGTATTGACCGTCTAGGCCCTTATTATAAAAAGAAATAAATGAAAAGCATCTGCCCTTTCTACGTGAAGCAGATGCTTTTTTATCAATTCCCTCCTCTTATAAGCCCCAACAATCACTCTCAGGGGTGATGGCTAATTCTCCCTTTCCTTCTATAATAAAAGCACGTTAGTTAGTAAAAAGGAGGAAAAAATGATGCAGGAAAAGCGCGAAGAATCAGCGAGTACAACTAAAAAAAGCACGGCGCGTTCTCAAGGTCTATACAAAGCCATATGGCGCTGGCATTTTTATGCAGGTTTAGTGTTTACTCCGTTTCTTCTTATATTAGCTGTTACTGGCGGGATGTATTTATTCAAGCCTCAAATTGAAGAAAGACTGTACCACGACTTGTATCATGTTCAAGCTCAATCACAGTCTACATCCCCTTCAGCGCAAGTGCAGGCTGTAAAGGAAAAGTATCCAGGCGCTGACGTATTGACGTATAAGCCCAGTGAGCGCTCCACTCGTTCTTCAGAATATTAAAACGACAACATTGTCGTTTTAATATAATGTAACCTCCTGAAATTGATTCGTCAATATAAAAACGACAATTATGTCGTTTTTATTACTATCCTTTATTTCCCTAAGGCACTTTTTTAAGATTGCTGCTTTTAATTATAACAAGGGGAAATTTCCTTTTTATAGTATTGTATAAAGAAAGGCTTATTCAGCTAATGGGCAGTCATGTTGAATAAGACAGGATTTACTTATCCTTAAATAAAATATTTTCAAAACATCATAAAAGGAAGTGTGTACTATTGGATAGTGAAAGTAAACTCATTATTTCTCCATTAAATAATGACTTAATAGACGACATCAATATGACAAATGATTATTTTAAGTTATATGGCAGAGTTGTCCCCAGTTTGCAATCAGGAAAGTGGTCTTATAAAGAAGTTCTTTTTGATGAAACTAGAGAAACACGTTTTCCAGATGACAAACTTGATTGGAGCCAATATATAAACCGAGAGGATAAAGCTTTGTTTTTAGCTTATATGAATACTACTTGCATAGGACAGATTAGAATAAGTAAGGATTGGAATCGCTTCTGTTATATTGAAAACATTGCTACTAAAAAAGATTATAGAGGCAGCGGAGTCGGAAAGTTGCTCTTAAATAAAGCAGAAGAGTGGGCAAGACAAAGAAAACTTATAGGAATGTCCTTGGAAGCACAAGATGATAACCTTGGTGCATGCAGATTTTATGTAAAACAAGGATTCATACTAGGTGGAGTTGACACGCTAAAGCAGTCATATAATCCTACTATTAGAACCACTTTATACTGGTATAAGTTATTCAAGTAACGGGGGCTTTAGCGGAATAAGTAATAGAGTCGTTTTAACATAGGAATTTTAAAGAGTTAAATAAATGAAAAAAAGATGCTTCGCGTTTTAAACGAAGCATCTTTTTTAAGTGCAGCTATGAATGCCTACCTACTTTTTTAAGTTAAACTGATCGTGAGGCAGCTAATTTCTCAATCGGGGCTTGTTCAATGTCTGCTGCTGAAATATTCAGCAACTTTTCTAAAACAGCCGTTATGCCCTCATTTGTTTCATTACTTTTTTTGCAATCATTAATATGCTGGTTTAATTGCTTTTTATAAGCCTCGGTATGAATGAGCCACTGACTTAAAAGCTCTTTTGTCGCCTTTCTTTCGTCTTCGCTTTTAGCTCCAAATAAGCTTTCCATATCAGGTTCTTGAATAATTAGCTTACTAAAATCGTCGCTTGCTGCAAGCCAAAAATAGTTCTTTTCGTATTCGTAATATCTGTGTTCTTTTAATAAAAAGTAGCCAATTTCAAATTCGATGCGATAGAGCGGCTGGTTAACTTTCGGTGCATGAAGGCTTTTAAAGTTAATATGCTCTACATCATCTACATAAACCTCTAAACCGTATTGGGTTTTAATCATCTTAGCGTCTACTGTATTCATGGTGTTTACCTCTTTAAGGATATTATGAGAGAACGCGTGCATTCTTTTTTTAGAATGCGCACGTTCTTTATCTTTTACTTAGTTTTGAACAGCATTTTTCCAATCAGCCGCAAATTTTTCAATTCCTTGTTCGGTTAAAGGATGTTTAACAAGCTGCTCGATTACTGAATATGGAATAGTTGCAATATGAGCTCCAGCAAGGGCTACGCGTGTAACGTGGTCCGGATGTCTTACAGAAGCCGCAATGATTTGAGAGTCGATATTTTGAATGCGGAACAACTCAGCAATTTTAGCCACAAGCTGTACGCCGTCTTCTGAAATATCATCAAGGCGACCAAGGAATGGAGATACATATGTTGCACCTGCACGGGCTGCTAAAAGAGCTTGGTTCACAGTGAAAATCAGCGTTACGTTTGTTTTTACACCTTTTTTAGCAAGGTAGCGAGTCGCTTCTAGTCCAGCGAGTGTCATTGGAAGCTTGATCGTAATGTTTTGATCCCCGCCGTTAATTTTGATTAATTCTTCTGCTTGGGCAATCATGTCTTCTGCTGTTTCGGCATCCGGCGTCACTTCTGCTGAAACGGATTCTACTTCTGGAACGGTTTTTAAAATTTCTTCAATACGATCTTCAAACTTTACGCCTTCTTTTGCAACAAGAGAAGGGTTTGTTGTAACACCAGATAAAACGCCCAATTTGTATGCTTTTTTAATATCGTCAAGGTTTGCAGTATCAATAAAAAATTTCATTTTTTCATTCCTCCATTAGTTTTTTTTACTATACCCAGTATTTCACTTGTTATTTCTTTTCCACAGCATGACCGCCAAACTCGTTTCGAAGCGCGGAAACTACCTTTCCTGTAAAGGTATCATCTTCAAGCGAGCGATAGCGCATTAGTAAAGACATCGCAATAACCGGCGTAGCTGTTTGAAGGTCTAAAGCCGTTTCTACCGTCCATTTTCCTTCACCAGAAGAGTTCATAACTCCTTTGATGTCGTCTAGCTTAGCATCTTTAGAGAATGCATTTTCGGTTAATTCCATTAGCCATGAACGAATAACAGATCCATTGTTCCATACTCTCGCCACTTTTTCGTAATCATAGTCGAACTGGCTTTTTTCAAGAACTTCAAATCCTTCTCCGATTGCAGCCATCATGCCGTATTCAATGCCGTTATGAACCATTTTTAAAAAGTGGCCGCTCCCTGCTTCTCCAGCGTATAGGTATCCGTTTTCTACAGCTGTATCGCGGAAGATAGGTTCAACAATTTCCCACGCTTCACGATCTCCGCCAATCATATAGCATGCTCCGTTACGAGCGCCTTCCATTCCGCCAGATGTTCCAACGTCCATAAAGCGGATTTTGTTTTCTTTTAACTCGTTATAGCGTCGAATAGACTCTTTGTAATGAGAGTTTCCCGCTTCAATAACGATATCTCCTTCAGTTAAAAAAGGCGTCACTTCACTAATAACAGAATCAACAACCGTATGAGGAACCATCAGCCATACAACTCTTGGTGTTTCGAGTGACTGAACAAGCTCCTGTAAGCTTGATACTCCTGACGCACCGTACCCTTTCATTTGCTCCACTGCATTTGAATTTACGTCAAATGCTACAACGTCATGACGCTGATCCAATAAGTTTTGTCCTAAGTTAATCCCCATTTTCCCTAAACCAACTAATCCTACTTTCATGTGAACAGCTCCTTCTATTTATCTTTTTATTTAAGCCTTTAGCAATTCTTTTGCTTGTGCCACTACGTTTTCTTCTGTAAATCCAAACAGCTTCATCACATCAGCTCCGGTTCCTGAAGCACCAAATGTGTCAACAGCTAACACTTTTCCTTTTGGCCCTACAAAACGTTCCCAGCCAAGTGAAATTCCCATTTCTAGAGAAATTCGCTTTGAAATAGATTCAGGCAAGATACGCTCTTGATACTCTTTTGACTGTTTGTTAAACAGCTCCCAGCTAGGCATTGCTACAACACGTACAGATACATTTTCACGCTCTAGCTGAGCTTTTGCACCGACCGCTAGTGCTACTTCAGAACCTGTGGCGATGAAAATCATCTCCGGCTTATCGTTTGTTTCGGTTAATACGTAAGCTCCCTTAGCTAGGTGGTTGATATTTTGTTTTGTTTCTTCAAATACAGGCAAGTTTTGACGGCTAAGCACTAAGGCTACAGGGCCTTCCGCTTGCTGAAGCGCATAAGCCCAAGCGCTAGCTGTTTCGTTTGCATCAGACGGACGGATTACGGTAAGCCCTGGAATTGCACGAAGAGAAGCTAAATGTTCAACGGGCTCATGAGTTGGTCCATCTTCTCCTACTGCTATGGAATCATGAGTAAATACATATGTGACCGGCAGCTTTTGCAGTGCAGCTAAACGAATCGCTGGACGCAAGTAATCATTAAAAACAAAGAATGTGCTGACAAACGGCTTCACACCTCCGTGAAGGGCCATTCCATTACCGGCGGCTCCCATTGCATGTTCACGTACGCCGAAATAAATATTTCGATTACCGAAATAAATATTTCGATTACCGAAATATCCTGGTGCGTAAGGACCGTCTTCTTTAATGTCTGTCATCGTAGAATGCGATAAATCAGCGCTGCCTCCAAAAATAGATGGCACAGATTTAGTGAAATAATTAATCGCTTCTCCGCTTGCAACACGAGTCGACATCGCTTTTTCTGATGGAAATGTTAAAATATCATTCACTTCAATTAACGCTTCGCCTGTGATGGCACGTTCTAATTCATCAGCGAGCATAGGGTATTCTTTTTGGTAAGAAGCAAACAGTTCGTTCCACTCTGCTTCTGCTTTCATCCCTTTTTCTTCTAGCTTTTCAAAATGAGCTTTTACTTCTTCTGGAACATAGAAGTTTTCTTCAGCTTCCCAGCCGTAGGCTTGTTTTGTTGCTTTTGCTTCTTCTTCTCCAAGCGGATTGCCGTGTGCTTTATTTGTTCCTGCTACTTTTGGACTTCCGTAGCCAATAATGGTTCTTACTTCGATAAGCGTTGGCTGTTCGGTGTTTTGCTTCGCTTTTTCGATGGCGCTTGTGACTTCATCTACGTCATTTCCATCTTCTACACGCAAATACTGCCAGTTTGCAGATTCCGCTCTTTTTTGGATATTTTCACCAAACGAAAGATTTAATTCCCCGTCTAACGAAATATCGTTGGAGTCATATAAAGCGATAAGCTTGCCAAGCTTCATATGGCCAGCCATGGACATCGCTTCATAAGAAATGCCTTCCATCAAGTCACCATCGCCTACTAATGTATACGTATAGTGATCAACGACAGGGAATTTTGACTGGTTAAACTTTGCCGCTAAATGAGCTTCTGCCATTGCCATTCCGACTGCATTTGCAATTCCTTGACCTAAAGGACCTGTTGTTGCTTCCACGCCGTCCGTATGGCCAAATTCAGGATGACCCGGTGTTTTACTGTTTAATTTGCGGAAGCTCTTTAAATCTTCTACCGATACATTGTATCCACTTAGATGAAGCATGCTATACAGCAAGCTTGAGCCATGACCGGCTGATAAGATAAAACGATCTCGGTTAAACCAGCTTGAATTTGCCGGATTATGCTGTAAGTGATTTGCCCACAGCGCATAGGTCATCGGAGCCGCTCCCATCGGAAGCCCAGGGTGGCCTGAATTAGCTGCGTTTACCGCATCAATTGACAGGGTGCGAATCGTATTAACTGCAAGTATGTCTATGTTGGTACTCATGTTTCATCCTTCTTTCGCTTTGTTTGTATTAAACTAGCTGCACTTCGCGTGATTGACTTGCTGTTTCTTCATCCAACCACCACTTAAAACCGTCTTTTTCTAAAAGTGCATATGATGCGTCAGGGCCGTATGAACCAGCTGCATATTTATAAAGCGGCACTGTATTTTCCTCAAACGCTTCAAGAAGCGGCTGAACCCATTCCCAAGCTAGCTCTACTTCTTTCCAATGAGCAAAAAATGTAGAATCTCCGGCACATGCATCTGCAATAAGACGCTCATATGCTTCCGGCGCTCCTTCTTGCTGACCTGAGAAATTAATTTGTACAGGCTCAATATGACCATGATTAAATGGATTTTTGCTGTTTAACTGCAGCGTAATATTTTCGTGCGGGTTGATTTCAATGATCAACAGATTTGGAGATGTTGTTTCTCCTTTGTCTAAGTACAACTCTTTTAGCGAGTCTTTGAATTCAATAACAATTCGCGTCACTTTTTCCGCCATTCTTTTCCCTGTACGAATGTAGAAAGGAACGCCTTTCCAAAGCGAATTATCGATATATAGTCTGGCTGCTAAAAACGTATCTGTCTGTGAAGATGGTGAGACACCGGGCTCATTTATGTAGCTCGGCACTGAAGCCCCGTTTATTTTTCCAGCCTCATATTGACCGCGAACAACGTCTAGATCCATCTCTTCTTTTACAAGCGGACGAAGTGCTTTTAACACATTTATTTTTTCGTTTCGAATGTCATCAGCGCTAATGCGAGCCGGTAAGTGCATAGCCGTCATCATCAGCATTTGCAGCATATGATTTTGAACCATATCTCGAATCGCTCCTGAATGGTCATAATAGCTTGCTCTTTCCTCTACGCCGACCGTTTCACTTGCTGTAATTTGTATATTCGCAATATGTTCGTTATTCCATAATGATTGAAGAATAGGATTAGCGAATTCCAGCGCTTCTAAATTTTGTACCATCGACTTGCCAAGATAGTGGTCAATGCGGTAAATCTCTTCTTCTTTAAACGCTTTGCTTAAGTTTTCGTTTAATTGACGAGCTGACTGTAGATCATGGCCAAATGGTTTTTCAATAATTAACCGTTTCCAACCTTTTGTAGCACCTAAGCCACTGTCTTTAATATGCTCGGCAATCGTACCGAAAAATTCTGGTGCAACGGAGAGATAAAACATTCGGTTGCTTGGAATATTTAATTCTGCTTCTCGTGCTTCTACTAGATTTAACACACTTTTATAGTCTTCAGCATTGGTTGCATCCAATTGGCTGTAGCGAAAAGCTGACAGAAAATGCTGCATAAGAGATGAATCTTTTTCGACGCGACGTGAAAAAGTGTGAATAGATTCTTCTACTTTTTTCTGAAAATCTGCATCGGACATCTCCCTTCTGCCTAGTCCTACAACAGAAATTGATTTAGGGATTTTCCCGTCTACAAATAAATTATAGAGTGCAGGATAAATTTTGCGTTTCGCTAAATCACCTGTTGAACCGAATAAAACAAAAGTCATCGCTTCCATATCTCTTCCTCCTGTTAGGAAAAATATAATCTTTTAAAAGTAACTTTTCTTTCACTCGTTACTTTATGTAACCTATCTTATTCCTGAAATATTTTTTCGTCAAGATATTAATCTCGTAAAAAATCATTTCAATTTTCTTTTTTTCTTTAAACCTTATAGCGGCTTATCTCGGTTAGTTTATGGAAAAATAATGAAAATTCTTTTTAGGTGAATTTAGAAAATAAAACTGCTTTAATGGATTTGATAGAATTGTATGAAAGTAAAAACATACATAATGTTTGCATATGTGCCGGGGAAAAATATCAAAAGGTGGAAGTGCTATGAAAGCTCAACGAATGAAGATGGTTGAAGGCCTATCTATTTTTCGCGTAAAAAAATCGCAGAACACTTTAAAGGAGAAAGAAAGTTTGACCTCTTTCTTTTAAGCTGCACGCACGCCTTTAATGCGTAGCTACAGCGAGAAGCATAAGCATCATATAGAGGTTAAAAACAGCTAGTAAAACAAGAGCGATATAGACTAGTTTTTTACCTGTTTTCCCTAAAAAATAGACGTTTATTAAACTAAAATACACGCTTGCTGTGCATAAAACGAACGCAAGAAATTCCTTGCACTCACTGGGTTTCATTTGAAAATCTGGATTATAGTAAATTTGAAGATCGTTACTAACAGCGAAGGGAACAGTCCACCACCTGATTAAAACCCCTATAAACATAAATATTCCGATTACATTTAATGTAAACTGCAGCGTTCTCTCCTTTTTCACGCTTCTTTTTGTAGATTCTTTAAAGTTTGCCCGCATGCATTTCCCCCCTGATGTTTTTAACACAGTAACTGATTTAAGCAGACCTATATAAACGTTCCTTCTTTTAATTTTATACACGCTAGGTCTTACAGATGACATGATTGACATAAGAAAAGCTTCTTCCATTCATAAAGGAAGAAGCCTTAAATAATGAGACTATATTGATCAATGCTTTAGTTCACCTCTGTATTCTTTTCTATTACAGCTCTTACTACGATGACTTTCCCATTCCCTTCGCAGCATTCCCATTTTGATGCTGTCAAAATATTCACCGTTTACGATACGTGCTTCTCTGATTCTCGCCTCTTCTTTCATGCCTATTTTTGCAGCTGTTTTTATCATTCTGATGTTGCCTGACCACGTGGACATACCGAGTCTATGTAAATGTGTAGACTCAAATAAAAAATCAATCCACATGCGGTAAGCTTCCGTTCCGTATCCTCCGCTCCAATAATCTGAGTCGTAAATGACAATTCCGGTTTCCAGCCAGTTTGTATGCTTGTCCATCCAGTAACAGCTTACGATTCCCACCGCTTTTTTGTTAATGAGGACCGCAAGGAGTGGAGGAACCCCTGGAAAAAGCTCATACTCTTGGTTCCATAAGTTCATATATTCTTCTTTCGTAAGCTGTTTTTCTGGTAAGTAAGGAGCATTCCACTTTTTTGCTTCTTGGTTTTTTTCTTCGTACTTCCAGTAATAAAGTTCATTAACGTCTTCCTGTGTCGCTTCTCTTAATGACACTTTTTCTCCTATTAGTTTTATCATGAGAGGCATCACTCCTTGATTTATAATAACCATGCAGAGTAACTCATCCTGCCCTACATGTAAAACACCGAGAATGAATCCTCCCGGTGTTTTTCTTTTTCCTTTATTTATGATTCACGTTTTCCATAACCGCAAAATAGTTATCTTCACTATCTGAAAAGTTAAAGACTCGCCCTGAAGGCATAGATACGATTTCTCCCACCGTTACGCCTTTAGCTGTTAAATCACTATATAATTCATCCACATTTTCTGTAAAAAACAGCAGTGAAGGAGTCCCGACATTTAATTCTGGCTGCATTTTTGCTATTCGCTGTTTGTTATGAAGGATAATGGTTGTTTCGGCCCCCGCCACCGGCGCTAGCTCAATCCACTTCATGCCTTGTTCATTATTTTGTTCAGACATAACCTGAAATCCCATTTTTTCTGTCCAAAACTTTACCGCTTGATCTTGATCGTTTACATATACCATAATTTGACCGACTTTTTTAATCATTACTTTCACTCCTTTTATATAGATAAAATAATTTCTTCCGCTATGGTATCTGCCGACTTTCCCTTTGTGTAGATCGTTTGCTTTGCCAATGTGCGATTGGATGGATGTTTTACAAAATGTTTGTTAAGTTCAAAAATATCGTTGTCATCCGTTATTTGTTGCAATCTTTGATGCAATATCTGTATGGACTCTTCTCTGTCAGCACTCGGAAGCAATAAAAACAGGGAGTCGTAAGGTTTTAACGTTTTTTCTACTAGTTGAAACAGCTTTATGTCTTCATAGACCGAGTGGCCGGCGCCAAAATCAATGACCGCATGCTTGTACTCTTCTAGTATTCTTTTAACGGCATAGGCTTCAAACGGCTTCCAATAGGCGTACATGCCTTGAAATCCTTGTTTTTCTCCAATTTGTTGCTGTGTTTCTTTGCTGAATCCTATTTCCCGGTAGTAGGAAAATCGCACTTCATCCATTGAGCACTGAGGAATATTTAGTTTGGTTGCCACTTTTTCACCAACCGTCGTTTTTCCAGCGCACATAGGTCCAATGAGAATAATAGGGATTTGCATAGGCTCTCTCCTTATTTCACTTCCAGCACAAACGCGTACAACGCATCTCCATTAGATACATTTTTTTGATTTTCATCCATCCACCATACCGAATATGAGTAGTAGTAAGTGCCTGTTTTTGAAGGTGCTTTCAGCTTACTTTTCTTTAGTGGTACGTCTACTTCATTTTTGTTTTGTATTTGTACTATATGCCTCTCGTTAGGCTGCCGCTTATGTTTGATAGTAAGCGCTAGCGATTCATTTGCTTTAACTTCAATAGGCTTTTCTGTTTTTAATAATTCCAAAGGTCCTGCTTTATCCACACACGTGTTTTTCCAGCAGTAAGTGCCAGTTTTTATTTCGTAAAGGTGGTCGTTTATTTCGAGATACACTTTTGGCGGGGATTCTTCAAGAAATCCACTGCTTGAACATCCCGTAATGCTTGCCATGATAAGTCCAAACGCGGTTATTTTCCATATTCTCATCATTTCATCACCTTTTTATTATTTCTTCATAGCTCTTTCATTTCCTGTTTCTTATTTTCTTCCTTCTTAAATTACGAGACATATGTTAATCGTTTTATTTCGCTACACGTTTTTTAAAGAAATGGAATATGAATAACTAACTTATTTGCTAATAAGATAGTGAACGTATGGAGGCGCCAAACCGATACGACAAATGTATGTACAATGAAGAACGCAAAAAAGTGCTGCTCTTGACAAGAGCAGCACTTTTTTAAACTTGCACGTTATTTGATTCTGCTAATTTTCCATCTTCCATCCACACAACGCGATCACACAAATCTAGCATTCTTTGGTCATGCGTAACCATTACAGCTGACTTGCCCCTTAGCTTCACTTCATCTGCAAGCATTTGCACGACCGCTCTTCCTCGCTCTGAATCCAAGCTTGCCGTCGGCTCGTCTGCAAAGATAATTTCAGGGTTATTCATCCACGCTCTTGCAATCGCTACCCGCTGGCGTTCTCCTCCCGATAAACTTTCAGGATAGTGATGCTTTCGATGAGCAAGCCCTAGTTTTTCAAGCAAATCATCCGCTCTTTTTTTGGCTTCTTTGTCTCGATTTCCTTCTAGTTCCGTGACAAGAAGCAGCTGATCGCGAACCGTTAAATACGGAATTAAATTAGCTGATTGAAAGATAAAGCCGATTTTTTTCAAACGGATGCTGTTCATTTGCGCTGAAGACATGTTATTAATCTCGTCTCCATCAATCATCACACGTCCGCCAGACGGTGAAAGCAGCGCGCCTGCAATGGATAAAAAGGTACTTTTCCCAGAACCGGAAGGACCGACAATAGCCACAAGCTCTCCCGCTTTTACACGCAGCGATAGATTATTTAACACGACTACAGCGTTTTCTCCGTCTCCAAACGACTTGCTAACACTCTCTAAAACTAGTTTTTCTTCACTCATTACACAGCCCTCCCAATCGCTTCAACCGCATCTACTTTTGCTACGCGATACAGCGATAATAATGAACTCAGTACAGAAACAGCTACAAACAGCGCCGAACACCCTGCGATCAGCGACACGTCCAAGTGGAACGGCATGGAATCCGGTAAAATAGCAGCTACTCCGTATGTCAATCCAATACTGATAGCAAGACTGCATAATGTTAACACAACCACTTGAGATAAAATCGTGCGCGCTAAATAGCTTGTTTTTGCTCCTATCGCTTTTAACACGCCAAACTGATTCATTTTTTGAAGCGTCATCACGTAGAAAAAAACGGCTAATACAAAAGCTCCAATGATAAAAAGAAACGCGACCATCATTAAAAGAGAGCCTTGTTCTTCTTGATAGCCAGGAATTCCTTTTAACGCTTCATCTTTACTAATTACATTCACGTCAGCTTCTTTTTTGTGAAGATCCTGTGCCTGCTGGCTGTTCATATTTAATACAACCGCATTAAAAGCACCTGTGCTTTCAAGCGTAGTCCATTCTTTCAAGTTAATATGAATGACGGGCGCGTGACTAAACGACTGATTTTTTGTAAAACCAACAATCCTAAAGCTTTTTCCTGAAGCCGTGTCTTTTATCATATCACCTAGCTTTACTCCTTCTTCTTTTAGCGAAGAGTCCGCCACAGCTTCATGTTTCGCATCGTCCGTAATCATCTTCCCTTCTGTTACGTTCGGAGCTAAAAAGCCGCTTGTGCTTATGGCAAAAAACGAGGCGTCGATTTTTTTCTGTTTTCCTTCATTTATAATGGCTGTCATCGTGACACCAAGCGGCTCAGCATTTTTCTTGCCGCTTAGTTGTTGAATATCCTCTGTTTTGTTTGTGGATAAAACAGAGCGCGTCAGGCGCTGATCCGCTTCTTTTTGAAGCACAAAGTAATTTCCTTTCATTTCTTGAACAGCTGAAGCATTGTCAGAGGAAAGCCCCTTTGCTAAGCCTGATACAAAAAGCACAAGCCATACAATTAACACCATAATCACGCCAATGAGTAAGTAGCGTAACTTCGCATGTTTCAATTCACGTAAAGCCAAAAACATGTTTCTTTCATCTCCTTTTTTAATTCTATTTAAAGTATAAAAATAGAAAATGAATGGAAGATGAACGGCTCATTACATTTTCGGAAGATAAACGTGAAAGGTGCTGCCTTTTCCTTTTTCGCTTTCAACGTGAATGGAACCTCCGTGCATTTTGACAATTTGCTTTACAATCGCTAAGCCAAGACCGCTGCTTCCTTCCGTCCGGCTTCTTGCTTTATCTTCTTTATAAAAACGATTAAAAATATGCGGGAGGCTTTCTTTTGACATGCCGATTCCCGTATCTTGAAATTCCACGTGGCAATGCGTGTCTTCCATACCAACGCGAAGAGACAGCGTTCCTCCTTCTTCCGTAAACTTTACGCTGTTTGTAATCAAATTTGTCCACACTTGATGAAGCAGTTTTTGATCGCCTGAAATCATCGTTGAAGGAAGATCCATTTCAATGGCCAGCTCTTTTTCACGCCAGCTCCACTCCGTCATAAACAGCACTTGCTTGATTTGAGCTGCAACGTCAAACGTGCTTTTGTCGATATGCTCACTTTCTTTATCAAGTGAAGCAAGCGTAAGCAGCTGTTTGCTGAGTGACGACATGCGCCGGCTTTCTTCTTCAATAATAGACAGATACTCATTTCTCTGTTTATCTGAAAGATGAGCAGAACGGAGCGTTTTCGAAAACCCTTGAATGGACGCCAGCGGAGACTGAATTTCATGTGACACGTTGGATACAAATTCTTGGCGCATCTCTTCAAGCTGCTCTAAACTTTTAGCCATCTCGGAAAAATGTGAAGCAAGCGCGCCGATTTCGTCTCGGCGCTTTACGTACAGCTCGACGTTGTATTTTCCTTTTGCCACTTGTTTTGTCGCTTCGGTTAGCTTGACAATTGGTTTTACTAAATAACGCGTGCTAATAAGTACAAATAAAATACTTAATACAATCATCAGCAGTAAAATAATTGAGAAAAAAATGCGCATTTCCCCGAACTGCAGCTGAATATCAGGGCGGATAAACAGCGCTTGCTGCTTGTTACTTTCTCCTTTTAACGGCACGCCGATGGTATTGGCTAACACATTATCAAAAAACCCCGTCACAAACACCTGTGAAGGAAAGTTTGCAATTCCGTGATACATTTTGCCATCTAACACTTGTTTGACGGCACTCTTTTCTAATCGCTGATTTCTAAACTCCCGTCCGTAAAACGTCTCATGTCGGGTGCTGTCCACTACATATATTTGATAGCCCAATTTACTAATATGCTGTAAATAAGCTTGTTGATCCACGCCTCTATTGCTTTCGTAAAAGCTCGCAATGTCTTTTGCCATACGGGTAAGCTTTTGATCGTTATAAGGTTTTAAGCTGTACTGATAATAAACGTTTGCTAGAATAAACGCGAGGAGACTGCTAAATACCATTACAGCAATGGTTGTCAGGACAATCCGCAAATAGAGCGTCTTCATTTTGCGGTCACCTCAAGCTTATAGCCGACTCCTCGAACCGTCGTAATGACAAAATCATCGGTATGTTCAAACCTTTCGCGCAGCCTTTTCACGTGTACATCGATTGTGCGGTTATCTCCGTTAAAATCCGCTCCCCATATCAGATGAATTAATTCTTCTCTTGTGAAAATTCTTCCTGGATAGCTCGCAAGCTGAGCTAATAATTCAAATTCTTTCATTGGAAGAATTAACAGTCGCCCGCTGCAGTGCACTTCATAGCTTTTTCGGTCGATAGAGGTGTTGTTCAGCACGATCATTTTTTCATTTACCACTTCGTACCGGCGAAGCAGTGCTTTGATTCGGAAAATCAATTCTTTTGGTTCAAACGGCTTTGTCACATAGTCATCTGTTCCTGCTAAAAAGCCTTTTTCTTTGTCTTCCAGCTGATCTTTTGCTGTTAATAAAATAATGGGAAAATCATAATAGCTGCGTATTTCTTCGCAAACTTCATATCCGTCTTTATGAGGCATCATAATATCGACAACCGCTAAATGAATGTGCTGCTTAGCAAGCAGACCCGAAGCTTCCTCTCCGTCTTTTGCTTCATGAACCACATAGCCTTCAAGCTGCAAATAGTGACGAACTAATTGCCGCATATGCTCATCGTCATCCGCCAGTAAAATGTGAATCATTTCTTCTGCCACTCCTTTTATCAACCATTTAAAATGGCGGCCTTTTGGCCGCCATCACTTATTCTTTCAGTATCTATCTGTTTACTAGTGTAACCAAACGCCGTGGTCCTATTGCGTTTTTATTAGGATAAGGACTTATTATGAACAGGAGATGAACGGCTTGTTACAAAATCCATTCACCGCGCGCAATCATCTCTACTTTTCCGCCTACTTGAATGTGAAAAGCTTCTCCATCATAACTAGCTTTTACATACAGCAGTGAAGGTCTTCCTATTTCGTACCCTTGTTCTACACATATGTCAATAGCTTGCTGATTAAAATAACGGTATTTAACTAAATATGCTGCTAAACAGCCGTTGGCGCTGCCGGTTGCTGCATCTTCTGGCACGCCGTAGTAGTCGGCAAAATCTCGTACGTTTAAGTGGTGATCTTGGTGAAAAGTTTCCGGCGAAAAGACCATAATCGCTTTCGCTTCTGTATTTTCTATCAGTTTGAAATATTTTTCTTTGTCTACATTTATTTCTTTAGCTGCTTCTAATGATGTTAACGGGACAAGGATGACCGGCAGACCGGTGGATACTTCTTGAACGGGAAAACGCGTGTCGATATAAACTTCATCAAGGTTTAACACGTCCGCCACTTGCTTTTTATCTAACACTTTCCCAAACGTCGGCTGACCTTGTGTCATCCATAGTACATCTATTTGTTCGTCATATGTAACGGGCGTAGGACCTGCTTTATAATGAAGAATAAGCTCCTCTGTATCTTTTTCTTTTAATTCTTCTCGGATAACATAAGCGGTACCGAGCGTCGGATGGCCTGCAAATGGCACTTCTTCATTAGGTGTAAAAATCCGCACGTTATATTCTCCTTTTGCAGAAGCAGACGTGATAAACGTCGTTTCAGAAAAATTAATTTCTTTAGCCATTTGCTGCATCTCTTTGTCTGAAAGTCTTCCTGCGTCTTTAAAAACAGCGAGCTGATTTCCCGTATATTTTCTCTGTGCAAATACATCAACAATGGAATACTGAATACTTTTCATTTATGTGTTCCTTTCTAAAGCAAATTTTCATGTATAAAATAGGTCATTACGTTTTTCTTTAAAGCCTCATATTGCTCTTTATTCGTATCCATAAACGCTTCTTCCCGACTGGATAAAATGTCTGCATAATGGAGAGGCTCGCGAAATTGTTCTTGTGTAAAATCATAGCGCTTTTCATCAAGCTGATTATAGAAATGCCATCCTTCTTTACACGGAGTTTTTAAAATATATCCTCCTTTGATATCTTGAACGACAAGAGCTGTCACGCCGCACTGTCCCTTAGAAGGATTGTCAGCCGTCCACTTCGTGCTTGAATGAATTGACCACGATTGGTGTAGGGCTTTCTTTAAATGATTCACGTTTAAGCACCTCCTTTTTCTTCAAATCTACCATATTCTTCTTTTTTATGAAACTTCTTGTTGAAAAACCCATAGCACAAATATTCTTACTTTAAAAATAATTTAAGGAAGAATAGAAAAATACTAGAAATAATGTATAATAATAGAGTCATTTTAGATGATAGATTATAACCAATGAAAGGTGTTTTAAATGGAAGAACAAGCAGTAAATGAACTCATGCCTTTTGAAGAAGAGCATAAAGTAGTTCGAACAAATACGTCCTATTATGATTTGAAGTGGGGAAAAACAGCTAATCCAGCTAAAAACAACACGTGGAACTGGGCAGCCTTTTTTCTGACAAGCGCTTGGTTTGCATATCGAAAAATGTATAAGCACTTTTTTATTTTAACGCTTATTGAGGTAATTTGGTTTTCCCTTTTATGCTTTGTAGACATACCAGAGTGGTCCGATGCAATTGTGTTCGGCGGTGCTTCACTTATTACAGGGCTATGTGCCAATCGCTGGTATTATAAGCACGTTAAAAACGTGTTAGCTCAAGCCGAAGCTCAGCGGGAGCAGCGGAAAGAAGCTTATCTGCAAATAAAAGGCGGCACTCACATCGGAATTGCTATTGGTTTAAGCAGCTTAGCGCTTGTGATTACTTTTGGAGTCGGAGCGGGATTATCACTTTTACCAACAAAAACGAATATTAAAGATGTAGTTCGCTACGGCGACGAAGCAATTACGCTTGAAACGTACAACGATCATCCAAAATGGACCTATATTAAAAAAGATGGCCGTCATCACGTTGTACAATTTACCGGCTACGATTATACAGAAAAAGAACATGTACGCATTGTGTTTAACGTTTATTTGGATAAACAAATTTACGAGTGGGACAAAATTTACATCAACGGCAAAAAGTTAAATAAAAAAGATGCGGAAGACTATGAATACTGGATTGAAGACAGTTCAGCATATTAAAAAGGTCAGCAAAAAAGAAAGGATGAGTGCTTGCTCTCCTTTCTTTTTTGTTTTATCTTAAATCGTCAAAGGCAGCTTCACCGTCACTACTGTCCCGTTCTCATCACTTTCAATCGCAAGCTTACCGTTATGCTCGTTGATGATCGTTTTACAAATAGAAAGCCCTAACCCCATGCCTGTTCCATCTTTTGTTGAGAAAAATGGATTTCCTACTTTATTAATAATGGATAGCGGAATGCCAGAGCCGGTATCTTGAATGTCAATAATAGCCCAACCTTCCCATTCTTTAATAATAAGATTTACTTCCCCGCGTTTCTTTTTCTCCATTGCTTCAATGGCGTTTTTCAAAAGATTCATAAACACTTGTCTCATTTGAGCAGGATCGATTGAGACAAGCGGAATGGCTCCTTCTATTCTTACGTTCATTTCGACATTATACAGCGCAGCTTCACTTTTCAAGAAAGCAACGGTATCATGAATAACTTCTACAATCGATACGATTTCTTTTTTGGGCGCTGTTGGCTGCGTGACAAGCAAGAAGTTGTTAATAAGTTCATTCATACGATCCAGTTCATCAAGAACAATTTTTTGAAAAGGCTCCGCCTGTTCATTTTCATTAAATAGAAATTGAATAAAGCCGCGCACCGACTGCATCGGGTTTCGAATCTCATGCGCTAACCCTGCTGCTAGCTGCCCTACGAGCGCCAGTTTATCAAGCTGCAGAATTTTCTCTTCAATTTTCGGCAAAACAGCCGCTTGATTTTTATAAATAATATGAGACAAAATACCAGCCAGCCGGTTTAACCCTTGAATTTCACTTTCGCTAAACTGATAAGGATCCGGATCGACCGCACATAGGGTACCAAACATTCTCCCGTCTTCTAGCACAATAGGTGTTCCTAAATAAGAACCTACCCGGGCACCATCAATGATGGCTAAATTAGACGTTCTAACATCGCGTTTTGTATTGGGAATAACAAGGGGTTCATCACATGTGACTAAGTTGCATACCGCAAGTTCTAACGGCAGCGTCAGTCCATCCTCTACAAGGCTTCCCCCTTCTTTATTAAAGGCTTTCATAACTGAAAATTGTTCGTCGAAAATCCCTACAAACAGCGTCCTGCTTCCGACTACTTCGCTAGCCATCTGCAATACATCCCAAACGGCTTTTTCATTGATGTTCCTCTCTTCCATTACCTTAGTCACCTACTATTTAAATATAGACTGTTCTATTCTCTTATTCTCATTATAAATTTTAAATCCGAAAACGTATATCAAAATTTTAAGAACTCGTTTATTTCTTCTATTTCATCGTTAGGGTTAAGGGTAGCCAAGACTTGATGGTCCTCCCATATGCCGTTAATATTTACATTTTTTCTAGCTATTCCTTCCCTATGAAACCCTGCTTTTTCAAGTACTCGCTGAGAAGGCATATTACGAGGCATGACACCGGCTTCAATGCGGTGAAGATTCAGCTCTTCGAACGCATAGCCAACAAGTGCTTTTACGGCTTCTGTTGCGTACCCTTTTCCATTATGATGCTGATCTAGAAAATAGCCGATAAACGCGCTTTGTAAAGATTCGCGCATCACTTGAAAAAGACTAATGGTGCCAATTAACTTATTATTCTCTTTTTGAAAAAGACCAAAATAGTATTCTTCATCGTTTTTCCTCTTCTCTTCGTGACGCTGAATTTTTTCTACTTGGCTCTCTAACGTATAAAAAGAGTCCTCTCGAACCATAGAAAACTGTTCAAAAAAGCCGCGATTGTCCTTTTGCAACTGAAGGCTGTCGTGCGCATCGCTGACAGTTAACGGGCGTAAATAAATAGCGTGACCCTCTATCATACTATGTCTCTCCTCTACTTCAAGAAATGTATGTAAAAAAAAGAAGGCTTTTTTAAAAACCTTCCATTTTCTCACATATTAAACTTTTCTTGTTTGAATGTAAAGTTCTAAATCACTGCTTTTCTTCGTTGTGATATGTTCTGCTATGATTTTAGCTAGCACCATATTATACACCGTTCCGTTATCTCCATATCCGCTTAGAAAGTAACAGTTAGGCATTTCGTCATATATTCCGATGAGGGGAAGGCCGTCATGAGTGCCTCCGTAATAAGCGCTTATGTAATAATCAGCTTCGACTTGAAGATGAGGAAAAAGCTTATTGAACTCTTTTAAAAGTTTGTCTCTTTTATGAACGAGTTTAGCATCACGTTCTTGCGGCACAATCGTGTTTTCATCAAGACCGCCTATAATGACTCGATTATCGGAAGTTGTTCTCATGTAAATATACGGTCGAGCTGTTTCCCAAATTAAATTTCGATTTTTCCATCCTGTAAAATCCTTTACAGGAGTCGTAACGATAGCATAGGAACTTGTGAGTACAGCTTTTTTCTCCCTCTTAAATTCTTGATTTTCATAGCCTCCTGCCATAATGACATGTTTAGCTTTGATTTGTGATTTATTTTTAGTAAAAAATACAGCTTCATCTTTTTCTAACTTTTGACCGACAATTTCTGTTTCTTCAAACATCCGAACCCCATGCTGTTTTCCATACTCTAACAGACCGAGTGTGAAGCTGTAAGGATTCAGCTCTGCATCATTTTTAATAAGCATTGCCATTCGTTTTTTAAATCCATAGTCTTTTTCAATTTGTTCTTCTGATAAGATTTCAGCTTCAAATCCATGCTTTTGCATATAAAAGTAGTCTTTATTTATCTTCGTGATATCTTCTTCATAACTTGCATAATACAAGCTGTCTCTTCTTATAAATTCTGCATTAATCGGAAGTTTTTTAGCTGCTTCCTCAATATCTGTAATAGCCTGTTCACACAGCTTATAATGACGGACTGTTTTTTCTTCTCCAAACGTGTTGACTAATTCGTAAAACAATTTATCTCCTAAATATTGAATAAGAGAGGTATTTACAATTGTACTTCCATGCCCTGCTTTACGTTTATCAACAACCACAACATCAAGCCCCTGCTCACATAAATAGTAAGCACATTGTGCACCTGAACTTCCTCCTCCAATAATAAGAACATCACACTCAATATCTTCCTCTAGAGATGGGTATACAGGCGGCTTCGCTACAGTTGTTTGCCAATAAGGGTTTCCAGATAACAAATCCATGCAAACGTCTCCTTTCTTCTCTGTATTATGCCCAATATAAGCTAATTTTTGCATGCAGCAGTGTGAAAGTATGTGGGTTAAGCTTTTTGAGGATAGTAAGCAGGTGATTAAAGAAGCCATTCATTAAAACTAATCTTCTATACAATAGAAGTAATCATGACTCTTAATACCATGAGCATATAAAGTCCGTGACTAAAGTATTGATAAACATCATGTCGTGATCTTCTGCTTTAGACACAGACCCCCAGTAAGTGCGTAAATATATAACTTCTTCACTACATAAAAAATTCCACGCAAAAACCACCTGGAAACTCACCAGATGGTTTTTTATATTAAGTGGGGTGCACGCTCTGATTAACTGTGGATGGATATAAAGCCTTACGTTCCAAAACAGACTTCTTTATAGAAAAGAATGATGTGAAAATATTTCTTCTGGGATTTTCCTTTTACTTGCGTTTAACAGCCGCAGCCAAAGCCATAGCCGCCGTATCCGCCGTAGCCTCCATACGGGTAACCACCGTAACCGTAACCGTAGCCGCCATAGCCATATGGTGATAACAGTGAGCCTGCTACTAGCCCTCCTGCTAATCCTCCTAAAAATGGACCTCCAAAGCCAAAGCCGAACGGTCTGCCAAAGCCAAACGGGCGTCCGAAACCAAACGGTCTGCCAAAGCCAAACGGTCTGCCAATAAACCTTTCATCTGCTTGTTGAAGTTGATGATGATCTTGAGAATACATAGTAGGTAAAAAATGCATTTCTGAATTCATAAGAGAAACCTCCGTTTTTTTGTTTTTGCTTTCACCCATGAATATGCATTTACCTATTCGCTGTCTTGGGCAAATATCTTGGTTATGCTGAAAATAAGGGAAAAGAATTACGAAAAAAAGAAAATTACTAGGTTTATATGAAAATGAGCTTGATTTCTCTTTAGTACCTAATACATACAAAAAGAAGCGGATCCTGACTTAGAATGGTATAGGGAAAGTACTAACGTGTTTATTTCATAGTAAAAAATAAGAAGCCGAAGAAAAAATTCTTCGGCTTCTCCTTCATTATGTACGCAGGCTAAGGAGGAAGTGGTGTTAGCCTGCTTCGTTATAACATGGGGGCTCATATATGAGATCTTGGGATGATTCATCCTATGTAGAAAGTGAAAAAAAGTACCGTGTCCATCTTATTTTCTTATCTTTTTTTATTTTCATTAAAATCATTGGATATTTTTGGAGCACTTTTGCATTTCAGGCATATGTTAAAAATGTACTCAGAACTTGGAGGTGAAATATATGGGCTTCTATGGTGGCTGTGGTTATGGCGGTTACGGTTACGGCGGCGGCTGCGGGTTTGGCAGTGGCTTTGCTTTAATCATCGTATTATTCATTTTATTAATCATCATCGGCTGTGCTTGCTGGGGAGGATTTGGCGGTTGCTAATCATTAGAAATAGTGATGAACAGCTTCATTTCCGCTAATTTTTTCACCAAAAGCTAGCTTTCCGCTTTATTATGAAAAAGCAGTGTCCACATAATGGGCACTGTTTTCAAATGTGCTTATGAACCAGGTCATAATAAGACTAGCCATTATAAAAAAATAGACTTTTTTAATCTGCCGTTTCTTGTCTATTTCTTCCCATCACCTTATTTTTCTTGTTCATACTTCCTTTTCTTCTACATATTAATAGATAAAAAGATTAATTAAAAAGAGAGTCACTCTGCAACTCTCTTCCTGCTCTATGTAGATACTAAACATTAAACAAACGTTTTTTTCAAGACAACGCGCTGATCATTGACAGTATAGCCGTTTCTTTCATAAAAAGCCTGTGCAGCTCCTCCAGTCGCCGTCAAGAGATACAAGCTGTTGATATCGTGTCTTTGAAGTTCGTTCTCAAACCGGCTTAAGATAGCTGAACCGTACCCTTTTCCCTGCGCGCTTGCACTGACGCAAAGCTCGGCCACGTAAAAGGTCATACCGCTGTATGATTTTTTTGCGTGACCTGCAATCATTCCAATCAACTCTCCTTGGTCATAAAATAAATAGCCCATAAATTTAGGTGTGTTCAGTAAATCAGTCAGCCTTTCTCTAGCTGATTTCTCTGTCCACGGCTCATTCCAAGGTTTTTTTGTAAATACATTCATATACAAGTTAATGCACTGCTGCATATTCTCTGCAGTGAGAGGTACTACTTTTCCGATCATTTTTACGCTTCCTTTTTTGTTTAGTTTGAAGGCTTGTTAACAATTCGCTCGTACATTTCCGGCAGGTGCTTAATTTTATAATCAATCGTCTCAAGCTTATGATGGATTTCTTCGATTTCTTTTTGCACTGCTTTTTTATGATCCACCAGCATTTGCAGACTTTTATCAAGCACGGCATTTTCAAGCGTACAGTTTTCAATAAGCGTCCGAATGTCCTTGATTTGCATACCTGTGCTTTTTAAACAGCAGATTAAATCAATCCATTCAATATCTTGTTCTTTAAAAATACGATTCCCTGACGCTGTACGATCTAAAAATGGAAAAAGCCCTTCTTTATCATAATAGCGAATGGTATAAATTGTCACGTTCAATTTTTTTGCCACTTGTGAAATGGTATACGTCATACTGCTTCCTCCTACACCTTAAACTTTTCAGAAAAACATGATGAGTTTGTCTTGACCTCTAGTTATCTCGAGGATTTATTGTTTTATAGTCTTCTTCATTACGCTCTTTATGCTGCAGGTTTTTTGTACAAGCAGCAACATATATTTAAACCCGAAAGGATGAATACGATGAATACTGCTCACATGATGCTTACCATTGTAATTGGCGGTTTTATTGCCTTTTTGTTAGGTCTTGGCGTTACAAAAATAATTGAGCTGCTGCTAAATTATTTTCTAGCTTAACCAGTAGTTACTTATCGTAAAACGCAGGTAACTCCGTTCCATATCCGAACGGAGTTACCTGCTTTATTTTAAGAACTGCAGCTCTTAAGGCACCATGTTGCCAGCGGCTTTATAAATATCGTACCACTCTTCGCGCGTTAACTTGATTTCTGAACCTTTACTTGCATCTTTCATACGCTGAATATTTGTAGTACCAAGCACCACTTGAATATTTGCAGGATGAGTTGTGATCCACGCAACGGCGATCGCTGTATTCGTCACGCTATACTTACTTGCGATGCGATCAATCACTTCGTTTAGCTTTCCAAATTTCTCTTTGTCGCCTAGGAAAGGTCCTTCGAAAAATCCGTTTTGGAATGGCGACCACGCTTGAAGCGTTATATCATTTAAACGGCAATATTCAAGCACGCTGCTGTCGCGGTTCACAGCTTGGTCGATGCCCATATTTAAAGAAATACCAGAGTCTATAATTGGCGTATGTGCAATGCTGAACTGCACTTGGTTTACGACAAGCTTTTGGTTGATATATTTTTCAAGCAGCTGAATTTGCGCTGGGTTGTGGTTCGACACACCGAAGTGACGTACCTTTCCGCTGCTTTGAAGTTCATTAAACGCTTCTGCTACTTCTTCAGGATCCATTAATGGATCTGGGCGATGAAGTAATAAAAGATCTAAGTAATCTGTTTTTAAACGCTCTAAGCTGCCGTTAACAGAGTCTATGATATGCTTCTTTGAAAAGTCATAGTAATTTTTCGCTGCGTTAATGCCGCATTTACTTTGAATCACCATTTTCTCACGAAGACTTGAATTCATTTGTATAGCGTTTGCAAAATACTCTTCGCATTGTCCCACATAATCAGGACCGTAAATATCAGCATGGTCAAAAAAGTTAATTTCTTCTTCCATCGCTGTGCGGATTAGCTTCTCTGCTTCTTGTAAAGAAAGCTCTGTTAAACGCATATTTCCCATAATCAAATTTGATACGTGTAAGTCAGTATTAGCAATTGTATGATACTTCATATAAAGCCCCTCCTTGAAATGATACTACTACAAGATAAACCATAGAGTTAACTCTAGGTCAAGCAGAAAGAATAAAAGATTTTATAAGCAGCGACGGTAAAACACCCTATCTTTTTTGGTAAAAAGATGAAATACTAGGTTGTGGTGTGATAAAAGTCACTGCCGCTCTGCATTTCATTTAGTAGTATATGTTACGTTCTTTTCTTCCTTTTTATCGAAGCTTATTTCATAGTAATACATCAATTTATCAGGCAAAGGAGCTTATCAAACACTATGCAGAAAACGAAAGCAAAACGATTTGAAATACAGTATTCCGTTCTAAAAGATGAAGCCAAAATCAAAGGAACTTTTGTGATAGAATCTGCTAAAAACCGAGATGACGCATCAAGACTTGCTAAATTAAATGTCTCTACAAAAGAAAGAGTGTTTATTCAATATGTAAAGATTTTGAAAGTCAAACGAGTTTCTACAGATTCGGCGGCAAAGTGACATTGGTTTGCTTCTTTTTTTAGCAAGCCCCTATTTATGCTGAAAGTGTCGTCTTAGATGATGCTTGTTTCGTTCGTGTGAGTAATAGAACTAATCCAATAATACAAGCTGTGCCTATCCATTGATAGAAACCAAAAGGTTCTTTCAGCCAAACAACGGTTGTAATAACCGCGGCTAAAGGCTCTAAACTTCCAAGCAAACTCGTTTCTTTAGGTAAAAGACTTTGCAGGCTTTCTACATAAAACCAAAAAGCAAGCATCGTGCCAAAAATAATGACAAATAAAATATATCCGCAGGTTATTGGTGATAAGCTTGACGCTTCCCAAGGAGGATGAATAAAGCTCATTACGCTTCCCCCAATTACCATTGACCAGCCAACGATGACAAGCGAACTGTACTTTTTGATCAGCGGCACGGCATACAGCGTATAAAATGCTGCTGCTCCACCTGACAGCACTCCCCAAACAACGGCAGATACAGGAACAGACAGCTGAGAAATAGAGCCGTTTGTTAATAAAAAAAAGCAGCCCCCCAGCGCCAGCAAAACAGTGATGACGTCTTGTCGCGTAAATATAGACTGCTTGCGCAAAAGCAAATAAATGATAATCATCACCGGTGATAAATACTGCAGCAGCGTAGCTACTGCTGCATTTCCATGCTCAATAGAAGCCATATACGTATACTGAACGGCGAGCATACCAACTATGGAAAAAACGACGAGCTGAAAAGCTGATTTTCTGTTTTTCCATACTCCAAATACGTGAGAACGATTACTTTTTATACATGAAATCATTAGCAGCAAAAAACCCGCAATGAGCAGCCGGACTGAAACAAGCCAGTCTACACTGATTTCAAATTCTTGAAAAAGCTTTTGAGCAACCGTCCCTCCCATCCCCCAACATATAGCTCCAGTTGTGGCAAAGAAGAACCCTTTTTTTCGGCTGAGATTGTTCATCTTCCATCCCTCACTTTCAGTATAAGAATAGTGTTATAATAAGTGAAAAACGGGGCAAAAAATACGCATATTGCATTAAAAAATATAAATATATTGAGGTGACCATGTATGCCAGCAGCCCATTTTAAAATTGATGAAAACTTAAAAGAGCTAACGACCCATCGCACCGTTGAGCTGCCAGTAGCATGTTATCAAACGACGATCAGTGATCATATAAACGGCTACATCCCTCTTCACTGGCATGATGAGCTTCAATTTGTATTAGTTATAAAAGGAGATGCGTCTTTTCAAATAAATGAAAAAACAGTGACTGTAAAACAAGGCTACGGACTGTTTATTAACAGCGGATGTCTTCATATGACTGAAGATATAAACAAATCCGGCTGCGTGTACATTTGTTTAAATGTTTCTCCTCATTTTCTTGTGCCGCAAGAGCTTTTTACAAATTACGTTTATCCCTACATTCATGCAACGAATCTATCACATTTATTCATCAGTCCAAAGCAATCCTGGGGAAATAACGTGTTAGAGTCTATACATAAGATACACACATGGATTCATAAGCAGCCGCACCACTATGAAATAGAGATTGCCTCTGAACTCAGCATACTGTGGAAAAATTTAATTCTTAACGGGTTGCAGCTGAAATACAATGAAAAAGAAATGATCAAAAATCAGCGGATGAAGCAAATGCTCAATTGGATTCATTTGCACTTTGCTGAAAAGATTACACTTGATGATATTGCCAAAGCCGGACAATTGAGCCGTTCTGAATGCTGTCGATATTTTAAGAAAATGTTAAAAAAATCGCCTTTGACCTATGTATTAAACTATCGAATTCAGCAAAGCCTAGTTATGCTGCAGCAAGCAGAAGCAAATGTGACGGACGTCGCTTATCAAGTAGGGTTTAATAGTACAAGCTATTTTATTAATCAGTTTCGAAAAGAAATGAAGATGACTCCGCTCATGTATCGAAAAAAGAAGCTGCACATTTCATCACATCACTAAAAAACGGCGGAGCAATCACCCCGCCGTTTTTTATGAACTCTTTTTACTCGTTGATTTTGCATCAGAAATCTTTCCTAAGAAAAACCCGTCTACTTCTGCTATTTTCCCTCTCCAAAAGATCTTTCCTTTAGAAGGAGTAGATTTACTGTCTCCACAGTAAATCTTTGTATTTTTCAAATGAATAAAATGGGCTTCTGCTTCTCCGTTTGATTCGCTCGCTTCGCTTGCTAAAGAGAATTGTTCGCTTAGCGCCTGAGCCACTTCGCTGCCTTCTTCAAACGTTTCGCTTAAGTAATCAAAGTATTCTTTTGCTGAAATCATGGTACCGGAAATCACAGCGCCGTTTACATTTAATGAAATATCAAGTGAAAAGCCATGTTTATTAGAAGCTTTCACAAAGTATTCAAGCGTATTGTCTTTAGTTGAAAAAGAAGGGCCTGTACTCATGTCTTTCTTTCCTCCTTTACGCCTTAGGCTGTTGTGTCGTCTTCACTAGAAAGAGATGTTGCGTCATCATCTTCTTCATCCGTGTTTTTCTTTGCTTTTGTATTTTTTGATTTTTTAGCTGTTGACTTTTTTGGCTTCGCTTCCTTTTTTTCTTCTTCGTTTTCATCTTCGTCGTCTTCTTCTGTTTTTACTTTTTTATTTTTTTTGTTTGAGCGAGAATCTTCCTCTTCTTCCTCGCTGTCTTCGTCACTTTCTTCTTCCTCTTCTTGCTCAGCTTCTTTTTTATCCTTTTTACGAGGCTTAGATGTTTCTTCTTCGTTTTCATCGTCCTGCTCGTTTTCTTCGTTTTCTTCGTTCTCTTCTTCGTCGGAATCTGTATCTTCCGTTTCTTGGTCTTGATTTTTATTGAGGCTAAGCTCAACAAGCATGTTCATTTTTTCTTCAAGCTGTGATAAGCGATCTTGAAGAGTTTGATTTTCTTCTTTTAACTCGTCGTACTCTTGAACGTTATCGTCTTCTGTTTCGCTACTAGAAGAATTTACGTTTTCTTCATCATCTTTTGATTTATCTTTATCTTTTTTAAACAAGCTTCCCGCAGATGTTTTCAGGCTGGCCACACTGCTTTTTGATTTTTCTTTTACCTTTGTTCCTAAATCAGATGCTTTGCTTTTTAATTCGTCTGTATCAATGCGGTCAAGGAGACTTTTTCGATTTTCAGGAGTCGATACATATCCAATCGTTGCACCGATGATGCCTCCTGCTACCGCTCGTTTGATTGGCCCGCTGCTTGTTGTTTTGCTTGCTTTTGAACCGTTCTTTTCTTTTGAACCGTTTTCCGTATTTTTATTTTCCTTGTTTTCTGCCTGTGTGTTATCTAATTTTGTTTCAGTTGCCATTGTAAATCCCTCCATTTTTTAAGTAGCATACAGTTTTTAACGTTTCGTTTCCATTTTTTCTTCAAGCGTTTTTAACCGCTCATGCAGCATTTTATTTTCTTCTTCGAGCGCTTTGTTATTGGCTCCTTTTGAACTGAGATAGGGATCATTTTCCCACCAGTCCATGCCGATTTCTTTTGCTTTATCAACCGAAGCCACAATCAAGCGGATCTTTATCGTTAATAGCTCGACATCTGCAATTCCTACGGTGATGTCCCCCGCTATGACGACTCCTTTATCCAAAATCTTTTCGAGCACATCTACAATCGTACTTGACTGCATATTATGTTCGACTGCCATACTGTTCCTCCTAATGACCGCTTAAAGCAGGCTGCCTAGCGGTCCAAGATCAATATTTAAATCTTCTGCGTCCAGACCGAACACCTCTTTCAACTCGTCCATTTTTTCTTCTAAGTTCATTAGTGCAATTCCTAAGTTTTCAATTTGTTCGTCCGTCAACGTTCCACCCTCCACCCGCCTCATGGCATGACGTTCAACGATTTGCCTCAATAGCTCAATAACTGTCATCACAAGCTGCGCTAAGCCTTGTTCAGCTTGATCAGGATCCAAGTGGATTCGTCCATTTGCTTGGCTGACCGGTTGCATCCATTAATTCCTCCTTTTGTTTATCAAATTGTTCAGAAGTGATTGGTTTGCGATTTCCTTCTTTTGCTTGCACCAGCGTTTCAACCGAAGAAATAAGCACCCGCAAATCCAAATACACTAAATCGATGCCGGCTATGGAAATGATTAAGTCTCCTTTAATGGCGACTCCTTTATCTAAAATGACATCTAAAATATCAATGAGAGCAATATCTTTATTCTCCATGGATTCTTTAAGAGACATAATGTTAATTCCTCACTTTACGCAAAGCTCGAGAAATGATAGGGCGGCCATGGTCCCGTCACTTCAAATTTCCAGCCTTTATTTTCAAGCTTTTGCTGAAGCTCTTCTATTTCGGTTACAAACTTAGTGATCTGCAAAGACGGGAGAAGAAACACGCTGTTCCACGCCATCTGTCCAGCTGCGCCCGTTACGTCCTTGCTCCAATTCTTTTTAACAGAGTCATAAAGCGATAATTCTTTAAGCTTGTCATGTATCTCTTCACACACTTTATTTTTGTGAAGTTCTAATTCTCTTTCAATCAGCTGATCTATTTTTTTCTTTTCAAAAAACTGTCTTCCTGGTGATAAGTGACTAATTTCTTCTTTTTTCGCTTTCACGCTTTCATTCGTTTCGCTGATTCCTTTTTTAAGCTCCGTATCATCACAGTAAATCTTCACGTTCCACTCTTCATTTCCTTGAAGCAGCGTCAGTGAATTCTCTATCTTTTCTTTGTTAATCTCAATAGCTGCCTGCAGACTTTCTTCACCTTTATAAATGGTACAAAATTTTAATGGAATGATCGTAAATTCTTCGTACAAAGCGGCTACCGTCTCGTGATGATGAAATGCTTTTTCCTGCAGCCAGCTCATATCCTGCTCCATTTTTTCTTGAATCACTTTTTCTGAATAGGTGTCAGCATCCAGTTTAGAAACGACAGCCGTCACCTGATCAAATGCAATTGGGTACAGTGAATGTTCTCCGTCAAACCCTTTATAAGATGGAAACGGCTCTATGGCTGCTGCTTCTTTTGTTGGAATTAAACCGTATAAATACAGTAATTCTCCCATCTAGGATTCCTCATTTCTTTTTTTTGTTAGCTCTTCCCATTGTTCAATTTCTCTGCGCTTCGCAATTTCGTACCTCATTAACAGTTCATCTTCTTTTTCTTGAAACGCTTCTTCCGGAATTTCACCAAGCTCAAACATCATTTGAAGCTGAATGAGTTTTTGCTGAATCGTCGGAAGGTCATATAACTGTTTATCAGCTTCTTCCTGTACTTTCTCGCCGATTTTCACTACAAGGTTAATAGGTGCGGTTACTAATTTGTGAAGCACGTTATTTCTCTTCTACTTTTAGGCGAATGTTCACAAAATTATAAGCAGGCCAAGGACCGCTGTAATGAAAATCGGCTTTGTCTTTCCAGTTTTCATGCGCTTCATTCACTTTTTCATCAAACTTCGCTTCATCTTCTCGGTTAATTAAGAAAGACGCGTTCAAAAGCATCGTTTCGCCCGTTGGCTCATTTGCTTTTGCTGCTTCCGCTGCTTCTTCAAGCGGTGAAAACACATCTGTTTTGACTTCTTTTTGCAGGGAAGTAAACATCTTTTGAGCCATTCCTCCAAGCTGAATACGCTCATAATAACCGGCTGCTTCTGATTTTCCTTTTACGGATGCTGATACTTTTTCAAGTTCAGGATTTTCGTTTACTTTTTTCTCAAGCCATTCTTTTTTCCCAATTACTTTTAAACCGACTTCAATTTTTCCTTTGATTGCTGGAAACAGCTTTTCAAACTGCGGATAAAGGTTTTCCAAAAGAACTTTTACGTCTTCTTTTGATTTGAATACATTCCCAAAGCTGATTGGAATAACCGTATCGTTCTTGTCCATAATCGCTGCTACTGCGTTTTGATGCATTAATAAATTTTGGCGATTGGGATGATAAATTTTCATCGGTACTTCAGCTGCTACCATAGCTGCGTCTTTGTAGCGAATCAAAAATGTTTCAGCTTTTGTTCCTTCTACTTCTACCGATCCAAATTCTTCGTCTTTATCCGTTTGAATGGCGCTAAAAATATAAATACCTGTTTCGTTTGTTTCACTCATGTTTTCAAGCTCCTTTACTTTTCTTCCGTGTCTATATTCTTACACTCTTCTAAAATGATTTTTTCGGCTTTGCTTTTTGCATTTTCTTCATCCAAACATTTGGTAAGCGGATGATGCAAAATATCCATACATAACGTTTGAAAATCTTCGTCATTTCCATCGATAGCAATGTCTTGCTGCGTGGCGAGAGTAGCGATCATAAGCGAAGCCCGAAGGCTAAGTCCGCTGCTGTTTTCGTCTCCAGAGCGGTTTCGCACGTTTGCTACGAGCGTTACAATTGTGCGCGCTTCGTCTTCTTCTACGTCCGTTTTCTCCGTTAAAATCGCTGTCTCTCTGTCGATGTCTTTATAATCAATAAACATGGTAATTAACCTATCAAGAAGCGCATCTTGCGTATCGTATACGCCGGCATACTCAGCTGGATTGCTTGTGAAGATGACGCGAAAATCAGGGTGCACGCGCACAAAAGGATCGGTCATTTTCACTCCATACAGCGGAAGCACGCCTTCTTCTAATATTGATAGAAAGATATTATTCGTTGCAGGCTTAGACCGAGTAAATTCGTCGTAAATCAGCGTATAGCCATTTTTTACAGCTTCAAGCAATCGGCCATCCTGCCAGTTTTCACTCACTTGTTCATCTTTTTTATAGACAGAACGAACATACTGATCGATTACTTTTTTGCTCGTGTATCCCGTAAAATCGCCAATTAAATCTTTATTGTTGAGCTCGTGATTCCCGTGCATCAGCATTACAGGACGCTTTCTCTTTTTAGCAAGCGCTCGCGCTAAAGAGGTTTTGCCTCCGCCGGCAGGACCTGTAAAATGAATGGAATAGCCGGACTTCAAATAGCTCAGCGCTCTTGAAAGAACCTCTTTTGTCTCGTCATCTTGTATAAAAGCTCCACTGCCTTTTTTCCTTTTGTCTGTTAAGACGGTCATTTTTACGTTCCTCCTGCCATCTTATCGTTTATGCTTCAATGCCAATGGCGCTTCTATATCTGACGTCGAGTCGTTTGAATGAAATGACTTCTTTTTCTTTATTTAAAAAGCACTCGTACGTTCCGAGCATTTCATCTTTGGCGTATTTTTTCATATATTCTCGTTCTTCAATGACTTCAACAATAACTCTCCAGCCTTCATCTTCAGTAGCTTCCACCGAGGTAATTTTATGAGGAGGAGCTACGTGTTCACCGAAAAAGTCGTTCACGGCTTGCATAATTTTTTTAATTTCCATTTTTAGTAGCCTCCAATAGTTAGATCTAAAAGCTGGAACCACCCTCAAAAAAGGAAGGTTCCATATCACTTCATATTAAATACTAAAACGCGGCTGTCCTTCACTTGAATTTGAACGTTCAGGAAGACCGTTTTCTTCTACGTCGTCACGCAGAAGCCCTACTGCTTCTGCGTAGCGTAACCATGTATCAACACTGGCAATAACCACTCGTGCTTCAATCGTTAAAATCTCAATTCCTACAACAGAAACTCTTGCAAAAGCATCAATAACAATTCCTTTATCTAAAATACGGTCAATGACTTCTGCTAAACTTGAACTATTAGTACTTTTTTGAATAGACATATCTCATTTCTCCTTTCGCTTATGAGCCCATTGTTTTTAAATCTGTAGATGATTTAATATCATTGGAACTTTTAATCTTAGTAGAGCTTTTAATATCCGTTGCTTTTTTAATCTGATTTGCGCCTTTTATTTTCCGCTTATTTTTTGACTTCTCTTTATCGTCTGAAGAAGAAACTTTTTCTTGAAAGTTTTCTCCAGCTTCTTTCACATCGCTAAGCTTCTCTTTTACTGATAGTAAGACGTCTTGGAGCTTTTCTTTTGCGTCTTCCCCTTTGCCGTGTACCTTTTGGGCATTTTTCTCTTTTGTTTCCTGCAGTTTTTCTGATGCTTCATTTGCTTTTTCCTGCAGTTTTCCTTCAGTTTTTTCGACAAATTTTTCTTTCGCTTTTTCTTTAACCTTTTCTTCTACCTTTTCCTTAACAGGTTCAGGTGTATGATCGATGATCTTTTTTCCTGCTTTTAAGGCTGCTTTCTCCACATCTTTTTTATCCATGAAATTCCCCTTAAGGACGGATATCCTACTTCTTCGCGTCCATGAGTTTGTTTAGCATCTCTTCAATGCGCTGCAGCTGGTCGTTCATATTTTTATTTTCTTCTTTTAGCTCTTCGTACTGAGACGTTTCCATTTCTGCGCTTTGGCTGACTTCTTCCTGCGCATTTCCCTGTTCATTTGATGCATCTTCTTTTTTCTTTTTAGGTGCCAGCAGCTTGCTTAAATTGTCTTTTTCAAGATAGCCTGTAGCCGTCTGTCTTAATGCTCCCATCGCTTGCTGCGTTAGAATATCCTGTGCGTTTCTTCTTAACTCTTGTCCTGTCGCACGTACAATTTCTGATTGTCCTAAGCGGCTGAGTACTTTTTTACTCGTTTGAGGACTTGAAAGAAGTCCAATTCCCGCTCCTACTACGCCTCCTAAAATAGCAAGATTTAAAGAGTTTTGCGTTTTTTCTTCCTGTTGCTGATTTTCTTGTTTTTCATTTTGATCAGTTGTTGTCATGTTCCATCCTCTTTTCTCTTATTATTATTTATTTAATGAATCTTCTAATGATTAAAAGACTTAAAAGCTAAGCCCTGCTCCTCGCTCCTCTGTTCGGCCAGGCAGCCCTTCTTCCTCTACTTTGTCGGTTAATAACCCGACGGCTTCTGCATAGCGAAGCCACGTATCAACACTTGCAATAACGACTCGTGCTTCAATCGTTAAAATTTCAATTCCTACGAGTGATACTCGGGCAAAAGCATCGATGACAATCCCTTTGTCGAGAATTCGATCAATCACTTCTGCTAAACTAGAACTATCTGTACTTTTTTGAATACTCATTTTAGCAGCTCCTTTCGAAATTTAGCTAAATGAATGATGCTACTAATCAACCTTCTTAACTTTTTAAGTAAACATACTTTTGAAATATACTTTTTAGCTCTCTTTCAAACATGAATAATTTGCTAAAAAGTAATTCCTGAAAATAAATTAGAAAATTATTCTACTACGTATAATAATTAACAGTTAATTATTGGATGAAATTTGCGCTTAAATCCTTCTGTTAAAGCATTCATCAAGATTTCAATCCCAAAATAAAACAATAAATACATTATTGTTACAATAATATTACATTATAATTTAAGGCATATTATTATTCGATACACCATGACGTATTTTGATATTTTTAACTATTATGGAATATTATTGTTAGATTAGTGTATTTAAATCAGTGCATAAAAAAATCTGCCGCACTGCGACAGATTTCTCCTCCATATCATACGTTCTATAAAATCATTCCGGTTAAAGGAGCTTTCGGGTTTCCATCATGATCTGAGTCTTCTTTGTCTACTAAAACAAGCAAGCTGCCTTCTTTGACTGAATCATTATATTGTTCGGCCTGCTGTTTTGGAATTCCCATACTTACTAAAATACCAGACAGACCTCCTACGCTCGCACCAGCTGCCGCACCTGTTAATGTAGCTACAATCGGACCAGCCGCCACAAATGGACCTATTCCTGGTATGGCAAGAGCCCCGGCACCTGCTAATATTCCGGTCAAGCTCCCTAGCGTACCTCCGGTAAGTGCTCCAGTTGCTGCCCCTTCTGCTTTTGTATTCGTTTCTTTCTGAACTTTTTTGGTCTTTTTATGTTTGCCGATGATAGATATTTCTTCTGATGCGTATCCTTCTTTTTTCAAACTCTCTACAGCTTGAATTGCTTCTTGTTCCGTTTCGTATACCCCCACAACATTCTTTGCTTTTGCTTCCATACTATCTCCTCCTCATTAATGTTGTGTGTACCCGGGAGTATGGCTTTGAAACGTTTTAGAGGATAAGAGGTCTTCTCTATTCTTAAATAAATAGCCCTAAATCACTTTTTATTTAGTGACGTTTTTATTTAAAAATGAATAAACTCGCTCTTTTTTAACCATATTCCTCCACAAGCAATGAAGCATGCAACCGTACTAAAAGCCAACGCGTAGCTCCGGAGCCAATCTACAAGGAGCCCGAACCAAATTGGTGCGAGCACGATGGCAAATTGATTGAGCGTTAACGCAATGCTTACCGTTAAACCAATAAAACGATCATCCGCTTTTTCTGCTATTAGCACGATAAACAAACTAAACCAGCCAATTGCAAAAAAACCGAGGCTAAAACAAACTGCAGTTAGTAGCCAAAAAGGCAAAGTAAATCCAATATAAGAAATAGCTATTATTAGTCCTGCAGCTATCCAAACCGTCACTTGCAAAGGAGTTCTTCGATTTCCGTTATACACATAATCACTTACCCAAGCTAAAACAATTCTCCCCACCATTCCGCCTAACAGTGTGATGCTCAGCATGATGCCAGCTGAAGCAAAATCCATCTTTATGGCTTTCGTTAAATAGCTCATAAAGTGCGCAACGAGAATCATTTGAAGAGAAATCATTGAAACACCTACAAAAAACAGCGGATAGAGCGTTTTATCTTGAGAAATGCCCTTGATTTTTTGACGAAGTGTAAATGTTTCCTTTTTTTCTGACGATGATGATTGCTCTCGGTAGAATACAAAAAAAAGAAGGCCTCCTCCGATAGCTGCCGCTGCCTGTACGAGAACAGCCCCATGCCATCCGTATTGATAAAACAGCAGCGGTAATGCTGCTAAAGCGACAGCGCCTCCAATGGGTATTCCCGTTTGCCGAATCCCCATGGCAAGGCCTCTATGATGAGAAGGAAACCACTTCACCACTGCTTTGCTTCCTCCTGGCTGTGCTGTTCCATACCACACGCCTGCTGCGAGAAGTACGCCTGTTAGATACAAATAATGATCAGCGCTATAGGCAAAAAGCATGCTTATCCCCAGCAAAATAGATCCTCCTCCTACAAGCCACCTTTCTCCATATTGATCCATCCAGTTCCCAAAAAGCAGCATGGAAAAAATCGGGCCAATTTGAACAGATGATACGAGCAGTCCTGTTTGAAACTGCGATAAATCATATAGTCTTTGCCAAAACGCTGCCAACGGTCCTACCCCGTACGTGACAAATGTTGCACATGCCTGAGAAAGAGTGGCAACAAATAAAATCATCCACTTATAAGAAGCTTTTTGTCTGCTCATTTTCTCTCCTCCACTTCTACTTTCAGTGTAGAGAAGGAATAGTATCATGTAAAATAAGTAATAAAGATAAAAGTCATCAATAAAAATGATAGCTGAAGGAGGAGATTTTATGGATATAAAAGATTTACTTGTTTTTACAACGGTAGCAGAAGAAAAAAATATTTCAAAGGCAGCCAAAATCTTAAGCTACGTGCAGTCGAATGTGACGATGCGAATTCAGCAATTAGAAGCGGAACTGGGTACACAGCTCTTCCAACGAAGCGGTAAAGGGGTAACGTTAACTTCCAGCGGAGAGCTGTTGCATCGTTATGCTGAACAAATTCTTCGTTTAACCAATGAAGCCACGGCAACTGTGCAAAGCAGCTCGCACACGCCGATAGGACCTTTAAAAATAGGTGCAACTGAATCCACCGCGGCTCTTCGGCTACCGCCTTTGCTTTCTACTTATTGCACTGCCTATCCGGATGTAGACTTCATTTTAGAAACACATACAACCGATGTTCTTATTCACCTGGTTTTAACCCGAAAACTTGAAGGCGCATTTGTTGCAGGCAGCTGTGCACATCCTGATCTAAACTCTTTATTTACTCGAGATGAAGAGCTTGTACTTGTGAGCCGGCATCCTCTTCCTTCTCTTTACAGCCTAAACGATATGAACCTATTAGCTTTCAGCAGCGGATGCGCATATCGACATACGTTAGAAATGCTGTTGACAAAAGAAGGCGTATTTCCAAAACGCATATTAGAATTTGGTACGATTGAAGCCATTATTGGGTGTGTAAAAGCAGGTATGGGCTTAGCTGTAATGATGAAATCTATTGTATCTAACTATAATCATTCATTAACGTTAACTCCGCTGCCGCAGCCATATAGAAAGGTTCCTACTTTTTTTATTACGCGAAAAGATGCCTTTATATCGGCGGCTTTACGTGAATTTTCTTCTATTCTGACTGAACAGCTTTGCACAACAAAACCCTAAGAAAATAGGCGTTCTTAGGGTTTTGACTTAAGCAGCGGCGGGATTCTTCTTAACAAATTTCATAAACAATCCGCGAACTAAAGGTCCCATAATGAGAAGCTGAAGCGGATAGGCTACGATAAAGTTTTTCATAACGATCAACGCATAGCTTGAAAGAAGCGGCTCTCCGTCTAAACCTTTCGTAAGTGACATCGTAATTAATCCGTATACAGACATGAAAAGCACCATTCCAATCACCATACATGATGATAAAATCAACACGACTTTTAACTGTTTAGACTTATCAAACGGCAGTGAAAATGCTACTTTTTTTGCCACGGGACCTACTACGAAAGTTTCGATAATCATGGCAACTACAAATGTGATAACCAAATTCAAAATACCTTCTGCAAGTGTGATATGCCCGATGACATCATTTATGAACATGTTATACATCGTCATCACAAGCACCATCCCTCCGCACATCATCATTCCAAAATACATACTTTCTTTTTTAGTTGTGGGCACATTCCTCATCCTTTTCATGTTTTTTACTTGGCTTAGTATAGCTTTTTATCTTCCTTCTTCGTAAGTGAACATTTTGTGAACATTCATCTAAAAAAATGCCCTGTGATCAAAAAACAGTCACAGGGCATTTTTTTAGACTTAAGCGGCGCGTGCTCTTTTTTTGAGTAGGGCTGAGTATGGCAAATTACTCTAGTCTACATCGTTAATAAATGTTTGGAGATTTAACAAAAAACCCCCGCTTTATGAGCTAAAGCGGGGGTTGGTTTTATAGAGATTCCGTGTGAGATGCAGGCGGAATTGGTGTTTGGGCTCGAAATACTTTTTCCCATTTCGAGACGACGATACAGGCAATGGCGTGACCCGGAACGTTAACTCCTGTTCTGGCCATATCCATGATGCGGTCTACTCCAGCAATAATTGCGACTCCTTCAGCTGGCAGACCTACTGCGTTGGCTGTGGCTAAAAGCACAACAAGTGAACCTGACGGGACAGCCGCAATTCCTTTACTTGTCATTACTAGTATAAGCATCATAAATAATTGCTGAGTTAGGGGCATGTCAATATTAAAAGCCTGTGCTAAAAAGACGCACGAAACGGATAAATACAGCGTGGAGCCATCACAGTTTAACGAAAGGCCGGACGGAATAACAAACGACACCACTCGTTTAGGACATCCGTACTTTTCCATCCGCTCCATCAGCTGTGGCAGCACCGTTTCCGTACTTGTTGTTGAAAAGGCAATAAGAAACAAGTCCCAAATCATTTTGAATACTTCAAAGTAGTTGAATTTGAACAAAAACCCAACAAGCGGAAATAAAACAAATAAAATAATAAAAAGACCTAAAAAGACGGTTCCAATTAGCTTTAGCATTGGAAGCAGAAGTGCAATGCCGTATTGCCCTACAGATGCAGCCATTAGCGCTAGTACACCAAGAGGCGCTGTGACCATAACAATTTGCGTTAATTTAAACATAATTTTAGCCGTAGATTCAAAAAATTTCATTGCAGGTTCGGATGCTTTACCGACTCCTGCAGCGGCAACACCGAATAAAATAGCAAAGAAAATCACGGCCAGCAAATCATTTTTTGCCATTACATCTACGATATTCGTTGGAATGATGTTCAAAATCATTTGTTTAAAGTCTACGACTTTGTCGGTGTACTGAGACAATTCACCGATATCTTTTTTAACAAGATGAGAAAGATCGAGGCCTACTCCGGGCTTTAGCAAATTCACTAACAGCAGACCGATTCCTAATACGAGGGTAGTAATGATTTCAAACCAAATAATCGTCTTTAACCCTAGACTCCCCATTTGTTTCATACTGCCGCTTCCCGCAGCACCTATGACGATGGTTGAAAAGACAATCGGCACCACAATCATTTTAATGAGCCGGATAAACCCGTCTCCTACCGGTCTTAAAGCCATCCCAAAGTCCGGGAAAAAGTGCCCGATAACAGCTCCGATTACTAATGCAATTAAAATTTGAAACGCTAAAAACTTTTTCACATTTCTACCTCCCTTTCGCCTTCATGAAACGGACATCCATTCCATTAATATCCAAATTCTCAGACACTTTAAGTAAGTTCGGGACATTTAGCTAGATTCCTTCTAAAATAGACAAATTGGTCTATATATTTCGTTTTATCAGTTAAAATGCATAGAAAAAAGCCAGAGTGAAGTTGTTCTTGATCCTGGCTTTTTTAATTCTTATGCTTTTTTAACAAACTGAGATTTTAAGCTCATCGCTCCAAATCCGTCAATTTTGCAGTCGATGTTATGATCGCCTTCTACTAAACGAATGCTTTTTACTTTCGTTCCGATTTTCACAACCGATGAGCTTCCTTTTACTTTTAAGTCTTTGATGACAGTAACTGAATCTCCGTCTTTTAAAAGGTTCCCGTTTGCATCTTTTACAGTCAGCTGTTCTTCCGTGTTTTCTGTTTTTTCATCTTGTCCCCATTCATGCCCACACTCCGGGCAGACGAACAGGTTTCCATCTTCATATGTATACTGTGATTGACAGCTTGGACAATTAGGTACATTCATTTTCTTTTCCTCCAGCAGCAGCTCGTAACCAATGGTACGATCACGAGATTACATTTTTTATCTGTTTTATACTGTCACAATTTCATGAGATTAACAAGCTTTTCTATTTCCTTGCTGCTGATGTTTTCTTTTCCAAATAAGTGAGCCGATAAACAGAACAAAACCCGCTCCAAAGACAAGAAGCTGATCTAAATAAAAGTCACTTGTTTTTACATACCGTATAATAAATAATCCTCCAAACATGAGCATCAGCATACATGAAAACCGAATGAGGTATGAATTGATGTCCATCTTTCATTCCTCCTTTTTGTAAGACTTTTTTGTTATGAAAAAACGCGAACCATATGCCGAATGTAACCGCATATAACGGTAAAATGACGGCTAGTTTTTGCTTCCACCCTTTAAAAAAAGAAGAATTACGAAGCGCAAACCAAAGCTCTAACGTGCCGTATAATAAAAGTGCTCCCGCTGCTAGTATCGCAATCACAGTCTCTCCTAAGTCCATACATACTCCTCACTTTCATTCTACGCACCTGAAGCTAAGCGCAGCGTATATAGTAAGTTTCATCATTATAAAAGAGCTTATAATCGTGATGCATACGAACTTTGAATACTTTTTCCTATATACATTTATTACCATTATATCATAATAAAAGCATTTTTGAGACTTTTTATATATGTAAATTATTGTATAATCAAAAGTAGACACAGAGAAAAAAGGGGAGAATTTTTTGAAGAGAACTCAGCTTATTTTTGTTATTACACTGCTTATTGAAACTGGATTAACCTATGCGTGCTCATCATTTTTGTCTATCCGCTTTATTGAGCTTATGTTTTTTAGCGGACTTTTGTTTTCAGTTTTGACTTTTTGGTTTTCAAGTAGCGGAAGCAACAGCGCTTCTTCTCACTATAAAACTCATTCCATGAGGTTAATGTCTGGGGCCAATATTGAACACAATCCGTTTCGTCTGCGCTGGACGGCTTATTTTTTTGCTTCTTTAAGCTTTACGGGAGCGGGCCTGATTTTTTTCGTTCTGCTGCTGACGGACGTTATTCCTCCAGTAAGCTAAAAAACCTGCTCTTCACAGAGAGCAGGAACTTACGAGAACAGCTTGAGAGGCAGGCATTTTCGCTTTACTTTATTCGCAACAGCTTGAGTCACATGATCTTTTAAAGGCCTAGTCAATATTCGTTTCAGCGGATGTTTTAGCATCCGTTTGCTCACGGGAACTTTAAAGATAACGCTGAGAATTACTGTTGCTAAAACCGAGAGCAGCAATACCGCAAAAGGCTTTTTTTGAAACCATCTCGAGAAGATAAGCATCATTACGTAAATAAGTGCTGACCACCCCAAATGCCAGCCGTGCCTAAATGTAATTCCCTTACACCTGAGCCCAACCCATTCTACAAACGAAGCTGTACATACCCATTTTGTAATATATTTCACCTGCTTAGCGAGTGTAGACGGATAAGTAGCTAAGAACGACAAAATCATGAGAGGCGTAATGAACATAAGGTGTAAAATACGCAGTAGTTTTAATGAAAGATGAGAAGATTTAAAATCCCAAAGCAATTTATCATTACATAAAAAATAGTAGAGAATATTAAAAAAGCTCACGTATAAAACCCCAGCATACAGCTCGCGTATTTTGTTCCACGTTTTCTTATGGATATTTTGAAAAACCAGCCATAGAAGGACAGAAATATGCACCTTTGTTCACCTCTCTAACGTCGTTTTTAGAATCTCTGTTATTATATTTTCGTTTCTTTCTGCTTCTTTTCAATTTGTCGAATCCATCCAATCAGCATCCGGTTAAGATACGATTTTAACGTTACGCTAGTAAAAGTGTGATACCACATCCAGCCGGTTTTCCATTCGATAAGATTCGTCCGTTTTTCAGCCCATAATTCAATAAAAAACATAGGAATCGTAAAGAGCACAATTTTATATAAAACTTTTAGCCCTTTATCGTAATACGTAGCCTGATTAATCATGACGGATATCATAGGATACAGCAAAAAATCGAACAACACGTTAATTCTAAACTGTTTTTTCAATAAGCGAGTTGGATATCGAAGAAGGCCGTGAGTAATAATAAATTTATCAATAATACCATTTGTTAAGGCGTTAAATACATAGGCCAGCAGCCAGTCTTTAATCGGTGGTTTTCTAAATAAAAAAGGGAGAATTCCTAGGGCGATAATCAGCATTACACGTAAAAATTTCACTTCAAACTTTTTATTTCTCATCACCTTTTCGCTCCTTTCACCAAGTGTTGTTAGCCTACCTTCATGTCAATTGGCAGCTTGAGACGGCTGTTCTCACCACGCTCAATTATTGCTTATATTAATTTATAAAGATACGTAGCAGCGTCTAATGTAAATTCCCCGTACATAACCCCTAAGTTCACGTTATCCATACATACGTAAATGTTTGTTTTAGTTTTAAGTTCTTTGAAGAGATTTATACATGTGGTTGAGACATGAAAAAAGCCCAACTCTAATCAGTACGGGCTTCTTCCTCCACCTATTTTGTTTACTTTGAGCGCTACCATCCAGCTACAAATCCATCCGTTCGTGATTCACTTCCTCCGCATAGCACGCCGCTTTCAGGATCTCTCCAAATAATCTGTCCGCGCCCAAATGCCATTGAATCAACAGCTACTTCAATTTTATGTCCTTTTCGTTCAAGCGCTTGTGCTACGTGTGAGGGAAAAGCTGGCTCCACAAACACCGTTTTATCTTTTTTCCACTGCCATCTTGGCGCGTCTAAAGCGGCTTGAGGATGAAGCTGAAAGTCAATCGTATTCATGACAACTTGCATATGTCCCTGCGGCTGCATAAAACCTCCCATCACGCCAAACGGTCCTACGGGCTCATTATTTTTAGTGAGAAAGCCTGGAATAATGGTATGAAACGTTTTTTTATTAGGAGCAAGGCAGTTATCGTGATCAGGGTCCATTGAAAAATTATGGCCGCGGTTTTGCAAGGCAATTCCCGTTTCTGGCACAACGATTCCAGAACCAAAGCCCATATAATTACTTTGAATAAATGAAACCATGTTTCCCGCTTCATCAGCCGTTGCTAAATACACCGTTCCGCTTCCGACAGGTTCTCCCGCTTCAGGCCGAAGAGCATGTTCTTTTATAAGACTGCGGCGATAGCTTGCATATGTATCAGACAGCAGCTCACTAACAGACACGCTCATTTTTGCTTCTTCCGTAATGTATTTTTCCCCGTCCGCAAACGCAAGCTTTATCGCTTCTATTTGTTTATGATACGTATCCACAGCGTCTTTTTCTTGAAGCTCAAAGCCTTTGACAATATTTAATGCCATTAACGCAACAAGCCCCTGACCGTTCGGAGGAATTTCCCATACATCATATCCACGGTAGTGAGCGGAAATCGGGTTCACCCACTCGGGCTCATAAGCAGCCAAATCTTCCTTGGATAAAAAGCCGCTATATTTTTTGCTGAATGCATCAATACGATCCGCAAGCTCGCCTTTATAAAACGCTTCTGCATCTGTTTCACCAATGAGCTGAAGCGTACGGGCATGATGGATGGATGACCACATTTCTCCTGCTTTTGGTGCTCGTCCATTTGGGGCAAACGTTTGAAACCATGACTCAAATTCTTCGCTTGTATGTACTCGTTTGAACGTATCGTACGCTTGTTTCCATTGTTTCGCGAGAGTAGGCGCTAGCGGAAATCCTTCTTTGGCGTACTGAATGGCAGGCTGCAGTACTTGAGAAAGAGGCAGTTTGCCAAATCGCTTCGATAAAGCAGCCCAAGCAGCCGGAGCCCCGGGAACCGTAACGGGAATCATTCCGTCCTTAGGAATATCTCTGTATCCTTTTTCCTTTAGCGCATCAATGGAAATAGACTGCGGAGAAGGTCCACTAGCATTTAGTCCGTACAGCTGATCATTTGTCCAAACAAGCGCAAACGCGTCTCCTCCGATTCCATTAGATGCGGGCTCTAATACAGTAAGGCTCGCTGCTGTCGCGATTGCTGCATCAATGGCATTGCCGCCTTTTTTTAAAATATCAAGGCCTGCCTGCGCTGCGAGCGGCTGAGATGTAGATACCATTCCTTTTTTTGCATAAACGGGAACTCGGTAAGATGGATATGGATGATAATGCGGATCATAGGTCATAAAAGCGCCCCTTTTTAGATATTTAAATTTTCTAAAAAATATAACTTCTTTATTTTATCATATTCATAACGCATCGGCTTTTTTTATCTTAGAATGACATGACGTCTCTTACCTAAAATTGGTATACTGATAGAGTACAAGAATCGCCAAGGAGGATGATGTATGAAAAAAGTAAAAGCTGCCCTTCCACTCGCTGTTTCTTTAGCACTCGGACTTCAAGTACTCCCTATGTCCACTTCACCTGTTCAAGCTGAAGCAGCGGCAAATGCTGCTCATCATTCAGCAAAAGTTGAAGTCAAACGAGCAAACGCATTTTTAACGAATGTCGCCAACGGCAAAACAAAAGAAGCTAAGCGCTACTTTTCCCGCAGCCTGCAGTCCAAAATGAGTGAAGACAACCTAAAAATATGGTGGTCAGCTCTAACGGCTCAGTTTGGTTCTGTAAAAAAGATTGGTACATCTGTACAAGGTGAAGTCAATACCGTTCATCGAAATATAGAAATCCCAATTGAATTTGAACACGTATCAGCTACTTTAACCGTTCGATTTAGTCAAAATCGTCAAATTGATGATTGGCGAATCGTACCGGAGGAGCGCCAGTTTTCGTTTTCCACACCGTCTTATGACACCCCTAAGAACTACAGTGAAAAACAGCTTTCAATCGGCAAAGCACCTTACGAACTTCCAGCAACGCTTACTCTTCCAACACGTTCAAAACATCAAAATGTACCCGTTGTCATATTAGTTCACGGATCAGGACCTTCTGATCAAGATGAAACGTTTATGAGCTTAAAGCCGTTTCGAGATCTGGCTTCTGGACTGGCTTCTCGAGGAATCGCCGTTTTACGCTACAACAAGCGTACATACGAACATACAGCTAAAATGTCCGGTGAAAGTAAAATAAACGTTGACGATGAAACAACGGATGATGCCGTACTCGCAGTCAAAGCAATGGCGAAACAAAAAGGTATCGACAGCCGCAATATTTTTATACTGGGACACAGTCAAGGCGGCATGATGATGCCCAGAATTTTAAAGCAAACGCAGGACAAAAGCGTGCGCGGCTCTATTTTACTTGCTGCACCGAGCCGCACACTTCCAGAGTTAATGCTTGAACAATTTGCCTATCTTGTATCGCTGAATCAGCTTCCAAAAGAGCAGCTTACTTTTTTTCAGCAGCAGTTTGCCATTTTACAAGACCCAAGCTTTTCGCCAGCTCAGCCGCCAAAAGAGTTCCTGCTTGGCACGCCTTATTTTTGGTATGACTTAGCTCACTGGCACCCTGCAGAAGTCGCAAAATCTCAGGACACGCCTCTGCTTTTTTTACAAGGAGCGCGTGATTATCAAGTAACGACGGAAGATTTTGAAGGCTGGAAACAAAGCTTATCTCAGCGTTCCAACACTTCTTTTAAGCTTTATCCAAAGCTCAACCACTTTTTCACAGAAGGAACTGGTGAAAAAAGCACGCCCGATGAATATGCTGTTTCAGCCAACATTCCTTCTTATGTCATTGATGATATTGTGAAATGGGTTCGTGAAACGAAAAAGTAAAGAAAAAAGAGCGGCTGTTTCCGCTCTTTTTTCTTTACTTTTTATTTAAGATGATATGCGACTGATCGGAAGAAGCGGTGGATTTTCTTCCTTTTCCCCAGCCTACAGCTTCCCGGTAACTTCCGAGCAAGTGCTGATTTATTACATGCTGTTCATTTACTTCTACAGTTTGTTCAGCTAAAGGCGTCACATATAAAGCATCTACCGGACAGTACAGTTCACACATAAAGCAAGTTTGACAATCGGATTGACGAGCTATGGAAGGAGCACCTCCCATTCGAGAGCGGTCAAAGACATTTGTTGGACAAACGGATACACAAAGATTGCAGTTAATACATCGGTCTTCACTAAGAAGCTCGATCATTAAATAACCCCCTTTACGCGATCAGAAGATTTTGTACCTAAGGGTCTCGCCCAGACTTCCTGCACCCCTCCGCTTAGAATGCGGTAGTGTTGCTTGGAATCCATAAACGGAAAATCGTCACGCCGGTGCATTCCTCGCGTTTCTTTCCTTTCTAATGCACTTGTATACATCCATCGCGCCGTTGCCGTCATGGCCGCAAGCTCTCGACTTCTCACGATGTTTCTTTCTTTATCATATACTCCATTCTTCAACTCATCCCACACGGCATTTAACTTCATAAGGGAATCTTGCAGTCTTACTTCTGAACGGAACCAGTTTCGATCATATGGAAAGACTTCGCGCTGAACCGATGCTATCATTTCCTTCGTATCTGCTGCGTCAGAAGAAGCTACTGACTTTGTGATTCCTGACGCTTCTGATACGCCTTTTGCATGTCGACTTGCGGCATTTTTTCCTTGCTTAACAGCAAATGCTGCCGCTGCTTTTCCTGACCAGCAGCCTGAAGAGATAGCCCACGCTGCATTATGGCTTCCTCCTCCCGTAAATCCTCCGCAAATTAATTCGCGCGTTGCCGCATCTCCGGCTGCATATAAACCTGGAATGTCGGTTCTACACGTTTCATCTGTAATGTGAATACCTCCTGTTCCTCTAACAGTTCCTTCAAAACGCAGGGTGATTGGAAACATTTGAGTAAAGGGATTTATATGAAGACGATCAAATGATAAAAAGAAATTTGGCTGTGATAAGCGCATGGCTTTTTGAATGCTTTCATCCGCTTTGTCCAGCCTTGCATAAACGGGCTGGGTCATTAACGTTCTGGCAATGATGGAACGTCCTTTATGAGAACCGGCTCCTTCAATCACTGTACCGTCTTCATAATAAAATGTAGCCCATTTATAAAATGCAGATTTTGTGATTGGAGAAAAAGCTGGCGAAATTGAATAAGCATTTGAAAACTCCATACCTGAAAGGGCCGCACCTGCTTCTGTAGCTAATAAGTAACCGTCTCCTGTTAAAACATTTGTACCGAGTGCTCCGCTCAGAAATGCACACCCTCCCGTTGCAATCACAACTGCAGCAGCCTCTACTCTCCATGTTTCTTGCGTTTGATTATTGATTCCGCACGCACCTGCCACACCGTGTTCATCTGCAAGAAGCTCCAGTGCGGGGCTGTGGTCCAAAATCTGAACGTCTGCTTTTTGAAGCTGACGCCGCATTAATCTCATATATTCAGGACCTTGAAGAGTCGTTCGCTGAGAAATCCCTTTTTCATCTACTGGAAACGGATAGCCAAAATGCGCTAACTCATTTACTTGTTCAAACGTACAATCAAGCACTCGCTTCATCCAGCTTCTTTCGGCTAAATATCCTCCCAGCTCTTCCCTGCTTTTCATCGCGGTCATCTGTTCATCAGAAGTGGGCTTTACATACCAAACTCCTGTACCAGAAGGCGCAGTTGCTCCGCTCGTTCCGCAATATCCTTTATCAACAAGTGCAGCTTTTGCACCTTCTTTAACTGCTTGCAGAGCTGCCCATGCACCAGCAGGGCCTCCTCCAATAATTAATACATCTGTATGAAAATGAAAGTCGGCAGTCATATACGGATCCTCCTCTTAAAATGTTTACGCTCTCAAAACCTTATTAAGAAAAAAACTTACTTACTGTCCATTCGACTATTTTACTCATCGCTAAATTTATACCAACTATTCCGTTCCAGAATCCAATTCTTCCATAGCAGCCGCTCAATAAAAAAGGAGACCAGTCCATTTGTTTCACCACAATGGTCTGGCCTCCAGTTGCCTAGTAGGCGCGTTTTTTCGTACAGCGTCAGCAATACCTAGTAATTCACTTTGTTTAATTATATATTAAAAGTTTATGCTAGGATTGTCAATGATTATGTTATTCTTAGAATTTATTTCGATTGTTCGTATCTCGTATTGACAACTCTATGAATTTTTTGGTAAATTAATCTCACTAAACGTATAGGAATTAAAAAAACCGACCAGACAACTGGAGGCTCTTATTCTTTTAAAAAGAATGAGAGCCTTTTTGTTTCCTGAATTATATGTAATACGATAAGGAGGTCAAGTATGGCAAGTGCTCAACCACACGTAATTCAATCGCGTCAAGACATTATCAACTTTGTTAATTCAAATCCAGTTACCTCTAAAAGCTGGAAAATCATTTTAGTAGCGTTAGGCGGCATTTTTGTCGATGCCTATGACTTTACCAGTCTTGGAATTGGAGCTGATCAGTTAAAAGAACAGTTTAACCTTTCTCCTGCCGGTCTTGGAAGTCTTACAGCTATTATGGCCCTTGGCGCTTTGTTAGGAGCCACTGTAGGAGGATACTACACGGACAAATTCGGCCGCAACAAAATGTTTTTAATTGATTTATTTTTTATGGTCTTCTCCGCTCTTGGCGCTGCTTTAGCAACTGATTTAGTTTGGTTGTTTATCTTTCGGTTTTTAATGGGCGTAGGCGTAGGGCTAGATGTTCCGGTAGCGCTCAGCTTTATTGCAGAGTTCAGCAATTTAAAGAAAAAAGGTCAATACGTGAACTTGTGGTGTCCCCTGTGGTATGTGGCTGCAACTGTTACTGGACTTGTTGTTCTCCCTTTTTATCTGCTTGGGCAGCATGAAGATATTTGGCGCTGGTCGGTAGGATTTGGAGCTGTTGCTGCACTAATCGTGCTAATTTTGCGCTACCGCTACATGGATGAAAGTCCGATGTGGGCCGCTCATCACCTTCCGCTTAAAGAAGCGGTCAAAGTGTTAGAGAAAACCTATGACATACAAGTCACAGTGGCTAAAAATGCAAAAGAAGAACCATTATCTCGTTCAAAAAAACTGTCTTACAAAGCTATTTTCCAAGGGAAGTATCGGGCTCGGACATTTCTAGCTTCCATCATTACGGCTACTCAAAGTATGCAGTACTTTGCCGTTGGCTTCTATATCCCAACCATTTCTACGCTTATTTTTGGCAAAGGAATGATTTATGCAATTATCGGTACTCTTTTCTTTAATTTATTTGGGATTATTGGCGGCTTTACACAATCACGGCTAACTGAGCAAGTCGGTATAAGAAAGCTTGCCATTACAGGCTATACCATTTGTTCTTTAAGCTTAGTCCTGATGGGGCTCACAGGCGATACACATTTTATTGCGCTGCCAATTTTATTTATTGCTTTATTTATTTTCGGTCAATCTTTTGGACCCGGAGCGCAAGGGATGACGATGGCTACTCTTTCTTACCCGACTGAACTGCGAGGGCTAGGCTCTGGATGGGGGCAAGGAACAACGCGTATTGGCAGTATTTTAGGTTTTTACTTATTTCCGGTTGTCCTTTCAATTGGCGGGATCTATACGACGTTTCTGGTTCTTACAATCGTTCCCGTTATTGGGCTGATCGCGACGATTCTTATTAAGTGGGAGCCTATTGGCACAGATGTCGAAAAAGAAGAAGAGCAAGAATTTGAAAGCGATAAAAGCTTTAGTAAAAAAAGTGAGGTCTATCACTAGCTATAATCCTAGTAAAAACGGAAAACACCTTCAAGTGCAGTGTGCTTGAAGGTGTTTTTTGTTAAAGGTCGATAAAATACATACTCGTAAAAGGCTATGCAAAGCGCCCCATCACTACCGTGTTATAGTACTTGCCGTCAGACAGCACCTTATCATTTTTTAATACTCCTTCTATTTCAAACCCGAACTTTGTATATAAATCAATCGCTTTTTTATTGGTCTCTAACACATTTAACGTCATTTTCTTCATGTCCGCGCTATCTGCCCACAGTATGGACTGCTGTAAAAGCTCTTTGCCAATTCCGTATCCCCAATGTTCTTTTGCGATGCACACGCCAAACTCTACTTTATGAGAAAATCGTTTCAATTCGTTGCCTTGGCACCTTGAAAATCCGACGATTTCATTATGTACGCTTGCTACTAAAAATAAGTTTCGTTTACTTTCTGTGTCACGTTGAATAAGTTTTTTAAAATCGGATTCTTCCATACATCCTTCCCCTGGTTCACGATCTAAGTTTTCCGTTTCTCCGTCTAGCTGAACTCTAAGGTGAGACAGTTCGTGTGCATCGCTGGTGTCAGCTGAACGAATGATGTACTGAAGTCCTTTTACATTATAGATTTGCTGGTTGATGACCATCGTATTCCTCCAAGCGTCTTTCATAAATCTATCAATTGAATTTAATTTCCTTTAATATAAATATTATACATAAAGAAAGAGAGCTGAACGAGTTGCTTTGGTTACTGCTTTTAATTCTATACGGCATTTACAAGTTCTATAAATCAAGAAGATCTCTAACGAAGTTTGACCATTTTTATGAGAAAGCGTTTGAGCTAGAAGAAAAAAAGCGATATGAAGATGCTCTTGATATACGCAATCAAGGGATCGAACTCCATACCCTTACCGATTTAGAACGAGCTGATTTACATTTAGCAAATGGGCGTATGCTTTTAAAACTAAAGCAATACGAAGAAGCAACAAAACACTACGATGCCTCATTTAAGCTAGCAAAATATGAAAAATTCCCTTACTCAGAAGGATTTGACGAAGTCATTGAAGCTTACTTGTATGCAGGGCGTAAAGAAGATGCGCTGATAATAACCAACGACATGTTAAAACGGCAAAGCTATGATCAAAAATTTAAAAAGCTAGAGCCTTTAAAAGAAAAGCTTCTTTCATATGAAGATTCATGGTAAAATTAAACAATTGAAAGCGTATTATTAAGAGCGACTGAGGTGAACGTAATGGTCATAACCGTCATTGTAGGAGTGCTGGGTTTAATTGGTTTAATTGCAGCAGGTTTTGCGACGAATTATAAAGATACGAAGTAAGGATACATAAAAAAGAACAAGAACCAAATAGGTTCTTGTTCTTTTTTTAACGAGCCAACAGCTTTTCTGTTATGCGCAAAAACATCTTTACGCCAATTTCAAGCGAGTCTTCATCTACCGTAAACTTCGGATGATGATGAGGGTATACGATGCCTTCTTCTTCATTTCGTGCTCCAATGTTAAAAAACGCCCCTTCCGTTTCCTGCAGGTAAGCTGAAAAATCTTCTCCTCCCATTTTAGGAGACAGCGTTTTAACCCGTTCTTTTCCATATTCTTCGATAGCTGTTTCTTCAATTAAACGCGTAATTTCTTTAGAGTTAATGACAGGATGATAGCCTTTTTCATATGTGAAGGTGTACTCTGCACCGTAGGCTTCTGTTAGTCCTTTGACGATACGGTCAATTTGTGCCGGAACTTTTTCTCGCAGAGCCGCGTCAAAGCTGCGAACGGTTCCGTTCAGCTCCACTTTATCAGGAAGTACGTTGTGCGTAGTTCCACCGTGGAATTGTGTAACCGATACGACTAATTTATCGATTGGATTCGTCGTTCTTGAAACAATCGTTTGAAGGTTTGTCACAATTTGCGCTCCTACAACGATAGCATCAACTGCTTCATGAGGCGCTGCGGCGTGTCCTCCTTTTCCTTTAATCGATATGTTAAACGTGTCAGGCGAAGCCATCATAGGACCTGCAAGCACGCCGATTTCTCCGACGGGAAGACCAGAATTCAAATGCGTACCAATTACGTAATCCACCCCTTCCACCACGCCTTCTTTCACAAGCTCCTGCGCTCCTCCCGGCAGCAGCTCTTCTGCGTGTTGAAAAATCAAGCGAATTTCTCCTTTAAATTCATTTCCTAACTGAGAAAGAACAGAAGCTACTCCTAATAAAATAGCCGTGTGACCGTCATGTCCGCATGCATGCATCACGCCTTTATGAACAGAAGCAAATGCAAACGTGTTTTCTTCTTCAATCGGCAGCGCGTCCATATCCGCTCGAATCGCAACTACTTTCCCCTGCTCTTTTCCTATTAATCTAGCCACCACGCTTGTTGGTGTAGGACGCGTAATGATAAAGCTTCCAAACGAACGAAGCGTATCTTCAACGTACTGAGCCGTTCGATGCTCTTGAAACGATAATTCAGGATAGCGATGAAAATGTCTTCTCCACTCAATTACCTGCTTCTTTAAGCTTTCTGTGACGCTGTATTCACTGATTGATTTGACTGTCATAAACAAACTCCCCCTTTGTTTGACTATATCGATTGGCTGGAACGGAGAGATTTAAATTTCCGCGCAGCGTATCGCTTTCATATGAAGTGTCGTAAAGCCCATGCTCCTGTAAGATAGGCACCACTTTTTCCACAAATTGATGAAACGTCTCGCTCATAAAAGGACGAAGCACAAATCCATCCGCTGCTTCTTGCTCATGCCATTTTTGCATTTCATCCGCAACGTGTTCAGGTGTCCCTGAAAACGGCGAACGCGGCAATATTGTTTCAAGCGCCACTTGTCTTAACGTTAACTTGCGAGCAGCCGCCGCTTGTTTAATTTTATTTGTCGTGCTTTGAAAGGCATTGGCTCCGATATCCCCTAACTCTGGAAACGGTGCGTCTACGTCAAATTGATGAAAGTCGTAGTCATCAAAAAAACGAGATAGATATGTAATGGCATGATCAATTGGAATTAAAGCGGCAAGCTCTCTATATCTTCTTTCTACATCTTCCTCGCTATCTCCTATAATTAAATCAATACTTGGAAAAATGAGAAGCTCTTCGGGATTTCTTCCGTGATTTTTTGCTCTATTTTTCATATCTTGATAGAATGCCCGCGCTTCTTCTAGTGTATGTGCATTTGTATAAATCGCATCGGCATTCTCTGCTCCGAATTCTCTTCCTCTTTCTGATGAACCTGCTTGAAACACAACCGGATGTCCCTGCTTTGAACGAGCAATATTTAACGGCCCTTGAACTTGAAAATGTTTACCTTTAAATCCAAGCGTATGCATTTTCTTTGGATCAAAAAACTGCCCGGTTTCTTTTTGATAGATAAAAGCATCGTCTTCCCATGAATCCCACAGTCCTTTTACTGCATCGAGATGCTCTTTTGCAATTTCGTATCGCTCGCTGTGATGAGGAAGATATCCTCTGCTGTGATTGCGCGCTGCCCCTTCTTGCGGAGAAGTAACTACGTTCCATCCCGCTCTCCCGCCGCTTATATGATCAAGAGACATCAGCTGACGAGCGATTGTAAAAGGCTCACTGAAACTTGTTGAAATCGTCCCGACTAGTCCGATGTGACTCGTAGAAGCAGCGAGAGCTGACAGCAGCGTAATTGGCTCAAAACGATTTAAAAAGTGAGGAATAGACTTTTCAGATATGGCTAATCCATCTGCAATAAAGACAAAGCTGAACAGTCCTTTTTCCAATATACGCGCTTGTTTCTTATAAAACTCAATATTAATGCTCGCATCAGGCTCTGCGTCCGGATGTCTCCATCCATCCGTCGTATTTCCAAGGCCTTTAATATTTGCTCCTAGCTTTAGCTTTCTTTTTTCACTCAACGTATACTTCCTCCTTTTTACGACAAATAAAAAGAGATGCTTTGATTGTTCAAAGCATCTCCAGTCGTCTGGTCGATTGTTTTTAAACGGCTATTTATTTAGAGCAAAATAGCTGTTGACCTCTCATTTATTTAGCTTATTTGAATAGTATACTCACTATTCCTATAAGTCAAGTTTGTTTTTAGTTAAAATAAATGATCTCTTCTTTCTTTAACTAAACTTAATTACGATTTCATTCTTTTTAAATTTCTTAAAACTCATTTTGACTATCGGAATAACCGGTGATATAACTATATGTACATTCAGCATCCATACTGCCTGTCAGGCTACTGAAGGCTCTTATCTTCTCTTCAACTTGAAGCGAGATAAGAGCCTTTGGCATTTAAGGAGTTGAATGTTTAACCCAGCTCATTTATTTTCACTATTTAACTAAGGAGGCGTTACATATGAGTTTGCAATTTGCTTATTGGGCTCCGAACGTAAGCGGAGGTCTTGTCATTTCCAACATTCCTCAAAAAACAGAGTGGTCATTTGAAGCGAACAGCCGGTATGCGCGAATTGCCGAGCAGGTGGGCTTTGATTATGTTCTCTTGCAAACTAGGTTTTTTGCAAGCTACGGAGCTGAAAATCAACTAGAAGCTGCGACTCTCGCTTCTGCTTTGGCCGCCACTACTAAAAAAATCAACATTATTACAGCAGTTCTTCCGGGGCTATGGCATCCCGGCGTATTTGCTAAAATTATTTCGACTATTGATCATATCAGCAGCGGACGCGTCTCAGTGAACGTTGTAAGCGGCTGGTTTAAAGGCGAATTTAACGGCTACGGCGAACCATGGCTAGATCATGATGAGCGCTACCGCCGTTCTGAAGAATTTATTAACGTGCTTCGAGAGCTATGGAAAAACGAAACGACTACGTTCAAAGGAGACTTTTACCGATTAAATGACGCACCGTTAAAACCAAAGCCTCTTCAGCCGCCAAAAGTATTTCAAGGAGGAAACTCTAAAGCAGCCCGTGAAATGGCAGGCCGAGTATCAGACGTTTATTTCATGAACGGCAACTCGATTGAAAACTTAAAAAACCAAATTGAAGATGTAAAAGCAAACGCAAACGGCCGTGATATTCAATTCGGTGTGAACGGGTTTGTCATTGTCCGTGAAACAGAAGAAAAAGCAAAACAAGTGCTAAAAGAAATTGTGCTACAAGCGGATAAAGAGGCCGTTGAAGGGTTTGAAAGTCAAGTGCAATTTGCGGGAAAAGCTTCTCCTCAAGGTGAAGGCATGTGGGCAAACTCTTCATTTGAAAACTTAGTTCAGTACAATGATGGCTTTCGAACTGGCCTTATCGGAACGCCCGAACAAGTCGCCAATCAAATTATCGAACTGAAAAAAATCGGCGTGGATATTATTTTGACAGGCTTTTTACATTATGAAGAAGAAATCAAAACGTTTGGCGAAACCATCATTCCGCTCGTAAGACAAAAAGAACAGGAGCTAAAAGAAAAAGCGGGCGCATTATAAATAGTTTATCGTAACAAACATTAAAATTTTTGGAGGTATGTTATGTCAGTCGAAGTTTCTGCACGTCCTTTATACAATCAATCAACGCGCGCTTATTACGCGTCCATCCGCGAGAAAATCACTTCTCTTGTAGATGAAGTGATCCGGCCTAATGCAGCCCTTACAGATGAAGAAGGCGTTTTTCCACGAAAAAATTTAGAAGCGCTTATTAAAGCCGGCTGGGGAAACATTCTTGTACCAAAGGCATACAGCGGCTTAGAACTTGATCACGTGGCTTTTGCGATTGTAGCTGAAGAAATTGCAAAAGCTTGTGCTTCCACTGCTTTGGTTTACGTGATGCATGTCGGAGCAATTCAAACTATTACGCTGTACGGAAACGACGATCAAAAGAAACGCTGGTTGCAACCAATTGACCAAGGACTGATTGGTACGTACTCTACAAGTGAAAAAGCCTCAGGAGGACACTGGTGGTACAACTTCAGTCAAGCGCAGCGAAATGGCGAAGATTATGTAGTTAATGCTGACAAATCCTTTACTACGAGCGCCGGGCAAGCTGATTTTTATATCGTCCAAACACGCAGTCCTGAAGCACAAGAAGCAACGGATATTAGCTTTTTTATTGTAGATGGAAAATCAGACGGCATCACCGCAAGTCCATGGGAAGCGCTGGGCGTTCGCGGCAATCACAGCGGTCCGATTTCTTATAAAAATGTACACGTGCCAAAAGAAGATCTTCTAGGCAGTGAAGAAACAGGGAAAGAAATCGTCTTAAACGGCGTTTCCCCTATTTATTTAATTGGCCTTGGTTCTGCTTGGCTTGGCGTAGCGGAACATGCGCTAGAGCTTGCGGTTAACCATGCAACGCGAACGATTCACCGCGATTTTAATAACCAGCTTAGCGACTATCAAGTCATTCGCCAGCAGATTGCCGAAGCAAAAGTCCTCATTGAAAGCACCAAACCATGGCAAATTGACTTGGCAGAACAGCTTGATATTTTACAAGCTGAACAAAAAGCACAGGGTGTTCTTACCCTTCCGCTGACTGAATTTAAAGTTCATGCTTCAGAAGTAGCCAACAAAGCAACGCGAATTGCATTGGATGTAAGCGGCGGATACGGCTATAAAAAAGGCCCTATTGAACGCTTGTTTCGAGATGCCAGAGCGGGCATTGCTATGGGTCCTTCTAATAATATTGCCAGAGAATGGATCGGAAAGAATCTTGTAGGACTTCCGCTTGAACTTTGGATTAAAGGAGGAGAGTAAAGTTTAATATCGTAAAAAAAGAGAATCCTCTATAGAGATTCTCTTTTTAAATTTTTTAACGTAACAACTACACTCCCTATTTTATGTCCGGTTTCTACATACTCATGAGCTTCTGGAATTTGTTCTAAAAAGTAGCATCTATCAATCACTGATTTTATCCTCCCTTCTTCCATCAGCTTTTTAAGAAGTAATAAATCTTCCGTCTGCACTTTGGCAATTCCTTGCCCTTCGACTGAAACAAAGCGTCCATTTAAGGCTAACGCTCCCTTGCACTGATTTTTTGTGATTTTTCCAATAGCATCAAAAATAAGATTATATCTTTCTTCTTTTTTATTAAAATCTTCGTTTTGGTAGTCGATGACGTAATCTGCTCCTAAAGATTTTACTAGTTCACTATTTTTAGCACTGCACACGCCTGTCACTTCAGCTCCGTAATAGCTCGCAAGCTGTACAGCGGCAGTTCCTACAGCACCTGAAGCACCGTAGATAAGCACTTTTTGCCCGGCTTGAATGTTTCCTTTTCTAAAAAAATGCAGCGCCGTCGTGCCTCCGAAAGAAATAGAGGCGGCTTCTTCATGGGTTACATTCTCTGGCTTTACGGCTATCGTCCCCTTTTCTGGTAAGCAGATATATTCCGCATATCCTCCGAACTTCATGCCTGTCATCGCAAAAAGCTGGTCGCCTTTTTTGAAACGCGTTACGTTCTTTCCGACGTCCTCTACTTCTCCGGCCAGCTCTACGCCTAGTATTGATTTTCTAGGCTTCCGTAATCCTAAAACTATTCGCATTGGAAGCCATAACAGCAGTGGACTGTTAAAGCTCCTCACTCTGCAGTCGCCCGATGTGACCGTGGTGGCATGAATTTTTATCAGTATTTCATTCTCTTTTGGAATAGGCTTTTCCACTTCTTCAAGCTGAAGAACATCTGGTTTACCATACTTTGTACATACCATTGCTTTCATAACAGCTCTCCTTTTTTCACTAGAGTTCAATATATGTTTATAAACTATGCTCGTCGAAAGCTATTCTTTCACATTTTATAAAGAACGCTGGTGAATCTACTATCACATATGGTAAATAAAAGGATATTGCTATAAAATAAGTATAAAAACAGAAAGCGTGGTACGTGTTATTGTTTAAACTTCTTTTAATTGAAGACGATGTAACGCTGTTTAACGAACTGAAAGAACGGTTGGAGCAATGGTCTTATGATGTTTACGGCATCCGTGATTTCAGTAACGTTATGCAGGAGTTTAGCGAGGTAAAACCTGATTTAGTTATTATGGATATTCAGCTGCCGAAATATGACGGATTTCACTGGTGCAGAATGATTCGTTCTCATTCAAAAATCCCTATTATTTTTCTATCTTCACGTGATCATCCTTCTGATATGGTAATGTCTATGCAGTTTGGAGCAGACGACTTTGTGCAAAAGCCGTTTCATTTTGATGTGCTTGTAGCAAAAATACAGGCCCTTCTCCGCCGCGTGTATAATTACAGCGTTGAACAAGTAAACCTTCTTTCATGGCAAGGAGCTACGATTGATTATGAAAAAAACAAAATATCAACCGAATCTACAGCTATTGATTTAACCAAAAATGAAATCTTTATTTTAAAATGCCTAATACAAAAAAAGAATACGATTGTAAGTCGAGATGAACTGATTAATAGTTTGTGGGAAGATAAACGGTTTATCAGTGATAATACGCTGACGGTAAACGTCAATCGCCTGCGAAAAAAATTAGATGAAATTGGACTGGGAACTTTTATTGAAACAAAAGTCGGCCAAGGCTACGTAGCGATTGAAGAGGAACGCTATGATTAAACTCTTTATTCGCGAGCGTCTAAGCTGGATTCTTTTCTTTTTTATGATGCATCTTTTTATGCTTTTTATCGCTTATATTGATAGCTCCATTCCTGTGTCTTCGATTCTTTATATCGTGTTTATATCATCAATTGTCTTTCTTATTTTTTGCGTCTTCCGCTATCATAAAGAAACGAAATTTTATCAAGGGTTAAAAGATGAAGAGGATTTCTTTGATTCTTCTACTCTTTCTCATCCGCTGCGCCCCTTTGAAAAGATTGTTCAGCGAAATCTGATGCAACAATTAGAACAAGCGAAAAAAGATGGCGTGCAGACTCAGCTGTACGTGACGCAGGAAAAAGATGAACTGTTAGCTTGGATTCACGAAATTAAAACGCCGTTAACTGCGATGCATTTAATAATTGAACGCTTAGAAAATCGAGAAGTTAAAGCAAACTTGACGTTCGAGTGGCTACGTATTCATTTTTTACTTGATCAACAGCTGCATCAAAAGCGCATTTTCTTTATCCAAAATGATATGTATATTGAACATCTGGATTTAGAGTCCCTTATTTTCACTGAAATCAAAACGCTGCAAGCTTGGTGCATGCAAAAAAATATTGGGTTTGATGTGGACCTACAGGCAGAACGTGTACTGTGTGATGCAAAGTGGCTTTCGTTTATTATGAGACAGCTGTTAACAAACGCAGTTAAGTACAGTGAAGAATCTGATGTGATGATTAGAAGCTACGAGCACCGCGGTCAAGTATACATCGAGGTAAAAGATAACGGACGGGGCATTTCTCCTCAAGATATGCCGCGCATTTTTGAGAAAGGTTTCACCTCAACTACGCAGCATGAAGACGGCCGCGCTACAGGCATGGGTCTGTATCTCGCTCAAAAAGCGGCGCACGCTCTTTCGATTCATATTGGCGTGCAGTCTGCTCTTAATGAAGGCACAACTTTTACACTTGCCTTTCCTAAATCAAATGATTTTGTGGATATGAAAAGCATGTGACAAAAATGTCACATGCTTTCGTTATTTGTTCGGTGAATCAAAGGAAAACGAAAGTCCCTTTTTTTATAATAAACGTATCAGATCAAAGGAGTGAGTACATATGAACATATTAGAAGCAACTAATATTCATAAAAGCTACGGAAATAAATTTAATAGACAAGAAGTATTAAAAGGCGTAGACATTACGATTATGAAAGGAGAATTTGTAGGAATTATGGGCGCTTCAGGCTCAGGCAAGACGACTCTTCTGAACGTGCTTTCCTCCATTGATAAAATCAACGGCGGAACCATCAAAATCGAAGGAAATGAAATTAGCAGAATGAAAGAAAAGCAGTTAGCAAACTTCCGAAAAACACATTTAGGCTTTATTTTTCAAGACTATAACTTGCTCGATACGCTGACAGTGAAAGAAAATATCCTCTTGCCTCTTTCTGTTGCAAAAACTCCTTCAGCAGTAGCTCACAAAAAATTTGATGCGCTGGCCAAACAGCTCGGCATCTATGAGCTGAAAGACAAATATCCAAGTGAAATTTCCGGGGGACAAAAACAGCGTACTTCCGCTGCAAGAGCCTTTATTCATGAGCCAAGCATGATTTTTGCTGATGAACCCACAGGTGCTCTTGATTCAAAAGCAGCCAGCGATTTGTTAAACAAACTGACCGATCTTAATGACAAAAGAAGTGCAAGTATTGTGATGGTAACGCATGACCCAGTGGCAGCCAGCTATTGCAGCAAAGTCATTTTTATAAAAGACGGACAAATTTATACGCAGCTGTACAAAGGGGATCAAACGCAAAAAGCCTTTTTTGACGATATTATGAAAACTCAAGGCGTGCTAGGCGGAGTTCAACATGAACATTAATCAGCTGATTTTCCGAAACTTCAAAAAGAATGTAAAAAACTATTATTTATACGTTTTTGCGCTGATGTTCAGCGCAGCTTTATATTTTGCTTTTGTAACGCTGCAGTATGATCCGGCTCTTGATGCAACCAAAGGTTCCATTAAAGGAGGCGCAGCGGTTCGGGCCGCTTCTGTTTTACTTGTAGCCATCGTTTCTATCTTTCTATTATATGCAAATACGATTTTTATTAAGCGGCGCAGTAAAGAAATTGGCTTATTTCAGCTAATTGGCATGACCAAAACAAGAATTTTCCGTATTTTGACCGCTGAAAATTTTATGCTGTACTTTAGCTCGCTGATTGTCGGCATTTTAATTGGGTTTTCGTTTTCAAAAGTAATCATTATGATTTTATTTAAAATTACGGACACCAAAGGTATCGCAAAACTTCATTTTTCTGAAGAAGCCTTGATTCAAACGCTGATTGTGTTCGGCGCTATTTATTTGCTGATTATGACGATGAACTATCTTTTTATTAAAAGACAGACCATTTTGGCTTTATTCCGAGTTACTTCATCGACAGAAGGCAAAACAAAAAAAATCAGTATACTTGAAATTATTATTGGAATTCTTGGCATTATTTTTATCGCTTCAGGCTATTATATTTCTGCCAAGTTGTTTGATGGATCTTTTACAAGCATGAATGCTTTAGCAATCGCCATGATATCTATTTTAGCTTTAGTTATCATAGGTACTTACTTGTTTTATAAAGGCTCCGTTCGTTTTCTATTAAATCTCATGCGAAAAAGCAAAAATGGCTACTTGACGATTAACGACGTATTATCTCTTTCTTCCATTATGTTTCGGATGAAATCAAACGCGTTATTACTAACGGTTATTACGACTGTATCCGCTCTTGCTATCGGTTTTTTATGCTTGAGCTACATTTCCTATTACTCTGCTGAAAAGTCGGCCGGAGATTATGTACCTAATGATTTTGCTATCAATAATTCAAAAGACGCTGCTTCGTTTAAAGCCGCGCTGGATCGAAAGAAAATAGCCTACACGGAAAAAAAGATCGACGTCATCCAAGTAAAAGCAAACGTAAAAAACATTCTAGAAAATGATTTGGAAAGTCCAATGGTGGACTCGTCCGCTATGACGATTCCAATGATTAGTGAAAAATCCGTTAGTGGTGTAGATGTAGCTCCAAACGAAACCTTGTTTACCGGCTATAATAATATGCTTCAAAAAACAATGGCCTTTAAAGATTCAGGGCGTATTGAGCTAAAAGGTAAGCAAAAAGTAATTCCACAAAAGTTTGTAGGATTAAATCGAAAGTTTCTTCTACCTATTTATTTTACAGGAGGCGGTTTACCTACTGCGATTGTTGATAATTCCATATTTAATAAGTTTAAACAAGACGCAGATCCTTCTATTCAAAAAGAATCTTCTCTCTACACTGGAATAGATATATCAAAAGAAGATGACCTACCAAAAGCAAATGAGCTTTTCGGAGAGATGAAATTCAGCGATAATAGCTTAAATAACTCACGTATAGAAATGGCAGCGAGTCAAAAACAAAATATGGGTCTAATCATGTTCATTGTTGCTTTTCTAGGACTGGCATTTTTAATTACATCGGGCTGCATTCTTTATTTTAAACAAATGGACGAAAGTGAAGATGAAAAGCCGAACTATACAATTCTTAGAAAGCTCGGCTTCACCGAACAAGATTTATTAAAAGGCATTAAAATAAAGCAGCTCTTTAATTTCGGCATACCTTTAATCGTAGGCTTGCTTCACAGCTATTTTGCCGTGCAATCCGGCTGGTTCTTGTTTGGAACGGAGGTTTGGACACCAATGATTATTGTCATGATTGTCTATACGGCACTCTACTCTATCTTTGGTATTTTATCTGTTCTTTACTATAAAAAAATTATTAAAGAAGCTCTTTAAAGATAAAAAGCACAAGCTATAGCTTGTGCTTTTTATCTTTATATGCCATTAATTGCTGGCATTTTCTTTATTTCCCTGACTGGCTGCATGTAAAAAACTTTCTAGTCGCTTTTTGACAAACGGCCACTCATTGTCAATTATACTGAAGATAACCGAATCTCGTACGTATCCATCAGGTAAAACCATATGTTTTCTGCTGATGCCTTCCTGGGTAGCCCCTAACCGTTTAATAGCAGCTCTGGACCTATTGTTTCGCACATCCGTTTTGAATTGAACGCGGTGAAGCTTCAGCTCTTCAAAACAGTATTTCAACAATAAATACTTACACTCCGTATTAACCCGGGTGCGCCACACGGATGGATGATACCACGTCCACCCTATTTCTACGCTTTTGTTGGGAAGTGATATATCTAAAAATCTTGTGCTTCCTAAAATTGAATGTGACTCTATATCAAACACAGCAAAAGGCAGCTCTCTTCCCTCTTGCTTGGCTTTTAAAGCACTTTCAATCAGCCGTTTCATATCACTTAGACTATGAACTTTTATCGGGAGATGCTCCCAAATTTCTTTCGGTTTTGCAGCTTCATATAATTCTTGTTCATGTATTTTTTCAAGCGGCATTAGCTTTACCGCTGTTCCTGCAAGCTCAACTGACTGTAACATAACCTCGCTCCTTTTCGATACATTTAAAGTAAATGTTAATACGTGTATATGTACTGAAAAAGGGTCAGTTTCTGCTTATTGGAAGGTATCACTTTCAGCATATATATCTATTAATCAGCTAAGTGTTTTTTGAGAAACTCACTTATTGTTTGGAAGGCTTGGTCCGCTGATTCTTTATTAAAGGCTTGTGAAAAAGGATTCATAAAACCATGACCACCATAAAACTTTTTGATTTCCAAAAGCGGCTCTCTTTTTTGGACTAGTGAGTTTATTAAACAGTCTACATCAAATGTTTGCTCTTCAGCAGGAAAAATAAGAAGAGTTGGGCAAACAGGACTTCTATTTACATAATCTCTAATACGTGATCCGTAACAGCCAATCACAAAGTTACACAAATTGCTTTCACTGCATAGCCACGACATTGTTGCTCCTACACTGAAGCCTATAACTCCTACTTCTTCATATTCTTGTTTTAGTTGAATTAACATGTTAGTAATTTGTCTTGAACCCTCATCCATACCAATGTTTTGAACAAAGTTTTGATAAGCCATTCCTTCTTCTTTATAGCTATAAGGAACGTCGTTAGATAATAAATTAGGACAGATAATATCTGCCTCTAACTTAGACAATTTCTCTTTCATAAAATTCATATGATCGTTCACACCGTATATTTCATGAATTAATAAAATGGCTTTATTTGATTTTTTCATTTCTTTTATAAAACAGTCGTTTCTCTCGCCAGTTCACGGTGCAATACGTCTCCCATGCGCTTCATGCCTTCAACGATTTGTTCAGCGGACATATTAGAATAATTCAAGCGCAGCGCATTGTTTCTTGTACCGTTTGGAAAGAATGGCGTTCCAGGCACACAGGCTACGTTATTTTTTAGACATTCTGAAAAGATATGTGCTGAATCGATTCCTTGGGGCAGTTCTACCCAAATAAACAATCCGCCTTCTGGCTTACTGTAAGACAAATTCTCCGGAAAAAATTCCTCAAGGCACGATAGCATTTGGGTACATCGCTCTTTGTATACGGCTTTAATTTTTTGAATGTGCGCTTCGATATCGTAAAGCTCCATGTACTTAGCCGTTACGCGCTGAGCAAAGCTGTCCGTATGCAAGTCAGCCACTTGCTTAAACGCTACGTACTTATCAATGAAAGCTTCGTCTGCACATACCCAGCCGATTCGAAGACCTGGTGCAAAAATTTTAGAGAATGTGCTGATGTAAATCACTCTGTTTTCTGTATCAAAATGCTTAACCGGCGGCAGCGCTTCTCCTGCAAATCGGACTCCTCCGTACGGATTATCTTCTACAATCAGCACGTCGTATGCGTTCGCAAGTTCGATCATTCGCTGACGTCTTTCTCGCGTTAAGGTGCGCCCTGTAGGATTTTGAAAATCAGGAATCGTATAAATAAATTTAGCCTGTGGATTTTCCTGAAGCTTTTTCTCTAGCTCTTCCATAATCATTCCATCTTCGTCCATGTCTACTTCTACAAACGTCGCATTGTAGGATTTAAATACGTTAATGGCCGCTAGGTACGTTGGGCTTTCACAGATTACCACGTCTCCGTCATTAAGGAACAGTCTTCCGGTAAGATCGATTGCCTGCTGAGATCCGGACGTAATTAAAATGTTCGAAATCGTGGACTCAATGCCGATGTCCTGCATTCGTTTAGAAATTGCTTCTCGTAAAGGGATATACCCCTCTGTTGTACTATATTGAAGCGAAGCGGCTCCGTCTTCACTTAATACGGCGCGGCACGCATCGTTCATTGCTTCAACGGGAAATAGCTCCGGTGCTGGAAGTCCTCCTGCAAACGAAATGACTTCTGGTCGTTCCGTTACTTTTAAGATTTCACGCGTTTCAGAGGATTTTACAAGACTAGCTCGTTGGGCAAATTTATCTTTCATTGATGATCATTCCTTTTCTAGATTTTAAACTTTTAATAACGAGTTAATTATTCGAATAGTCAGAAAAATTAAAGCAAAAACCTTCCCTGTGAGCTCAGGCTTCTTTTAAGCCTTGGAAGATGCCTTTTTAATAGACAACCAGCATCTGCTTGCTCTCTGACTCTTCATTTCTTCTTGATGTCACGTTCTCCTTTCGGTACATATTTTTCTTATTCACTATTTGTAATACAAATCAAAGGTCGTACGATAAATATGGCCTTGTATTTAATGTATGTTAAAAAGGATAACATAAAAATCAAATAAATAAACAATAAATTCTATAAATTCTTAATTTTTTATGCAAATATATTTATCTTAGTAAATTATTTTGTAAGATCCCTTCCCTTTTCATTGACCTTCCGTGTAAAACCCTTTATAATCCTTATTAAATCGATAAGGTTTAAAGGTTTTAGTACAGGAGTGATAAAAAGTGAAATGGCTTCATTTGCTGTTTAATGAACGATGCCCTAAATGCAAGCAAGTGTTAAATACATCAAAATCCAATGCGCTTCGCTCTACTGTTGTAAAAGTATGTCCGTCTAACCACTATCAAAAAGAATTTCATCCTGCGCTTGAAATGTTTGTGGAAAGTGATGAAGTACTATAAAAAAAGCTAACGCTATGGATTCCCATAGCGTTAGCTTTTTTTATAGCAGCCCCCACCAAATCTTAATTGCCGTTGCTAAAATTAAACCGGCAAGGATCCACTGAAGCACTTTTGTATTCATTTTCTGCCCCACTTTTGCACCGATTGGAGAGGCAATCAGGCTTGCACCAACTAAAATAAGTGCAGGGATGAACGGGACTTGGTGAGTGACCAGTTTTCCAACCGTTGATCCAATAGAGGAAATAAAGGTAACGGCTAGTGAAGTTGCGATGGTAATCCGAGTTGGGATTTTAAGTACCACGAGCATGACAGGAACTAAAATAAAGGCTCCTCCTGCTCCTAACACGCCTGCTACGGCTCCGATAAGCAGTGATAAAATAGAAGCTAATCCTTTATTGAATTGAAGTTTGCCTTCTTTTATCTCATCTAACTTTTTCTTTGGAATAAACATCATAATAACCGCAATAAGAGCTAAAACTCCATATACAACATTTAATCCTTGTTCATTCATATAATGTGAGCTGTAGCTTCCAAGCATGCTTCCGATTAGAATATTGCTGCCCATATATATAATTAATGATTTGTTTAAAAATCCGCTTTTTCGATACACCCATACGCCGCCTATTGTCGCAAAGAACACTTGAACAGCTCCTGCACCTGAGACTTGATGAGCCGTTAATGCTCCTACTCCTACTAATGGAGGAATATATAACAGCATCGGATAATTAATAACAGACCCGCCAATACCGACCATACCGGAAATAAACGACCCAATAAATCCAATAAGAAAAAGCGTGATGATAAATGTAAGATCCATCTATAGTCGCTCCGTTTCATATAAGGAAAGGGTACCTTTTACAAGAGATACCCTTTTCGTCCATTATTTCTTATCCTTTTTTAATCCAAAACTTAAAAACGTCGCCTTCTTCTGTCTGAAGAAGCTCGTGACCACCAGATTGTGCCCAGGCTGCAAGATCGTTTTTTGCTCCTTTATCCGTTGCATGAATTTCTAACACTTGACCTGCTTCTAGTTCATTCATTGCTTTTTTTGTTTTAACAATCGGCATTGGACATGCCAGCCCTTTTGCATCTAGTACTTTAGTTGATTCCATTTCTCTCTCTCCTTTGTTTAAGTTGAACTTTTTACTTAGCGAATCGCACAGCGGTTTGGTCCAATTTCCATTTCACGCTGTTTTTCTTCATCTGGACTTACTTTCCCCATATTGGTTTCACGGATGTCTTGATATGCATTTGGCTGCGGCGGTAAGTTATCTGTTACTAAGTGTCTGAACTCTGCTTCGTCTTTAATGTTTAATCCGTGATTTTCTGCAAACAAAGTACCTAACTTTTCAGCTACGCTGCCGTTATCATTTAGCTCATCAATAATCATAAAATGAGCTGGCAATACGATTAACTCATCTGATAATGCTTTATAGCGTTTATAAAGCGTCTCGCGCAGATCGCCTACCCAGTCTTCAGCCATACCAGCTAAATCAGGACGTCCAATTGAATCGATGAACAAAATATCACCTGAAAGTAAGTATTGATCGTCTACGATGAAAGAAGTTGATCCAATCGTATGCCCCGGTGAATAAAGAGGCTGAATCGTAATCGCTGTGTTACCAATCACGACATCACTGCCTTCTTCTAAAGGCTTGTAGTCAAAAATCACTTCTTCTGCATCTTTTGGAGGCAGCCAGTAAGCTGCATTTGTTGCTTCAGCAATAACTCTTCCTCCTGAAATGTGATCTGCATGAAGGTGAGTATCAAACACATGCTTAACTGTGACACCAAGTTCTTTGGCAAAGTTAATATACACATCCGCCATACGCGTCGCATCAATAATAGCCGCTTCACCGTTCGATACGATCATATAAGATAAGCATCCTTTACCGATACGAACAAACTGATAGACCTCTCCGCCATCTTTCAAATCGCCGACTTTAACAGGCTCTAAATATTCACTCCATGCTTTCATACCGCCTTTAAGGTAAGATACGGTAAGACCCGCTTCTGAAAGCATGTCAGCTACCATCACTGATGAACCTTCTTTGGCGCAGACAACTAACACTTCTTTATCAGAAGGGATTTTTTCTAAGATTTCTTCTACTCCGTCTAAAAGATCGAAATACGGCACGTTTAAATGCTGGAATTGATGACCTTCAATTTTCCAATCGCTAAAATCACTTTCGTTACGAACGTCCAAGATAAATAGCGGTTCTTTATTAATAATTTTAGCTGTAACTTCTTTTGCAGTAAGTACATGCACTGTCATATCAAAATACCTCCCTAGGTATATGAACTATCAAAATTTTTTAATCCATTATAATCGATTGGTTATTCTACTTTACCTGTCCAGTCACGCATACCAGGAGCCACGTTAATTACGTTTTTAAATCCTTGCTTTTTCATCGTTTGCCCTGCCATTTCACTTCGTCTTCCAGAGTGGCAAATAATATAAATTTCATTCTCTTTATTTAGCTCATTCGAACGTTTTTCTACTTCACCAAGCGGAATATGAACTGCGCCTGGAATATGAGCTTCATCGTATTCTTCTACTTCGCGAACGTCTAAAATATGAAGATGTTCATCATTCTCTACTTTTTTCGCAAATTCTTCTAATGAAATTTCAGGAATTGGCGTTACGTTTTCTTCAGCGCCGCCTTTACGAAGAAAGTGGTGAAGAACGTCACCTGCTGTCTCTGTACCTAAATACTCATGACCTGTGCTTTTTGCCCACGCTTGTAAGTCAGCCGTAGAGCCTTTATCCGTTGCTTGAATTTCTAGGACTTGACCTGCTTCTAGTTCATTCATTTTCTTCTTTGTTTTTACGATTGGCATTGGACATGCTAGCCCTTTTGCATCTAATACGAAGTTTGCTTGCATCATTTCTTTTTCCTCCTTGGTTTAAATACTAGTAGGGGTATATTTTTATCTAAAAAAATTAGACCGTTTCCCCTTTCCACTCCATCATTCCGCCGGTCATATTCGTTACACTGTAGCCTTGCTGCTCAAGAAAACGAGCTGCCATTCCGCTTCTGCCACCAGAACGACAGACAACAATATAATTCTTTGCTTTATCTAGCTCATGCATACGGTATTCCAATAAAGGAAGCGGAATATTTAACGCGTTTGGTATTTTACCTGTTTTTACTTCCTCTACTTCACGCACGTCTAAAATATGAACTTGTTCTTGCTTTTTTACTAATTGTTCTACTTCTTGTGCTGCTATTGCCTTCACCCTGCATCTCCTCCTTCTTGATTTATCTCCACGTATTCATGCCGCCTTTAACGTTGGTGATGGATGTAAAACCTTGCTTTTTCAACAGTTTACTTGCTTTCATACTTCTCATTCCGCTTTGACAAATAACGACTACTTCTCTGTCTTTTGAAAGCTGGCCTGTTTGCGCTGGCAGTTCTGATAAAGGAATGTTTCGAAACCCTTTAATATGTTTGGTACGAAATTCATGCGGTGTTCGCACATCGATAAACTGTTTATGTTTATTTTTTAACTCTGCTTTTAATTCCATCGTCGATATTTGCTGTATTCCTTTTACTGGTGCAAAACGCTGATACAAAAACCACAACAGAAAGATGATAATAAGCGCATTGATAATCATATTAACCCTCGCTTCATGAGTTATCTTTTAGATGAATAAGTTTACGTTTCCGTCTTCTGCGTCGGCTAAATACGCCGCTACGCCTGCATATTCAATATTATCTAGTAGCTCTTTTTCCTGTAACCCTAGAAGGTCCATCGTCATCGTACAAGCCACTAGCTTCACATCTTGTTCTTGCGCCATTTCGATAAGCTGCGGCAAGGTTAGGGCATTATGCTTTTTCATTACGTTTTTAATCATTTTAGGTCCCATACCTGCAAAATTCATTTTAGATAAGCCCATTTTATCCGCACCGCGCGGCATCATTTTGCCAAACATCTTTTCTAAAAATCCTTTTTTCACCGGCACCATTTCTTCTTTACGAAGCGCATTCAATCCCCAAAACGTATGGAATATCGTCACTTCATGATCATAAGCAGCTGCTCCGTTGGCAATAATATAAGCTGCCATCGCTTTGTCATAATCACCGCTAAATAATACAATTGTTGTTCGTTTCTTTTGTTCACTCATGTTGTTCCTCCTATTACCCTATGGGGTATATTTAATTCTAAAAAATTAGCTCTTTTGAATGTAAAAGATAAATGTACTGCCTTCTTCTTTAAAATAAATAAGCTCGTGTCCTGTTGATTTTGCCCACGCTGTTAAATCACTTTTAGCACCTTTATCTGTCGTTTGCACTTCTAATACTTGACCTGTTGTTAAAGTATCCATTGCTTTTTTTGTTTTTACGATTGGCATTGGACAAGCTAATCCTTTTGCATCTAAAACTTGATCAATTTTCATCGTATTTCTCTCTCCTTTTTATATACATATACCTGTAAGGGTATATTATACTAAATAATGATATTCGTCAACCTTAAACAAGGTGACAATGATTAACGACTTTTCACTAACAGCTGTACAGCTTCTTTCACTAAACCTTCCGTTGACTCTCCTTGCTCCAGGCTTTCTCTGACGCACTGTTCAAGATTGCTGCTCACAATGACTCCCATTGTGCGATCAATGGCACTTCTTGCAGCAGATAATTGAGTCACGACGTCTCGGCAGTCTTTTCCTTGCTCCATCATGCTAAGCACGCCTTTTAGCTGCCCTTCAATTCGGCGCAGGCGATTTTTCACCTGTTGGTTATACTCCATAATCGAATACCCCTTTCTTTCCTTTACTTTTACACACTGCTAACTCATAGCTGCGTACTTCAAAACCTTTTTTTCGTAAGAACCGTACGCCTAAATTTAACTCCACTCTATCTCCGGCAATCAGATGAACGCTGCCCTGTGGAATTTCTGAATAAAAGCGTTTGAGATATGCATACGGAATAACTATACTAATCGAATCGTGAACTTCATGATAATGACGAATATCTACAACCGTTCGCCCAAGTTCTTTTGCTTCAGATTCACGTATGCACTGTATTCTTTTAACGGGATAATAACGTCTGTATGCAATAAATAAAATAGCAAGCAACAACACTGCTATATAGAGCATAACCATCACCGCCTTGCTATTGAATTAATGTTGTTTACACGCTCTATATTATACCCCTATAGGTATATTGTCAAGCGAGAAAATTATATTTAATTTTGATGATTTACATGAATCCTTTCATACGAACCAATCCACTTTATCCACCTTAGAAATCATGAATGTTTTCTTTAACCTGCTTTATTGTGTGTACCCCCTCCCCTATAGACTAAACAGACTTTTCCGTTTTCATACATCACCTGGGCTCATATAAATTAATAAAAAATAAGCTTACTGCACCATTCACCATCTGCGCACAAAAGGTCCAGTTCTCCTTGGGAACTGGACCTTTTGTGTTAAAAAGCTGATTAGCTTTGATGATAAATATTATGCCATTGATTCCATGAACTGTGTGGATGCTGCTGGTGCCACTGGTTCCATGGCACATATGGATTTTGCTGATGCCACTGATTCCACGTGCCGTGCGGATATTGATGATGCCACTGATTCCAAGGTGTATATGGATGTTGTTGATGCCATTGATTCCATGTGCCGTGCGGATACTGTTTATGCCACTGCTCCCAAGGTACATGAGGATGTTGCTGATGCCATTGATTCCACGTGCCTTGAGGATGCTGGTGATGCCATTGTTCCCATGGAATGTAATGTTGCTGTCCTTGATGCATATTTCGTCAACTCCTTTTCCTTTGCCACATCATATGTTCATTTTTTGATTTAGAGCTTATCTTTTTTAAAATATAGGGGGTTAATTATTTGTAAATTACACATTTCTTACCCTTATTAATGACCATCTTACTTATAGGTATGAGCTCTTCTCTTATAAGCGGAAGCGCAAACTTATCTGGAATTATAGAATGGGTATTTCTTATGATCAGCCTTATTGCTAATATTACTGCCGTGATTGCCCTTTCTTTACACGAATTTGTCTACCTTTCTATGAAAAAGGCTGAGAAAAACCTAAAAGAAACGTTTAAATGAACATAAGCAAAAGAAGCAGGTTTCTTATAAGAAATCTGCTTCTTTTTCCTGCTTTTATTGAACTGGTTTTTCTCGACTTCTATACACCAAAAGATGCATGTAGCTCTTTATTCGGAAGGAGATGGAAATCTTGCTGCTTCGAAATGCGACACATTTTCTGTTGTGACAATTGTGCCGTCAACATTACTTTCCGCGAAGACTTCAACTCGATCTCCTTTTTCTAAATTGTAAATAGTAGAGACCGATACTACGTTAACAAATATAGTGTTTCCTCCAAAGAAATCGTTATCAATCGCGATAACCGCCGTACCATTGACACGAATTTCTACGCGCGCTCGATAATCGACAGTCGTATCGTTAGGAAGAAATCCAATTGTAGCAACAAGGGAATATACGCCATCTTTTTTGGGGCGAAAAACAGACGTAACAGGATTGTATTCATTTGCTAAATCAAATTGTTTAAACTGATAAGAAACTTTTACAGGAGTGTTTGCTGATACGGGCTGGTTTGTAAGGTTAAGAGCACGAAATGCTGAGTCTCTTGTATTTCCTTGTTTGGAAGAACAATGATGATGTTTCTTAGAAAAATGAGCCTTTTCTACATAATATTTATCATCTTTTTTAATTGTAATCATCCTTTCTTTATGTGTCTCTCTATTTTATTCATTCGCAGGAATAATGCTTGGATGCTTGTCCTTTAACACATAATTTTCACTAGAGGAAACGATAGATTTCTAAGCTTCCCACAAAAAAACACCTTCTCATTCGAGAAGGTGTTTAGGAATTAACCTACAATATTATAACCAGCGTCTACGTGTACGATTTCTCCTGTTACACCGCGTGAAAGATGGCTCAGTAATACAACCGTCATGTCGCCAACTTCTGCTTGCGTTACGTTACGCTTAAGAGGTGCTTTTTCTTCAACATGGTGAAGAATTTGGTTAAAGTCAGAAATGCCTTTCGCTGCAAGCGTACGAATTGGGCCTGCTGAAATCGCATTTACGCGGATATTGTCTTTTCCTAAGTCTAATGCTAAGTATTTTACTGAAGACTCAAGCGCTGCTTTCGCTACGCCCATTACGTTATAGCCTTCAACTGCACGTTCTGCACCAAGATAGCTCATTGCCACAAGAGAACCGCCTTCTGTCATAAGAGGTTTTGCTGCTTTTGCTACCGCGATAAGTGAATAAGCGCTTGTATCTTGAGCAAATGCATATCCGCTTCTTGATGTATTAATAAACTCGCCGTTTAAATCTTCTGAATGAGCAAACGCAACAGAGTGAATCACTCCGTGAACTATGCCTGCTTCTTCTCCGATTTTTTTGAACGCTGCTTCAATGCTTTCGTCGCTGTTTACATCACATTCTGCAATTAATGATGCTTGAATTTCATTTTTTTCTAGCAGCTTGTTTAACTTTCCTAGTGAACGTTCTTTACGGTATGTAAAAATTAAGTTTGCTCCTACTTGATGAAGGGCTTTTGCAACACCCCAAGCAATACTTCTGTCGTTGGCAACTCCCATGATCACAATGTTCTTGTTCTTTAATTGTAATAAATCTTCCATATTATCCTCCAAAAAAAATTAGTCATCAATGATGACTAATAGGTAATTGTATAGCTTTATTATAGCACAAAGATGCGCTTAGTTCCTAAGAGTCTTATGAATTAACCGATTTTGCTATATAAATAATCTTCTACTTATCCGAATCCTGCAGCCATGCTTGCGTTGTTTCAGCAAATTTTTTGGCTGCAGGTGAAAGATGATAACGAGTAGCTAGACCAATTGAACGGTAGCTGTCTACTTGAAACGGAATCGCACGCAGCTCTTGCGGGATCGAATCCAAAAGCATTTCAGGTAAAATGCTAATTCCTAAGTGATGCGTAACCATCGATAAAATAGCACTTTCATCCATTAATTCAAAACGAATGTCAGGCTGAATGCCACGTTCTTCAAACAATTGCTTAATATCATGATAACCGCCGTATGTCGGCATAATAAACGGTTCTTTCTCTAGATCTTCAAAAGAAACGGTTTTCTGATGGTATAGAGCACTTTGATTCGATACGACGCACAGCAGCCGGTCTTTTTTTAAAGAAATAATATGAAATTGACTTGAATGCGTAATGTTGATAAAGCCGCAGTCTATTTCTCCGCTCAGCAGCCACTGTTCAATTTCAAGGTAATCGCCTTCTTTAAGCTGAATTTGAATCTCAGGGTAGTTTTTTTCCATAAGCTGAATAATTTCGGGGAGCCACTTGGTCGATACGCTTTTAAAAATACCGATTTTGATGGTTCCTTTCGCAAGTCCTAAGAGACTGGCTGCTTCTTGATGAACTTTTTCATTTTCTTGGAGCACATTCCGAATAGCAAGAAGCATCGCTTCGCCTTCTGTTGTTAAGGTAATACCTGATCTGTTTCGATTCACAAGCGGAAATCCAAATTCTGTTTCAAGATTTGTAATGGCATGACTGACCGCTGACTGCGTGAGCGCCAGCGCATCTGCCGCTTTTGTAAAGCTTCTCACTTCCGCTACTTTGTTTAAAATTTCATATTTCACTAAGCTCATTTTCTCCCGCCTTAACATGAATTTAATTCATGTTCATCATTATAAAGATTCATTTTATTAATATCAAATTCCTTTGTATACTGTGAGTACATCATAAACAATGGAGGGTTGAACGTGAGTTACCGCACACGAGCAAATATGATGATGGTTGGTGTAAATGTATTTTGGGGCATGTCGTACGTGTTTATGAAAATGGGGCTGAGTTCGCTCGGGTCATTTACTATCATTGCACTTAGATGTTTAATTGCTTTTTTGATTGCCGGACTGTTTTTCTATAAGCCTTTACTACATATCACGCGCAAAATGATTTTATCATCCGCTATTTTAGGCTTTTTACTGTTTTCAGTTTTTTCATTTGTCACGTTTGGCGTCAGCATGACGTCTGCTTCAAATGCCGGATTTCTTGTCAGTTTAACGGTCATTTTTGTTCCATTGCTCAACTGCCTGTTAGTAAAGAAGCTTCCTTCTTGGCCGATTGGGCTCGGTATTATCACTACCCTAACCGGTATAGGTGTTTTAACTTTAAAGCACTCCTTTCATATGAATACTGGTGATGTACTTTGCATTGGAACGGCGCTATGTTATGCCATTCATATTACGCTGACCGGCACGTTTACGAAAAACGAAAATCCAATTGCTCTCGGCATTTTACAGCTAGGTTTTGCTGGATTATTTGCACTGATTTGCAGTTTTTTATTTGAACATCCCAGCATTCCAGCTACTTTATCATCATGGATTGCGATTTTAGGTCTTGGCGTTCTTTGCAGCGCGATTGGATTCATTTGTCAAGCTATTGCGCAGCGCTATACAACTCCTACTCACACAGGACTTATTTTTGCAACAGAGCCTATTTTTGCTGCGCTTTTTGCCGTTCTTTTTTTGCATGAGCTGTTTACGCTTAAAGAACTGATTGGTTCTATTATTGTGGTTGCGGGGATTTTAATTGCTCAGTTAGACAATTTGCTACTAAAAAAAAGAGTTCATTATCAAGAGACATTGCCAAAGTAAAAGCCGCTAGATTCGTTTACCTAGCGGCTTTTGTTATTAAGCTAAAGTATAAGCTTTCTTTTAGCAGTCCCAACACCTATCTCTATTTTTCTTTTAATGGATGCTAGTATTTTTCAAAGTCTATTGAAAAAAGCACGTCTAGGAGAACGACTGTGAAGCTTATTAAACGAATACTTGCAACTATTACTTCATCGATATGCGGCGGTGCAGTTTGCATCGAAATATTTGAATTAAATTCCCTTGGCTATACAAGTATATTAGATTATTTATCGACTTTGCTTATTGGTGTATATCTTACGGCTCCATTCATCATTATAGTAGGCCTCCCTTGTTCAATAGCTATAACAAGCATCATGAAATACATAAATTCACTTAAGATATTAATTGAACTAATTCTATATCTTCTTTTCGGTATCGTTGGAGCACTCGCCGTATTAACTTTATTTTTGCTAAGCGACGGGATATCCGCTTTTAGTCTCTTCCCGCGAATCCTCATTGTAACGTTGAGCTGCTCATTGCCGTTTGGGTTATCATCCATCCTTATAAACAGGCTATATAAAAAGACGATCTAATATGCATAGACCGTCTTTTTTATATGTTTTGCTACAAACACAGCTCTCATATCTATCGTGCATTACAATAACCGATATGATTTTGCACAAAGGCTTAGCTTATACCTTATATGTATAAAACTTTTTATCTACGTTCATCACCGGGAAATTCTCAGGCAGCTTTTCTTTCTCTATATGTTGAAACCCATTTTTCTCATAAAATCGATGAGCAGCTCTGTATTGTAATGTGGTTCCTAAATATATTCTTTCCACTTCTCTCTGTTTTGCCCACGCGATGGCTGTATGCAATAACCGGTGAGCTGTTTTGAAGTTCGCTCCTCTATAAGACTTTGCTACAAACATTTTCCGCAGCGCTACTTGACGGCTGCCAATGTCTATTAAAGCTACGCTTCCTACTACTCTTTCGTTGCAAACAGCAACCCAGAAGTTTCCGTTTCCCTGTTGATAAAAGCTTTCGATTTCAAACAAATCAGGCTGATCTTTTTCCGTTATTGGAACTTGGTATTCTTGCTGCTGAATATGAAGAATTAAATCTACTACTTGCTGTTGATACTTGCTCGTATATGGCTGAATAATGATACTTTCACTCAAAAACTCTACCCCCTCTAATTACTTTACTCCACCTTGCTTTTGACTGTTTTTAATAATGTATAACCTATGTTTATTACAAAACCAATCACCGCACCTACAAGAATTGATATCACACCTACAGCGATAAAATCTCCTTTAGTCGGCTGAAATAAATTCATGGAAAGCAAACCAAACATAAAAAGCATTGGAATAAGATAACTCAGCATCTTTTTCACCTTAGTACCTCTTTCCCTATCTCCATAAATCTTGTAACCATTTTATCGTATATCAACTTCCTATTTATTACAATCTTTCTCTTTTTTCGTATCTTCATTAGGGAAATAAAGAAAAAAGCGCCTGCCTCTCGTTCCTTACTAATTGAGAGACAGACATTTTTTTATAAAACATGACTCGTTGCTTGTAAAAAGAACTGAGATTGTTCATAGTTGTACGTCACTTTTGAAAAGTCAAACGGCTGGCCGTTGGCTAAGTGGAAAAGCGTTTCAATAAATAATTTAGGATCGCCTTCTTTTAATCCTAAGTACGTAGCTTCTTCTTCGTTCAGCTTGCCAACGTGAAGATATAGATCAGAAAACCCGATTTTTAAGCCAAGTCCTTCTTTAATGTAATGAAAAATAGACTGAGAAACAATTTCGTTATTCAAGTACGTAACGATGGATTTATTATAAAACGATTCTTCTAGACAAAGCGTCTGACCGTTGATATACCGTACTCTTTTTACATAATAGACGTCACTATTTTCTTCTATGTTTAAATTTAACGCGGCTTCTTGCGTCGGCTTTCGTACATCTAACTCAATCACTTCCGACGTTAACTGAAAATCTTCAAGTTCACTCGTGAATCCTTGATTGGAAAGCAAGCCAATATAGCCTGTTCGTTTATGACGACGGACAAAAATGCCGCTTCCTCTTACTTGAAAAACCACGCCTTTTTTCTCAAGCAGATCTAAGGCCTTTGTTACCGTACTTTTGCTTGCCTTAAACTGCGCCATCAGCGTTTCTAATACCGGCAGCTTATCTCCTTGCTGAAGCTTATGGTCTTCAATATAGGTTTCAATTTCAATTGCAATTTGTTGGTATTTAATCATAGCTATACCTCTTTACTGAATTTGTCTCAAGAATAACACGATTATACCATAATCTAACTCTATACCATAAACTTTAATTATTCATTAATTATTATTTTATTAGGGTATTGATAAATTGTATCGATACAATTATACTGAAAGCGTATAATCAACAAGGGGGTTGAACATATGGGAGGGAAAATTAGAGATTATCACAAGCTTGCAGCAGACATTTTAGATGCGGTAGGCGGCGAAGAAAATATTGTAAGCGCTACACGCTGTGCCACTAGACTTCGAATTGTGTTAAAGCGCTCGAAGCCAGATGCCAAACGCAAGGTGTCTTCTATGCCTGGTGTCATTACGGTTGTTGAAAACAGCGGACAGTTTCAAGTTGTTATTGGGCAACACGTGGGAGATGTTTATGAAGAGTTTGCTAGTTTAGTAAACTTGGATACCACTGAGGAGCAAACTGAAAACAAAGGTACGATCTTAAACCGTGTGATTGCTACGATGTCCGCTGTGTTTGCACCATTTGTATACATCTTAGCAGCGGCAGGGATTTTACAGGGCTCATTAATACTAATTAATTTGTTTTCGGATAGCTTTGCAAAAACGGGCACCTATCAAGTATTAAGCTTCATTTCATGGGCACCGTTTGTTTTTTTACCGATTTTTATCGCCATCACAGCATCCAAGCATTTTAAAACCAATACCTACATCGCAGTGGCTTGCTGTGCAGCATTAGTTAGTCCAACATGGGCAGAAATGGCGGCGAAAATTTCAGACGGAAGCAGCATTACGTTTTTAGGTCTTCCCTTATCCGAAACGGTCTATACTTCTTCTGTTTTACCGCCTTTATTTTTAGTATGGATCTTGTCTTATCTTGAAAGGTTCCTAAATAAGAGCATTCATGAAGTCGTTAGACCGCTGTTTGTTCCGTTTTTATGTATGGTAATTATGGTTCCAGTAACAATTTTACTTATTGGTCCTGTTACCACGATGGGGGCTAATGGAATCGCTCATAGCTATAACTTTTTAGCTGAGAACGTACCTGCCTTAGCTGGAGCAATCATTGGCGGCTTCTGGCAAATTGTTGTGATCTTTGGAGTACACTGGGGAATTACGCCGATGGTACTTGCAAACTTTGATTTAAACGGCAGAGACTCATTCCAAGCGTATCAAACAATTGCCGTGGTAGCTCAAGTCGGAGCGGTACTTGGGGTTATTTTAAAAGCAAAAAGCCAAGAAGCACGCAAAGTCAGCGTATCAGCCGGGATAACAGGGCTATTTGGTATTACAGAACCGGCCATTTACGGCGTGAACTTACGTTTTAAAAAGCCGTTTATCTTTGGATGCATTTCAGGTGCTATTGGTGCTGTTGTAGCAAGCTTCTTTCACCCTTATTACTTTGCTTACGCAGGACTGCCCGGACCTCTGACCATTGTAAACGGAATCAGTCAAGACTACCCGATGTCAATCTGGGGAATTTTAATTGGATGTGCCATTGCGATTATTCTTCCCGTTGTGCTTATTCAAGTGTTTGGTTACGGAGAAGATGCAGCAAAAGAAGCAGCTGCTGCTCCTTTAAACGAAGTAGCCGTCAGCAATCCCAACGACAATGAAGAAACGATCAGCGCACCGTTTAGCGGAAAAGTCATTCTTCTTTCTAGCGTACCGGACGAAGTATTCAGCTCAGGTGCGATGGGAGAAGGATTAGCGATTGATCCTTCAGATAATAAGCTTTATGCACCTTTTGACGGAACGGTTGTTATGGTAGCACCAACAAAGCACGCCATCGGCCTTCGATCAGAATACGGCGTTGAATTACTTGTTCATATTGGATTAGATACCGTTACGTTAGACGGCAAGCCGTTTACGCTGCATGTAGAAGACGGTGTAAAGTTTAAAAAAGGCGATTTACTGATTGAATTTGATAAAAAATTTATTGAAACACAGGGATTACAAACCATTACGCCGGTTATTATCACCAATTCAAGTGCTTATCGAGAAGTGATTGTTGAAGATATTAAAAATAGCGGGCTGAATCAAACATTATTTACCGTAGTGAAATAAGGAGGAACTAACAATGACAAAGATGCCAAAGAATTTTTTATGGGGCGGCGCATTAGCAGCTCATCAATTTGAAGGTGGATGGAACCAAGGCGGAAAAGGACCGAGCGTAGTAGACGTTATGACTGCAGGTGCACACGGTGTAGCGCGACAAATCACTGAAACAGTGGAAGAAGATAAATTTTATCCAAATCACGAAGCAATTGATTTTTATCACCACTATAAAGAAGATATCGCACTGTTTGCAGAAATGGGCTTAAAATGTTTGCGAACGTCTATTGGCTGGAGCCGTATTTTCCCTAAAGGCGATGAAGCTGAGCCAAACGAAGAAGGACTAAAATTCTACGATGATGTATTTGATGAACTGTTAAAGCATGGAATTGAACCGGTTATTACGCTTTCTCACTTTGAAATGCCCCTGCATTTAGCTCGAGAATACGGCGGATTTAGAAGCCGAAAAACGGTGGACTGCTTTGTGAAGTTCGCTGAAGTTTGTTTCGACCGCTATAAAGACAAAGTCACGTACTGGATGACGTTTAATGAAATTAACAACAAAATGGACGTACACAACCCTCTATTCTTATGGACGAACTCCGGCGTTTCTGTAAAGCCGGGTGAAAATGCAAAAGAAGTGATGTATCAAGCAGGACATCATGAACTGCTTGCAAGCGCTCTTGCCGTATCAAAAGGAAAAGAAATTAATCCGAATTTCCAAATCGGAGCGATGGTTTCACATGTGCCAATCTATCCGTATTCTTCAAATCCTGAAGATGTGATGTTAGCAGAAGAAACAATGAGACAGCGCTACTTCTTCCCTGACGTTCAAGTTCGCGGCTATTACCCAAGTTATGCGTTAAAAGAATTCGAACGAGAAGGCTATCATATTCCGTTTGAAGAAGGCGACGAAGAAATTTTACGAAACGGAAAAGTTGATTATTTAGGCTTCAGCTATTACATGTCCACAACGGTTAAAAGCGACGTTGAAGCTGATAACACGGGCGATATCGTAAACGGCGGATTGCCAAACGGCGTAGCAAATCCTTATATCAAATCAAGCGATTGGGGCTGGTCAATTGATCCAACGGGCTTGCGCTATACGTTAAACCGCTTCTACGACCGCTATCAAATTCCGCTGTTCATCGTAGAAAACGGATTTGGTGCCATTGATACGGTTGAAGAAGACGGATCCATTCATGACGCATCACGAATTGAATATTTAAAATCGCACATCGAAGCGTTAGAAAAAGCTGTAACGTACGATGGTGTTGATTTAATGGGCTATACGCCATGGGGAATTATTGATATTGTTTCCTTTACAACAGGCGAAATGAAAAAGCGATACGGCATGATTTATGTCGACCGTGACAACGAAGGAAACGGATCAATGAAGCGCTACAAAAAAGATTCCTTTAACTGGTACAAACATGTGATTGAAACAAACGGTGAAGAACTATAAGAAATCAGAAAAGCGGGGTTCCTGCGTGAAAACACAGGAATCCCGCTTTTTTAAAACATGTAAAAATAAAGACAAATACGTTATCTCGGTTTATCTACTAGCTGTGTTTGCGCAATTTCCGTTTGCTTAATTCCCGCTCGTTGAATTTCATCAGCAAACGATTCATGTTTCAGCGTTTTGATTACCTTTTCGCTTCCATCCCGAAGAGTATACACTCTAAATTCATACATACTCTACCCTCTCCTTTATGCTATGATTGATGCGATACATTAGATGCGCTCCTGTAAAAGCAACTCATAATAGAGGTAACTTTTTTCTCTTCTTTACTTTACCCACTTTTTAGGAAACTAGACAAAGAGATTTAATCCGACGTGATAAAAGCCTTTGCAGCAAGCAAAGGCTTTTATCGATGGAATGTTAGTATTCAAAGATGGTTCCTTTTTTAAATTTTGAATGTTTAAAAGCAAATTTCGTTAAAAGAATATACGCAACTCCTGCAACTACCACTCCTATAATCCAGCCTAAATCGACTTCGATAAACGCAGCACCTGCGCCGATGAGCATCGCAAGCATGGCGCATGGATTGTAGCCGGAAAACGGCCCTTTTTCTTGATACAATTCTTCTACGTTTACTCTTTGTTTTCGTAAAATATAGTAATCAACCAGTAAAATAGAAACAATTGGACCTAAAAAAGCAGAGTAAATCAAAATGAACAAACCAAGACCTGCAGCTGATGAATCTTGAACAAGCACCCAAGGGAACGAGCAAAAGGCAAGCAGTCCAGTAATGGTAACCGCCAGTTTATAATTTGCTTTTGTCAGCAGCGTAATCACATACGTAGGCGGAATAATATTTGCCACCATATTTACGGCAATAACGCCAATCACAATAAAAGCCGATACAGCAACGGTAATATATGAATTATCCACTACAACCGCGAACGCTTTAACTGGATTGGAAATACCCGTAGCAGAAGCAAGCATTGCCCCGATTGTAAGAACGAATCCGTAGGCTACTAGAATTGGTGTAAAGTATAAGAACCCACGCTTTGTGTCGCTAATTCCTGGCTTCAGTTCTCTAGAGTAATCGGCTGCGCTTAGAAAAATCGCTGCATAATTCCCCATGAACATCATAATGAAAGAAAAGAACGGAAGTCCCCATGAACCTTTTGTATCTACCCACTTCTCCCCTACTACCTCACTATGAGAAGTTAAAAGAACGCCAAATACATAAACAAGGCCAAGCAATATGATGATTGAAGCAAGCATCTCTACCCATTTAACCGCGTGGAAGCTGTACAGAGAAAGCACGATTTGCAGCAGCTGAATGATAATAAAGCAAAGAACAAGATTATCAAAAGACCCTTTAGTCACAATTTTCCCGATTTCGTTTAAAGCGGTACCGCCTGTCCAGCTTTGGAAACCATACCAAATGATAGCTGGAATACCTCGTAAAAGAGACGATATGACGGATCCTTTTATTCCAAAAGACATTCGAAGCTGCATCACATACGGTATGCCCGTCTTATAGCCAATTCGATCGTTTAACACAAAAAAAGTAGAAATAATACCAATGGCAATAATCGCTGCCACAAACGTTTGAAAAAGATTTAATACCGCAGTACCTGCTACTACTATGCTTGCGCCAAGCGTCATATTTCCTAAATTAACGCCGTCTCCAATCCACATAAACATATAGGACATCGGAGTTAGCTTTCGATCACTTTCCGCTTTTGGCTTTAGTGACGGATCAAGGCCTGCATCTTGATGAGAATGCACCTCTTCTATAACGGAACTTGTTGCATTTGTAGACACTATACACTCAACTCCTTTTTTATGATGTTTCCACTCTTATTACTAACATTTAATGTGAGTTAACTTAACATGTACATAGTGTATACGAATTTCAACGCAAGTTCATTATTATTTATGTGAATTTTCTGATATTATTTTGTGCGATTTGACTAATTTTTGACCTCAGCTCGCAACATATAGAAGTTGATGATAATAAAAAATCCAAGCGCTTATAATAAACGCTTGGATGAGTGATGAGCTAGTATTTATTTTTCACAGGCAATGTAGTCTTTATCTCGATCTAGCTTTGTATTGGCATCATACAGTGATTTTGACACATACGGTTTGTACTTTGTTTTGCCGCCTTTATTTGTTACATTAGCCGCACGAGCTACGCCGCCTTTGTAGTCTTTGTTTAATTCCGTACAGTTTTTGTAAGATTTAGCTGCCGCATCTACGTTTGAAACTGTGCTAAAAGATACGCTCGTTAATAAACCGAAAGATAGAACAATTGGAAAAATCTTTTTCAAAAGAGATACTTCCTTCCTATATTTTTTCTAATTAATAATAGAATGTTCTATCGATCTTTTCAATTTTTTTTTACATTTAAACTACTATTATCCAATTTTATTTACGAGTAACTTTAAGAGTCTTCACCGCTTGTTTAGCCGCTTCTGCAATTAGTTTATCATTATACTCTGCATCTTTTTCCGTACGATTGGAGAGGATCGCAAGAACAATTGGATCTCCTTTTGGCGGCCAAAGGATAGCAATATCATTTCGCGTCGCGTATGAGCCTGCGCCTGTCTTATCGGCTACTTCCCAGCTTTTCGGCACGCCCGCTCGTATTAACGCATCCCCTGTTGTGTTTCGCTTCATCAAATCTGTTAAAAGTGCACGTTTGTCTTCAGGAAGTGCCTGTCCAAGTACATATTTTTGAAGACTTGCAGCGAGTGCTCTTGGTGTACTTGTATCGTGGGTTTCTCCTGGATTCACTTCATTTAAATCCGGTTCAAAGCGCTCAGGCAGCGTCACATCGTCTCCTATGTTTTCTAAAGCTTCTTTAAATCCATCCGGTCCGCCCAGCTGCTGCAGAATTAAGTTCCCTGCCGTATTGTCGCTGTAGCGAAGCGATGCATCTGCGAGTTCTCGAAGAGTCATGCCTGTATCTACGTGTTTTTCTGTAATTGGATTGTAGTTTACAAGGTCATCGCGCGTATAAAAGATTCGTTCGTTGAGATCTTCAATTGACTTCTGCTGTAAAAGTGCACCGACAGCGAGAGCCTTATGAGTAGACGCATAAGCAAAACGCTCGTCCGGGTGATACGTTACCGTTTTATTGGTGCCTGTATCTAATGCAAAAACGCCAAGATTCGCATCATATTTTTCTTCAAGCTTAGCAAACTCTCGATCACTCTTTGTTTCTTGTCTTTGACATTTTACCGTTTCAGCATGTACCTCGCTGCTTGAAAAGCCTACAACCGCCGCGCACGAAAGAGCGAATACAGGCAGCATTTTTTGGAGCTTTGAAGCGCGAAACATCTTTTTCCATGTCTTCATTACCCTTCAACACCTTTCAAAAAAAGTATTTAGTATGTATTCTCTTAGGTAGAGATTACCAACAATGCTATTTTATCAATTGTTTACTCTCACAAACATGATAGTTTTATCACATTTATATAATAAAAGTGTCTCACACTGAAGATGAGCAGTATAAAAACCGTAAGTACTTTAAAAAATAGGCGGCGTAACGGAAAATAAAATAACGGCTTTCTCTTCAAACGTATTCTCCCATTTATGATTCAGATGCGAAGGAATTTTGACACTATCTCCTTTTTCTAACACGTATACTTCCTCGTCCAAATACACTTTAATTTTCCCTTCTAAGACGTATGCCACTTCCTCTCCTTTATGTGCTAAAGGAGTTTCTGATGAAGCCATCATCGGCGGTACTTCCATAATGGCCGTAGCTAGATTCCCTGTGAAATCGGGCGATAGCAGCGAATACGTTAGCTCTTTTACCTTCATTGTTTTACGCTCATTCGACCTTACGACTAAATGAGATGTATTTATTTCTTCGAGCAAAAAGCTGAAGGTAGGCACATCGAGGCTTTTTGCTAAAAGTTTAAGCGTTGAAATGGACGGGTTAGCTAATCCCCGTTCAATTTGACTTAACATAGATGGCGTGATGTCCGCTAATTTTGCTAAGTCTCGACTGCTTAGCCCCTTTTCTTTTCGAAATTTCTCTACTTTTTTTCCAATATCTATGTTTTCCATGATGATTCCTCCGTAAAAGATGTTTAATTACATTTAATTTTATTAAGTTAAACTTAATAAACGACGTTACTTATGTTAAATTATATTTAATAAATAAATTACAATTTAATACTATCACAGTAAGGAGGAAGAAAAAAATGAATGACATCTTGACCTTTTTGGTTCTTACATTATTTGTGATTATGAGTCCTGGTATTGATACTGCTCTTATTACCAAACGAACGATGGCAGATGGACAAACGGGCGGCTATAAAATGGCATTAGGCTTAGCGAGCGGTTCTTTAGTTCACACACTCGCCGCTACGTTTGGTTTATCAGCTCTTCTTCTTCAGTCAGCTCTTGCATTTGAAATCGTAAAATACGCAGGAGCCGTCTATTTAATGTACTTAGGAATTTCTGCTTTCCTTTCTAAAAAAAGCGATACAGGTTCTTCTGCAAAAGAAGAAAAAACAAAAGAAACATCTGCTTTTCGTCAAGGTCTGGTCTCAAACGTCCTTAATCCAAAAGTGGCGGTATTTTTCTTAACTTTTTTACCTCAATTTGTTCAAAATGATCAAAACGTAACTCTTCAATTACTTCTGATGGGAATAACGTATACGATCCTCGCTATCACGTGGTTTTTCGTATTCGTCTTTTTTATTAACTATTTACGAAAATGGCTTACAACACCTAGCGTGCAGCGCTTTATGGACAAAGCAACGGGCGTGGTGTTAATTGGATTTGGATTAAAGCTGGCTTTTGAAAAACATAAATAACAAAAAAGCTATCTGTTTCAGATAGCTTTTTTGTTATTTATGCACTTCAGGTTCATAGAGATAGACTTTAAGGTCAAGCTTTCCATCCGAAGAAACGATTATTCCTTCCGCTTCGAGTGAATGTTTTTGAACAAGGTGCATTTCTTCGTCTTTAAATCCAATTTCTCCTTTGGAGTTGATAACTCGGTGCCAAGGGAGTTTATATTTCTTACTCATCGAGTGCAATACTCGTACAACTTGCCTTGCACCTCGCGGACTACCAGCCAGGCGGGCGATTTGTCCGTATGTCATTACTTTCCCGGATGGTATTTGTTTAATAAGTGCTACTGCTCGTTCTGTAAAACTCAAGTCGCTCCTCCTTTCGTTTCTTCTTTAGTACAACATTACCATATTAAATAAACAGTGAAGGAATCACTCGATTTTTCTTCAGCAACATTATAAGATAATAAGAAGTACGCTCATCATTGTTTAACATACTCCAAACAAATACTTACTGATTATTTCCTATTCTTCAACTAACAAATCTTTGTGCGAGTGGCAGCTTATACCTCATTTATGACACTGTGATTATAAAAACGTTACAGAAACCAACACAGCAAGGTACGTAGAAGCGTTACATGATAAGATAAACAGTAGATACTAATACAATTTCAAATTGATGCTGACGAATAAGTAATCATTTAAAAAGTGGTGAGAAAATGACAAAATGGCTTAGTGTAAAAGAATTATCTAAAGAAACAAGTATTCCTACTTCAACCATCAGAAGATATATAGATAAATTCCAATATTTCTTTATACAAAAAGAGGATCATCGACCAAAACAATATGAAGCTGCGGCTGCGACCGTTTTACTGAAAATTAAGCAGCTTTATGATGAGGGTTATCAAGCAGAAGAAATTAATGAATCTCTGCAAAAAGAATTCTCTTTGACTACAAGCGAGGATCAAGCTGCCGTGTCTCTAGAAGAAGCCGAAGACAAAGAGGACATAGAGAACACAGCAGAAACCGCTGACCAGCCCGAGGCCGACGACCAGCAGCCGACAACTTCTGAACTTCCTGTACAGCCTTCACCCCAACAAGAACCTGATACAAAACAAATTCTTCAGGAAAAAGACAAGCAGCTTATTCAATCTTTGCGTAAAAGCTTGCGTGAGCAGCAGGCCATTTCAGAATTAGTAGAAGCTTCAAAAGAAAGCAGCGTAGTAGGTAAAAAAAGATCGATTTTAAAACGATTATTCAAACGAAAAAAGGACTAAATTTGTAAACAAGCCTAGGCCATGAAACATCTTTATTTCTGATCATTAAATTTATGTAAAACAAAGTTTCTAAACTGTTTAACAGCCGGTGATAGATATCTTCCTTCAATCCATGCTAGTCCAATTACTCGGTGACAGTTGGCTTTAGCTAATGGGATTTTCACTATTTTGCTTTGATCTATTCCGTGTAAATCTGGAAGGATAGAAATTCCTAAACCGGCTCCTACAAGTCCCGCTACGGTGTCAGCTTCCTCTCCTTCAAACATAATGTGAGGCTTTCCCCCTGTCTCTTCAAATAACTGCTCAAACGTAAGACGAAGAGAAAAACCTTCTTTTAAGTGAATAAATGATTCCTCAGCAATTTCTTCTAGTGCAATTCTTTCACGATCAGCATACCGGTGATTTTTCGGTACGATCACAAACAGCTCTTCACTCCAAAGATGATGCCACTTAATGAACGATTTTTCTTCCATAGGCGCAATCAAACAAAGGTCCAGTTCACCGAGCTCCAGCTGCTCAAGAAGCACGTGAGAAGGACTTTGCCTCAGCTGAAAATTCACTTTAGGATATAAGCTGCGAAACGACGCAATTAAATCTGGAATTAAATCCGTGCTGAGCGTATGCAAAAATCCAAGTGACACCTGCCCTTTCTCAGGATCTAGCAGCGCTTGAATTTCCTCTTGTCCTTTATCAAATTCTTTCATCATATTATCTACACGCTTCAAAAAGACTTTACCGTATTGATTCAATCGAATGGAACGTCCTTGCCGGTCAAATAGCGGCGCTCCTACTTCCTCTTCAAAACGAGCGATTGAACGACTGAGCGCAGGCTGCGTAATTAACAGCTTTTCTGCTGCGCGCGTCATATGCTGCGTACGTGCTAGCGTTTGAAAATATTTAAACTGCTGCCATTCCATTTTGTACCATCTCCTTATCAAGCGGCTCTACTCATTACATAGATGTATGAAAAATATGATTATAATGAATTATACATTATAAATTAGAAGATGCTACTATAAAAAATGGAAACATACTTGAGGATGTTTTTAGTTCCTCTTGTCGATTGCTGTATACGGCACTTATTAAAATTTTATACTCATCATTTTCTAGCAGAAAGAAGAATTTGTCTTGAACCGTAAGGAAAGTTATTAAAAAGCTAACTAAGATATCATAGTAACTATACATCAAAAAGACCTTTCTATCACCATAAAAGAAAGGTCTTTTTTGAGAATGTAACACACATTTTTTCTTATATGTACCTCTTAAAGTAAACGTTTTAAAGTTTAACCCGTTCTACTAACTGCAGCAATTCATCATTAGGTCCGTGAAATAAAATCATACGACCGCCTTCAAGTGTTGGCTGAGGTTCCGGTGATAAAAATTCAATTCCTTTGCTCTTATAATGTTGAATTGCCTTATTTATATCTTCTACCGTAAAGGCAAGGTGGTTAACAATCCCGCTTTTGTTATACTCTCCAATCGGATCAATATCTCGAATGAGCTCAATTTCCATACCCGGCTGTTCTTCAAGATACAAAAAAGCCATCTCTCTTTTCTCGTTAGATCCTTGAAGGCGAACTTTAAAGCCAAACATATCCCCGTAGTAGTGAATCGTCTCATCCATATTTCCAACAATAATTGCTGTATGTTCCATTTTTTTAATCATCCATCTTCTCCCTTTCCCCTTGTTTAGTAAGTACAAGTAAACTATACAACAATTTAGGCAATATGTATTTACATATGTAAAGAAATTCAAGCACTCTATCAATGAGTCGGCTACGAGTTGAAAAATAACAAACAAAAAAACAAACCCAATTGGTTTGTTTTGATTACATATTTATAGTCAGTCTCTGTTTCAACAACGTTCGATAAGCCATGTTTTGTACCTTTGTACTGCAAACGATTTTACTCTCGTACTCAGGCGGTAATCATCTATCTACGATTACACATGTAACCGTCCGTCTCTCCGTTGAATTCCTTAGAGACAGTTCCCCTACCATTGTTTGGGTTTCTCGCTCGTGGGGTTTACCGCGTTCCACCTTTGCTGTTTCCAGCAAAGCTTCGTCACTGTGGCACTTTCAGGGATACTCGACCATATCCGAGGACTTAGGTGGTTTTTCCCGCCGTCAGCTAAGCTATAAGCCAAGCTGCCCTAGCTTATTTTTTCACTAGGCACGAACACTACGGGCATCTCAGCACCGTGCGAGCATGGACTTTCCTCTACATCAAATGATGCAGCGATTACCTGAACGTTATTTCAGATCGTGTATGAGTAGTATATGCGTTTTAGCTTGCCGAATCAAATGTAACTTTTGGTATGGATTCCATGTCAATTTTTGCAGTAAATTAAATAAAATAACTTGTTTCTGTACAATCTTTTTAGTAGATGAAACATCCGTAAGCCCAAGAAATATTCGCTTCATCCATTTCTAAGGGGGATACTTTGTTTCTCTGTAGAATACTCTATAAACCACATAAAAAGATGACAGAGGTGATGAAAAATGAAGGCTGACTTAAAATTTGATTTTCATACCCATCACGACCGATGCGGACATGCTCGCGGAACGATTCGAGATTATATAGAGGCATCTATTGATAAAGGCCTTGATATCATTGGGATTTCGGATCATTCTCCTTATTTCGCAAGCGAAGAAGACCAGCCGTATCCTCACATTGCGATGGGAAAAAGCGCATTCTCCGGATATGTAGCTGAGATTTTGAAACTAAAAGAAGAATATAAAGAAAAAATTGAAGTGCTGTTAGGCGTAGAGTCTGATTTCTTTCCCGATCATGCAAAAATATATCGTAGCTACTATGAAAAATATCCGTTTGACTACATAATCGGCTCTGTCCATCAAGTTGATGAAGTCAGCATCTTTCATAAAACGCGCTGGGAAGGCCTTTCTCAGCAAGAAAAGCAGCGCACGAAAGAAACGTATTATCAATTGATCGAAGAATCCGCCCGAAGCAGAATGTTTCAGATTCTTGGCCATATTGATGCCATGAAAGGATTCTATCCTTCTTTTTCTTCTATTCAGACAGCTGTTATTGATCAAACGCTAAAAGTGATTTCAGCACATGACATTGCCATAGAAGTGAATACATCAGGCAAAACCAAAGACTGCGGAGGCTGGTATCCTGCAGACGATATTTTGGAAAGAGCTCTGCACTACGGGGTACGCATGACATTTGGCTCCGATGCTCATGATCCGGAGCGCATTGGCGACGACTTTGAACTCGTAAAAAAGCGCCTTAAAGAAATCGGCTTTAAGGATTGGGTCTTTTTTAGACAGAAAAAAATGCAGGTGACACCTTTGTAAAACAGTAAACTTAAATACAAATACAAATATGCCTGAAGACACGCAGATGAAGGAACATCCCGTGTTTTCAGGCATGTGTTTTTCACCGAGAAACTTTGACTTTTGTAGCTGAAGATAAATCTTCTCCGTTCGTTTCAATTACTTGTTGTTTAGGCACCATTTTTTCATCGTCCAGACCTATCCTTATAGTCCCTCTACTATCTCCAACACTACTAATTTCCTACATAAAATAACCACATTTCATTTCAATTGTGCTACATTTAACTAAAAATGATTTCTTAATGAGGGACACGATTGTGAATTTAGATTTAACAGCTTATATAACGCTTATCTGTACGTCCGGTGTTCTTAATTTATACTTGTGCTTTTACGTGTTTATTAAACGTCACCACTACAGCAATATTGCGCATTTATTTATTCTTCATACAGGTTTCACCGCTATTTATTGTATGGGTGCGGCCTTTAGCTTACTATCTGTTAATCTTGAGGAAATGAAATTTTGGACCGTCGTTCAATACGTGGGCATGCCTTTTTCGCCTCCTGCAGGGCTGCTGTTTGTTATGCAGTATGTCGGCATAAAGGTAAGGAAAAAGCATATTTTTGCGCTTTTCATCATTCCTTTTATTAGTTTGATCATGGTCGCAACAAATGACTGGCATCACCTTCATTACCGCGTGTTTGAAATTGACCCAGTTTTAGGTGCTCCTTACATTCATCAAGAAATTGGACCATGGTATACGATTCACGGCATGTTCATCTTTTCGTCTATGTTCGTTGCTTTTTTGCTCGCCGTTTACCGCTGGAAAGAAACAGCCAAAGCTTACCGCCTGCAGTTAATTGCATTAATGGTCGGGCAATTAGTCCCTATCGTCACAGCTTTTGTCTATTTAATGGGCTTTACGCCGCAGGGAATTGATCCAGTTCCTATGGTTTTATGGGTTTCTTCTTTTTTATATTTATGGTCCATTAACTCATCCCGTATGTTTACAGTTATGCCCGTTGCGAAAGATGCGATATTTAACAGCATTAATGACGGTGTTATCGTGCTTGATGAAGCTTACAGATTAATTGAATTTAACTTAGCGTCGAAGAACATGTTTCCGCAGCTGAAAAAAGCGATGTTTGGAAAACGGTTTGCTGATATTTGGTTCACGCTATCGGGCAGTTCATTTCCTTTTACATTCGAAAATAAAAACAGCAGTCAAGAGCTGCAGCTTTTTTTCGCGGACCAATCTCAGTATACGTATCAAGTTCGCACCTCTCCTTTGCAGTATGCTAACAACAGTCACGGGTTGCTGCTTATTTTTACGGATATCACGGAGCTAAAAAGACTTCAGCTAAAGCTTGAAAATCAAGCTTATTACGATGAGCTGACGCAAATTTATAACCGCAGGGCATTTTTTCAGCACAGCAAGCAAGCGTTCGAAGAAGCAAAAAAGTCTGCATCTTCTTTTACGCTTCTTATACTTGATATTGATTATTTTAAAAAAGTGAACGATACGTATGGTCATTATACCGGCGATCAGGTGCTTGTACATGTCGTAAAAGCCTGCCAGTCCGTATTACCGCAAGGAGCGCTTTTTGCTCGGTACGGCGGTGAAGAATTTGTACTCACGCTAAAGGGCTATACATCATCAGAAGCTGAGGTCCTTGCCAATCAGCTTCGCAGGCACGTTGAGACTCAGCCCTTACGTATCAATGAAGAAACCATTTCTGTTACGCTAAGCCTTGGAGTAGCCCAAGCAGCAAAACAAGAAAACGACACGTTGGATGACCTTTTAAATAAAGCAGATATTGCTCTGTACGCTGCCAAACAAAACGGACGCAACCAAGTACGTTTGTATGAAGAGAAAAAAGAAATGCTAAAAAGAACCTGAACATCATTGTTTCGGTTCTTTTTGCTTTTGACTAATATTCTTTCATTTATCAAGTAAAAGGGCTAAAAGACTTGATTTTGTTTATGTATTTGAAAACCGCTCATCTTATAAACTGTATGTAGATCAAAAAAAGGAGAGATAGAGATGAAGATTACACATATTCGAAATGCTACCTTACTTGTTGAATACGAGGGAAAAACGTTTTTAATTGATCCTATGTTAGCGGAAAAAGGAACTTACCCCCCTTTTTCAAATTCGAGCAGACAAGATCAAAACAACCCTTTAGTGAACTTACCGATATCCGTTGAAGAAATTATTGCTGATGTAGATGCGGTTATTGTTACTCACCTCCATTTAGACCATTTTGACGATGCCGCTAAACAGGCGTTACCAAACGATATCAAAATGTTCGTTCAAAATGAAGAAGATGCCGCAGTAGTAAAAGAAGCTGGTTTTAAAAATGTAGAAGTACTTACGCAAAACACGGTTTTTGAAGGCGTTGAATTAATCAAAACAAAAGGCGAGCACGGAAGAGGAGAAATTTTAAAGCGTACTGGTTTAGTGTGCGGCGTTGTTTTTAAACATAAGAGTGAAAAAACCCTCTATATAGCTGGAGACACGGTATGGTATGCCGCTGTTGAAGAAGAAATCAACACCCATCAACCGGATGTCATTGTCGTAAATGGCGGTGATAATCAGTTTTTAGAAGGCGGTTCTCTTGTAATGGGGAAAGAAGATATTTACGAAGTATACAAAGCAGCTCCTAAGGCTACGATTATTTCTGTCCATATGGAAGCTGTAAACCACTGGACGCTATCAAGGGAAGAATTAAAAGGCTTTATCAAAGAAAAAGACATGACATCTCACGTCTTTGTTCCAGATGATGGCGAGGTTTATATTTTTAAGTAGAAGAGATTGAGACATAACAAAATCATTCCAATGTAAAGACGGACAAATGAGATCGCATGAATCGCTCGCTTATGACACCGCCGTTGATTTCCGTGCAAGACTACGCTTTCCGCGGGCGACAGATGAGCCTCCTCGTCGCTTGCGCTCCTGCGGGGTCTCATCTGTTCCGCTTTTCCCGCAGGAGTCTTCGCCTTGCCCTCCAATCTACGGCTAGAAGTAACTAAATTGAGTAAACCTACCTTCCCTCTGCCAATAAAAAATTCGACCGATTCATCGTTCAGGTCACCCTTCAACTAACATACTTTTGCCCCAGCCTCTTTTTATAGCCGTTTCATTTATCAAGTAGTAGTCGTAGTAGCAACCGCTGAAGTGCTCGCAATAACCGCTAGCATAGCCGCTTGCTGAGCTTGAATAATAGTTTCAATCGTTGTATAGATGCCCGTTTCGACCAGTCTAGAATCCTTCAGCTTTTCACTGATAACCAAATTAACCGCCAGCATAACATTGATGTCTTTCTGCCATTTAAAAAGTTTGTCTGCGTTTAGCTGTTTCACTACTTCATGGATGGTTTCAATTTCAGTTTCTGGTTTTTCAAATAGTGCTAATAAGCCAATGACCGGGTAATGCATCGCTTTCACTTTGATACCTGCCGATTCACAGGCTTCTTTTACAGATACGCATATTTCAATAAGGGTATCCGCATGTAGGTTTTTATCGATTGCGAGAATATGACTTAAAAATTGAAGGTCATTTCCTTTTTTAAATCCATGCTGCCCCAATGTGGTATAGAAGTGTTCAATTTCATGCATCAAATCATCAACAGACTCGCTCGTTTCAGCTAATAAAACGGCAAGAGGTACATCACCGCTTGATGTAAGGAAGAGATGCTTTTTTTTCATGCCTTGATAAATTTCTACTGACCTTCGAACCGTTTCTTTATGACTTCGACTTGACTCATTCGACAGCATAGCGGAAGCCGCGATATACGTAAATGCGCCTCTCGTAAACCCGCCTTGTACCAATTGATCATATACATCCAGAAATACATGAAACGTTTCTTTTGGATTCTCATAGCAGGTATCTAGCATGGCTGCAATCGTAAACCTCTGCGATGATTTTAATGTAGAAAACATTCCTACTTGATTTTTAATATAGTCACTTAACTCAATATAAGGCTGAAGCTGAAGCGATTTGCCTTTCACTACATACATAGAAGCGATAGCCATAAACTGCTTCGGATCTGCCACTTTCCATTTGAGTTCATTTTTTAAGCTGATATAAAAACCTCTATACTGATCTACTTTTTGTTGAATCGTTTCCGGTAGCATATCAACACGTCCTTTATTCGTCGTTAGCTTATATACGCAACACTTCAATAAAAGTTTCAATATTTGGTAAATACGCCGTACATTTATGACAATACGAAAAAGACCCCCCAATATTCCGAGGTCTTTTTCATTCAGTTCTACCTATTAACCTCTTCCCGCTTGGAAAGAAGGATATTTTGTCATACCGCCATCAGCAAATAGTGTAATACCTGTTACGTAGCTTGCTTGTGACGATGCTAAGAATGCTGCAACTGAGGCAATTTCTTCCGGATTGCCGATGTAGCCCATTGGAATCATGCTTTCTACGTCTGCACGCTGTTCCGGATCTGCGAATTTTTCAGCGTTGATTGGCGTATCAATCGCGCCTGGTCCAATGTTATTTACGCGAATACCTTTTGGCGCATATTCAAGAGCCAACGTTTCCGTCATTAGCTTCATACCGCCTTTACTTGCTGCATAGTGAACAAATAGTGGCCAAGGAATCATTTCGTGAACGCTGGACATGTTAATAACGTTTCCTTTAATGTCATTTTCAACAAAATATTTAATCGCTTCGCGGCTTCCTAAAAATGCGCCCGTTAAGTTTGTATCGATTACTTGATTCCAGTTTTCTAATGATAATTCGTGAGAAGGAACCGGGTTTTCAACACCTGCATTATTAATCATAACGTCTAATGTGCCAAATTCTTTAACAGCTGTCTCTACAAGGTTCACAACGTCTTCTTCTTTGGTTACGTCGCCTCGAACAATAATTGCTTGACCGCCAGCTTGTTCAATTTCTTTTTTTACTTCTAGCGCTTCATCTTCATTGCTGCGGTAGTTTACAACCACTTTTGACTGCTCTTGGCCAAAACGAACCGCCATTGCGCGACCCAACCCTTTTGATCCACCTGTTACAACTACTACTTTATCTTTTAAATCTGTATACATCTTGAAGTCCTCCTAATTTTTCTGCCTGATATGTCTTGCTATACTGTACTAATTATAAATACAGTTTAGGTTTTAAAAAGAGAATAAACATTTCTCTATCTCTTCTTTCTTAAACTGTCATTCATTTAAAAAGTAACAAATTCACTTTTGCCTCTTTTCGTTACTTATCGTAACTAAGAGAAATAAAGTAGTCAAACTTTTTGTTTTATCATTCTTATTATTTATTTTTATCACTTACTCTCTTCATCTCTATTTCCCGCAGGATATGGTTTCACACTTCCCATTAACCCCACTTCAAAAGTTTAAACTTTTTCCCTTGCAATTCTTAAATCAATGTATTATATTGTTGATGTATCAATTATTGATATGTCAAACAATTGTCCGCAATCGAAAATATAGGAATGACAATAAATAAGTTTAACGCCTAAAAAGAAAGGAATAATGACTATGACTATGACTACAAAAGACTTTAACGAAATTGCTTTAAAACGCCGTTCAATTAAAAATTATGATCCTTCAGTAAAAATCAGCCGTGAGGAAATGGAGGAAATTCTTACAGAAGCTATGCGCGCTCCTTCTTCTGTTAATATGCAGCCGTGGCGCTTTGTTGTAATTGAAACGCCGGAAGGCAAAGAAAAATTAGCTAAACTTGCGAAATTTAACAGTGAACAAGTTCATACATCTTCAGCTGTTATTGCCGTGTTTGGTGACATGAACAACGTCGAATATGCAGACGAGATTTTCGGAAAAGCAGTAGAGCTTGGCTATATGCCTCAGGACATTAAAGAACAGCAGCTAAATTTCTTTAAGCCGATCTACGAAAACATGCCAAAAGCAGATATGAAAGACATCGTGCTAATTGATTCAGGTCTTGTATCTATGCAGCTTATGCTTGTTGCTCGCGCTCACGGATATGATACAAATCCAATCGGCGGATACGAAAAACACTTAATCGCAGAAGAATTCGGTTTAGATAAAGAACGTTATCTTCCAATTATGCTTATCTCAATCGGGAAAGCGGCAAGCGAAGGCCATGCTTCTTACCGTTTACCGGTCAATACGGTTACAACTTGGAAATAAGCAGTAGCTAGTTCTATTTAGTAAATAAAGGGCTAAAATTGTGAAGTAAAAGGAGATTTTCTGATGAATAACTATCAAGAACTTACAAAAAAACAGCTTTCATTCTTTAATAGCGGTAAAACAAAAGACGTTGCGTTCCGTATCGAAACGCTAAAGAAATTAAGAGAACTTGTTGTACGTCATGAAGACGACATTTTAAAAGCAGTAAAAGCTGACCTTAACAAACCAGAATTTGAAGCAAAACGTGCAGAAGTTGGTCTTGTGCTAAGTGAAATCGACTTTGCAGTTGAGAATCTTGCAGAATGGACAGCGGCAAAAGAAGTAGAAACACCATCTACTCACGCAGGAGCAAAAAGCTACATTTATCAAGATCCATACGGTTTAGCTCTAGTGATTGCACCTTGGAACTATCCGTTCCAACTTGCTGTATCACCAGTAGTAGGCGCGATTGCTGCAGGTAACTGCGTGGTGTTAAAGCCTTCTGAATTAACACCTCATACGTCAAGCCTTCTTGCTAAGATGTTTAATGAAAACTTCCCTGAAGAACACTTGACGGTAGTCGAAGGTGAAGTGGAAACAAGCACGGCTTTACTAAAAGAAAACTTTGATTACATCTTCTTTACAGGAAGTACAATGGTCGGCAAAATTGTGGCAGAAGCTGCTGCTAAACATTTAACGCCTGTGACGCTTGAGCTAGGCGGAAAAAGTCCTACAATTGTACACGAAGATGCAAATATTGAAGAAGCAGCAAAACGCATTGCGCGCGGTAAATTTGCAAATGCTGGTCAAACTTGCGTAGCGCCAGACTACATTCTTGTTCAGCGAAATGTAAAAGACGAGCTCCTAGCTAACCTAAAACAAGTCGTAACAAACACGTACGGCAAAGATGTTTCACAAAATCTAGACTTCCCTCACGTAGTGAGCCAAAAGCATTTTGATCGTCTTAGCAGCTTCTTAACAAACGGAGATATTGTTTTTGGAGGCAAAACGGATCGTTCTCGTCTGTTTATTGAACCAACTGTTCTTGATAACATCTCATGGGAAGACAATGTGATGCAAGATGAAATCTTTGGACCAATTCTTCCAGTCATCGTATACGATGAAATCTCAGAAGTAATCCAAGCAATCGTAAAACGTCCAAAACCATTAGCACTTTATCTTTTCTCTGAAGATGAAGCAGTCCAAGATCACATCTTAAACAGCGTGTCATTCGGCGGCGGCTCTATCAATGATACGATTAACCATATGACGTCTCACTACCTTCCATTTGGCGGCGTTGGTGACAGCGGAATGGGTGCGTATCACGGAAAAGCAAGCTTTGATACATTTTCACATGCTAAAAGCATCTTAAAACGTTCAAATAAATAAAGAAAAAGCCGAAGTCAGCGTCTGACTTCGGTTTTTTTATTCCTTCATCTGTTTGGCGATTTGTTCATATTGCTCTTCTTTTTTTGTAGAAACCGCTAAATCACAAAGAATATGCAAAAAGTACTTTTTATCTTGAACAAATAAATACTCTTCTTCAAAGCCTTTAGAAATGTATACAGCAAACTCCCAAATATCGTCGTAATAAGCCGGTCCAATGGCCTCAGCGAGATTTCCAAGCGTTTTGAGCAGCTCCATCGTGATGATAATATTCCGTCTCGCATAGTGCCGGATATTAGCGAATCCATCATATAAAAAGTCCTCAAATTTTTTATCAGGAATCACCATTCGTATCACGCCGCTGTCATCCACTAAATAAGAAGAAAATTGACTAACTTCACAAATTTCCCGAAGAATATCGCTAATTTGATGAATGGAGTTAACCGCCGTTTTGAAATCATCATTCCCCAGTGATTTAACTGCCATCTCCACAAACTTCGTAATGATATACGTAGTATCTTGAATATCAGTCTGAGATTTCCCTACATGGATATATTGGTGAAAGACGGTACAATCCATTTCATCGTGCTCTGTCGAATCTCTATGCCAATAATAAAACAATACGGTTCCGCTGAGCACATAATCCCCTACTTCACGCTCCATTTTTATAACTAAATTATGCTCTTTGGCGCAGTGAATCAATCGGCTGTAGTTCAGCGTTTGAATATAGCCGGATGTTTGAATACATACCGGCTTTTTCTCTCCTTCTGGAAAAGAAAATTGTTCGCTATGACTAGACTTTGTTCGGTGAATCTCCAGTTCCTCTCGAATCGTTGTCTTAATCGCTTTTATGGACGCTGTTTTCATCGATTGAGTCATATGATTTACTTGCAGCCACCTAACAGAATGATTAATAAAGTAGACAAACGTACCCGCACTAAAAACAGACAGGGCTGTCGTCACAAACGGAATCGCAAAATATCCGTTTACTTGAGAGCTGTTTAAAAATAAAAACACAAAAAGTGTATACAAAAAACTCCCTATGAAAATACCCAGAATTCGCTGAGTAGACTTAGAAGAAGCAAAGTTTTTTAACACGCGAGGAGAAAACTGAGCTGCAAATGATGTAAATACAACAAGCATTAAGTTGAAGGTAAACGTCGTAATCGATAGAATTCCCGGCATAATCGTACTTACTAACGTATTGGTTAAATCCATGTTGATTGAAAAAAATGAAGGAACCTTCTCTCCTACTTTGCAGTAATAGTCGAGAAACAGCGTCAGCACAGCTAAAAGAACAGAAAAAAAAGCATAAATTAAGGGACTAAACCATATTTGACTAGTTAATTCATCTTTAAAAGCACGAGGAGAAAGCTGTTTCCTTGCCGCTATCCATCTAAATGTATTCATATAAAACCTTCCTTTTTATTTGTAAATCTCTAGCTTTTTTCTTAGTTCCCTTAATTTTTCTAATTATGCTTATATAATGGAAAAAATCTATTTTTTAAGGTATAACTGTACAAAGAAAAAAAAGAGGTTGAGACATACCTAATTAATTCGATTTAAATACGCACAAATAGGATACATGAGCTGGACCGCTTGTGACACCGCAGTTGATTTACGTCCAAGACTTCGTCTTGCCCTTCAATCAACTGCTAGAAGTAACTGAATGAATATATGAAAGCTATGTTCACCACGTAAATAAAAAATCCGAACGCGTCGGATTCTCAATCAAGAATCCATCTCGTTCGGATTTTCTTTCAAGTAACCTAATCTTATCTCAGCTTTTTTTTACTCTTATCTTTTTACCAGCCCCGGCTCGCTCCGCCGCCTCCAGAGCTGCCGCCTCCCCCTCCGCGAGGACCGCTGCCGTTGCCACCGCCACCGCCTCTTCCTCCAAATATGACAAGGAAGTTTAGCAGAAATTGCGTGATCGCTCCTTTAAAAAAGACGAAGTCTAGAATAAGTAAGCCCACAATAACAGCTGCAATCAGCAGCGTTTGAAGAGTTGTTAAATGAACACCGCTATCAGAGGGCGGAGATGCTTTTGGCACTTTTTGTTCAAAATCTGTTCCTAAATCATACTCTTTCACCACTTGGTTATAAACAGCTTTGTATGTGCTTTCTAGCGCCGTATCGTATTTTCCATTTTTCAAGTTAGGAATAGCATAAGAATCTAAAATTTCTCCCGATTTGATATCGGTGATAGCTCCTTCTAACCCATATCCTACTTCGATTCGGATTTTTCGTTCTTTTTTAGCGAGCAAAATAAGAACGCCATTGTTCAGCTTTTTATCACCTAGTTTGTACTTTCGAAACGCTTCATTCGCGTACTCTTCTACATCCGCATCACCTAATGAATTCACGGTAAGAATCGCTACTTGAGCTTTCGTTTCATCATCCAATTTTCTGCCCATTTGGTTTATTTCAGCTTTTTCCTGATCGTTTAATAAATGAGCAAAATCTTGAACGTAAATATCGCCTACCGGATTTGGAATATCAGGTGCAGCAAAAGCAACGCTTACCATATTACATAAAAGAGACAATAATAAAGCAAACGAAGCAAGAAATTTCATCACTTATCGCTCCCAAAATCAACTTTCGGCGCTTCTTTTTCTTCATTTGTTACTTCAAAATACGGTTTTTTTTCAAAGCCGAACGTACCCGCTAACATGCTTTTAGGAAATCTCTTAACCGATTTATTGTATTTCGCAACTTCATCGTTATAGTCTTTACGTGCTACAGCGAGTCGATTTTCCGTTCCTTCTAAACTATCCATTAAGCTTCTGAAGTTTTCATTCGCTTTTAAATCCGGATATTTTTCAACCACTACGAGCAGGCGGCTTAATGCGCCGCTTAACTGTTGATTAGCATCAGCTTTATCTTCAGGAGTTTTCGCTCCCGCTAGCTGCGCTCTTGCCTGAGTGACTGAATCAATTGCTTCCTGCTCATGCTTAGCATAGCCTTTGACCGTTTCGACTAAGTTCGGAATTAGATCAGCTCTTCTTTTTAATTGATTATCTATTTGGGAAAATTTATTATCTACATCTTCCTCTGCGCTAACAAGGCTATTGTAAGAGCTCACTCCGTAAATTACAACAAGCACTAACACAATGATCGTAGCGATCAAACCTTTGTTTTTCAATGTACTACCTCTTTTCTTCATCAAAATTATGTATCTACTTACTAGTACGAATCATACCCTAAAAAGATTCATTTTTTACCAATTTTATTTGTATTGCACGTCTAAGTAAGACATCTCCTAACAATCAATCCCTCTATAAGGTGAAATACTTTTCTCTACCTAGTCTTTCTATCAATTAGCACATGTAACCCTTCTCGATTTTATCTTGTTTCACAATAGAAAAAAAGGAATACCTCTTGGCTATTCCTTTTTTAGCTTAAGGCCATCCTTCAATCTTGTATGCGACTCGGTGAAATTCAGGAACCGTTACAAATTGATAGTCGTTTTTTATTAAATACTTAATAAGTTTCGGCAATGAAGCAACAATTTGATCTCGCGCTCCGCTGCCGTATCGATCCCCATCGTGCATGACAATAAGATTCTTTTCTTGTAAATTTTTAATCGTATATTTGCATATGGCCAATGGATCTTCCTCACGCCAATCCTGACTATCTACATTCCATAGAACAGACGTCATTCCCAATTCCTTAATAGCAGCAAGAGCTGTATCATTTATCGAACTGTAAGGTGCACGAAATAGCTTAGGAGAATAACCTATTATTTTCTCTATTTGAATATTTGTAGAAGTGATTTCTTTCCATAATTCACGTTTAGAAAGAGTTGTAATATCAGGATGACTCCACGTATGATTTCCAATTACGTGCTTTGCTCTATGAATACGTCGGATCAGCTTCGGAAATTTTTCCGCTTCTGCACCTACGACAAAAAAGGTCGCACGTACATTATACCTTTTTAGAATTTTTAAAATAGCAGCCGTGTAGGCTGAGGGTCCATCATCAAACGTTAACGCAACATATTTTGGTGAATTTTGATTCATATGTTCTCCCCTTATATAAAATAGATATAGAAATAAACCCCTCACTTTGTGGGTGTAAGCTGAGGGGCTTTTACGGCGAGATAATTTTCAAGAGATGATGTTATATCTTTTTCTGCATACAATACTGCTATAGGTAATAGATTTGTTCAAAAGAACTCGCCAAGTAGTCAAATCCGCGAGGCCGCAGTGTTTCAAACTGCTGAATAATTTTTATTCTTTCCTCTGAGCCTCCAGGAAGATCGTAGAGTTTCGTCACAGGCTGTCCATTATTTAAATATTCAATAATTCTAAAAAGCATGACGCGAAAAGCATGTTTAAATTCATTATATTCGCCAGGAAAACGTTCCTCCAGCTGATTATATTCAACTAATGTTTTATGCATATGCATAAACGGAAGCTCTTTCCATTCAAGAGATAAAATAAGAACGTCTATATGTGGGTGTTTGTTAACAAAACGATAGTGGTTACCCCACTGCTCTTTCACTTTCCGCTTCGATATTCCATGTTCTTGATGATAGGCAACTGTAGAGGGATCTAAAACAAACTGTACGCCATTTTTATACAATCGATACCCAAGCTCCCAGTCTTCCGCCCCGTAGCCGATAAACGTCTCATCAAAAAGACCGGATTTTTTTAAGTTCGCTTTTCTTACTGATACATTCCCACTTAAAAAGGCAATATAAGGTAGCGTAAATCCTTCAAGTCGCTCTCCGAAATGTTTTAGCCCGCTGTTAAGAAAATAACGATTAGGAAAGGATAAACGTTGAAAACGGTTTGTATCAATATCTTCTTTTGTTACAAGAGGACAAGGAACATTTGAATGCTGCTTCGTCTGTTCATAGTTTTCATACAATCTTCTATACTCAGGATCCCTACCGATTAGTTCTTTCAAGTGAGCCATTTGATCTTTATTATAGTCTGGCATAATAAACGTATAGACTCCCTCATAATGCATGGCTCCAGTAACTACAAGATTTGATTCATGCATATGATGTTTATAATGATTTTCAATAAAAACAGGGGGAGCCAGCATTTCTCCGTCTAAAAAGATTAAAAGATCTCCTTCAGCATGATTAATTCCTATATTACGTACTGAGGAACGCCCTTTATTTTGTTTCATTTGAATATATTTAAATTTGAACGGAACATCCACTTCTTTTAAAATGTTGGACGTGTTATCAGAAGACGCATCATCGACTAAAATAACTTCATATTCAGCGTGGGGAAACGTTTGTTTTGATAAACCGTAAAGCGAAAGAGAGGTTTGATGATACTTATTGTACGTAGGCATAACGATGCTAACTTTAATAGGATGCTTGTGATTGTTTTTTATACTCATTTTATATAATGGATAGTCTGTTATATCAACTTTATTGGTTTCATTCACTGCGTCAGCTTTGTCGTATGGTTTATTGGTTTCATTCACTGCATCAGCTTTGTCGTATGGCTTATTGGTTTCATTCACTGCATCAGCTTTGTCGTATGGCTTATTGGTTTCATTCACTGCGTCAGCTTTGTCGTATGGTTTATTGGTTTCATTCGCTGCATCAGCTTTGTCGTATGGTTTATTGGTTTCATTCACTGCATCAGCTTTGTCGTATGATTTATTGGTTTCGTTTGCTGTATTAACTTTGTCGCGTGATTTATTTTTTTTGTTCCCCTTATTAACTTTGTCGCGTAATTTATCCACTTTGTTAGTTGAGTCGTCTGACCTATTCCCTTTATTTTTTTTATCCTTTGACTTATTAAGTTTATCTTTGAGCTTTTTTAAGGAATGTGGACTATTGTTTTTCTTTCTAATATAATACTTTCCATCTTCAGGGTTGTAGTAGTATTCATACGAGTCTATTTTAATCATCCTTTCTTTGTTTTTCCTCTATATACTATTCAATAAATGACCGGGTGCTTGTACAATATATAATTTTTTTTAGAAAAGGCGTATATAATAGATTCGGGAACTTTGGTAGATCGTTCTATCGAATTAGAAACACATTCTCTTATCATAAATAAGTGTTCTACTTCTCAGTATAAAAAAGCTGCTTACAACTTCATACGTTATAAGCAGCTCCCTTTTATAGCTGATTTCCATATACCCCATCAATATTCGCAACAGCCGTTTGATCAAATATATCTGCATCCATATTTGTATTTTTCATTCGCGCACAAGCAGCTGAAATGTCTCCATATGTTGAGTTGATTCCAACAGATTTAACATCCGCTGTGTGTCCGTTGTGAAGAACTTCTCCAAAATTCATCGATCCGTTTCTTGCCATACCATTAATTCTCGTGTTACAGATGTTAATAACTCCTGCCATGACCATACCACCTTTTCTTAAAATGAATTCGTACATCGTATGCTTTGACAAGCCTATTTGTGAAAAGTTTTCAAGAAGTGAAAAGCAAGGTACAAATACTAGTGAAATTATTCATTTCACCCTGCTTCACCCAAAGTTTCCACATGTTTTTATGCTTTTTCTGTTACAATAAATGCATAAGTTATTTTTCATCCATATTGTTTGAAGGAGGATACGTAATATGGACGAACCAAAAGATATTCAACCTAAAGTAGAAAAAAGTTTCGAACTGATTGGCAAGAAGTGGACAGGATTAATCATTTATGTGCTTATGAGCGGTCCTAAACGCTTTAGTGAATTAAATGAAAGTATACCAGCCTTAAGCAGAAGGCTTTTGACAGAACGAATTAAAGAGCTTGAAGACCACGGAATTGTTGTCCGAAATGTCATTCCGGACCGCCCTATTCGTTCTGAATATTCGCTGACTCAAAAAGGAACGGAGTTAGGTAAAATATTAGGGCCGATTAGCCAGTGGGCAGAAAGCTGGGTGCAAGATTAATAAAACTACTCCATAGAAAGGATGAGCATCATGGCAAATGTTCTCTATATTACTGCACACCCTTTAGCTGAAGACGAATCACTTAGCATGGCTGTGGGGAAAGAATTTATCGACGTATATAAGCAAACACATCCAGAAGATGATGTAGTTCATTTAGATTTATATCAAGCAGATATTCCATACTTAGATGCAGACGTATTTAACGGCTGGAAAAAGCTTCGTTCTCACTCTTCCATCCAGGATTTATCAACGGATGAACGATTAAAAGTGGGACGATTAGCCGAACTAGGCGGACAGTTCGTACTCGCTGACAAATATATTTTTGTCACGCCAATGTGGAATTTCTCTGTTCCTGCGATTATGAAAACGTACATTGATGCGATTACCGTGTCAGGTAAAACCTTTACATATACAAAAGAAGGCGCTCAGGGATTGCTTAAAGGAAAAAAAGCGATTCATATTCAATCCCGCGGAGACGTGTATTCAGAAGGCCCTGAAATGGCAAGAGAAATGGGCCACCGCTATTTAGAAATTATGATGGACTTCTTTGGAATCGAAGCGTTTGAAAGCATTATTATCGAAGGGCAAGTAAAATTCCCGGATCAAATTCCGCAAATTAAAGAAAAAGCACTCCAAACAGCCCATTCAATGGCCAAAACGTTTTAAATTCAATAGAAAAGAAAAAGACCTCGAAGCAGATCGAGGTCTTTTTCTTTCCTCTTCCCTCCCTTATATTTCCCTTGAAATAATGATCACCTTCCTGCTCGTTTTACGCTGAAAATAGATTTAAAGGAAAGATAAAAAGCTGTTATTTTTTGTTACTATTAATAACGCATGAAGCAAAAATGTACGATTTTTCTTTTTCGTTTTTTAATTATCTACGTTCAAAAAAGATGGTTCCTCTAAATGAATAACGTTTAAAATAACACTTTAAAATGAAATAAACCTTTGTTTTTAAAGGGATTATCTACAAAACTCAAAAGCGTAATACTCTTAAAAACGTTTGTGAATATGATAAAACCCAATAAAAAACCTTTGACTAAATTTGTTACGTAAGTTACTATTAATAACGTAGTAGATGTTTCCGAACATATTATCTTTAATTCATGAAACAACATTTATATATTGAAGACAGAAAGGTGAAAAGAATTATGGCAAAAGTATTATATATTACAGCAAACCCTAACGATGCTACGCAATCATTCAGTATGGCTGCGGGAGATGCATTCATTAACGAGTATAAAGAAGTAAACCCAACGGATGAGATTGTTCACGTTAATTTATATCAAGAACATATCCCTCACATCGACGGCGATGTATTCAGCGGATGGGGTAAACTTGGAAGCGGCGCAGAATTTGACGCGCTTACTCCTGAAGAACAGCGCAAAGTTGCTCGTTTAAACGAGTTAAGTGACCAATTTGCTCAAGCGGACAAATATGTATTTGTTACACCAATGTGGAACTTCTCATTCCCACCAGTGATGAAAGCATATTTAGATGCTGTAGCAGTAGCTGGAAAATCATTTAAATATACAGCAGAAGGTTCTGTAGGTCTATTAACAGATAAAAAAGCGTATCATATTCAAGCAAACGGCGGTATCTACTCTCGCGGCCCTGCTGGTGAATTAGAAATGGGTCACCGCTATATGCGCATTATGATGAACTTCTTCGGCGTTCCCTCTATCGGAAGCCTATTTGTAGAAGGACAGGCTGCAATGCCAGATAAAGCACAAGAAATTAAAGAAGACGGCATTGCTCGCGCTAAAGAAGCTGCACGTACGTTTTAATAAAAACTGCAAGCATGAAAAAAAGGAACATCTCCCCATGTTCCTTTTTTTCATGCTTGCATTTATACCTTTGCTTCCCCGCGCAGCAGCGAATAAACATATGTATCAAACGGGATGCCGTTTTGGTACAGGTACTCTCTTAGCGTCCCTTCCTTTTTAAATCCTAATTTGCTCAACAAGGCGATAGATCCACTATTTTGCGTAAATACAATCGCTCCTATACGATTGTATTGAAGTTCGTTGAAGTCATAAGAAATCGCTTCATGAACGGCTTCTGTCGCGTATCCTTTGTTCCAATACTCCGGAAAAAGAGCATAGCTTACGTTCGCTTTCTTATGCTCAGAAGACCACTCTTGAAACCCTATTGTTCCAATCAGCTTTTCTTTTCCTTTTAGCTGAATCCCCCATTTAATCAATTGCTTTTCTTCGTAGCCTTTGGAAAAATTCTTAATGATCTCCTTCACTTGGTTGATCGATTCTAAAGGTTTTTGCCCGTAATAGCGCAGAACCTCTTCATCAGAAAAGCATTCTAAAATCTCACCGGCATCATCTTCTACAATTTTTCTTAACATCAGCCGTTTTGTCTCTAATTCTGGAAACATTTTCTTCCCTCTTTTCTGCGCAGCTTATCTATCTACGGTAAAGCATACTATTCTCCTCTCAACTAGCAATATCCTGCTAAAATCCTACCCGGGAGGACTCATTTCCTATCCAAATAGTCGATTTACAGCGGAGATAGTGGTATTTTATATAGTGGGCATAAGTTGCTTTTTATCAACACAGAGGCGGTGAACGCAGAAATGAACCAAGATAAAGAATTGCTGTCCACGATACACGCTCTTCAAAAAGAGCTGCAGCAAGAAAAAGAAAACCGTGCGTATATGCAAAAAGATATGGACGAACTAAGAAGCGCTTTATTACAATCAGAACAAGTAAAACAAAACTTAATTGATCAGCTAGAAAAGAAAGTCGATTTGATTTTAACGTTGATTCAAAAAGGAGACACATAAAGGAATGGATTTTTTTAAAAACAGCAAAATACTATACACTATTGTGGCACTTGTTATTGCCCTCATCGCTGTATTTACCAACAATTCGCCCATTTCCCTCATTCAGCAGCATGAAAATTCAAGCAGCACATCGAGTAGCACATCGGACACTACATCAAGCAACCAATGCTCTGCAGAGACTCAAAGCGACAGGTTATTTACCGGCAAAGAACTTGTCTTACAAGAAGGAAATGATAAATACGGATATTGCCACATTATCGCGCATATGCAAAAACCAGGCGTTGACAACTATCAAGGTAAAAGCCAATTCAGTAAGTATTTAAATGAAAAACAAGCGATGTCTGTTGCTGAAGAAGTCATCAACGAAGGCGAAGACGGCACCAACAATAAATCTGGCAACTACGTTAAAGAAAAGTATATTAGTTCTTTAAACCAAGAAGTTAGAGTTGTGTATACTGACTACAGAGGCAAAGACTACGACTACAGCGTAACGACCATGTATCCAATTGGTCATTAATAATAATGCAGTGAATAAAAGCAGGCGCATGCCTGTTTTTTTTATTTTACCTCTATTTATGATTTACACCTTTAAAAAAGTCTCTGTAAATTTACAGTAGCACTTTTACCTCTTGGACATATTCTAAATATAAAAAAGAAACAGCCCCTTGCTTCTTTTTTAGAAAGAGGTTAAAAAATGAGTAACAAGTACAGAGTTAGAAAAAACGTATTACATCTTACCGACACGGAAAAAAGAGATTTTGTTCGTACCGTGCTAATACTAAAGGAAAAAGGGATATATGACCGCTATATAGCCTGGCATGGTGCAGCAGGTAAATTTCATACTCCTCCGGGCAGCGATCGAAATGCAGCACATATGAGTTCTGCTTTTTTACCGTGGCATCGTGAATACCTTTTACGATTCGAACGTGACCTTCAGTCAATCAATCCAGAAGTAACCCTTCCTTATTGGGAATGGGAAACGGACGCACAGATGCAGGATCCCTCACAATCACAAATTTGGAGTGCAGATTTTATGGGAGGAAACGGAAATCCCATAAAAGATTTTATCGTCGATACCGGGCCATTTGCAGCTGGGCGCTGGACGACGATCGATGAACAAGGAAATCCTTCCGGAGGGCTAAAACGTAATTTTGGAGCAACGAAAGAGGCACCTACACTCCCTACTCGAGATGATGTCCTCAATGCTTTAAAAATAACTCAGTATGATACGCCGCCTTGGGATATGACCAGCCAAAACAGCTTTCGTAATCAGCTTGAAGGATTTATTAACGGGCCACAGCTTCACAATCGCGTACACCGTTGGGTTGGCGGACAGATGGGCGTTGTGCCTACTGCTCCGAATGATCCTGTCTTCTTTTTACACCACGCAAATGTGGATCGTATTTGGGCTGTATGGCAAATTGTTCATCGTAATCAAAACTATCAGCCGATGAAAAACGGGCCATTTGGTCAAAACTTTAGAGATCCGATGTACCCTTGGAATACAACCCCTGAAGACGTTATGAACCATCGAAAGCTTGGGTACGTATACGATATAGAATTAAGAAAATCAAAACGTTCATCATAACCCGTTCTAGAAACAGCAGTATACAATCAAAAACAGGTAAACCCCTTCCCTTCTGACATAACTTATAAGGCCACAAGCATCATAAAACTCACTGTTTCATTTCCATTCACCATAAAATATAGTTAATCAACCATAATTGGGCTGTGAATAAGCTTCATATAAGGACCTTGGAACATATGAATAAGTTATCAAAGCTTTATAAAAGTTTTATAAATGAAGGGAAGATATCAAAATGCATAATAACGTAAACGCACCTTTTAGTTCTAATGAAAATATGCCATTCTCACCTGCTATGGCTCACCATGCCTATACAGCTCCTGCTTATGAGCACATGGTTCCACACTGCGGGTATTCAATGCCGGACTATGGATATATGGTTCCTGAATGTGGATATGGCGTTCCTCACCACGGATGTAATGGTTTCGCCATTATCATCGTACTGTTTATTTTACTCATTATTATTGGTGCATGTGGTTGCGGTTTCTGGCACGATGAGTGTTAACCTAAAAAACTCCAGTATAAATACTGGAGTTTTTTCATGTCTTAATAGGCGGCAGGCACCTTCAGAATTCTATAGCGTTTCATCCAAATCTAGGGGTCTCAACTTTTCTTCGATTTCTTTGCGCTTCGGCTCTAAAAATGGCGGCAGGGCTAATGTTTGGCCCATCGTTTCAAGCGGTTCATCGGTCGCAAATCCAGGTGTGTCCGTTGATAATTCAAATAAAATGCCGTTTGGTTCTCTGAAATAAAGTGCTTTGAAATAGTATCGTTCTACTTTACCGGAATTCGGCAGACTGTTTTCATTTAATCGAGCTGCCCACTTATTGTATTCTTCTTCATTTGGAACACGGAATGCAACGTGATGAACGCCACCGCGCCCTAAGCGAACTTTCGGCAAATCGGGTCTCGTTTCAATATGAACTTCGGCTCCGCTTCCGCCTTCACCTGTTGCATAAACCAAAATATCTCTATGATCTCCTGCAAGAGATGGATAAGAACCCGCGTAGCGAAATCCCATAATATTTGTCAGTACGTCAACAGTTGGTTCTGGCGTAACCACCGTTAGCGTGACCGGTCCTAAGCCGATAATCGCATGTTCTAACGGAATGTCTTCGCACTTCCACGGCACGCCTGCTCTTACCCCTTTTTCACCGTTGTCCGCGACAAGAAGCAAACGTGTACCTTCATAATCTTTAAATGCTAACGTATCACGATTAGCTCGTTTAGCTATTTCTTCATATTCCACTCCGTACTGCTCAAAGCGCTCTTTCCAAAAATGTAAAGAATCCGTACTTTTAACGCGAAGCGAAACAGTCGAAATGTCAGATGCACCTTGATGCGTTCTTGCAAGTCCCGGAATATCAAAAAACGTTACTTCCGTTCCTGGCGTCCCTTCTCCATCTGCATAAAACAAGTGGTAAGACTGAGTGTTATCTTGATTCACCGTTTTTTTTACTAATCGCATGCCTAAAACTTTGGTGAAAAACTGATAGTTTTTCTCAGCTTTCCCCGTCAAAATAGATACATGATGCAACCCTAACAATTCCATCTGCTCCGCCTCTTTTCATAATATATAAATTTTTTAACTTCCACTAAAATTATCTTTAATTTAATTATCTTTAATTAAAGATAATTTTAAAGGATATACAGCCTGTTTGTCAATAACAAGAAAATGTTGTGAACATAAAAAAGAAACTAAACACATAGTTAGTTTCTCTTTATCTTCCCTTTAACAAACTGCTGATCTTTTCCAACAGCGGTTACTTCTTAAGCACGCGCTGCACATTTTGCTTCATCAGCTCCGCAATTTTTGTTTCATTTTCACGAGACGTCTGCTCTAATTTTTCTATGACTAACTGCTGTCTTTCGACTGAATGATTTTGACTTATCTTTTGTTTGCCTTCCATTTTGCTGATGTCGATTTTAAACCCAATGATTCCTTTGCTTAAACCATTCATATAAGCAGGATCAACGTCATCTAGTGTATATGTACTGCTCGGGCTTTCATATTTCTCCACCATCTTCCTCAGCAGCCCAAGCAGTTCTGTTGGTTCTTCAATCACTTTCATGGTGCCATACACGTGAACAGCTTCATAATTCCATGTTGGTACAGCTTGATTCGTTTCATACCAAGACGGTGAAATATAACAGTGAGGCCCTTGAAAAACAACCAAAATTTCTTGATTTTCAGCATCTTTCCACTGCAGATTCGGACGAGCAAAATGTCCGTATAAAGCTTTTTCTTTCCGGTTTAACATCAGGGGCAAATGAGTAGCATAAGGCTTTTCATTATGATACGAAAACAAAGTGGCAAATCCATTGTCTTCAATAAATTCATACATTATTTGTTCCTCATTCACTTTAAAATACTTTGGAATATACATCGGCGCTTCTCCTTTATCTCTTATTTAGTAAAAGATATAATACTATACGTGTTTGCAACAGCGTCAGTTATGAACTTTTTATGGAGGTCAGCAAACATTTTACCATCTATGAATGGATTTTTTAAGAAGCTTATGCTACACTGCTACGATGTAAACCGCTATTTTTTATATGTATTTATTTAGCACATGATGCAACTAGATACATGTTTGTTAAATAAAGCTTCAGAAACTCAAAAAAAGAAGAGCTTGTTTAAAACAGCTCCTTTCTCACGTTTATCTATACAATTGAGGATTTTTCTCTCGTTTGATAGGTCCGCCTTTGGCTATATGCCACTCAATGACGCGGTCGGTCAAACGATCGTATAAGTCATCTTCTAAATACGGATCTTCTGCCGAAGTGAGCAAGGTGTGAACATCGGCGTTTATTTCGGCTAACATAGCTGTGCTGAATACGTCCGGATCATTCAATACGTCTAGTATATATAACACCAGCATCTCAAATCCGCCGTCCCAATTGGCATTTCCGTTGCCTTGAGCTTCACAGCGAAGCTTTTCAATGGCCCGGATGACTTCTCCTTCTACGATATCCGACTGGCCATTTCTCGGAACATAGTTTAACCATAGCTCTTTTGCTTCGTCAAAATACTTCATTCTGAACTCCTTCTTTCAAAACTTTATTCCTTTTTATTCCTTTGATTCATTGCCGTTCCAAAAGCAACTCCTAAGGCCGTTCCGATCGCAATGCCGAACCCAATATTATCCATAAGCATACCGAGAGAAGCTCCCATCGCAACGCCCATCCCTAACCCCATTCCTAGATAATCTGTCTTTTTCTTTTCTTCAGACAAAAAACCACTCCTTTTTTCTACTATTTTATTGATACCTTTTATACGTAAAAATCGCGCTAAAAGTTTCATAAAAATGGAAAAAAAGCAGTCTCTGTAACTGCTTTTTAAATGATGAGCTGATAAACGGCCTCTCCAATCAGCAAGACCGACGTAAGCATGCAGATCATCCCAAATACGTACATTGTTTTACGTGCAGAAAAATACAAACAACTCAACAGGGAAAGGTATCCAAACCTTAAGAAAAGGGCATTTTAAAAGTAACGAAATTTTGCTTACTTAAAAAGGATGGATTACATTGACACCAAACCAACAGGAATATCTAAAAAAAATACATAGCATACAAGAAAATCTAGCCAAAACGTGGGCTGAATATTGGCAGCAATACTCCACTCCAGGCTCTTGGCAGTTTTGGGTTACCTTGGGGGCTTTCATTTTACCTTTAGTCATTCTCTATTTTTTAATTGATCGAAAAAAAGCCTTTCACTTAGGGTTTTATGGATTTAACGTACACGTTTGGTTTCACTATAGCGACACCGCTGGAGTTTATAACGGGCTGTGGACGTATCCTTACCAAATCAACACAATCATACCCGTAAGCTTTAGCCTAGATGCTTCGCTTATTCCTGTCTCTTTTATGCTTCTTTATCAATGGACAATTAACCATCATAAAAATTACTATGTATATGCAACTGTTCTTTGTTTGTTTTTTGCTTTTATTTTCAAACCTCTATTAACAGGGATTGGCTTTTTCCAGCTGCATGAATGGGCTACTTACGGTTATTTATTTGTATTTTATCTGGGTGTGATACTGCTATCAAAATGGATTACCAATCTGTTTCTTTATTTTGAAAAACAGCATTAAATTTGATAAGTGTCATCAATAAAAAACGTAAGCATCTTCAAAAGACCTTACGTTTTTTTGATTGTTTTCCTTACTAGTTGTCTGCTTCCTCAAAAAATAGAAGGCTTTTCTTATTGTTAATTTAGAACATGCTGCATCTAGCAATAATAAAACTTCTGTTAGCAGCAAACTAAGCCCTGCTTAAATTAGCGTTGTATAAGTCCATTAAACTGCTTAAATCATCTAACAACGGGCAGTGGCCTACGCCTTTCATAATTTTTAACGTCGCGTTTTCCCCTATGCCTTTCGCGATGTCAGATGCATCTCTTGTGGAAACCATCTTATCTTCATCGCCTTGAATAACCATAGTAGGAATCATAATTTTTTCCACCTCTCCTGTCCCTTCCACAACACCATTAAAATCGTTTGAAATATTAAATCTCATGAGTGCGTAATTGATATCAATTAAATTTCGCTGCTTGATCGTTCCTTCTAAATATTTTTCAAATTGATCAGCAGACGGCTTATTTTTTGTATATAAAAATTGTCGCAGCATCATTTTTAAAAACCATGTGTTTTTTGTTTCTTTTGCGTTTTCTACCATTCTAAATGCTTCTTTTACTTCTTCTTTGGTTTGTATAAAGTTGTTAGGAATAGGCAGTTCTAGGAACGTTCTTCTTGGAATGGGGTAGCCTTTAATGTTGACGGAGCTTAAGAGAATTAAATTTTTGGCATCATTCGGATGATCAATCACATATTGCATAGCAACTGCTCCTCCTAATGACCACCCGCTTATTGTAAAAGCAGACAACTTTAAAGCATCCGCAAACAGTTTGACATCATCTGATAAGTCTTTGATTGTGTGGATAGGTGTATGATAAGTGGAGTCTCCAAATCCTCTTAAATCGATCGCATAAGCTGTGATATGTTCTGGAAGTTCATTCATTAACACATCCCAGTTAAGGGAAGAATTCATGTTTCCGTGAATTAACAAAAGTACCTCTTTTCCGCCTTTTTTCATTCGGTAATTTACTGTTTCTCCATTCGGTAATTCTACTTTTGCTTGTTCTAAAGCAGATACGGTCATCGCTATTTTCCTCTTTTCTTATATAATTAGAACGATCGGTAGCATTTATTTTTTAATACCCTATTTATCAAGATTTAAGCAGTTAGAAAGAAGTTGTGCAAAAGCCAACATAATGCTATGTTATTCTACTTGCTAAAAAAGACAGCCAAATATGCGATTCGGCTGCCTTTTTATAATGAAGAAATATACGAATGAGCAACAAGGCCATTACTTTTTCGGTGCGTCTAATGCTTGATAGGCAAGCTGATATTTCCCGCCTTCAGCCACTTCTGCATGGTACAGAGCTTTAAGAGCAAAGTTTTTTTCAAGGCTGTGCTCTTTCATCAGTCCATTCAGCTTACCTTGCAGTTCCTGATTGTCTTTAATGAGCTGCTTCATCTGTGATTTTAAATATTTCATGGTGTTTTCCGCTCCTTTCACTTGATGAATATCTATCAAGTATATCACTTAAGGATAGGATAATGGTAAAACGACTTACAATTGAGCGATTAAATCTGTACAGCTCTGTTTTTTAAGCGTCCTACAAGCGGAACGACGATGATGCCAGCAATAACAACTTGCATCACATTCCCCGGTATAGAGCCAAGCGGAACGATCCAGTTACCGTAAAGAATCACTTCGGCAAAATAGTAGCCCACGATTTTTACAATCAGCGCAGCAACAACTGCCAGTGTGTTCACAAGTGCTCTTTTACCAGGTGCTTTTTCAGATATAAGACCTGCTAAAAAGCCCATTGCCCCTACGATAATAAACGTAAACGGCGCCCATGCTGTCCAGCCGGAGATGAGGTCGAATAACCCCATTCCAAAAGCCCCGGCGATGGCTCCTGTCTTTTTGCCGTAAATAAAGGCTGCTATAAAAAGAGGAACGTTGCCTAAATGGATGAGGCCTCCGTTACCCATGATTGGAAGCTTGATGTTGATAAACATTGTCGCTACAAACGTCAGTGCGATAAAAAGTGCATGCATAGATAAAGCTTTAATTTTGGTTGATTCTCTGGGTGAGTATGTTGAATTCATCTGTTGACCTCTTTCTTTTTTTACTACTATCATACTCCTAATTACACACTTAATAAATACGTAAAACTATTTATTTAGTAAGGTATATCATTCTAGCAGCACACAGGGATCCGCCAACTTCAAAAATTGTCCTATCTGTTCTTAAAAAAATAAAGCTGCTTCTGCTTCCTTTAGCAGACTGCGGCGCCTAATTTTTGTTATGGTAAAGAGTCTGTTCGGGCATAATATGAGCAAATCGTTCTTTTTCAAGAGTTGACGAAGGCTGATAAATATGAGAAATTATATGTTTGTAGAAATGAATGGAATAACCTAGAATTCCAGCGAAACCTGTTACTATAATTGTACTGATATTGACCAAGTTCGTTCAGATTGTGGCAGTCATGATTTTTACATACAGCAAGCAAGTTATAGGAGGAGCAAGAATGGATAATAACGATATTTTAATTAGATTACGATATGCCTTGGATTTAAAAAACACAGAAATGGTAGAGATCTTTAATCTTGGCGGAGTAGACGTAACAAAAGAAGACGTATTAAAGATCCTTACGAGAACACCGGACGAAGAGGACGAGGATGCAATTCATGCGGACGAACACATCTCGTGCAGTAACAATATGTTAGATTCTTTTTTAAACGGTTTTATTACCTTTAAAAGAGGAGAACAAGACCCTAAACCAGGGCAAGCACCTCCAGCGCCGGTTCAAAGCAATCAAAATATGTATAACGTCTTATTAAAGAAAGTAAAAATTGCTTTGTCCCTAACCAGTGAAGAGATGTTAGAAGTATTCGACGACGGTGGCATACGTGTATCTAAAGCAGAATTAGGTGCTTTATTACGAAAAAAAGGCCACAAAAATTACAAACCGTGCAAAGAGAATTTTGCTCGAAAATTCCTAAGAGGCTTAACCGTACAATATAGAGGATAAAATGATACACACTTTTTCAAATCAGAGTATTCATTATGAAATACGATATAAAAACCGAAGTTCTTTTGCAATCAAAGTAGACGGATACGGAACGGTCGAAGTCCTTGCTCCTAAAGGAACCTCTACTGAACAAGTACGGATGTTATTAGAGAACAACTGGACATTGATTCAGCAAAAAATAAACGAAATGAAAGATAGAACGCATGGACCACAGAAAAAAGTCTATGAACCCGGAGAACGCTTTTTGTATGTAGGAAAAAACTATCCGATACAGATTCATCACGATTCGACCATTACAAAGGATTCTGTAGTGTTTGAAGCGAACACGCTTCAGATTTATGTCAATCAACACGACAATGAAGCGATAAAACAAGCGCTCAAACGCTTTTACTATCAACAATGTAAAGCGCTAGTAACCAAGAGTATCTCCTCCTATCAAAAACATTTTAAAACAAAGCCGCGCTCCATTTCGATTTCCGATAGCAAAAAAGCGTGGGGCACGTGTGATTCCAAGCGTCAGCTAACCTTTAACTGGCGGCTGGCAATGGCACCGCAGCACGTCATTGATTACGTAGTCGTTCATGAAATGTGCCACATGGTTCATATGAATCACGACCGGTCGTTTTGGCGTCTTGTCGGTAAAATCATGCCCGATTATCGTGAACAAGAGAACTGGCTGGAAATGTCGAGCTGGGAAATGACAGTGTAGTGGCTACATAAAAAAGAGCAGAAGCCCCGGGGCATACTGCTCTTTTTTTATCTTTAACTATAGCGATATTTTCTTAAATCTTTTAAAATCGAAATTTCTTTTAACAATTCTTCTCCGACGTTTGTTTCTAAAACCATTTTTCTTTCTAGTTCTTTATCAACCAATCGCTTTACGGATAAAACGTCCGTTCCTTCTAATAAAATCTCTTCTTTTGAATTAAAGTGTTTATGAGCGACTAGCTGCATACCGTAAGAATTATATAATAATGTATAGCCAGCAATCCCTGTTGTAGACTGATACGCTTTTGAAAAACCGCCGTCAATAACAATCATCTTTCCATTTGCTTTGACTGGGTTTTCTCCTTCAATTTCTTTGACTGGCGTATGACCATTAATGATATGACCATGATCCGGATTCAGCTTAAATTCTTCCAGAATGTTTCGGCAGACTTCTTCATTTTCCCGTAAGTAGTAATACGGATTCTTTTTTTCTTTATGCGTTGCTTTATCACTGATAAAATATCGTTCAAACGTCGTCATTGCGCGTTTCCCGAAAAGTGATGAATATTCCCCTGTCCATAGGTACCAGACCATATCTGTTGCCAAATCATCCGTTTCTTCAGGATGTGCAAAAGCCTCTTGTAAATAATGTTCAAACACATCAAGCAAGTTGCGTCCCGCATACGTTTTATCTTCTATCGTCATTTTTTCCATGTTTCCTTCTTCATCTAAAGGAATGCAGCCGTGTATTAATAAGTTTCCGTTGTATTTTAAATAAAGGCTGCCTTTTTTCATCAGAAACTTCATATGTCTCGCCAGCTTTTCCGAATGCTGCACAGAAAGCAGCAGTCTTTCCATTACCTGCTCTTCTTCTTCTAATAGCTGATCAGGCTGCGCCGGATTAATCGTTGCAAAGCAGCTGTTTTCTAGCTGATACGTGTTTCCGTATATCGTAATTTCATTTTTATCATAATCAATTTTTTCAAGCAACAGCCTTTCTGACATATTAAAGAAAGGACGTCTTTTTATAATCGGACTTTCAAGCTTGAACTGAATCATCGCAATAGCCTGATGAATTTTCGTAATTTGTAGTCGCTCGTGATCGGATAGTTTATCACTTGAGCTTACCTTTGGTCTAAAAGCAGGATTATCATCATAATATTTCTCCGCCAGGTTAAGCAGGGGTCTCAGGTTAATGCCATATACGTCTTCAATAATATCTAGATTGTCGTATCTCGCGCAGATACGAATAATATTGGCAAGACACACTTTCGAACCCGCAAAAGCCCCTAGCCATAGCACATCGTGATTTCCCCACTGAATATCAACGGAGTGATAGTTAATCAGCGTATCCATAATTTTATCCGGTTCAGGTCCACGGTCATAAATATCCCCTACTACGTGCAGATGGTCCACAACCAATCTTTGCGTCGTATAAGCAAGTCCTATAATAAGCTTATCGGCTTGTCCCAGAGAAATAATCTGCTGAACAATCTTTGTATAGTACTGTTCTTTATTTGTAAATTCATCCGTTTTATATAGCAGCTCTTCAATAATGTACACAAATTGATCCGGCAATGCTTTACGCAGTTTAGAACGCGTGTATTTAGAAGAAGCGTACGAAATGAGATTAAGCATACGATCAATGATTTCTGTATACCATTGATAGAGTTCCTTTTTGTTTCGAAACTGCGCTTTAATCAACGGTAATTTTTCTTCAGGATAATACACTAATGTCGCAAATTCATTGATTTCTTTGTCTGATAATACATTTTTAAAAAGGTCTTTGATTTTCTCTTTTACATTTCCCGAACCGTTTCGCAGCACGTGCTGAAAGGCTTGATATTCGCCGTGTAAATCACTGACAAAATGTTCGGTCCCCTTTGGCAGATGAAGAATAGCTTCAAGGTTAATAATTTCGGTTACCACTTTTTCTTCCGTATCATACTTTTGTGCAAGTAAATCTAGGTATTTTGTGTTCAAAACTATGTATCCCCTTTCAACGTTCACCATTTAGTATAATCACCGTTATAACCTTGTAAGATAAATTGTGATCATAATGTAACGCACCTCTTATTTAACTCTTTTCTCTCCACGCCTCACCCCTTTATTTTAACCTATTTTACGTATAGGTAAAATGGTATAAAGTCTATTTGTTTATAAAGATTAAACGATCTTGCCCCTTTAAAGATGACAGCTAGCTGGTAACATAAAAAAACCTGCTGATCTCAGTCAACAGGTTCGATACATATGAAAGAAGCGCACATAATTAAAAAAGTTTACTCCGACCTCTATATAATAGCAGGTTTTTTCTTCCCTAGCTGTGAGATATCTCACAGCGTTAAGATCTTGCTGGTGTTACAATAAAAATGACCTTTCTGAGACAGGAAAAGTCATCCTTTGTATTATATAAGAATCATCATTCTGTTGAATCTCTGTTCTTTTATGTTCAGAGATTTTTTCTGTTGGATTTGTTAGATGAAGAGAAAAATCAAGGGGAAATCATCACATTAATGTCTGCTAATACCTTATCCACCCTAATTCTGACCGTTTCACTATTTCAGCATATCCGGTTTTAAAACCCGCCCCTAAGCAATTTAGCTATACAACGGGCGCCCTGTACTAAATAAATTTTACGATATAAAAAAGCAGCGGATGTAAAACATCACGCTGCTTTTCTTATCTCTACACTCTAACCTAAAAGTGAATTATTGCAGAGTGTTCGTACGAATGTAGTGATTTGTGAACTTAGTGAATATTATTCTTTCTGAAATTACCGCCTTTAACTTCCGCTACGTCATATACCGTAACAAAAGCCGTTGGGTCAATTTCATTGATGATTTCTTTCATTTTACTTTCTTCCAAACGGTTGATTACGCATGTGATTTCCTTAAATTTTTCATGAGAATAACCGCCGTAAGCTTCTTTGTATGTAGCGCTTCGACCTAAACGATCACGTATTGTCTCTACCATTAATGCAGGCTGAGAAGTGATAATCTGGAAGGTTTTCGATCCGCTTAGTCCTACCTCTACGATGTGAATAACTTTGGATGCAATAAAGTATGCAATTGCAGAAAGAATCGCGCCTTGCAGACCAAATACTAATGAAACGAAAATAAATACAAATGCATTTAAGAACAAAATAAGATCACTTGTTCCAAACGGCAATTTTCGAGAAAGCAGTACGGCCAGCATATCGATGCCATCTAAGGCCCCGCCGTTACGAAGTGCAATTCCCATTCCAAACCCGAGGATAATACCGCCAACAACGGTTACGAGTAGTGTATCTCCTTCAATAATTGCTGGAGTGTGATGCATGAGGCTAGTACCGACAGCTAATGAGACAATTCCGAGGATGGAAAATATGGCAAAGCTTTTCCCAATTTGTTGATATCCTAACCATACAAAAGGAATGTTGATAACGGCAATGAGAACCCCAAGTGGCAAGCCAAATAGGTTTGAAGCAACGATGCTAATGCCTGTTACCCCTCCATCTGAAACATGATTTGGAATTAAGACAGTTTCTAAGCCGTAAGCTGCAATAATTCCTCCGATAATGACCATTAACGCTCGGAAAGCAATTTTTAGCCGCTTAGGCCTGTGATGTTTTTTAGGTGTGTTCATATAATTCCTCACTTTTAAATGTTTTTTACTATTTAAGTGTACCACAAACATTCTCTTTATTTGAACTAAGGAGGCTTACGTATCGCTTTTTAGCTCACATAGTGCAAACATAGATAAAAGAGAAATTCTAGCTGTACAGACTCTATCCTTGCAATAAGTCCCTATTTCTGTTAAGTTTAAGAAGAATTATTTTTGTTCGGTAAAGATTGATAAGTTACATAACTTTCGTCTATAGATTTGAGCAAGGATAGTAACACAATGTGTACGTGTCACACTAGGAGGCAACAATTATGGAACAAGGTAAAGTAAAATGGTTTAACGCAGAAAAAGGTTTTGGATTCATCGAACGCGAAAACGGAGACGATGTATTTGTACATTTCTCAGCAATCCAAAGCGAAGGCTTCAAATCTTTAGACGAAGGTCAAGCAGTTACATTTGACGTAGAACAAGGTCAACGCGGCCCTCAAGCTTCTAACGTTCAAAAAGCGTAATCCATCATAAATATAAAAAGACAGACTCCATCGAGTCTGTCTTTTTCATTTCCTTGAAAATGTCATAATAAAACCCTATCCACTAAGGGATAGGGCTTATTAATACAAAAATAGTAATCGGTAATACAAATGGTAAATTCAGTATAGCATAATATAGACAAAATCCAAACTATAAATCAATATTTATTCATGTTTCATTAATTCTTCTTCAAAGAAAAACGTACTTGGATATTTATCCACTGTATAAGAGTATCTTTTCATGTTTTTTACATAATGGCTTTTTAAGATGATCACTCTTTCATTAGATGCTTTTATATTTACAATTTCTCCATTAGTAAATAAGCTTATACTCATATCTCTCACCCTCTCTCCTATCAAAAATAATCAAATTTTTAACTTTATTTATCGGGAAATATAATGTGATCTCTCAATGGCTAATCCAGCGAAGGTTAGTTATTTTTGATACCTTCAGGCGTATATGTACTCCTAAAGCATACAGTTCTATAACCATAAGGGGTTTTTTCTATTTTTTGCGACATGGGATTTTACATATAGGTAGCTCTGCTTTAATAGCATTCTGTCTCCAATGTCTGTACTTATTTTTTAAGTAATCTTTTTAAATTATTAAACTCCAAAGCAAAAAGACCCCTATGTGGAGTCTTTTTTGCTTTTAATTATGCTACTTTATGAACGTTAGCAGCTTGTGCTCCACGTTGGCCTTGTTCGATGTCAAACGTTACTTTTTGACCTTCTTCTAATGATTTAAAGCCTTCACCTTGAATAGAGCTGAAATGTACGAATACATCGTCTCCGCCTTCAATTTCGATAAAGCCGAAGCCTTTGTCTGCATTAAACCATTTCACTGTACCTTGTTCCATAATTGTTGCCTCCTGGTGTGGAATACTCCACGGTTGTATTACTACCCTTGTCCAACCATACTATCTTAAGATAAAAAATTCTATGGAAGAGATTTCTCTTCTCTCAATCTTATACCGAACAAAAATAATTAACTTAATCGTAACATACAGAATCAAAAATAGCAAATACAGGGAATGAGATAAAGGATTGAATGATAAAAAGAGCCTTCTCTATGCGATACAAGGAGAAGGCTCTTTTTTAGTGTTCATATTTTGCGCAGCAGTTAATTCAGCTGCTGCTGTTTATTTACTTTATTTTTCTGTTTGCTCTGTGTGCCACCATAATGAATCTTTTGGATTTTCAACTGCTTCATTGTATTCAGATTTAGAAGCAACTGTTGGGTATGAACCTTTGAGTGATTTTCCTGCCGTGTTCGCAAACAGGAACAAGATTACGAAGAATCCAATGATGCTCACAATCGTTAAATAGAACGCTGGAGCCAAGTGATTGCCCGTTGCGTGAACTAACCATGTCGCAACTAATGGCGTCGTTCCTCCAAAGATAGAAACTGAAACATTAAACGTGATCGCTAATGTTCGGTAGCGAATATCTGTGTAGAACATTGTTGGCAGCGTTCCTGGCATTGTTCCTTCATACGTAGCAAGTAAAACACCTAGAATAAGTATACCGATTGAAACAAATACTAAACCATTTAAGTTGATTAAATAGAACGAAAAGGCTGACAGTAAGCTCAATCCACCTAAACCGATTAAGAAAACTTTCTTGTTTCCGATTTTGTCGCTCAGTTTTCCAAACATAAGAGCAAGCGGCACCATTAAAATCATAACTGCCGTAATTAATACCGTACCAACTGTGTTTGATAAACCAATAATTTCATTCAAATAAGAAGGCATGTACGATAATAGCATATAGTTTGTAATGTTAAAGAAAGCCACGGCTACGAAACAAACAAACACATCTTTTTTGTGATTTTTTAAAATAGAGAGGAAGCTTTCTTCTTCGACTTCGTCTTCGTTGGAAAGTTCATTTTCAAAAATAGGTGTTTCCCCTAAACTTCTTCGTAAATAAAAACCAATAAGTCCTAAAGGCAATCCTAATAAGAAGGGAATTCTCCAGCCCCATGAGGCCATTTGTTTATCCGACAGAATAAAAAATAGTAAGCTAGCTAGCAGTGAAGCAAGAATATAGCCAACAAGTGTACCGATTTCTAGTCCACTTCCAAGCACATTTCGCTTATTGTCTGGAGACGATTCTGCAATATACACCATCGCACCGGCATATTCACCACCAGTTGAAAAACCTTGAATGATTCGTGCAATTAATAAAAGGATGGGTGCCCATATACCGATTTGATCATATGTAGGTAACAACCCAATGAGTAATGTGGAAAAGGCCATTAAAATAATGGTGGTGGTTAAAACGACTTTCCTTCCTAACTTGTCCCCAATTCTACCGAATATAACACCGCCTAATGGACGCATTAAAAAGGCAATCGCAAATGTGGCAAATGTGAACACTAATTTGAGCTGATCATTTTCAACTGCGCTAAAAAAGTTTTGACTAATAATTACGGCTAAATATGAATACAAGCCAAAGTCAAACCATTCCATCGCGTTTCCTACTCCTGTAGCAAAGACGCTTTTTTTAGCTTTGTCAATATCTACGACGTTAATTTTTTTCTTATTAAACTTCATTTCATTACGTCACCTCCGCGGTATACGATTATACAAGACTGAGTAGTAAAGTCAAATTTGACTTACTGTATTTCACACTTAAATGTATTGTAACTCTCTTTATTTTTAAGTAAAAAACGAAAAATATTCATGTGATGTTAAATATTAAAAAAGGTTATAGCTAAAGGGATTGAAGCCAAAAATTGCTGAGAAAGGAACGCTAACAAATAAATGAATTAAAACCAAAATAAACTTTTTTTATTTCAACGTACAATTCATTGCTATTTAAAAAACGATTTTCACCTAAAATAGGGATCGTTTTCGATGGAATTACAGTCGCTGAAATAGTAACTTGTTGTTAAAGAGAGCGCATCTGGTTTACTATGTGCTTGGTAGCAATTTCCACTCAGGTTATCTGACAATTATTGTTACAACCCATTAGATATAAGCTTTATTTTGTAATAGATACACTGTTTCTATTACAAAAATTATGTAGCCTTAAAAATAAATATAAAGCTCGTTCTAACAAGTGCAGCAATGGATGATTCGGTCCATAGAATAAAACTTTAAGAGTTGGCTGGGTTCGAGGGATAAAAATTCAACTCCTTTCTCCGTATAATCGTTCGTGGCTTCAAGTAAGTTTTCTACTGTAAAAGCAAGCTGGTTTACAGTGCTACTTTTGTCATATTCTTCAACTTACGTAATATGCCAGCTCCACTCCGTCACCACGCTGTTTTTCCGGATAGAAAGATACTCTCTTTCTTCTCTTAGATACCCCATAAGACGAACTTTAAACCTAAATACCCCCGTATAGTTTTGAACATAAAGATTCACGCTTATTACATTTTTTTACATTAGATAAACGTTTTATCTGCGTTAACATAAAAAATAGACCTTCGCTTAGAAGAAGATCTATTTTTTTTACTTGCTTTATTTTTTAGTAAGGCTGCCATTTCGCTCTAAAACAGGGACTTCAATATCTACCGTGTTTGGATATTTAACTCCAAGCCCTGTATTTAAAGCCCCAACCGTTTCGTTTTCTTTAATCCAGCCTTCTTCTCTTAAGCGGCGTGCAGCTAAGAATGTAGCAGCACCTTCAGGACAAATGAACGAACCTTCAAGCTGCGCAACCTTTTTTTGTTCTTCCACAATCTTATCTTCGTCCACCGTAATCGCGCATCCATTTGTATTGTATACGGCCTCTAAAACAAGAAAGTCTCCGATCGCCTTTGGTACGTTGATACCAAAGGCGATGGTTGAAGAATCCGGCCAAAATTCAGATTCTTGTTTTCTTTCATTCCACGCTTTTACAATAGGCGCGCAGTTTTCAGCTTGTACCGCAACTAAACGAGGAAGGTCACCTTTAATCCAGCCAAGCTCTTTTAATTCATTTAACGCTTTATAGATGCCGATTAAACCAACGCCTCCTCCTGTTGGATATAAAATCACATCAGGAAGATTCCAAGAAAACTGTTCAGCAATTTCCAGGCCCATTGTTTTTTTACCTTCAATTCGGTACGGCTCTTTAAGCGTAGAAGCGTCATAAAGACCCCAGGCTTTAATAGCTTCACCAACAATTTTACCCGCATCGCTAATGAGTCCATCTACTAAGTAAAGGTCAGCTCCAGCGACAGCACACTCATTTCGTGTAATAACAGGCGCATCTTTTGGCATCACAACGGTTGCTTTTATGTCAGCGCGTGACGAATAAAGCGACCAAGCGGCTCCGGCATTGCCATTTGTAGGCATCGCTAACTGTTCAACGCCCAGTTCTTTTGCTTTTGACACCCCTACAGCGGCGCCTCTAGCTTTGAATGATCCCGTTGGAATAATACCTTCATCTTTCATATATAAGTTTGGAATGTCCATTTCTTTCCCTAGCTTAGGCATTTTTATAAGCGGAGTCATCCCTTCTCCTAAGGAAACGACGTTTTTAGGATCTTCTACTGGAAGCAGCTCATGATATCTCCATAAATTTGGTTCCCTGCTTTGAACATCTTCTGGAGTCAGGTTAGCTTTTAATCTCTCTAAATCATACGCTACTAGTAAAGGTGAACCACATTCACATAATTGATGTTTTTCTTTTGGACTATATTCTTTTTTACATTTAGGACAATATAAGTGAGAAACATAACTAAACGGCATCATACACACTCCTTTAAATTCTGTAAACATACTACCCTATATACATTATAATTTATATTATTTTTATCAGAATTGTAAGGTATGATTTACCCATAATTTTTTGAACATTAAAAAATCAATAAATCCCTATTACATTAGGATTTTTATTCTTTTTCTCACTTTGTTTATATTCTTTTTTTAAAGTCAACATCAGTGAATTTAAATAAAAATGCGGAAAGAAATTTAATTCGGACTTTAGTTATAGGATTAATCATTTAAGAAGTAGTAACTGCTCTTCGAATTTCACCACAGAAACGTTTACTGCTATTCAAAACAAAATTTACTTAGCAAGACCTTTCTTCAACTATTCAGCTTTTATACATATGTTTAACTTTGTCAAAATATCTTTTTTATAAGATATTGACATTTTAATAAGGTACCTTTACTATTTGATAAGGTACCTTATCTTTTTTGAGAAGATAAAATTTTTCATATAGATAAGTGCAGCGCTAAATTAGTAAGGAGGCTTTTATCGTGAATGAAAGAGATAACGAATATTTACACGAGCAAGATTTGATTGATCAATTTTTCAGATTCCAGAGACAGCTGGCAAGATACCAGCGACACTACTTTGTTAATCGAAGAGATGCTGGAGCACTAGGTGATCAGCACCGGGGGCAAGGACGGATATTAAAATTATTAAAATTGCAGCCTAAAACTACACAAAAAGAGCTGTCGTACTTACTGGATATGAGACCTCAGTCAATAGGTGAATTACTTAGTAAGTTAGAAAGAAAAGGTTACATTGTTCGTACGCCATCTGAGAAAGATCGGCGAGTACTTTCCGTTGAGCTAACAGAAGCGGGACTAGAAGCTATCGAGGCTACGGAGGAACAAGACAATAACTCAGGCATCTTTGATGTTCTTTCAGAAGAAGAGCAAGATACTCTTTCACATTTAATGCAAAAGTTAAATACTTATTTAGATGAAGAAATGTTAAAACAAGGTCATGATGAAAATCAAGAATTTCGACGCCATAATGACCTACGAGGATTTGGACCTCACCATAGATTTTTTGGTGGTGATCCAGAGCATGGTCCAAGAAGTTTTGGGCGCGGACCTTGGGGAGACGGTGCTGAATTCAGAACACCGAGATTTAGAAACCGAAATCCCCGAGAGACTAATAGAGATAATAACGAGAAATGATTCACATGCTGTTTAGTGATCATTTCTAATAATTTCACGAGAGGAAACGCAATATGGAAAACATCTCAAATGTTGGAGAACAAGTTTTAAATAATAAAAACAATAAAATACTAGTAATGACTGGATTAATGATTGGAATTATTTTTTCTGAGCTTGATGAAACAGTTGTAAATACAGCCATGCCAACGATTATACGTGATCTTGGCGGATTATCTATGTATGGCTGGGTTGCAGGCATCTATATGCTAGCTCTATCTGCTTTTATGCCTATACTAGGAAAATTAGCCGATTTATTTAGTCGAAAAAAAGTCTACTTCGCTTCTATGGCTTTCTTTATTGGAGGCTCCATTATATGCGGGCTTTCTCATTCAATGATTATGCTTTTAATTGGAAGAGGAATTCAAGGACTTGGCGCGGGTGGCCTCATGCCATTAGCCATGACGATTTCGAGTGATTTGTTCCCTGTTGAACAACGAGCAAAAGTTCAAGCGTTTATGGGACCAGTTATGTTTATCCCTATGCTTTTAGGTCCGCTAATGGGAGGCTTTTTTGTAGATCAAGCAAGCTGGCATTGGATTTTCTTCGTGAATATTCCAGTGGGATTAATAGCAGTCATTTTTTTAGCAAGTGGGTTAAAAGAAGTACATGAAAGAAAAAAAGTAACAATTGATTGGGCAGGAGCTATTCTTCTAGTAGCTGCAATCATTTCGTTATTAATTACGCCTGTTTTAGTCGAGAATGAAGGATATGCGTGGAGCTCCCCGTTCATCATTTCGCTACTATGTGTAGGCGTACTTTTAATTGGATTTTTCATTTGGGTAGAATCAAAAGTGGTTGAACCTATCGTACCGCTGCATCTATTTAAAAATCGTAATATTTTAGTATTATCACTGCTTGTTTTTACTGTAGGCTGTGGATTAATGGGATCATTCTCATCTTTCCCTTACTTTGCACAGAACGTATTAGGCCTTACCCCTACTGAATCTGGGTATTTAACCTTGCCCATGATGGTAGGTGCTGTTGCAACTTCAATCGTTTCTGGGTTTCTATTAACAAAAGTTCGGTACCGCGAATTGTTTGTGATTTCTTTCATTATGCCTGTTATCGGCTTTTATTTATTTTCTAAATTAAATATTAGTACCACTACCCTGCAGGTCATTATTTTCTTTTTTATCACCGGTCTTGGTTTAGGCGTTATGTTCGGTGGAGATAACTTAATTGTTCAAGAATCTGTAGAAAAAGAACACAAAGGAATTGCCTTGGCAACCGTTCCATTGTTTCAGTCTATTGGCGCAACTGTCGGAGTAAGTATGTTTGGGACGCTATTATCTTCCACACTTACGTCAAATCTAAGCAGTTTAGGCGATGAATTGCCTAAAAGTATGGCAAATAACATGAATAGCCTGGCAGCAGGAGGAATTCCAAACGGTCTTACTCCAGAATTATTTATAAAAATCAAAGTTTTATTTATTGAATCGTTTCAGCATATCTATACTTACGCATTTGTACTTACGATCATTGCCTTTGTTTTATGCTTCTTTCTAAAAAAAGAAGTGCTATCTTCAAAATCAGAAGAGTAATAAAAGAGATTCTTGCTTTAGCCAAAGGTGTATTTGTACAACAGTCGTTTCCAAAAATGAAAAAGCCAATTCGAATTGGCTTTTTTTATTAATAGATTAAAAATTTCACTTTAGTTATTTCTGAGTCATATTACCATCAGCTGTACTCTTGATTGTTCTTTCTTTTTTAAATAGATCTATTCGTACTCTCTTTCTTAAAGACTCCTATTAACAGCATAACGATTCCTACTAAAAAGAAAAAAGGGAACAATAACATCATTAATGCAACTCCTGCAAAACCTTCGCATCCCCTTAAATATCTTTTTATTCCATTATTCTTACTCAAACCTAAATCCAATCCCACCGTCTACAATAATGTTTTGACCCGTAACAAAAGATGCGTCATCAGAAAGGAGCCATTTTACTGCTTTTGCGGCTTCAATCGGATCACCAATTCTGCCCAGCGCGTTTAGCTTTTGATAGGATTCATTGAGCTTTGCTTTTTCCTCTGAAGATAGATTTGAAAATCTTTCTTCTAACATAGGCGTACGAAATGCACCTGGGCAAAAAGAGTTAATTCTTATATTTTGATGGCCATATTCTTGAGCAACTGATTTCGTTAAAGCAATCACACCGCTTTTCCCAGCAGCATATACGCCAGTCCCCGCTGAACATAAAATCGCGTCCATTGACGATGTATTCACAATCACACCGCTGTTTTGTTTGGTCATTACCTGCAGCTGATACTTCATACAAAGCCATACACTTTTTAACGTAACGTTTATTAAATGGTCAAAGTCTTCTTCTTTGAATTCATGGGTAGCATTAGAAGCTGCCTCCGTGTTAGCCGCATTATTAAAGCCCACGTCAATTTTTCCAAATGTAGAGTATGTTTGGCTAACAAGGTTTTTAACATCTTGACTATTCGTTACATCGGTTTTGATGAAAATAGATCGAGGAGACCACTTTCTTAATCTAGAAAGAGTTTCTTCTCCTTTTTCACTATTTCTAGAAGCGATCACAACATGCATGCCCTCTTTTGCGAGTAATTCCGCTGTTGCTAAACCAATACCCGACGTTCCACCCGTAATGATCCCTACTTTTTCTTCAAACATATAGTTCTCCCCTTTTGCGTTTAATAAGATCACAACAAATTAAATTTAGCAGCATTAGTCATAAGAGTTATTCAGCTTTGGGTAGATTAATACCTGCTTCGGAACTCTAAAAAGAGAGTGAGACCACAACTAAAGCAATTCAATCTAAAAGTGAGCAAATTGGAGAAAGGAGCTAGTATAGGTCACTTGCTAAACCGCTGTTGATTTCTGTGCAAGACTTCGCTTTTCGCGGGCCGCCGGTGAGCCTCCTCGTCACTTACGTTCCTGCGGGGTCTCACCTATTTCGCTTTTCCCGCGGGAGTCTTCGCCTTGCCCCCCAATCACTAGAAGCACCTACCCACACAAACGAAACCTACGTCCATCACAACAACAAAAAATCCGAACGAATTTGATTCTCCATCAAGAATCTCCATTCATCGTTCAGATTTTTCTTTAACTAAAATACTGTTGTTGCAATCTCTTTTGACTAGCCACTAACTTGATGATAAGAAACAGATAAAGTAGATTTTCGATTCCATAAATAAAAGGCGTATCCGCTTAAAAATAAAAGCAGCATGTAATTAATAAGTAAAGAATCGTTAGCTTCAACAGGGCTTGTAAACTGGAGAAAATTATTTAAGCCGTGAAATACAATCGTCACTCCAATCGATTGACCGTTAACGATCAGCAAAGCCAGTACCAACTCAATAACAAATGCAAATAGAATTTAAAAAATTGTATTTGCTACCGATTGACCGCTTAGCATATTCAAACTGTGCGTAAAGGCAAATAAAAACGATGATAGAAGAACCGCCACTTTATAGCTTTTTGCTAACAGCAGATTAAGGATAAATCCTCTAAATACCATCTCTTCTACAAATGCTATGACTAGAGTTTGGGTAAGCAAAATAAGAACAAGATCAACAATGGAACTTCCGTGTACACCTTTGTTCCCAATGAGGATAATAAGCAAATATAAAAGAAGCGGAGAAAGAAACAGGATTCTTGTTTTAAACGACATGTTTTGTTGAAAGGAGAAAAAATGCGGCCACTTTTTTGTTTTTGTTAGATAAAATGCTATTCCAATCGCCAAAGGGACGATTCCTAAAAACTGAAGATAATGTGTAGTAGGATGCGTCATGCTCACGTATGCACCGTTTACCACAAAACCCTGCCCACGTGACATAATCACTGAACTCCATTTTTTTACCGCCTCTAACAAGCACACTAAGCGCCCAATTGGAAACACTTCCTTCAGACGTTTTGTCTATACACCTACTGGCTAAAGCGTATGCTCCCACTCGAAATAAGCAATAGCTTACTAAACATAAAAAAGATATGGTCATAAAATTTAAATTTAACTCTTTCACCTGGTACACCTCATTATTTTTCTACTATTTCATCGGATGGCTTACGCAGCTTGCTCTTTTATCCTTGTTCGTAAAAATCCTTTTTGATATCTCGCAAAAGTTTTAAGATACCTTTATAAAAACAAGCAATTAGCATTCCAGCGATGTTGGTCACCATCGTGATTGTAAGATTGCCGATAATCAGGCTAAGTAAAGTACCAAGAAACATGATGCCTATTCCGATATAAAAACCTGGGTGAAGCAGTTCATCGTCGTCGTCTTTTTCTTCTTCCCGAATATTTATTCTGCTTTGTAATGCAGCATCACTTTTAATAAATTCATCAATGGTTGTTCCATAGATGTCCCCTAACTTTAAAAGATGCTGAATTTCGGGATAGCCCTGATTATTTTCCCACTTATGTATGTTTTGTACAGATACCCCTACTTGCTTAGCAACCTCTTCTTGAGACATCTTTTGTTCTTCTCTTAGTTTTTGCAACTGATTTCCTAACCTCAATTCATTCACCTCTATGACTATAGCAGCGTGTAAACAAAATTTGCTTGCACTACGTTTTCTCGTCTTCTACAATTCTAACATATTGTGGTAAAAAAGAAAGAAACAGTTAATAAGGCGTATACCAAAACCTAAAACGACAGTAATGAAAAATAGTGAGAATTCTCATGTGTAAAAATGAAAGAATGCACTTTTATCTCCATCCTTTTATTGTTTATACTAAATAGTGGATTGTACGAACATCCACATAAAAAAGGAGGAAACATGACGATGGAAATGCCATTTATTTATATATTGGTTATCGCTCTTATTGGATTCATTATTTGGAGAAGGGTTAAAAGGAGACATAGACCCATTAAAAGGAATGGACTTGGTATATTAGCTCCTATTTTGTTCATATTAATTGCATTTTCCCTTAGTCTAAGTCAGCTGATGCACATACCGGGCCAGCCCTTTCACTTACCTCCCTACTGGGAAATGCTGATTGCTGGTGTATTAGGTGTTATATTTGGACTTATTATGCTTAGCCAAACGGACTATGAAGTAAGAGAAGACGGCTTCATTTACTCAAAGCCAAATAAAAATTTTAAATATGTGATTATTGCTATTATCTTCATAAGAATGGCTTTGAGCCAGTACTTTAAAGGGTTAGATTCGATAGACTTCGCGGTCTTAACAATGACGCTAGCCTTTATATATATTGTTATTTGGAGAGTTGGCAGCTATCTAAAATTCCGTAAATTAAACGGTGATCATTACAGCGTAAATGCTGGGTAATCATCAATACGAATGGTCCTTCTTTCTGCTTGGAAAGAAGGATTTTTTGTCATAGGGAGTAAAAGGCCCGCCTGTTGTGTAAGACAATAAATATGTTGTATAACGCAATATGTGTTTTTTATAACGGTAGTCTATATATAAAAATAAAACAGATTAAATTAAAAATGTACCTGGTCACCCGCTTTTTAATTTACAGGTAGATTATGAAAGGAATCATACTATGACATTTATCAATTCTGTAACAGGCCCAGTCAACGCGTCAGAACTAGGGCTAACGTTAATCCATGAGCATATGCGCGTTCGTTCTGAATCTATTCACGCACAGTTTCCTCATTTATATAATGAGAAACAAGAAATCGCAAAAGCAGTAGAACAAGTAAATCGTGCAAAGAAGCTCGGAGTCAAAACCATCTGTGATCCTACGGTGATGGAACAAGGGCGCGATATTCGTTTTATTGAAAAAATTGCCCGTGAAACGGACACTCAAATCATCGCAGCTACAGGAATTTATACGTATAACTACATCCCTACCCATTTTCAAACTCGTAGCATTGATTACATGGCGGACCTGTTTGTTCGAGATATCGAAGTCGGCATTCAAAACACGTCGATTAAAGCAGGCTTTCTAAAATGCGCTACAGATGCACCTGGCGTAACAGCCGATGTAGAAAAAGTAATGCGTGCCGTCGCACGCGCTCATAAAAAAACGGGCGTGCCGATTATGACCCATTCACATCCGGCAAGCGGCACAGGCTTAAAGCAGCTTGATATCTTACTTGAAGAAGGTGCTAATCCAAATCAAATTCTGATTGGACATACGGGAGATACGGATAACCTTGAATATATTTCAAACATCTTAAAACAAGGAGCTTTTATCGGAATGGACCGCTACGGTTTGACAAGAGAATGTTCAACTGTAAATAGAAATAACACGGTCATTGAGTTAGCCAAACAAGGATACTCAAACCGCATGTTTCTATCACAAGATTACTGCTGTACAATGGACTGGTTTCCAGAAGGCGTAATTGAAGAACGTTTTCCAAAATGGTCAATGAGCTTTGTGTTAGAAGAAGTCGTGCCGGAATTAAAAAGAAAAGGCGTAACCGAACAGCAGATTCAGCATATGCTTTTTGATAACGCCCGCTGCTGGTTTGAAGGAAAGTAATTGGGATATTCTTTTTCATTACTACTAAAACCCCCACTGTCTAAGCCGACCGTGGGGGTTTTTACGCGTATTATTTTATATACTTATATTAACCAGTTTTTCTTAATAGCTTTTGTTTTTCTTGACTCTTTTTCACCATAAAGTGTGCACCCGACAGGCATAATCCAACGGCGATTCCAATTGTCAGGTTTGTAAACACCGTTAATGAAAATGTCGTAAGTAAAACCAATGAATGAAATGATTTTTCTTTTACCACCTTTGAGAACTGTTCTTTTTTACTTATATTCCACGCTACGACCATCAAAACTGGAGCGAGACTGGCAAGCGCTACGTATGAAGCGTACGGAGCGAGCACTAGCAGCACAATCAACACAAAGATAGCATGCGTGATTCCTGCAATTGGAGAGGAAGCACCGTTTTTAATATTGGTAACAGTTCTTGCAATCTCTCCTGCTGCGGGAATACCTGAAAACATCGGCGTTACCATGTTTACGATTCCCTGGCCAATCAGTTCTTTTTTGCTGCTGTGCTTTGATTTTGTCATTTCATCTGCAACGCGAGCTGTCAGTAAAGATTGTAACCCTACAAGTATAGCAATGACAAATGCAGAAGGTAAAAGAGTGACCACCCTCTCCACTGTTATATCTGGAAACGCTGGCGCCGGAAAATGACGAGGTATCTCTCCGTAAATGGAACCAATGGTTTCAAACTGATTGGAAAAGAAAAAAGATGCCAAGCCCGTTGATACAATAATTCCGAGTAAATAAGACATTCCCAGCGACTTAGGCGAAAAGTAAAGAACAATTAAAATCGTAGCTAAGCACAATCCTGCTGTCGCGATACTATAGATGTTGATGAAGTGTAAATTACCAAAGATCTCTTTTATATTCAAATGAAAAAACTGAAATTTGTCAATCGCGTGCAGCCCAAGGAAGTTTGGTATCTGCCCGCTAAAGATAATCAGCGCGATTCCCGACTGAAATCCTATAATAATAGAGGGCGGAAAATACTTGATTAAAGCTCCTACTTTACATAGCGCAAAGATAATGAGGAGAATTCCAGACATAAAGCCGGCAATTAATAAGTTTTCATAGCCATATTGCAACACAATCCCTAATAAAACAGGAACAAATGCACCGGTAGGTCCCGCGATTTGAAACCTACATCCACCTAAAATAGCAATTAGTAAGCCCGCTACAATCGTTGTATAAAGTCCTGTAACAGGCGATATTCCAGAAGCTATCGCAAATCCTAACCCTAAAGGTATAGCTATAATGCCAACAACAATACCCGATAGTATATCTTTCTTCAAATGCTGCAAGGAGTAATTTCGAAAAACCTCTAGATTCATAAGTGTACATCAGCCTCCATTTTAAGTAGTGAGGTTACCCATTCGTATTTTCGTCATACAACCCTATTGAGCTTTCAACCACTCAAAATAAGGTGGGCTACTCGATTACTTTTATTTTAAAGGAGACAACTTACAAAAAAATAAAGAGGAAATTAGAAGTTTCTTAGCAAGTTATTAAAATTTCCTTAAAAATTATTGCTATTTATTCTTTTAGTTATTTTTGATGTATTAAATTTCTTTGTTATTAATCAAGCACGCTAACTAGACCCTATAGTAACTATAGAGTCTATGGGCCAGGCTGCACAGATTTTTAAGATTAAGTAGACTACAAGGACTGCCTCCAGTGGTTTAATTATATCGGAATTCATAGGACGCTTAGTTTCATAAGTCCGATTAATCACAAACTTGAACACTTTAAAATAGTGGTCCCGTTTAGTGCTGACATACCATAAACAAATTACGGGAAACCTAAAAAAACAGAGGCTTTGAATTAATAAGATATATAATACCAATTCCTTTGTAACTTTTTTATTTCTTTAAACTTCAGACCAAAATCGCCGATGAAGGTTTACGGTTGTTTGGGTCATAAACAAAACCTGAGAAATGGCCGAAGAGCCCACTGTTTGTAAAGAAAAGTATGGAAATTGCCTTTCCTTTGGTTTCTACTGCAACCTCAGCTCGACCTCTAGATACGCTCGCATACTCTTTAGGTAAAGCAATTAGTGATGAGCGGTCGGGTTCATTGGGGAAAAAATTGAACGATGGGTAGTTGGCTTCATCCGGTTTCAGGACACCTTTTTATATTTTAGTTGCCACTTCTTCCCTCTTCTGCTGATGAATTATCACATATCCTTTTCCTTCTTTTCTTCTTATTAAACAAGTTTAACCAAATAGTCAGCAGCGCCTCCCTAGAACATACGAGTCCTCTTGAAATCATACAAAAATAAAAAAGGCAGGATTTCTCCTGCCTTTTTGCATATGTAATTCCTCTTCACTATGTCAACTCAGCGCTTTTAGCGAGCATAAAAGCAGAGATACTAAACAAAACAATCAATAAAGAAGCGGCATGTAACAGTAAAAAAAGAAACTTTTGACCGCCTTTAATGAAGAGCGAATAAATCATTCCTAGGATTGTTACTAAGATTAAAAGTGCTGCTGCTATTTTAATTACTATAGCAAAGAAAGCTCCGGCAAATACAATTGACGGAATAAAAGATGCTACAATAATGATATACAAAATCAGTGTAGCAATAAAAGCGGTTTTTGATACGTTTGAAGCCCGTTTAAACAAATTCCTCATATAATCTCCTTTCTCATTTTAAAACTGCATCTTTTACTATAATACATGTGCTTAGAGGACACAATTAACTTTTGTGAAAATCCCCATAAGTTAAGCTTTATCGCCAATGATATCGGTTATATTTTTAAGGTCTTGTTTGCTTAGTTTATCAAATTTTGTGGCTGTTTTTTTGTTTGAATTATTTGTTGATAAATAGCCTTGAGGAATGCTTTGTAGTCTTTACTTCAAAATCAATTCACACTAAAATTCTCTCTTCCGGTAGATAGACAGCGCAATAAAGTAAGAAGCAATATACATTACCATTCCAAAGAGAGTATATAAGATAGGAACATGCAAAGAAGAAGCGATCGGTAAACTTGATGCCGCTAATATCTCGACTAAATAGCCAACAGCTCCTTGTAAAAACATGCTTATGTAGCGTTTGAAAGGTAGCGAGTTTAATAGCAGCATGTGCAAAGAATGCCGTCATAATCGCAAATGACAAATACAGAAAAGCATCTGGTATAAACAATTCTATTTATTCACATCCTTGTGGGTTATTATATCATATTTTCCTTAATTTAGGTTAATTGATTTTATGGTGCAGAATCTGCTATCTCAGTAAATATACTCTACAAAGCTGATTTCTTTATAGGAACGTCAAAGAATAAGTTTCTTTTTGTACATATCATCCTACGTTTAATAAAACGACGCATAGAAAATATACAGAGACACATATAATTCTAAAAATTTCTACTTTTATTAGTAAAAAGGATATTATTCCTTTTTATGGTATAATCAAAAAATATCATTTATAGGGAGCGAATTCGTTGGAAACTAATACAAAACCTCAAGTAAACACCAACTCTATTGTTTCTCTAACTCTAGGTATCGTATCTATTTTCATTCCAATCATCGGGTTTATTACAGGAATTATTGGAATTATCTTCTACAAAAAAGCATCAAATCAAATAGCTGCTACCAATCAAAGCGGTAAAGGACTCGCGATTGCCGGGCTGGTTTGCAGTATAGTAGGCGTGATTTCTCAGCTGTTCTTTGTATTAGGGATTATTACGTTTATGTTTGGCGGAACGACGGTGGACTATGAATAAAACAGGTCAATTAAAACATGTAGGAAAATCGCGGTTTAGATAGAATTATTGAATTTTCTATGTGAAAGAATAAAAGCTTGATTTTCGACTCTCGGAAGATTAAGCTCTTAAAATTCAAACGTTAACTATGACTCATTGTTACTAGACCTATAGCTTTTAGTGTAACTTGCAAAGGAGAATAAAAAATTAAATCTATTGTTGAATCTAGAATAAAAGATATAGTAATTGTTCTACTTACTTTACTACTAGTAATCTCTGTGTTGATTAACTGTTCTAGCTATTTTAATAGTACGGAGATACAAACTTTGACCTCAAAATGTTATGATAACGGCGGAGAAGTCATGGTAGAAATACATAATCCAATTACCAATGACTATTCTTTTGAATGTAAATAAATGAGTTAGACTGCACCTAATTACTCAATAAGCTTTTTTAAAAGAGGGTTAACGATTTAGCCCTCTTTTATACGTTAAAATATAGACGTATCAAGTTAATAACAAAGGTTTGTTTATGAAACTTGTCATATTAGGCATCTGCGTATTTTTCTATGCAGTACTACTGGACTATCTAAAATATAATTATGGTCTTAACCTTACAGGAAAGGTGCTAATCCTGTCCGTTTTAACTGGAATTACGTATAAAATTATTGAGAAAATATATGAGAATCGAGCAGCTACACCAAAGGATGAGGAGTAACATTAAGTCAGCGTACTATTTTAATTGTTTCTGCAGTGTGCTTACTAAAGGTTCTCTAAATGAGAATCTTTTTTAGTATCTCTTATGTATCTGCTATGAAAAAAGATTGCCGATGAAGATAATAAATCCTGTCACTAGAATTAATCCAGCACTAATTACCACCGTTAGAATACTTCTTAGAGCCGATGCCCAATTGTTTATTCCAAAGAACCCTATAATGCCGACGAAAAATAGAATCATTGCTAAACAAAAATTTATATTAAATAACGCTGGGTGATTAAAAGCGATGAAAAAGAACACAACGCACAGTAACGCACACATAAATGACCAAAAGTTGATAATTCGTGCCACTTCAATTAAACTTCCTTTCCCTTTAAACTCTACATATTTAAAACCCTCTTAATTCATTTATTTCAAATCTATTTTTAACCGCTTCAAGAAAAAATCACAAACTTCGGTTTGAATAAACTGCTTCCTCAAACTGCACAATAAATATTCTAGTTCAAATTCCTGATAAAAAATTTTAGTCACATACATTTTTAATTCTTCTAGCGTAGGTGGTTCTGACGCATATAGTTTATCTAACGAAAGGTTAAATTGAGAGAACAGCTGATCATTTTGATAGCATTCGAAGATTTCTCCACCTTTTATTCGGCAGCTAAACACACCTAGTATTTTTAAGAATGCATTGACTTGATTTTCTTCAAATTCATGATCAATCGTGAACATAAAAAAAGGGTGTTCCTCTGCGTTAATCATATGTTTCATCAGACTCATTTGATATTTTAATAGCTTTACTTCTTTTACGACGTCCAACTTCTTCACATCTTTCTTAAAAAAATCATCATACTATAATACTATACTCTGTGAATTTTACCATAATATAGTAGTTACATAAACCGTTCATAGTACTTTTATTTATTTGTAATTAATTGGATAACAAGGTATATTGTTATAAATAGGAAATTACTTTATAAACTGAAAGTGAGGATACATATGGGTTTATTAATAATTGCTGCTATTATCACTTTATCTGTTATCTTGGACTACTTTATTTTTGACTATGATGATAAACACTGGGGCTGGTTAAAAAAAGCTTCTAAACCAGTTAGAAGAAGTGTTATTGGTTGTTACTTGCTTATGTCATTTGTTATTTATTTTGGTTTGAGTCTTCCGTATATTAAGCCTTTTTTATAAATATTAAATACAAGCTGAGTCACTAACAGAAAGACGCCTATATCCAAAGGATATAGGCGTCTTTCTGTTAGTATCACCTCTATAATGCCAATGAGCTTAATAACAGCTGCATTTTCTGTTCTGTTTCTTTCTCTTGGCAAGGTTGATGTTAGCGCTAAAAAATTTAAAGTCAGTTATAAAAATGAACATGCTTTTTTATATTCCAATACGAAATATGCCCAAGCTCTTTTCATTCAGCTGCATATTCTACTAGTACAAGTATCTTTTATGAAAGGAGAGGTTATCTTGAGCGAAAGAAAACAAGAAAAAAGAAATGATGACAATCATAATGATTCGTTTGCTCCCTTTATCAGCCCCAACCCTGTTACCTCATTTAATCCAGTCCAGCGTTATCCTAAAATTGATAAAACAGCTTTCATAAGTCCATTTTGTAGCGTAATAGGAGATGTCAGAATTAAAGATAATGTATATGTAGCTCCTAATGTAAGCATTCGTGCCGATGAAGGAACTCCATTTTATATCGGTTCAAACACAAACCTGCAAGACGGAGTGATTTTACATGGTTTAGTGAACAAACGCTTTCCTGTTGGCGGTAAAGGTTATTCCATTTTTATCGGAAACAAAGTAAGCGTTGCCCACGGTGCTCTTATTCATGGTCCTTGTTATATAGGAAATAACACATTTGTTGGCTTTAAATCGATTGTTTACAACGCAATTGTTGGAGAAGGAACATTTATCGCATATAATGCCGTCGTCACAAATGGTGTACGGATTGCACCAAACCGATTTGTTCCACCCGGAGCTAATATCGATACGCAGGAAAAAGCAAATGCTCTTCGCCGAGTCCCAGCAGATGGCGAAGAATTTGCACGAGACGTACAGCGTGTAAATCAAGAATTTCCCGCTTCTTATCACTTATTATTTGGTTCGCACCGCTGTTCTTGTGGAATGCCCTATGGTCATTAAAAGTAATCCGAACTAATCCTTTGAAAACATTGAGCTCAAAGGATTTTTTTGTTTTTCGAGTAATTAACCCCCTCACTTTACCACTACTACAAATTGTTTATCTTCAAATGTAAACATTTCCCCTAATTCATAGATGTACTTCTTTTTGTCTAATTTGTAATACTTTCCGAAATAGAGCGTTTTTAAGTTAATACTCGTATCTAGACTTGAATCTTTTTCTTCCGCTTCATCGCCGTCCAAGCAAGAATATAATTCAATTTGACAACCCTCTATAAGGTGTTCTTCAATATATGTAAAAAGCTCTCTCATGGATTTAGGGTGCACATCGCAAGATAATTCGTAGATATATGGCAAGGTGAATACATGCTTTATATCGCCGTACCCGCCATTTAAGTAATTGATACTAATACCGTACGCATCTTCTTCTTTTTCATAGATTGTAATCAGCTTTTCTTTCTTTGGATTTCGATTAAAAGGAGAAGCTTCGGATAAAGGCACCAGCGTTTCTTTTGTACCAAAATTTCCTGTAGGCAATTCATAAGGAGAACCTATATAGTGATGTATCGTCATATTCGTCACTTCGCTTTCTCTTTGCTTATAAAATACTATTATTCTATCACTCTTATTAAGATTACATACAAATACAAGAAAAATATGTATAATAAAACCAGGAGGTGACAACTTGAAGAAACTACTACCTTTTTTATTTTTAGCCGCTCTTTATTTGTATGACTCTTCATACAATCATACTGCTTTTTTACATAAACCGGTTGTTTCTGCGTTTTTATATATAGCTGCTATTTTTGCCTGTGCCCTGCTGCTTGTAAATGTAAAAAAAGATAGAGCTGTTTAAGCAAGGAGATTACTATGAGCTATAAAATCGTATTCTTTGACGTGGACGGAACTCTTACTCATCACGAAAACGGGACTATTTCCGCTAAAACTCGAGAGATTGTAAAAAGCTTAAAAGATAAAGGAATAAAAGTTGTTGCCGCAACAGGCAGACCTTTATCTCTCTGTGAAGAAATTAAAGAATTAGGCATAGATACGCTCATTACCGCAAACGGAGCGTTTACTGTACATAATGAAGAAGTCATTTGTAAGCTGTCCATGGACAAGCACGTCGCGCGCGAAGTCTTTGAATATGCAGCCTCGCAAAATCACGGTCTTTCATTTTATACAAAAGAGCTCAGCATGAACGGAATCAAAGATGATAATATTTTAAAAGCCCTGAAGGAAACATTATCGCTCAGTGATTATCCTCAAATGAATGAGCGTATTTATGACGAAGATATTTATTTAATGTGTCTATATGGTGATGATAAAACGGCTGAGCAGTATACGCAGCGATTTCCTCATTTAATGTTTAAAAGATGGCACCCTTTTGTCGTAAGTGTTCTTTAAGAAGAAATTACAAAATCGGTAGCTATCCTGAAGGTCTTAGACTATTTTAACATCGATCAATCCGAGGCTATCGCATTCGGAGACGGAGAAAATGACATCGATATGATAGAATTAGCCGGCCTTGGAATTGCGATGGGGAACGGATCTGATAAGTTAAAAAACGCCGCAGATTTTGTCACGAAGAAATCGGGTGAAGACGGGATTGAGTTTGCCCTTAAAAATTTTGAAGTCCTATAGAAAAGTGGCACGCCTAGATAACTTATCTAAGCGTGCTTTTTTCTTTCCATAAATGTTTCAGGATGTAGCTCCTCCGATTGAATGACAATGGCCGTCATACCGGTTTCACTTCCCGATGTATGCCACTCTCCTTTTTTCCACAGTACTGCTTCTCCACGTTTAATAGATATTCGTTTTTGATTCTCTCCTGTTACCCATCCCTCACCTTCGACTACGATAAATAGCTGAGAGATAGGAGCTTGATGATGCCCTATCGTTCCTTCTCCTTCTATATACATATAACCGATCGTAGCTGGTTCATTTGTTCGTGCCATTTTTACGTAAGTGGCTAAATGCGACTGATATTTTTCTACTTTTTTGCCATGTTCTTTGCTGCATTTATAGATTTTCAATGTGCACCTCTTCTTTGTTCATTACGATTTCTTATTTATTTTTACTGCGTTTAAGATACTCAGGCGGAGACACAGACTCAACAAATAAAGCACCGTCTAGCTGGTCACGCGGTACAAATAAAGTTGGCATAGTACCACTTTCTAAAAAGATCGTTTTAGTAAATATCCATTTGTTGTCTGATTTTTTTTCAAGCTGTGAGAAATCAGTAAATAAGGCCGGTGATTGCACTTGATGCATATAGTCCTCTAGACTTTTTTTAGGCGGCTTCTCTATTTTATATGGCTGCCCTGTATCCGTATGTATTTCACCTTCATACATAAATAAGCCTAAGTAATAAGACTGTTTTTTTATTTCATTAGAGACAATCGCTCCTAGAGGTTCAAAGCCTGTAAACGTTTTATATTGTTTGAAAATATGAAGGTTATGTGCCCAGATAATAATCTTTTCATTAGGGTACAGCTCTTGACAAATCCATTCTAAATTTTCCTTCATTCGTTTTTCTCTTAGTTTTTTATACATCCGGTGATTATGGTGAATATGATTGATAAAATACAAACGGTTTTGCAGGCATCGAATAATTATTTTAACTTTACATACAAGCTCTTGATTTTCAAGATGCAAAACGTATTCTTCAAGTAGATAAGCTTCTAAATCTCCTATTACTACGCTTGCTTTTTCTTTAAACTCTGCAAACTCACGTAGCATTTCTGCTGGAACTTTTTTTCTTCTCGATTTATATTGCCCTAGCTGGTAATACCATTTATACACGCCTGCTTCAATGTATTCTATCTTTTCTATCATGTCTTCAGACACTACGGGACTCAGCTGCTGAACGAATTTCACGAAAAGATCACGATTAGAAGAAGGATTAATATCTATTCCTATTAAACTTAAATCTGATTTTTTCATTAGCTGAAACAAAGATAGATTTTCTTTTGTTGCCCATAAAGAATAAACGGCGTTTTTTAAAAAGTCTTCATCTGTAAACTCTTCTTTTAACTCATTAGCGCTGTAGCATTCAGCTAATCCGCTTTCAAATGCCAGTACGGTAAAATTCATTTCTTTATGTAGAAATTCTATTATTTTTGACTTCATCATATTATGTTCTCTTATGTTGTGACCATTTTCCCCTAACCACACAATTCTCTTATCTTTTACGATATGACGGAGAAATTCAAACTCTTGAGGCGTACATTCAGCCGGTTCGCTTAAATGAATTGAGTTTTTAGATAGCCACTCCACAGAGTTTAAATACCTCTCTTTTCCTTTTGAAAAAATCCCCATATTCTATCCTCCTTCACCAAGTTACCTATTACTTCCATTTTACTAAAATACAGCTAACACTTCACTATTTATGTCCAATAGCTGATCAGCAGCAAAAAAACCTTATAGATACTCCTATAAGATCTTGTTTTTCTAAAGTTCTAGATCAACTCATCCCGCTGAGCTTTCTCCAAACGCTCTTTGACTATTTTTTTAAACGCGTGAGGATCATCTACGCGAATGGCAACCTGCTTGTATTTCTTTTTGATTCCCATAAAAAGCGTTGCTTCGATTGGAGATTTTAGTGTTAGTAAAAGATCGGGATGCACAGTTTCAAAATCGCGTGCGATAAATTCAATCGTGGTGCTGGGTATTTTTTGCTCGAGAATGTGAGCGTCTTCTACTATCTCAGCAATGTCTCTAAATGGTATCTCCATACGCTTACCTAAACCAAATGAAATGTATAGATGATCATCATCGACTCGCAAAGGGTTAAGCCTTAATGCTTGAATGTCTCCTAAAAAGAAAACAATGCTATAAATATTAAGGATCAGTAAAACGATTGAAAGAATGATAGACGTATTATGCAGCAGCCAGTGAAGCCCTAATGTTTCAATGATAATCGCATGAATAATCATAATTTGAAACGTAATAAAACTTGAGCGTTTATACAGAGTAAACGTATTCCCTTCATTACTGGGCTGCTTCTTCCACGTTCCAAATGCATAGTAAAACATCAGCATTTCTGAACAAAGGATGTGTAGAAACGTTTGGTTGGGGAACTTTTCGTTTACAGTCCGCGAAAAAGAAAATAAAAGCGGTAAAGAGCTTGATTTGATCCTTCTCAAAATAGGCGGTACGTTTTTAACTAGCATAAACAGCAGCGAAAGTTCAAATAAAATGAGTACTCCTTCTATTCCAACACCGAGCCACATAACCGTCTGAAAAGAAGCCAAGTATTCACTTGGAATGATAAAACGCGCAGCAATAAGGCCTGTAGCCATTAACACAATAAAGTGCTTTAGACTGAACTTACGCTGCCAGGCTAGAAATAAGAGCGGAGCCACAAGACTTAAGTCTAAAATAGAACCTACTACTACTCCGTTGAGATCAGCAGGCAGCGACTGAAGACCAAAAGAAGAGTGGTACAACACGTAATTTGAACTTATGACTAACAGCAGTAAAAAAAGAGCAATAAAAGAAACTGTTTTTTTATGAAGAACCAAACAACCCACCTCACTTTAGTTAGTGAAACACGTAAATTCCTGTTACTTCCATTTTACCAGTGGAGTTGATTTAAGTCACTTTGTAGCGTGACATTATGTTATAAAATCATTTTTTTTACCAATTCTTTTATACAAATAATTTACAATGTAAAAAGAGTTTGACATTTATGGAACTGATGATAAAATAATAAATGTAAAATATTTTTTACATTTATTATAAGGAGGAGTAAGAATGGATTGGGTTAAAATTGTGTATTCATTCATCCTGTTAGTTTGCGGACTTTTGATTTTTGTTACATCATCTTCTCGAAAAGGTGATGAAAGAAAGAAGTTTATCAGCACGAAGGCTCAATCATACGCATTTGTGGTAGTTATAGGTATGCTGATTTTAGAAGTTATAGAGTCAATTTATCGGACTTTTCAAGGAAAAAATTCTTATGACGGCATTGGCATTTCGCCGCTAATATTTCTAACGATGATTTCAGTTGTATATTTGATAACGTTTCTCACGTACAGAAAAAAATACGGTGATTAAATGAAAGATCACAAGTAAGAAATAAAGAAGTTCAGCTCATCTTTCCTGATGAAACGATAAATATAGCCTTACTTTATAATTGGCTTTTAATACAGCCTCTAGATGACATCCGACAGTAGATGAGCTTGTTATAAGTGTTTTATTAACAAGGAATAACTAGACCTCCTACTGAGGTTTTTTTGTGCATGCCTAAACTTTTGTTTTGATATTAAACTGAAAATAAAACATCTCCCGTAACTAAAGTCAGGAGATGATATCATAAACGTTGAGTTCATTAGAATTTGCTTACTCTCTATTCCGCTTCTCAAGTAATTCAACAATTCTATCTTTTTGTTTAACAATCGTTCTTAGCTGTGCTTCTAGTGAACATAAAGTGATAAAAACGGCTATAAATCCTACAGTAGCTAAAAATATAAAGGCTTCTCCCCTTTTTTAAACAATCAACCATATACGCCCTACATCTCAAAAAAGCTATGCCTTTCCACTTTGCCCACTCTAAGCGAAAACGTTTGATACCATTCTTTTTTTCCTTTGTGCTGCGCTGCGCGGTGGGCTGAGTTTTCTTTCCACATTCTTATTGATTCTAAGGAATCCCAGTATGAAACGGTAATACCTAAATCTTGATCTCTAGCACTTTCTATTCCTAAAAAGCCTTTTTGTTTAGATGCAAGCTCCACCATTTTATCTGCCATTATCCCGTAACCCTTCTCTCCTTCTGTTCTTTCAGAAGCGAAAATGACAGCATAATAAGGAGGATCAGGGGTTTTAACAATTCCAGGCATCTTAATTTCCTCCTTTAAAAATCAAATTACAGTAAAAAAGTATAAGTGCATAATTAATTTTTCTATTACCTTTATCTTCTTTTAGTACTATTTTTATAAATTCCATTATTGGATTATTTTTCAACTTTTTAATGGAGGTATACGGGGTATAAATTTTACTGTACAGATGCAGTCCCCCTAAAGGAACAGGTACATTTCTTTCTTACTTACCCTTTTTGGAACTCTCTTTTTTGAGGGTTCTTTTTTTACGCGTTTACTTCTTTCCCATCGGAAGAACAATCTTAAACAATGATCCTCCCGTCTCCTTATTATCGGCCGTGATGCTTCCTCCGTGGTTTTTCACAATGGAATGAGCAATATAAAGACCTAGCCCCAAATTCCCGTGCCCGCTTGTTCTCGACGCATCTTCTCTGTAAAACTTTTTAAACAGCTGTTCTTTGTTGGATAGTGTAAACCCAGGACCCGTATCATGTATTTCAAAGATTACTTCGCTATGATGAATGACGGTATTCCAAGCTATCTCCCCTCGTTCAGGCGTGTACCGAATACAGTTTGTGATGACATTATCTAATACTTGAGAAATGCGCTGAGGATCTCCGTAAAATTGATTTGGTCCGTCTGCTTCACTAATTGAAGATAAAAAGGTAATCTCTTTTTTTTGACATAAAAGCTGAAACTCGTCCGCTTTCTCATGAACAAATGTGTAGATATCAATAGGTTCCCGTTTTACGGTAAAGCCCGGGTTTTCTATGACAGATACTTCTTGCAGCTGATTTAATAGTTGAATCGAACGCTGTGTATTTGTGTAGATCGTATGTAAATATCGATTAAGCCTCTCCGCGTCCTTTTTGCTTCCTTCTATTAAAATTTCGGTGTGACCGTGAATGATTGTAAGAGGCGTTCGTAAATCATGCGCAATCGCAGCCGTCATATCCTTACGGTCTTCTTCTAGCTGCCACTGTTTAGCTAGCGATTGCTTTAATTCTTTTCGCATTTCTTCAAAGGCATGCAGCAGCTGACTTAATTCTTTGGCGTCTTGAGTCACGGACAGCGAAAAATCCAAATTATTATGTTGAATATTCTTTGCGGCTGTCATCAGCTCGTTAAAAGGTCGTTCAATTTTTTTGCTAAATCGTCTTCCAAATAAATAAGCAAACAAATAAAAATAAAGAAACGGACTGGCTAGAGATAAAAACGTTACAAGCGCAACGATCCATTTAATATTTGGGTTAGCCGAAGCCATGTTTAATTGATATCTTAACGCAATGGCCCCGTTTACTTCGTCTTTTGAATCAAAAAGCGGATAGACTTTTATAATATATTTACCTGAATGGATATTTGTATTAACCTGAGAATAAAAATCGCGTTTGCTCTTGGTATATGAAGTGGACATGGAGCCATACACGATTTGTCCTTCTTTATTCATAATTTGATAATCCATGCCTTCTAGCGGAATAACCGATTCTACTTGGTTTTTAGCATCTTTAGAAAGGAGCGCATCTTCTTTTTTCTTAACGAACTGAAGAATATCGGGAATTTGTTTTTCATAATAATTTGCTGGATTCAGTGCTCCGGGCATAAAAAACCAGTTCACTGAGATGACAATTCCCCACGTTAAAAGCGTAGCAAGCAGACTATACAGCAAAATCACATGAAAAGATAAAACAAACTGCGCTTTTAACGTTGCCCGGTTCATCCATTTTTTTATTTTACCCATTTGTAGCCAATGCCCCAAACGGTCGAGATATAAGGTGTTTCGTCACATTTTAATAGTTTTGCTCTAATTTTTTTCACGTGTTCTGTAATCGTAGATGAATCTCCTTCCGCGTCGTAGCCCCAAACTTTTTCATACAGCTGCTCGCGTGTAAACACCTGACCTGGATGAAGAGCGAGAAAATGAATGATCTCAAATTCTCTCGAAGTAAACGGAATTACTTCATTGTTATGTAAAATTTGATAGCCATTTAAATCAATGGTTAACTCTCCAAAATGAAGCCTGCTATAGGAATTGCTGCTAATTCTCTGCTCACGGCGCAGATGGGCATAAATACGGGCTTTTAGTTCTTTCATGCTAAAAGGTTTAACTAAATAATCATCTCCACCGACCAATAGTCCTCTTACTCTGTCCTGCTCCGTTTGCTTTGCGCTTAAAAAGATGATGGGGCATGATATGCTTTTTCGGATTAGTTCACAAAGTGCAAAGCCATCCATGCCTGGCATCATCACATCCAGCACAATTAAATCTGGATTTATTTTTAACTTTTTTAACGCTTCTTGCCCTTCGTAGGCGAACAGCACCTCATACCCTTCATCTTGCAGCGCATCTTTCATAAATGAAATAATGTCTTTTTCATCATCCACTAGTAAAATTGTTTGATTCATCTCCAGCTCACCCTACCCATTCTTTCTTTTTCCATACGAATAGGTTTATTATAAGGCTAATGAGTAAAATTGGAAATAATAGGTTCACTAAAAATTCAGAGTTTGGCCTGCTTAATTCATGAAAAACAGAATCGGTTACGGAGAAAAAGAAGCTTAGTTTATCTGACACATACACACTTCCAATTAAAGCACCAATAGTTGCGACGTAAGATAAAATGGAATTAGGCATAAGAACACTCAGGATACTCCCGATACTAATAACCGCTATAAAGATGCAAAAACAAATGCCGTAAAATTTCAGCGAATATAGTAACGCTCCAACAGTCCCTAAAGTCTGTCCTCCTAAAAACGTTGTTTCATTTACATGAGGCATAACCATTCTTCCAAGGCATGTACCCACTAACCACGTAATACAAAGAATAATAAAAACTAGTAAACATTGAACCGCCCACTTTACAAAAAATAGCTTCACACGATGGTGCGGCCGAATTAGTACCATGCGCAGCGCTCCCGACGTGTACTCACCGTTGAAGCTATCTGCCACAAACATAGGAATGACAATAAACGTAATCGCAAAGGATAGGTCTCGAAGAAGCAGCGGTGCTGAATTTAAAGAATCAATTTTCACGTCGTGGTCTGCATCAAAAAACGAAATGCCTCCCCTTTGAAAAAAGAACCAAATAAAAGCAAGTAACCCTGCGTACACGGCTAATACAGCCGCTGTTTTCTTTCGTTTAAACGTTCGCTCTAATTCACTGATAAAAAGTCCTGTCATCATGTCTTTTCTCCTTTTATAGAAATGATTCTTTTTTTCGAATAGCTACATACGTTAAACCGCTAAAAAACAGCACATAAAAACCTAACACACCGAAATTCCAGCCTACAAACTGCGGTTTTTCTGCCATCATGACTGTGATCCCCTGCCATTGAATCATCGGTACGGAAGTAAAAAACAGCTGTCCAAAAAGCTCTTCACTCATCCACTGCTTAAACCCTGTTAATAAAGTCGGGTACGAAAACGAGATCAGTATAAAAGCAACACCGATTCCAACAGCCGTAGTGGTCGTTTTGCTGATAACAGAGATAAAAAACAGCACACAGCATATCGCAATAGTCGTTAAATAGGCATATCCATAGAATGAAAGATTATATACTAGCGCTTCTTTTATGTTGAAAGCATGACTGTGATAAAACACAAAGTAGGTTTGCGGATGTTCAAACATCAGAAAGCCTATCACATAGCTCATACAAAAATACGTAATAAAAAACAGTAAATTAAACAGCAGAATCACTGCGGCTTTTGCTAGGATGATTTCTTTAAACGAATATGATCGTATCATGACCATTCGCAGCTGTCCTGACCGGTACTCGCCGGTAACAACGAGCGTAATAAAAACTAAGAACATGGCATTAAAAACGGTAAATAACATTTCAGCTAAGCTCAGTACAGGAAAGTTTCCCGCAAACGTATACTGTGGTAAATCGACTGTGAGTGCTCCGTTTTCTTTTTGGAGATAAGATGAAGCAGCTAACAGCACCACCGGCACTAATAGAAAGGTCAGCCACGCCACTTTTCTTTTCCAAAGTCTTTCCCACTCCGCTACTAACAGCTCCTTCATTGTGACACCAGCTCTACAAACGCATCTTCCAGATTTTTACCGGATGCTAACTGGTCTAGAGCGCCGGCCCATATTAGCTCTCCTTCTCTCATCACAACGATTTGATCACATACTCGCTGTAATTCATCCAGCAAATGACTAGAAATCAAAATCGTTTTGTTATAGTCGCGTTTTAACGTAAAAAGCAGCTCGCGCAGTTCACGTACGCCCATTGGATCTAAGCCGTTGGCTGGCTCATCTAGTATCAACAGGTCCGGGTCACCTAAGAGCGCTTGGGCAATTCCGAGCCTCTGCTTCATTCCAAGAGAATACGTTCGAACTTTATCGTTTTCTCTGCCGGTTAATCCCACGATATCAAGCACTTCTTTTACTCTTTGCTGCCTTTGTTGTTTTGTGTGAAATGAATGCAGGCGAGCTAAATTTGTCAGGTTTTCTTTTCCTGTCATATAAGGAAAAAAGATGGGCGATTCTACAATTGCGCCAACGCTTTGCAACGCTTCTTTTCTTTGTGAAAAAATATGTTTGTCATTAATAAAAACTTCTCCTGCGGTTGGTTTAATTAACCCCGTCAATAAACGAATTAAGGTCGTTTTACCAGCTCCGTTTGGTCCTAACAGTCCACATATTTCCCCTTCATTAATTCGAAACGATACTTCTTTTACTAAGTGACGGCGTCTTACCTTTTTCGAAACGCTTTTTACATCTAAAATGATATTTTTCATCTTAAATCCCCCCTACACGTAGTATAGGAGGGATTTATAAAGAATTTATAAAGTTTATAAAAATTGTTGTACAGGTTTTTTAACTACAATATAGGATACCACTGCAAATAAAAGCAAAAACATGGATAAAAACAAATAGCCCGCACCTTCAAAGCCTCTTACTTCTCCATAACCAATATAAAAAAGTACAGCCGCAGTAATAACGGTTAGAATTGAAGGAGCCATTCTAACGACTTTGTTCCATTTCATTTTTCTGAATAGCCAAGTTACAAGGATTACAAGTACACCTGGCACCAGTGCAATCAGTAAAGGACCGCCTATCATCATCGTCTATCAACCTTTCAAGATATCTGTTATTGAGGAGCATGTATAGAGAAATATTTAAGTGCTGTGTTTAGTTTAGTTTTTTATTCCCTTTCCCGTAAATCACAACTGTGTAAGAATCACCTTTCACTTTATTCTTCATTTCTTTTGTTTCAAGAAATTCATCGATAATTCCTTTAAGTTTATCGGCAAATTTCTTATTATCTTCGGAAACGTTTAATGAAGTGTAGATAAATAATTGTGGTTCGGGATGAACAGAATAGCCTACCATCTTGACATGATATTTCTTTTTTCCTAATAAGTCTTCGCCTATATCCGTAACAATAGTTCCCCATCGATTATCTTGATCACGTTTCTTAAGATTTATTTTCTTTATTTTTATTAAAGCATTCTCTGCCTTATTTTCAGCCAGAACAGCATGAATGAGGGCTTTTATTTCTTCTACTCTCTTTTCTGTATTAGGAATTTCCAGCTCTACTCTTGGCGGAGAATTAAAACTAACGTTAGCTATTAAAAAATCATAATGATGCTTCTCTAATTCTGTAGAAATATCAGTTTGAATCTTTTCAATTTTTTTCTCTTGTGCATTCGGTTCCGTATAGACATACGGCTCCATTCTTTCAATTTTAAACGTATAGGCATCATATTGCCTTTTGGACAAAATGTTGGTTGCAATATCAGTTATGTCTCCTCGTACCTTATTAAAATACTTCTCCGACCCTTCTACTGATACAACTAATTCTTTTTTCCCTCCATAATAGGTCTGCCCCACGCTAGCTGTTTTATATCCCTTTTTTTCAAGCTCTTGATATAATACATCGGCTATAGGCTTTTGCTTAAAAAGCTGTCCTACGTAAGGAATTTTAGCAGCCACTTGGGCCATTGCTGGAGAAACAAAAGCTGAACTAATGAATGCACCGCTCAAAAGAAAGAGGGTAACCCCACAATATACAATATTTCTTACCAGATGATTTTGTTTTATAGAAAATAAATTTCTTTTAGACTTTGGTGGTGAAGATTCTAATTGATCAATTGTTTCTAAAAGCCTTTGTTTATGTTTTTGCTTCCTTGTTGGTTTCCAAATCAACTCCTCGTTCAATTTTTCTAGCGAATTGTCATCTATATAAAAATTAAACGGTTTCTTCATATACGTATCCATCCTTTACTAACTGCTTTCTTAAAGCAGGAATTGCCCTGAACTGCGCTGATTTTACTTTACTTTCAGACCAGCCTAAAATAGTCGCTGTATCTTTAACCGAAAAACCTTGAACTTTGCGCAGTAAAATAACTTTACGATGTGAATCTTTGAGCTTTCCTAACGCTTGATACAGTTCTAGAGAACTTTCTTTAAGCTCAATCATTTCTTGAGGTAAACGAGCATGATCCTTTTTCGAAAGAAGAAAGTCTTTTAAAAGACTAGTAGGCTTTTGTTTTCGAAAATAATCAATCGTTACATTATGGGCAATACGAAATAACCACGTCTTTTCACTAGCGTTTTGCTGAAATAAATCATAGGAAAGATAAGCTTTTACAAATGTTTCATGGGTCAAATCTTCAGCTTGCTGATAATCTTTTACGAGCATCAAAATAAATTTTAATAAGGCGTTACTATGTTCGTCATACCAACGCTCAATCTCTTCTTTTTTCGTATTTTCCAATGTTCTGACCATCCTTTTAACTAATATTCGTTACTTAGACGTAATCTATAATAAAAAGTTGTGGTTTTTATTTACAAAAATAAAAAAGCTCTCCTAATTAAGAAAGCTTTTACTATCACAATCTATGAAATTTTTAGTTAACCAAAGGCTTAGGGCTCGGAAATCCCATTCGCAATTGCTAATAAAAACATTAAGCCGGAAAGCAACACAATAAAGATGCTGTTTGCGATAATGCTAAACCACACAACGCTCGGCTTCTTCGTTCGGACTCCTAAAACTAATGCCACAATAAAACCAAGGTCTATTGCAAAAAACAGCCACAGTGCAATAGTCATATCTCCGCTTCTGTTTGGAAAAATTGAATTTGATGGAAATATCCAATCTGCAAAAAACACTACAAACGCAGCCACCAACAAAATAACCGTTAATAAAATTGGCTTATTTTCTTTTGAAACACCCATTTCAAATATCCTCCTAACTAAAGAAAATAATACCATATAATATTTAATTGAAATATACAAATTACAAAGTCTCAACATCAGAAAGAAAAAAAGGACATAGATTTTTATTAACGGGTTCTTTTCTGGGGGGTAAAACTTAATTTCATAATGCATTCTAGTATGAATTGACACATGAATTCACGTTTTTTATTTGCTTGATATTACTTCTATATTTGCTATTCCCCCTTAAATTCAAGCAGAAATTCGCATAAAAATTCTCGAATATGGAAATAATTATTTGAATTTAACCGTGAATTATTTAGTGAGTTCTAAGGATATTATTTATTTCAAGTAGGGTCTGATATCTTTCATTATTGATTCACTTTATTAAACTGTTTGGAAGTTTTGTTGAACAAGTTGTAAATTTAACCTTCTAAAGTAAGAGCATTTCTTTGTGATGAGAAATGCTTTTTATTTTGCTTAAAATTAAAAGCATATTTCAATAATAACAATAATAGTATAACAAAAAACGATAATATTTTATTGTAAAACGATAAATCATATGTTAAATTCTTATTATCATTAAATAAGTGAGGTGTTTTTATGAATGTTAAACGAGGTTCTACCACTTTCTTAAAGGTAATAATTTTTCTGATTGGAATTGCAGTGCTTGCCGCATGTATATTTTTGTTGCCTGAAGCAGCCAGAAGAGATGCTATAGAGCGTCCTGGTGATTATTCGCTATATCCACTTTTGGTATGTACATATGGAATATGTATCACGTTTTCTGTGGCGTTGTATCAAATTTTTAAACTTTTAACCTATATCGAAAAGAATAATGCTTTCTCTGAGTTATCTCTTCAGTCTTTGAAGATAATAAAAAAATGCACTTTTACTGTCATTTTCTTTATTTTGTTAGCAATAGTTTATTTAAGGGTGCATGCTCAATTCACAGGTGATGATGCAGCAGGTCCAATATCTCTAGGTCTAATGGGCATCTTGGCAACAAGTATCATCGCAGCCATTGTGGACGTGTTTCAAAAACCTATAAAGAATGTCATGGATTCACAGCCAAAAAACAATTAACATTTAGAAATATAGGAGAGGTGTTTTTTATGAAGATAGCAACCACATTATTTTTGAAGATAGCAGTTATTCTCATTGGAATTCCGGTTCTCGCTTTGTGCATATTTCTGGTTCCTGAACTGGCAGATGCGGTAGCGGATTTCTTAGGTATTCATTCCATAGAATATATCATTTTCATCCTTTTATATGGAGGAACATTACCTTTTTACTTCGCCCTTTACCAAGCTTTTAAACTGTTAAGTTATATTGACAAGAACATTGCTTTCTCCGAATTGTCTGTTCGAATTTTAATGAGCATCAAATACTGCGCCATTTCCATCTGTAGTTTGCATGTTTTAGGTTTACCCGTCTATTATCTCGTGGCAGATAAAGACGATGCCCCAGGTCTCATATTTGTTGGAATGGTCATTCCTTTTGCTTCGTTGGTTATCGCAGTTTTTGCTGCTGTTCTCCAAAGGCTTTTGCAAGAAGCGATTAACATAAAATCAGAAAATGATTTAACGGTCTGAGGTGGAGGATATGGCAATTATTATTAATATTGATGTGATGTTAGCAAAACGAAAAATGAGCGTAACCGAGCTTTCAGAGAGGGTTGGAATTACTATGGCGAATCTTTCCATCCTGAAAAATGGGAAAGCAAAAGCGGTTCGTTTTTCAACATTAGAAGCAATATGTAAGACTTTGGATTGTCAGCCAGGCGATATTTTGGAGTACAAAAGCGACGAAGACAATCAATAATAAAAGACCATAAATTTCTTCAATCATGAGGATTAGGTATTGAAATTAAAATGAAGGGGCAGCTTAATTGCTGTCCCTTCTCTGCTTTTATTGATTTTTTTTAATTAGAGAACTCGATTGAGAATTATATTGATATGGGTGACAATCTTAGACATAGCTCATTCCAAATATTCTTCCGCTAAATGTGGGTTTAAATAGCGAGCCATACCGGTTTTCATTTTACGAAACCCTGCTTTTTTATAAAACTCTTCATTTCCTGCTGTGGAAACAAGATGAACGCAGGAAATATCGTCAAGCTGAGCAAGCAGGTTCTCTATAATTTGCTGTCCAATTCCTTTGTTTTGATACTCCTTATCAATCACAACATCATAAATCGCAGCATTAAACACACCGTCGGAAAGAGCTCTGCCCAACCCTGTTATTTTATTTTCATCATAAGCAATCGCTACTACGTTGCTTGCTTGAAATATTTTTTTGATTTTTTCTTCATCATGGTTCTTCCACCCGACAGAGCGGTAAATTTCTTTCATCCTCGACCACTCAACGTTTTCTATAGAATGTGAAAAGGAAATTTTCATAGAATCTACTCCTTTTATTTTTATATAAACTATTTCTGTTTTCAAAAACAAAAGTCCTTGGTGATCATTCATTTATCTTTCAAATCATAACGAGTATTAAGGGTATAAAAACATATATTCAATATATAAATGTAGACAAAAATAAAAGTTCAAATCATATACGATTTGAACCTAAAATAAATACTCGATTTATAGACTCCCTAAAAAATGAATAAATTTCTTAAGACTTTGTGAGCGCTGCTTCCCTTTCTTTACTACAAAATCAATATGAACGTCTTCTGGAAGCTCTTGATATTGAATGCTTTTTATATCACCACGAGAATTTACTACGCTAGCCGGGACTACACTTATACCTAGTCCATCGCGGACGCCTTGTAAAATAGCTTCTAATGAATCAAACTCCATGATGCTGGCTTTATGTATATGATGTTCTTTTGAAAACGCTAATAGTCTGTTTCTATAGATGCAGTTCGCATCACTATTGATGAGCAGCGTTGGTTGGTCTTTTTCTTCTCTAGCTTCATATAGAGATGAGATAAGCACCATTTTTTCTGCATAGCGATAAACTCTTTCAAACTGAGCCTCGTTATAGGTACCGCTAAGAAAAAGTCCATCAATTTCCCCGTACGAAAGCATTTCCGGTAAGGCGTGTTTCCTATCTGTTTTTATTTTAACCTCAATATCCCGATGTTCTTTCAAAAAAGACGAGAACAAAAAAGGAACTTTAGTAGCAGAAACTGTCTGAGACGCACCAATGATTAAAGACTTTCTAAACTTATTCGGATTAACTTCTGCTTTAGCTTCCTCCATTAAACGTAAAATACGCTGGGCGTAGTCAAACAAAGCTTCCCCTTCGTTTGTTAACGTAACTCCTCGATTCGTGCGTATCAATAATTTGGTGTCTAATTCTTCCTCTAGATTTTTAATCCGCTGGCTGATATGCGGCTGCACGTATCCTAATACTTCCGCAGCTCTTGATAGTGACTTTGATTCTGCCACACATTTGAACATTCGTAAGTCTTGGCTTTCCAATTTTAATTCCTCCGCTGATATCATTTTAAATGATACCTCTCTTAGTATTACCTATTATATCCTTTTTCTCTTCGAAGATATAATAAAAGATGTTAAGAGAAAGGAAGGTTTATAGAAATGATCGATTTTAAAAATAAAGTATTTATTATTACGGGCGGCGGCACTGGTGTAGGCAAAGCTACGGCTTTAAAGCTAGCTGACATGGGCGCAAAACTTGTGATAAACTACAACAACTCAGAAAAAGAAGCTAAAAAAGTTGTGAAAGAAATCTCAGAAAAAGGAAGTATGGCTTTTGCTTTTCGAGCGAATGTAGCCAACGAGCACGAAGTGAATGAAATGATTCATCAAACGATTACACAATTCGAACGGTTAGATGGATTAGTGAATAATGCTAGTATTACAGCTCAAATCCCGATGAATGACTTAGAGTCTGCAACGGATGACGTATGGGACTCTTTATATGATGTAAACGTAAAAGGCATGTTTCACTGTGTAAAAGCAGCCGTTCCACATATGAAAAAGCAAAAGTCAGGAGCGATTGTTAATGTAGGAAGTGTCGCTGGTACAACTGGAATCGGCTCGTCTATTCCCTATGCAGCAACAAAAGCAGCAATTCATACGATGACAAAATCGTTAGCGATTGCACTCGCACCCCATATTCGAGTAAACTGCATCTCTCCTGGTGCAGTCGACACAAGGTGGTGGGCTGGCAACGAAGATAAAATGTATCAGCTTGCAGGCAATCTACCTCTTCAGCGCATTTCTTCTCCTGAAGATATCGCAGATGCCATCTTGTTTCAGTTAAAGCAAGAGTCCGTGACGGGCCAAGTATTTACGATTGATAACGGGCAAACTCTTTAAGCATATGCGAATATTCCTAAAAAACAAACCCCACTACTAGCAAGAAATAGTAGCGGGGTCCTAACAAGGCTACTGATTTTATCATTCTTTCCCCAGTGAAAACCCTTCAAACAGCCGGCCTCCATGTGGTTCTAACACTTTATCCACCAGTTGAATTACTTTATCTTTATTCCCTGTTTTATAAAAGGTATCAAATGCCTCTACAAACTCTTTACTAAAGCGTTCATTATAGAGATTCAAAGACCTGACAATCCATTTAGAATCCCCGATCCAATGACCGTTTGTTCTTAACACAAATTCGTGGGTTATGTAAGCGAGCGTGTTGGCAATAAAAAGTGATTCACCTGTATCTAAAGAACCGATTAAATCATCTAAGGCATCGCTTATAAAATATCTTTTTAATCTAATCGTCTCTTCCGGCCATTTTTCCGGGCCTTTTTCTAGTAATTGTGCAGCTTCTTTTTTTATAGACTGCACCACTCCTTTATCCACTAAAATAATGCCCTCGGAAATCATTCTCGGCAGTGACGGTCTAGCCCTCTTACAGTCGCTTTTAAAAAAGGCTTGGTATGAAGTCAGATTATGAGCAAAAACTTCAATTGCCCATCCAAACTCAATGAGAGACTCTCTAAAAGAAGAAGTAAAATTATCATCAAAAATAACAAGATCAAGGTCGGACGTGTGTGTAGCTTCTCCTCTCACTACGCTTCCAGTGAGTAATGCGCCTTGACAGTTAGGGTAATGTTTAAAAATAAATTGTTTAGCTGCTTGCAGCGGTTCTAAGCTTTTTAGCTCTTTCATCATATTCCTCCAGAAAATGATATATATTGTTTTTCTGGTTAGAACGTGGAAATTCCTTTAACAATCAGTTCTTAATTTAACCTTGCTGAACATGTCTACCATAGTTACTTTTAGTTACCATGATTTAAATGACTCTTTTATGCAACTCCCCCTTGCCTTAAAGTCGACTTTAACGTTTAAGCTAGTTTTATAGTTTTTAAACTAAAAAAAAGGGGAAACACTATGCTAATTAAAAGAATGACGGTGCAGCTTTCCGGTGAACTTCTAGCGAGACATACAGCTTTGTTTGTACGCCAAGCATGTTCGTTTCAAAGTGATATTTTTCTTGCGAAAGACGGAAAATGTGTAAGTGGAAAAAGCATCATGAAGGTAATGGCTTTAGCTGTTAAGAAAGGAGATGAAATAACACTGCTAACAAATGGAGTGGATGAACACGCCGCCGCTTGCACCCTTGAAGAATTTCTTTTAACTAAACAAAGATAGAAAACTGCCATGCTATTCCTTCCTTTCCTTTTTTCATAAAGTCATAGAAAGAAATTTTTTTCAAAAAGGTCTTGCTTTAAAGTCGACTTTAACGTTTAAGCTAGTATTGTAGTTTTTAAATACATCAAGCGTAGTCAGTGAATGCAAGGGCATTAGCAACTGGTTATGTTTAATTTGAAAGGATTGTGTTTTTACTTATGTGTAATAATCATCAACATACAACAACATCACGTGTTTTAAGTGCGCCGCACGCAAAGGCAAAATTCGAGAACACGACAATTGAACGCAGAGAACTGCGAGCAGACGACGTTTTAATTGATATTAAGTTTAGCGGTATCTGTCACTCTGATATTCATAGTGCATTTGATGAGTGGGGCGGCGGAATGTTCCCGATGGTTCCTGGTCATGAAATCGCAGGAGTAGTTGAAGCGGTTGGAGAAAACGTAACAAAATACAAGGTTGGCGATCGCGTTGGCGTTGGATGTTTCGTTGACTCTTGCGGAGAGTGCGAGTACTGTGTAAACGGTGATGAGCAATACTGTACAAAAGGCGTTGTTCAAACGTATAATTCATTGGATTATGACGGAAACCGTACATACGGGGGCTACAGCCAAAAAATCGTCGTAAAAGAAGGATTCGTTGTTCGTATTCCTGATAAGTTAAGTATGGATGCAGCAAGTCCTCTTCTATGTGCAGGGATTACAACATTTTCTCCGTTAAAGCACTGGAATGCTGGTCCTGGCAAAAAAGTGGCGATCGTGGGAATGGGCGGCCTTGGACATGTAGCGATTCAATTTGCACATGCAATGGGTGCTGAAGTGACGGTATTGAGCCGTTCTAACAATAAAAAAGAAGAAGCTCTAAGCTTTGGCGCAGATCATTATTTTGCAACAAGTGATGAGACAACATTTACTGAATTAGCGGGTCGCTTTGATCTTATCTTAAACACGGTATCGGCTAATCTGAACGTGGATCAATACTTATCATTACTTCGCGTAGATGGAACGCTTGTTAACGTGGGCGCACCGGCTAACCCAGATCAGTACAGCGTATTCTCACTTATCACGGGACGTCGCAGCATTGCTGGTTCACTTGTAGGCGGCATTCGTGAAACACAAGAAATGCTTGATTTTGCGGCTGAACACGGCGTTGCCCCTATGATTGAAGTTATCGATGCAAATCAAGTAGATGAAGCGTACGAACGCGTTCTTCGCAGCGACGTTCGCTATCGATTTGTTATTGATATTTCTACACTGTAAGTTTAGAGAGAAACGGGCAGCTAATACTATTAGCTGCCCGTTTTTTGGTTCTTTATAAAATAAAAAAACAAACGATAAATTAGGCTTTAGATGAAAGTTCTTCCTGATACTTTTGTTCTAATTTATCATAGTAATCAATTTTCGTTTCCACTTTTCTAAAAGCCGCGTCCAGCTCTCTTTGTTTTTCCATCATTTTCTCTCTATGCTTTTCAAATATCCGCTTGCGCAAACCGATTGTATCATCGCCTTCTTGTGTTAATTCAACAATTTTACGTAATTCTAAAAGGGCAATATCCGTTTTTCGTAAGCAAATAATAAATTCTAACCACTCGATATCAGACTCGCTAAAAATACGATTTCCGTTTTCATCTCTTTTTATAAAAGGTAAAAGCCCCTGCTGTTCGTAGTATCGAAGCGTATGCGTAGGCAGCCCTACCTTCGCCGCAGCCTCTTTAATATGATATTCCATTCCACTATACCCTCCATCGCCATTCTCAGTACGGCGTTTGCTTTATGTATCTCAGCTTCCCTTTTCACGGGTGCTCTCAGCTCATCTTCTAGGTTTCTACTATACAATATATATAATAGATTCGGCTATTTTCTTTGCTATAAGGTAACTGTATAAATAGTATCATAAACATTAAAGTAAACGTTAAGGCAACTTATAAAGAGCTGCCGTGAAGTCAGCAGCTCTTTTCATTTTTATATAAAATACGATTAATCTGCGGCCAGCACTTTACTTAGTTCATTTAATAAATAATCAAGGGTTTGACTGATTCGAACTGTATTACGGCTTGTAAAACCTTCTGTAAGTCCTAACATAACCATATGCTCTCTTACTGTTTCGATTTCTGTCATTAAGACTTGCATGACAACTCCTTTATACCACTTCACAGCTCATCACCCCTTTTTACTGTGCATATATCTCATATGCGGTAATCTTAAACCTATCATACAGGTTTTTGGGTGTGAATAGCGAGTTTTAGAGCTTCAACAGTTTTATTTTTTATAAAGTCAATATACTAATATACTTATTGAAATAGAAAGTATCACTCCACTTTCTGTTAGAAGTTAAGAAAAGGCCTCCATTTAGGAGGCCTTTTCTTATTTCTTATAAAGCAGTCTAATACAAAGCCTTAGCCTCTAAAATATTCTCTATAATAGGAACCTTTCTCACACTCTATCTCATAGCGCAGCCTCGTTTGCTTTCTGTAAAGCTCTTCGGACAGCTCATTAAATTCACCTTCTGTGATAGATCCATGAATTAAATTGTTGAATAAATTATTAAGATGTTCAGTTAATTCTTGAAGTTTTTTTTCTTTCAATGAACGTCACCCTTTAAAATAATTTTCATCTCCTAAAATTATATCAAATAAAACGTTTTCATACGATATATTTTTTACTGAATTATCGTATTAAAGTGATGAAAGTATTTTTTAACCACCGCCAAACAATCAAAGAGCTCAGATAAATCATTAATCACATGATTTCAGCAAAAAATAAGTGGATAAAGACCACAGACAAAAAGGCAAATGGTATCAACCGTTTTGACAAAAGCATAGGATGAAAAGAAAAATTAAACGAGAAAAGGAGAATGAGTATGCACTATACACCTTATTATCATCAGTGGCAGACTCCAGTGTATTACGGCTGGCAGCCATATGGTTATTATGTGCCGAGTCACTATCACACCAGCGAACAGTTTCAGCAAAGAAACGGTAAATTAAAGGACTACGGACCAAGGCCGTTTGTTATTAACATTAATGAAGCGTCAAAGCAAAACAATACGTACCGCACTGCTTTATGGACGGGAACACATTTACAAGTGACGCTAATGAGTCTTAAGCCCGGTGAAGATATCGGCTTAGAAATCCACCCTAACGTTGATCAATTTCTGCGCATTGAACAAGGGCAAGGCGTTGTTCAAATGGGCAAGAGTAAAAACAATCTAACCTTTAAACGAAAAGTCTACGATGATGATGCGATATTTATCCCTGCCGGAACGTGGCATGATGTCACCAATACGGGTACCACTCCGCTAAAGCTTTACTCCATATACGCTCCCCCAAACCACCCATTTGGTACGGTTCATGTGACAAAAGCAAACGCTCTGGCTGAAGAACATTAAAGATAAGCAGAGCGTTATGCAGGAGTGGAACGCTTGTTCAGGATCAATACTAAGTGAATAGATGGTTGTTGACTAAAAAAGCTCGCTAGAAAATCGGTGTATGACCTTTTCTAGCGGGCTTTTTTTAAACTTGCTATACATAAAGGATTTTGTAGCCAAGGAAAGAATTATAGAATAAACTAATCTTTTTAAACCGCTTAAAATAACTGAAAGGCAAACAGACAATGAAATTTTTTTATAAAATTCCCAAATCAAACGTAAATCCTTCTCTTAAACTAGCAAGAAAAATTATATATATATCTGTAGAAGCAGTCATTATGACCATGCTTGTGATTAAATCTTTTACTGTGGCCTATGAAAACGACATAAATTTAATTCTCAGGCAGCTAAATGAACTAAAAGCTTCGATTGGCGGATTTGGCATAAACGAATCACTATTTTGGTTTATGATAAAGTGCAGTATTTGTACCATCGCTACATTTGATATGTGCTTATACTTTCGAAAAAAGCTAAAAAAAAACAAAAGAGTCTTGTGATTCATAGGCTAAAGTTTTTAGATAAATAAATCCACAGTCACCATACTAATGAAAAAAACCGAACGAGTTGGATTCACAATCAAGAATCAAACTCGTTCGGACCTTCCTTCACCTAAAACACTTTTGCCCCTGCCTCATGTTTAATAGAAAAATAATAAAAGTAGAGGCATATTACACCTCTACTTTCTGTTTAGAAATCTACATCGATATCTTCTTGAATGGTTCCGGTCACTTTTTCACTTTTAATTAATTGACCTTCTTTAAATGTTTCTTCTTCCTCATTTTTAACGCGTTTCAGCTGTTTATAGGAAGGAGCTGACGCAGAGCCAAGCTCTTTTTTAAGCAAATGAATTTCGCCTAACAGCTCGGTTCTTAATGAATGAATTAACGATTGAAAATCTTCTTCCCGGCTGTCTTTCTGCCCGTTTTGTTCCACAAGCTTCGCTACATAATCCTGAAGTTCCTTTGCCTGCGAGGCCTCATACTCCTCACGATTTGCAGCAAGACGTGAATTCATTTCTTTTTTTAATAAGTCAATTTCGACCAACAGCTCTTTTCGAAGTGAATGAACTAACGTCTCCACTTCATTTTCTTTGCTCATTTTTTGCAAGTCTTGCTGTATGAGTCTTACTACATAGTCCTGCAGCTCGTTTGCCTGCTGTTTTTCTTTCAGAAATGAAGACACTTCTGACGGAATGTCAGCAGTTTCGATTGTAAAATTTGCACGTTCATCTCTATTACTTACGGTCTTTCCCCTTGCTCCTATCATATCTGCTGATAGATTGCCAGCTGTCAGAAACGCATTTGATAGTAAGTAAAATGGTGCAGCCATTTGGGAGCTTAGCTGACCGTACCAATCATCTATTGCTTCCTTAAGGCGAGTGTTTTGATGACTCATATCTGCTCCCCCTTTTTAAACGTGAACTGCGTTTGTTTCATGTCTGCTTAAAATTTCAAGACCGTATAAATTTAATTTGCGCGTCTCCGGCAAGAAAAGATGATTTTCTTCTCTGATTTCTTCCCCGTACATGTTATCAATCTGCTCTGCAATAAACTGTTGAAGGATAGGAGCCAATCCTCCAATATAAATATATTTATAGACTTTATCTTTTGGCGATGGAAATAGATTTTCAACTTTCGTTAATAAAATTTGCGTATATTCTCTAAGCGAAGCGTGAATAGGCTCCGTGAGATCTACTTTTTTCCCGCTATTGCCGTCTCTTTGCTCCATTTTTGCTTTATGGATATTGGCAATAATAAACTCTTCTAATGAACGAACATCATCAAAATACTCAAGCAGTTTTTCATTTCTTAGCTTTTCAATATGCTTCAAATATGAAATGTCCGTAAGACACTTCAACGAATTTCTGCTTTTAGGTGCTTGAAGGCCTGCAGGAAGCAGCGCAAGGTCAACCGTGCCTCCGCCCAAATCGACAATTAATGTTTCAAAATTTTTGAATGCATTTGCTTCTTCTCTATCCTGTAATTCAAAATCTTTTTTGATCGCCCAGCGAGCAACTTCGCTTTCAATACGGCATTTGCTCGTTTCAATGTTCACCGTGAGTGTTTTTTCTAATCCAGGAGTCAAGACGGTAACCGTGTGCTCTCCTTGAAAACGTTCGGCCATCTTCTGCTGCATTTCACTGAATTTATTTGTTTTCTTAAGCAGCCAAATCGGAAGCATAGTCGAGAAATAATTAATCGTCACATGATTATTCTCTTTGTCTTTTCCTTTAAGTATGTTGTAATAAGCAACTGAAGCTAAAAACATCACATAAGGAATATCAGATTCAGTTTTATTATGTAACTTATTAATATGGATATTGCCTAGCACGTGTTTCTCTGCTGCGTCTCCTACTAGATAATACTTTTCTACTCCTTCGATTGTTGTAGAAATCAGTAAATTTTGAAGAAGTAATTCCGGTTCATTTACACTTGAAGGAAAATGACCCTCTGCCTGATCTTTTGTGATTTCTACTACGTTTGTAGGAATTTCATAGTAATAACCATCCACTAGCGTTTGAAAAATTGAGTTACCAAAATCAACGTTTTGACGTTTGATATCCATCCTTGTTTCTCCCCTTTATCTTTTCGTGACAACACTAATAAGTATATATTTTCCTCATTTGTTTGTCTAAGTATTTAAATAATTTATGTTATTCTAAATTCACAATTAATTAATTTTAGACGGCTAATGTAATTGAAAAGCACTTGGAATGCTTCTTTTTACCAGTACCCATTTTTACAAGGAATGTAACATGTGACGCTGTGACTTTCCCTTATTTTTTTGCAATATCAACCATTCAATCACTAGCTAGAAGCAGCCACATACATGAAACCTACGTTCATCCTAACACCAAAAAAACCCGAACCATCAATCAGATTAATAGTTCGGATTTAACATCAACTAAAATATTTTTCCCAGCCTCTGGGCTTTTTTATTTATTAATAACGCCATTTGTCTTTTTTTCTTTGCGAATTTTCTGGCAGTTTACTAAAGCCTATTTCTTCAAGACCTTTTTCTAACGTCGCTCTTGTTTTAATTGTTCCAAAATCGACGCCTAAATCCACAACGGTTTGCGCAATTTCCGGACGTATTCCGGTAATCATCGTTTTAGTGCCGATAAGCTGTAAGGCTTTTACAATTTGAAAAATATTGTCCGCTACCATCGTATCGACGATAAGAACACCTGAAATATCAAATATTAAATAACTCAGCTGCAGCTGAGCGCTTTTTTCTAAAGCCGTTTCCATAATAAGCTGCGAACGATGCGTATCAATTTGTCCAACGATTGGCATCACAGCGATTCCTTCAGAAAGAGGAACGATGGGAACTGATAATTCTTCTAGCGCTGCATAAGCGCGTTTTATGGTGTCCGTATTATGTTCTTCGTAGATTTCGACAAATATATGATTAAGCTCATCAAGCATTGGATCAATTTTTTTACTTACATCAAGCATCGTAATAGGAGCAAACTGCTTCTGCTGCAGCTCTTCTGTAAAAACACCCCATATCACTGTTCGAAACAGCGCAAGTGATTTTAACGTTTGACTCAAAGAAAGTCCGTTTTCCACAGCCACTTTTCCTATATCTGTACCCCACTGAACGATTTTCTTTAAAACGACCGAGCGCTCCTCGAATAATGACTCGCCTAAATACTCAATGAGTTCTGCTCTCCATTTTAAAACTTCGCTTTCTTCGTGGTAAACCAGCTTCCGCTTATATTCAGAGTCCATCAGATCAGAAAATTGTATCGCTAATTCCTGTTTATTATCGATAATTTTCTTCCCTATATATAACAACTCATCCCTCATTTTTTTCTTTATCTCCTTTAGTTAGCAGAATTAACGATTACATTTTATAACAATAGTTATATCACATACAATATAAAAATATAACCGAAATAAAAAAATTGTTAGGCCCTCCCTATTTACTTTTACCCCTATTCTTCTAATCGATATACCTACCATAAAATGATTGAAATTTCAGCGTTTGGGTAAAAAACTACTATGAATTTATTTCTATACTTATAAGGAGGCTTTTTCAATGAACAAACATAAAGGAACCGTTAAATCTTTCAACGAATCAAAAGGATCTGGATTTATTACACCCGAAGACGGATCAAAAGAAGTGTTCGTTCACTCCAATGCGATCGACCGTGAGGAATATAAAAACCTGGCAGAAGGACAAAAAGTAGAGTTTGAAATCCAAGAAGGAGCTAAAGGACCCAGCGCTATAAAAGTACACCCAGTTGACTGATAGAGTGACATTTACATACAGGTTATGGGTAGACTGTCGAATCAAATACTTTTCGAACCCAAAAACACCTCTTCGACTTTTGTTCGAAAGAGGTGTTTTTTTATATGATGCAACTAATTCTACATTCAAAATTAGTTACTATTAGCTATTTTAAAAAACAGTTCTAAAGTTGTCGGACAAGTATCCAAACATTTCTTCTATGAGTGAATACAGTATAGAGTACTGCAAAGAAAGGGTGATTATTATAAAAAAGTATTATTTCAATTACAATGATAAAGATGACAAATATTATGTAGAAAAATCTTATCCTTACAAGAAGAAATCTCGCAAGGCTTCCCTTAACAATAAGAAAGAGCAGCTTCAAGAAGATGCCCCTGAGGAAGCACGCGGCTGGGCTTATGGACGTGAAGAAGATAGCTCTGAAGAATCACAAGTTTGGATTTATGAACGCGAAGAAGATTTCTATGAGGAATCACATGATTGGGCTTCTAAATATAAAGAAGATAAAGGAAAAAAAGGAAGCACGCGGGAGTCAGCATTTAGAGCGCTCAATTTAACGATGCCTCAAAATGTTCCTGCAAATACGTTTGTAAAAGCAGTTTTCCCAACTGAACAATTTGATTTAGCAAATGAATATAACCCGATTACTTCTACCTTCCGCCCCAAAAAAGATGGCGTATATTCCCTGATTGCTACAATTGGATTCTCTCCTAACGACCAAATGCTAGATTATAGAACTCGTATAGAAATACGTGTAAATGGGACAACCGCTATCGCTATCGACAACGATTTCTTTGGCGGGAACACACCGTTTGTTAATGCGGTATCCGTGTCTACTATTTACAATTTAGAAGCTGGAGATCGCGTTGAAGTTTTTGTTCAAAGCAGCATAGCTGGCACAATTGTCACATCCGAAGATGGCTCACATTTTGAAGCAGCGAGATTTCCTTCTCCAACAAATAACTAACACTAGCTTTTAGCCAAAAGCATCAATCCCCTCTTTTTAGATCGCTTCATTTTTCTAAAGGAGGGGATTTATATAAACATTAGTGGTCTAAAGGTCCGCAGAAACTTTTTAAGCGTTCGTATGTACATAATTCTTTAGTAGATTTATAGCATTAATCCAATGTATAAAATCATGTACTTCTATGTAGTCTGCTGCCTCACTCACGCTTGCTTCGCTAACTTTTCCGTTACGCTGCCAAGCTCTTCAACTAACCCACTTAAAAATTCCGCCGTCTGGCCAATGATCTGCAGCGATTGCAGCTGACGCACGGAAGCAGAAGAAATGCCTCTGCTGCTTGCAGCCGATTGATTAGCAAAAGCAGTCATATCGCTGACGGCATGGAGCACCTGCGTAGATCCGGCTGCTATTTGCTGAGCGGAAGCAGCCGTTTGCTGAATTTGCTCGTGAACGTAGGCAGATGCGTCGGCGATTCGATTAAAAACATCTTCCGCTTCGTTGGCTAGTAAAATACCGTTTTTCACATCGGCTGTTCCTGATTGAATGAATGCTACGGCTTGAGACGTTTCTTGCTGAATATGCTGAATGAGCCTTGCTACTTGTTCGGCTGACTGATTGGATTGTTCAGCAAGTTTGCGAACTTCCGCTGCTACGACCGCAAAACCTTTACCATGTTCGCCTGCGCGCACTGCTTCAATTGCAGCATTTAGCGCCAGTAGATTTGTTTGTGCGGCAATGCCTGAAATCACACTCATAATATCGTTGATTTCCGCAGAACGTTCTTTTAACTGATGAATAACGCTAGCTGCATGCTAAACAGAAATGTACAAACAGTAGTTCTTTTGTATCATTACCTACCCTCCTTCACAAGAAGGGTAAACATGGTGAACAAAATTAAAAGAGATTGAGGCATAACTAAATCCATCCAATCTAAAAACGAACAAATGGGATAAAGCTGCTAGTATGAATCACTTGTTCCAACGCTGTTAATTTTTTTGCTGGCGGCCGATAAGCCTTGCCCTCCATTCAGCACTTAGAAGCCCCTGCATATATGAAACCTACCTTCATCAAAACAATAAAAAAATCCGAACGCGTTTGATTCTCTATCAAGAATCAAACGCGTTCGGATCTTCCTTCAACTAAGCTGCTTTTATTCTAGCTTCTTTTTTAAACTACTTAATTCCGTAATATTCTTCAAGCGTAATGCCTTTACTTTTAATCGCCTGCGCCACTGGTTTGCCTACATATCGCAAATGCCACGGTTCATATTTATAGCCCGTTACCGCATCTTTTCCTTTTGGATAACGAATAATAAATCCGTATTCTGCTGCGTGGGAATCGAGCCAAGTTGCTTCTTTAGTTCCGCCAAAGCAGTCTTGAGCAGCACATGTGCCGTCTCCTTTTGTTACATCAATTCCAAGACCCGTTTCATGTTCACTCGTGCCTGGCAATGCGCTATAAGTTGCCGCTTTATCATAACCGTCTCTTTGAACATACGAACTAAAAAGCGCGCTTTGCGTTGCATGTGAACGGTAAGCTGATACGCCAAGAAGCGTAATGCCTTGTTTTTTCGCACCCGCAAACAACTGTTCAATAGCAGCGGCTGCTTCACTTCGCATTTTTTTCTTTTCCGTTTGTTCTTTGAATGTAAATGGAATCGTTGTATATACTAAATCTTTCGGAACGTAGTTTTCCGGAAGCTTGTTTTGTTTATTCACAACAACTTGGATGCTTTCAGGGTTCGAAACCACTTTCATGCCAGCTAATGCTCGTACGTATTGACCGCTTACATAGCCAACCTTACCTTGATACGTAATTTTCAGCCAGCCGTTTGCTGCTTTAGCCGTCACGTCGAGCTGTGTGCCGGCTTTAAGTGTTGCCATGACAGCACCAGATGTTGAAGCAGTTGTTCGAACATTTAAATTCGCTGTCGCCACATAGACAGAAGCTGCCGGAGTAGGAGCTGGAGCCGGTTCAGAAGAACTCGTTGATTCCTTTACATACTGCGTGCTCACATAGCCCGTTTTGCCTTGATAGCTTACTTTTAGCCAGCCGTTCGCTGCTTGTTCTGTCGACGTTAGCTGCATGCCTTGTTTGACCGTTACAACAATCGCGCTTGACGTCGAGGGACCGCTTCGAATATTTAAATTTGCCGTTGTTACATAGGTTTTGGTCGTTGAACTCGCTGACTTTTTAACATACTCACTGCTTACGTAACCCGTTTTGCCTTGATAGCTTACCTTCAGCCAGCCGCTTGCTGCTTGTCCAACTACCGTTAGCTGCGTGCCTTGTTTGACCGTTGCAATAATCGCGTTGGACGTCGATGGGCCGCTTCGAATATTTAAATTCGCCGTTGTTGTATATGTTTCCGCCGCTGCGCTTGCGACAGTTGACTCACCCGTAAAATGTAAAGAATGAAGACCTAGAGTTCCTGCCCCTACAAGGGTAAAAGCAAGACCTGTTACCGCTAATTTTTTGTAAAATCTTTGTTTGTTCACTTCTGTCATTTTTATACCTCATTTGCAAAATATAATAGAAATATATGCTGCTAGTTTAATAGGTTAAGTGAAAACAGGATCCGATGTTTAAGCTCAACCTTAAACTAGCTACATTAAATAAAATCATTTGACGTCTAGAGGCTCTATACATTTGTTCGTTCCAGCTAGCACGTATCTTTAGAATACCGGATAATCGTGTCAAAAGTATATCAAAATATTTCAAACTTGTTTCCAAACTGATACATTTTCAACAAAAATAGAATAATAGAGCAGAAACAGCAAAAAAACCCTTACGTTTACTCTCAACTGCTTAGGGTAGAAAATAACTAAAAACAAAGATTGAGATGGTGATAAAATGAACACGGCAACCGATTTTTCCTTAACTGCGTTTCGAGAACCTCACACATTAAAACAGCATATTTTTGATACGCTTCATTTCTACTACCCCGCTTGTATTGACAAAAAAAACGGCGGATATATCCATGAATACTACGACGACGGTACCGTCAACAACACGCATTCAAAGCACTTGGTAAGTACGGCGCGCTTTATTTATATCTTCAGTGTAGGGGCTCTTTTAGACGGACCGGATTGGTGCAAAGAAGCAGCTCAGCACGGCATTCGTTTTCTACAAAACAACCATTATGATAGAAAGCACGGCGGGTATTTTTTTGAAGTAGCCGATGACGGAGAAGTAAAAGATGATTCGAAACAAGCATATGGCCACGCTTTTGCTCTTTTAGCTTCTTCCATCGCGTATCAAGCCGGCATTTCAGAAGCAAAAGAAACAATTGAACAGGTATATGACGTGATGGAAAAGCACTTTTGGGAAGATGCGCACGGCTTTTACCGAGACGAATGGGACGCTTCTTGGTCAGCTGCTTCTTTCTATCGCGGCCAAAACGCAAATATGCACATGTGTGAAGCGATGCTTTCTGCCTTTGAAGCAACAAGAGATAAAAAATACTTAGACCGAGCGTACACGCTTGCAAAAGGCGTTACGCAGCAGCTTGCTGAACGATCCGGCGGCATGGTTTGGGAGCACTATGATACAGACTGGCAGCCAGATTGGGACTACAATAAAAACAATACAAAAGACGAATTTCGTCCGTACGGCTTTATACCAGGACATCAGTTTGAATGGAGCAAGCTGCTTTTATGGCTTGATCGGCACCGTTCGGAAAACTGGATGACAGAACGTGCAAAGTATTTATTTGATAAGGGCTGGAACCGGGGCTGGGATGCTAAGTACGGAGGTCTTTACTTTGCGCTGTCGCCTCAAGAAGAGGTCATTGACCGGGATAAAAACTACTGGGTGATGGCTGAAGCCATTTCTGCGGCTTCACTGCTCGGGGTAAAAACCGGAGACAGCGGATATTGGAAAGCATACGATGCCCTGTTCTCCTACTGTCAGAAACACTTTATCGATCACACATATGGAGGCTGGTATCAGCTGTTAAATCAGCAAAACGAACGCTACAGCTCGAAAAAAAGCCCGGCTCCTAAAGCCGATTATCACCCTGTGGCAGCTTGCTATCAAACGCTGATAGCACTGAATTCTCTTTGAAAGAATGATCATGAAGAAACCGTTTTCTTCCAAATGCGTTTATTTCTTTTATTTAAGGGAATTTACTTACTAACAATCATTGTTTACACATTTTAGAAAAAGCTCGACTATATATATGCAAGGAGTGAGGACGATGTATTTTTACGCGTTAGCACAAGGAACAGATTCTGGAGATCCAGTAACACTGCACCATGAGAAGCAATTTTCGAAAAAAGAATTTTTAGAAATGTTTAATGAAGCATTAGATGAGTTGGATACGCATCCATCTCCAAGCGACGTCGGTGAATACCTTTGCCGTGCGTACGGATTTCAAGAAATTGAAATCGAGACGGGTGTTGTATGCTACTGCGCTCCGTTTAGAAAGCTAGACGACTCAGATATTATAGAAGACCGCACGTACATGGACGCCACGACAGGGACACTAAAATACAACTAATTAAAAAGAAAGGTTGGATGCGTGTGAAGACCGTACAAAACATTTATCGAACGAGTGAAGCTGTACCAGAATCGGGGGCTTACATTTGTGCGGAAGGTGAAATTAAACTCTTTCAAAAAGATGATCTTTTTACACCTTGCCCACACACACGTGAATCAACGACGTGGAAGCCCGTAGATGACGCCTTTTCAACCGGAGAATTGGTTCCGCAAACCGGTCGCTATACCGATGAAAACGGCAATCAAGTAAAGCTAAAAGAAAACGATTTATTTCCAAGATGCCTTCGTTCAGGTGAGCCTACGACGTGGAGAAGAGGATAACAAATAACAAAGCAGCCGCTTATTAAGCGGCTGCTTTTATTAAAGCTTATTTAAAAAATGAATTCTTTTTTCTTCCTTTTAACAAATCGCCCGTCCACCCTTTCATTCGTAAATAAAGATAAATAGCCACGGTCGACAGAACAATCAAAATAAGCGCATAGACATAGCCAAACTTCCAGTCAAGCTCGGGCATTCCTTTAAAGTTCATTCCCCAAAGGGCTCCAAAAGCCGTTAAAGGCGTGCTGATGGCAGTAAGGAGCGTTAAAGCTTTCATAATTTCATTTCCTCGATGAGTAGACACAACTTCTTCTAATTTAATTAACGCGTCAAATTCTTTTTGATATTGTTCAATCAGTGTTAAACCAATTTCAATTTTTTTACACATCCGCTGATATTCGACCGTTTGGTTAATTTTTTTATGAAACGCTTCTTCTATTCCCATGGTGACTTCTCGAACAGAACTGATTAAATTTGTCCATATAAGCAGGTCGTACCGCGCTTTATGAATGTCATCCAACACGTCAATGTTATTATTATGGCGCACTTCCCACAGAAGCTCTCTGAAATGACTTTCAAACTGATCAAACCCATTTAAGTGTTTTTTCATAATTTCGCCTAAAAGAATAAAAAAACTTTCCGCCGTGTTAGCAGACTGCTTCATTCGTTCAATCATTCGTTCATGATTGGTGTTCTCTAGGATTTTCAAATCGATTCCTGCCGTTATAATAAACTCCTCGGTAATATAAAAATGAAACGAATCGTAATCCCTTTGATCAAACGACTTCTTATGATAAATCAACGAACCATAAATAAGCTCGCTTTCTCCTATCACGTCTACTTGAATATGATTAGAATTTTTCTTTTGAAGCTGCTGGCAAAACCATTCATCTCTTGGATACTGATAGTCTTTGATTATATCAGCTATTCCATCTGCTTCTTCTAAATCAAACTGATACCATTTCCACTGATCGTTCGTCACGGTATTCATACTTTCCCTCTTTCCCCTTTTATTAGAATTTTTCCCTATATACAATCACTTAAAACCTAACATAAAAAATAAACATACATTTCATATCCATCTTTATAAAAAAGATGCTATAATAAATACGTTGCGCACCTGCGCATGCTTTATAAGTTTGAGAGGAGAATAACAGTGAAGAAAGATATCGCTTTACGTTCTTATCTGCTAGAAAGTGCACCAACTATGACGGAAGAATGGTATGAATCTTTGGACAAAAAATCTTCTGAAGGCGTATATACCTCTAATGATCCCGACGTCATTCAACGCTTAAAAGCGCAAAACTATGAATTTCATTTATATATTAGCAACGTCTTTATAGAAGATGAAAAAAGCTTTTTTGAATCTTTTAACACGTGGCTAAATAAAGTTGCCAAAGACCAACAGCATCTTAGAACCCCCATTCAAAGTATTATTAAAGAATTTATGAACGTCCGCAAACAACACTGTGAGTATATTCGCCGGTTTGCAGAGCTTCATGATGACATCACTCAGCAGCACATCGATGTATGGAATGAAAAAGTAATAAGAGTGTTTGATATTATTATTTTGAAATTCATCACAGAAGCGCAGGAATATGCATCAAACCGCCTCCGCTCTCAGCAGGAAATGATTCATGAATTAAGTTCACCTGTTATTGTGATTAAAAAAGACGTGGCTCTTTTACCATTAGTCGGCGATATTGATACGGCAAGAGCCAAAATGATCCTAGAAAGCACGTTAAAACAGTGTGCAGAGAAGCAAATCTCTCATTTGTATATTGATCTGTCAGGAGTTGTGATGATCGATACAATGGTCGCGCACGAGCTGTTTCAGCTGATAAATGCGCTTGATTTAATCGGCGTTAAATCAATTTTATCCGGCATTCGTCCTGAATTAGCCACTACTGCGATGCAGCTTGGTTTAAGTTTTGACCATATACGAATTAAATCGAATCTTGCTCAGGCATTAGAAGATGATTCAAAAATTGTAATTGCTTCTAGCACTCATTAATATAGGGATACAAACAAAAAACAGCCCGAGAAGGCTGTTTTTTATTTTTTATGATGAATGTTTTCAGAACCTGATTCATCCTTCGTTTTCGTTTTATTTTTCTCTTCTTTTTGTTCAAGTCTTATATCTTCCAATGGCATAGGATCGACCGTTTCTTCTTCTTTGAAACGTTCAAATAACGTTTCGTCTTGATCTGTTACACGCTGTTCCGTTTCATCTCTTTTTTTTGGTGTATTTGAAATAGATCTTTTCTGGCGTTCTCCCATCTTTTCTCCTCCTTTACTATAGGTGAAGCAATTATGTGTTCATGAAATCTCCGCCGTTGACATGAAGCGTTTGACCCGTCATATAAGATGAATCATTTGAAGCTAACAGTACATAGCAGCCTACGTGCTCCACAGGATGCCCAGGTCTGCCCATCGGTGTGTCTGTACCGAACTCTCCTACTTTATCACCCGAGAAAGTAGACGGGATAAGCGGTGTCCAGATTGGGCCCGGCGCTACAGCGTTAACGCGAATGCCATCTTTGACAAGCGCTTGCGCCATACTGCGCGTAAAGCCGTTGATTGCACCTTTTGTCGCCGTATAATCGATCAGCTGAGGATTTCCGCGGTAAGGATTAATTGACGTTGTATTAATAATCGCACTGCCTTTTCCTAAATAATCAAGCGCTTTTTTCGTAAAATAAAAGTATGAATAAAAGTTCGTTTTGAACGTTCGTTCAAGCTGTTCACTCGTAATTTCTTTAATGCTTTCTTTTGGATGCTGCTCTCCTGCATTGTTCACAAGGATATCAAGCTTTCCAAGCTCACTCACTGTTTTTTCTACCGCTTCGTTACAGAACGATTCGTCTCCTACGTCTCCTGCAATCAGCAAGCATCTTACACCTTCTTCTTCAATGCGGGCTTTTGTTTCCTCGGCGTCGCTATGTTCGTTTAAGTAAACGATGGCTACGTCCGCTCCTTCTTTCGCATAAGCAATGGATACAGCTCGTCCAATTCCGCTGTCTCCCCCGGTAACTAGCGCTACCTTTCCTTTTAATTTTCCTGTACCAATGTAATTGTCATCCTCATAAATAGGGAGAGGATTCATCTCACTTTCGATACCCGGCTGGCGGTCTTGCGTTTGTTGGGGCTGACCTTGTGTTTGTTGATCTTGTAAATTCATTTTAATCTCCTCCTATTTTTGATGGAACTTTTTAGTATAGTTTAGGTTTAGCCTTCTGTTTTGAAGTTCAAACATCTTTTTTTAAAAGTTTATGAAGTTTCTATTCTCTTTTACTATCTTAGAAAATTCATAGAAAACAAGTTTAAAGTTGGAAACAAAGGCTAAAGAATGAGTAGAAGATGTATTTCAGAAATATCTTTTATCAGGAGGTTTGGTTCGTGTATGAAACACATTCAAGTAGCAGAAAACCAAGAGGAGGCAGTCTGCGTCATCCATTCTTTTTTAAAGAAAGGATTTACAAGCAAAGATATTTATCTGCTGGCCTATGATAAAGAATGGGCTCAGAATTTAACGGAGGCAACACATACAAAAAAGTACAGAATGGCAGAGCAAGGTATGTTTGAAACGGCGGTAAATAAGCTTCTTTCAAGAGAAGATGAGCTTCTTTCAAAGATGGCTTCGCTCGGCTTATCCAATCAAGAAGCAAACCGGTATAAAGAAGAAATGAAACAAGGAAATATCGTAGTTATTGGCGCACAGAGTCAATCAATTCCCTACTAAAACAGCGGAAACGTTTTTTATTAGCTTATAAGGGTATTTAGTAAAATAAACCATTGTCTATCAAGAAAGGAAGTTATAACGATGTTAAATTATTTGGGAATTCAGATAGGCTCCCTTTACTTTCCTACTAGTATTTTGCTTATCACGTTTCTTGTATTAATCGGTTTTTTTATTTATTTCCTCTCTAGAAGAAGAAAAAACCGCCATGAATCACGTGAGCAATCACGAGGAAAATAAAAGAGAATGCCAATTTAAAAGCCCTTCATTCAGAAGGGCTCTTTGTACTATAAAACAGGCAGATATTTTTCATAGCGCGGGTTTACATAAAAAGGTGGACGAGACCCTAAAAGCGGCAGCTCAATTATTAATACTGCTTCAATTGTGACGTATAAAGGCTATGAACAGTTAATTGACTATACGGCAACTAAAGGAGCCATTGTTGGCTTTACTCGTGCGCTTTCCAATAGCGTGATTAAAGACGGAATTCGCGTAAACGCCGTAGCGCCGGGACGCATTTGGACACCGCTCATTCCAGCAAGCTTTTCAGCTGATCAAGTAACGCAAGTGGACAATCCGATGGAGCGCCAAGGGCAGCCGTTTGAACTTGCTCCAACCTACGTGTATCTCGCAAGCGACGACTCACGGTTTGTCACGGGGGAAACGCTGCATGTAAACGGCGGAGAGTGGGTTTCTTCTTAAAAATCTCAATATAAAAAGCGTGAAGCCAAGCTCCACGCTTTTTCATTATTTACGGGTTTCTTTTTGCAAAGGCGATTTTTCAATGGAACGTGTAAACCGGTAAACATCAAGTTCTTGTCCTACCTCTGAAGGCAAATACCCAAACGTTGTGAAGCTGTCCACTGATTCCGGCTCAAGCGATAGAGACAATAAATTGTTTTGCGGCTGAGATGTTAAAAAGACGTAGCTTCCTTTTGGGAACGTCACCGTTTTTTTCTTCACGATTGTTTGCACGTCTACATTTGGTTTGTTTTCGTAGGCTTCATTTTCAATACGGCTGCTGACCGAATACGCTTCTACTGAAAGAGCCGTTTCTTTCGTTAACTTGAAGCCTTTTACTCCTTGTCTCTGCAATTTTGCTGCTAACTCTTCATGTCCTGCCTTTAAAATGTAAGCAGTTGGACGTTCGCGGACAAGCGTCGGCGTTGCCGCTTTGGCACTATAGTACGTCACAGGAATTTCTTTAACAGACGCGCTTTCCACATCAACCATTTCTAACGTAGAGTTTGGTATTTTTTTATTTTCACTGTTCACAACAATTGGATCATGATCATTTGCATTTTCTCCTTTTTTGACAAGAGCCGCTTTTTCTTTTGCAATCAGCGCTTTAATTTGTTTGGCATGGGCGGCTGTTTGCGTAATGAGCTTTTCTTGTGTAGCAATTTGGGCACTCACTCGCCGCGGAAAATCTTCTCGTCCAATGCCAATTCCTCTGCTTTCCACTAAAAACGAAAACGATGGATACAAGCCTAGTGAATTTCGGCCAATTCTCGGTTCAACTGAGCCTTCTTCCACTTCAAGCTGCCCTTGTTTATTCACTTGAGACGTATAGTATACTTCTCCTGAATATCCTTGCTTTTCAATGGCTGTAAGCGTACTATTCACAAACAGCTCATCAGACACGTCTCGAATGTTCTGCGGAATATTTAAGTTTCGACCAGACTGCAGTAAAATATCGTGATACTTCCACACGCCTTCTTTACCGATATTTTTAAATCCGCTGCTGTAAGGCGTATATTCATGAGCGTCGATGACAACTTCTGGTGAAAAACGGTTAAATTCAGCTCGTACGCTCTGCACTTCCGGGCTTTCAAGCTTTATGTAGTCGCGGTTTCCATCTAAATTATTGGCTAGCTGGCGCTTGAATGCATAAGATCCGTCTGGATTAATGCGCGGGACAATAACAATGTTCACTTTATTTAGCACATCTTTTCCAAAGTCTTCTGTCAAACGCGTTGCCACGGCGAGTACAGATTCACCGCTTGCCGGTTCATTTCCGTGAATTTGACTTTGAAGCCAAATCGTTGGTTTTTTAGATGGTTTTCCATCCGCAAACTTCTTTTCCTTTGAAAAATACAGAGCTGGAATGTCACGCCCTTGCTGTGATTTACCGATAATCTTCAGCTTTACGTACGGACTTTTATGAGCAAGCTTTTGGACATAGCTCATCATTTCTTCTTGAGTCGTAAATGCGTCTTGTCCTTTCAGAAATGCCGGCGTCGCTTCATTCACCTTTATTTCCGGATAAAGCGCTTTAATTTTTTCCGGCTGACTATAGTCTTTTCCGTAATAAGGCATCTCAGCTTGTACCGCAAGTGGCGACAGCAATAATCCAATCGACAAAAGAGCCGGCACGGCCGTTCGTTTTACAGTTTTTTTCATTCATTTACTCCTCCCCATCCCTTTGATTAGACATTTTAAATTTTTAAAATATTTAAAATGTTTCATAAATAATTATACCGTTTAAGGAAATAACTTCAAGATAAGGGAGCTGAACCTTTTTGACTATTTTAATGTAAGAGAAGAGTGCGATTTTATAACAAAGAGATTAGGACATAACAAAATCAACTCTATATGAAGACGACCAATCAGGATAAACGATCTCAACCGCTTTTCCCGCAGGATCCTTCACCTTCAATTAACTGCTAGAAGGAATGAAACAAATGAAATCTCCGTTCGCTATAACAAAAAAATGCACCCCTAATCAAACATGTTGATCAATGGTTCATTTTTCATTTCAGCTAAAATACGTTTGTTCCAGCCTCTTTTTTATGTATGAACTGCTATAAAACTTAGCATTTCCTCGAGCCCGTTTTGCGCTAGTCTAGCTGTTTCATATTCCATGCAGCTATCTCTCCTATGTTCATTTCTTTACGGATTCTAGCGTTTCTAAATCATATCGGCCAATTTCTTTGTTGTTTCTCGTGATGACGAGTTTTCCATGCCTCGCTACCTTTTGGAGTTTTTTTAATTTCTGATCAGATGGAGCCATAGGCATTTCTTTGTTTTTAACAGTCGCGCCCAGATCGTAGTGCACATCGACTTTTCCTTTTTTCATATAGTCAAACTCTTCAATTCCCATACCTGTACCGAACTTCTCATGCCCCTCATCAAATACATTAACGCCTACTGTATTGATAGATGCTTTCTTTAAATCTTCATTCGGTATAATTTTAGCTTCTATTTCGTCTTTATCATTTTGATAGAATTTACGCTTGCCTTGCTGCTTCATTTTAAACTCGTAATACAGCGCTTTTGGTTTTACATCGACCATTTTTCCTTTGCTATCTTGTATACCAACTTTTCCAATTAAATTGGCATCATCTGTTATCTTGACTTTCACTTTTTGAATGCTATAGCCGCTCTCTTCTTTGCTAGCAGAGTTTGAGCACGCTACCAATGACATTGCCAAAAAAGCACTCAATGTGCCCACCATAAATTTCTTCACTTTATCACTCCCTGAGGATTAATATACCATAAAAGGAATTTAAATGGATGTTTCTCGGTCGATTTTGTAAATAAGTAAAGAGGCAGCAACCTATTGACTTAAGTTTCCTTATCAACTCTATAGAAACATAAAAAAACTCTCTCCATAAGGAAAGAGCTACTCTATCACAAAGTCCGCTTCTGCTTTTACTACTCCGTTTACAATAACAGAAAGCGTATGCGTGCCGCTGTAATGTTTTCTTGTACTTAAATCTTTAAACGCATGCTTTTTTGTGACTGTCAGCGTTTGACCTGCTTTTGCTTGAACATTTTTTAGCATAAACACTTTTTGAGTGCGGTTTCCTTTTGCTTTTACGTAATGAATTCCGTACTCTATGCGAAGCGGCATGGGTTTTTCCACGGATAGTTCAAAGGAAAAGTCAACGCTATCACCGATTGTAATAGTATGCGGCTGTAAGCTAAGCCCTGTGACAGTCACGCCAGGATCATCTCCATAGCCGAAAAGAGACAGAGCTTCAGGATCTCCTTTTTTCAAAAGTGAGCGGCACGCATGTTTAACGATCCAGTCGGTTTTAACGTCTTTTCCGTACCAGCTTTTCACCACATCAAGCATCCAGTCTTTTTCTATGTAAGAAATATCATTTAAATGATTGGCTACGCTTTTTCGGACATAGAGCGATTCATCGCATTTTAACTGTTCTAAAATCGGCAGCGTTTGTTTTGGATCTAGCTTTAACGCAGGTACTGATTGTCCCCACGGAAGTCTAGGCCGGCTCCCTTCGCTTGCTAATCTGCGAATATGATGGTTTTCATCTCCTGCCCATTCAATCATTTGCTGGAGCATTCGATTTTTATCTTGAATTAAAAACGGACGCACCGCAAATTCTGATGTGGAAAACGGCGTAAAAAAAGCGAGTGCTTTTATTGAAGCTTCCCAATCGTCCAATCCATACAGTTCAACGTAATCTGGAAAAATCGTGCCTTGAAGTCCTCCTACCGTTGGAGCCACTTTATAGAGGATATGAAGTGCTTCTTCATAATCTCCCGGCAGCACTTCATGCATGGAAAGCGTAATTCTTCTCATGCGCTCTTTCAGCGCCAAGTCTTGCCAATCTTGTTGAAAAACAAGCGCATGAAATGCTTTTTTATCAAATGAACTCATTTCACGTGAAAAAGCGTCGCTTAAGTGCGTAATCAATTCTTCATTAAACACGCTTTTACGTAATTCTTCAGCCATACTTATCCCTCTTTTCCAGGCAGTATTTTATTTTCTTTTGAATAAATCGCCCGCTCGTACATCCCTTTTTTAAAAATTTGCATGAACAGCTGCTTATTTTTAACTTCTTTAAATCCGTACTGACTGTACAAACCGTGAGCATCTTTTGTTGCCAATAAAATTTTTCGTACGTGTTGAATCGGCTGATAGCGAATCATTTCTTGTACCAGCGCTTTTCCAAGCCCATTGCCTCGTGCGTGCGGAAGAATAAACACATCCGCCAAATAAGCAAACGTCGCAAAATCAGAAATAATTCGTCCGAACCCTACTTGTTCATCGCACTCATCATACACGCCAAAACAAACGGAGTGTTCAATAGACGTTTGAACAAGGTGAAGCGGAATTCCTTTTGCCCAGTATGATTCATGATGAAGGTACGAGTAGATGACATCTATATCAAGCTTTTCTTTATTCGTATGTATGGTAAACTGATGATTTTCTTTCATGCTGCATCCTCCTTGCTTCTCTATCATAGCACAAATGTTCGTAACAGAAAAAAGCCTTTTCTGTAAAAGGCTTTTTTGCTTAGTATGATATTTTTTTAGAAACAGAAGCATTTTTTCTATAGCGTCTTACGACTATGTAAATAAGCGGACTGCCAATAATCGTCGGCAAAAACCAATAAGAAAGTGCCGGAAGCTTGTTTAACAGCGGAATACTGTCTCCAACATTTACAAGCAGTGCGGTAACAGCTCCGATATAAGACCCCAGCATACCGCGAATATGATGCTGAAGCCAGTTCTTCCATTTTCGCTTGCGTGCTGCATAGCCATAAATCGCTAATCCGTATGAAAACACGGCAATATAAAATAAATAAGCAATTTCATTCCATTTCCAAATCGCTAACATGATAGCTGTGGCAGCTAGTGCTGCATAAGAAGCGTGATACACTTCTCCCCATTTGGTATGCCGTCCTTTTTTCTTAGCCGCTAGCATAGACACCATTCCTGAAAGCAAACAAATCATGCCCAGTCCAATATGGATACTTAATATAACTCCAAATAAATCCAACGTGCTCTCTCCTTTTACGTACTTCTCTCTTATATCTTCGGCTAGCGGACTTATTTTTTAACAAACTATTCCTATTTGCTTTCCAACTCTTTACTTACATGATGCATATGCTACACGTTAAAAAGCGCATACTTGCTTTTCTTTATGTATTATATTTTGCTAACGGAGCCGCGCGAGTGCTGCGTGATCTCGCAGCAATGCTTCTCACCCTCGTCTAGCCCCATACGCCACTTTTTATGCTGGCTTTAATCACTGGCGGCTTCTTTAAAATCGGTCTGTTTTTCTATGCCACTGTGCTGAGCCTTTCCTACGTTTTTAAGCTTAAAAACCCGTCACCGCTTGTGTTTCCAATCGGCTTAGTCATTTTGTTTTATTCATTGTCTCTTACTCAAAACTATTTCGAACACGTATATGAAGGGTTAAAAATCATTCCGTTCACTTTACATCTTCCGTTTCAAATTGTCATTCCTGCTCTTTTACTCGTGATCGCATTTTTAAGAAATCGAAAAAAAATACAGGCCGTCCCTATGAAAAATACCGCAGAAAATTCGTAGTATGTCCATTTCTCTATTGGATTTAATCTCCTAAAATTATACAATATAGGTAAGAAGCCAAAAGGAGAACCAATATGATTGGATTAATTCTTTCTATTTTAGTATTTAACGTTCTTGCTTTTAAAACAAACAAGCGCTTCACGACAAATCAAATTGTACACATTTGGATGTTCACCATTGCTGCTCAGCATATCTTTGATGTCTTCATTAATTTCAAATTTCGCGGCTACTGGTATTTTACACAAGAGACAGACTGGCAAGGTATTTTCGCCTATACTGTTCTCATTCCGCCTGTAAACATGCTTTTTCTTACCTACTATCCTTTTTCCGGAAAGCTCACAAAAAAAGCCGCCTATATTTTACTTTGGTCGGTTGCTGTTTTACTTTATGAAGTAGTGGCCCTTCTCCCTGCTCCATGGGGTTATTTTCACTACGGATGGTGGACGTGGTGGTATTCGCTTCTGCTAAATCCGCTGTTGTTTTGGATGGTTGTGCAGTATTACCGGTGGGTGTGTAAGTTGGAGAGGGATTCTAAAACAATATAAGGAATCAATAAAAAAATAGCTTTTCTCCAAAAGAAAAGCTGTTTTTTTATAAAATTTATTATTTTAAAGTACTATCCTTCTTCTCCCTCACAAACTCCATCACAGGCCCCACAATAATGCAAATCCCTGCGATAATCAGCCAGCCAAACGCAAGATACGTCCAGCCTTTAAAAAAGGAAAGCGTGTATTGATAGCCCGTTAAAAACATCACGCCTGGAAACAAGAGGACAAATAAGAATGTAAGTCCCAGCGCCCAGCGCGTACATAGCTTTGCGTCTTTATTTAACTGTTGTTGTGGATCCATACGCCACTTCCTCCCTTAATGGTTCATCTCCATGTTCATCAAAGCTTTTAAATTTATCTTTTAGTTCATCAAAGTCAAATTCTTTTTCAGCAAGTAAGCCGTGTACAATTGATATAACCCCGCTGATGATAAAAACGGTAGAATTTCCAATAAGCATTGGATACAGTCCGCCAAGGGCTTCTACGTTAATGTGACCGTTAATCAAGTAAGCAGATGTGTTCCATGCGACAACGCCTCCGATCATTCCTAACAGCGCACCATAGAATGCACCTGTGTTCGTCGCTTTTTTCCACATCAGTCCAAGCGTAACGGGAATAACGGCTCCGCTGACGAAAATACCCATGGCCATATAAACAAACCCAAGGCTAATTCCTAAATAAAACAGTAAAATGGAAAACACGCCCATCGCCAGCCCGAAGCCAAGCGTCACTTTTCGCGATGTGCTTAAGATTTTTTTACTGCTTGCTTTCGGGTTGATAGAACGCAGGTAAATGTCCGTTACGATAATATTGGTAATCGCCGTTAATTCAGCTGCTCCTGTCGACATTACTGCCATAAACAGCATCGTTAAAAACAAAATAGAACCTAGATTTCCAAGCACGTGTGACGCCATAACCGGTGCAATGGAATCTGGTGAATCAACGGCAATTCCAAGACCAGCCGCGCTTACGCCGAGGAAAGTGGCAACCGCAAATGGAATCGAAAACCAAGCAATTCCGCCGTAAATATACGCTTTTGAAGCAGCGCTGTTTTTACTTGCAATGGCACGCTGCCAGTAAGCTTGATCTACAAAGACCGTACCGAAGTTCCCGATAATATTAATCATCCCAAACAAAAGGCCCGGCACCGATGCCATCGTAAGCATATGCTGTGATTGAGGCAGATTTTTCAGCCCTTCGTACACGCTTGTTACGCCGAACTTATAATAAACGGCAGCAGCAAAAATAAATAAGATAACGAAAATAAAAACGGTGTTAAAATAATCAGCAACAAATGAGGCTTTTAAACCGCCAATCATGGTGTAGATTGTAAACGTAAGAGGAATTAAAAAAGCGGCAACAAAAATATTCATCCCAGTAAGAGAGTTTAAAGCAATGGCTCCTCCTAAAATAACCATCGCGGTCACAATAATATTTGTCATAAGAGCAAAGCCAAGCATTAAACGATGATTTTTCACGTCGAAGCGCTGTGCAATAAATTCTAAAAACGTATGAGCGTTCGGTGCTTTTTTCTTCAGGTTAATCGCGACAATGGCAAACAGCAAAATTTGAATGCTTGCTCCCGCTGCGTACCAATACGGTCCGCTAATGCCGTACTGATACCCTGTGGAAGAAGACATCATTAACGTAGCGGCCCATGTCCATGCAGCAATAATGGACGCACTCGCCAGCCCAACGCCTACATTTCTTCCGGCTGTACTAAACTGCTCAGCCGTCATTTCCTTTCCTTGGCGGCGCTGCATCATGATTGTAACGGCCGTAAAGCCTCCTCCAAAAATCAGTAAAATCAAATAACCCACGCTTGATGAAAGCATCTTATCCCTCCTCTTCCTCTTAATGTTATATTTACTTACATTAATATGTAAATAAAAGTAACATTTGTTAATAAAATACCACGCCATAAATTTATTAACAATACTGTATTTTCTGATTATTAAAGAGTATAATTAGATGTTTTCTCCTTTTACACACAAAAAGCCGGCACATTCGTACCGGCTTAAGTGTGAATTTTCGTTTTCAACATGTTTTATTTCCTGACATGAACGAAATAATAAAAAAATAAAAAACGATAGCCCTTGAGGCTATCGTTTTTTATTATTGAGATACCATTACTTTTTGGCGAACGTGCTCTAAGTGATCACGAACCGCTTCTGCTGCTTCTTCTGGATCTCCATTTTTAATCGCTTCAAAAATGCGCTCATGGTCGGCGTCAGTTTGCTTGCGATTTTCTTTTTGGCTTTTATTTAACGAATAAGCAAGCGCTTTTCGATACAAATGGCCTAAATCTTCTACAGCATGAAGAAGGAATGAATTATGAGCTGCTTTCACGATATCATGGTGAAAACGATAGTCCGCTTCATGTCCAATTTCTTCACTGTTATGAACCGTCTTTTTAAATGCTTCTAACGATTCTTTAATTTCAATCAGTTCTTCATCTGTGCGGCGCAGCGCGGCTAAGCTTGCTGCCTGCGACTCAATGATAATACGCATTTCAATTAATTCAAGCACTTGATCTGCTTCAACCATTTCAAACGTCATTGGATCAAGCATACCCACTAAGTTTACACGCTTTACGTAGCTTCCTCCGCCTTGTCTTGATTCAATCAATCCGCTGGCAGAAAGAACGCTTAGCGCTTCACGAATTGGTGCGCGGCTCACTCCAAACATTTTGGATAACTCATGTTCTGACGGCAAACGAGACTCTGGCGGGAACGTTTTCTCTTTAATCATCTTTTTTAATTGACCAAGCACTTGACTAGACACTTTTTTACGCTCAATAGGTACAAACATACTTCTATTCCTCCTCCAAGTAATTATCTCTCTCTTTTTATAGTGTTCATCGGCTCCAGTATAACTGTGTGTATTCCGATTTATGTAAACGCTTCAATCTTTGTATTACAAGTATACATTATTTCAATTCAAATGTGTTGATAAAATTTTACTATTATTGTTATTATACCATGAAAACAAGTTATAAATGAATAACGATTCATGGTTTTTTGACATAATACCACTATCTTACATATAATCCGTATACAATCATAATCGCCGCGTCCGCTAACGCATGACTAATAATTGCCGCTTCGGCACCATATCGCTCCCTTATACACGCCCACATTATACCTGCTAAAAAAACGCCTGCAGCCGAGATCCAATTAAAAGGAAACGCAAAAACGGGCAGAATAATAAACAGGTGATAAAGCGTATAAAAGCTTGATGTAACAATGGTTGAAGCGGGTAAGGGTAGATGCTTCTTCACTTTATTCTGTATATATACGCGCCAATATATTTCTTCCAAATAAGGATTAATAAAAATCAAAATGACGGCTAAAATGATCACTTTCCATCCGCTAAATCCCCATATTTGCAAAACCGTTTGCATATCTTCTACATGAAAGATTTTACCAGAAAAAAGCAGGCTGCTTCCAATTATCACAGCGGCACATAGAACTCCGCTCAGAGTTCCCACATACAGAGATTTTTTTGTAAGCGCTACCTTTAAGTTAATTTTATTATTTGCATATAAAATCATAAACATCCAGCCGTAAAAGCACACAAATGTTACCAACACATTTTGGATAAGCCACAAACCGAAAAAAACAAAGATTGTAGGCATAAGCAGCAAAAACAAAAATTTTATCACGTTTATGGCGCACCTTCTTTAAGAGCCGCTTTTCTTTTACCTAGTAAACCTTTCGTATTCAAAAGGTTTACTATCTTTTATCTTATAAAAGTCCAGGGGTATTTTCAATTATTTTTTAATTCCTGCTCCAGCTCACGAAGACTTTCAGCAAGCTTTTTCTTTTCTTCTTCAAAGTGAGCATCATTTCTAAAAGCAGGAGCTGAAGGCTCTGTCTCTTCATTTTCTTTTAGCCAATCCGGCGTCAATTCCTTGCGAACAACGCGCTTTTTATTAACGTAGGAAAGCGGCTTTTCAGTCTGATAACTCGCTAGCGTGCGCTGTGATGTTACATAATGCTTATGAAAAAGATGCTGTTTAATGTAGGCAAATGCTCGAATGGTATCGCTGCTGTATTTAGGCACGTAGTAATCAAATGCTTCATGCAGTCCAGCTAGCGCCTCTTCTATAGGTATTTCGCTTTTGGCGACTTCATACATATGCTTCAAGTCACTAGCTGAAGGATACACCCCTCGGTTTCTTCTAGCAATAAAAGCGGCTTCTAACGTTTGTACATAAGCGTCATGCGCGGCTTCTTCTCTTTTTATTTGATTTGTATTTTCTGCTGTAGTCTCTGTTAATGAAGCCTTCACTGTGACGGGCTCCGCTGCTTCAATTTGACTCTCCCCTTCTGTCAAATTGACATCTTCGAGCTCTTCAAACTCATCGCTTGGCATAAGCTCTTCTAGTTTCTTATAATCAATCCGGTACCAAACGGTGTTGTTAAATTTAGAGCGGTTGTACTTTCCTTTTATAATTAACCCTTCTTTTTCAAGCTTTGAAATGATGCGTTGAATCGTTGAAAGCGACCAAAACGGAAACTGCTGCAGCCACTGCTGATTGGTGTTGTATACCCATGTATATCCGTCCTGCACGTTTACGCTTTTTTCAAGCCAGTAGTGAAGCTGCTGAAGAAACAGGGCTCCGTTCACTCCTACTTTGACTGCCAGCGCCGGCAGTACAATTAACGGCTGATCTTTTAATAATAATTTACTCATTATATCATCTCCTTTGTTATGTAAAATAGCTACTATATATATACAAAGAAAACGAAAAAACGGGGATGCCCGCTTTAAAATTATGTTAATATATAGAAAAAACGAGGTGAGCATATGATACGTCAAGGCAGAATTGGCGATGAAGCAGGCATCGCAAATGTACACGTAGAAAGCTGGAAATCAACTTATAAAGGACTTGTTCCGGATTCTTTTTTAGATTCATTGAGCGCTGAAAAGCGAAAGCCCGTCTGGAAAAAGCAGCTGGAATCAAATTCTATTTTTGTTGCAGAAGAAAACGGTCAAATCGTAGGCTTTGCTTCTTATGGCAAAGAAAGAACCAGCAAGCATCCTTTCTATAAAGGAGAACTGTATGCCATGTATTTACTCGCAGAGCATCAGCGAAAAGGAATTGGAAAAGCGCTTATGCATAAAATAGCGCAAGAGTTGGCAAACCAACATATACATACGATGCTCACATGGGCTTTTGAACAAAACGGCGCCTGTCAGTTTTACGAAGCACTTGGCGGAAAAAGAATCAATCGTGCTGAGGTTGTTATTGAGGGTACATCTCTATCTGAAGTGGCTTTTGGATGGGACACGCTTAAAAATTTGTAAGACAACTCTCTGGACAGATTTTTTTCTTCACGGTAAACTGTTTAGTTGGTATAAAAAGAAAGGATGACTTACCGTGACGAATTCTACTTATCGAAACATTATTCTGCTGGTTCTTTGTGTCACAGCGGGTATCGTCGATGTGATTGGCTACTTAAGCCTTGGCCATATCTTTACTGCAAACATGACCGGAAACATTGTGCTGCTTGGATTAGCAATCGGAAACTCGCTTGAAACAACTGTTTTTCACTCTCTGACAGCTTTAGGAGGCTTCATTATAGGAGTTGTAGGAGCTGCAATTTTAGTTGGAAACAAAGAAAAAACGTTTTGGCCTAAAGCCGTAACGATCGCGCTTGGAATAGAAGGATTAATTTTACTTGTTTTTGCACTTTTATCTTCGTTTTCTCCTTCTTTACACTTAACTTACTTATTTATTTTCTTATTAAGCTCAGCGATGGGTCTTCAAACAACGGCGGCTCGAAAACTTGGCGTAGCCGGCATTTCCACAACTGTATTGACAGGCACGCTTGCTAACTTTTTTGAAGACGTAACGGCACGTTTTCGCAGTTCTCGCTACCGCAAAACGTTTAACACCGATGCCATTCTTCGTGCGCTGTCTCTTGTGCTTTACTGCTTTGGCGCTGCTATCGCCGCGCTTGCAGAGCCTGCTTATAAATTTGAAATTATTTGGCTGCCAATTGTGATTCTGTTAGCCATTATCATTTTTGTCAGCACGAAGTTTCGTTCTGATTCAGAAAAAAATAATAATGATAAAGACCCGTTTCGATAAAGAAACGGGTCTTTTATTTTCCTGACAGTGCCGCTAAAACGCCAAAAATGATTGCTGCTGCAGGCCCTACAATGAATAGTCCAATTAAAATCGATTGTATGGCTTCCCATAATGACCGCAAAGGACCTTGCTTAGACTCTGCTTTTTCCACTCTTTCCTCTAGGTGTTCGACTCTTTGCTGAAGCTTCGCTAATTCCTGCGTAACATCTATTTGTTCGCTCATCGCTCAAGCTCCTTTTTACTCTACATTACCATATACTTCCTTACTAAAACTACTATTTATTTGTGATTACTTCAATGCCGATTTCGCGGTAAGCATTTAACACGGTTTCGTTCACATGTTCTTCTGTAATGAGCCAATCTAATGAGTTTGCTGAACTGAACGTGTACGTTGAAGACGTATTGAGTTTTTTAGCTGTTACAATAGCCGCTACTTCACTCGCACTTTTAATCATTTGACTTTTAATGTGCATTTCTTCAAGCAAAGGAATGCTCATACCGATTTTAGGATCGATTGCGTATACACCTAAAAAACAAAGATCCGCTCGAATTTGTTTTAACGTATCAACCACGCTTTGTCCTACCGTGACCATCGATTCTTTTCGAAACGTTCCTCCAAGAGAAACAACTTCTACAAAGTCATGTTCCGCTAGTGCAACGGTAATTAACGGACTGTTTGTAATGACGGTAACCTTCAAATTCTTTGGAAAAGCTTTGACGAGCTGAATATTTGTTGTACTTCCGTCCATCAAGAGCACCTGCCCGTCTTTAATTAACGGAAGCGCCGCAACGGCAAGTGAATGCTTAACATCCATCAATTCACGTTTTCGCTCTTTGTAATCAACCGCAGACGTGGAACGAGGCAGTGCTCCTCCGTGGACGCGCTGCAGCAGACCAAGCGCGTCCATTTCCCGCAGATCTCTGCGGATTGTATCTTCTGAAACATTCAGCGTTTGGCTAAGCGTTGTAGCCACAATTCGGCCTTCTTTTTCAAGCAAATTCATAATTTGTTTGCGTCTTTCTTGTTTTAACATTGCTTGTTCACCTGTTTTCTTTCTGCTTTTTACTTTATTATACTTGTTTCTTTTGTAAAAACAATGTAAAAACACTTGATTATCAGTGTTTTTTCGTTTATTGTAGGATAAACAAGATAAAACGCGCAAAAACAAGTAATGATAGTCAAAGGGAGAGATAGTTTATGAAGATGATTTTTACAGACTTAGATGGAACTCTTTTAAATAGCAGCAGTGAAATTAGCACAATTAATGCAGAAGCAATTAAAAAAGCGCAAAAACACGGAGTTGAAGTCGTTGTTGCTACAGGGCGCGCTTATTTCGATGTGGAGGAAATTTTAAAAAAAGCTGAGCTTTCCAACCTTTGGGTGATTGCCGCAAACGGAGCGACTATTCATGACCCCAACGGACAGCTCAGACATTCTGTTCCAATTGATGCCCACCACGTAAAAGAAGCGCTTCAGTGGCTGGATGCAAACGAATTTTATTATGAAGTGTTTGCTGAACATGCGATTTATACGCCAAACTCAGGCCGTGAGCTGCTGGCCATTGAAATTGACAGAGTAAAAAGCGCCAATAAAAATGTGGACGAAGAAAGACTTCATCACGCTGCCGCTAAGCAGTATAGCCAAACGGGATTTGCCTTTGTTGCATCGTATGAAGATATTTTAAATACAAACGCGGAGCTTTATAACGTATTAGCTTTTTCATTTGATGATGAAAAACGAAAAAAAGGCTGGGATCACTTTAGCAAGCAGCACGACATGACGCTTGTCTCTTCCGCTGATCATAACTTTGAACTCGAACACAAAGATGCGTCAAAAGGAAACGCATTAACCTACGTTATAAAAGAGCTTGGCGGCTCTCTTCACGATACCATTGCCATTGGAGACAGCTTTAACGACGTATCGATGCTGCAAACGGCTGGAAAAGGAATCGCTATGGCAAATGCGCACGCAGAAATTAAAGCACTAGCAGATGACGTTACATTAACGAACGATGAAAACGGCGTAGCTTCGGTTATTGAAAAAGTGTTAGAAACGCAGCTAGAAGCACATTAAAAAAACGCTTGGCGTATGCCAAGCGTTTTTAAATGGTCATGCGGTAAATACCAACAAACCAGCTAAACAGCGCAACTAGAAATAGCAGCCATGCGCTGGTTTTCTTTCTTTTTTGCCACTCGATTGCTCCTAAAACTAGCATGGTAAACCCGAGCAGTATATTTAAAAATGAAAGGAACTGGTAGCTGTGAGTGAGCATGATATAAAGAGCCAGTCCAACAGTAATAATTGAAAGAATAAGCTGTAATGCTTTTAACAAAAAATCTCTCCTTACTTGTAGTTCACTTCTTCATTCACACACGTCACTAAAGGCTTTTTCTCAAGGCCTAACAGCAAGTTCTGTACGGCTAAATCTGCCATGCGATTGCGCGTTTCGTACGTAGCGCTTCCAATATGCGGTGTTACTAACACATTTGAAAGCTGCAGCAGCTTGTGATCTGCCGGAAGCGGCTCTGGGTCTGTTACGTCCAGTGCGGCATACGCAATTTCTTCATGTTTCAGCGCTTCGTACAGTGCTTCCGTATCCACTAATCCCCCGCGCGCTGCGTTCACAAAATACGCGCTGTTTTTCATGGCTTTAAATTCCGCTTCTCCAAACATGCCTTTGCTTTGATCTGAAAGCGGTACTAAGCATACGATACAGTCAGCTGTGTGAAGCAGTTCTTCAAACGAAAGATATACGGCATCAAGCTCTTTTTCGGCTTCATGCTTGCGGCTTCGGTTGTGGTAAACGATGTTCATACCCGATGCCTTTGCGCGTCTGGCAACGGCGCTTCCGATATCGCCCATTCCAACAATACCAAGCGTTTTTCCAAATAAATCGACGCCAAACACCGTTTCCCAGTTTCCTTGTTTCACTTTTTCATAGCCTTCATGAATGCGGCGAGCTGCTGACAGCAAGAGACCAAACGTTAAATCAGCCGTCGCTTCTACTAGCACGCCCGGCGTATTACTAAATGGCACGCCTTTTTTGGTACACGCTTCGACATCTACACTGTCATACCCGACGCCTGATTGAGAAATAACGCGCAGGTTCGGTGCTGCTTCTAACAGCTCTTCATCTACTGTGATGTGGCCGATATTAAAAAAGCCGTCAGCATCACGAAGCCAGTCGCGCAGCGTTTCTTGTGGAATCTTTCCTTCTCCTTCCCACATTTGAATATCGCAGTGCTCCGCTAGCTTTTCGTAAGCATTTGGCCACGTCTTTCCAGACATAACAACTTTGTATTTCCCCATGTGTATCTCTCCTTTTCCTTGTTCACTCATATGTATGAATAGCAACTAGCTATCCTATCATAAGCCTACTATAAAGATGAAACTTTTTCCATTCAGGAACCGTATTTATAGTAAGGGGGAATACGAATGTTTGAAGATGAAATGATATTTGAAGATGATCCGTCCGGAGATGACATTGTTTTTGAAGGTGATGTGCCCGATGACGTAAGCGGAGGCGCTTTTTTTCCAGATGACGCGTTATTTAACGGAATGCCTGCGTTTGTGATGCTATTTTTTGTTATTGTTATTGGTATTTTTCTATTTTCTATCTTTAAAGGAATCAGCACGTGGAGTAAAAATGAGCAGTCTCCCCGTCTCTCCGTAAAAGCAAAAATTACGGGCAAACGGACAAACGTCCACCGCCATGGCGGTCATGCTCACGAACATCATCACTCTCACACGTCTACAACTTACTACGTAACCTTTCAGTTTGAAAGCACAGACCGCTCTGAATTTACTGTTTCAGGACGCGAATACGGCATGCTAGCAGAAGGCGACGAAGGAATGCTGATGTTTCAAGGAACTCGTTTTTTGGATTTTCAAAGACATCCAAGTGAAGAACATACAGATGCTTAGCTTATGACCTCTTGCTTTTAGAGGTCTTTTTTACTGGAATGAGGCATTTATACAGCAAACGACCTATTTGTGCCCTTTTTACATTCTACAAGAACGTTATTCAATACAAAAACATACCGTGTAACACATTCATTTAAACAGGCAGGTGATTTTATGTATTCTCCTTATTCAGGCAGCGGTCTCTACTACGGACATTACGGCGAAGCCCCTCATTCGCACCCTATTCAAACAATACTGGCACAATACTGGCATGAAACCCACTATCCAGGTCCACACAAAAAATATGTACACGTGTATTATCTTAACCCGGCTTCTCTTCATTATTATCCAACCTATCAAAGATTTTTGTAAAAAACTGGTTATCCCCAAACTTTTGTATTATAAAATTAATCCATATACTTTTTATTTGGAAAGGAGGTTAAAAACAGTGCGCAATTCTACAGCAAAAAATAGTGTGGCGATCACCACTTTGCTTTCCGCCCTATTTTTCTGCTCTATCATAGTTCTTGCTTCGCTTTCTTCTTTAGCAGATTCTGGCCCCAACGTTAACACGTTCGGTTCAGTTGGGATGTGGTTATCTCTTGGCATGGTTCTATTTTTATACCTATTGCCTTTAGCTTTTTATATGTTGGGAATGCATTTCTTAAAATTTGTCATGGCCGCTTTTTGCAGCATTGGCCTTTTAATCGCTGCTAGTACTCTATTACTGATGCCGGCTCTGTTTTTATTCGGATTAGAAGACTTCTCAGGAAACTCAGCTTCCATCATAGGTGTAATGATTTCTTGTTTGGGCTTACTGATCACGAATATTGTGTGGTTTGTTGCTGCGTTTAAAAGACCGTCAGCTACCGTACAGGAAAGCGTTTAAAATGGTAAACAGGGCGAGACATAGCTAAGTCCATTCCATTTAAAGACGAACAAATTGGAGAGATGAGCTGAACTGCTTGTTACACCGCTGTTGATTTCCGTGCAAGACTTCGCTTTCCGCGGGCGGCCGGTGAGCCTCCTCGTAGTTTCCGCTCCTGCGGGGTCTCACCTGTTCCGTTTTCCCGGCAGGAGTCTTCGTCTTGCCCTCCAATCATCAGCTAGAAGCAGCCATATACATGAAACCTTTCAATAAAAAATTCCAACGAGTTGGATTCTCCACCAAGAATCTCAATTCATCGTTCTAATCTTGTTTCAACTAACATACTTTTGTCGCAACCTCTTTTTATAGCTCGGTAGGCAAGTAGTGCAAATACATATCTAAGCAGTCTTCGTACTGCGACAACACATCCATTGTTTTTTTATGAGGTTTTGTATAAATAACTGGATAGTCAATTTCACCCCGTATAGAATTCGCTGGAAAAGCCAGTTTTTCTTTTTTTAGCGAAAAGTCGGTCTGCACTCCTTCTTTATTTCCTCTCGCATCCAATCGAATCCATCTATCTTCACTTTTAATGTAAACTGCATTTAAAGCATGAATACAGTAGCCTGTGTCTATCGTATCTCCAAGTATCAGCCTTTGATAACAAAAGCCTGCAGGAATCCCTTCTGCACGCAGCAAAGCAGCTAATAGATTACACTTGCTGTAACAAATTCCTTCCTTTTCTTTTAAAGCCTCTGAAGCGGTTTTCGTGATGATTTTGCTTTGAATATCCCAGGAATGAGATACTTCATCTCTCACAAACTCATATGCTTTTTTTATGTACGCTAGGGAAGAATGAGGTAAGCCGCTTTTGAGTTCACGCACCTTTTGTTGAATCAAAGGATGTGTAAAGTTCACTTCTGGAAGTTCTTGCGTGTAGTCTTCTTTTTCCAACGATTCACAAATTAATTTCATTTACTTTTTCCTCCTCTTATATTCATCATATATTTTTTTATACATAACAGTGAATTTTATTACATATTTTTATATAATGAAAGACCACTTAAACGGAAAACGATAGTAGATACGAGATTGAAAGAGGTTTTGTTTTTGGTGACGTTATTTTTAACAAATGTGCTGCTCGGTCTTTCGATTGCCCTCCCCGTTGGCACGGTGACGATTGAAATGACAAAGCAAGGTTTAAAAAACGGGTTTCTTCACGGTTGGGTTGTCGGACTCGGGGGCATGACGGTTGATTTATTACTAATTGTACTTCTTTACTCTGGACTGGCTTCTTTTTTATCGGCTCCTTTTATACAGCTTATCATGTGGCTTATAGGAGCGCTTTTTTTACTTTATATTGGCTATGACAGCATTAAACATGCCGACCATGATATAACGGCTCCTGGAGAGCACATAAAAAAGTCATTTGCCTCTTCTTATGTGAACGGGATCTTTGTTGCGATTTCTCCTAGCAATCTCATTTTTTGGCTCAGCGTGTTTGGAACGGTGCTGACCAATTCGCTTCAATCCTCTCATTCTTTTCATTTCTTGCTGATTGCTGCCGGAATATTAACAGGGATTTTAATTCATGACCTAGGCTTAATGACGATTGTCTCCGGAACTAGAAAAGTGCTGAATCAGCTTTATATTAAATGGGTTTCTGTTGCGGCAGGATGTATCTTAATCGGTTTTTCATGCTATTTCCTCTACCGGTTTATTGGGAATCTGGGCATGTATTTTTAATATGACGTGCTATATCCCCTCTTTATCTAGTATAGAGAGGGAATTTTTATCATCTATCAGGGACTATCAGACAAAAAGTTCACAATTTCGTCACATTTCTATTGATTTTTTTCTCTTTTTATACGAAAATATAAAAAAGGGAGGAAATATCATGAAAATCAAAAAAGCACTTCGCATCTTTATTGGATCAAACGTCCTTGTATTATTAACATTTGGCCTTCTTCCAGCACTATTAGTTAACCCTGATATTGACCTAATTCAATCATTTATTAATTATATAGGCAAGGATTAATCCTGCTTAAAATAATCTAAATTTTCAATCTATTATTTTATAAAAAAAGACAGCGCAGGCTGTCTTTTTTAGTAGGTTTACACGTTTATTTAGTTGAAAACAGCTTTTTAACATCCATTTTTTGATCTTTAACAATCGTATATGTCGCCTGTTTTTTATCTTCAAAGCTAAACGCTTTTATGTAGTCATTATCGTAAATCGTTAAGCCGTACGCGTCTTTTCCATTTTCGACGATTTTTATCCAGTAAGCCTGGTCAAACTTTTGGTCGAGCTCCTTGCTTTTTTTTACTTCTACCTGTGACAAAGAGTGTACGATCTCTTTTATATTCTTTTTATCGTCTACTACACGCTTTCCTTCGTCTGTATCTATTTCAATACGCGTAACGTTTGCTTCATCTACTTTTATGACGTCTTTTAACTGATGGGCTTTCCCGGTATATGTAAAATAAAATACGACGATAAATAAAAGTGCAGCTATAATAATCGTTCTTTTTTTCAAAAGGAACCTCCTTTTCTACATCACGCTGCATTCACGTGATACACCTTTTTATTCCTCCTGTTCCGCAGCCCTTTAGTAGAATGCTGCTTCCTACAAGTAAACTATACGTTAATCCCGGAACAGGAAGTACTAACGTTACCATCAACAGTAACATGCCCGTACTTGTAAGAGCTACTCCGGCAGCTCGATTTTTCATTCCTTTCACCACCGTTGCTCTGTAAATCTCTTTTTATAAAGTGATAGAAATAATATTGATCTACTATTTACTTATGTGCTTTTAGCTTATAGTACAGAAATGTCAAAACTTCTACTAGTAAGATCACTACTTCACATTACCTTCTCTTTTTAACTAACTCATCATGATTTATGAAATAAAAACAGCTCATCTACTGTTGCTCCCAACTCCTCAGCCAGCTGAAAAGCTAGCGTTAAGCTTGGATCATACTTATTGTTTTCAATTGCATTAATCGTTTGTCTCGATACGCCGCATACTTTTGCCAGTTCGTCTTGAGACATCTTTTTGCTTTTACGCAGTTCTTTAATTCGATTTTCCACCATTCATCACTCATCTCTAAAATGTAAAAAACTTTTTACATCCATATCTTATATTATTTCCTTTGTTACTGTCAAATATGTTTGACAAAATAGAGTCTTTTACATAACTGAAATAGAGGTTGGAACAAAAATAGGTTAGTTGAAGGACAATGCGAACGAGTTTGATTAAGAATTCACCTCGCACTAATTTTTTTATAGGTATGGTGAACATAGGCTTCGTGTATGCAGGTGCTTCTAGCTGATGATTGGAGGGCAAAGCGAAGACTCCTGCGGGGAAAGCGGAACAGGTAAGACCCCACAGGAGCGCAAGCGACGAGGAGGCTCAGCGGCCGCCCGCGGAAAGCGAAGCCTTGCACGGAAATCATTAGCGGTGCAAGAAGCAATTCATAGTAGTAACATTAAAGCTTCTTACTCATATTAAACCACTTGACGCCTGCATGCTGAGACTCCGCAACTCCTTGATTCACATATCCGTTCTTTTCGTAAAAAGGAATCAATTCTTCTTTACATGTTAACGTAACCGTTAAGCGCTGTTTGTTCTGCGCTTGTTTTTCAAACTCCCTTAGTAGCATACTGGCAATTCCTTTGTGATGATGCTTTGGATTTACAACGATACCTAAAATACTTTGATAACCGCCTGTCTCAGGGTTCGAAATCGTTTTTTCAAACAAATCATCCGTAATAAACGGTGCTGAAATGACGGGACCGTTCACATATCCGATTATTTCTTCATTTTCTTGGGCGATGATAAACGTATCAGGAATGGTGTTAATCCGCGTGATAAATGCATCTTTTGAGGCAGCTTCTTCGGGTGTAAAGCCTTTGTTTTCTAACGTAATTAATTGGTTTAAATCTTTTTTATCCACTTGTCTTATAATCATTGGAACGTTTCCTTTCATTATGTATTTCTCTTTTTTCTCTAAAAGCTTCTATTACATATAACTATCTCTTTCTACTATATATAAAAATGCCCAAACAAAAAAGGATTGACCTCTGCAGCATACAGAATTCAATCCTACTTCGCTTTTTAATTAACGTCTTGATTATTTGATAAATGCACCAAACGGCTTGCCCACCGGAAGCACAACTCGACCGTAGTGAGTATTTAATACAGCCGCTGCAGATCCATAGAATGAAAACAGAGCAATCAATAGCTCTGACACTGCCGCTAGTAAGTGCGTGTATTCATATGCCACACCAAATGTACTTAGCGATAATCCAATAAATAAGAAATCAATCAACACAAAAATAATAAATAATACTTTATGAGTGCCCATTGCGCCAACTGTCATAAAAACGCTGAAAATTAAGTAGCCGACAAAAGCAAATGCGAGCTGCTTCGGATCCGCTTCTTTTGCGAGCGCTTCCCCAAATGCTCCAAGCTGAATAAGCCATGTCATAGCTACACCTAGCCAAAATAATCCGAAGGCACCAAAAGCCGTTGCGCCGAAGGTATTATTATGTTTGAAATCTTGCATAGACGCGATTAGCTGCCCTATCCCGCCTAAAAAAATTGCCCATGGCAATACCAATGAAACACCATCGGTTACCCCAAGCTTTTGAAACGATGCAACAAGTGTCACCATGGCAAGTCCGAATAGGCCTAGCGCTGATGGATCTGCTGTTACAATTTTAACGTGCTGCGTACTGTTGTTACTCATGTTTTACCTCCCTGATTTTAAAAACACCTTTAAAAAGATACAAAAATCTACGGGAAGTGTCAATGGATATTTTTGGCCTTTAAAAAACCCATAAGACCAAGCAGTGTAGCGTTTACACTGCTTGATCTTTACTTTCTTGTTATTAAACGTTTTGTAATAAATTTTGTCTTGTTTGTTTTGCAGACTCAACCATCACTTTTAAAGCTTCAACCGTCTCGCTGATTCCTCTTGTTTTAAGGCCGCAGTCGGGATTAATCCAAAATAATGCAGGATCAAGCACCTTTAGAGCGCGGTCAATGTTTCGTGTCAGCTCTTCAAGCTTCGGCACGCGCGGACTGTGGATATCATATACGCCAAGTCCAATTCCTTGATTGTACGTATGTTCTTCAAACGCATAAATTAATTCACCGTGGCTTTTAGACGTTTCAATGGAAATGACGTCGGCATCAAGCGCTTTGATCGCATCAATAATCTCTTCGAATTCTGAATAGCACATATGCGTGTGAATTTGCGTCTCGTTTTGCACCGATACCGTCGCTAGCTTGAAGGCATACACCGCAGCATTTAAGTAGCTGTTCCAGTTTTCTCGTTTTAACGGCAATCCTTCACGCAGCGCCGGTTCATCTACTTGAATCATTGAAATGCCCCGACTTTCAAGTGCTTCTACTTCTTTTCTAAGAGCAAGCGCAATTTGATTTGCGACGTCGTAGCGCGGGATATCATCACGCACAAACGACCAGTTTAAAATCGTAATCGGACCCGTCAGCATTCCTTTAACCGGCTTATCGGTTAGAGATTGTGCGTAGATCGTTTCTTTTATCGTCATCGCCTGTTCGTACGAGACATCTCCGTAAATAAGCGGCGGTTTCACGCAGCGAGAACCGTAAGATTGCACCCAGCCAAACTTCGTAAACTGAAAGCCTCCTAATTTTTCACCGAAGTACTCAACCATGTCCGTACGCTCAAACTCTCCGTGCACAAGTACATCTAAGCCGATATTTTCTTGAATTTCAATCCATTTTTTGATTTCCTCGTTAATGTACGCTTCATATGCTTCGTCTGTTAGTTCTCCTTTACGCCATTTTAGACGCTCTTTTCGCACTTCTTTTGTTTGCGGAAAGCTTCCAATCGTTGTCGTTGGAAGAAGCGGCAGCTGAAACGCTTCTTGCTGAACGCGTTGACGTACGTCAAACGGCGCTTGGCGCTCTGCTTTATAACTGTGCAGCTGCTTCAGCTCTTTTTGCACGTCTTGATGATTTCGAAAAGATGATCCATTTAATGCTTGAATCGCTTGTTTGCTTACACTTATTTCTTTTTCTATTGCTTCTTTTCCTTGCTGTACCGCTTTCGTTAACAGCGTGATTTCCTTCAGCTTTTCATCTGCAAAAGAGAGCGCATTTTTCAATACTGGATCAATCGTCTCTTCATTTTTTACCGTGACAGGAACATGTAATAGACTTGATGAAGGCTGCAGAATCAAACGGTCTTTTGATACGGCTTCTTCAATTTCACTAAGCGTTAAAAGTTGTTCATCCAATTTTTCACGCCAAATGTTTCGTCCGTCAATCACTCCTGCTGCCAGCACTTTATCAGTTGGAAAACCATATTTATTAAGCGCCGTGAGATTTTCGCCTCGGTCATGTACAAAATCTAAGCCAATACCACGAACAGGAAGAGCAACTACTTCTTTATAGTGATTAACGCTGTCAAAATACGTTTGCAAAATAACTTTTACATTCGGTGCCGCTTCCTTCAAAGTTTGATAGACTTCTCTGTACAGCGCGATTTCTTCTTTTGATAGCGTTGTAGCTAAAACCGGCTCATCTATCTGCACCCACTCGACGCCTTCTGCCTGCAGCTCCGCTAAAATAGTTGCATAAAGCGGAACAAATTGTTCAACTACTTTTTCAAATTCACTTTCTTTATATCCTTTTGACAGCTTCACAAATGTTACTGGACCTAAAATAACGGGTTTACCTTTGATATTCAGCTTTTCTTTTGCTTCTTTGTAAAATTGAAGCGGTCGATTTTCTACAAGTGCCGGCGTACATTCCTCAAGCTCGGGTACGATGTAGTGATAATTTGTGTTAAACCATTTTGTCATCGTAGAAGCTACCGCACCTTTTGTTCCTCGCGCGATGTCAAAATACGTTTCAAGCGATACCGGTCCTCCGTCATATTCAAAGCGCTTTGGCACCAAACCAAACATAGCGACTGTATCTAACACGTGATCGTATAAGCTAAAATCGCCGACTGGAATCAGTTCAATTCCTGCGTCACGCTGTTTTTTCAGATGCTCAAGACGAAGAGCTTCAATTTCCTGTAGAAAGATATCTTTCTCTAGTTTTCCTGCCCAAAACTGCTCAAGCGCTTTTTTCCATTCTCGTTTTTCACCAATTCTTGGATAACCTACATTTGAACTTTTTACACTGCTCATTTTTTCCACTCCCTGTATATTTTTTTATCGATAAACTAAAAAATCTCTCTTTTCGAAATGAAAAGAGAGATGATACGCATACTTAACTAAAGTTGAGATAGTCTGTTTTTCTCAACACGTATTCCTCACTCCTCTCTATATCCCGTAGAGCTTAAGTGCATACAACAGGCAGGTCTCCTGACTTAGGTTCATCGCTTCTTATCCCTTCCCATTTCAACATGAAACAGTGGTTAATAAGTTGCTCCCCATTACAGTGGCGGGACCGCGCCGGCTTTTCACCGATCTTCCCTTTTAAGCTGCGTACATTCGTTACACAGCACCTGATGCATTTTTATAAAATTGTTCATTCAAAACACCTTCACATAAAATAAAAAGCCTCTCTATCATGAATAGAGAGGCATAGTATCTATGAAATCCTCTCTTATTTTTCAAAGCTGTACGCTTTGCAGGATGTAGCACCTTTTTAACAAGAATGTTAAATGGTTGCCGGGCTTCACAGGGCCAGTCCCTCCGCCTCTCTCAATAAGAGTTTTAATTGTTTATAATATTTTGAATGTAGAGCCATCTTAACACCTTAGATTTATGCTGTCAAAAGAAATTGCAAAAAAATTAGTTTTCAGGAGGTGCTGACGCTAATTTTTGTCTTAACAATTTGTAATCGTCTTTTCGATGTGTTTCGATCAAGTCTTTTGCTCCTTGGTGATATCCTGACGAATAAATGTACTCTACTGCTGTTTCAATAAGCTTTCTTTTTTCTTCGGCACACTCCCGGTCCATTAAGGGGAACAGTCTACCTAAAAGGTCATTTAAATCTTCCTTGATAAAACGATTAAGTCCTTCTTGCATCTTTTCGTTTGCCATGATTGCTCCTCCATTTGCTGTGTATATTCTAAGCCTCTATAAACAGGCAGTTCACTGTGAATTTTAAGATAAAGTTAAGTCATTAAACAGTATATCAAGTGAATGTTTTTCTTTAATTACATATGTAATACAAATATATGACAAATATAGAGAATATATCATCATTCATTATCTATTATAACGTTTGACTGAACCTTCTGCTACAAGGTTTCGTTAAGAGTTATGCACATTTTCCCAAAAGAGGTTGAGACATAACGAAATGAATTCAATCTAAAGGCAAATGGGATACATGAGCTGAATCGCTTGTGACACCGCAGTTGATTTCCGTACAAGACTTCGCTTCCCGCAGGAGTCTTCGTCTTGTCCTCCAATCACCTGCTAGAAAGATCTATACACATGAAACCTACGTTTACCCTAACAAAAAAAACGAACCACTAATCAAACATCTTGATCAATGGTTCGTTTTTCATTTCGTCTAAAACCCTTTTGTCCCAGCCTCTTTTTTTGAACCTAGCTTTCTACTTTCTTGTTTTTACAAACAATTTCTTCGAGGTCGTCCAAAATCCTTCCAAAGAAGAGGACCTAAAATGTCGTACCTGCTTACAAAAAACTCTGTAAAATTATAATTATTTAAAATTAAAGGCGGCTCAAAATCAAGGGGAGCACCGGCGCCTCCTGACAATACAAAATCAGTGCCTCTTCCAAGCGTAAACGACCCGTTTCTGTTTTTTCTAATAAACTGCTCGTCATACGCATGCACGTGGCTGACTAACACTTTTTTTACGCGGTGTTCTTGAATTAAATCAAAAAATTCTTGACTTTGAGGAGTCGTTACAGGAAACCCTTCAAGATTTGACCACCGGCCAATATTTGGCTGCGCATGCATGGCTACAACGGTATTACGAGGAGCATCCTCTAGCTGCTGCTCTAAATAATTCAGCTCTCTATCTGTAAATCCATATATTTTATTCTTGGGACTGATGACATTATTTAGTGCGATGCACCGGAAGTTGAAGACAGGAATATCGATAACCCAGTGTACTTTTCCGATAGTGGCTCTGAAGTTTTCGAGATTGCTTTCATCAAGGTACAGTTCATCATGATTCCCTACGCATACAAACATAGGAATGTTTGGTGCGATTTTTTCAACAACCTTAACAAAGTGCTCCAAATATTCTTTTTTCCCTGTATAGACGGTGTCTCCCCCATGAATAATAAACAGCGGGTTCAATTCCACCGCCTTTTTTAATACAAGCTCAAATTCACCGCTCATCGTGAAACAATTATCGTTTGGTCCGTCACCTCTGCTGTCTCCCATAAAAACAAAGTTAAATGGATCTCTCGGATTTAATTGTTTAATTCTTTGCTTTAATATCTTTTCAGAACGTTCATGAAGCGTCAAATTCATCAACTAGTTAATCCCCCTATTAATAAATAAATTTAGTTAAAAGTAAACAAGCTTACTTATTTATATGAGAATTTGTTGATGGTGGTCACTACCTTCTTGTAAGCAGAACGCACATTTAAATTAGTTTCCATAGCCTATCTATCCTTTCATTTTGTTAAGCACTGATAGGACAACATAAAAGCTAGAATCCTACTAATCTAAAAAAAGAACCCCTTGTTGAGATAGCAAAGGGTTCTTACAATTAGAGCGTTCACCATAATCAAACGTACTTATTATGTTCAACTGGACTTAAAGACTTCCTTGCAGACCGAGCTGCCATGTCCGTTTCAATTTGCTCTAGGCTACGTCCTTTTGTTTCAACAACTACAAAACGTATGAAGAATAATCCTAGAATACAAATGATCCCGAACGTTGAAAAGATAACGCCCAAACTAAACTGATCAGCTAAGATAGGGAACACAAGCCCTACTGCCAGCGATCCTGTCCAGTTAAAAGCAGATGAAATCCCAGCACCGATTCCGCGTACAGAAAGCGGGAAAATTTCTCCTACAATGATCCACGTAAGCGGCGCCCAAGAAAACGCATAGCAAAGGATAAAGCAGCAAAGAGCAATTAACGTAACCCAGTTCACGACGACTTCATTAACGCCTAATGCTCCTAGAATAGCCGGTGTGAAAAATGAAAGAGCCATTCCCGCACCGCCAATCGTAAGAATGGTACGGCGGTTGAATTTATCAACAAACTGCAGGAAGATAAGTGTTGTCACCACAAAAATCACCCCAACAATAACCGTAAAGCCAGCAGCTACCTGCGGGGCTAAACCAACTTGACGAGCAATGCTTGTTGCATAATAAACAATTGAGTTTGAGCCTTGAATCTGTTGAAAAGTTGCCATTCCGACACCGATAATTAAAGCTAAACGAAACTTTTTATGAAACAGCTGCTTAATGCCTGATTGTTCATGAACAGCTACGCTTTCAATTTCAGACACTTCAGCTTCCACTTCAGCTGTTGACCGGCGAAGCGTGCGCAGCACTTCACGCGCTTTATCTGGCATTCCATTTTTAATTAAGTAGCGAGGCGACTCTGGAAGCTTGATCATACCGATGCATAATACAATTGCAAAAATACCGGCGCTGCCAAGCATTAATCGCCAGCTGTTTGGAACCGGCTCAAAAATAAAGGCTACGATATAGCTTAATAATAATCCAATTACAATCATTAGCTGATTTAAACCTGAAAGCTTCCCGCGAATATTAGCAGGTGCGATTTCTGACATATAGGCAGGAACTAACGAAGAAGCCGTTCCTACTGCTGTACCTAAAAAGACGCGCGCAATCGTTAACGTAATTTCCTCTGGTGCAATCGCTGAACCGATGGAGCCTAAAAGAAAGATGATCGACGAAATTAAAATTAACTTTCTTCGTCCAAACTTATCGCCTAATAATCCGCTTAAAATGGAACCGATAATTGCTCCTCCCATTAGCGATGAAACCACAATTCCCAGCCAGAGCGGACTTAAATGAAACGCTTCACGGATATGACCTTCTGCACCAGCAATAATCCCAATATCATAACCGAATAAAATACCGGCAAATGAGCCGAAGAAGAAGATAAACTTACTTGATACTTTACTCATGATTATAGATCCCCTTTGTATTGTCTTAGTTTTGCTTCCTATCACACAAATTTAAAACGCTTTCATTTATTTCTAAAAACGGCGTTCTTTTACTAAGTTGCGCTATATTTTCACTTTCAAGGAAGCAGCGCTCCCTCGAAAGTAGTGATGCTTACTTAATAATGACGTACTCTAGATCAACAAGCTTTGCATAGCTCACGATTTGATCCGTCGTTAAATTTAATGAAAGAACCGTATGATGGCCTCCTCCGTTTTCAATCCACGCTTTAACGCCGTCTTGGAAGTTCGGCTTAATGTTCCAAAGCACGCGCGCTACCGGAAGATTTGGAGCAGGAACTTCCGGCTCAAATGCCGATACTTCGTTAATTAACAGCTTGTAATGCGTACCGAAGTCAGCCATGGAAACCACTACACCTTCTCCTTGTTTACCGTCAAACACTAAGCGGGCCGGATCTTCGCGGTTACCGATACCTAGCGGAGAAACGATTAGTTTTGGTTTGTTTACCGCTAGCGTCGGGTCTACTTCAAGCATGTGTGATTGAAGCACAGACTCACGTCCGGGAGCCAATTCATACGTATAGTCTTCCATAAAGCCCGTTGACTGATTGTGGCTCATTACTTTAAGCAGGCGGTCAAGCGCCGCTGTTTTCCAGTCTCCTTCACCGGCAAAGCCGTAGCCCTGTGCCATCAAGCGCTGTACAGCTAGACCAGGGAGCTGTTTCATACCGTATAGATCTTCAAAATTAGTGGTAAAGGCGCTGTAGCCGCCTTCATCTAGAAAACGTTTAATCGCAATTTCATAGCTTGCCTGTACTTTTACGCTAGACTCCCAGTCTTCTGCAGAATAACCGCCGTAAACAAATTCGTACGCGTCGGCATATTCAGCAAATAAATCATTGATTTCTTCTTCCGTAACGGCATTGACATATTGAACAAGATCACCGATTCCGAAGTAGTCAACCGTCCAGCCAAATTGAATTTGTGCTTCAATTTTGTCTCCTTCCGTTACGCCGACATTGCGCATATTGTCACCGAAACGCGCAACTTTAATGTTGAAGCTTTCGTTATAAGCAGCGGCTACGTCCATCCACTGTGCAATTTGCTGCTGTACTTCGGGGCGCTCCCAGTAGCCTACTACGATTTTATTTTGCTTGTTCAAACGCGCGTTGATAAAGCCATATTCACGATCACCGTGAGCGGACTGATTCAAGTTCATAAAATCCATATCAATCGTTTCCCAAGGAATGCTTTCGTTAAATTGTGTCGCCAAATGAAGCAGCGGTTTTTGCAGTAGTTTGGTGCCGCGAATCCACATTTTTGCAGGCGAGAACGTATGCATCCACGTGATCACACCGGCAACTTCATCTCGGTAATTCACTTCTTTCATCATGTTTGTAATCGTATCAGCACTCACAGCTAAATCTTGCAGCACAATCGGATAAGGCAAGACACCGCTTTCATTTAAAGCATCAGTCATTGTTTGCGCGTGTGCTTTTACTTCTGCTAATGCTTCTTTTCCGTAAAGATGCTGTGAACCAACAATAAACCAAAATTCTTTTTGAGCTGTTTTTAACATGATAATCCCCTTTTCTGTATGTAAGTCTTTTACTGTCCTTGCCCGTAATACGCGTTTTTTCCGTGTTTTCGTAAATAATGTTTGTCTAATATGCGCTGCGGCAGCTCTTCAGCCAGCCCGTTTAATTTTTGTGTAAAGAAGTTCATTTTGGATACTTCGTCTAATACGACGCTGTTCATCACCGCTGATTTGGCATCTTTTCCCCACGTAAACGGCCCGTGCCCTTGAAGTAAAATACCAGGAACCGCTAACACATCTAAGTCGCGCTCTTCAAATGTTTCAATGATCACCTTGCCCGTTTCCACTTCATATCCGTCATTCACTTCTTTTTCGGTCAAAAAGCGCGCGCACGGTACGGAACCATAAAAGGTATCGGCATGCGTCGTTCCCATTGGCTGCACATCAAGCCCTGCTTGAGCCCAAATCGTCGCCCACGTTGAATGCGTATGGGCAATACCGCCAATTTGTGGGTAATGTTTATAGAGTACGGCATGCGTCAGCGTATCAGATGACGGGTTAAGCTCACCTTCTACCACGCGCCCCTCTAGGTCTACGACTACCATGTCTTTGGCCGTCATTTTCTCGTACGTCACACCGCTTGGTTTAATCACAAACAAACCGCTGTCTCGATCAATGGCACTTACATTTCCCCACGTGTACTTGACCAGTCCGTGTTTTGGCAAATCGACGTTTGCTTGAAATACTTCTTCTTTTAATTTATCTAGCACAATAACTCCTCCCGTTCTTCGCTGTGGTGCTCTGCAGCTGCTTTTTCAATCACTAGCCCTTTTTTATATCTTTTAATAAATGCTTCAAATCCTTTTACATCGAGTTCGTCAGGATAAATCTCTTGTGCGGTCACTTCTTTAAAGACTTTATCATCCAAGAAATCTTCTAAACTTTCATTCTCACTTTTATTGAGCATATAAGAAGAAAGGATAGCCATTCCCCACGCGCCGCCTTCTCCTGCTGTGTCCATGACGGAAACAGGCGTGTTGATTGCCGCTGCCATCATTTTTTGACCAACTACCGGCGTTTTAAATAATCCTCCGTGCGCTAAAATGCTGTGAATCTTTACGTTTTCTTCTTTGACTAAAAGATCCATCCCTATTTTTAAAGCGCCAAAAGCTGTAAAAAGATGTGTACGCATAAAGTTTGCTAGATTAAAATTGCTTTTTGCTGAACGGACAAATAGCGGACGGCCACTTTCTACTCCGGTAATATTTTCACCTGAGAAATAGCCGTAGCTTAGCAAGCCCCCTCCATCAGGATCAGCTTCTAGCGCTTTATTTAACATTACTTGAAATAATTTATCCGACTCTACTTTTTGCCCCATCGCCTCCGAAAATTCGCGAAACAATCCGAGCCAGGCGTTTAAGTCGCTTGAGCAGTTATTCGCATGAACCATGGCAACTGGACTGCCGTTGGGCGTGGTAACCAAATCAATTTCCGGATAAACGTTTAAAAGCTTTTTATCTAGTACAATCATCGCAAAAACGGACGTTCCTACTGAAACATTTCCCGTGCGTTTTCTTACGCTGTTTGTCGCCACCATTCCCGTTCCCGCATCTCCTTCTGGAGGACAAAACGGAATGCCCGGCTGCAAATTTTTTGATTGATCTAAAATGCTGGCTCCTATCGCTGTTAATGTACCTGCTTGCTCGCCTGAAGTATGAACTGCAGGCAGAATATCTGATAGTTGCCATGGATATCCTTTGTCAGAAATAAGCTCATTAAACTGCTTCATCATACCTTCACTGTAATTTTGCGTACGTTCATCAATTGGGAACATCCCTGAAGCGTCTCCAATGCCAAGCGCCTTACTGCCTGTCAGCAGCCAGTGAATATAGCCGGCTAGCGTTGTCATGTAATCAATGCGCGGCAGATGTTTTTCTTGATTGATGATTGCCTGATACAGATGCGCAATGCTCCATCGTTCAGGAATATTAAATTGGAAATGTTCAGTTAATTCTTTTGCTGCTGCGCTTGTTGTTGCATTACGCCACGTTCGAAACGGAACTAGCAGCTCACCCGTTTTATCAAACGCCATATATCCGTGCATCATAGCTGAAACGCCGATGGAGCCAACTGTTCGAATGGTGATCCCGTAGCTTCGTTCCACTTCTTGCTTCATTTCACGGTAAGCACTTTGCAGACCTGTAATAATATCGAGTAAGTTGTACGTCCAAAAACCGTCTTCTAAGAGATTTTCCCATTCATAACTGCCTGATGCGATCGTTTCAAAGTTTTCATCGATCAGCAACGCTTTAATACGAGTAGATCCAAGTTCAATTCCAAGGGATGTTTTCCCTTTAGCAATTGCTTGTTTTATGCTTTCTTGAGTTGTTTTCACGTTTAATCTCCTTTCTGATAGCTATAACAATACCTATAGCAGTAAGGAAGCGCTTTCCGTTTTATGTAACACTGTTTGAATTTGTTAACAACTTAAGTATATTTATTTGTACGTACATTTGTCAATATAAAAATTATATATGCACACAAATACTTAAAACACCCTACTATTCCTTTCTTAAACTTTTAAAAAATCGGTATTCAACCCTTAAATCATTTTCCTTTCGATTAAAAATCAAGGAAATCTTTTCATTTATTCACGTTCATGATAAAATATGTCCATACAAATTTTATACATAAAAAAAGTTGAATGTATACAACTACGAAAGAAGTGAAAACATGAAGCCAAAATATCAGGTGATTATTGAGGATATAAAAAGCAAAATTCTTTCAGGCGATTACAGCATGGGCGAACAAATCCCGACTGAATCGGTCATGCAAGAAACGTATGGTGTCAGCAGACATACGGTTCGAAAAGCCATTTTAGAGCTGTCGAATGAAGGATTTTTAAGAAGCGAAAAAGGATCTGGCACCTATGTAAGCAATCAGTATCAATCCAAATCTAGCGGGGCTTCTGCCAACAAAACAATCGGTGTAATTACCACGTATATTTCCGACTATATTTTCCCTTCTATTATTCGCGGAATTGAAAGCAGATTAAATAAAGATAATTATTCGCTGCTGCTGGCAAGCACGAATAACGATGTGGAACAAGAAAAAAAAGCGCTGGAAATGATGCTTTCCTACGGAGTAGACGGTCTAATTGTTGAGCCTACAAAAAGTAATTTGTACAATCCAAACATCTCTTATTATTTATCATTCAAAGAACAAGACGTTCCGTTTACGATGATTAACGCCTACTACGAAGAATTGGACGTTCCGTTTTTTTGTCTAGACGACGTTCAGTCAAGCTACCTTGCCACAAACGAATTAATTTCAAAAGGACATACTCAAATCGGGCTCATCGCAAAAATGGATGACCTGCAGGGAAAGTACCGAATGAAAGGCTACATAAAAGCGCTCGGTGATGCAAAACTCCGCTTTCAGCCTGAGCATATTCTGTCTTTTAACACCGAAACAAAGCTTGATTTGTACGCTAATTTAAAAGAGTTTCTCACTGAAAACAAAGACGAGATGACGGCTCTTGTCTGCTATAATGATGAAGTCGGATTAGAAGTTGTAAATGTATGCAGACAGCTTGGTATGTCCATTCCGGACAAGTTGTCAATTATTGGTCAAGACAATTCGTACATCGCTAAAAATGCGACGATTAATTTAACAACGCTAACACACCCGCAAGAACAAATGGGACACGACGCGGCAGATTGGATCATTAAAAAGCTGCAGGGCAAAAAAGATTTGCCAAACGAAACCTACTATCAGCCGGTGTTAGTTGAAGGTGAAACGATTAAAGAGTTAAATGCGAAGCGTGATGAAGTTCGTTAAAAGAAGGCTCCCTTAGAGGTCTATAAAACTTCTTATGAGAGAAAGGGATGCACATTATTATGCATCCCTTTCTTTATGTACTAATTCCCTTTATAACGGAGCCTGAATGTTGAGATATACTCCTTTTTCGATCTTTTGTTTTGCTTGTTCTATTAGTCTTTTAGCAATAAGTGATAGCTGAGATACAGAATTCGCCCCATTTGAACTAATAACAAGAGGGTCAACCCAGCGCATTTTTGTCGTTTGGTGAACATCATAACAAGAAGCAGTGCCTTTTTGTACTTTGCTGTTAAAAAGAGCAGATAACATCCCTTCAACGCTGCTATCTCCAGCGTTTTTCAGCAGCCAAACCACATCGTCATCCTGCTTTAAAAAATCTTCGATAGATAAAATATCTTTTTGCAAAGCGAGCTTGATAGTTTCCGTCAGCTGATGATTTCCAAACATATTAAGCGGATTCATAAAAAAGCCAATCACTTCTTTGTAGTAAGCATCCACAAACCACTCTGCCGCTGATAAATTACTGCACGCCATTTGTCCATTAAATACGACAAGCTGATCCAAAAACGCATGCACTTCTTGTAAAGTAATCTCCCCGCATACGTACAAATCCCGCAGCGTATAATCCACGCGGTCAGCGCATAAGTGCGGAGCTTGCTGTTCGAGCAGCGTCCACTGGCTTTCATCGAGTAAGATCTCTCGCCAGTTTAAACCGGCGCTTTTTAAAATAGAAGGAATAGACGACTGAGTCACAATTTGTTCGTAAATCATTTCATGATAATTTTCTTCTTTTTGTCCCAAAACATAGTCAATCACATGAGAAAATGCCGTATGTGAAACGTCATGTAATAAAGCCGCTATTTGCTCTTCCAAAGAGCCTCCGAGTCTATTTACAAGCATCATCGCACCAATGGAATGATCATATCGAGTAGTATTCCAGTTTTCATTTACAAACCGGCTCGCTCCGCCTTGGTAAATTCCTTTTAAACGCTGTACAGGATCACTTTGAATGAGTTCTAAAAGAACGCCGTCTGCTTCAAATTTCCCGTACAGCTCATCATAAAGTATGAGCATATTTCTCTCTCCTTTTACTAACTATTTTGGACTTATTTTAATCTAACTTGAGACATCGCAGGGTTCCATTTGCCTGTAACTAAAAACGACCTCGTCTTACCAGAGGTCGTTTTTTATTATTCACTTGACGCTTTAATTCGATCAAAATACTGCTTTGCAGGAAGCAAACCAAGATTTTTTTCTTTCCGTATATATTTAATAACATCAACGTCTCTTCTGCCATTTCGAATCAAAAGATTGACTTTATTTTCAAAAGTCTCGTCTTTCTCTATTTCTAGCTGCTTCCACTCTTCATCTAAATCACGTTTAGGTGTTTTGAGCAGGAATATCACTAGTATAACAAGAACGCTACTTGTGGTGATATAAAGCCAAAGCCAATCGAGAAACCAGCTGTTAATCACATTCACTATGATGAGAATGGTGAAACAAGAGTATAGCCTTGTTTGATACTTATTAGCTTTTTTTGAATCTATTTTATTAAAAAATATCCCCACCGTCAGCCTCCTTTTAGCATTTCATTGGCGCTTTTTTCTATTAATCTCTTTTTGTGCATGAAGCAAATCTATATCATACAAATTACCATTTAACCTAACAAATAGCAATCAAGTTCACCCTATCATACTCTTTATCTCATTGACTACTCATAAAAAATACAGGGCTCTTTTCAAAGCCCTGCACTTTTATTTCATATTTAAATAAGGTTAAACGCTTTTACCACTTGAGCAACCGTAAACGTAACGCCAATCGCAATCACTGTTGGAATCGCAAAAGCAAGAAACGTCCATTTTGCATTTTTGGTTTCTGTATAAATATTCACAAGCGTCGTTCCGCACGGAAAATGCAGAAGCGAAAACAACATCATGTTAAGAGCCGTTAGCCACGTCCAGTGGTGATCAAGGAAAATTTGTTTCAGTCGAGTCGCATCTTCAATTTCAATTAATGAACCCGTTGATAAATACGCCATTAATAGAACAGGTACCACAATTTCATTAGCCGGCAAGCCAATGATAAAAGCAGCTAATATATAACCGTCTAGTCCTAGCGATTTAGCAAACGGATCAAGAAACTGAACAAAATGCATTAAAATACTCGTATCACCGATATAGATGTTGGCCAGTACCCACGTTAACACCGCTGCGGGTGCTGCAACAATAATCGCGCGTTTTAACACGAACAGCGATTTATCGAGCGTCGCGCGCACAATTGTATCAACAAATTTCGGCTTGCGGTAAGGCGGAAGCTCTAGCGTATAGTGAGTTGGAACTCCGCGCAGTGCCGTTTTAGACAGTGCCCACGATACAAACAGCGTCACCACAATTCCAAATAACACTGTTCCGACTACAACAAGCGCCGTTACGAAAGTTTTAGCACTCCCTGTAAAGCCGGTCGCCATAAATAAAGAAGCTAATAAAATCAGCGTAGGCCATCTGCCGTTACATGGAACAAAATTATTTGTTAAAATCGCCATCATACGTTCACGAGGCGATTCAATAATACGAGTCGACATAATCGCCGCGGCGTTACATCCAAATCCCATCGCCATCGTTAGTGACTGCTTTCCGTGTGCACCTGCTCGTTTGAACAAACGATCCATATTAAACGCGACGCGAGGCAAGTAGCCGTAGTTTTCTAAAAGGGCAAATACCGGGAAAAAGATGGCCATTGGAGGCAGCATGACACTAATGACCCATCCTGTACCTCGAAACAGCCCTAGTACAAGAATTCCGTGCAGCCATTCCGGCGCATGCATCGCTTGAAAGAAAGCTGTTAAGTACCCTTCCGCCCAGCCAAAACCTTGTGCGATTAATCCAGAAGGAACATTTGCGCCGGCTATGGTGATATAAAAAATTACGGATAAAATACCAAGCATAATTGGAAATCCCCAAATTGGCGAGGTAAAGACTTTATCTAGCTTTTCTGTGCGCTGAAGCTTTGAGCGGTCTTCGTACACAACTGATTTTTTACATATTTGCTGTGACGACTGATAAATGCTTGCCACCATATTTGAACGATGATCTTTTTCTTTTGCCTGCTGGGCATAGCGCGTTAATTGTTCCATTGCTAATGAGTTTTCAGGAATTAACGGATTTCCCATATGCGCTGTTCCTCCTTTCTGTGTGACTGATGTCTTGCTGCTGACGCAGCTGAATCGTTTCTAAAAATGACGTATCTCCATCAAGAACCCGTAAAGCAATCCAGCGCAAAGGAAATTGATTTCCAACAATAGAAGCGACTTGAGGTTCTAGCTCCTTTAGTGACGCTTCAATTTCTTTTGTGTACTGTACCTGGTAAGGGTTAAGTTTTACCTGCCCTCGCACGACTCCTTCAATTGCATCGAGCAAATTTATAATTCCTTTTCTATTACGTGCTGATATAGGCACAACCGGTACGCCTAACGATTCAGCGAGCTTTTTTTCGTTAATCACAATTCCTTTTTTCTTTGCTTCATCCATTAAGTTCACGCAAATCACGACGTTTTCAGTCATTTCCATCACTTGCAGCGCTAAATTAAGATTTCGCTCCATCGCCGTTGCATCGACCACCACAACCGTAACGTCAGGTCTTTCAAATAAAATATAGTCACGCGCTACTTCTTCATCTGCCGAATTTGAATACAGTGAATACGTTCCAGGCAAATCGACAATTGTGTAGAGCTGCTGGTGGTGTTCAAACGTCCCTTCTGCTTTGGCTACCGTTTTTCCCGTCCAGTTTCCCGTGTGTTGCTTAAGACCGGTCAAGCTATTAAATAACGTACTTTTTCCTGTGTTCGGATTTCCTGCTAGTGCAATACGATACTTACTCATCGTCATCACCTACTTTTTTTACATAAATTTTTGAGCTCTCTTCTTTTCTGAGACCAATCGTTGTATGACTGACTTGATAAGCAACAGGATCTCCTAACGGGCTTTTTTGAAGCACTTTGATAATTGCTCCTGGAATAAATCCTAAATCTAACAAGCGTCGCTTTAAGGCACCTTCGATTTCGATTCGCTCTAGCTGTACCGTTTCACCTGTCGTAAATGTAGACAATGGATAATTATTTACACTAGCCATCTATTTTTCGTCCCTTCTTATTTTTTACCTAAGGTTATGTTTTTTTCATTAGACCAACTTTTAAGGTAAAAAAAATATGCTCGTTGATTTTTAATAGGGTATTCTGCTGGTGCAGAAAAATGAACATGTCAGCATAATTTATTTAAAATTTTCAGTTTTTACTTGTTATGATACCAAAAGTTTACCACAGGAAACTTTTTTAGTCTAGGGTAAAATACTGTGTTTTTTCTTATTTCTACTGAAGGCATAAAGTGCGCTGGTCTATTTTATTTAATCATTTAATAAGAGGAATCAAGTCGAAAAATAATTTAGTAAAAACGAATTGATAAAAATAAAAAACTGTAAAAATATGCTATACTAGTGAATGGGTTTTTTTGAAAATAAAGTATTGATTAGCTTTAAAACCTCAAAAAATCACTTTAGGAGGCTTTTATGAAAAGGTTCAAAAGAGTTAGCGCAGTTGTTTTAGGTTTGGCTTTGTTATTCACGCCGCTTGCTCCGCAAACAGTTGCAGAAGCAAAAGTCGTGTGGGGGAATCAGGAGCTGGTTAAAGGGCAAATAGGACGCGTTACCGTTTTAAAGAACACTAATCTTTACAACATTAAAAACAACAAGTTAGTAGCGGCTAGAAAAGTGACAAAAGGGCAAGTATTCCGCGTGTATTCTGAGTCCAGCAAATTTGGTGGTCTGTATGGGGTATCAAAGGGCACCTATGCTCAAAAGTCATCAAGTATTAAGTATGAAAAAGCGCCTAGTGACAAAATTCAAGCACTAGGAGGAACGGTTACAAAGAAATCTTTAGCAAGCAACATTAGCTATCCGCAGGTATCTGGCCTTATCAATAAACCATTTGAAGCTAGCTATAATCGAAAATTTTTAAATATTGCAAAAGAAGCACAAAAAGAACACAACGAGCTAAAAGAACAAGAAAAGGAAGACCGCAAAAACGGCTGGGCACCAGGTCCTTATTCTCGTAATATGACATACTCTGTACCTTACAACCAAGATAATATTTTAAGTGTTGCTATTACGAATGATGCGTACGCTGGCGGCGCTCACGGCAACGCTTGGATTGATACTTATAATTACGATTTGTTGAAAGCTCGACAAATTAGCTTAAAAGATATTATTAACAACAACACTAAGTTGAATAAAGTTAATAACTATATTCGTAATGAAATGATTGCTCGCAATAAAAAAGGTGCTCAGTTCTGGGTTAATGAATTTAAGTCTGTAAACTTAAAAGAAGATCAGTTTTACTACACAAGTAGCGGCATTGCCATTATATTTGGTGAGTATGAGTACGGCCCGTATTCTAATGGCATTCATACGTTTAAAATTCCGTCTAGCGTTTATAAATAAGATTGTCTTATAAAACAAAAAAGAAGCCTGCGAACCATCAGTTCATAAGCTTCTTTTTCTTTTTTTCTGCAGAATAAGCGGAGCAAAAAAGAAAGGTTATCCCTAATCTCCTTCCCTTTTACCATCATTTTTTTGGATGTTGCAGAAAATCAAATTATACAGCCATAGAAGAACTCAGGGCTGCCTACATTACGCTGCTGATAGCCGAGGAAAACTGCTTTTTGAGGTATTTTTATAGTGATTGAAAAAGTGAAATGGTCAGAACTAACGTCAGCAAGGAGCCTGCGGATGTTAACATCATTATTTTTCGGTTACTCTGATTCTTTTCAGGTTTTAAAAACTCTTGAATGGCTACAAACCAGATAACAAAAGTGATTAAAGAAAGTATCCCCATAGACATACGAGCCTCTCCATTCATATATGTATTTAAATTTTTAACACATCTAATTAACAACCAAATTAATCGTATCTCCCTGTATTGTGTACTGTCCCTTTATTTCTCCGATACCAGTGATTAAAAGTGAATCACCCATTTCCAATGGTTTATCCTTTAATAGGATGAGTAATTTATTTATATTTTTTAATCCATCCGCACAATAGGTAAGAGATGGTTGTTGAATAAGGTATTCTTGGTTATTTATCCTTACTTTTATATAATTTTTATGTAATAACCTGTTCTCAAAAGGGACAATATTCATCGGATCAAAGGATAAAGCAATGATTTCTCCTTCGATAAAAAGATGGGTTCCTATCTGTGCTGCGAATTCATCAAGTTCTTTCTTCCTTGATTCAATTGCAAAATTTACTGCTGCTTCTGTTTCCGGGCTTATTTGAACCTCTTCAATTGCCTGTTTTCGAGGGGCAATATCAAGAAATTTGATTAACTCAAATAGTGTTGTTTTAGTACCCAAAAAACTTTCCTTCCAATCGGGTGACAATTCATCCAGCAACAAACACATAAATAAGCCTGAACTGTAACAGCTCCGCCTTATATTGGAAGTGGATTCAACGGCGTTTATTAGATTTTTTCCATACCTTTCTAAAACTAAATCATTAGCGAGCGGGGATTTTTCTGAAAAAGCCTTTATTTCAACGTACCAGGCAGGTCCTTCAACAGATTCAATTAAGTTTTCATATGTTAGATGCTCTTTTATTCCTTCTGCCCTTTTTTCCCTTAGGCTGATAAACTCGTTCAAATACTGCTTCTTTTTACTGATATCAGTTTCTAACAATGCATTATAAAGACTTTTCCTTTCGCGATTTCGAATTTCTACATTCTCTTTTGTTAAGGGATAGGTTATTCCCAGCATTTCATCAGGGAAGCGTTTTTCCTCTTTTATATACTGATTTCCGTGGAATAATTCGTGGATCAATATTGAAAAAAGTCCTTCATAGTCATCGTACAGTTCCATATCAGCAATAGCCGTAGGATAGCCATCAAATAGAATAAGCGTATTTCCCACAAACTGTTCTTTCCATTTTAAAACTTTATATAACTTAAGAGGATCGTTATCATATCGAGGATGATTGAACAGGAATACACTGTTTTTGTCGTATAACGCATAGGCAACAAGTTCAAAATTTGGCCAATACCTTTCTACGTTTGTAGTAGTTAAGTCTTTGGAAATTTCATTCAGAAAATGATTCATTCTTTTCATCCCCTATATTAAAGAGTTTGTTATCCTAATTTTAACATAAATTTTCTAATATTTAGTTTATACCTAAAAGGAAACTAAATGTTTAAAGAATTAGGCACTTTTGTGTCAACGATAAAAGACGTTGAAAAAACGCCCTTATAAAAAAAGAGAATGCGCAAGGCATTCTCTTTTCACATGGCTATATAAGCCGCTTTTTCAATCATAGGTTTTACTCTTTAGACTTGCCTACCTCTACTTTTTTCGTAAACATTTTCATGTCACCGTCCACCGTCACGTGAGCGGTAATCATATATTCGCCTTCTTCTTTAAACGTATAGTCCGTGCTGTATACACCTTTTCCTTCGTGCGGCGCTTTTGTCATTTCTTGATTGATATAGCCTTCTTTTTCAACTTGAAACTGCACGTCATCGGCGTTTTCCACTTTTTTATCTCCTTGCGTCACAAGGACTTTAAGCTTGACTTGTTCATTTGCTTGAATTGATTCCGGTACTTCAATCGTTCCTTTTACTTCTTTTGAACTTGAATCATTTCCTTTTGAACAGCCTACTATAGCTATCATTAAAACAAATAATACGATGCTGAGTTTTTTCATTATGTTGTTCTCCTTTATTATGTAAATGTGAAGTCTTCCTGCAATTTCATATTATACTCATTTATCCGGTAAAAAGAGAAAAAATGCTTATTGTCCACATAAAGTTCTTATTTCTACAGTAGCTTTTGCATCTTTTCATTTCTCTACTCGCCCTTCGCTTTATAAAAAAAACTGAAGAAGCTCATTGCCTTCTCCAGCTTTGCCTTTATCTCTGCGGTTCTTCTAACGTGTACGATGAGAGGGCGTTTTCTACCCATCGTACAAAATCCTTGCTTGCTCCCCAATCAATATTTAATATCCCTTCTGCGCTTCCTGAAGGAATACACTTTACTTTGTTTGGACCGGACACATTTTCTAAAATAATCGTTAGTGATCCTCTGCCGCCGGTGCGGAAAAAATAGCGTTCAAACACAAGCGTACACATCTGCTTGCCGTCTCCGAGATCATAATATTCCTTGTATAATAAGTCACTTTCGGAATTATTTGCATTCACAAGCTTTTTTGCTCCATCAAAAGGAAGCAGCATCGTTTTAAACTCAATTACTTTTTGCATCACTCAAGCCCCTTTCTATCGCAACAGATATGTACTACTTCTCTTTTTCCCACTAAAAAACCTGCCGCTTCTCTTTATGTACAATCAATATGGTACAATAGAAGAAAAAGAATTGTTTGAACGGAAAAAGGAGCATACAACCTCTATGAATACACGAGATCAACTTATCCAAAATGTGGTTTCCACGATGCGAAACCAAACGAAAAAAATGCAGCTATCGGTTATCCCCACTTTAAAATCATATATTCCTTTAAATGAATTTTTAGCGCTTCGCCTGCTGTATAAAGAAGGCAATCATATCGTTTCTGAGATTGCAGAGCATATGCACATCTCAAACAGCAGCATGACGTGCGTCAGCGACCGCCTCATGGAAAGAGAATTTGTCACGCGCGTACGCAGTCAAAAAGACCGCCGCGTTGTCTACTTATCCATTACGGATAAAGGAAAAGCGTTTGCAGAAGAAATGGAAAAAGTACTCACCAAAGAATATGGTGAAAAGCTTAGCCATTTTACGGATGAAGAATTACAGACGTTTCTTCGCTTGTTAAATAAAATGGATATCTAATAAAAAACCAGATGCACGCTAAGCAGGCATCTGGTTTTTATTTTGTTATTTGTTATTTACCTTCAAATTAAAGGCGTCTGAAGTTAAATCTTTTGACCAGTCTTTTTCATGATCACTTACATATGGAATAAATCTAAGCATAATAACGTCTTTATCATTTCGGTACTCTCCGTCCATCTCTAGCACCTTGTCTGTTCCTCCTCCACTGCCGCTTTCAGAAAGGTTTCTTCCATTTTGGTCTTTTATGTCTACACCGACATCCGTTCCGCCTCGGATGCTTCCGGTTGACGATGTAAACGTATAGTGTAGCTTAATCGAAACAGGCGATACGCGAACTTCTTTGATGGACAATACGCCTTTTATTCCTTTTTCGTTAATCGGAATTTCTTTATTCAACGGATACACTTTTGTATCAGCGATGATTTTTGAGCCGTTTACGCTTGTATGAACCGTCCAATTTCCTTTAATTTCTCCGTAGGAATCCCGGTAGTTCCCGCTTTTCGTCTGAGCAGGATTCTTTTCAAATTCTAGACTTGTGAACTGCGCACTGATTTGATAGTTTTTATTTGGATCAATATGATCTAGTACATTGTAGCCTTCCACATCGATTTTCCCGTCTTCGTTCGTGTCCGCTTGCGTTAGTTTTAAAGCGTACAGATAGTTCCAGCTTCCGTCTTTGTTTTTGATTGGTTCCTTTCTAATACTGGAAGCCGAATCAAAAAACGACATGTTGCCAATTTTCACGCGCAGCTCTCCCGGTCGAATTGATTCGTCTCGGTTAAGCCCTAGTGCAGTTCTTCTAAATTCATCTGCGCTGATCGTTAATCCAAGCAGCACCTGTCCGTCATCAAGCATCAGTTCATTTACTTTTACTTGAATGCCTTGGTCAGTCGCCGTTTCATTTATCATTTTTTTATAGCTGCTCAAGCTGCCTTCAGGCTTGTTCATAAGCAGCTCGATTTGCTGGCCAATTTGCTGACTGATTCGCACAGCCGATGCCCATACCGTTTCGTTTTGCATCATTACAGGCGTCACAGCAAGCAGCAGCACCGCAGCGGCGATCAGCGGACGCGCTTTTTTTCGAGTCGGCTTTATGTCATGTTTTAAGCGTTTTTTCATACGCTTTTTCTCGCTTGCCGTTAGCTCAATTTCTTCATATTCATCAAAATCTACAGAAGATCCATTTAATAAGTCATATTGATTTTTCATCTTTGTCCCTCCTTGTTTCTTATTTAAAAATCGCTTTTAATTTTTTGCGTCCGCGCGATAGCCGGTTGTATAAATTGCTGATGGTAGTCTGCTGTTTTTCAGCAATTTGCTTCAGCTCGACTTCCTGTAAGTAATACGCTTTAAACAGCTCACGGTCTCCTTCGCTTAAGTGACCTAAGAGTTCTTCCACGTCGTTTGTTTGAATGTTATGAACTTCTGACGTTTCACCCATTCCCGCTTCGCTAAGCGATTCGTGCTGCGTTTTTATGTATTTGCGCTGATAGTCAATGGCTTTGTACTTAGCAACAGCTGCAACCCAATTTTTAAACGTATTTTTCTCCGAATCAAAGCGATCAATATGATGCCACACCGCTAACAATACGTCGTTTACACACTCTTCCTCGTAGCTTTTCAGCGTGCCTAAATGCTTGCGTACAATGGCCGTAATTAATCCTCCGTACTGATCGATTAACAGCTCTAATCCTTTTTCTTTTTTTCGCGTTATACACGCAACAATCCAGTCATCTTCCATGACATTGCTCCTTTCCGCTTGCTTTTACATCTATTAATACGGATTCTTTTTACAAAACCTATCAATCTTCCTAAATTAAATGAAAAATAAGCTTGTTCAGTATTTCTCTTGCTGGTAAAATAAGCTAAAACCTTTGAAGGAGGCCGCTATGATTACCTATCCTTTTCTTACATCCAACCCAACCATCGGCATAACCGCACCTTCTTCTGGTGTATCTCAAGCTCTTCATTCCATGTTTTCTTTATCGTGTGAACGAATGAAAGAAAAAGGCTTTTCTGTTATACCGGGCGAAACCGTGTGGACGCAGCATAAAGCAAAATCCACTTCTCCTAAAAAACGTGCAAATGAGCTTCAAGCCATGATAGAAGATAGAAACATTGATATCATTATCCCGCCTTGGGGAGGCGAGCTGCTGATTGAAATTCTTGAACATCTAGACTTTACAAAATGGACAGCAAAATGGGTGCTTGGCTATTCTGACACCAGCGTTCTTTTGCTGGCTATTACACTTAACACCGGGATTGCAACGGCTCATGGAACCAACTTTGTGGATTTGCGCGGAGAATACTGGGATCCAACGACTGCGATGTAGCAGCAGGTGCTGACGACCAAAAAAGGAGAAAGCGTGGTTCAAATTTCTTCTGATCGCTATCAAAAAGAATGGCAGCATGACACCCCGTCACCATGCGTGTTTCATTTAACCGAACAAACCGCTTGGAAGCATACAGAGTTAAGCGACGTGCACATCGAAGGGCGTCTTCTCGGAGGATGTATTGACGTGATCAGGCACTTAGTAGGAACTCCTTTTGGAGACGTAAAAACGTTTCGAGAAAAATACATTCCTGCTGAGCCGGTCATTTGGTACTTTGACAACTGTGAACTCACGACCGCTGACCTTCGCCGTTCACTTCTTCAGCTTAAGCTAGCGGGCTGGTTTGATAACTGCTCAGGTATTTTATTCGGCAGAAGCAGCGCTAATCAACCCGTTGATTCCTACACCGCTGAAGATGTGTATCTCGACCTTGCTTCTGACTTACATATTCCAGTTATCTATGACATCGACTGCGGACACCTCCCTCCTCAGCTCACGCTTATTAACGGCGCGTATGCGAGTGTTAAGGTAAAGAAAAATAAAGGGACAGTTGTCCAATACTTTACGTAAAAAAAGAAGCTTGTATAAAAGTAGTTTGATTGAAGGAAGATCCGAACGAATTGGATTCTTGATGGAGAATCCAATTCGTTCGGATTTTTTATGGTTATGGTGAAAGTAGATTTGTTTCATATATGTAGGAGCTTCCAATGGTTGATTGGAGGGCAAGACGAAGACTCCTGCGGGAAAAGCGGAACAAGTGAGACCCCGCAGGAGCGTTTGCGACGAGGAGGCTCACCGGCCGCCCGCGGAAAGCGAAGTCTTGCACGGAAATCAACAGCGGTTCATTTCGTTATGTCTCAACCTTGTTTTACATATCTCTCATCAACACTAAAAACGAAGCAAACATGAAAAAGGTTGCTCCAAGCCACGAGTGATAGTACTCTTTTTGATTTCTTTCAAACTTCCATTCTTCGAAACCTCGAAACACGTACAGGAGAAACAAGAAAAGAAACATAAAAACGGATGTGTAGGCTGGAGGCATAACAAAGATCAGCACTAAAAACGAAGCAAGCAGCACCATTTCAATGGTGATAAACAGCGGACGCCTTCCTTTAAAGCTTCTCCAATAGCTTTTTTTCATCTTTGTATGCAGCTTTTTTCGCATGACAAGATCCAGAAAGATATAAACGACTGCCAAAATCAGCAAATACACAAGCGTCATTTTCACTCCTCCTTCCGGCTAAAAATATCCTTATACTTCCATTTTAAAGAACTTCCCACAAATTTCAAGCGTCTAAAAAATCTTTACACAACTTATGAGTGCAAGCATTCATATATTTAAAAATCGCTAATATATTGACTAATGTACAGGTTAAATTCTCTGTATAAACTCATCTAGAGGGGGACATCAAGTTATGAGAATAAAAGAAGTAAAGCAAGGTGCACTCGCAGCGCTGAAAAACCGCTGGGGATTTGCCGTACTGCTTACGTTCGTTACGTATTTAATCGCTGCCGGTATTCCAGGACTTATTGACTTTTTAATCAACGGATTTCCAAGCGGGTCCGAAACCGAATACTCTCAGTCTACCTTAGCTAATATTGTATCCCTGCTGCTCGTACCGCTCTTTTTCTCTTACTACTGGGTACTATTGCGTCTGGTTCGAGGAGAAAGTGTACGTGTAGGAAATGTGTTTGATTCGTTTTCATCTGCGGGACTATATTTTAGAACACTCGGACTTTACTTACTAACGATTATTTATACCGTGCTATGGAGTATTTTATTAATCATTCCTGGCATCATCAAAAGTCTTGCCTATTCACAGGCTTACTACGTATTCCGCGATAACCCCGATTATTCGGTGAACCAATCTATTACTGAAAGCAGACGGTTAATGAACGGCTACAAGTGGACCTACTTTTTACTCCTTTTAAGCTTTATCAGCTGGGGCATTTTAAGTATCATCACGCTTGGCATTGGGTTATTATGGCTCGTTCCGTACGTAACAACTTCGCTTGGTGTGTTTTATGAAAAGCTAAAAGCAAATGAAACTGAAGTAGCTGAATAAACGAAAAACCGTATTCGAGTTGCGAATACGGTTTTTTATTTAGGTTTGGTATTCTCTCCATGTACATTAGTTGAAATTTGCCCCGTTATTCACTAAGTTCGATACAAACTATGTTACTATCGAACTATATACTCTAGAAACAGCAGCTATTTAGCTGTTGTTTTTTTATTCCCCTCTCCTTTTTCAACAAAAAAATAGAAAAATTCCATCCTCCTTACATATTTTCTAATAAATCTATGAATCTCCTAAACATTTCTACCTAGATAAATTGTCAGAATTATTACAGAGAAGGTGACAATTCTACTTATATCGCCTTTTAATATTAAAACTATGTTACAAAATGTCGTAATTTGGAATTAGATGTTTACTTTTCCTGTCAGGATTGATAGACTCACAGTTGTGAATAAAACAAGTTATGGAAAGGGAGAAAGAACATGCTAAAGAAAGCAAATCGTACAGTTATGAATATGGGGTTAGCAGCATTACTTGTTCCCGCTGCCCTAACATTTAGCACAACTTCAGCAAGTGCAAATGACGGAGGCGCTGCACCAGCACCCGTACAAGAAAAGGTAACGCCAAGCGTACCTCAACAACAAGCAACTACTACTACTAATCAAAAAGTCATCGTAAACGTGAGTGCGTTAAATATTCGTCAAGGAGCTAGCTTTTCATCTCCAGTCGTTGGAACTGCAACACAAGGTCAAGAGTTTGCTATTTTAAAAGAAGCAAACGGCTTAGTTGAAATTGCACCAAACAAATGGATTTCAAAAAGCTCAAGCTACGTAACAATTGCATCAGGTAAACCAAGCGCAAGCCAAGTAAAAGGTGTAAGCACATCAACTCCTTCTACCTCTACAGCATCTACATCTGCAGCACAAGAAACAAGCACACCAGCACCTGCTCCAACAACAAGCACGGCTTCTGGAAGCACAGTAAATGTTGCACGTAGTTTAGTAGGATCACCTTACCAATGGGCAGGAAACACACCAAGCGGATTTGACTGCTCAGGCTTTATCGCATACGTGTTCAATCATAGCGGTCACAGCATTTCACGTACAAGCGTAGCCAACTACTGGAACATGGCGACAAAAATTTCGTCTCCACAACCAGGAGATCTAGTATTCTTCCAAAACACATACACAAGCGGCCCATCTCATATGGGAATCTACATCGGAAACGGCCAAATGATTCATGCTGGTTCACACGGTGTAGCAGTAGCTGACCTAGATGTTTCTTATTATCAAGATCATTTCTTAGGATACGGACGCTTCTAAGAAAAAAATGCCCTCTAATCGTTAGATACGTTCTAACGATTAGAGGGCATTTACTTTTTATCGCTGCGCTACTGAAAGCGCCTTTTCAATCCGCGTTTGAAATTTATTTTTCCAGTCTTCAGCTAGCTCAGCCACTTCTAAAGCCCGCTTCATCCCTTCTACATCTTTTGAACGATGGAAATATAAATCAAGCGTAAACCACACGGATACTTGATCTGGATGAGCTTGAATTAACTTCACTTCCGCATCTTGCGTAATCGTACCTTCTTTTAACACGCGGCAAAGATAGCCCGTATAGCTTGTCTCAATCATTCGTTTTAAAATTCCTTTAACGCCCGTTCTTTTTGTAATCGTGTCGCATGGATTTCGTCCTTGCGTCACTTGAATAACGGCGTCCCCTACTTGATAAACGTCTCCAATGCATACGTCTTTTTCAAGCATGCCTGATAGCACAAGATTTTCTCCAAACGCAGACATTGGCAGCTCCGTATCAAACTCTTCGTTCCATTTTTGGTAGTGTTCATACGGATACACGCACACCGCACGATCCCGTCCGCCGTGATACCTTAAGTCCGCTACGCCGTCGCCTTGAAATCCTTCTTTGGCTAAAAACGTTTCGTCTACTTGCTTCTTGCATATGCCTGTACGTATTTCTTTGCCGGGACTGTATGCCATTTGTTCAGGCATGCCGGTTGCTAAATGAATTATTTTACGTTGATTCATTTGTATCTCTCCCTTCCCCGTTTTCCCTTACTAATTACGTCATATTTTACCACATTTTAAAGATAGATCTCTTATTTTTCGTATATTCCACTAAAATCTTGGCAATATCATGAAAGTTTAAAAAATATTTCACAATTATATTAAAAATATCTTCATTTCCTCTTTTTCTTTTGTTCGAAATGATTTAAGATAGTAGAGGCTGTCGAAATATAAGTTATTATGTCAGCTCTGCATGTTTTTTTACATATTAGCACATAGTAAATATTATTTTACAATTACGTCATTTTTTTAATGGCCTAAAAAATTTTGCCCATTTTTACTAAAACTAGCGTGAAAGTCCTGATTTTTATATAAAATAGAGGCCGATTTACATAGTCATTTCTATGCACGTCCCTCTTTTATAAATATAGAGTACATGTAAGGAGAAAAGTAAATGTCAATTTTAATGGGAATTATCGGAATTGTAATTGTCTTAGCAGTTGCGTTCCTCATGTCAAACGACAAGAAACTTATCAACTACAAAGGCATCGCAGTTATGCTGGTTATTCAGCTCGCTATCTCTGCTTTTATGATGAATACATCGATTGGTCGCAAGGTGCTTGACTTTATCACAAGTGTATTTACAAAGATCTTATCATTTGGTAACGACGGAATTTCGTTCGTGTTTGGAGATCTTGCAGGAAAAGGCATTTTCTTTATCCAGACGTTAGTTATGATTGTATTCGTTTCAGCATTATTAAGTATTTTAAACTACTCTCGTATTTTACCCTTTGGGATCAAATATATCGGAGGACTTGTTTCAAAAATTACCGGACTTCCCCAAATTGAAAGCTTCACAGCCGTGAATGCGATGATCTTTGGTGATACAACGGCGCTAATTGCGGTGAAAAACCACATCGGAGGTTTAACACCAAACCGTTTATTTATTGTTACAACAACATCATTAGTATCCGTTTCTTGTTCAATTCTAGGCGCATACATGCAGATGATTCCGGCGGAATACGTCTTAATTGCCCTTCCGCTAAACGTATTCTCTGGCTTAATCGTTTCTTCTATCGTTGCACCAGTAAAAGTGGAAGATGAAAACGAAGTGGATATCAAAGCACCTGCTAAGCAAGGCACGCTGTTTGAAGCAATCGGCGACGGAGCACTAGACGGCGGACGCGTTGCGTTAATCGTAGCAGCGATGCTTGTAACGTACGTTGGTCTTTTAGCATTAGTGAACTACGTATTAAACGGCGTAATCGGATTAACTGTTCAAGACATTTTAGGCTATATCTTCTACCCAATTGCCTTTATCATGGGTATTCCAGCAGATGAACTAATGAAAGCCGGCGGCGTAATGGGAACAAAAGTAGTAGCAAACGAATTCGTTGCCATGCTTGACTTCCAAAAAATGATGCCTCACCTTTCTGAAAAAACGGTTGGTATCGTATCAGCTTACTTAATCTCATTTGCAAACTTCAGCTCAATTGGTATCGTTCTTGGTACGATCCAAGCAATCAACGGCGAACAAGCTTCACGCGTTGCGAAGTTCGGCTTGAAGATGCTGTTAGTCGCGACAATGGGATCGATTTTAACAGGTATTATGGTTGGATTATTTATTTAATGAAAAAGCACTCACTTTTAGTGAGTGCTTTTTTGTTGGGGGTGGTTCTTTTTGGATTATATCTGGAGCGTTTCTACAATGTTGAAATTTATTAAATATCTCTGTTGACATACTTCGAGTTATCGACACTATTATCAAATGCTTTTTATCTTCATTCTAATAACATTTAAATTAGTTTTACATAATGGATTAAAGCAATATCTCTTATTCAATAAAAAAGACAGCTTGCTTTATCAGCAAACTGCCTTTTTTGTAATGACCCGTCCGGGATTCGAACCCGTGTTACCTTTTTAAAAGGACAATTTCTCGACCACTCGGTCAACGGACCAGATAAAATTATAAAATGGCAGAGAAGAAGGGATTCGAACCCTCGCATCGCGTTAACGATCTACTCCCTTAGCAGGGGAGCCCCTTGAGCCACTTGGGTACTTCTCTGTATGGATTTCCCACTGAGATACTGTGGAATAATAGTAGGCCTAAGCGGACTTGAACCATCGACCTCACGCTTATCAGACTTGGGCTCTACCAAAAATGAGCTACTTCCCGTTTATGGCGCGCCCGAGAGGAGTCGAACCCCTAACCTTTTGATCCGTAGTCAAACGCTCTATCCAATTGAGCTACGGGCGCTTCCTAAAATGGTGCGGATGAAGGGACTTGAACCCCCACGTCATAAGACACTAGATCCTAAGTCTAGCGCGTCTGCCAATTCCGCCACATCCGCATGTGAAAAATGGTTGCGGGGACAGGATTTGAACCTGCGACCTTCGGGTTATGAGCCCGACGAGCTACCGAACTGCTCCACCCCGCGATAATAACAAAGATATAATGGAAGAGGAAGAGGGATTCGAACCCCCGCGGGCTTTGACACCCCTGTCGGTTTTCAAGACCGATCCCTTCAGCCAGACTTGGGTATTCCTCCATATTTCAGGTTCAATGGTGGACCTTGTAGGACTCGAACCTACGACCGGACGGTTATGAGCCGTCTGCTCTAACCAGCTGAGCTAAAGGTCCTTTCTAAGCTCTCTATTAGAATGTGGATACGGCAATCGGATTTGAACCGGTGATAAAGGTATTGCAGACCCTGACTATGCCAACAATAAGTATGGAAATTATTTATAGTCAGTTACATTTATCCGTATGCTACCCCTTCATATGAAACATGGACTAGTAATTTAATAATTAATATCTGTTTCGCTACCAACAAAAATTATTTTACCTTATAATTTCGTAGAAGTCAACATCTATGTAATTTGTGTTTTAATACTTAATTTTGCAATTATTAAGCAGGAACATACACCTAAATAAATAAGCTCTGTAACAAGAATCATGATTCTTGTTACAGAGCTTATTTTTATAAAAAGGTTTGCGTAATCGCACTTTCTAAATCTCTTGTAGAAGATTTTAGGTATCGTTTTGTAACATTCACATCAGAATGGCCTGCTAGTTCGGCAACTATTGCAATATCTATCCCTTTCTTAACTAACTCATGACAGAAAGTGTGGCGTAATTTATGAGGATTTACATTATATTTTTTTAACATGTACTGAACCGTACGTGCAGACATTCTTCTATCAAAATTAGAGACAAATAAAGCTTCATGATTAGAATCAAGTGAATCAATATATTTCTTCAAACTATTCCTTGCTTCTGTAGAAAGAGGAACAAATCGCTTTTTACATCCTTTAGCATTACGGATAATTAAAAAACCATCAGATTTGTTAATCTCTACGTCTTTACGATTCAAAGCACAAATCTCTGATACCCGAATCCCTGTATGTAATAAAGTATATACAATAGCAATATCACGAAGGTTTCCCTCTTGCTTTACTTCAGATAAAAGGCGGTCACGCTCACTTGCTTCTAATGACTGTGGTACAACCTCGTTATTTTTCTCTTTTTGTTTACGTTCAATATTTTGAACAATTTCTGGTTTTTCAAGAAAGCGTGCAAAAACGCTAATTGTTACAAAAGCTTTTTCTATAGTCGACGCACTTTTATTATTAGATTCAAGGTTAATCATATAAGTTTGGACATTATTTCTTGTTACTTGATCTAAATGTTTACCTTCACTTAGAAGCCATTCATGAAATTGGTTTAACACTGCTCGATAGGTTTTAATCGTATTATCAGATTTGCCTGATTCTATTAACCATTGGCTAAAGTCATCAATCAACGGAATAACTTCTAGGCTATTTTTTTTCACTCTAAATCCTCCTACATACACTAATAAATTACGTAAAACATAACATTTAATTTCGTAGAAATCAATTTAAACGAAATTAATATACAAAAAAACAGCCCATCATTGATATGATGGGCTGTTTTTTTGCCTGACAACGTCCTACTCTCACGAGGACAAAGTCCCCATTACCATTGGCGCTAGAGAACTTAACTTCCGTGTTCGATATGGGAACGGGTGTGACCTCTCTGCTATCGCCACCAGACCTATTAAAGATAGTTTTCTTAACACTAAATAAAAATTGCTAAGTAAAAACACCGTGCACCCGTCATTGACATGATCAAATAAGCGTTACTTGTACAGTTAGCTCGACCGGGTTGTGCTGCAACACACAGAAGAATCTACTTATGGCTGCTTCCTTCCGGACCTGACCATGTTCATAGGTTTCTGTTGTGCAGGACCTAGTTGTCAACACCACTTGTCCAAGTCAGACCTTACCTGACTCATACCTCTGTTAGGAATTAAACCCTGCTAAGGCGGATTGCAGGTTACAGGGCACCGCCATCTCCCCGTCTAGCACGGTATGTATAGTTAAGGGATTCCCACCTATGTCGTCCTCCCAATCTGTTTTGTGAACCCGCGATCTCGCAGGTGGGTTTCCGCATATTAACGTTCTAGCAATCCTGTTTCAAAGACAGGCATGGCATCAGTCAACAGATGTAGGAACCCCAAATAAACAGTACGGTTCAAAACAAATAGGGCATAACGTGCATCGTAGGATAAGTATTTAATGTGTTTATTGATGATATAGATTATCCTACAATAAAATTTCGTAGAAGTCAACATAAACGAAAAAATAACTCCTAACCCTCAATGTTTTATTGATGTACTGTTGTTGGGAAGGGATTTCTTTGAAAGATGGAAGTTATAAGGAGTCGCGTTTCATTATATTGAGTCATCCACTTAAAAGTGAAGTTCATTATGATTAGATTTTTATACAACCTTGATCTAACCACACTTTTCTGATGTGGTTATTTTTTCTTCTCATCCTCTCTCGATAAAAATAACAGAAAAATAAAAAAGCCTAAATAAAGCGGCTTTTTTATTTTAAGAGTAAATTATTGTTCTGCTAGTTCAGATATAGAAACACTTTGCTTATTATTTGGTTCATCCAGGTTATGAATTGTAGCTACCCCATTTTGTTGGTCTACATGCTCAATGTAAATACTTTTCCCGTTATATATTACATTGGCCATGTCCACTGAATCGGCAATTTCTTGTGCTCTTTGTGCATCCATCTTTATCTAGCCTCCTTTTTATTTATGACAGTGAAAGTATTTGTTTTTAATTAATTTTTATGCATTTAATTCCTCCATACAAAATCAATTTTAATTTTTCAAATGAGACATAAAGCAGTAAAAAAACTATCTCCTTTATTATTTGAGATAGCTTTTTATTTTATTATTCAATTTAATCTTCTTCTGGAATCTTAATTAAAATGGCTATAGCTATTGTTGCCAAAAATATAACCCCTAAAGTTAGCAATAGACTCGTACTCATGTGCCTCATCTACCCTTCTCTCTTCATCCCTATGATTCCATTTTAGCAGAGGAAATTAGTTAATAAAACTGGAAATGATAGCGTTTTACTAAAAAATTATACATGTTAAGATAATGTAGTTGTTTTAACTCAACCAATGTATTCAACTTTTTGCTTGAATAGAGCAAGCTACCTTTTTCCTATTTTGGGGTAGCCCTTTTTTTATCGTGATAAAATAAAATGTTGTTTTGGATCTATTCCTTCCTACCCTCGGTTTACATTCGTTATTTACGAATCTGTTCAATCTCTTCTTCTGTAAGCTCCGTTAATTCAGATATTGTTTGATTATCCATACCTTTTTGCAGCATTCTTAATGCTACTCTCTTAATAGCTCTTTTTCCCCCTTGCTTTTCAGCTTTTTTTAATGTCAATTTTTCATCTACTTGGAATTCCTGGTTTACTTCATAAGTCATTAACATTTGGGGATCCTCAGTTACACGTGCCCATTCATTCATCGCGTTTTTCAACGTTTGATCTTTCTCCATTACAACTTCCTCCAAAAATGAGTAAAATCTTCATCTCTTGACACTTTAAACAACAGTAATTGTTTTACTAATTATGTGTCTCTTTTACGATACTATTCTCACCTATTCCAAAATCAAATTAATCCCATAAAGCTTGTCCGTTCACCCTAAAACTAAAAAAGAGTAATTACTGCATTAGGGGAGGTGTAGGTAGTAATGTAAGATGTGCTCGGTTGTTTATATGCCGAGGTTAGCTTGGTGATAAATAGGGTTTTGATTCAGAAGCAACTAACAAATTATTTATTTAATTTATATGTTTTTTCTTATAGTTGCACATATTAAAAACAATACTAAATGAAAGCGAGATGAGATAAGTAATGTCAAAACAAGGGATACAGAAAAAGAATCAGACAAGAGAGCAAGTAGAGAAGCAAGATAAAAGAAATGATGTCGAATTAGGCAATGAATTTCAAACTGGCAACACAAGTTCTCAGAGCCAGAAAAAAAGTGGACGCCAAGTAAATAAAAAATAAATTTAACCTTTCAAAGATAATAAGAAACCTCAGTTCAAATTTATGACTTGAACCGAGGTTTCTTTTATAGAGTGAAGAAGAATTATACGAAAAACAGGCACCAAGCTAAAGAGAATTTGAATTCTATTATGGAAACAGAATTCAAATAAAAAAGTGTAACTTAACATAACCACTCTTTTCGAAACTTATAATAAAAACGACCTTTTTATGAATACGATATTATCTTATATCTCTTTTTATATTTACCCTCAAATTTTCTAACCTGATTCTCTGTATAAAAGTGTGCTACTTTATATTCGTCGTTATTATAGGCTTCTGCGATTCTAAGAGGTTGTTTAACATCTTTTGGATAGTAAGTCGGCATTATGGTCGATATACGATTATAAGTCAGAACACCTGTATTTTTGCTTTTTTCACGATTTAGTAGATAAAGTCCTTTAAATATTGCTTCAAATCGTCCCGAAGAGGTTTTTGCATATGCGAATAGCGCGATCTTCTGATTCAGCTGATACATTCTTTTTTGAAAGTAGGTTTCGTTCTCTTCTGGAATTGTATTATATTCAATAAATATTTCCTCATTTTCAAGAAGTTGATTGTTCCACGTTTCATTAGGGAAAAATTTTAATCTTTTAATATCTGTATCTTCTTCAAACTTGTGCGGCGCGCCGCTTTTTTGAATCCCGTGAGCATAGCCAGCTCCGAACACATTGCAACAGTCTGCAACTAACCGTAAAGAAACATTGTCATCAGCATCTATATATCCTTGTTCAATATAAGTATTTGGATCATATTCCTTCTCCAAATCCCATGGAATAAACCATTTCTCCTTTGTTAGCAGATTAATTTTTTCTACTACCTGGTCGATCTTTTCGTGAATCTTTTCAAGAGATTGAGTAGCATCTATTCTGATAAATTCACAATCTAACGCATTCACAATATCGTTTTTTCTAATTTCATCCAGTGTTTGATTTATATCATTCTTATGATGGGCTTCATCAATTTCAACCGCCAAATTAAACTGCGGAAAATACAAATCAATTAATCCGTATTCAGCCTTTTGGTTTTTATTTGATCGTACTACATACTGTTGAGTATTTATTTTTATATCGTAATTATCAAGCAAATGCCAGATCCTTGTAATGATATAATTTTCATCGTTTTTTTTATTCGTTTTCGCTAATTGTCTTTTAATATAATCATACTTGTTCATTACTTTTCTAGATCCTCTCTTTTTCCTCTGCTGTAGCACTATAAAAATGAATGCCTAAATAACCATATCCAAACGGTGAAGGCAGTGCAACTCTTTTGATGAACTGTCTACTGGACCTTGCCTTTACGATTCCTCCCTCTTGTTGCTATAAGTTTCTGCTAGTTATTTTGAGGTACATACTCACATACTATTTCCAACATTTATATATTGGTAAAATAAATAATATATACTAAAATTAACCGCAACAAACATATCGAGACTTAATTTCAAGATAATAAGTCCCTATTAGTGTATATTAAGCAGTTTGATCTAACCTATTATTAAAATAAGGAAATTTAATATTGTAATATAACTATATATATGTAAACATTAAACATGTATTTTAAATACATAATAAATGCATGTTTAATGTTTACAGGAGGAAATGTACTGAAATGAAAAAGTTTTTTAAGATTGGCTGTTTAGGATTTATCATTCTTATTGCACTTATTGTAGTAATTGCTGTCGTAGCATCAGGTGGAGACGATAGTGGTTCTGGATCTAGTTCTAACTCTTCAAAATCAGAAGAACAAAAAGCTCATAAAGTGGGAGACACTTTTACAGTAGATAATAAAGCGGAAGTTTCTGTAACAAAAGTAGAGGAAAGAGAACAAGTTGGAAACCAATATGCAAACAAAAAAGCTTCTGAAGGCGGTACACTTGTTGCTATTCAATGGGCTGTTAAAAACATCTCTGACAAACCATTAGGTGCTTTTTCAACCCCAACAATTAACCTCGTTGATGAAAAAGGTACAAAATATGACGCTGATATTGATGCAACATCAAATTATGCAGTTGAAACTAACATTGATGACTCTAAGATTGCAAGTGATTTAAATCCGGGTATCAAAGTTACGGATGTTGACGTATTTGAGGTTTCAAAAGATAGCTATGCAAAAGGTACATGGTATATTGAAATAAACGGAAGTAAAGTTCAAATTAAATAATATTTTTCCATAGAGTAAAAAGCTCACTAAACGTTCAACGTTTAGTGAGCTTTATTATATTTATACTATTATCTATACCTGTGAGAGAGTATATGGGGAAACGGTCTTTTTTTCTGCAGAGAATGTGGAATAGTAGCGGGATACTATATACTTATTTCAAACAAATTCAATTTACGCACCAAAATTATAAATAGAGTCCCTTAATGTAAATTGATGCGATATTCTTAGCAATTTGTTCTACAGGATGCTTATATTCATTACGAACAATTTCCCAAAGGTACATTTCATTAGTGAAAAACCACCCTCTTGCTACTAGCTCGTTATGTACATCTTTACGTGCTAATCCATTGCGCTGCGCATAGGCAATGTCTTCTGAAATTCGTTGAATAAACTTTTCCCGAATGTTCTTCCATTTCTCTGAAACGAGAGGAGAAATACCAATAGCCTGCTCAAACACTTGCAGCATTTTTTGTTCATCCTCAGCCATTTTTAAAAACTCGTTCGTTTGTTTATGAATCATTTCTTCTGCTTCATTTACAGATGCGGGTAAAAATGCAGCCTCGGCAATTTCATAAAATTTCTCCATAACATTCTCCATTAATACAACTAAAAAGTCTTCTTTTCCTTCGAAATGAACGTATGCAGTACCATACCCAACCTTTGCCTTTTTTATTATTTGAGTGATAGTCGCTTTGTGAAAACCTTCTTGTATAAATACTTCTCTTGCAGCTTCTAATAATTTTTGTCGAGTCTTTATTGAACGTAAATGCCGTTTATCTTCAATGTTATTCTCATTCATTAAGGTTCCTTCCTCCCTATCCGTTTTACTCTCTAGGATATAGAAGTTTTCACAAAACGAAAAGAAATAAAGATAATTTATTACAAAAATTATTTTTTTAATTTTCAAAATTATATTATTGACACTGTGTCATATTCTTTGTTACGATTCTTCTAGGATACATATTAAGTAATGCAGAGGAGGAAAATTATGCAATTAAATACCTTTAAACCCACATTAGAGTACGCCAAACAGTTAGATCAAGAAGACTCCCTTTCAAGTTTTCGTGACGAATTTTATTTAAAGCCTGATTCCATATATATGGATGGAAACTCATTGGGGCTTCTTTCTAAAAGAGCTGAACGCAGACTTATAGAAGTGTTAAATGATTGGAAAGAACAAGGAATTGATGGATGGACTCAAGGGAAACACCCATGGTTCTCCTTGTCCGAAAAATTAGGTGAAATGAGTGCGCCGTTAGTTGGGGCTTCTAGCGAAGAAGTGATTGTAACCGGTTCGACAACAGTTAACCTTCATCAGCTTGTAGCTACTTTCTACAGTCCAAAAGGAACGCGCACAAAGATTTTAGCTGATGAATTGACCTTCCCATCTGATATTTATGCGCTTCAAAGTCAGCTGCGAACCCATGGATACAATCCAGATACTCATCTTATACGTGTAAAAAGCCGCGATGGCCGTTTTTTAGAAGAAGATGACATTATTGAGGCTATGACCGATGAGATTGCTTTAATTATCTTACCGACTGTACTCTATCGCAGCGGCCAAATATTAGATATGGAACGATTGACGGCTGAAGCACACAAGCGTGGAATTTTGATTGGATTTGATGGCTGCCACTCTATTGGTGCGATCCCTCACTCCTTTAGTAAATGGGATGTTGATTTTGCATATTGGTGTAATTATAAGCACTTAAACGGTGGACCTGGCTGTGTAGGCGGTTTATATGTAAATAAAAAACATTTTGGAACAGCACCTGGTTTAGCAGGATGGTTTAGTTCAAAAAAAGAAAAGCAGTTTGATATGAAGCACATATTAACACCTGCTGATTCAGCCGGTGCTTATCAAATTGGAACACCCCATGTTTTAAGTCTTGCTCCTTTAATTGGATCGCTAGAAATTTTCACTGAGGCTGGTATAGATAATATTCGAGCTAAATCTCTTAAAATCAATCATTATTTAATGTATTTATTAGAAAAAGAGCTGAGTGACTTCAAATTTACCATTGGAAGCCCTAGAGAAGATAAAAAGCGCGGAGGGCACGTAAGTCTTGAACATAAGGAAGCAGCGCGCATTTGTAAAGCATTAAAAGAGAATGGTATCATTCCAGATTTTCGCGCTCCCAATATTATTCGTCTGGCTCCTGTTTCTCTTTATACTTCTTATACAGAAGTTTGGGAAGTAGTACAAACTTTGAAGAAAATTATGAACGATAAAGAATATGAAAAATTTAAAAATGAACGTGAAGTAGTGGCGTAAAACCTAAACTACTTGTTTTTTTAACAAGAAAAGTAAGCGCTTTCTAAAACTTAAGGAAGCTATTTGACGTAGATATGCAGCCAAACCATTATTTTGAAACTATGAGGGAGATGAAATATGAAAACCCACAATACTCAATTGCCAAACAAAGATGACGCAGAAAAGGGATTGAAACGAAATCTAAAAACAAGTCAATTGACAATGATTTCGATGGGCTGTGCAATTGGAACTGGACTTTTCTTAGGCAGTGGACTTGCGATTCAAACAGCTGGACCTAGTGTATTGGTTAGTTATGCTTTAGGAGCTTTTGTTGTATTACTTTTAATGGGGTGTCTGGCAGAAATGACAGTGGCCCACCCTACTTCTGGATCGTTTGGAACAATTTCCGAAAAATATGTACATCCCCTGGCAGGCTTTTTGGTTCGCTATTCATACTGGATAGCCAACGTTCTCGCCGTTGGAGTAGAAGTAAGTGCAATAGCCGTGTATATGAAGTACTGGTTTCCAAGCGTTCCGGGTATTGTCTGGATTTTAGTGTTTGCTACCATATTAATCTATGTAAACGCAACCAGTGTTAATACGTTTGCTACTTTTGAGTATTGGTTTTCTATGATAAAAATTAGTGCGATTGTGGGCTTTATTCTTTTAGGGTCCTATGTTCTGTATGGAACAGATGCACGTCCTAATATGGGTACAGGTAATTTTGTAAATGATGGTGGATTCCTTCCTTTCGGGTGGTGGGGAATGTGGGTAGCTGTCTTTATTTCCCTCTTTAGTTTCTTAGGAACCGAAATGATTGCAGTTACAGCTGGAGAAGCAAAAGAGCCTGATATAGCCGTTCCGAAGGCTTTAAAAGCAACTGTGTTTCGTTTAACTACTTTTTACGTTTTGACTATAGGCATCATGTTAATGATTGTTCCATGGAAGTCAGCTCAAGTTGATAAAAGTCCATTTGTGAAAGTAATGGAAATTCTGAATATCCCTGCTGCCTCTGGAATTATGAATTTTATTATTTTAACGGCTGCTTTATCAGCTATGAATAGTCAGTTATATGCTTCCACACGTATGATGTTCTCCCTCTCTCAAAGTAAATATGCACCAGCTTTTTTAGGGAGACTAAGCAAAAAAGGTGTACCGCTATGGGCCCTTGCTGTATCAACCCTGGGCATTTTTCTTGCGGCAGCAGTTAATGGACTGCTCCCAAGCTCTTCGTATGCCTTTATGATGGGTATTTCAATGTTCGGAGCTATGTTCACATGGCTTATGATATTTGTTTCTCACCTCTACTTCCGAAAAAAATGGGAGAAATCTGGCGGAAGAAAATTACCGGTAAGAATGCTTGGCTTCCCCTATTTTACGATTTTAGGAGCCATCTTATTACTCGGTTTAATGATTACCACTTGGTTTACAGATTTTAAAATTATGCTTCAGTTTGGAATTCCTTGGTTAGCTTTCTTATCCATTGCTTATTTTATCTCTAAGAAAAGAAAAGTTAACCATCATTTTGCAGAAGATATGGCTAATAGCAGCTTAAAAGAAGAATTAAAGGAATTACGTTAACGTTCAAGTTATTTTACATAAAAACAAGGGGGATACAAAATGAAAACGACAAATAATAAGGCACCAAATGCAGTTGAACTAGAGAAAGAACTTCAAACGGACTTTCAGAAATCTATGTCGTATGGAGACTACCTGCACCTTGATAAAATATTATCTAGTCAGCATAGACTTTCTAATCACCATGATGAAATGCTGTTTATTGTCATCCATCAAGCTAGTGAACTATGGATGAAATTAATTTTACATGAGGTAACAGCTGCTATTCAGTGCATCCGTGGTAATAACCTGGAACCTTCATTTAAAATGTTATCACGCGTTTCAAGAATTCAGCAGCAGCTAATTCAATCTTGGAGTGTTCTCTCTACGCTAACACCAGCAGAGTACATGGAATTTAGAGATAAATTAGGTCAATCTTCTGGCTTTCAATCTTATCAAAATCGCCTGATAGAATTTGCTTTAGGAAATAAAAATGTCCATACACTCTCTGTTTACCAGCATGACGCGGATTTGTATCAAAAAATGCAAACGGCTCTTCATGAGCCTAGTATCTATGATGCTGCTGTTCATGCTCTTATGAAACGCGGATTGCAGGTAGATCAAGAGGTCTTACAAAGAGATTGTTCACAGCCTTACGAACCGAATGCCAGCGTAGAGGATGCGTGGCTTACTGTATACCGTAACGTTGATCAGTATTGGGACTTATACGAATTAGCAGAAAAATTAGTTGATATCGGAAATCAACAGCAAATGTGGCGATTTAGTCATATGAGTACAGTAGAAAGAATTATTGGAAACAAACAAGGTACAGGCGGATCTTCTGGAGTGAATTACTTAAAGAGAGCTCTGGATCAGCACTTCTTCCCAGAACTATGGAGCCTGCGAACGAAGCTATAAATATTCTATAAAAAGATAGAGAGGTAGTAAGAATGAGCAAATGGATTGATATTTCACAGCCTCTAGACGACAAAATAGCAAGATGGCCTGGTGATACTCCCTTTTCTTATGAAGTGAATTGGAGTAAAGAAGAGACCGGTTCTGTAAATGTTGGAAAAATAACAATGAGTATCCATACCGGTACTCATATCGATGCACCTTTTCATTTTGATAGTGATGGAAAAAAGGTTATTGATTTAGACTTAGATTTATATATTGGACGTACAAAAGTTGTCCATATCCCAGCTAATAAAAGCATTGGAATAAATGAATTGTCAGATGTTAATTTAAAAAGTGTTACACGCTTATTGATTCGAACAGACGCGTGGCAAGACCGAAGTGTTTTCCCGGAAACCATTCCTTACATTGAACCAAGCTTAGCTTCTTACTTAGCTAAGTTTGGCATTCGCCTGCTAGGCATTGATCTGCCTTCAGTAGATCCACTCGATAGTAAAGAACTAGCGGCTCACCATGAACTTGCATACCATAAAATTCACATTTTAGAAGGTGTTTTACTAGATAAAATCCCTTCAGGAGACTATGAACTAATCGCAGCTCCTCTTCCTTTAGTTGAAGCTGATGGAAGTCCTGTGCGCGCGCTGCTGAAAAAAGCGACTATTAAAAGAGCAATTCTTTTCCCTTAGATAGTTTCCGATGTATACAAAAAAGAGCGGTATATAAATATACCGCTCTTTTATTATAGCTATTCAAATTTTTTCAACTTATTTCTTATTCATATCTATTTCTTTCCTTGATACTCCTGCAATTCCCCAGTGCGAAGATGGAACCTCGTTGACAATGATCCTTACTCTCTCCTTTTCAATGTCAAAGCTGTTAGAAATTGCTTCGGTTACTTCTACTAACATGTTTTTAATGTCTTTTTCTTCTCTTCCTTCCAAAAGGTGAACTTGTACAATCGGCATACTATCGACTTCCCTCAAAGTTTTCTATACAACAAAAGGTCTTTATATTCAGATGAAATAATTATTAAAAAATTCTAGTTAGCTGCAGCTGAAGGATACGCTGCCTAAATCAGCGAACTGTGCGTGGATACTATCACCTGGTCTAAAAGAAATGGCTTCCGATACCGCTCCAGTTAATACGATATCCCCTTTTTTCAACCCTTCTTTATGTTCACCTAGTTTATTAATCGCCCAGGCGACAGCTTTGGCAGGGTGTCCTAATACGGCAGCACCCGCCCCTACGGTAGCAACCTCTCCGTTTTTAGACATTACCATTCCGATATTAGCTAGATTCACTTGGTCAGGCTTTATCCAATTGCTCCCTACAATAAAACGTGAAGACGAACAGTTATCAGCTACTACATCAGGAAGAATAAATTTAAAATCCAAGTAACGGCTGTCGATAATTTCAAGAGCTGGTGCAACATATTTTACTGCTTTTAAAACATCTTCTTCAGTTAAGTTGGTTCCACAGAGGTCTTCCCCCATTAAAAAAGCAATTTCAGGCTCAGCTTTTGGGTGGATCAGCTGATTAAATGCTATAGGTTCCCATTCAAATCCCAGCATGTCGCTTGTTAAGTATCCATAAATCGCTTCATGTACCCCCATCATTTCCTGCTTAGCTTTACTTGTTAAACCAAGCTTTACACCTACTCGTTTTACACCATCTTGTACTTTTCGTTGTATCAATTGTCTTTGCAAGCTGTAAGCGTCATCAATTGTCAAATCAGGGTAGCGTTCCGTCACTCTTATTACTTCATACCCTTCTCTTTCTGCAGATAAAAGATAGTCAACGATTTCTAAATTTCCGCTTTTCGTTAAAGGCATGATCACATTTCCACCTTTCTTTGAGCTAACTCAGCAGCCACGTCTAGAATCATATCTTCTTGACCGCCGACTGCTTTTCTTTTACCAAGTTCAAGTAAAATATCACGTGAATCCAAATTAAAACGCTTTGCAGCACGCTCTGCATGAAGTAAGAAACTGGAATACACGCCTGCATAACCCATTGCGAGGCTGCCTTTTCGAATCTCTTGAGATCCTGGCAGGATAGGTCCTACTACTTCTTCAGCTAGATCCATTATTTTATACAAATCAATACCTATATCTATTCCTAAACGGTTTAACACGGCTATCAATGCTTCAGTTTGAGTGTTACCTGCTCCGGCTCCTAAACAGCGAACGCTTCCGTCTATTCTAGTGGCGCCTTCTTCAATAGCAGCAAGCGTATTTGCAACAGCTAACGAAAGATTATTATGAGCGTGAAAACCTACTTCAACTTGAAGAGATTGACGAAGTGCTCTAACACGTTCACGAACTTCATGAGGCAAAAGAGCTCCTGCTGAATCAGTTATGTAAACTCCTTGTGCTCCATAGCTTTCCATTTGCTTTGCTTGCTCCACAAGCTTTTCTACGGGTGCTGAATGGGCCATCATTAGAAAACCGAAAGTTTCCATCCCTAGTTTCCGAGCATATTCAATGTGCTGAGCAGAAACATCTGCTTCCGTCACATGGGTAGCTACTCGGACTAAGCCTGCCCCAAGGCTATTTGCTTGCTTCAGCTCATGTACCGTTCCAATTCCCGGAATTAAAAGAACAGCAATGGTGGCTTGTTTCGCTTCTTCTACCGCAGCCTCAATTAATTTCATTTCGTCAACGAGAGACTTTCCGTATTGCAGCGTCGAGCCTCCTAACCCGTCTCCGTGACTAACCTCGATATAGTGCATCCCTGCATCGTCCAGCGTCTTCGCTACACTTTTTACTTGTGCTTCTGTGAATTGATGTTTGACTACGTGACTTCCATCTCTGAGGCTGACCTCTGTAATCTTAATAGGCTTATCACTGTTACGTTTCATTCGTCATAGCCCTCTCTTTCTTTATTCCTCTATATAAGCTCTCTTCGAGTTTGTAGCGGGCATAATCTTCCGCAACCTTCGCTGCAGCAGCCGTCATAATATCTAAGTTACCGGCATAAGAAGGAAAATAATCTCCGGCTCCAGTTACCTCTAAAAAGACTGTTACTTGATCACTATCAAATAATGGTTCTTGCTTTAAATTATAGCCCGGTACATATTCTTGTACTTTTTTGACCATATCTTTGATAGCCTTTTGGATAGCTTCCTTATTCATATTTTTCACTTTACAATAAATTGTATCGCGCATTAAGATAGGTGGATCAGCCGGATTTAAGAGAATAATAGCTTTTCCGCAGTCTGCACCGCCTACTTTTTCAATAGCTTTCCTTGTGGTAACAGTAAACTCATCAATATTTGCTCGTGTTCCTGGTCCAGCGCTTAGGCTAGAAATAGTAGCTACAATTTCTCCATATGTTACATCTGCAACTTGGTTGATGGCATAGATGATAGGAATCGTCGCTTGTCCGCCGCATGTAATCATGTTTACATTTTCTGATTCAAGATTTTCTCCAAGATTAACGGGAGGACACACGAAAGGTCCTTTGGCAGCAGGAGTTAAGTCAACAACCATTTTTCCTAAGTCTTTTAAAATCTTTGCATGTCTAACGTGAGCCTTAGCCGATGTAGCATCAAAAATAATTTCCGCCAGATCTGGATTTTCAGCAAGGGCTTTTATACCATTACTGTATGTTTGATATCCTGCTTCTCTCGCTCTTTTTAGACCATCTGAATCCGGATCAATTCCAAGAACAGCTGTTAACTCGATAAATTCGCTGCGCTGAAGCTTATACATCAAATCGGTCCCAATATTTCCTGAGCCAATAATTGCGGCTTTCACTTTTTCCACTACTCTTCACCTTCTTTCCAGTATTATTCAAAACGTACGGATACTGAACCAAGAGAGCCGAATTCTGCTTTTACTACATCCCCGCTCGCAACTGGTACGGCTGCAGATAGAGCCCCTGGTAAGATTAATTCGCCGGCTTTTAGACAAATATCGAAATCGGATAGCTTATTTGCCAGCCATGCAACCGCATGTGCCGGATGTCCAAGGGCAGCTGCCCCAGCTCCTGTTGCGACAAGCTCTTTATTTTTATAGAGAATCATACTAGTCGTACGTAAATCGGCTTGCTCAATTGTGGAATATTTATTCCCTACCACTACTTTGGCAGAAGAGCCATTGTCTGCAACCGTATCGACTAATTTGATTTTCCAATCGGCAATGCGACTATCAATGACTTCGATGGTCGGCACCACGTATTTCGTTGCCATTAAGACATCTAAATAGGTAATGTTGGGCCCTTTTAAATCTTCTTCTAGAATAAATCCGATTTCCGCTTCAATTTTTGGAGCCACCATTGAATGAATGTTGATTATTTCATTATCCGTTACTTTCATATCATCAAATAAGTGTCCATAATCAGGCTCACTAACTCCTAACATATCTTGCATGGCTTTACTGGTTAGACCAACTTTTTTACCAATAATCTTTTTTCCTTCTTCCAGCTTTCTTTTTACAATCTCTAATTGAATATGGTAAGAATCAGCTACTGATAAAGCAGCATGTCGTTCTGTAATAGGAGAAATTGGCTGATTCGTCTTTTCTGCTTCTAAAAGTTCTTCTGCAAGCTCACTAATAAGTGTACGCATCCGTTAATCACCTCTTTTATAGAGTTAAAGTTTCATCGTAATTGTTTTGGCTTCGGTATAAAATTCAAAGCTGTGCCGACCGCCTTCACGACCAATTCCACTTGCTTTTGCTCCGCCAAACGGCGTTCTTAAATCACGAATATACCAGCAGTTGATCCAAAGTAATCCAGCAGTAACTCCAGAAGCAACGCGTTGTGCTCTTCGTAAATCATTTGTCCAGACAACCCCTGCTAATCCATAAATAGAATCATTGGCAATTTGAATTGCTTCCTCTTCCGTTTTAAATGGAATAACAACAAGTACAGGTCCAAAAATTTCTTCTTGAGCTACACGCATTTTGTTATCTACGTCGTAAAGAACAGTCGGCTCATAAAAATTTCCTGTTTCTAAACCTTCTGCTCTTTTTCCTCCGCATGCCAGCTTAGCTCCTTCCGCCAAACCAATTCGGACATATTCATCGACCGTTTCTAAGTGACTTTGTGATACAAGTGCTCCCATGTTTGTCTCTTCACTCAGAGGATCGCCTACTTTAATATTTCTTACCGCTGCTGTGAACTTTTCAAGAAACTGCTTATAAATGCTTTCTTGTACAAGTAAACGAGAACCTGCTAAGCATATCTCTCCTTGATTTCGATAGATTGCTTCGATAGATCCTTTTACTGCTTCATCCAAATCCGCATCTTCAAATACAATATTGGCCGATTTTCCTCCAAGCTCTAACGAAACAGGAATTAGGTTTTCTGCTGCATTTCGCATGACCGTTTTTCCTGTATTACTTTCCCCTACAAATGAAATACGGCGAACGGACGGATGAGTAGACATAATAGTCCCTACCGTATTACCTGGACCTGTAATAATATTCAATACACCAGGAGGCAATCCAGCCTCATTAGCAATTTCTCCAAGCATCACTGCACTTAACGGTGTATAAGAAGCGGGCTTAATAACCACTGTATTGCCAGATGCCAAAGCAGCTGAAGCTTTCCATGTCATCTGCATAAAGGGTAGATTCCAAGGGATAATGAGGCTTGTAACTCCCGCTGGTGAATACTTGGCATAGGACATGACATTATGCTTTTCGTAATGCTCATGTACCATATATTTAGCCATCTCGGCAAAGAAACGAAAGTTTTGAGCTGCTCGTGGAATATCAAACTCTCGACTTTCTTTAATAGGTTTTCCTACATCTAGCGTTTCTAAATAAGCTAGTTCATCTACTTTTTCCATAATTAAGTCAGCCATTTTACAAAGGATGGCAGAGCGCTCTTCAACAGGCATCTTGCTCCAAATACCGCTTTCAAATGCACGCTGAGCTGCGTCGATAGCGCGCTTTGCATCTTCTGTGCCACCATTAGCTACAGAAGCTAATTTCTCATTCGTTGCTGGATTAAAGGTATCAAAGGTTTGACCGGATAGAGCGTCTACGTATTCTCCATTAATAAAAAGCTTTGCATCTTTTACCGTCATTTTTTCAATAACTGCCTCTTTACTCATCGGATATCCTCCTCATCCTCAATCTCTAAAACCATTTCAATTTCTACAGCTGTGTTATTGGGGAGCTGAGCCATTCCTACAGCTGAACGGGCGTGTTTCCCTTTATCCCCAAATACTTTTACGAGCAAGTCTGAAGCGCCATCCATTACTTTAGGCTGGTCCGTAAAGTCCTCTGTACTATTTACAAAACCAAGAATTTTAACGACACGCTTCACTTTGCTTAACCCTTCTAACTCGTAACTTACCGCACTCAATAAATTCAGCATGGATTGCTGAGCAGCCTTATATCCCTCTTCAATTGTTAAATCCTTGCCTAACTTGCCGTGATATTGATCTACACCTTGGCCAGCAGTAAACAATAAATTACCTGTTCGTACACAGCTGACGTAGTTTCCTACTGAAGGACGAACCTTTGACAGCGTTAAGCCAAGTTCTTGTAATCTATTCTCTAGTGTTTGTACTGTTGGCATAAATGTCACTCCTTTTCTCTTGCCCGATGTTTAAAAACTTCGCGGCATTTCCACCTAACATATCTAATCTTTGTTGCTCAGTTAAATCCAGCGTTTCATCCAGAACTTTTCCCGGAACAACTTCACGCAGTAAAAATGGATAATCCGATCCCATAAAGATTTTTTCATGTCCAAAACGTTCAATCATGTACTTTATGTTCAGTGGATCGTAGTTTAACGAATCAAAATAAAATTGCTTTGCATAGTAACTAGGAGGATGTGTTGTCTGTCTAAGGTGCGGCCATACTTCCCACCCTTTATCTAATCTAGGAAGAATATAAGGGAAAGATCCTCCTCCATGTGCAAAACAGACTTTTAATTTAGGGAATTTCTCCATAATGCCGCTCCATAGAAGAGTTGCAGCCGCTAGTGCTGTTTCACTTGGCATTCCTACCGTATACATAAAGTTATGGTTTGGCATTCGATCGCGGCCTAACGTTTCCCACGGGTGAATGAAAATGGGCACTTCCCACCTTTCAGCCATTTGAAAAAACTCAATGAAAGATGGATGGTCTAAATTTTGGCCATTGACGTTTGTCCCAATTTCAATTCCATGCAGTTTTAATTCATTCACGCATCGTTCCATTTCTTTAATAGCCGTAGGACCGTCTTGCATAGGAACCGTCCCTAAACCAACAAAGCGATCAGGGTACTTAGCAACTGTTTCTGCAATAAAATCATTTTGGATTTTAGCCATTTCTAATGCATGTTCGGGCTGAGCCCAATAAGAGAAAGTAACAGGGATAGGAGATAACACTTGAATATCTACTCCTTCTTTATCCATGTCAGCTATACGTTTTTCAGGGCTCCATACTTGGTCCGTTACGTCTCTGAAGTTTTTCCCTCCGACCATAATCGATGCTCCGCATGTACATGTACGTTCTAGCACGGGCCAGCGCTCACCGCCATATTTTTGAGCAAAATCAGGGAAACTTTCCGGAATGATATGTGTGTGAAAATCTATTCGCATTTCCATTCACTCGCTTCCGGTACCATAACATGATTACACTTTTTACATGTGCGTAATTCTAAGCTGCTGTTGAACTCCTGAATGGCTTCTTTTACTTGAACTTCAATATTGGTTAGCTGAACTTTCACCCGATGCATCTCGGCATCACATTCATCACAGAACCATACAAAGTCTTCTAACTCCCCTTCACTTCTGTTTCGCTCGATAACAATACCGATTGTATCCGCTACACGATGTGGAGAATGCGGAACGTTCGGAGGAAGTAAATACACTTCGCCTTCTTTCACCGTTACAACTTCGCGCTTGCCTTCTTCATTAATGATTTCAACATAGCAATCACCTTTTAATTGATAAAAGATCTCTTCAGAAGGATCTACGTGGAAGTCACGGCGTTTATTGGGTCCTCCCAAAACCATAAACATCAATTCTGAGTCTTTCCATACTACTTTATTGTTTACGGGTGGTTTTAATTGATCTTTATGCTCTTCGATAAACTTCCAAAGATTTAATGGTTTAGATGATTGAATAGTATTTGTCATTGAGATAAGCTCCTTTTAATAAATTTTAATTTTCAAAAAATAATGGTTGGTTTGATTGCACTTAAAATACTAAGATCTTAAAATATGACTAATTCAGGATTTCCAGCTCGCTTACTTGTAGCTTTTTCTGCATGTAGACAACTTCGTTTGCTAAATTCTTAATGCGACCTAACACTTCCGGATCGGCTACCTCATTCTTTTGATTAAAGTGAGTCGTATGAGCGTATACATAACTCGGTGCCACAAAGGCACGAAAGTAACCCGCAATAGGCTTTAACTGATTTTCAATGACTAAATAATGCTGATACGTCCCGCCTGTGGCGATGAACCCCATTACTTTATTTCGAAAAACCTGTGGATGTATTAAATCAAATACATTCTTAAGAGCACCCGTGATTGATCCTTGGAAGATAGGTGAACCAATTACATAAAAATCAGCGCTAGAAATAATTTCAATGACTTTTTTAGTACCTTCTGAATAAGCAGAGGGATCGCGGCCATCACAAAATTGGATAGTGTAATCTCGTAAATCTAAAAATTCAATTTCGATATCTGGATGCTGCAATTTAGCTTCTTCAAGTACTTGTTGAACAACAGCGCCTGTTTTAGAACCTATAATCGTGCCTGATATGCCTAGTAATTTCATTTTCACTTTCCTCCTTTTAAAAAAGTTCCATACTTATCTTCAAACACTCATTTTTTTATACATATTCCTTTTGTAAAGACCAGCCTAATAAATCATTTGATTGGTCAATTGCGCCTTGCTGGATTAGCTGGCGAATTCTAGTAGAAGAAATTCTTGTTCCTTCTGCACAACAGACAGGCGGGATGATATCTACGAGAAAGTGCTTTGCTAGCAGTTTAATATCTCCTTCTCTATTCCGGCCGAAACGAAAATCGTTGCCTACTATGATCTCCGATGGATTAAGCTTTTTTAAGTTACTGATAAAATCGATTGATGGGCGCTTAGCGTATAATTCATCAAAATGGATAATAACTGCGTAGTCTACTCCTAACTCTGCTATCAGATTTACCTTTTGATCAATGGGCGTTAACACTTGATCTTGTTGAAAATGAAAACGAGGAGGAGGATCAAATGTATAAACAACGCTAGGTACCTTTAAAGCTTTGCTTCGAGTTACAGCTTGCTTAATCACTGCTTGATGTCCTTGATGCACGCCATCAAATGCACCTATAGCTATTACTGATGCTGGTAAAGTTAGTATTCCGTCCTCATACCTTTGCATCTTTACACCTCCCTTATTAAGAACGTGAGGAACCTAGACCCTGTATCTATTAATAAAGTTCATTTTTAGATAAAAGGAGTATGGGTATCAGCTATTTGTTACTTCTTTCTTTTTAACTTCTGTATTTAAAGCAGCATCTACCATGGCAAATGAATGGCTGCGCTTATAGCTATTGTAGAAAATAGCTCTTTTACGGATTGGATCTCCTGTATAGTATCGCTCGTATTGAAGTAACCTTTGGCCAAATGCTTCTCCACATAGGTCCCACGCTAATTTAAATAATTGAACACGATCTATAGCAGGCACTCCTTCTCGGCCTCCATAATAACGATTTAAATCCTCTCTTAATTCAAGATTTTCAAAATCTGCTCCTGTAGGAGACATCAGCAAACCGCCTGCACCAATTGTTTGCATCACTTCAATAGCACGAGGGTACATTGTAGGAAGCAATCCACGAATTGTTTCTAAAGCCGTTTCGTTTGGAAGAGCTTCTCCTTTTTCATTAATCATATACTCATACTCTGATGTTCGAAGCAAAGCCCTAATGGATTCTACTGACTGTATCAACTCCCCTAAGCTCTCTTGAACGTTTAGATATCCGTCTACACCAATTGCATCCGCTACTTTACAAGCTACTTCCGTTGCAAATTGAAGTTTAACTAATCCTCTTACGCCAGATTGATGTGCCGGTTGCTGAGCGATTCCTGTTTTAGGATAAAGAAGATTGGCAGCTTCAATATTGTTATATAAAAACACTCGGTTCCAAGGAATCAGCACATCGTTAAAAATCAAGACTGCATCCATCTCTTCAAATCGAGAGGCTAGCGGATGATCAAACACTGATCTTGTTCCGTCTTGCATAGCTTCTCGGCAAAGGATTCGAAGTCCCGGTGTATCAATCGGCAGCGCGAAAGCAAGTGCATAACGTTCATCGCCAGGTTTAAACCCTGGGAATGAATAAACAATCACTTCATCGGTAATAGGTGAAAGTGTAGCTAGCATTTTAGCTCCTTTTACAACAAGTCCATCCGGTGTTTCTTTGACAGCACCTAAATGAGTAAAGAGATCTTGCTGTTCATGGGAGGCTTTGCTTCGGTCATTCTGCGGGTTGATAATAGCATGAGTTAAAAACAAGTCATTATCACGAATATAACGGTAATAATCTCTTATATTTTTGCCCCACTGTTCATTGTAATGATCTAGGAAACTAGCATTATGAAATAAAGAGGTGACTACAACATTTAAGAAATCCGGTGTTCGTCCCATCAGTCCAAAGGTAGCTTTTGCAAATGCTTCAAACACTTCTCTGCGAGCTACTAAGTCTTCGTAGCTTTTAGGAATTAAGAATGCATTTGATATTCTTTCTCCCGTTTCTTCGCAAATATGAGTAATTTTCTCTTGGTAAGCCGGGTCATGCTGCATATCGTACAACTTCGCAATTTCTAAAATAGGCTGTTGAAACACCTTTTCTTCAAATACATTTGTAATTTTTCTGCCTCCTAACCAAATTTCTGGCTGGCGTGATTTTAATGCATCAATATATTGAGCACCTGTACGAATCCCCATATTTGTTCATCCCCTTAAGGTTTAATAGTAATTAATTGAATTATAGTATTTGAATTTTTTCAGGGGTGTAGCCTCGTTAACATTTTTTTAGAGTTTTTTATTTTTGGAATAGACGGAGTAGCTCGAATAAGAAATTTATATTATTGCATTTACGCATTTTTCGCTTTAAGATATTGTAGAGAGCGTAACGTTTTTATAAAAATATTAGCTTATTAAAAAAGAGAGCAAATAAAGCGCATATTGTTGTAAGCGCTTACTTATTTTATTTTTTATAGCAACGTAAATAAAATATCCTACCCTCTAGTGTGTTACTTGATCTTACAATTGTCTTTTCAATTTTTTAGGCGTATCTTATATTTTGATTAAGGAGTGAGTATGATGGCTATTCTCTTCAATCATGAAAATAATTTCAAAAACTACTTAATGTACGGAAAAAGGCAATATATGAAACAAAAAAATGTGGTATATGAACAAGGAGACATAGGAAAAGGATTTTATTACTTGGACAGTGGATTAATTAAAGTCCACACCTCTACCCCATTAGGAAAAGAACGCGTATTAAACATTGTATTGCCAGGTCAATTATTGGGAGTCCAAGCAATGGACCAGCAAGCTCATTTCACTACTGCTACTACGGTAAAAGATTCTGTCCTATATTATTTTAGTTATGACGATTTTAAAAAGCTTATAACTATTCACCCGCCCATACTAAACCTTATTACAAAGAGTATTATTCAAAAAATGCATATCTTAGCTGAACAAATTAATTTACATACGTTAACTACCGAGCAGCAAATCGCCACTGTGCTTTTAAACATCTATCATGACTTTAAAAGCTATGAAATTCCTTTAACACAAAAGGACCTAGCAACGTGTACCGGTTTAACAAGGATTACAGTTTATAAAACGTTAAAAAAATGGAAAGAGAAAAAACTAATAGATAGTAAAAATAAAAGATTTCTAATTAAGAACCCGGATCTGTTAAAAAACTATCTCTTTCAGTGATAAACGCTTTGGTCACGTTATCAAAGTAAGGAATAATGCTCGATGCAGTAAATGTTTCTGTACGCTTAAAATACACGTTTATAGAAAGGTGATTAAATGGTAAACCTTCGATACATATGGCGTCCCTTTTTAAAGTATGGACAGATGATAAAATTAGAAGAAAACACCACAATATATTATCAAGGAGAAGTTGGTAAAGGATTTTATTATTTAGATAAAGGCAGTGTAAAGATTACTCTCTTAACTGAGAAGGGAGCAGAACGTACGGTTAACTATGTTCCTGAAGGGATGTTATTAGGGGAAAACGGTATTAATAAAGAGCCTTATTTAACAACGGCCGTAACCACAGCTCCATCCGTTTTATATTATTTTACTAATGAAACAACGTTAAAAATATACGAGGAGGAACCGAAAGCAGTCATTCTCTTTACAAATTCTCTTCTCTATAAGTTTAGATTACTAGCAGAAATTATTACGTTTCTTAATCTCCCCGTTGAACAACAGATGGCTCATTATTTAGTAAAGCTTATAAAAGAAAATGAGGAATTTCCCTTTAATCAAACATCCTTTGCCCGCTACGTTGGGACTTCCCGCATTACCGTGAATAAAATCATTCAAAAATGGAGTAAAGAAAAATTGATTGAGCTGTCTAATCAAAATATTTATATTAAAAACATCAGTAAACTTAAAGAAATAAGAGATCAAAACAGCAAAAATATAGGCGATTTAGATATGCTAATGCTGCCAGTAATTTGATTATAAATACACTTATGATACTGTTTCGCACATAGAAGGTATGGAGGAAATCCAGCATAAGTGAAAATATAATTAAATAAAAAAAGAAGTTACCTTGTGGTAGCTTCTTTCACTAAAAAAGGAGTATATTCATTCTAAGGTTAACCTTATACCATAAATCGTGTTTTTCAGAGTACTACTACGATTTATTGTGTTTATCCTAATCAAGACGTACCTCTGTTTAAAAGTTCAATTAAAATCGACTTGCCTTATACACATATGCCTTTATTTCAAAGTTACGGTTAATTCTCTTTCTGTAAAAACTTGTTTAGCAATAAAAATAGCATTTAACGCTCTAGGAAAGCCAGTGTATGGAATACAGTGAGTAATGGCTTCTACTATTTCATGTGGTGTGAGACCTACATTAAGCGCAGCATTAATATGAACATTTAATTGTGGTTCACACCCTCCTTGTGTCGTAAGCGCGCTTATTGTAACTAGTTGTTTTTGCTGTAGGTTAAGTCCTTCTCTTGTATAAATATCTCCGAAGGCAAATTCAATGACATATTTCCCAATGTCAGGAGCGATGTCTTTTAATGATTCAATTACTCGTTTTCCACCCTCTCCATCTACTTCCATTAACGTTTTCCAACCATTTTCGTAACGTTCATTCATCAACTGAATCTCTCCTTACAACTGAGTTATTTTATTTACAAGTTAGATATTACGCTTTAGAGCGCGCTCTAAAGCAAGCATTTTATTTCTCATGTTATAATAATAAATATGGAAAATTTATTCAGTATTCAACAAGTAGCAAGTATGACCGGTCTTTCTACACATACTTTGCGTTATTACGAAAAAATTGGATTAATAAAAAATGTACAAAGAGACCAAACCGGATATCGGCAATATACAGATTTTGATCTAGCTTGGATTCAGTTTTTAATTCGGTTACGTGTTACAGGAATGCCTATGCTTAAAATGAAGCAGTTTTCTGATTTGCGACAGAAAGGAGATTCTACTATTACTGCAAGAAAGGAATTGTTAGAAGAACATTATAAAGATGTCTTAGGCAAGATAGAGGAACTAGAGTTAAATTCGCAGAGAATTGAAGAAAAAATTGCGCACTATAAAAAATTAGAGACAGTGGAAAACCAACAATCTTAATAAATATAAAAAAGAACTTGAAACACATTTTTCAAGTTCTTTTCATAGTACCTAGGCTAACATCAAATAGAAGGTGCTGAATTTATATATTTAATAGAGACCCACCTAATACTCTATCTATAACTTCTTGACTAGATGTATGACGCTTAACAGCCTGTAGATGTAAATATCGATCTCCATATGGAAAATCTGAACTAAATTAACGTTCTCTGAGGTATTTCTTTTATAGCCAAAGACAAGGCGTATATTGTATAAAATGGCTTTGCTATAGGACTAATATAAAATGATGTCTAGTTATTGTATTATTACCGCTAGGCTGTTTATACACTAGTAATTTCTATTTCTTCAATATTTGGCAGTGCTTCAATTGCTCCTATCTTTGTACATACCAGCGCTCCAACTCGGTTTGCAAATGCAATAATGTCGAGTAGCTGCTCGAAATCATTTTTAATGGATTTGATATTCTGTGTATTAGCTAATTTGAACAACGTTGCACCTACAAAAGCATCCCCAGCTCCTGTAGAGTCAATTGACTTAATAGGAATACTCTTCACTAGTTCTTTTTTTCTACTATTAGATATCAATGTTCCCCTTTTTCCAAGAGTAACTGCTACAATTTTAGCTCCCATTTTATGTAGGGTATCAACACCTACTTCATGATTCTTAATGCCTGTGATAATCTCTAATTCTTCATCACTTACTTTTACAAAATCACTTAAAGCAATAGCTTTCTTTGCGATTGAGATGAAATCAATTAATCTTCCTTTCCATAAATCTCTTCGATAGTTAGGATCAAAAGAAATAAACTTTCCTTCCTCTTTAGCACTAGAGATAAGGCTTAAATAAGTTTCACGGAATGGAGAAGTTAACATGGCCGTGGCTGAACCAAAATGAAGGATTCTAGCTTTATTTATTTCATTTAGGTTAATGTCCTCCATTGTCATTAAAGCGTCAGCTCCCCTATGAAATACAAAGTCTCGCTCACCATTTTCTTGTAGAGACACAAAAGCTAGGGTAGTTGCTACCTTTTCATCCCAAGCAAGCATCGAAGTATCTACGTTTAATGAATTTAAGGTTTCTTCTAAAAAGTAACCGAATGGGTCTTTACCTACTTTACCACTAAATGATGCATTACCGCCTAGTTTCGCTATGGTTGCGCATACATTTGCTGGTGCTCCACCGGCATTTTTTAAAAATTGGCGTCCCTCTATTAAATTGGAATTAATATTGCTACAAAAGAAATCAATTAATAATTCTCCTACACAAACAACTGGAGCATTTTCACTTATGCTATTTTGCACTTATATCACACTCATTTACTTAGATTTTTTCTCTAAATCCAAAATCATTTGATTATATGTTTTTTCAGTTAAAGGATAAAAGCAGATTATTAATACAGAAAGTAAAATGAAAATTCCTGGCACTAGAGCATTCATATTTTTTATAGCATTTAAGGAAGCTACGGTTTGTTCTGCATTAGCTACATAGCCTGCTATCCCCAAATAGATGGCTGAGAATGATCCAGCAAGTGCAACCCCTAACTTATTAGTAAAACTCATTAAGGAAATAACAACACCATCTGCTCGAACTCCAGTTTTCCATTCAGCATAATCTACACAATCGGCAACCATCCCCCAAGCTAGTGTGTTTAGTGGAGTGGTAAAGAATCCCGAAGCAAACAGCCAAAATAAAATTAAAGCAATTGAATCAAAAGAAGTAAATTGGAGTCCTATATATGAAATAAGAGATACTGTAGCTGATACAATCATTACACTCTTTCTACCCCATTTATCAGAGAATAAAGGAATAAATAAGTTACTAATTAGCGCAGCTCCAAAAAATAAAACAGTGCCCCAAAATACTAATTCCTTTTGATGAACATTGTAAGTAAAATAGTAAACCATTGTACTAAGTTTAATATTAAAACCAATAGCAAATGCCAAGAAAGACGAAACTAGTACTAGTAGTGGTTTGTTTTTAAACAAAACAGATAAAGTTACTTTAAGCCCATGTTTTTTACTCTTTTTAGGAGCAATGCGCTCGCGTACTGTAAAGAAGCTAAACAGATTTAAAATGATACTTACAGCAGCATAGACTAGAGCAGTCATCTGAAATCCAAATTCTTGATTTTTGCCTCCAATAGCTGTTACAAGAGGGGTTGCGCATGAAATGGAAAGGAGGATTCCTACATAAACCAATATCATACGAGTAGTTGTTAAAACTGTGCGTTCCTGAACATTATTAGTAATTCGTCCTGTTAAGCTATTAACTGGAATCGTTTGCATACTAAACGTCATCCCTAATAAGATATAGGTAATATACATATATATAATATTTCCAGTTGACCCTAAGTGAGGATTGGTAAAACATAGGATAGTGAAGAAAGCAAAAGGAAGTGAGACCCATAACAAATATGGTCTTGCTTTTCCCCAACGTGTATTAGTTTTATCTAAAATAACTCCCATTATAGGGTCGCAAATAGCATCTAGAACTCGTACTACTAAAAATAGCGTTGCAACAGCTGCAGGATGGATACCTCCGACATCAGTATAATAAAAAAGTAGATAGGCATTAACGAATTGAAAAACAATATTATATGCCATGTCTCCCGATCCATATCCAAACCGTTCTAACCAGGATAACCTAGGAATAGAATTAGGTTTACCTTTACTTTCAGCCTCTAATATTTGTGATTGTTCTGCGTTTAACATAGGTAATACCTCCAGAATGCGTTTTCAAAAATATGTTAAGAAAGCTAGTCGTATTATAAACATTTACCTTAAAGAAAAAACAGATGCGGTTTAGTTGCAAATGTCTTATTTTAACTCCGCATCTGAAAATTAAAAGTTCAAGAATCTCGTCATAAATATCAACTAGAAATCTAGCTTTCAAGTATAATGTTTTTATTCGTTTGGATACACTATAATTTTTAAACATTCGTTTTTAAAATTTAGTGCTCGCTCCATCGCTTCACGTGTGCCGGCTAACGGATATCTATCTGTTACAAGATTCTTTGTGTCAATTGCACCGGAAGTAAGAAATTTAATTCCTTTTGGATAAGTATTGGCATAGCGGAAAATACCATATATATCAATCTCATTATCAGCAATAAATGGTACATCGAGTGGAATATCGCTTTGAGAAGGTAAACCTACGATTGCTAATTTTCCACCACGACGAATTGAAGATAGTGAAGATTGTAATGCTTTTGGATTCCCTGCAGTCTCCCATGCAACGTCAACGCCTACGTTTTCAGTAATATTTTTAATTTCATTAAGAGGATCTTGCTCTCTGATATTAATAACGTGAGTTGCCCCCATTCGTTTTGCTGCTTCAAGACGCAATGGTTCTAAGTCTGTTGCTATTATTGTACTTGCTCCAAATGCTTTCGCTGCTGCTACAGCCATTAACCCTACCGGTCCCATTCCCATAATCGCAATCGTTGACCCAGGCTGAAGTTTTGTTCTCGTGGCTGCATGGATACCAACTGAAAAAGGCTCTATTAAGGCAGCATCTTCATAGGAAAGGGAATCCGGGATTAAAAAGACAAAATCCTGACGCATTTTTATATATTGAACAAAGGCACCATCAACTGGTGGTGTTGCTAAGAATTGAACATCTGGACAAAGGTTGTACCTTCCCTCTTTGCATGCTTCACAATGTCCACAGGTTACTCCTGGTTCAACGGCTACGCGATCCCCTACTCTAAATCTTTCAACAGCTGATCCAATAGCTACAACCTCACCTGAGCACTCATGTCCAAGGATAAATGGTTTTTCTACTTTGTATTTACCAATTCTACCCTTGGTATAATAATGTAAGTCTGAGCCACAAATTCCTACAGCCATTACTTTAATTAAAACTTCATTTTCATCAATTTGTGGTATAGGCAATGTTTCAATACTGATTTCTCTTGTGCCGTGCATGACAGCTGCTTTCATAGTTTTAGGTAAGTTGTTATTCATCAATAATTTTCCTTTCTTTAATAGAAATTCTATATAAATCCATAACGTAAAAATAAATATGAATTTACTTTCAACTCATAAATTTCTAATGCACTTGACTGTTCCTTAAATATATTTTTATTATTATGTAAGTGCATACATTTTAGAGTTTTTTATTACATGAGCTAATTTTACCTGCTAACATCACACCATTAATAGCCTTTTATACTGTCTAAAAGTACAGTAACACTGTACTTTTCTTTTTATATACATACAAAGATATAGCGTTAAAATAAAGCTAATAGGAGGTGTAAGATTCTCATGGCTGAAATTGAAGATCGGGAAACATTTGCAGAACTGTTATCTTTGGGTGTTAAAGAACTAAAACTTCACCCTGATTATAAGATTAAAAGGAAAAAAGGCGAAGATAGCTCACTAGGACAATCTTATATAGCTAATATCGCAAATGAACTAGGTGTATCTCCCAATACAATTAAAAGTTGGATAGGTCAGATGGGATTAAAATATATTCCTGGTCGTATTGACGATGGAAAGCTCTTCGGCATCATATGGATAATATTAAAAAAAACGGATATAGATATCAGTTGGTTCTCAAAGCTGATGGAAACAACTTCTATACCCACTCTTAAACCTGCTTTACCAGCTTGGGTATCTTCGTGTCTGGAAAAGGCAAAAATATTAGGGGCAGACAACTCATTTGGTGCACCCCTTAATAAAGATATTGAGGAAGTAGTAAAAAAAATATTTCATAATAAACTTCAGACTGAAGCTGCTACTCCAAAGGAACATTTTACAATACATAACTTACCAGCACGCTGGTCAGGAGTTTTTATTGGAAGACACTTTGACCTGGAGGCAATTCGTCAGTGGGTAACTTCCCCTTCTCCATTATGTTTAATTTCCGGATGGGCTGGTATTGGAAAAACAACTCTTGCTCTTGAAGTAGCATATGCGTGTATTCAGAAGAATTATAGGGAAACAGAAAGCCTTGAGATGGATTGGCCAAACCTCAATTCTATAGTATGGTTTAGTGCTGACTGGAAGGGACTAACCTTTAGTGATTTTCTAAATACAATTGCTTACCAACTTGGACGGATAGAGCAAATCAACCGATCCATTGACGAGAAACGTTTTGTGGTTCGCAATGCATTAGCTAATTATGCAAAAGAAAAACCTGTATTACTTGTGATTGATAGCATCGATACAGCTGAAAGTGAAATTTATGAATTTATTACTAATCTTCCACAAGGCGTTAAAGTATTACTCACATCTCGCGAGAATCTACAGCAAAAATATAGAAACAACTTTAGAGATATAATAACCATTCAACTAAAGGGACTGGAAAAGGACGATGCTCTTAACTATCTTTCTTACGAAGTAAAACAACATATGAAAATGTCTAATTCATCGAATAAACAAGAACAAATGAAACAGTTATTAAATAGCCCTCTTGAAACTCGTGAACAACTCATTTCAGCTACTGCTGGAAATCCTAAAGCTATCGCTCTTAGTATAGCTTACATTGCAGATGATGACATTCCTGCTCAGCAACTTATTCAGGAACTAGGAAAAGCCGGTTACTCACTGTTGGAATTATTTGATTTTCTTTTCGGACGCACATGGGAGAAATGTAATGAAGATACTTTACATCTTTGGAAAGTGTTATGCTTTTTCAGCAAACCTCCTGACGAGAAAAGTTGGGCAACAGCGGCTGGACTAGACGCTCGAAAATTCCATTTTGCTGTTGATCAAATGAAATTATTTGCGCTTATCCAAGGAGAACGTATAGAAGGAAAAATCCATTATCTAGGTCATCAAACCGTAGTAACATATGGTGAACAACGATTGTTAGAAGATAAACAATTTGAAAATGTAGCACGTAAGCGTTGGAGCCAATACTATATCCAATATTTAGACAACTATTTAAAACGGGATCTTCCGGATTCGATTTATTGGAGTTATTTGCTTGGTCGTGATTTAGAGGAAATTAAGAAAGAATGGCCAAATATACTCAAGGTTATAAAATGGGCAAACGAATCCGATCAAAAAGAGCTTTTGATTGAACTGGTATTTCGCATAAGCCATTTTCTAAGTCGAATTAATTTACCATTAAGGATTAAATATGGAAAAATAGCAGCTGATTATGCAAAACAACTTAGAAAACATACCTATGAGGCATTTTTTAGAATTGATACATTGGGTTGGGCATTGATGGAGGTCAATAACCTAGATGGTTCCCTACTACAAATAGATTCCGGTCTAAAGACACTAGATCAGTTAAGCTCAGATAGGTCTGATGTTTACGATTTGAAAGCTTGGGGACTTGCCTTAAAAGCAAGGCTCTTGTTGAAGAAAAATAATCCTAACAAAGCAGAATGTATTCTTGAAGAAGTTAGGGAGGTCTTCACTACACCGGTGATTCAACATAGAATTTCATTAGTGCGAGGTGATCTATGTATGGTCTATAAAAATTATGGAGCAGCAATCCGATTATATGAAGAAGCTAATGAAATCAGTTTAATATATGGAGGAGAAAAGACCATTGAAGCTTACTTTAATTTAGGTGTAGCTTATGTCATTTGTGATATGCTTGAGGAAGCAGAAAAATGCTTTAATAGCCTTCTTTATCAGAAAGACAAAGCCAACCAAATTGAATTAATATACTATCACTACGGGATGGCCCAATTGCTATTACGAAAAGGAGAGAATATAGAGGCATTACATTCTATCCAAGAAGCTATAAACCTTATCGATTCTTGGGGACCAACCATTAGTATTCGAAAAGAAGTAGAAGAATTCAATGAAGTTATTAAACATAATATTAGAGAGAATTAAGTAAAACAGCCACTTGTATGAAACAAGTGGCTGTTTGTTTGAATGTAGTGCTTCAATTAGGTTGAAATTTATCTGGCCTCTTATTTCTTCCAAGTTGATCACTCTTTTCTATTTGGCTTTTATTAGACTAACGCAATTACATCTATATAAAAGGATTATGTTAAAATTACTCTGGTTTCTCCACTAGTTGCATCTGAAAAATTTGAGTTGCTTGAATACCTCTTAAATTTGCTCGTGGTCATACTTATAGAATTAGTTACACTTTTTTGATATATATAGCTTAATTAACGGCTTCAAGGGCTTGTTTCAAATAATCCATTTCAGAGGTTATATCATCTATCTGTTGGTTTAACTGACTTACTTTATCAAGAGTATTCCGTGCATCCAATAAATTAATTTCTAACATCAAACGGCTTGCTTCACTCTCAAGTTCCAATCTCTTTGCAAATAATACCTCATGCTTTTTTATAATTTCGGATTTTAAATTTTTAATATTGTTTTCTTCCATACTTCTACCTCACTAACTTGTAATAACAGTATTTTATTGAAATGTAAATTCCCCTATATAATTTAATAATTACCTACAGGGAGGTTTATATAGCATGGTTAAAATCCCCTTTTTCACTTACAGGAAAACCACATTTATTTCGCATTTACATAAGCTAAATAATAAGAACCAATTAAAATAAATTCCATTATTCACTTTCCTCGGATGGTGTTCATAAGTTCTTGGTGTTGACATTCAGATACATACTGAGCACTCAAAAGCTTCTCTAACTGTTAAAAACAAATACAACATTCCAAAATAAGGGAAAATTTAAATCGTTTTGTTTTTTTTGCAGGAAAAGAAAGCGCAGTATATAAAGATAACAGTAGGCATCAAAAAGTGTTGAGAACATTTTATCATCATTTTCTATCAGCACGAGAGCAATAATTTGAGAAAAGAGCTTATATCAGTCCGTGTCTTAAGTATGCCTATTATATAGAATGGGTTACTTAGTAAATAAGGGAAGGTGATTTATATGTTAGGGGAAGAAGATTTAAAAGTAAATTGTATATCAGCTGCTATAGGTTTACTCATCCAACATAATATCATCACTCACCAGGAACTGGACAAACTAACTAAAACGAATTATCACGTTTTTTATCATTTTCTAATGGATAAGCTAATTGAAGAAGAGTTTAGTAAAGATAGAGTGGTACAAACATAAGTACTTCAACAAAACAAAAACCGCAAGATTAAAAGAAAAGATCTCCTATTTTAAATGTGATTCTTATAAGGCTCCTTACATATTAGACATATATAATATGTAAGGGCTTTCTTGTTAAACAAACGCCCCCTATAGTTTAAATGTATTTCTTCACAATCTATAATTTTTAAAAGTCATTTTATCACAGGAAGCCTGCCAGTATTGTTACAAAAAAAGTCCTCTTCTCTTTTCAGGAAAGGAACTTATATTCAACGAATTTTATAAGCTACTTCCAAGTCTGATCTAGTTTATCTGAATAGAAATGTAAGGCTTTTTTATAACTTAGTATTTCATTGTCATTTGTCGTATTTAGTAAGCATTTCAGTAACAGTTCCATCGCTTTGCTATGTTCTTTTAAATTGTATAAGGTCATGGAATAAAACACTTTAATTACATGATTATCTGGGAACAATTCCATTCCTTTTAAAAATATATCTTTTGACTTTTCATATTCCCCCAAGGCTCTATATGTGCTGCCCAATCCCAATATTGCCCCTTCCATATCCTTAGAAGGTAATCCTATCTTTATGGCATTTTCGTAAAAGGGTACTGCCTTTTCTTCTTCTCCTAATATGTCGAAGCTCCAAGCACATTGATAATTATATAAACCATCGTCTGGAAATTCCTTAACTAATTCACTTAGCAATTCGTTAGATTCTTTGTGATTTCCATTCTTTCGTAACGCTAATGCTTTATCTAATTTGTTATTCAACTTAAATCTCCAACCCTTCTTTTTCCCACTACTTATCTCTTAACATCCTTCCATATCCAGAAATTGAGCGTATTCGTACACTTTATCCAGATCTATTTCTTGCTTTAACTATCCTTAATGTTTAATTTTTAAAGGCTAACCCATTGGCCTGCAAAGCTGTTCTAAGTTTAGGTAAAGAAGCCGGCCCCATACCATGAAATTGTAATATCTCTTTTTCACTAAATTTTGATAGCTGCTGCAAAGAAGTTATCTCGTTGCTTTCCAATGCTCGTCTTGCTGGTGCTGATAGCACTGAAAGAAATCCATTGTCAGGTTTGCGTTCTTGCTCACAGGTTGGGCAGGTCGGACAGTTACTGCTTTTATAATATTTGTGTCCTTTATGACAGATTCTTAGATTTCCCTTTTGAGTTTTCATTTTTAATCTCTCCTTTTCTCAAGAATTTTTTAGCTTTTATCCCCTGTCACTTCTCCAATGGATGGTTTATGAAGGTACAACACATGCTACGTATAGTAAGCTCATTACCATTAAATACGTATGAGTCTCGTTTCAGATAGTGCAGCTCCATTACAAATCATGCTAACACCTTACATGTTTGCGTTTGAAACCAAGCCGTCCTCTATCTATATCCTTTTGAATGTTTTCGGAAGCAAGAAGAATACTACTTTTTTTCTTATCCTTCTTAACTTCGACTGGACCTACTGCCTTTGCCGTTTCAAGCGCCTTCTCATGAAGTGGCAAATATGAAACACCGACTGTATAGATAAAATTATTCATAGCCGATTTCGCTCGATCTGGAGAATCGTGAATCGTGTTTTCCACTTGATTAAGCATATCGGCAATCTTGCTTGTGCTAAATTCATCGTCAGGACGATTACCTAAAAGCCAGCAGTAACAACTCCAACCTGCCGACATTTTAAGTTCTTCACCGCTTGCCACCCATTTATCAGCAACAACTTGCGCAAAATCGGTTTCTGACAAAGTGACTGCAACTACATAATCGGATAGCATGTAAAAATACGCTTTATCAATCCAACGCTCAAAATCCTCCGCAGTCATCTCTGTTGGGTCTGCAATGATACCAGCAAAATACATAGCATCGTAATTGCCAGAAGCGTAAAGCTGCTCAGCTAAAGCCTGGTTTTTCTTGATTTTCTTTGCAATCGGCTTCATTTTTCCTGTTGCCACTCCAAAAAGCGGATCGTGTGCACCATTGTTTATGTAAGTCTTTTTAATTCGTTCCGTACCAAGCGCTTCTAGTTCTTTCATAACCATTTCAAAATCCATCGTTCTGTACCCTCCTTCTTCTCCATTCGTAAACTGGATCATCTTTTCTTTTTAGTTCAGCTTCCAATTTATCCTGTAATTCCTAAGCTGCTTGGGGATCAGTTCACCTTTCATAATCTGCTTTTTATTTCCGCCAAAAAGTTGAACAGTCTTTCTTATCTAACATATTAAACTCAATTATTTTTTTAAGTAATTCATAGTTTACTGGCTCAGTCCATAGAATTCGAAATAGGCCTTTGGTAGCGCTGTATCCAGCCTGGGCAATGTCATCATTAAAGTGCGCAATCCCTGTTTCTTCAGGTGAAACGCTCAAATGATGTTTCGCTGAGGCAAAGCCGATGATGAATGTTCCATGATCAGTAAACATTGGCGTATTCCATTTGATTTGTGGTTCCAAATTCGGGAAAGTATTAGCAATCCAAGCCAAAACTTCCTCTGTTCGATCACGGTGGTCAGGGCTATCTATACGCGCTAAATATTCTGCAAAAACTTCCATAGCATTTTCTCCTCAAATAATTTTTTTAATCTACTCTACTTTTATACAAATGGAACATCAGTCAGTTCACTTAACCTTATTTCATTTTTAACTCAAATACATTAACAATTTATATTAGCCATGTTTTAAATAAAATGTACTAATCATTTAATCCTTTTCCATTAAGAATGTTCGGAATGCATTTTTCAACTCTTGATGCTCGAGTCTTAGATTGTTTGGCCGCAGAAAAATAAAGAATATATGCTCTTTGCCGTCCTGGAGTCAATGTAGTAAAAGCATCTTTTAGAGCAGGTATTTCATCAAATTTATGCTGTAGCTCTTCAGGAATAATGAGTTCTTCATGCTTTTTGACTTTGACTTTTAATCCGGCTTTTTCCACCTCAATGGCCTCATCAATATAAGCTTTCAAGATGGCTTCCTTTTCAGCTATTTCTTGCACATTGGTAAACCGAATTTGTCGCGCGCCTTGTACATTCTCTGTTTGTTGAATTAGAATACTATGAGAATCTTGTAACAGAGCACCTTTAGGAAACAGTAGCGCACAGTATTCTTTGAATCCATGTATTAAAACAATGTTTTTTTCTCAAACGTGTAACAAGGGTTCATCCATTTATAATCTTCGGTCAACTCACAGTCAAGAACAATCTTTCTCAACGTCTCATATTCTTCTTTCCACTTTTTAGCTTTACTTAAAAACTCATCGACCTTAGGATGCATTTTACTATTTGTCATCAAGGAACACTCCTATTCAATTTTTTAATCTGTCTCTCTCGCAATCATACAGTCAACCTTCAATTCATTTAATGGTGTTACTATTCTTCAAATGTAGGAAATGCCCTTCTACAATTGACTTGATAGTTATTAAAATTATAAACATTTTAACTTTATAAGAAAGAGGCTTTCGTTTATTTATCAAGCGTTACCCTTTCACCAGTCTCTGCAGATATTCGAACCGCATCTAATAATTGATGAAGTTTAACAGCATCGTGGAAGTTTGGAATTTGACTTTTATGTTCAAATATATCTTTTGCCAACACCTTATAAGCCTTTTCAACGTAATCTTTTGGATGATTATCTTTTGCTGAAGATACGTTTATCTCTTCAACATACACACTTTCAGTACTTAATAAATAAGTAGGATACTTAACCTTCTCTACTTTGAGATTACCAAATTGCACGTGACCGGATGAAGAATTCTGGGTTAAGCAAAAAACACCTTTTTCTCCTCTAATCTCTAATTGAAAAGCAGGATAAACTCCGCCTTGAATATGAACAGCAGCTGAAATATCGCCGTTGAGTGTTCCCTGTATTAAGATTTGATCCGCTGTATCCTTTGACACCGTAACTTTTGTTCCTTGTATGAGAGCTTCTGTATAATGCGTATTCATTATCGACGATAACTCTTTAAAATCACCTAAGATGTAGCACAGAACATCAAGCGAGTGTCCACCGTTGATTGTAAGAAGGTTCGCTCCATTTTCTTTTTTTAAGATATAGCTGTTTGCTTCATCTGTTATTCCACCCTTTCCTTGTGTCGCTACCTGCATGGTACAGGAGATAATTCTTCCAATTTCCCCTTGGTTAATAGCCTGCTTTACATAATTCACCTCGGGAGATTGTCTTGCTTGTAACCCAATCGCATGGTGAATGTCCACCTTATCCGCTAACTTTGCCAGTTTAATTGCTTGCTTAGTATCTACACCTAAAGGCCACTCGCAATAAATATGTTTCTTTTCCTCTATTGCTGCAATTGAAGCTTCGTAATGAAACGGAACTTTTACACTAACTACTACTAAATCAACATCTTTAGATTGCGCTAGTCCCTTATAATCTGTAAAGCTATGGCAAGCATTAAGTACTCTCGCACTTTCCTTGGCGGTTTCTGCTTTTGATGTTCCAATTGCGGTTATTCGATAAAAAGGGCTTTCTTTCAGTACTGGAATATGTGTTTTGCTCGCCCATTGATTATTTAAAGATCCCCCTATAATTCCTACTTTTATTAATTTCTCCTTCATTAGACATTCCTCCCACATTTTGTAGAAAATATTACCTTTTAATCAAGTATAATTAAAATGAATCATTATTTTAAATGTTAAAATATGATAGCTATATCACTTTTTTTGATGGAGGGTGAATATGAATGGATATTGAAAATATGAAAGCTTTTGTTTCAGTGGCCGAATTAAGAAATATATCTGCGGCTGCAATGAAATTGAACCACCTTCAATCTAATATGACCGCCAAAATAAAGAAAATAGAAAGCTATTATAATCAAGAACTGTTTATTAGAAACTCAAAGGGCGTTAAATTAACCAAGCAAGGAGAAAAATTGTATCACCAATTTAAAAAAATATTGCTTCTTTGGGAAGAAACTGAAAATAAAATGAAGAAACAAGATGAAAAACTCCGTATTGGCACCATGATATCAGTTGGGGGCACTCAATTCTCAAGCGCTTTAAACAAACTTTACAACACCTATCCAGATCTAGCAGTAACACTAAAAACGGGTTCAACCGAATATATCGAAAATCAAATTCTACTTGGACAAATCGATGTAGCTTATACAATTGGATCATTAAACAACCAAAAGATAAAATATAAAAAAGTAGGCGTAGAAGAAATGGTTGTCATTGGTCGCGATATTGATCAACACACGATATTTGATGACTATGTAAGACAAAAAAATATACTGGTACTTTCAGATAAGTGCTTGTACATGACAATATTACATACTATTTATGCCAGCTTACATATTGAACAAGGTGACATGATCGAAGTCAGCGATCCAGAAACATTAGTACAATTTGCGTTAATGGGCATGGGAATTTCCTTAATATCTAAGCGTATCGCAAATCGTTATAACATCCATAATTTTTTAGAAGTTCCACCACCTTATCGGTACACTGACTTTTATCTCATTTCCCGGCTAAATTATGAATTTACCCCTATCGAAAAACAGTTTATTGAATTGAATAACTTCCTCGGGGACACTTTTAGAAGAGTAGAAGTTTAATATTGAGGTTACAGTTTTTTCTGTAACCCTTTTTGTGATTTCTTGGCTATCATTGTTTTTTATATAGGTACAGTGAAAGATTTTTTCGCTTTACATAAAGCGTATTCTTAGCAGCCATTTATAAAAAAGAGTAAATCAATGTTTGATTGGCTCTTTTTTAATCTTCCCTCATATAAAAGAAGAGATATAGTACAAGTAAAGTTGATTATCCATTTTTTATTTCTATGAGCTTGAAGACTTTTTTCAAGCAGCTGCTTTTGTCCTTCTTCCCTTTTTATATCTTCTGAATTATTGAGTGTAGAGTTCAATGTTATTTCTCCTTAGAAAACTAATTTTTTATACTTTATATATTGGTTATCTTTTCTCTTTAAGATGATAGTATAGTGGGATGTTCTTAAAGAGAAAGCCAAATTTAATTAATCGTTTTGGCAAGCGCATAGGCTGCTTTTACGCTGATTACAATATCCTCCAACAAGCTCATTTTCTCCTCTTCTTCAACGTTTGCGTTTAATAGAAAAAATAAAGCATGGAATACCTTGATGTCGGTGCATATAATGACTCTGTTTGGCAGCAGCTCTTAATCGACCCAAAAAAGAACATTCGTTCCCTACATTATACAAGAACACATGTTCCGTTTTCAATAAAAACTCTAAAGTTTTCCGAATTATTCCTATGAATAGCGTCAAATTTATTATTAAAAAAGAAATACTTTATATACCTAAAGAAAGATATTAAGATAATGAAAATAAAAAACTATGAGAAAATGTTCTCCAAAGCAAAATTTCGGAATGAAATAATCAACAAAATTTGCAATAATAAGTGAAGTAAGGAGGTGTATTATGTTTCGATTGTATGGAGCCTTAATTGGGCTTAGTTTAATTTGGGGTTTATCTTTTGTATTTATGAAGTGGCTGCTTCCCTCAGCTGGTATATGGGGAATTGTATTTTTTCGTTGTTTAGCAGGTGCAATCATCTTGCTCCCGTTTTTATGGTGGAAGCGTAGAAAAGTTAAAGAGAAACTCCCCTGGAAGGCGTTGATTGTTGTTGGTATATTTAACTGTGGTTTGGCGTGGGGATTAATTTCCTTAAGCGAAACTGAGATAAACAGTACAACTGCCTCTATTCTAAATGCGACCACTCCAATCTGGACAGGTCTTATCGGATTTATTCTTTTTTCTTATCGACTTACCCGACGTCAGTGGATCGGTATTCTTATCGGGTTTTTCGGGATACTCGTCCTTATGGATTTTCAATTTGGTCAGATTTTCGGGAAAGGGTTTGTCGGAATTGGAACAATGCTTGTTGCTTGTATCTGCTATGGGCTTGCTGGGCAGTTAACAAAACGGTTTTTGTCTGAGGTGAGCGTACTAACTATAACAACCTTCACCTTACTAACAGGTTCTATCATCGGTTTAGTTGGGATGCTGATTACCGAACCCTTCAAATCAGATTTGTTGATTCATCCACTTCCGATTCTGGCAATTGTGGGTCTCGGTTGTTTTGGCTCAGGACTGGGTCAGTTAATCTATTTTTATATCAATAAAAATGGTGGCCCTGAATTAGCAGCGACGGTTACTTACCTGATCCCTGCCTCAGCCATGGTATGGGGTTATGTACTACTGGGAGAGACAATTACTCCAAACGTAGTCGTTGGACTACTTATTATCTTTACTGGCGTTTATCTTTCATCTAGGAAATCAAAAGGGAAAACTTCGCATGTCACTCTTGTTAGCAATAAACAAAATTAAGTAAGTAGATTTTATAATGTGAGTCTTTAAAGGTATCTCCGAGAGAGGAATTAAGAAACTGAAGGATTACAGAATATGATATATTTCAAATGGAATTCATCATATATGATGATAAAACGAAATTCTAGAATTTCGTTTAAAAGGCAGCCCTCTATTTGGCTGCCTTTTTTATTTCAAGGCAGAAAATAATTTTAAAATTCACTGCTAGCTATCCCGTACAACACAACATCAAACAAAAACGCTGAATTTATATATGTAACAGATTTGAGATATTTCCACCCAACACTCTGTCTGCAACTTCTCCACTAGATGTATGACGCTTAACGGCCTGTAGATTTAAATATGGATCTCCATATGGAAAGTCCGAACTAAATAACGTTCTTTCAGGTATTTCTTTTATAGCTAAAGACAAGGCGTATGTTGTATAAAATGCAGATATATCTAAGTAAGCATTTTTAGTGTCTTTTATCATTTCTATCGTTTGTAGCCAATGAATTCCGCCCATATGCCCGTATATAACCGGAACATTTTCATATTTTTGAGTGAGAAGAAATAACTCTTGAATATCCTTTAAGTTCAAAGGATAAAAAGTATGTACCCAGATAGGCAAAGACGTATAGTCACTTGCTGCTTTAAATATAGGTTCTAACAATGGAATTTGACCTGGGCCAAGAGTAAATTCTCCGAGACCTTTCATCCTTTGCTCTTTGACAAGCTTCTCTACCCAATCGTTTAGAGTGACATCACCAGAAGAAAAAGAAAGTGGAACCGAACCAAATCCAACAAACCGATTCGGGTGCTGCTTAATCGCAACGATTACTTCTTCTAGCGCCTTTAAGCGTGCTTGTACGGGATTCACCTCATTATTTAGAATTTGATTTAGTTTGTTCATTTCCGTGGTGAATTCTTTAACGTTGCTGCTTTTTTCTGGATGAACAAGAGTAGAAAACAATACGGTTTTATCTATTCCACTTTCATCCATCATTTTAATATGATTCTCTATAGGTAAAACCACATGTGCGTGACTATCAATAATCATTTTGTTTCTCCTTTTTGTTTCTTTCTGTTCTTTCAGAAAAGACTTCATTGGCTACTGTTAAAATCGTATTTAAAGCTACAGGGAATCCAGCATAAATGACCATTTGTAACATTGCTTCTAAAATTTCTTCCTGTGTCCACCCACCATTCAAAGCCCCGTTTATGTAAAATTTCAGCTGTTTCGTATTGCCTAATGCAGTTAGGCCAGCCACTGCGGCAAGAAGGCGTGACTTTAAGTCTAAGCCTGGTCTCGAGAAAATTTGTCCATAATTAAACTCTACAGCTAACGTTCCTAAATCAGGGAGAGCTGACTGTTCAAAGCCAGCCATTATGTCCTTATAGTTCTCTGGATCAATCTTAGCTAATATATCTAATCCTCGTTGAAAGTTATCTGTGTGTGTTCTCATTACGTATTACTTCCTTTCTTATTCATGAAATTCCCTATCGTTTTTTTAGGGATGCTTATTGGAATTAAAGAACAAAAGCTAATGGCTATCATCAATATGGCTATGGCACACACTCCATGCCACTCCCATTTACTCCATGCAAGTAAACCCACATAAGATCCTAGGGACCCTCCTAAAAATGTGGAAACCATATATAATCCATTTAATCGACTTCTTTTTTCTTCTCCTAATTGGAAAATAGTAAACTGACAGGCAACTTGGTTTGCTTGAGTTCCTATCGTTATGAGAAGAGCTCCTAAAATTAACCCAGGCAACCAGTACCCTCCCCTTATAAGACCTATAAAGGCAAGTAAAGATATGGACATACACAAAAGACTTGCAAACTTTGCCCCTTTTGTATCAATTAAACGTCCGATAATCGGCGTAGCAAACGCTCCCGCTATCCCGACTAACCCTATTACCCCCACCATGTCACTTCCATAGAAATAGGGATCTGTATCTAATAAAAAGACAAGCGTGGTCCAAAATGCACTAAAAGAAGCAAACATCATTCCCTGACTTACGCATGCTTGTTGCAGGGCTCTTTCTTTTATAAACAGCGGACCTAACGACATGATTAAGTGTTTATAACTGGGTGCATTCGCTCCCTTACTTTTTGGAAAATAGACGTAAACTAACAAAATCATAAAAAGTGTAGCCACAGCAGACGTCCAATACACCATTCGCCACCCAAAATGAACATCAATAAAACCACTAACAAGTCGAGCGCCTAAAATACCACAAATTAATCCAATGGCGACATTTCCTAAAACTTTTCCTCTATTATGACCTGAAGCTATATTCGCAGCCAACGGAACAATAATTTGAGGAACAACCGTTACAATTCCTAAAGCTAAACTTGTAACCAGCATCCACGTTTTGTTGATAGATAAAGCGTTTAAAGCGAGAACGATACATATAGCGAATAATAAAAACAAAATCAATTTTTTTCGTTCAAAGATGTCTCCCAACGGTACTATCAAAAGATTTCCTAGTGCGTATCCAATTTGAGCTAAAGTAGCTATAATGCCTATGCTGGCCGCTGAAACATGAAAACTGGCGGACATGCTTACTAAAAGGGTTTGGTTCAAGTAGACGTTAGCCACTGTAAACCCGCAAACTGTAGCCATTAAAAGAACTAATCCTTTTGATATATCAGACGTCTTTTCGCTATCTTTTACTATCATCTGTTTCACCTCCCTTACCTAGATCATAAAATAAGGATTATAATGGTAATAGGAGTCTAGTTATACTAGCAGTAAAAGTACTACCTACACAAAGGAGTAAAATCATGGTAAGCGATAAAGAAAGAAGAAAAGAATTAGGAGATTTTCTAAAGATAAGACGAGAACGATTGTCTCCAAAAGATTTTAATTTGCCTATTGGACCGAGGAGAAGAGCTAAAGGATTACGCAGAGAAGAAGTGTCTCAACTAGCAGGAGTCGGCATAACTTGGTATACGTGGCTAGAACAAGGACGAGATATACAAGTATCTTCCGAAGTATTAGAAGCCATATCTCGTATTTTTAAATTAAACAAAGAAGAAATGGAGCATTTATTTTCATTAGGCAATCAGCCGCTTCCGTCTGCAACCGTGCAGAATGAAAGAGAAAATATAGATCGTGTTATAAAAAACCTATTAAGTCAATTAGGTCACTGCCCTGCCTATGTAACAGATGAAAAACTTAATATCGTAGACTGGAATAAAGCTGCTGTGGTGGTATTTGGGGACTTTAACGAGATGGACGAGCGAAACCGCAATGCAGTGTGGCGCTGTTTTACTTCCAAAGAATATCAAAACCTTTTTCAAAATTGGGAAGATCATGCTCAACGACTAATTGCCCAATTTCGCCTAGCTTACACACGCTTTGTCGGAGATGAGTGGTTTAAAGCTATGATTAGTGAACTTAGCGAGAAAAGCCCTCAGTTTTACAAGTGGTGGTCTAATCATGAAGTTTTAGGTATGCCTTGTGGAAAGAAGACAATTATTCATCCTGTGGTAGGAGAAATGATTATGGATCATATCACACTCCAAGTGTATGATGCACCTGAATTAAAAGTAACCATTTATCAACCTTGCCAAGAAAAAGAAACAGAAGAAAAGATGAAGCATTTACTGAGATCATAATATTAGTACTATACGTATCATTAATGTTAATTACTAGAAGCCTATGTAATCTTGATAAGTACATAGGCTTCTTTGCGTTTTTCTTCTAACTTATTTCATCAAAAACGTTCGTAAAAGTATGTGTGTTTTAGAATACGTTCGTAATTAATTTCCGAACTTAAATGAACGGTAAAAATGATAGTTTTATTATCTAAATGAAAAGTCCGTAAAAGTATACTTTTACGGACTTTTATTGGTTCTTGTAATACTTATTATGGTAACTACGATTATATATGATGTTTACACTGATAAAATCTTAATTTGTGGTAATATTTTCTATAAAGGAGGTTAGGTCAATTGAAAACAATAGGCTTATTAGGTGGAATGAGTTGGGAATCATCAAGCGAGTATTACAGAATTATCAATCAAACAGTAAATAGAAAGTTAGGAGGACATCACTCTGCTAAAAGTGTGATGTATTCTGTAGACTTTGAAGAAATAAAGAAATTGCAACATAGTGATAGATGGGATGAAGCAACAGAGTTAATGATTAAAGGAGCTCAATATATCGAAAAAGGTGGAGCCGACTTTTTAGTTATCTGTACAAACACTATGCATAAAATGGCAAGTGATATTCAGCAACACATTGGTATTCCTATTTTACATATTGCAGATGCCACAGCTAAGAAAATAAAAGACCAAGGGATTAATAGAGTCGGGTTGCTTGGCACGAAGTTTACGATGGAAGAGGATTTTTATAAAGGTCGACTTATGGCTAATCATAATCTTGAAGTTAATATCCCCAGCGAAAAAGAGCGCCAAATTGTACATGATATTATTTACAAAGAATTATGTTTAGGGAAGATTGACTTAGGTTCCAAAAGTGCATATCAAAAAATTATAAATGGTTTAATCAACGATGGAATAGAAGGAGCTATATTAGGTTGTACTGAAATCTCCTTACTAATTAATCAGAATGATATCTGGATACCTATATTCGATACCACAGAAATACATGCACAAACAGCAGTTGATTGGGCATTGGGGATCTCCTAAGAAAATAAGTAGATGAAAAAGAGACTAAGTACCATATTCCTCAGAACAAAGGCTTCCTAGAAAATCACATTATGTAAACTTACTTGTAATAAATTACGATTAATAACAAAAAGAATCCTTTGCTTCTATCAGCAAAGGATTTTGAAATTTATTGGAATAGGGGGAATACTTTATTAGTCTGGCCAGATTTGTAGATTCATATACATATATCTTTAAAAATAAAGTCTGTATTTTATAATTCAATTTCCTCCTTTTGTAGTTAATAAAAACAAACCATACCTACTTGGGTATGGTTTGTTTATTATTTACTTTCATTCTAGGAATATTTTCTAGTCAATCATAGAATATAAATAGGTAAAAAGGGTTGATTATAGATAAAAAGGGTACTTTTAAAGTAAAAGTGAGGGATAGTCATGGATATACGAATTCAGTCTACAGACATAGATTTTCAACAGTTAATTGAATATTCCCTTAATTCTATTTTGATTATTGAAAAAGAAGGCCACATTCTTTACTGTAATAAGGTATGCTTGAATTTACTGAATGTAGCTACTCACGAGGAAGTCCTATATAAAAGTTGGTATCGTTTTTTACATCCTGACTTCCATGACGTGTTTAAAGAACGATTAAAAAGGGTTTTGGAGGAACAGGAAGCAGCAGAACTCATAGAACAAAGAATAATAAGAAATGATGGAGAATTTATAGAGATCGAAGTCATGTCTGCTCCTTATTACTTAGGTGATGAAGTCTTTGCACAAGTCATTATTCAAGATATTACCCATCGTAAATTAGCAGAGAAGCTTTTAAATGAAGGAGAAAAACTCTCGGCTATTGGTCAAATAGCAGCTAGTATTGCCCATGAAGTTAAAAATCCCCTTACAACAGTTAAAGGATTTTTACAGTTATTAAAAGAATCTCGCCCCCATTCCTATTTAGATATAATGGAAACTGAATTAGAAAAAGCATTTAACACTCTTCAAAATTTATTACAGGTATCCAAGCCGGACTTAGATGACGAACCTTTTGTTCCTATCGATATATGCAAAGAATTAGCATCTCTCTTATTCCTCTTTCAAGGAAGACTTTACAACGTGGAAATAGAGATGGACGCAATAGATTCTAAGCGACTGATAATAGGAAAGCGAAATTTATTACTAAAAGCTCTTTTTAACCTGATTAAAAATGCATTAGAAGCTGTTGAAGATAAAGGGAAAATAAAGATTGAACATTACTTTGATGAGGGATACATTCATATAAAAGTGAGTGACACGGGAGTGGGAATTCCTGAAGAACAATTAAAACAACTGGGAAACCCGTTTTTTTCCACTAAAAATGAAGGAACGGGTCTAGGTCTTACTCAAGTATTTGCCACTATACGTGAACACAGAGGAACTATCTCGGTTCAAAGTATTGTCGGGAAAGGAACCACTTTTCATATCAAACTTCCTCTTAACTAAATTATTTTGAAATGCTGTTGTGAGCGTGTTCAAGTTACAGTTCCTTTAACGTATTCTTTTAGAGAAGAAAAGGGATCAAAGCAAACGTATGCGGGATTTGGTAGTTGACGATAAAGATGTACCAAATTCCGTGTCATACTGACATATCAAATATTGTTTATTCCTTTTACTTACTTAACAGGGGAACCTTGTATCAATAGTAATTCTCTTTTATGCTGGTTTTTAAAAAGTTATATCTACATTATTAAAACTCAAAAGGATATTCGTTAATGTTGAGTCATTAATGAATGTTCTCAAGCCATTATCTCATTCCATATAATATTTGATTAAGGTACTTGTCAGAGGCAAACCTCTTCTTTTTATTTCTTTTTCAAGAATGAGAATGAACTCTCTTTCTAAGTTTAATTTTATAGCCTTATCATAGGATGTTAGTAAAAGTTCATCGACCAAATTTTCCATGTTATTACCCCTTTCCTGTAAAAGTAATACATATTTTCGAAAAATTCTTAATGAATTCCGATTTACAAATAACCCCTAATTTATATCTATTTTGTTCCCTCTCTTTTTTTTAGCAAACTTTGTTTTAGAAGGTAATTTTGTATAAATTCCACCCAAATTCGACAGGAAATCTCCCTTATTTCTATTTATTTGTGACTGCTAAAATAGCATGGCTCTTTCTCACTTTTGGTGAAGGTAAACGTCGCTATATGTCAAAGACATGCATTATTTTTTCAGAAAAACAACTCTACCTATAATAATGGTATGAGCACTCGTTTTTTCAACAGCTCATCACTTGCCCGACCATACATCATACGTTTTAACATCTTCACACGATGTATATGTCCTTCAGATAGCCCATTACTTAAAGGATCAACACAAGCAGCCATTACCCCTTGTAAATCTTTTTCTATATAGGTTATAAAGGTATCGAGAGCTGGAAACGAATACATTTTACATGTTTCAATCCAACCAGGTATGCCTTGATTACTACGTTTACTCACGATGTTTCTAAATTTACGTGTCACTTCAAATAATTGTGGTATTAATGGAAACTCTTTTAAACATGCCGAAGGTAATGAATCTAACCAGTTTCTATTCTTTTCACTCCATATTTTCCACAGTAGGGAAGCTCTAGACAAAGAATGCGTTGTGGCACTGGCTCTATATTCATGACGAATTCTCGAAACGGCTTCATTTAAAGTAGAGCGACATCCTGTATAGCCTATCTTTTTAAGTTCTGCCTCCATACGACTCGTCGTCCACCCAGATAGGTTCCATTGACGTAATTGATTTAGGAATGGATCTAATAGTCTTACACGACTAATAGGCTCTTTTTTCTTGCGTCTTAAATCTTTATAGACTGTATTACGTGAAATATGCATTTGACGCGAAATCCAAGCAATGGATTTCCCTTTTTCTTTCCACTCTTTCACTTCTAAGGCGCGTTGCCAAACTTGCTCAGCATACTGATGGCGTTGAACATCTGTCTTGCGGATAATAAGTGGTTCTGTTGTAGGATTTTTATATTCTGTTTTTCTCCATATAGATGGAAAAGATTGTTGTAAGGTCTCTCGAATTGCTGTAAATAAACCTTTCAGAATATGCCAACGGTCCGTAATCTGATAAGCATGAGGCAGCGCTTGAGAGATAGCCTTAGCGTATGTGAAAGAACCATCACGAGTCACCGTTTGAATCGTTGGATGCTGTTCGAGCCATTTTACGACTGTTTCTTTATCTCTCCCATTTAAAATAGCGATGGGTCTTCGGGTTTCTTGATTGATAATAATCGTACCGTAACGACAACGCTTCTTAAATGCAAAGTCATCAATCCCAATATGAACCGGCGGTTCATAAGAAGGCAGCTTCAATTTATGAAGCAGGCGTAAAAGCGTATGATGACTGGTTACAATACCTAGATGCTTAGACAGCCGAGATGCTACTTTGCAGCTCGTAGATAGTGCGATTGACTTTAACATCTCTTGTAAACGTTTGGTTTTGCGTTGATAGGTCCCTAACCACGTAAATCTTTCTGTAAAAATAGCTTGTGGGCAACTACAGTCATCGCAAAAAAACTTACGTGTTTGTATCTTTATATATGTTGTTTTACCATACGCCGGTACATCCTGAAGGGATCGAACATATTGGCTATGAATACGGTGAGATAGAGTATGACAAGACGGACATATACAAGAGGAATGTTTAGATTTTACTAGATACATATAAGATTGATCTTCTTGTATAACTCGTAAGCATTCTATATTAGTGAAAGAAGAAAAAGGCATGTTGAGATTCGCTCCTTTTTATTTCACTATATCATCTATAAAGCACCTTCACCAAAAGTGAGAAAGAGCCAATAGCATTAACACTACACGCTCGAATAGCGTGAACAAAAATGCTGAAATTCGTGAACACTTCCTTAAACAATAATCTATCACGTAAGATAAAGATACGATATTTACGTGATGGAGGATGGAAAGGTGGATAAATGGAACGTGTACATGAATATTAAACGCTTAAGAAAACAAGGATTCACAATTACTCAGGTAGCTAGAAAATTAGGCATTTCGAGGAATACCGTGTATAAATACATGAAAAAAGATCCTGAGGAAATGGCCTTATGGATGGCTAGTTCTCATAAAAAAAGTAGAAAGTTAGATAGATATAAAGAGGTTATTTTAGGTTGGCTGGAAAAGCATTCAGACTTAACAGCTGCACAAATTCAAGACTGGTTAAAAGAACAGTATCCCGACGTCAAAGTTGGTGATAGCACAGTGCGAATGTATGTCGCATCCCTTCGGGATGAATACGGTATTTCCCGAACCGTGCCTACGCGACAATATGAAGCCATTCCAGATCCCCCGATGGGACAGCAAGCACAAGTTGATTTTGGAACATGTAAAGTACGAAAAGGAGAAAAAACAACAGAGATACGTTTATGGTTCATCACATTCGTATTGTCACACTCTCGTTTTAAATATGTGGAATGGTTAGACAGGCCCTTCACAACAAAGGATGTCATTAACGCACATGAACGAGCCTTTGAATATTTTGGAGGAATGCCGAAGGAAATTGTGTACGACCAAGATATCTTAATCTCGGTGAATGAAAATGGGGGAGATATTCAGCTAACAGAAGCGTTTCAAGGATATGTCACCTATCGGAAATTCAAGGTCCATCTATGTAGAAAAGCAGATCCTGAAAGCAAAGGGAAAATTGAGAACGTCGTTGGATATATTAAAAAGAACTTTGCCAAACACCGCCCTTTTTATAACTTAGAAAAATGGAACGAAAAAAGCCTGGGATGGTTAGAGCGTACAGCCAATCGAAACATTCATAATACAACAAAAAAGAGACCTATTGAGGTACACCAACTCGAAAAGGAACACCTTCAATCGATCTCTTTCATTCAGAACAATCTTAGTATAACAAGGATTGTACGTAAGGACAATACCATTCGATTTCGTTCAAATCGTTATTCAGTTCCGATTGGAACATACAAACCTACAGAAGAAACCACTGTATACCTTACGGTCACAGCAGAACAAGAGTTGATTATACAAAAACAGAGCTCAAGTGATATCATTCTTGCCAGGCACCCACTTTCACTAGACAAAGGGAAGCTTATTCAACACCGAAACCATAGGAGAGATTGGAGTAAAGGCATACCCGAATGGATTGATAAGATGAGCCAACAATTTGAAGATTCCACTCAAGCCTATGAATATCTAGAGAAAGTTCGTCAGAACTATCCGAGATACATCCGGGATCAGCTTCAAATTATAGAAAATATCCGTACAAATTATCCTACAACTATCCTTACACAAGCATTAGATCTTTGTATGCGTAAAAAGCTTTATAGTGCAAATGACTTTCGTGATGTGATTCAGGTACTCACCCAGAGAAACCCTCAACAATTACCATCTAAAGATACTTTTTACACACCACCATCGATTGAAACACAAGTCCATTCATCTATAAAAGCAGACACAAGACCTCTGGACATGTATGTATCCATATTGAAAGGAGACGACGAATCGTCATGCGTATAACAAATGAGATGGTGCAGCAAAAACTAGCAGAGTTACAGTTTAAAGAGGTCTCAGTTTCTCTTTCGGAATTTATTCATACGTCTGAAAAAGAACAAGATTCATATCAAGCTTTTTTATATCGTATTTTATCTTTTGAAACTAAGCGCCGAGAGGATAACAAAGTACTAAAACGTTTAAAACTAGCCTCTTTTCCCTATCAGAAGACATTAGAAGACTTTCGAATAGAGGAACAACAGTCATTAAGTACCAAGCAATTAAATCAGCTGCGAGAGCTTACTTGGCTAGAACAAGCATATAATCTTATCCTTTTAGGTCCGCCAGGTGTTGGGAAAACTCACCTGGCAATCGGATTAGGAATAGAAGCTATTTACCGAGGATATAAAGTGATGTTTTTAGCAATGGGTGCGCTCGTACGAGCGCTAAATACACAGGATATTACGAGAAAATCACAAACAATAGTAAAACGTCTTTTAAACGCAGACTTAGTCATCATTGATGACATCATGTATATGGCGATGGATCAACAAGAAGCGAATCTCTTTTTTCATTTTATTAATCAACTGTATGACCGAACCTCTATTGTGTTTACATCCAATAAAGGACCAGAGGAATGGGGAGAACTGATTGGCGATCCGGGTATTACAACAGCTATATTGGATAGGATTATCCACCGAGTAGAAGTCATTCATTTAAATGGAGACAGTTATCGCATGAAAAATCGTTCTACTATCTTTGGATCAATAAGTGTTCATGAATAATTAGCACGGAGTGTTCACGAAGTCGGCTCTTTCTCACTTTTGGTGAAGGTAAACGTCGCTATATGTCAAAGACATGCATTATTTTTTCAGAAAAACAACTCTACCTATAATAATGGTATGAGCACTCGTTTTTTCAACAGCTCATCACTTGCCCGACCATACATCATACGTTTTAACATCTTCACACGATGTATATGTCCTTCAGATAGCCCATTACTTAAAGGATCAACACAAGCAGCCATTACCCCTTGTAAATCTTTTTCTATATAGGTTATAAAGGTATCGAGAGCTGGAAACGAATACATTTTACATGTTTCAATCCAACCAGGTATGCCTTGATTACTACGTTTACTCACGATGTTTCTAAATTTACGTGTCACTTCAAATAATTGTGGTATTAATGGAAACTCTTTTAAACATGCCGAAGGTAATGAATCTAACCAGTTTCTATTCTTTTCACTCCATATTTTCCACAGTAGGGAAGCTCTAGACAAAGAATGCGTTGTGGCACTGGCTCTATATTCATGACGAATTCTCGAAACGGCTTCATTTAAAGTAGAGCGACATCCTGTATAGCCTATCTTTTTAAGTTCTGCCTCCATACGACTCGTCGTCCACCCAGATAGGTTCCATTGACGTAATTGATTTAGGAATGGATCTAATAGTCTTACACGACTAATAGGCTCTTTTTTCTTGCGTCTTAAATCTTTATAGACCGTATTACGTGAAATATGCATTTGACGCGAAATCCAAGCAATGGATTTCCCTTTTTCTTTCCACTCTTTCACTTCTAAGGCGCGTTGCCAAACTTGCTCAGCATACTGATGGCGTTGAACATCTGTCTTGCGGATAATAAGTGGTTCTGTTGTAGGATTTTTATATTCTGTTTTTCTCCATATAGATGGAAAAGATTGTTGTAAGGTCTCTCGAATTGCTGTAAATAAACCTTTCAGAATATGCCAACGGTCCGTAATCTGATAAGCATGAGGCAGCGCTTGAGAGATAGCCTTAGCGTATGTGAAAGAACCATCACGAGTCACCGTTTGAATCGTTGGATGCTGTTCGAGCCATTTTACGACTGTTTCTTTATCTCTCCCATTTAAAATAGCGATGGGTCTTCGGGTTTCTTGATTGATAATAATCGTACCGTAACGACAACGCTTCTTAAATGCAAAGTCATCAATCCCAATATGAACCGGCGGTTCATAAGAAGGCAGCTTCAATTTATGAAGCAGGCGTAAAAGCGTATGATGACTGGTTACAATACCTAGATGCTTAGACAGCCGAGATGCTACTTTGCAGCTCGTAGATAGTGCGATTGACTTTAACATCTCTTGTAAACGTTTGGTTTTGCGTTGATAGGTCCCTAACCACGTAAATCTTTCTGTAAAAATAGCTTGTGGGCAACTACAGTCATCGCAAAAAAACTTACGTGTTTGTATCTTTATATATGTTGTTTTACCATACGCCGGTACATCCTGAAGGGATCGAACATATTGGCTATGAATACGGTGAGATAGAGTATGACAAGACGGACATATACAAGAGGAATGTTTAGATTTTACTAGATACATATAAGATTGATCTTCTTGTATAACTCGTAAGCATTCTATATTAGTGAAAGAAGAAAAAGGCATGTTGAGATTCGCTCCTTTTTATTTCACTATATCATCTATAAAGCACCTTCACCAAAAGTGAGAAAGAGCCACGAAGTCTTGACGGTCACATTTATTAAAGAGAAATACCTATAAATTTAAGATCAAAATGGAGAATAACAGAAAAAGGTGTAGAAAGAAATTTTCATTAAGCCAGGTGCAGTCTCCTTACTTCTCCAAGAATTCTTTTTTCAATTGGTTCCTGTAACAGTGATTATGTAAACTTTAAAAGTGGATTACTACTCAGTGACTTCTTTTTCCACAGTACTTATTATTCTATACAAAGCTAAAGATGTAGTCTCCACATCCGGAAAATATTCAATATGGCCCGTTTCAATATTCTTCACTTGAAAATTCTTTAGTTCTTTAGAATAACTGAGAGAAAAGGTATGATTTCCACTACAAAAGGTATGAGTGATTTCACTATCTTCATATCGTAATAACGTTTCTAACATTTCTTTGATTTTTATTATTGTCATGTATCACCAAACCCCTTTCTCACTATTTAAAGAAATTTTACAAATTAAAGTTTAATTCATTTTAACATAGGGTATATATTCAGGTTATTACCTTCAATAATTGAAATAAAGATTTTAAAAATGAAATAAATTTGTAAAAAAAACAAAAAATGTAATGTTGTATTGAGATTAGGTGATATATGACAAATGCAACATAGTTTGAAACTACAGATAGATATGGTATAAAAGATGCAAATAAAATATATGTTTTAGGGGTAAAGATACAAAGAATCTTATTTAAAAATGACATTTTTGGGGAGGTAGGTGGTATCTGAAATTGAGTAGTGCACCTAGATTCAAAATGCAAATATACAGTCCTCTGTCGGGATATAAGGACCTTTATCATTTTAAAAAAACAAAAGAGGGTTGGACGTTTGAAAACTATAGATATAAGGGTGAAGTAGATAAAGGTGGTAATCCTTTATTTTATAGATCCCTTATTACTGAATCCATTTCCTGTCCTGATCATCTAGAGGTTTATATTTCTAGTGCATGGGAGAATGTTGACACGTTAAATAAAGAACAAATGCAGAACATTTTTGATGAACTATCTGAATGGATATCAGACAGTGGAAAAAATTCTATTGACCCTTTATCATAGTGAAAGAAGTGGCACTACTATGGGTATATCCAGGTTTGAAGATTCATTATAAGAGTTTTGTTATTTTCACCTAAAAACATATCTAGTGTCGTTAGCAAAAAGAAGAAGGCCTTTCCTTTATATAAAAAGACTAAAAATAACAATAGATAATAATTCATTTAGAGATATGGATTAATTAAGGATAATGATAATCAGCAAACAAATAAGGGGTGTATTCAAAATGGAAGCTATTTATAATCAGAGAGAGAAAATGACTGATTTTATTAGAGATAATAAACAAAATTTCCAGGATAAACTCTTATCGGAGGCGGTTAATGTAGCCTCTAAAATTAACGACATTTTAGAAACTGGAAATATTGATCTTTTAAAAAATGCTCAAAAGTTATCTCTATATGTAGTGGAGCAAAAAGAAGAACAACTCATTGCTTTTGCTGAGCAAGAAGGTGTAGCTTGGGCGGAGCACGCTTTAACTCTTGCCTTCAAACTAGAATGGGTACAGGCCATTAGGCGAACATTGTGGCATTTTCTCTATCAATATGATCGAATAAATAACCATTTTAAGAGCCGTGAAGAATTTTATGCCTTAGAGAAGCGTATTAATGATAAGATTGATCAATTTCTTAACACTTTTCTCATTAGTTATTCCAAATATAAAGATGAATTAATTGCCTCCCAGAGGGACTTAGTTGAACATCTATCGGTACCCATTATACCACTTAGCCAATCTGTAGCTGTATTACCATTGATCGGAAGGGTTGACACATATCGTATCCAAACGATTGAGGAGAAAGTACTGACAAGCATCTCAGATTTAAGGATTGAAACATTAATTATAGATCTTTCTGGAATTGCTAATATGGAGATGCATGTCATTGACCATTTTCAAAAAATATTAACTGGAATTTCAATGATGGGATGTAAGGCAATTCTTACAGGTTTACGTGCTGACCTGGTGCGAACAATGATTCACTCAGGAATCTCCTTTGAAGACAAGGCAGAAACAAAAGGGACGTTACAGCAAACATTAAAAGAATATCTAGAACTCCATCAAATGTAGGAGGAATAGGTAAGTGTACTCTACACAAAGAAATGGAAATGAATTTATGAAATTAGAATCGTTTTTGAAAAAATAAATCAGTATTCAGAAAAGCATTATAGGAAGGGGTCAGTCCCAAGATATAATGCTTTTTGCGCCTAGAAAAGCATTAAGGTAGCTAAAAATGTAGGGAGTATACAGCTTGAAAACAGAAAAACTACTGCTCCCACACATACAGTAGTTTTTCTGTTACACATATCTTAAGTTTAAGTACTGATGCCTCACGGCGTCTTAATTAGTTTTACGTATAGTTAAAACTTTATTCGTTTTATCCTCACGTACTAAGATCTTTTTCTAGATAAAGTGTTATCTTTTACATACATTTCATAGTGTCCATTTATGTAACTAGACACCTTTAGATTAAGTAGAAGAGCTTTTAGGTTAACTATTTTTTCAGTATCTAATCCGCACTCTTTTGCTATATCTTCAATTCCTTTTTTACTGATTTGTATATTATCTTCTAAATCGGTTACTGTTTCTTTACTGTACTGGAAAGGAACTTCATCTATAACTTCTGTAATTAATTGATCCTGCCCTTCACACTCTAGTCTCCCTTTGACTGCAGCGTGTTTTCCAATTAATACAGCCTGCTCTTTTATATCCGATAAAAGAATCATTAATCTAATTCGTTGATTCATTAGAATATGGTGATTATCAAAAATAGAGACAATTTCGGTTTGATAATCATCCATGGTTGTGTGAAGTTGATGTTTTGCTTCTCTTATTACTTCTTCGCTATTTTTAATAAGTATCATACTTAAATTCTCTGCCCTCTCCTTATCATATATACTTTTATTATAACAAATCATAAAAAGGGGACGTCATTTTTCACTAGCTATCACGATAAATAATGTATATAAACAAATATTATCCTGGATTCATTAATCACTAACATTAATTGCGGGGAAATATACCGGCTCATATTTTTAAAAGATTTACCCCAATAATAAGCGACCTCATTAATTTCAATTAGAATTATAAGGTCGCTTATAAGATATGCTGATTCAATTTTTATGTTTTTTCCGTTCTTTTATTGCAAAGCAATTGTTTTATCATTAAACTCTCGTCTCATTTTCAACATCTTTATCCATTGTACTAAGCACATAAATAAGGTGAGAATTTAGTTTGAATTGCTTCTCTTCAATAAAGTCAGATAACATTAGAATGGTATTATTAGTCATTACAATTTACATTTTATCTCTTTCTCATGCATGATGACCATGATTATTCTTCTGTCCCATTTTGCGCATAATAAAGCTTACAATTAATACTAAAATAATCGATCCAATAATAGCTGGGATAATTGCAAATCCACCTACGACTGGTCCCCAATTACCTAAGATAAGTCCACCTAACCAGGCACCAATAAAACCAGCAATAATATTACCGATAATTCCACCAGGGACATCTCGGCCTGTAATTAAACTAGCAATCCAACCAATAATCCCTCCAACAATTAGCATCCATAGGATTTCCATTAAGAATCGTCTCCTTATTAAAAGATTTATTTGACTTTACCCCTAAATGAGACGAATTAATCGTGGGATTTTTTTCTTGTTTAGAGGCTCTTCTCTCAATTACTTAGAAAATTCCACACAGATTTCTTTAAATAGTTACTAAGCGCTATTCCTATTCACCATGTGAGTTTCCTAAACAAAAATATGCCATATATCATAAATTTATTTGCTTCTATGGGTCGTGTAATTCGTTTTATGATATCTTAGTGATCTCCTTTTTATTTCATTCAAGTGATAAGAACCTATTCTTTTATATAAAAAAGAGAAAAACAATCCGATTTAGAGATCAATTGTTTTTCTCGACAAATATATAGCTTCTACTATCTAGATATTCTTTTTTTACATCCATATTTAAGTGTTTTTTTTAGAAATACTATCTGATTGTATAACTCGTTCTTAGTAGGTAGATGTCTACACTTCTCATAATCCGCAATTAAACATTTAATCTCCCTATGGAATAGGAAACGTTCATAGTTATCGAGTATGTCCTCCCCTCCTGATGTTATTTCTTTTACATTACCCCTTCGACACATAATGACACTTGATTTCTGATAATACCTGTTATGTCAACTAATTTTGCATATGGTATGCATTAAATTATAACGATTCACCCCTTTATTATAGTAATATTTAAAGTGATATTTTATATATTCTGGAAGGAGTTATATTTAAATGAAAAAGGATTTAGAACGTGAGGAACTAGTTGATATAGGTAGTTTTCAAGTATATACAAAAATATTTGGAAGAGATGAAGGATCTCCAACAGTTATAATGGATGCAGGTTATGGTGATTATTCTAAAGCATGGACAGAAATAGCGCCATCAATTGCTAAATGTACAAGGGTTCTTATTTACGATCGAGCTGGCTTAGGAAAGAGCACTATAAGCTCTAATAAAAGAGTTAGTTCTGAAATGGTTAAAGAATTAAGAATGCTACTAGGAAAATTGCATTTAACTCCTCCCTATATATTAGTTGGTCATTCTTTTGGTGGGGTAAATGTTCGATTGTATACTTCTTTGTATCCCAATGAGGTGGCAGGTTTAATCCTTGTAGATTCAACTCCAGAGGATTATAGGCAGCGTTTCCTTCCAATCATGCCTTTAGAATTTCAGGAAGCTTATAATAAACAGTTTATCCATGAGGGTACCTATGACCAATTTATGGAGAGTTTAGAACAAGTAAAAATACATAGAAAAAAACTTATAGATACACCCGTTATTATTCTTGCAGCAGGAAAAAAAGCTTTTTATTCGCCTGAGGCACAAGCTTTATGGCTGCGTATGCAGGAAGAATTATTGGACTTATCAACCTGCAGTTCGTTAGTTATAGCACCTAATAGTGGACACTATATTCAAAGAGATGAGCCGGATTATGTAATAAATGCAATTGAGAGGATTCTTCAAAATTCATAATCAGCTACCTATAAGGGGAGCATACCAGTACATTATGGTAACTAATATAATGCTCGGGATAGGGGAAATTACTAGAGAAAAATAATCAACAAAAACACCGTTTCAAATAAACGGTGTAATAAAAATTCGTCCTAAAATAATCTAGCTTGGATCATTTTCATCTAAAGAGAGAGTAGTTACGTTAGTATATTCTCCTTTAGAAATTTCCTCTGGGGTTGCATCTTTTTGCAATTCATCTTCAGTATTCATTCCTTCTGCAATTGTTGGTTTATCAGTTGAATTTTTTTGTTTTTTCATCCAGTACACTCCTTTCAGGTTTATTTTTCCCAACAATAAACCTTTCATCCTCTGGTTATAAATGAAAAGATTTTAAACACGCTACTTAGCATATAATTTCCGATAAGCGCCACTATGTTAACTAAAAATATATAGCGTATACAACTTAAAAACAAAAAAACTACTGCTCCTGAACAGTAGTTTTTTCTGTTTACACATAATTTTATACGGAATGATGATTTACATCATCTTTAGTAGTTTGCTCGAACTATTAAACATTATTCATTAAGAACGTTTGTCTAATGACCTAATCTTTTACGGTCATCTGCTTGAGGTGGTTGCTCTAACCATTGATTATCAATCATTTCTTTCCCAATACGATTAAACATCCATAAACTAGTTAACGCAGCCTTTTCATTAATTATTGCAATGTCGGCTCTCATACTTGAGATGAGAGCTGCGTTATAATAGGTTACTGCTACACCATAAAAAAATCCTGTTTGGAGAAGCATAAGCCTATCTGAAAATGGAGAAACAGTAGAATTTGTAACTTCTGTCTCAACTGATTTAGGTAGATGAATGTTCTCTTTGGTTAATAAAGATGATAAAGAAGTTATGTGATTGGTCGTAGTTTGTACACTTTTCTCTAGTAATGCTCGCACGTTTGGATTTTTTGAAACTTGTGTAAAACCAAAGATCATCGCTTTCGCAATCATTGCTTTGTTTAAATTAAAATAAGTATGTCCACTTTCTATTGCATTCATGGGTCTCTGCTTACCGAAAACATCGGTTACATAGCTGTATTTTTTAATCATTCCTACCTTATTAGGTGTTATATATATGGGTGGCTTCAGATAAAGTTGTTTTGAAATAAGAAGGTCCTTAGCTTTCTTATATATTTCCATCGCATCAAGATTACATTGGTAATAAAACTCGACAATATCTTTACGTATGGAAGTCGTAAAAGCTAAGCTCATTTCATTATGTCCGTGTGTGCTCATCATATAAAGGGATTTGAGACACAAAACATCCGTAAATAGAGAAGGGGCTTCTAAGTTAAGATCCTCTTTTGTAAAACCATTAGGAATAGGAAACTTCTCTTTCTTAAATAACGCTTTTAAGGTATCTATATGGTTAAGTGAGTACTGAAGAGCTGTTTGAAAAAGGCTATGTATTTCAGAATCTTGGATCGTGTGAAGCATATATTTATTTACACAGACAGATAATGTTTCACGTATATAGTGTGTCCATAAGTTTGCAATTTCAGGAGATGTTAATCGATTCTTTTCTTGCAATTTTCTTTTCCTCCGTATAAAAAACTAATTTTTTTTAGTTTTCCCTTTTTTTAGGCTTTCATACAAATTAGGTTTTCCTCATAATAGTGCCGATAATTAACATTATGGTACCTAAAACGAAATAGATAAACATATGTTCTAACATTGTTATGTATAGGGGTGTTAGATATGGGAGTCTCTTTTAATAATGGTGAAATATGTGTTGAAGAGATAATCTGCGGATCATTTATAGAAATAGGAATTACCTTCATAGCTCTATTCGTTATATATGTCGGTTACGAAGTGATCTACAAGAAATAAATAATCTATTCAAAAATAGTGCATTACTTATTTTTGTGCCGAAAACAAGTACTATGTTAATTAGAAACGTATGAAAAAAGCACTGGATTTTTATCAGTGTACAACCTTTTGTCCTCATTGGTTATACTTATTCTCAATGTTTAGAGCAATTAAGATTCCTTCTTTTAAGGAAAAAGGAATATAACGATGTCGTTATATTCCTTTTCACACATGGCAAACATAAATTTTGAATCAACAAAGAGATGAAAGCACTGAATTTCGTTATTTCTTGATGAAAATTTTTTCTTTCAACAGGTTTATTATCACTGAATTCTATCTTATTATCCATCCAATATTTACCTTGTATTCTTTTTTTGAACAAAAGGAATCTTAAAAGCATACAAGGAGGTGAATCAACATGTCAAACAACAACAGTGGTAGTCGTAATCAATTATTAGTACGTGGTGCTGAGCAAGCAATCGATCAATTGAAATATGAGATCGCTAGCGAATTTGGTGTAAACCTTGGTGCTGAAGCAACAGCTCGTGCAAATGGTTCAGTAGGTGGAGAAATCACAAAACGCCTTGTAGCAACTGCTCAACAACAATTAGCTGGTGGCTTTTCAGGACAATCTGGAACTTCTCGCTAATAACTCGTGAAGAATTATAAAAGGTTAGATAATTAAATAGGTCTTGATGGCTTTGGCTACCTACATTTGTAGGTAGCCTTATTGTTTTTAAGAAAACATCTCTTCACACTTGACGCCTTGGTTATAAAAACCTTTCTCATTTTAGCAGACAATTTAAAAGGTGGACTGGTTTAAGTCCTACAGAATTTCGGAAAAATTCTCTTCTGTATTTTTTCTAATATTTAACAATTATCCATAAATCCGTATACTGGAAATTAGCTCTTTCTTTTAGAATAGGCATAATTCCTATTTCTAAAAAAGATTGTAGCAATAAACAATAGAGAAAAGGAGTATGGAAAGTTCACTCTTTCTGAGCTTTCCATACTCCTTTCGTTATTTGTTGAAGTAAATCTAATAACTAACTTTTAGTAATGTAGGTTCTCGTAATTATGCTTAATGATGACAAATAACGATTTTTTCTTCAACATAAACAGTAGTTAAAAAGTTTATCATTCAATTAATGATATAAATTCTCCATATGTTCTTCCTTTTGCTATCTATAAAATTACCCCATCTTTCTCCTTGGCTAATATAATCATTAAACGTAGCATTCTTCATTACAATATGACCTCCACATTTATCTGCCAATTGCTTAGCAGACTCTTCATCAATAGGAAATGCTAACGATTCATCATTAGTAAATTCGTAACTGGATACCTCTTTCTTTTTTACGTTCTTATACGAATGGTATACGTAATATAATTTACCTACCTTTATAAAATAGTATGGGTAATCTCTGTTAGGCAACTTACTTCCCTCCATTCTATCCCCTTAAAGCCCCTATAATGGAATAACTGTAAAGATAATGAAGTTTTTTTAAAAGCTGCGTTTCCCTGCCCAAGCTCCCTGCATTTTACTTAGGAATACAATTTGCCCAATATGATATGCATTGTGCAGTGCTAAACTCTTCAGTTCAAGCACTAATGACCTTTCTCCAGGGATCTGTCTATATAAATCTTCATGCTCTGATTTTGCTAGTATTTTTTCAAGTTCACGATGAACATAAAAGTATTCTTGCTTTGTTTCCTTCCAATTTTGAAACGTCTCAGTTGGTAATCGAAATGTAGATTCATTATCTTCTGCCTGTGGTTCATTCGCTGTTTCACCATGAAATCGCATCAGAAGTCTCTTTTCATAGAAAAGTAAATGACAAACTAATTCCCAAATGGAATTCATTTCTCCATCAACTGGTTTCCAAATAGCCTGTTCAAGCGTAGTACCCTCTAGCACTTTTTCAAGTGGTGGAAACCAGTCCTCTTTATCTAAGCAGCTTGCCCATTGTTGTAACAGAAGTATCTTTACATCCATTTTCTATTCCCTCCATTTCTGAATCCTTCAATCGCTTTATAAGTCCCTATTACTATCTTACATGGACTTAAAAAGATAAATTCCTTCTACGCCAAAGGGTTTCCTTTTTCATGTGTTCCGGAAAGCGAGATTATGGTAACTAACAGTGTACGGGAGATACACTGTGCGTTGATTATCAAAAAGAGATAACAATTTAAATAAAAGGTTATCCCACGATTATAGAGAAAACCTTAATATGAAAAAGAATAGATATAGAAATTATTTTTATATAAGGAGGATTTATCTATGAAACAAGCTTTACTTATTATTGATGCTCAACAAGAATTAATTGATGGTAACAAAGAAGAGGATAATGTTTTTGATAAAAAAACATTGTTGAACAACATTAACTTAACTATTGAAAAAGCACTAATCTCAAATTCAATGATTATTTTTATTCGGGATAAAGATGTTGCTTCTGGTCGAGGTGATGGATTTCAAATACACCAGGATATTAAGATACCTAATGAATCAAAAATATTTGATAAGGAAGCAACAAATTCATTCTATGGAACTCCATTGTTGAGCTATTTAACAGAAAATGAAATAGAACATCTAGTTATTATGGGATGTCAAACAGAACAGTGTATCGACACAGCTGTAAGAACTGCCACAATCAATGGTTTTGATGTCACTTTAGTTCGAGACGGACACTCCACAAAAGATTCCTCAACTTTATCTGCCCAACAGATCATTATGCATCATAATGAAATACTTGATGGTCATTATAATGTTGAACATTTTTCTGATGTTAGGAGTGCTCAAGAGGACTTATTTCAACCACGGCATAATAATTACCGATAACACGTTTTATGTAAAGTAGCTCTGTATATTAATTGTTTTTTTTCTTTCAAAAAGGGGAAGGACCAAATAAGATCATGTTAATTCTTAGAGTTAACAGTTTTCCCCTTTTTCAACCTATTTCGTTGGATATAGGCGCCATAATAGGCGTCTTTTTTTTTGCACAAAAAAGGCAATCTACTACGTTTTCATGAATATAGATAGAAGAATAATGAAGAAAGGGAAGGTGTGAGTGATAAGAAAGTTATCTATTCCTATGTTAATCTTAATGATACTATGGACAATTATTCTTTGCCTAGAAAAACAAGTTACTGTGGCCTGTTTTCTATGGATCGTTTATAGCGCCTTACAGTTTTTTCGAAGGGCATAATTTTTATCTTCTAAATAAAGATTTTTAGGAAAGTATATGTATCGTACATAAGAGGATTTCTAATAGACTTTTGACTTCCTTTAGCCATACTACAAACTTAACCTCCTTACATAAACAAAAGACACTGGCTCTTAACCAGTGTCTTTTGTTTATCATTTCATTTTATCCGCAATAATTTTATAGAAATGTCATTCGAGTAAATTATTAGACGCTTTTCAGTTCCCTTGGATCTGTTACTTTATTTTTGTATTTCTTTTCATATTTATTAAACATGGATATATTCGCTAGTACTCCTACAGCAAACATAAGCAATGTAAGAGAAGAACCACCATAACTTACAAAAGGTAGCGTTACACCTGTGATAGGAAGAAGGCCAGTTACTGCTCCTAAGTTAACAAATGCTTGAATGCCAATCATGACCGAAATACCGATAGCTAATAAGGCACCAAAAGGATCGTTGCATCTTCTTGCTATTTTTAGGCCTTGCAAGATAATAAAAAATAGTAACCCTAATACAAGCAGTACTCCCCAAAAACCTAATTCCTCAGCAATTACCGCCATAATAAAATCTGTATGAGATTCAGGTAGATAACCGGCCTTTTGAATGCCTTGTCCTAACCCTTCACCTGATAGTCCCCCAGTTCCTATAGCCAGGTAGGAATTAACCAATTGGTATCCATCTCCTTGCTGATTCGCAAAAGGATGGAGAAAACCAGTAAAACGAGCTAAACGAACAGGAGAAAAAACAGTAGCCATCTGTCCTGTTACTAATAAAACGATTAGCATAATGATTACACCTATTACTCCCAATAAAGCAATCTTTAGCATGGATTTTCTAGAGATACCTGAACATAAGACAATAGCTGCAACTGTGCCTAAAATAAGAAGAATTCCACCGTAATCGGGTTGTAAAGCAATTAAGAAGCAAATAAAAAATACGATAAGGATAGGTGGAATAATAGCGCGCTTTAAATCGTTGATATACTCTTGTTTATTCGCAAAAACAGCCGATAAATATACAATAATCGTTAGTTTCGTAAATTCAAGTGGTTGTATTCTAATCGGACCTAGTATAAGCCAACTCTGTGCATTTCCCGCGGTATGGCCAAAAATAAGGACCAAAGCAAGAAGCGTAATTACTGTTATTAATAAGATTTTTAATACTTTTTTCTCTCGATAAATTTTATAGGGAATAAAGGCAGAAACACAGAAAAAGAAGAAGCCTGCTATCAGAGCAAGTTTTTGCTTTTGATAAAAATAATCCCCTTCAACACCGTAACGACTAACCGCCGTTACCATACTAGCACTGTAAACCATGACTAAGCCGATGAGACTTAGAACAATTAGGGCTACAATAAATTTGTAATCATAACATTTTACTATTCTCTTAAACATAAAAACTCCTCGTTCCTTGCAAGTATAACATTCTTATTTTCATCATAAAAAAAAGATTCTTAGTAAATTATATAGAGTAAAAAGAACACTCAATAGTATAATAACAGTTCCTCGCGCTTTGTTCTTTCCGACGATATAATCATTTACACCATGTAAGATAAAAGATACTGCAACCATAAGAACAGCTATATTGTACCAGTAATCGCTATCAAATAGCCAAGCTATACTCATACAAATAAGCAATACAATCAACGTTGCATTTCGAATTCGACTATCAATAAAAATTTGTGCGTATTTCATGAAAATCTCCTATTACTTTGTCTTTTATTATATATAGTTACCTTTTATTCTTTCTTATCCGTCTCATCTTATTATCTTATATACTTCTTAGACGTTCCTGTTTTTAAGATTAATAATCCTCTTTCTTCCAAAAAGTTAGGAAATATAGAACATTTTGGTATATAATAAGTCGTTTTATATGTTTTAATTATAGACATTAGGATAAAGAAAACAATAAAAAACGAATCTTTTCTTTTTTATACAATTCGATATTATACAGCTAAATTGATTTTAGTACTTTTTGTACCGGATTAAAATGTGAAGAGAGCCTTATTTAGTATTCTCTCACTTAAACGTGAGAAATAAGGAGAATTACTATGTCATTGACTATTACAGATAATTTCTTTCACTTCTTAATACTGGATATCATCCTCAGTTTCCTCCTCCTTTGTTTTATTATTTTTATAGATAAATATTTTAGGAAAAGTAAAGATACAAGTGAAGAAAAGAGAAGAAAATATCAGAAAGATTTTATTGCCTTGTTAGCAGTGGGATTAATCGTTTATTTTATGTAACATACTATACAATAGAGAAATATTAATCACATGAAGGAGCAGGATCATGATTCGAACAATCGCTATTACACAAGACTTACACGTCAAAGAAGATGTCCCCCTTGATCACTTATCTGATCCTTCAATTAAGTGGTTCTGGGTAGATCTTGCCTCTCCATCTGAAGAGGAAGCAAAAGTGTTAGAGACGTTTTTCCACTTTCACCCTTTAGCTATCGAAGATTGTCTTCATTTATTACAACGTCCTAAACTTGATTATTATGAGGGTTACAGCTTTTTAGTTCTTCATTATTTAAATAGCAACACGTTAGATGTTGAAGAAGTAGACTTATTTATTGGGGAAAATTATCTAGTGACCTTTCACTTTAAACCGGTACTCAGTATTGAAACAGTCCGACAACGCCTTTTACAGCATCCTAGTGGATTTAATAAAGGAGTGTCCTATATTGCTTATGCGGTTCTAGACCAATTAGTGGATGATTACTTCCCAATCGTATATGAAATTGAGGATAAATTAAATGAAATTGAAAGCAGAGATGCCAAAAAATCAATTGCTTTACTAATGAATGATGTTTTTGATATCCGAAGTGATTTATTAAAGCTCAGAAAAACCATTCTTCCTATGCGTGATCTGCTATATCGAATTATTAATTCTGAACGTTTATATATACCTGCGGAGCAGAAAGCCTATTTCAATGACATCTATGACCACTTGATAAAATTAACAAGCATGGTGGAAGCCAATCGAGATATGACATCTGATATGAGAGATAATTACCTTTCACTTAACGCCAATCGGATGAACTCCATTATGATGACATTAACGATTATTTCCTCTATTTTCATCCCCCTTACATTTGTCGTAGGGTTATATGGGATGAACTTTGATCATATGCCAGAACTTCACTGGCACTACGGGTATTATATTGTTTTAGGAATTATGGCTTTAATGACAATTGGCATGATTCTCTGGTTTAAACAAAAAGGCTGGTTTAATGTAAATAAATAACCTCAACAATATGCTGACGTATCTTCCAAAAATGCTTAGTTAAAAGCAGCCCTAAAGAATGGGGCTGCTTTTTAAGATTTCCAATAATTACGAATATATTGACCAAAGCATATATTTAAAATAGATTTTTAACCAATAAGAATCTTTTCTTCTGCATACCGAATTTTAGCTTGCTTATTTGAGCGAATTGCAAGTACGAACCCAATAGTAAGAGGACCTACTCTACCAATAAACATCATAACCGTAATGAGAATTCGGCCGATAGGACTTAAGTCGCCTGTAAAGTTAGCACTTAATCCAACTGTTCCAGAAGCAGAAAACGTTTCAAACAAAAGAGTAGCCATATCTACACCTTTTTCTGTAATTGTAAGTAGAAAGAAAATAATAGAAACAAAAATAATTCCAGAAGTAGTAATAGAAAAAGCTCTATAAACAAGTGATTTAGGAATTCGGCGTCGAAAAACATTAATCTCTTCTTTATTTGTCAATACTGACCATAAAGCAAACAATATTAAGACAAACGTCGTTATTTTGATTCCACCACCTGTCGAACCTGGCGCTGCTCCAATAAACATGAGCCCCATCATATACACTTTTGAAGGTAATGTGAGCGCCCCAATATCCACGGTATTAAAACCAGCAGTACGAGGAACTACTCCCTGAAAGTATGCTGCCCACCATTTATCGCCCATGCTCAATTCACCTAAAGTATGAGGATTATGATATTCTAAAGCAAAAATAATCAGTGTGCTTACGACATTTAAGAGGATAGTTGAAACTAATACAATTTTAGTGTGAAGAGAAAACTTCCTTATGTTTCGTTTTCGAAAAATATCTGCAATGACAAAAAATCCAGTCCCTCCTATTATGAAAAGTGACGTAATCATAATATTTACGGTTGGATCTCCTACCCATTTACTTAAATTATCTGGTTCCAAACCAAATCCTGCATTGTTAAAAGCAGAGACAGAATGGAATATGCCATAATAGATTGCTCTTCCCCAGCTCATTTCTTGCGACCAACGAATAGCTAGGATAAGGGCTCCAATCCCTTCCACAGCCAATGTAATTAGCACAACACGTTGGACTAATGCAATAACGCCTTGTAGCGAAAAAGCATTTAGAGATTCCTTAAGTATTAGCCTTTGTTGTAATCCGATTTTTTTACCTAGCACAATAAACATGAGTATACCAATAGTCATGAATCCCCAGCCACCAACTTGGATGAGCACAAGCAAAATGAGCTGTCCAAATAAAGTAAATGTAGTCCCCGTATCTACAACAGCTAGTCCGGTTACACATACAGCAGAAGTGGCTTCAAAGAGAGCATCAATAAAGCTTAAATGATGTCTATCACTCGTGGCAGCAGGAATCATTAATAAGCAGGTGCCGAGTAATATTAATCCTAAAAACCCAACGAACAAAATACTTGCAGGTTCCAGATGCTTCACTTTATGTTTTTTACGTGGCTTAGAAATTATCATATTACATTTCCCTTCAAAATGTTTTGAGTAAAGATTTATTATATATCATACCCATTTATTTCAAAAGATGGTCATTGTTTTTATTGCCTTCAGTGTTTACGGTAAAATCCATTGTGTAAACTAATTTTTGTATATGATATATGTTTGATTACACTCAATATTTAATTAAGAGAACATAAAAAAAAGAGCACATCCAAAAGGTTTGCTCTTTTTTATTGTTTAAATCTTACGCTGTTTGTACTCATTTCTTTTCTACTGTTTTTTGTTTCGTTATATAAGCAGCAGCTAAAAAAAGAAAGAACCACTCGTTCTTTGCCAAAGGCAAACAGAACGTTCCTTTTTTAACCTTGCATTTTATCTGTTTATGTACTATTTCATTTAGTATCTATATTGCTGTTAGTTTTCAAGGATTTGCACCTTAAGAAATATTTATATATAAAAAAAGAAACCCTTGTCTATATAGACAAGGGTTTTCAAAGTTTATTGGAATTGGGGAATACGTTATTAGTCTGGCCAGATTTGTAGATTCATATACATATATCTTCAAAAATAAATCTTGTATCCGACTATAATTTCATAAAATAACTTTAATATTTATCATAATCTGTTATGTAAATATTAAAGTATTTTATATATTATTAATGTTTTATCATTTACTTGTAATAGATGATATAGCAGCATGGATTTGGAAAGCATAAAAGTAAATATGGCTCTGGTGTGAAAAATTCAAAGTGCTTGAAAGTAAATTGAATTTTTTACACCAGAACCAGATAGATGATTAACTTCTTCATACTATTTGAAATTAGACTTGCCCATTTCTTGTTTGCTTCTAAATAGAAGTATTAAGTTCTCCTTTTCTATTTTTTTCATTCATTAAGGTTTTTGCAGCTCTTAACGCTAAAAGATAGCTGTCAAAGCCAAAACCGCAAATTTGTCCCTGCGCAATTTCCGCAAATACAGAATGATGTCTAAATTCATCTCGGGCATGAATATTAGACATATGAATCTCAATAAACGGGACTTCAAGAATGTCCAAAGCGTCTCTTAATCCATAACTATAGTGGGTCCATGCACCAGCATTAATGATCACTGCATTCACTTTATCAAAATACCCTTGATGAATTCGATCAATCATTTCACCTTCTGAATTTGTTTGAAAAACCTCTAATTCAAGTCTCAGCTCTTTAGCTAGTTGAAACATACTCTCATTAATTTCATCAAGAGTAATAGATCCATAGATTTTAGGATTTCTTTTTCCAAACATATTATGGTTTATCCCATGCAACATCAGTACTTTCCCCATCATAATCACTCCAATGCTATTTAAAATAGTTAGTCTTCCATCCATGGATATACAGTTAATGCTTCTTCAACGGAACCTTCTTTTGCCTGGATCAGTTCCAGATTTAAACCATCCGGAAGGACCACCCAATTATGTCCTTTAGGTAATTCGGTAACATTCCATTTATAAACTTCTTCCATAGCAGCCTCTAAATCTTCCACCATGATTCCTAAATGCGCCAGTCTTCCTTCGACACCTGAGAAGTTAGGATCTGCGATCAGTTGAACTCCACCAATAGTCCATATTTGTCTAGGGTTATCTTTTCCCCCATCCATTTTACGAATCGACATATTTAATGCCTCTTTAAAAAAACGAATGTGCCAATCAATATCCTTTACACGAATAGCTGAATGTTCAAGATATGCTTTTTTCTGATAGGGCAAATTTCAGTCATCCTTCCTTATCAAGAATTTATGTATTTTTCCACCCAAGTTTCAATCCCTTTTACGTTCGCAACCAACGCTTTATTAACTGGTGTTGCGACATTACTTTTCTCTCCCCATCGGACAATTGCTCCATTGATATAATCGATTTCTGTTTTTTGGCCTTTTTCAAGACTTTGCAGCATGGATGTTTTAAATTCATATGGTAATCCTGCTGCTGCTTTCAACCAAATATCTTCGGGGTCCTCCGTTGATAAAATAATGCCGTTTGCTTTAGCAACATTTATACCCTCTAAAATAGCTTCAAAAGCACAATCTCTAATTTCAGGAATTTGGTATAAATCTCCATATGGTAATTTCGTAATACCACATAAAGCCCCCGTTGCCACATTAATTAAAAGTTTGTCCCAAATCATTCCTGTGGTATTACTACTAACCTCTGTTAATAACCCACATTTTGTCAATATATCTGCGACTCTCTGAATCCTTTTTGTTTTTTCGCCATTCATCTCACCAATAAAAGTAATCTTTCCCTTTGTTCCGGCAATCACATGTCCTGGTCCAAGTAATACGCCGCCAACATAAGTTTTTCCACCGATAACACGATCGTTGCCGATAACCTCGGCAATAGTTTCCTCATTTCCAAGACCATTTTGCAATGACATGACCAATGTATCTTCCCCAATAATGGATGAAGCATTTTCAATCGCATTTCTTGTATGAAAAGACTTCACCAATACTATTACAAGATCCACTGCTCCAATTCCCTCACAGTTTGTTTGGGCATTTACCCTAACAGCCCTATCATTCGTTCCATCCCTAAGAATCAACCCCTTTGTATTGATTGCATTCACATGATCAGCCCGTTGATTTATTAAATAAACATCTTGCCCTCCCTCCGCCAGAGTGCCACCAATGGAACTTCCTAGAGCACCTGCGCCAAGTACACAGATTTTCATTTATCTCACTCCTTTGCATTGTTTAATTTTCAAAAAACTTTAATGTATGCTGTGCCACCACGCACAATTCTTTATTTTGATTGTAAATTTCAACCTTGGCATATGACTTCAATGATTCTTGATCAACTTCAGTAATCGTATAAACAGCTGTAACTGTATCGCCAAAATATACTGGTCTTGTAAAACGTAAACGATCGTAGCCATAGGACACACTTGGCATTTCTGATCTCGCTTGGGTTTGAATTAATGTTGATGCCGTACTTCCAAGTGCAAAAGTTAATACCCCATGTACAATCCGTGTTTTATATGGCGTTGTTTTCATAAATTCTTCATTCATATGCATTTGACTAAAATCCCCGGTAATCCCAGCAAACAAATAAACATCTGATTCACTAATTGTCTTGGTATAAGAAACCGTATCTCCTACTTCAAAAGGAACTTTCTTACTCATAATCTTCCTCCTAGCAATCATTTAATATAGTATGAACAAATCTCTTATACTTCCATTTGCTCCCAATCCTTTTTAATTCCCATATCCTCTGCAAAAAATAATCTGCTATGCATTTCTTTTAAATCAGCAGAAATTTGAGGTCTAAATGACATTTTCTCAATGATTTGAGTTTCTATATCAATTCCAGGTGCGACTTCACATAATTCCAGTCCGTCTGTTGTTAAGCGGAAAACGGCTCTTTCCGTGATATAGAGAACTTCTTGCCCTCTTTTTAATGCATCCCTTCCATTAAAAGTAAGCTCTTCAAGTTGAGGAAGAAGTTTCTTAAATCGGCCTTCTTGTTCAATTTGCAGCTTACCTTTTTCAATCTTCGTTTTAAGGCCGCCGGCTGTCAGTGTTCCACAAAAAACAATCTTTTTTGTATTTTGACAAATATCTATAAACCCGCCTGTTCCCATGATTTTCCCATTAAATTTATGCACATTGACATTTCCTGCTTGGTCCAGTTCTGCAAAGCTTAAGAAGCAGACGTCAAGACCACCGCCATCATAAAAGTCAAACTGTGAAGGCATATCTAACAATGCATGGGTATTGATGCTTGCTCCAAAGAAAATGCCTTGTGCTGTGACACCGCCGATTGGTCCAGTTTCCACCGTTAAGGTAAATTGTTCATCAACACCTTCTTCACGAGCTACACTTCCAATTCCATCGGCAATTCCAACACCAACGTTTCCCACATTTCCTGGTTTAACTTCAAACAATGCACGCCGAGCGATCATTTTTCGATGATTAAGCGGAAGCCGGGTAACTTCACTTGTTTCCGCGATATAATCTCCTGACATAAAACGATTAACTCCACCCGTGTACAGCTGTGATTGTTCTTCATCAACAACGACAATATCGATGTTGTAGCCTGGAATTTTTATCGATTTTGGATGAAGAGTATTTGACTTTACTACCCTTTTTACTTGTGCAATAACAAGCCCTCCATTGTTATGGACAGCCTGGGCCATCGCTAAAGTATCCAGATACGCAATTTCATCTTCCATACTGATATATCCTTCACGATCTGCAGTTGTTCCGCGGATAATGGCAACATCAGGTCGAATCGCTGGATAGAACAGCCACTCTTCACCATTAATTTCCATTAATTTAATAAGATCTTCTTTGGTACAATCATTTAGTTTTCCACCCTTTTGCCGTGGGTCAATAAATGAACCTAAGCCAACATGGGTTAATATTCCAGGATGTCCAGCTGCAGCGGCTCTAAATAATTGACAAAGTACGCCTTGCGGGAAATTATATGCTTCGATTTCATTATTTTCAGCCATTTCACAGAGTCTAGGGGATTGTCCCCAATGTCCTCCAACTATTTTTCGTACTAGTCCCTTTTTAGCAAGTGGTGACATTCCTCTGTCCGCCCGGTCGCCTAATCCTGTTGTATGGATAAACGTTAAATCTTTTGGCAAGTGTGTTTCTTCATATCTTTTTGACAATGCTTCTATAAGCTTAGTAGGCTCTAATAGACCCCCACCAGCTCCACAGATAGCAACTATTGCTTCATTTGGGATATACTTTACAGCCTCTTCAGCACTAAGTACTGACACTAAATTCCCCTTTTTCTTTGGCTTTTCCAAGATAGTCACTTCCTTTCTGTTTTTTGAGACATTTGTTCCTTTACATAATAAACGGGCATTTCTTCACATGTCCAAAGTTCGAATGCTTTAGCTCCCTGCCATAGCATCATGCCCAATCCATTGATTGCTTTACAGCCAACAGATTCAGCCATTTCAAACAATTTCGTTTTTCGGGGATTATATATAACGTCTGAAACGATTAACTCTGGACGAAGCCATGATGAGTCTGGGATTATACTCTGTCCTTCAAGAGGATTCATCCCACCCCTGGTTGCATTTGTTAAAATATCACTGCTTCCAATAGACGATCTAAGAAGTTCTGTATCTTCGATATGATGAACCGTTGCCTTACAATTACCATCGATTTCATTGTTAATAATGTCCGCATTTTTTAAAGCCCGTAGATATGATTCATCCTCCCGGTTGAAAATGTAAATTTCAGATGCACCGTCAATAGCACATTGAATCGCTACAGCGGAGCCAGCACCTCCCGCGCCCATAAGTGGCATTTTCTTTCCTTGAATGTCTACACCACTTTCCTTTAATCCACGTACGTACCCTATACCATCTGTGTTATAGCCAATTAATTTTCCATTTTCATTCACGACGGTGTTTACCGCACCAACAAATCTTGCAGCTGGTGTTACCTCATCTAAGTAAGGTAAAATTTTCATTTTGTTAGGCATAGACACATTAAAACTACGCATGTTTAGTGCACGGAATCCTGCCAATACATCTTCTATTTGTTGATTCGCCACTTCAAAAGCCATATAAAGATAGTTAAGACCTAGTTTACAAAATGACGTATTATGGCATCACCGGTGATAAAGAGTGTCCAATCGGGGTTGCAATTAATCCTATTAATTGAGTTCTTCCATCAATTCGTCCTTGATCTGCCATAAAAAAACTTCCTTATATTATCCTTATTTTTAATACCTAATTTAGATTAATCTAACTTCTTCATAACCAATACCTATGAAAACGATTACAAATTGATCATTTAAAAAACTTAATTAAATATGAACTTACTGCCTTTTGAAATCATTTTATTATACGTTGCAATCAATAATCCAATTGGTAATTATTATTCACTTATAGGTTTTGTCTATAATTTATCAAAACAAAGTGTATTTATTACTAATGAAACAGAGAGAGCTAATTATAACAGTTTATCTTTGTCATAATTAGCTCTCTTTTAATTACTATTTCAATCAAATTTGCTGATTATTATTTTCTATGATAAAGTCTCGAAACTGTTGAACAATTGGAGGCAAATATCTGTTTTTTCTAACTGCCATGTAAATAGACTGCTGATAAATAGGCTCTTTAGTAGGAAGGATTTTTATATCAAAATAGTTCAATGTGGAAACAAGCGGAAGAATCCCAATACCTTGATTTGCTTCGACTAAACCTATCAATGCATTATCTTCTGCTACCTCACAAGAAATTTCAGGGACAATCCCTGCTCCTGCAAACAATTTATCTAAAATCGGTCGCAGGCCACTGTTTTTATTAAAGCAGACAAGCTTGTAACCTGCGATATCTTTTAATTCAACAAATTCGCGTTCTGTCAGTGGATGATTCTTATTAGTGATTAACACGATCTCTTGTTTGGCAAGCGGTAGCAATTCAATATCTGGTTCATTTTCAATGTTAGTGCAAAACGCAATATCATAATTTTCTTCCTTGAGACCTTTAATGACCATTTGTGTTGTCCCCTGATAACAGGAAAAAGCAATTTCCGCATTAGAGTTTTCATTTACAAACTGTTGAATCAATGACGGTACAAAATTGGTTCCCAATGAATAAATAAAAGCAAGGTCGATTACACCAGAGGTTGTACTTATCAATTTTTGAAGGTTTCTCTCCCCCTTTTCAATTTCAGTTAGTCCTTTCTCAACATACGGTAAAAACGATTGTCCAAATTTGTTTAACTTTACATTACGCCCTTTTCTTTCAAAAAGCTTAACACCTAACTCTTTTTCAAGTTCTGAAATAGCTTGGCTAAGACTGGGCTGTGTAATAAATAGCTGCGAAGCTGTCCTTGTAAAATGTTCCGTTTTAGCTAATAATCGAAAATATTGTAATTGTTTAAGATTCAAACGTGCCAATCCCTTTCAAAAGGATTAATCTCACAAAAATATGTTATTAATCACTTTTTATTTTTTTTCTTCTCTTTTTATTATTTTACTATGATGTTTCAAATACAATAAATTTTCACTAGATTGATCTAAAGTGGTTCTTTATTAACATAAAAATCAAATCTCAATATGTAATTAAGTAGATTTGATGCTATCTGTAAGAACAAAAAAAACACAAACCACTATATATGGTTTGTGTTTTTGGAGCTAAGAAATAGCATTAAAAGAAAGATTGTCTAATAACATAGTAACAATTTAACGCTTTAAAGAATTATTGTATTCATAAAAATTGTACAGAAAATATATAAGCATTTAATGTTAACACATTTTAAATAATGTAATCTTTATTAAAGACACAAGATGAAAGTTTTTTATTTTCAATTTTATTTATCTTATTAAAAACACATTAACGTTACATACTTGTATTTTTTCTATTATTCCTTTTTTCTTTTTCATGCCTAAAAGAAAAAAAGGAAAGTTAGGATATATTTTTTGCTTAGTTTGACAACTATCTTATTTTTAATATTATTTTCCCTTTCGCCCTTCCTGACTCCGCATTTAATTAAGATAAATGCTAGTTAACATAGTCACCATCTTAGGAACTAGACAAAAAATAACCCTTGTGACAAGGGTTATTTTTTATCTCAACAATTTTTGTTTAGTTTAAATATTTAATTATCATTACTTAATCTTTAACTAATTTTAAATCAGGAGCATGCTTATTAGTTTATCTACCGTAGTATGCTAGCCATGACCTGCTTAAGAAGCAGATGAGGATTTGATGCCCCCTCTTTTGTACGCCATGCTACAAAACCGTCTGGTCTTATCAATACAGCTCCTTGAGAGGTAACATCGTACAATGCTTCCCAGCTATCCTCATACTCAACACAATCTCCTTGTGAACCGATTCCATAAACGTTAATAGGGACACCTAAGTGAGAAGATACATTTCGGGCAGCAGTGCGCCACGGGCTATTATCTTTTCCCGTAAATAAGACGAAATTTTCTCCTATTAAATCCAAGGTAGATATACGCTTACCTTGATACCTCAACCACATATGTGGAGCACGTGTACCTGGTTTTCCGTTTAGCTCTAATTGGTCCATTCTATGTGTTGTATCGGAGTTTTCCTCAATAATGGCTGTTGAGTTATATTTATACCCTACAGTAACTGCAAGATGATCCATATTATTGAGGGTGCTTACACCTTTCTTAATAACACTGAATAACAAATTACTTGCATATTCCGTTGTTACTTCTGCAGCATAGTGTCTTTCATCATGATAAGTTTGGAGCAATCGTGAATGGGCTTGTTTGTGTATCACTGCAGCTAACTTCCAAGCTAAATTATGAGCATCTTGAATACCTGTATTCGAACCAAATCCTCCCGCAGGTGGCATAAGATGCGCTGCGTCTCCAATTAGAAAGACTCGATTATCTTGAAAACGAGTAGCTGTCTGTTCTGCAGCTGCCCAAGGTAAAATACTGAAGATGACAATATCAAGATTTGAAACTCCTATAGCTTTTTTTAAAATCTCACAGCATCGCTCTTCAGAAAAATCTTCTGGACTTTCGCCATTTGTGGGATTATAGGCCACGTGGTAAATCCATTCATCTCGATTGTTAACGGTGATGAGCGCACCAAATACCTCTGGATTTAGGATTTGAATCCAGCCAAACTGGCTAGGCTTTAGAAAGCGACTTAGATCAGCCTGAAAATAGATATTAATATAATGTCCTCCGATGACTCCTCTTCCTGTAGTTGGAATTTTTGTATGTTGACGAATTGTGCTTTTAGCGCCGTCTGCCGCAACTAAATAATCACTTCGAATCTTTTCTTTTGTTCCTGTCTCTCGGTTTATTATAGTGGCTGTTACTCCTAAATCACCTTGTTGATAATCTATAAGTTCAGTATTATAGCGTATATGCCCTTTTCCCTCTTTAGCAGCTTGAAGAAGGATAGGCTCTAGTTCAATTTGATAACAAGATGCTGGCTTTGAAGGGCTCACCTTTTCAAAATTTTCTATTCTCTCTTTCTCAAGAGCCTTTTGGGAGTTCTCCGCAGTTTCTAATTTCTCAGGATCTATGCTTTTGATTGTCTCTACCGCAATCCTTCCGCGAATATTATCTAATGGTTCACTAGCAGTCCGAATAGCTGCCTCTAATCCAAGTTGTCGAAATATTTCCATCGTACGAAATGTAATCCCTCCGGCTTTTGGATGGATAGCTGTACCAGTGTGTTTTTCAATGAGTAAATAATCAACGTTATGACGTGCCAAAAAGAGAGCAGAGGTGAGTCCACTAAGACCTCCCCCTACTATTAAAACAGGAACATGTTTGTGTATCATAGAAATTTTCCTTTCAATTTTAAATGTACCCATGGGCCTTACTGAATTCAGTAATCAAACTATAATATAAAAATAAATGAAATTGTAGACTGTTTTTAGGTTATGTTTTATAATGATAATAGAGTACGCCCCCAAATTAGGGGCGTTTTTTCTATAACTTTTAAAAGAATACTCATTAATGTTAACGGAAACAACAGACACTTCCTGACTTTATACATATTCCATTCCATATTATCTTACTGTCTGTGTCCTTATATTTTATACATGTTAAGTTCTCATAATGGATTTTATCGGTATGAAATAGAAAAGAAACCGTTTAATTTTAATAAAAAGAAACCGTTTTCTTTTTTTGCTTTCTCAAAATGATTTAATAGGTTATAATAAATACCTACAAAAATATTAAATGATATGTAAGTAACAAGCAATTACACCCTTAATATTTAAAGAAGAAAAACCCACCATTCAAATTAGGTGGGTTTTTCTTCTTTAAATATATGTGATGCACATCCTTAGTTAACATAAAACACATTCCGGAACCCAACCAAGAAAAGCTCGCAGGAGAAGAACTCTTGAAATAATAAGAATAACGGCTTTTCATTAATTACTCATTATCAGCCGATTGTGTGGAAATTTGCCAAGTAACACCGAATTTATCTGTTACTTGTCCATATGATGGGCTCCAAAAAGTTTCTTGAAGTGGCATTCCTACTTGACCACCTTCTTTCAGCTTTTCGAACACTTCTTTTGATTTTTCTACACTGTCTATAGTGATAGCTACCGTTACTTGTGATCCAATTTGGTATGGTTGACCCGGGAATGTATCAGAAAGCATCAAATCATTATCACCAACTTTTAAGTGCGCATTCATTACACGGTCTATTGCTTCTATAGGAGTAGGGAATTCTGGATTTCCGGGCATTTCTCCGAACGTTTGAACTCCAATAACTTTTGCATCCAATGCTTTTTCGTAAAATTTAACAGCTTCTTGTCCATTACCGTTCATAACTAAATAAGGATAAATTCCTAAAACCATTAAAAACACCTCTTTTAAAATTTTAGTTAGACTTTACTAAATCAAAGTTAGATGAAAAAAGAACTCACGTTTGATTTAGTCATAACTCTCACTACGTATCTATACAACAAATTCATTGGGTTATCCTGCAGCGTTAGTTTATTAAGAAAAAAAGATACACGTACATCTGCAAACGTAGAATTCTATGTACACCATATACAAACCTAGTTACCATAAAACCATTTCTAGGAATCTAAAACCTCTTTTAGTACAACTTTAAATTTTGGTCTAAATACTAAATCCATAATCGTTATAAAACGGTCAATTCCTTGATCTATAAATAATCGAATTGCTTTGCTTTCTTTATTATCATTCATGATCTCAATCTTTGTAACCGATTCGAGACTGTAGTAAAAGATCTCATCACCTTCTAAATCCTTTACTGAAAGCGAGAAAGAATTATAAAATGGTGAGATTTTCACTTCAAACCTGTTCATTTCGCTCGTAAAGATAAAAGTGGATTCATCGTACAAAAAGCTCTCATTTTGGTCTTTTTTAAGTGGAATACATTCAAATAATGAAATAAAGTCTAATTCTTCGGGACAATCTCGCATTTGTTTCCTCCTTGGTCGTAACTATCTATTTAAATAGCTCCTTTTGCACAGTATTAAAAAACAAAAATCCCTCAATTATTTTCCCATATACTTTAATACTCTTCAATTACCTTATGTATATTCCATACAAAGTTATTTAATATAATCACAGTGATTGGTAGCATTTCTAAAATTAATGTTTAAAATGGATGGTTTATGAAGGAATAAAACAGCCTACGTATAGTAAGCTAATCATCATTACATACTTATTTTACCTTACCTATTATAAGTAAGGCCAATGCATAACAAAGACAGGATTTATTCAGTTTGTTGATTCTCTAGGGGAACTATTTGTCTTCATTGATGATGTATTTGAGTTAAAGAACAAAATGAGGTTAAGCGATTTAATCGATGTTCGCTTTGTATAGTGATCCAAAACAAAAAATAGCCAACGTAAAAAGCCACTTGTATAAAACAAGTGGCCTTTTGCTACGTTAGATATAAGACTTTTATTTTTCTATACAAAGATTGCTCTGAGCTTGTTTAGTCTGTTTTCGTTTAGATAGAACGTTGTCGGCAACAATTACTACGACAGAAACGGCAAGAGCAAAAGCCCCAATCCAAGGAATATAATTCAACAAGCCATTTTTGACAGCAATACCGCCGATACCAGCTCCAGCTGCCATTCCCAGTTGTCCAGCAGCACTGTGTAAACTAAGCACAATACTTGCTGCAGCAGGAGCAAGGCTTATAAGCTGAAATTGTATTGGCGCGCCGGAAGACCAAGCTGAAAGCGCCCAGAAAATAAGCAATACATAGAAAAGAAAAGCAAATTGACCGATAAACGGGAATAGCAATAGTGCAATAGCATGGAGTAATATTCCTCCAGTTAATGTACGAAATGATCCCCACTTATCTGTACTAAAACCCCCTAATTTGGATCCAATAGCGCTAGCAATACCAAATATAAAGAGAGCTGTAGTTACCCCTTGATTGCTCATTCCAAATGTATTTAAGAAATACGGTGAAATGTACGTAAATACAATGGAATATGAACCTAACCATAGAAACGTGATGAGCAAGTATGCTGAGATACGTGGTTTCATAAGAAATTTAAACTGCTCACGCAAAGGTACAGGTTCTTCAGCAACTGTTTTTGGTATAGTAAACGACGTTAAGGCGGTGAAAAGTAATCCTACTACACCAAGTCCAATGAATATTACATTCCAATCATAATGCGAAGCCACAACTCTCCCTATAGGTACACCTACAACCAAAGCAGTACTTTGCCCCGTAACAACTGTAGCGATCGCACCTCCCTGCTTTCCTGGAGCTGCTAAAACTGCAGCAAGGGTTAGAAGCGTAACTTGAATAACGCCGGCACTAAGGGCAGAGATGATTCTAGCTGCCATTAGCATTTCATAACCTGTTATAATCGCAATAAGAATATTGATGACAGAGAAAACGGTTAAAGCATAGACAAGAAGTTTTTTTCGTTCCAGTCGAGCAGTCATAGCAATTAGAAAAGGTGTCCCTGCTCCAAAAGCTATTGAAAACACAGTAATTAGCTGTCCTGCAGATGAAACTGAAATGTTATTGGCCTCAGCAATTCTGTCTAAGATTCCGGCAATAACATATTCTGATGTACCATTAAGAAAACTAATGGCAGCTAACAAATAAATTTTCCACATATTTGACAAAATAAATCACACCTTTTGTTTTTGTATTTCGGTATTTCTGGAAATGCAGATTTAAGTTCGTAAATTAACCGAACGTTTGAAAAATTAACTGTAAAGAGCTGATTTTTACACATAGACAAAGTGACCTTTACAGTTTCTTGAAAAATGTTTTATAAAGGTAACACACCATGAATTTAATGCGCTTATGATAACGATAGGTGATTTGCTTTAGCCTTTTTGTCTAAATTACTAGTAATGGATATACTCATAATTTAGATGAGGTTACCTATCAAGCAATTTAGCCATAATCCAGACAAGAAAGATCATATCTCTTATTTCTATATTTTCATAAGTATAGAAATATAGAAATAAGAGAAATTACTTCATCACATATGGAGCATACTTTCCAATCAACTCACGGTCTAGGCTGTAGTATATATATGTGCCTTCTTTATAAGTACTCAGAAGTCTGCAATCAGTTAATTGTTTTAAGTGATGGGATAAAGTTGATCCAGCAATTGATTCAAGCTTTATTCCAATATCCGAACAACATAAATTCGCTTCATTAGCAAGCAAACGAGCAATTTTTAATCGGGTCGGTTCACCGAGTGCTTTATATATTTTTATCGCCTGCTGTAACTTCGAATTATCCTCCATTGTTAGCACCCCTTTTTCTGAATGAATTAGATACATCACATGAGTACAAGCTAACATTATAGTGGCAAGTATACTATTGAAATCTCATTTTCCTGATGGATCATTATAAAGTATTGCTAAAGCCAAATGCACTTTAAGGATAAAATCCTCAAAACAGTACTATAAGCATAAATCAAAATAATTTATTGCAATCGCTAATCCTAATTATCTTCGGTTAATTTCTTGAAGTTCAATTCTCTTTCATGATACATTGGATTCTAATACAAATGAAATGCATATTAATTATATAGGAGATAACAAAATTGATATGAACAAATCACAAATTGAACTTATTGTCCGGATATCAGAAACAGGAAGTTTTACAAAAGCCGGTGAAGAACTACATATGACACAACCTGCGGTAAGTCGTGCTGTAGCAACAATTGAATCGCAACTAGGAACAAAGTTAATCAAGAGAGATAAAAAGAACGGATTATCTTTTACAGATGTAGGAGAGCGAATATTAATTACTTTTAGAACAATCCTGAGTGAATTACAAAAAGTAGATGAATTAATTGTGGCTGAACAGGGGTTAGAAATTGGGAAGGTACACATTGGCGCTTATCGAACTGCTTGTACTAGGTTTATTCCTAAGATCATACGTACAATGGAAAGTCAGTATCCTGGTATAGAAATCAAGCTTTCAGAAGGTAGTGTAGATCAAGTAAAAGAGTGGTTACGTTCCAAATGCATTGATGTAGGAATTATTATTCCTCCTGATAAAGATTTTGATACCGTACCTTTAATTAAAGATCAACTGATTGTACTTATGCACTCAAGCCATCCTTTATCTCAGAAAGAAACAATAAGTATTCCTGACCTGCAAGGTGAAGATATACTAATTGGAAAATGCGGTTATGAGGTACAGATTCATGCTTTATTCAACGAGTATAACTTGACTCCTAAAGTACGGTTTGAAATGGATTATATAGAGACAGGATTAAGTATGATACAAGAAGGGTTAGGAATTACCATTACAACGAAACAAAATATTTGGTGGTTGCCAGACCAAGTCGTTGTTCGTGAATTAAAACCAGATACGTATAGAGATATCAATATAGCAGTGCTAGATATGAAAGATACATCCAAAGCAACAGATGCCTTTATTCAGACAGCTCTCACTCTTTTTGCTCAAGAAGATGCTTAAATAGCACTTAAAGAAACATGTATTACTATTTAGTGCATATATGAAAGACAGCCGTTTGATTCAAAAAGTGGCTGTCTTTTTTATTTCTACTATTTTTAATCGTTGTTAATCAAACAAAAGGATGATGGAAGAATCCGTATAGGACCTAGAGAAAGGAATATTCAGTAACACCGCTTATTGTATGCCGTTATATACTTTGTTTAACAATGTCTTTAGTTGAGTATTTTCTTCATCACTTAATTGACGCGTGACGAAGAGGTGAGCGTCTTTAACTAAAGGTGAAAGAGTTTTCTTTAACTCTTCTCCCCTTTCTGTAAGAAATAGATAGTGTAAGCGACGATCTCGTTCACTGTACATTCTTTTTATGAGTCCTTTTTCCTCCATCGCATAAATCATTTCTACAATAGTTGTTTGTTTCTTATCAATTGCTTCTGCTAGTTCTGTTTGGGTTATCCCTTTGTGAGAGTCTAGAACACTAATGATGCTCCATCGTACTGGAGTCATGCCATAAGGTTTGAGTTTTTTCTTGAAATAATTCATTGCTCTTACATCTGTACGATGAATAAGATGGCTAGTTAAATCATGTAAATCCATAACGTCACCTCAGAAAGATAGAAAAATAGGTATTAAGCTAATAATCGAGTAATATAAGGCTTTATTAGTAGGCGATACCCACGCGTGATTCTATATAATCGCTACTATTTATCTGACCAAATGTATTCATGGGACCAAACCTCCTCTTGCACACAGTAATATCACTCTACACTTTAAAAGTTGTTATATAGGCCTTTTCAAAAGTTAAAATAAAAACCACGATTTACTTCGTGGTTTTTATTTCACAGATAGGCCCTCTGCTTTACCCTTAGCTGATTTTGTGATTTTCCACCCTAATAAGATGGCAATGAATCCTATAATTATAAGAAGATATAACGTCGGAACGAAACTTCCTAGATAATCATGAAGAAATCCAATTATGAATGGGCCGACTGCACCGATCATATATCCAATTGCTTGAGTCATTGCTGACCAAGTACTTGCTTCCATAGGGGAAGATGCCATATCTAATGGTAGCAACAAACTTAGCGACACAAGGCCACCGGCACCAACCCCTAAACATATACTTGAAACAATAGGTGTTACGTTTGTAAAACATAAAAGGGATAAACTAATTATTATACTTAAGGTAAAGGTTGTAATCCAAAACCTTCTGCTCGGTAGCACTTTTAAAAGACTAGGTAATAAAAGAGTAGCTGGTAGCTGTGCAATCATAGCGATTGTACCTGCAAGACCACCAAAAGCTGGCGTCCACCCTTTTTCCTCTACAATGGCTGGTAGCCATGCTGCAAAACAATAAAATAGAAGAGTTACAATCCCTACAAAAGAAGTTAATAGCCAGGCTTTTTTATTTTTTAATGGTAAAGAACCCTTCGTCTTTTGTGAAAAATTACTCGCAGGAATACGAGATTGTTTTATTACCACAAGCCAAAGTGGAATAGCGAGTAGAGCAAGAATACTCCAAAATGCTAATCCATTTTTCCATGAATGATTGAACCAGTGTTGAAGTGGTGTCGTTAGCCCAATAGAAATAGATGCACCCACTACCATTGAAGTAGAGTATATGCTTATCATCGATGCTGCCTTGTCTGGAAAATGACTTTTAATGAAACCAGAAAGCAAAGGGCTTACAACGCCAATTCCTGCACCAATTAATAAAGCTGTTATTAACAGGTAAATTGAGGAATTTGTAAAGGCCCTTAGAAACGTTGCAATACCTATGCAAGTTATAGCCAAAGTAATCATCTTCTCTGATTGATAGCGATTTGCTAAACGGCCAGCAAATAACGAACAAAAACCAAAACATACCAAAGGAATGGAAGTGAGCAAACTAGCTAAAGTAGAACTCATACCTAGATCCTTCGTTATTCCATGCAAGACTGGGCTAACTGAAGTTAGACCCGGCCTAAGGTTAAATGCAGCTAGTATAAGTGCAAGTAGAAACAATTTATTGCGATTGACCATACTAATTACCTCCGGTTAATTTCTTGAAGCTTAATCCTCTTCTATGGTACATTAGGTTTCGTTATAAATAAAATGCATATTAATTATATGGTATATAACAAAATCGTTATGAACAAATCAAAAATTCAACTTATTGTTTAGATATCGGAAACAGAAATTTTACAAAAGCCGGTGAAGAACTACATATGACACAGCATTAAGTATGGTACAAGAAGGATTAGGAATTACGATTGCAACGAAAAGAGACATCTTGTCACTGCCAGAACAAGTAGTTTCTCGAGAGTTACAGCCCAACACATTCAGAGAAATTAATATAGCAGTGCTAGATACGAAAGCTACATCAAAAGCAACGGATGCCTTTATCCAAACGGCTCGTGCCCTTTTTACTGATGAAGATGCTTAGGTATCAAAAAGAGAGGAATGGTAGAATGCCATTTGTAGTAGGTTATGGAATTGCAATTATAGGAGCGCTGATCGCTTATCAACTAAGTAAGGGAAAAACGAAAAAAAGACAATATATTGTTTGGGGAATAACGCTAATGTTAGCTATTTCACCCTTTTTGTCTTTCGCACTTGGCTTAACATACGCAGCTATTACAGAAAACGGATGGGCAGCCTTAATAATGTGGTATATCTTTCCCGTAATTTTCGTAATAGGACTTATAGTGTTAGTGATTGGTATTTTCAAGAAGAAAGAACAAAGAAAAGAAGCAGACCTTTAATTAAAGGTCTGCCTTTTATTTCCACTGACAATTCACATTATGTGAACTAGAGTTTTATATTATCGATATAACAAAAATACACATTAACCTTTTTATGGTAAAATATTCAATGTTTTTATTTTTACATATAATTACACGATTTAAAGTTAGTTATGGAGGACATTTTATGTTGAGAAATACTTTAAAAATACTATCGATCCCATTAATTTTAGTTCAGTTATTAATTTTATACTTCTGGATTTTTGATTGGGAAAAGTTAGTTACTCAGATTGGTTTAATTACTTGGATCGTTTCAATTGTTTTAGGAATCGTCATATATCTCCTCTATTTAAAGTTATCTTTAAAGGATAAGAGCAATATAGCTAGTAAGAGAGTTGTATTATGCTCTACCCTACTAACGATTGCATTGGCTATGGGTGCCTTGCTAATTGAATTTGTTACAAGTTCAATGCCTTAAATATCTTTTGACTACCTATAAGCTGTTTTATGTTAATTAAAAAGTAAAAGCTACTGAACAGGGGTCAGTAGCTTTTTAACGAAGCATGTTGTTAACTCAACAAGTAATGAGGATTTCCAAACAGAAGCTTCACAGCGTCATAAATAGTCTCCCCTAAAAACTATTTGTTATTACTCATTAAAAAAATGCTTATATAAGGTTAGTACAAGCAGGAAATATTATTTTGCATTCAAATACTAGTACTATAATTTCAAAACGAAAATGGGGGCTAGTAGGATGCTGGTAAAAAAGATGTTAAATGGAATTATGATGAAAGAAATCACCATTAAAGAATTAGCTGATCAGTATGATGTAAGTACTCGTACCATTCAATCAAAGATTAAGAAACTAGGCTATGAATGGGACAGTAAGGAAAGTATTTATCGCTACGTTGGAGAAGAATCAGAACCTTTGGATGTTGATTTTAGTACTCTTATTTCTAAAAATAGTAAAATGCCAGCATAACAAAAGCTAGCCAATAATGAAATAGCAGCTAGTGTTAGCTATTTAAATGAAAGTGAAAGTAGTAATGGCAGCTTTGAAAAAGCTAGTACAGTAGATGCAATTGATTTGTTATTGCAAAATCCAAAAGACCGTTCAAAACGAGTGTATCGAGGTTTTTATTTTGATGATGATGTGTTACGTATTATTGATCGAGTCCCAAAAAGTTATAAATCAGAATTAGTGAATGAAGCTCTGAGAAAAGTGTTTAAGGAAAAGGGATTAGTAGACTAAAAAAAAGCAGCATTAAGCCTGCTTTTTCTAGCCTTAAAGGCATTTATATGATTATGAAATGCGTATTATCTTCTGTGAAGGTTCTTGATGTAGATTTTGAAATTGCTAAACAGCGTCTGTCATCGATTCAGTATTCAATTTCTTTAAGATACTTTTTCTTTGATTTTTAATGGTGCTTTCTTCTGTATGAAAAAGGCTTTGTATTTTTGAAATAGAATAACCATCAATAGCACGAGCAAAGACTTCTTGTTCTACTTTAGTAAATTGGTTCATAAAGAATTTCTCTTTAAGGATTTTGCATTCTTCTTCTACATTCTTCAGTCGAACAACTTCATTAACTAAAGAGGTGTTATGTTAACTAGATATGTATGCAATATTCATGTTATTAAATAAGCTTATAAGGATTACCATGCTTGAGATCCAAACGAACAGACCCGTTTGGATTTAAATAATATTAATACTGCATTGAATTTACCGATATTGTAAAAAATTTCCCGAAACAGTTTAACACTAACCAAATAAACTGTTTCTATTAAACCATTTGGATGTTATTTGGCAGAAGTAAATAAAGCTAATACTTCTTGCTTACTCGTGTTTGTTTTACACTATATAATGAAAACAATTAATTGACTATTTTTATGATGAAAAGGTTGGAGCAGGAAATTCATCAATTTTGATACGAAGTAAACTATAAGGTTTCTCTCGTAAGTCTTTTCCATAATGAAATCTAGGCTGTCGATGTAATTGGTTCACAATGACATACAAATATTGATCCGGACCGATTGAAAAAGTATCCGGCCACAAAATTCTCGGATCATGTGCGATAGTTTCCATTATGCCATTTGGAAATATCTTACGAATACTGTTGTTTTCGTAATCTCCAGCATAAACAGTTCCCTTTGCATCGGTGATCATTCCATCAGAAGCACCTTTTTCTCCCCAATACTCCACATGATAAATTAAATCTTTATCTGGTATAGTTCGGTTCCTTAGAACTTCTGTTGGAATCGAGAAAAGATGACGACTGGTTAGTGGACAAAAAAATAAAACTTTGCCATCGGGAGAAATCGCTATTCCATCAGAAGCCAATCTAAATGGGGAAGTTGAGCCATCTATGTTTCTATTCATCAAAATTTCACCTTCTACCTTCGGTAAAAAATAGGGATCGGGTGAAGTTGATTTTGCTCCATTTAACCGTCTAAACGCGTTTCCATTTGATAAATCTACGACAATAATAGCTCCTGGTCCTTTTGAAGAAGAATCTGTTATATAGGCATAACCTGCTTTTCCAACACGAAAATCAAAACGGACATCATTCAGATAAGTTGTAGGTAGAACAACATCTTCTGTAAAGGTATATACTTTTCTTATTGTATTGGTTTCTAAATCAACAGCGACTAATTTCGCTCCCCCCTTAATAGGTTCAGAAAAATTGGGTGCTGCTGTATCTAATATCCAAAGCGTTCCCCTTCCATCAGCGACTACACTTTGGACACTGATGAAAGTCATTGTGATATTTTCGGAGTTAACCAAATTGGTTTGTAAATTGGGATAAGACTGCAATTTATCTTGAACAATTTCCGCCACTGTAAATTTAACATCGTCTCCCCATTTCGGAAAGCAAATGAAAATACGACCGGTTTCTGAAACAGTAACACCTGTAGGCATAGCCCCATAAAATGCATAAACTAGTTCTAAATTACCGAAATATTTTTCACTAGGTAACATAGGTTTCATAATATCCTCCTCAAACATTCAAACGGGATATCTCATATATATGATTTATATTTTTTCTAATGCATGTTTCTTAATAAGGTTTTCTATACGAAAAGATGATTGAATTGATTGTTTTCGAAATTTAATAAGTCTCTCAGAAGGAAGGAAACATTTTAATTTAAAGGTCTCCAGATGAAGTAGAATTCAATTAGCAGGTAGCGAAGTTCAATATTCCCAGATCAACGGTAAGCTGTTATAAATAAGAAATTAGGAAAATTTTCTTTTTTAACTTTATGAAGAAATGTATTTAAGCTAAACCGCCTCTTTAGCAATTTAAGTCCCCTACTCTTTTATCATAGCTTTGCTTTTTAAAAAAATTTCGTATAAAGTGATGATTACATAGAATACTGTATCAGTCAGTGGTTTAATAACATTTCGGAGGGAAAATGCCAATGAATACAAAAGAGTTAAGAAATATCCATGCACTCGTAACAGGTGCTTCAAGCGGCCTAGGATTTTCCATGGCGGAGGCTTTGCTTCAAGGTGGCGCCACGGTGGCGTTAGCTTCTAGAGGTGGAACTAAATTGGATCAAGCAGTAGAGAAATTAAAGCGCGAGGGTTATCCTGCTGTTGGAATTCCTTTAGATGTTCGATCAGAACAATCCGTCAATAACGCGGTCGAATGGGTGAAAAGAGAATGGGGGAAACTCGATGTTCTCGTCAATAATGCGGGAATTGGGATGAGGACAGTAAACCCGCGTTTTTTAGTCGAGCCTCAGCCATTTTTCAAAGTAACACCAGAGGGGTTTCGAGATTTAATTGACATCAATCTCACAGGCTATTTTTTAGTAGCTCGAGGGTTTGCTCCTTTAATGATGGAACAAGGTCATGGGCGAATGATTAATATTTCTATGAACCATGAGACTATGAAAAGAAAGGGTTTTGTACCCTATGGACCATCGAGGGCAGCTACTGAATCACTCTCATATATAATGGCCGAAGATTTAAAGGAATATGGAATTATGGTGAATATGCTTTTACCGGGTGGTGCCACTACTACCGGGATGATTCCGGACGAAGTTCGAAAAGAGATTGAATCAAAATTCCAGCTATTAGATCCAAAGGTTATGGCCGAGCCGATTGTTTTTTTAGCCTCAGCTGCTGCAGAGGGAATCACAGGTGAAAGAATAATTGCCACCGATTTTCAAGACTGGCTTCTTAAAAGAAAATAAGTTTTTAATCACAGGGGCGGATCCTTTCCTCTTTGAAAAAGTAGAGCTGTCCCTATGATTATTCTTTTATATTTTATAGAATGTCCAGCTCCAGCACGGGTATCAGCCAATCCGTCAACAAGACTAAAGAGCAAACCTTCTCGCCAGCTTGTCTAGAGTCACGGTGACCGTTTCTATTTCAAATAAGTGAGAAAGCGGTTGTACATATTAAGCATTTGCTACCCGTTAGTTTAAGTGAAAATGTTCATAACCTGGAAACAATTTTATATCAAAATAGAACCTTGCTTATTCACTGTTTACTAATCTAATTATGGAATTTCCTTAGTATAACCTTCTGCATTAAAGATAAACTATCTTTGTGGAGGTGCTAAACATTGGGTCGAAAATTTGAAATAAACCTTATAAAATTCCTTTATCTCTTTGGTATTAGTTCTTTTATATATTTAATAAAAAAACCACTTGCAAAGGAATGGCTCCTTGTTTTCTTTATAAAAAGTTACTATGCATCATTGGTCGATAATCTGATTGTAAAAAGAGGCTATGTTCAATATCCCACCCGATTTCCAAGACAAGTTAAAACAAGCGTGTTGTTTGATTACATACTTTTCCCAATTACTTGTGTCTTTTATAATCAACTAACTAAGGATTCCCGCATCATTCAGTGCCTTTTAAAAGTTCTGTATTTCAGTATACCTATGACTATTGCTGAGCTGTGGCTAGAAAAAAATACACGCCTTATTAAATATAAAAATGGATGGAATTGGACAACTACTTTTTATTCTCTCTCTTTTTCCTTATTATTGGTTAGATTTACAATGTCTGTTATAAGACATATTTTTAATAATGAGTACGATTTATCTTAGATAGTGCTTGTTAATCAACAACAAGAGGCAAAAAAATATAGGAACATTTGAAGAATGATTAAATCTGCCTATTTGTTTCAATTATTCGCAATTTCTTCTCTACATTAACTTAAATATCCTACTGATTTTCTGTTAATAAACACCAAAAACGGTCAGTTGTATGGAGAATTTTTTTTAATGCGTTAAAGATATCAATCGTTTCTTTAGTCACTTCGATAATTTTGTATGTAGTTACAATTCGATTGTTTCTTTTATCAGTTGATACAGCAAGTACTTTTGGTATTATAATTAAGGTTACTGTGCCTATTCTAGCTTTAGCTACAATCTTAGAGTTTATTTATTCTTTCTTTATCATCAATAGAAGAAACACATCAAAAAAGAGAGCTTTACTCTACAAGAGCAAATAGGTAATTGCTTTATTAAATGTGGAGGAGATCGCTGACTAAGAATTAGAGCAGCAGGGCTAAGAAAGAAGAGTTATTTATTAATTTTGCATATGAACAACCTTAATACAAGGGATACTTTATTTCTGCAATTATCTCATTTGATTCACACACTTTAGGCAGAGATTCTTTAAATGGGAGTATAAAATAACTCATGCATTGCTAACATCTCTAAAGAATTCACCTGTTAACTTGTCCATTAGGAAAATAAAAAAATCCATGAAATCATTTGAATTTCAAGGACTTTTTTATTATGTTTGTTATATGATATCCACTCACTTTAGTAATTCGTTAAAACAGTATAAAATCCTGTCTGCCATATTGATTGTCCTTACTTTCAACCGACTTGTTTCTCAGGTGAATAACTGCTCTTGTTTTGTTTTTTTTCACCTGGTAATTTCATAAATATCATCAAAATAGCACTAACAAAATACAAACCAGCAAATATCCACATGACTCCGTGTACACCCATGCTACCAATGAATGTTCCTACAATTGCAGGTGCAATAAAGTAAGACATTCCAGCCCCAAAACTTACAATAGCCATAGCTGAGCCTTTCTTTTCGGGTGCTAATGAACTTACTAGAGCAGAGAGTGGTACATAACCACATAGAACGATTCCAAAAATTATGCCTACCACAGTTAATGCCCAGAAATTATGCCCGAACATTTGAGGAGTATAAAGCATAACCAGAGTCATTACACCGCAACCGACACTGCCAATCCACATAATTGTCTTTCGCCAACCTAACCATTTGTCACTGATATAAGGAATGACTAAGTTAAAAGAGATATTGGCCACCCACATAGTTCCCCATACTTGTAACCATTCTTCTGTACTGTATCCATATTCAGAGGACAAGTATAGAGGGAAAAAGATTGGAAGAGCACCTACGCCGGTGGAGTTTATTATACGAACAACTCCGCCTATTGCGATTTTTGGCTTTTCAATACAAATAGTTAGTCCACTGAGTAAACTTTTCAATTTTTCCTTGCCATTACCCTCACGTTCATGTACTTGGCCTTTTACAACAACAACTCCAATTAATCCACCGATTAACACCCATACGACCGCACTCCACATTAATCCAATATATCCGATTTTCGGAATCATATAAGCTGGAAAATAACTTCCAACAACATAAAGACCGCCACTCCATGCTGCCCAAAATAGCCCTATTGCCGTAGCTAAAATACGTTCAGGACTGCGATACGTAACCCAAACTAAAAACGAATAGCAAAATAAAGGATAACCAAATCCTCGAATAGCATAAGTCGGTAACATAACTGCATAATTATGCGGTTTTAGACCATATTCAATAAAAAGAATTTGACCTACTAACCAGATAACCAAGCCTGCTATCATAACCTTTCTTGGTCCCCATGCTTCTGTAAGGACACCCGAAAAGTAGGAGGCGATTGCTAATATAGCTCCGTATGCTGCAAAGAGAGTAGAAGATTGTTGAACGGTTAAGCCATGTTCAATAAGATATGGTGAAAGCCAACCATGTTCGAGACCATCTCCTACCATAAAAATTAGAGTTGCGATATAGCCCCAAATCATAGCTGATGGAAGACCTTTGGTGTTTTGCTCTCTTTTTGAAATCGCATTCATTTTAATCACCTCAAAATTATATATTTAACAATGCTGATAGTCACATTTACTCATTAGATGGTTCTCTTCAATGGTTAACGACAAATACCCGATTGGGTATTTATCGTTAATTATATAGAAAATATACTATTACGCCCACCACATTTCAGTTAATTGTTCTTTAAATTGTGCGCCTTTTAATAAAGAGATGGCCTTACTTAATCCTTCATCTAACGAAGCTAGCATATCTTCATGCTCAATAGATATCACATAGTCATATCCTACCGCACGAAGCGCACTCACCATATCTTTCCATACTTTTTCGTTTTGCCCATATCCTACGGATCTAAATGTCCACGAACGATTCAAAGTATCACTGTAATGTTTTGTATCTAATACCCCATTAACACTAATGTTTGCCTGATCCAAATACGTATCTTTTGCATGAAAATGAAAAATAGCCTCTTCTCGACCAAGTTTTTTAATGGCTTCTACTGGATTAATCCCTTGCCAAATCAAATGGCTTGGATCAAAATTAGCTCCAATACTTGGCCCAGCATGCTCTCTTAATTTCAAGAGAGTTTCAGGGTTATACACAACAAACCCCGGGTGCATTTCAAGCGCAATTTGATGGATACCGTGTGACTCTGCAAATTTCACTTCCTCTTTCCAGTAAGGAATGACTACTTCATTCCACTGCCAATCTAGGATTTGTGTATATTCCTGTGGCCAAGAGCAGGTTACCCAGTTCGGATTTTTGGCACCTGGGTGGTCACCTGGGCACCCAGAAAATCCATTAATCACCGGCACTTCTAAACGTTCAGCTAATAAAACTGTTTTTCTCCACACGTCATGAGCCTTTTTGGCAACCATCTTATTTGGATGCAGTAAATTGCCATGACAACTTAGACCACTTATTGTAAGTCCTCTACTTGTAAGGGCAGCTTGAAATCTTTTTAATTTCTCTGGGCTCTCTAGTAATTCATCGGGATTACAATGACTGTTTCCTGGATAATTGCCTGTGCCCAATTCAACGGCCTCTACACCCATTTCACATAGTTTGTCCAGCATCTCTTCAAAAGGCAAGTTTTGATAAAGAACTGTAAACACCCCTAATTTCATGCACGTACCTCCTGCTTTACCTTCACTTTCATCCATTTTTGTTGTTCATGACTTGCCAAAATGGCGTCGGTAATGCACATGGACATATGTCCATCTTCAAATGTCGCGAAAGTCGCTTTATCACTTAAAGGATTTTTACCTTCTCGAATAAAGGTATAGAAATTCAACAATCCATTTTTTAATGCATCTGGCCAGCCTTCATTATGGCCCCCCGGATGATGAATGGACGATTTTGCTTCAGAATTAAATAAAGTAGGATCTGCAAGAAGAGTTTGATTTGGTTGATCTCGATAGCCAATCCACAGCTTTTCTGGTTCTTCTTGATTCCAAAAAGCAGAATTTTGACTGCAAGCGATTTCGAAGCTTAGTCTATTTTTTCGCCCTGCACTTACTTGAGACACAGTAAATAAGCCTTTTACCCCGTCTTCAAAACGTACAAGAACAGATGCATAGTCTTCTGTGTTAATCGGAACATCTTCATATGCTTCTTCTTGTCCTTTTTGTCCCCCAAAAGTAGATCCTTGAGAAGTAGATTTTTTTCTTATTGGTATAACAGTTGCTAAATCAGCAAAAACTTCGACGATTTTTTTACCTGTTACATATTGAACTGTATCACACCAATGAGAACCGATATCCGCTACCGCTCGTGATTTCCCTCCGACTTCAGGAGCTAAACGCCAATTAAAGTCTGTTTCGAACAATAACCAGTCTTGTAAATAACTTCCGTGCACTAAGTTGACTTTCCCTAACTCACCGTTTCTGATCATTGTTTCTAATTGTTTTACAATCGGAAATTGGCGGTAGTTAAAGTTTACGCCATGTACGACCTGGTGCTCTTTAGCTAATTTCAATAGCTCGGCTGATTCTTCACTAGACATAGCTAATGGTTTCTCCGATAACACATGTTTGCCTGCTTGAATAATTTCTTTATTAATTTGAAAGTGAAGGTGATTAGGTGTACAGTTATGAACAACTTGAATCTCACTGTCTTTTAACATGTCACGATAATCCCCATAAGCTTTCGGAATTCCAAGTTCAACCGCTTTTTGTTCTGCTACTTCCTGGCCATGTTCTGCTAATCCAACTACTTCTACAAAACCGAGTCTTCTGATAGCCTCAATATGAGTAGGTCCAATAAACCCTGTCCCAATAACTCCAACTTTTATTTTTTCCATTTCTTTCTCCACCTTAATAAACTGTATTTTCCATGATTTCTTTTACTTACGTAGTAGCTAAAAAGAGAATTAAAACCTTTATATATAGCCGTTTGCTGACTTGCCTCTATTGATCTGAATCACAAATCAACAACTCTATTTCTAATAAAGGCTAGTCTACTAGGACTAGCCACTACTAAACTATTGCTTAAGCTTTCACTAAATTTTCTGTAAGATTAACCCATACACCTTTTTCAGCTGATTCAAGGATAGCATCTGAAATAACGGCGATTTGATAACCGTCTTCAAAATCTGGTGATACGCTTGTATCTTCAGCAATTGATTTGAGGAAATCATATGTTTCAATAATTTTTGTTTCCCCGTACCCAATTCCTAATGCTGGGATTGGCCATAGACCTTCTCCATATGGATGTGCAGGTCCTGTATAAACCGTTCTGAATCCGCGGCTATCACTTGGATCATCGGAGAAACATACTTGAAGCTCATCACGGCGTTCATAGTTAAAGTATAATGAACCTTTCTCTCCGTGAATTTCAAATGTTAAGAAGTTGTTGCGACCCCAGGCATTACGAGTCGCTTCAATGCTTCCAACTGCGCCGTTATCAAATTTAATTAAAGTTGAAAACTCATCGTCTACATCAACTTTACCTTTTGGTACATCAGTTTCTGCTTTTACAGTTCCTAGTTTATCTACCCCGCCACTTTGAATCGGTCTTTCACCAATCCATGTCTTTGCAATAGCCATTACTTCTGAAATGTCACCCACAAGATATCTTGCAAAGTCAATCACATGTGTTCCGATATCACCTAATGCACCTGAACCAGCTCGCTCTTTTTGGAAGCGCCATGATAAAGGCGAGTTAGGATCCGCAGACCAGTCTTGCAGGTATGTGCCTCGGAAGTTTAAAATCTTTCCGATTCTTCCTTCCTCAATATATTTTTTTGCTAGAGCAACGGCTGGTGTTCTGCGATAGTTAAATGCGACCATATGTTTAACACCTGCTTCTTTTACTGCGTCAAGCATTGTTTTTGCTTCTGCTGCAGTTCGTGCTAACGGTTTTTCTGAAATGATATGTTTACCTGCTTTGGCAGCTGCAATGGCAATCTCTGCATGAGAGTCATTTGGTGTTACAATATCAATAATATCAATTTCAGGATCTTCTACTACCTTTCTCCAATCAGATGAATAGTTTTCAAATCCTAAACGTTCTGCTGCATCTTTTGCTAACTCTTCGGTCACATCAACCACTGTGTGTCGTTGAGGAACTGCTGGTGCCGGCCAAAAAAACATTGGCATACCTGCATAAGCAAGTGCATGCGCTTTCCCCATAAATCCTCCGCCAATCATACCTACGTTTAACTTTTTCATTTTTATTCTCCTCCTATGAAAGTAGTCTATTTATTCTGATCTATTATCTTTTAAATAACATTTTCTATATCGTTATGGTAAATTAGACTTCAAGTTTCTAATATATTATCTCTGCTACTTTCTTCCTGACCTTAAGACTTATTTGCCGTTTCAAAACTTAATAAGAAGTTAAAACTGATTTCTGCTCCTTTTTTCGGATCATTATAGCTATCTAATTCTACTGTAAGCCATTCATCATATCCAATTTCATCCAGAACTTGGATCATTTGATCAAACTTTTGATGTCCTTCTCCTAAAGGAAGAAATTCTCCATTATAATAATCTTTGAAATGAATATATTTAATGCGATCTGCATATTTTTTAATTACTTCTACCGGATTCCCTCCACCTGCTTCGATATGCGCTGTATCCGGACATAAATTAATCGTTGTTAGTGCCATTAATTTGTCCAGCTGGTCTGGGGCCTCTACGTTTGTTCCTAAATGCGGGTGATAACTTGGAATAAGATTATATTTCTCTGCAATTACTACTACTCGATTAAGAGCATTGCCTAAATCAGTGTAATCGCTTTCTAAAATACCATTCGCACGGATAGCTCCTCCGCCAATTACTAGATGCTTCGCTCCTAGTTCAGAAGCAAGAGCTGCAACCTCTTCAATTTTTAATAATTCTTCTTCCAAAATATCTGGAAAAATAAAATTCCCTCCAGTGTAAACTCCAATAAAGTCTAAAGAGTAACGGTTCAGCAATGCTCTAAATTCTTCTTTTCTATCTTTAAATTCCATTAGATTTCCGTCAAACATTTCAAATCCTTTATATCCAACTTCTGCAATATCCTTTAAAGCTTCTTCTGTTGATCCATTTGCAAGGTAATAAAGGTCTTTTATCGAAGTGACTCCGGCAGGATGCCCTACTACCCCGCCCCACGTATTTGTCTGATATCCTAGTTTCATGGTTTCTCTCCTATCTTTAAAGATTCCTTATGAGTACATGGTGTATTAATACTGGGATTTCATCACCTCCTTAAATTAATTTAGATAAGAAATAATTGAATCAAAATACATGTAATCGATTACAAAGTATTCTAGAAAAAGACTATATTTTTTAATTTATTATAAGAAGAAGCTGTGTTTACTACCTGTATTTGTAATTGATTGTACTTATCAAGAACCCAAACTAAAAATCCCTTTTTAATCGGATATTAAGCAATTCTTTTTCCAACCATTTGTAATCGATTACATCTTAATTTTTAAAAAATAAGAAGATTTAAATCATCAGATACATTTTCAAAAGAACTCTTATTCCCTTATGAAAGATGTGTTGAGCATGAATCACGTATGATAAGCTGATCTTCCATTAAATATTGATGTCTTTCAATTTCTTCCTTATTCATCAACTTTATAAGTAATTTCATTGCCATCGTGCCCATCTCAAAAGCTGGCTGTGAGATGGTTGTAAGAGCCGGTTTGAAAATAGATGAAAATTTTATATCATCAAATCCTACTACGGAAATATCATGTGGAACACTTAATCCTTTTGAAGAAATAGCATTTATAGCTCCAAATGCCATCTCATCATTTGCTGCAAACACGGCTGTTGGAGGATGATTAAGATCCAAAAATTGATTCATTATATTAAAACCGCTTTCATAAGAAAAATCACCCTCCTGCACTAGAATGGACTCAACTGTCAGGTTGTATCGTGTCATTGTCTGATAAAATCCTTTTAATCGATCCTGGCCTATCACTCCATCTAGGGGACCTGATATAAATCCTATTCTTTTATGTCCCAGCTTAACCAAATATTCTGTTGCTTTTTGAGCCCCGCTGATATTATTAATAGAAACGGTGGGGATGGCTGAACCTTCTATATATTCACATGCCAAAACTACAGGATATTTGAGAGCCATTTCCTCAATGTTCTTCGATTTCATTCTCGCCGTTAGTAAAACCATTCCATCAGCTTTTTTTTGGAGAAGTATATTTAAATACCCATTTTCTCTTTCCAAATCATTGCCCGTATCCCCAAGCAGAACTTGATATCCGTTTATGACGGCTACAGACTCAATTCCTCTTAATACCTTCGAAAAAAAAGGATTTGTTATATCAGGTACAATGACTAGAATGGTTTTGGTTTCTAATGTTCTTAACTGGCGAGCTAATGCATTTGGCTGATAGTTTAATTCTTTAATTACTTGTAATACTTTCTCAGTCGTTTCTTCCGTTACAGTGTTAGGTTTACTTAGCACTCTTGACACTGTAGCAGTTGAAACATTTGCTTTTTTTGCTACATCTATTATTCGCACCATTTTACGACTCTCTTTTCTTGTTCTTCTCTATAACAGAATTGTAATCGCATACAAAAATATTGTCTAATTGGATTCAGACAACATTTTCTGAGGTTCAAACTCTTTAAAAATCCTTTTAAGCGTCGTTTTTATCCATATAAACAAAAAAACAACAAATTAAAAAAACTCAGCACTTATTGCTGAGCTCTATGTTTTATAATAATTTGTACCTTTGCAGATTGTCTACTTTATGCTTGGAAATCCTTGCAGTTTCCTTATAATCTTTAAAATAGGCTTTATACATTTGACCCGTTGCTTCAATTCTTGTTAAAAGTTCCACATTTATAATATAAGATCTATGAGATATCATAAACCTAGAATCAACGGCACCTTCCAAGCTAGTTAAAGCTTCATTTGTCTCGAATTTACCATTTTTAGTATGAATAACAGATTTCCGATCAAGTCTTTCAATAAAGATAATTTCTTCTAATGGAATAAACATTATATTTTTCTGCTGTTTAATCATTAAATCCTTTTTAAATGAATGTTCTTTATCGACTAGTGAAATAGACACTTGGGAAGCTCTCTCTAAAGCACCATATAAACGATTTCTATCAATTGGCTTTAAAATATAGTCTACTGCCTTTACGTTAAATGCCTCAAGTGCATAATTATCATGACCAGTAATAAAAATAACTTGTAAAGTCGGGAAAAGTTCTTTACATGCTTTAACCGCTTCCATCCCATTCAATAAGGGCATTCCGATATCGACTAAAGCAAGATCCGGTTTTTCTTTCGTAACATAGTGTATCAATTCTTCACCGTTGGCGGCCTCTCCAACAATTTTATATTTGGATAAACTCCCAATAAAGTACCTTAACAATTTTCTTGAGGTAACATCATCGTCTGCGATCAATACTTTCATCTTGTTGTTCCCCCTTTTCCCTAGCGTTTCTTGATTTCGCAACACTTTGAATACTATCTGGAGCATCTTCATTATAAACGAGCTGCCAAGCATCAATTACATTTTCTTTCATTACTTTTAGAGACGGAACGGCTACATAGGGTGGCGCTTGTTTTCCAAGTAGGGCATACCCTGCTAGAATCGCTTCGGCGACTCCTTGCTGGTATGGTAGCTGGGCACCTAGTCCTTTAATAGGTCCATCCTGTGCAATTTCCAAGGCGACGTTCATACCCAAATCCATTGTCGTAATGACTAAATTGCTTTTTTTTGCAGTACGAGTTGCCCTCAAAGCTCCTTCAGCCGGTACATCCCATACAACAAAAATACCATTTAAATCCTGATGTTCAGCAATCATACCGGATGCCACTTTTTCTCCATCATTCGAATCAGTAATTCCCCTGCGATCGACAATTTGAATGTCAGGGTACCTTTCCTTTATAGTTTTTTCAAATGCTTCCGTTCTTTGTTTGGTTGCAAAAAAATCAGCATCATGGTAAATAATCCCGACCTTACCCTTTCTATCTAATTTCTCAGCCATGATATTAGCCGATTCAATGCCATTTCCATAATTGTCAGCAGAAACAATACTTACATAATCTTTCCCATGCTGCAAACCATTCGGTGTATTGTCCATAAACACCAGCTTGACACCAGCCTGGGCTGCTTTTTGATATACACTTGCAGTTAATTCTGGATCAACTGGAATGCTCACCAGGATATCCGGTTTTTTGGCTAAAATGCTTTCAATGTCAGCTACTTGCTTTTTCCATTTAAATTCTGCATTTGTCACGGCTACTACCTCAATGCCCATTTTCTCAAAAGTAGTTTGCATTCCTTCCAATTGAGACCTTGACCAATCACTTCCAGTATAATGCATAGCAATAGCAGCCTTATATTTCTTTTTCTTAATTTTTTTTAGCTCTTTCAAAGATAAACGAAGTGTTTTTGCTGAGGCAGCTTCCTCGCCATGTGGTCCCGTACTTAAAATTTTATGATCTGGAATATTTTGATTAATTGTATTGTTTAGCGTTTCACTTAGGATTGTCAAAAACTCTTGTACATGAATGGGCTTTGTTAAATAGTTATCAAATCCTTTATCTAATGTATATTGAATATCCTTTGGCATTGCATTCGCACTTACAGCGATGACAGCAATATCTTTCGTTTCTTTGCCTGCTTTTAAAATTTCAAATACTTCATATCCATTAATATCTGGGAGGTTAATATCAAGAAGAACCAAATCTATTTTTTCGTTTGCTACAATTTCTATTCCTTCTTTTCCTGTACGAGCTGATAAGAGCGTATAGGAAGGCTGCGATTTAATGATGTTACTTACTAAGTGCAAGTTGGATTCGTTATCTTCAATATATAGCAAACGATAGTTATCTTCCTTCCTATTATTTGTTGGAGGAAATTCAGTTTGTTCACCCCATTGTATGACAGTCTTTGAATCATTTGGAAGAGGAAGGCTAAAACAAAACTCACTTCCTGTTCCTTTATTGCTTGTTACATTAATATCCCCACCCATTAGATGCACCAGCTGTTTAACTAAAGATAACCCAATCCCTGTACCTTCTTCTTTTGTATTTTCGATTCGATAAAATGGAACAAACACTTTAGTATATTCCTCTACAGAAAAACCTACACCTGTATCTACGATATGAATGTACTGCTTATTCTCTTGTAAACGACAGAAAACAATGACTTTTCCATTTTCTTGATTGTATTTAATAGCATTATCAAGTAGATTTAGCAATATTTGTTTAAGACGTATAGGATCAGCAAGAACCATCATATCTTCCCATTGATCCAGTTGGCTATAAATACTAATATTCTTCTTCTTAGCCAATGGTTGTACAATATTGATACATTCCTTGATGACAGTTAAAAGATGAACTTCCTCTACAGAAATCTTTAAATTTCCCGTTTCTATTCTTGACACGTCTAAAATATCATTAATTAAACTTAATAAATGGCTTCCTCCACTTAAAATCTCCTGTACAAAATCACGCTGTTGTTCATTTAAAGATTCATCCATCTCCAATAATTGAGCAAAACCCAGAATTCCATTCAACGGAGTACGCAGTTCATGACTCATCTTAGACAAAAAACTTGATTTGGCCATGTTCACTTTTTCAGCTTCTTCTTTTGCCTGAACAATAACTCTTTCCATTTTTTTTTGTTCTGTGATATCCTCAAACTCCCACAAGTAGCCTACAAAATTATTTTTCTCATTTAAGGGAAAACAATTGTAGCGTAGTGTCATACTTGTATCTATTTTAATTTCTTTCGTAATTTTTGTTAGTTTTTCTGTATTTCCGAGCTTAATTTTATTAATTTCTTTATCAAAAAGGTAATGTAAATCCGAAGCGTGCATCCCAATATGGCAATCAATTTCACCCTTCAACTGGAAAAGTTCATAAAATTTCCTATTTAAGAGCCTTATTTTTTTATTGCAATCTGTTACTGCAATCCCACTATCTAACCAATCAATCAAACTACGCTGGAATGCATAGGAATTCATTAATTTTTGTTCTTGTTCTTTTTGAAGAATGTCCTCTTCCATAATCTTTTTGTTAGTAATGTCCACACAAGTTCCGACTACTTCAGCTACTTTATCCTTATGAAATAAAGGTCTTAAATAAATTACATAATAAATACCTCTAAATTTACCTTCATATTCAATGTACTGTCCTGCCCATGCTTTTTTGTAATAACTGTTTAGCAAATTGGCAGTGTCAATATCATCCCAATACAAATCATGAAGCGTCTTTCCGACGATATCCTCTCGATTAACCCCCAACGTATACAGTAATTCTCCCTCGGCAAAAGTATGAATAAACTCGTTACTTCTTTGTACAAACTTAAAAATCATCCCGGTATCAGTAAAGCCTGGCTGTGAAATATATCTGAAATCCTTCATTTGTTTCGCCCCTAGTTAGTTAAAAAAATATAATATGGATTCTATATGATAAATCCCTTACTTTACGTTCTTTACAGTGCTTGAAGATTAATTTGAAACCAATTATTCATTCTAATGATTATTGTAATCGCTTTACAAATTATACTTTTATTATTATAAGCTTCACTATATTGATTAGTCTAACAATACTTACCCATGAGGCTGTCACGCTTTTATTAAAGAAGGAATGGATCAAAACAGGGGGCGTCTTTTTGACATTCTTAAAAGGAAAGATATGGATGTTGTTAATCCTTCTATAGAGCGTCACATAGAAGCATGGAATTATGAATGTCATTTTCCTTCATCTGTTCCTGCTGCTATCGACGGGTTATCAAAGCCCCAGTGAATTCGTTTCACATGTAAATATTTTACACACAGATACTCTACTGCGTGTCCGCATAGTATCACAACTAAAGCAGCATTATTAAGAATTTCAGGATTAATTACATGAGATGTTTGGTTTGAGATATCGATTCCTACTTCATTCATTGTTTTTACGGCATTAGGATTTAAAGCATGAACTTCAAGTCCAGCACTTTTTACCTCTCACTATTTCCCTTGATACTTTTTAGCCTAACCTTCTTCCATGTCATATTTAAATCAAAAAGTTTGATGTAATTAAAAGAGTTCTTGTTCGACTAACCTATCTGTTAGCTAACAAGAAAAAGGACCACCAAAGCGTTTAACCCTAACTATTACCAATTAATTTTCCGGATTATATGTACATTATAACTACTTAATATAATTCACCTATAAAAACATTATAGAATGTTTCCTCCAATATTCGGAACACTAACATTGTATTCACGTAAAAAAGGAGGGTAATCAGAAATGGATATTCAAAAATTAGCCGATCATGAGTCATTGGATCTACATGAAGTTATTAATTTTAAAACCCTTTGCTTAGCGAAATCAAAACTAATGCAAGGACTTGTATTTGATGATGATTTGAGAGCATTGATGAAAAAAGATGTTGAACAATCGATACAAGCGCTGGGAGAATTACAGGCAGTTTATCAACGTGCACCTTTTGAAGCCCCTGTTCCTCAAAACCGGCCAACACCAATAATCAATTGAAAAGGAGGTAAATTCAGTGAATCATGACTATTTAGATCCTATAAACTCGCTACACGTACCAGAGCTCGCAGATACTACATTTGCGATGGACTTTCTTCTTCGTGCCAAGGAAGGTGTTCGCAATATCGCAGTCGCATTAACGGAGTCCGCATCACCTGATGTTAGAACCCTCTTACGAGAACAGTTAATGCAAGGGATTGCCATGCACCAAGAAATTACAGAACTAATGATTAGTAAAAAATGGTTCCATCCATACGAATTAAGTGAACAATATCAACTAGACCAACTCTCTGCCAACAATACATTGATGATTGGCAAAATGAATTTATTTCCTGTTGAGACCAACAGAAAAGGTCTGTTTGACCGAACACCTGATGAACACTAACACTGGAGGATATCTATCATGAAGGCAGTAACGTATCAAGGTATTAAAAATGTTGTAGTCAAAGAAGTTCCAGATCCAAAGATTCAAAAACGAGATGACATGATTATTAAAGTAACCAGTACAGCTATATGCGGGTCTGATTTACATTTAATTCATGGCATGATTCCTAACCTGCAAGAAAACTATGTGATTGGCCATGAACCAATGGGAATCGTCGAAGAAGTTGGTCCAGATGTGACGAAAGTAAAAAAGGGAGATCGTGTTATTATTCCTTTTAATATAGCATGCGGTGAATGTCTTTACTGTAAAAACCATTTGGAAAGCCAATGTGATAATTCCAATGATAATGGTGATATGGGTGCCTATTTCGGATATTCTGGTACGACGGGTGGTTATCCAGGTGGACAAGCTGAATATTTAAGAGTTCCGTTTGCCAACTTTACTCATTTCAAAATTCCAGAGACTTGTGAAGAACCAGATGAAAAGTTAGCAGTTATTGCCGATGCAATGACTACTGGTTATTGGAGTGTTGACAATGCAGGCGTAAAGGGTGGAGATACAGTTATTGTTCTTGGCTGTGGTCCGGTTGGCCTTTTTGCTCAAAAATTCTGTTGGCTAAAAGGAGCAAAGCGTGTCATTGCCGTAGATTATGTAGATTATCGTTTGCAACACGCCAAACGTACCAACAAAGTTGAAATTGTAAATTTCGCACATTTTGAAAATGCAGGAATGCATTTGAAAGAAATGACGAAGGGCGGCGCTGATGTTGTCATCGATGCAGTTGGTATGGACGGTAAAATGACTGATATGGAGTTCCTTGCGAGTGGAATGAAACTGCAGGGCGGAGCATTTGGTGCGTTTATCATGGCTTCACAAGCAGTACGTAAAGGCGGGACAATCCAAGTTACAGGCGTTTACGGTGGCAAATATAATGGATTCCCAATGGGAGATATTATGAACCGAAACGTCAATATTCGCTCTGGACAAGCACCTGTAATTCACTATATGCCATATATGTTTGAATTAGTTTCGACCGGAAAAATTGATCCAGGAGATGTCGTGAGTCATGTACTTCCACTTAGTGAAGCAAAGCGTGGCTATGAGATTTTTGACACCAAAATGGATAATTGTATAAAAGTCTTGTTAAAACCTTGAGGAAGGAGGTAGAAAAAATGAATTACGCTTTACATGAAGTTCTTGAGGTCCATGAAATGGCTGCATTTAAGACCAATTGTTTGACTAAGTCCAAAACGATGAGAGGATTAGTTACAGATCAGCAATTAAAAGATATTATGCAGCAAGACATAGATGTATCTACGAGACAATTACAAGAATATACTTCTATCCTTTCCAACGCTAAGCAGTAAAAGAGGAGATGAATGAACATGAATCCAATTATTGAAAATTTAACTGGCATGAATGCCCTATCGGATCAAGTGGTTGCAATGGATTTATTGATTGCAGCTAAAAGTGGAGTTAGAAATTATGCCATGGCAGTTACGGAGGCCGGAACGCCTGAAATTAAAGAAATGCTCACTCGCCATTTAGTGGAAGCTCTTGATATGCATGAACAAATTTCTGCATACATGGTGGAAAAAGGATGGTACCATGCTTGGGATACAAATGAACAAATCACTTTAGATTTAAATAATATCGATACAGCGTTGAACTTACCTACTCTATAAAAATAAAATAGGAGCAGTTTAACATTACCCACCTAAACTGTTCCTAATAAACCATTTATATTTAAATAATGGAATTCTTTAAAGAAAAGATATCCAATACGATTACAAATTTGATGTCTTTTCTTTTAGAATTAGAGATAAATTAAGCCAATTACGAATTATTGGCTTAATGCTTACCCGTTCAAATATAAAAAAATGAACCAATTATTCTTTATACCAAATAGTAGTATAAGGAAATTAATCAATTTTCATATTAAGTAAACTATAAGGTTCGTGTCCTAAATCTTTTCTAGAATGAAATCTAGCCTGCAGATCTAATTGAGTCAAAATGACATACCAATTAAATCAACTTATTATAAAAAAGCCGAGAAACGTAATTCCCTAGCTTTTTTGAGTTTCTATCGCTTGTTTAACCGTTGCATAGGTTTTAATAGATGAGAAATCAATTCCATTTCTAACAATGGTTTGGGCCAATTCAGGTCCTATACCAGTCATCATCACCTCAATACCTTGTAAGCGGAGAACACTGTAAATATCAAAGAGGTAACGTTCAGCTATAGCGTCTATAGTTAAGATACCTGAGAAATCAACAATTAGATACTCTACCCTCATTTCAAGAATTTTCAAGATAACATTATTCAAGATATATTCCGCTCTTTCTGAATCAATAGATCCAATTAATGGGAGAACGGCAGTTTTATCTTGAATGGGGACCACAGGAACAGATAATTTCAATACTTCTTGCTGCGTCTTCTGAATAATTTTATCTTTCACTTGTTCAAATATTATAATGGTTTCATTAATACTTATATCGAGCAAATAGTTAAATCGTTTATTAATAAATACAACTTCTTCTGAAGAAAGTCCATGCTCTATACTTATGTTAGTAAGGTAATCGATGAAGACTAGGCGCGTAGGAGGATAGCGTGCAATAATAATAGAGACTCTCTCCCCTTGAGATGCTGTACGCTTACCATTGGTCTTACTCCATTCAACAAGCCCTTCAGGTACGTTGTTTTCACTACTAAAGAGACTCTTTCCTAAAAACTTAATAAATTCAGTATAGACGATAATTGCTTGTTCAAGTTCCTCTTGTAAAGCCTCAAAATTGGGTTTCTGAGAAATTTCTTGCACAATTTCATTTGCTAACATTTCTGCATTATCATCTAAGTACTTAGCAACCCCTATAATCCCTTTCAATAATTGTCACTCCCTCATTTTCTTATTCATGAATGCATTTAGGCAGTCGTTTTATTTCTTGCTTTCCTATTTATTGTTTTAAAAACGAATAAGGAGATTTTCTGTCGCCTTTTGTAAACTTGATTTTATAGTTAAATTATTGAAATCAATAGCAATACTTACAGTAGTCTGTGCAACTTCCGGACGAATTCCTGTTAAGACTGTTTCTACACCTAGAAGCTTTAACGCGTCTATCACTTTGAAAATCCCATCTGCTACCATGGTATCTATAATATAAACACTCTATAAATCTACTATTAAACGTTGAAACTGTAGTCTGTTCGCTGATTTCAACGCTTCCTCCATTGGATAATTGGCTCTTTCCGTATCTATATTTCCAATGAGAGGCAAACTAAAAATAGCCATTCCTTTAGCTAAAGGGACAACTGGGACCGATAATTCAAGAAAGGCGGCTTTGCGCACGTTCAAGGGTTAATTGATAGAAATGCACATAACTTAAACTAAAGGAATAAGCAGCATGATCTAGCAGAGGATCAATAATTCCGCCGACTTCAAATACCGTATCTATTGATAGATTATTTTCCTTTATTACTTCCTTCAATATCTTCCATAAGAAAGTGCGATAATCTTTTGTATCTTTTAATGCTTCATCCAATGGCACCTTCAAATTGCAAAACATTTCCTCTGTTTCTTTTCCCCATTGGGTAAATTTTTGGAGTGCTCTTTCTTCATTTAAGTAATCCCTAAGAACTTCACCAAATAGAATTATAAAGTGAGCTCGGATATTAATAAGTTCCACTTCGAAAGGAGCCAATTGTTTTTTTCTTCTTCTGTAATATCATCTATTCTATTTTCATGTACTTCATTAGCGATTTCAAATCTATATTCTAAGATTTTATCCCCTAAAAATCCTATTTCATCTTTCATGATCTCCTCCGAAAATCCTGTTGAGGCTATTAATTAATTTTTTATATTAATTATATCACCACATGTCAAAATACTTATTTTTTTGTTAATTTCTCAGTATAAAGTTCTCTACTCTAATCTTCATAATTTATTAAACAATTTGTTACAAAGGATTAAAAAAATCAAAGCCGAATTCACCTTCTGTGATATGATTAATCCAATAAATAGAAATCTTGTATGCTATACACATCATAAAACAGAAAATTACTAATCCATTAGTTTTTCTGTATATTAAAGGACATTTAACGTCGGAATATGTAAAATTCACACAAATAAGAATACCTTATTACTCTGTAGATTTTTTAGAAATTTTACTAAAACCACTCTGAGGTGAACTATGAAAACAATTAACTCTATATCTAGTTCTAAAAAATTTGATAAAGGTCATGTCTTTTACCGTTTTGAAGATAAACAATTTTACATAAATAATTTAATGCGTTTTATTAAGAATGGATTAGAGAGTAAACAATGTATATTGATAATTGAGAATATGAGAGCACTTCCCCTAATAAAAGCTACTATTGATAAAAAGTTTAGTCATAAACAAAAAGAATCTATTCGTTTAGTTAATAATTTTGATTATTACTTGGCAAATGGTGATTTTCACACAAAAACTATTCTTACTCATTTTCAAGAAGATTTGTCTATATTGAAAATGAAAAATACGATGATAAGAACATGGGCTCACGTAGAATGGGCTTCAGAGAAACCAGATATTCTTTTACTAGAAGAATTTGAATCAACTGCCGATAATTTTGTTGAGGAGGAGGGTATAGTTTCAGTTTGTGCATATGCTGCTGATTCTTTATCTTCTACTTTGGATACTACTCTGCAGCAATTACATCAATATATTATGACAGATGATAACCTTTTTATTTCTCCCCTTTACAATGGATGAATTTATTAGAAGTGTGGCCATGAATTCACTTTTTCTACAAAAGGAATAATAGTTAAAATAATTTTAACGAAAATATTTTAACTATTACTTTTATTTTTAAAGTAGTTTTATTCTTTTATTTATATTATATTTTAATATTTTACCTTTTACAGTAAATGATTATTCTATGTATATAAAGCTTCTATCTTTCCCTTTATAAGTTCCCTATCCATAATATAAACTCTAAAGACATTTCCTGTTTTTTAAATTCCTTCTTCTTTTTATTTCGTTGTCTATAAAAAATTCTAAAGATATTTTATACAATACAAAATTAAGTTTTTTAAAAATGTATAAGGGAATAAAGTAAAATAAGAAAATTAGTTAATAGGGGGTTTTGTGGTGAATATAACAGAAATAATGACCAAAGACGTTGAGACTTGTGATCTTAAAAGCTCTTGTGGCGAGGTAGCTAATCTGATGAAAAAATTAGATGTAGGAGCTATTCCAATTTGCGAAGGCAATAAGCTAGTTGGATTAGTAACAGATCGTGATTTAGTTGTGAAGGGGCTAGCAAATAACTGTAACGCTAATACACCGATAGCTGAAATAGTAAAACCGCACGTAATCAATGGTACTAAAGAAATGTCCCTAGAACAAGTTGCAGAGATAATGGCTCGTTATCAAATACGACGATTACCTATTATGGAAGGTGATAAACTGATTGGCATTGTTTCTCTTGGTGATATAGCAACAAGTATTGAAGAAAGTAAAAAAGCAGGTACAGCTCTTGAAGGTATTTCAACCTCAATTAAAACTGAAAATTTAAAATAGAGATTAAGAAATTTCAAATCAAGAAAGAGAACCACTGCTTCTGTAGTAGTTCTCTTTCTTTTTATAGATAACATTTATTACCCTATGGTTCATTTAGCTCTTTTATTATTTGATGTTACATGCTCGCCTTGTTCTTTAATATTCACTTCTTCTTTCCTTAGAGTCTCCGATACTTTTTCATTTTCTTCTTTACGTCGTTTGCCCACCACTACTTCTTCTGTTACCACAGGTTCTTTTGATACGGTCACTTTCTCTTCTTCAAGGGGGATACGAACAGATTCTTCATCTTCAATAATCTGTGTATTGGCTCGTTTATCCGATACAGGACGACGCTCCACATATACTTCATCATGCTCTACAGGAATACTGACCGTTTCTTCTTTATGAAGAACCTCCTTATCGACTTGAACTTCTCCTGTTTGGACTCTTTCCTTATCTACATGTAATTGTTCTTCTTTTAACTCAATATGTTCTTCTGTATTCTTTGGAACGCCATGTTCATGTTCACGATGTTCCCCATATAATGATTTATCATAAACAGAGTCACCTTTGGCAAAAGAAGAATCCCCTCTCTTTTCTAAGAAAGAATTTGTTTTTGTCTCTCGATTAGCATTTACTAACAATAATACCTTTCCTTTCTGTAAATCATCTGCATAAGGACCTGCTTCTGTGAGTGGAACACCCAGGTTAATTAAACGTTGTTCCACTTTAGCTTTGTCTTTATGAGTCTCTTGATGGTGATCTGGTGAAAATACATGTTTAATTTTCTCCATAATCGATTCGTCTTGATGACCTGTCTCCGTCGTTTCAATTCTCTTTACGTCAATCCCCTCTTTGTTTTCTACTTCTAGATAACCCTCATCATCTATATCATTAGTGGTTACGAGAGAAAGATCTTTCTCTTGAAATCCTTGAGTCTTTAAGTTTTGAATGGCTGTGACCACAGCCTCCTCATTTTCGTAAGTACCTATCACATTTTTTGTCATTAGTAACTCCTCCTTCTATTATAAAAAGCTATTTAGAAAACTAATTTCATCTGTGTTACTTTTAATACCCGCATGTCCTTTTATAAAACTTTTTTTGGAATAGTAAAAAACATCCAAATTTGAATTAGAATACGATTAAGGGATAATCTATAAGTTAAATTGAACGAGGTGCTTTTTAAATTTAATGGATAATCCTTAAGCCAGTAACCGACATCTAAAAATACAGGTTTATTAAGCTATCACATAGGGAAAATGAGTTCAAAGTTTAAATAAAAATAGAGAGGAGCAAGTGGAATGCGACAAAAAGCACTTATTTCTGGTCTTGCTATTTCAACAGTAAGCGTAGGGATTACAACTTATTTATTGAAGGATAAATCAAACTTAGATAAGGTAAAAGGGTTTGTTCGAAGTGTAAAAAAAGCTATTCCATATAAGTCATCGACTCAAAAATTGACTTCGTTCCCTATACACAAAGCTGGTCATCCAGACCCTATGGACATTGAAGATAATAAAATGGTCTCAGAAGGATCTATGTTCCCTGTACAATATTATAATGAAAAGGAACAGTGAATTATCAACCTATATCACTAACTATATTAATATACTTGTAAAACAGTTTAGTTGCATCTCGAGCAGATTTTAACTATTTGAAAGAGGTATGTTTCATCATAGTTATATCTGCTATTTCAATTCCAATAAATATATTTGTAGGTCTCATATCTTAACTTAGAATGTTTAAATCATAGTTGAAATGTCCAAGAAGATAGGTAGCTAGTTATTCATATCACAAACTTCAATTAAATAGCCTGTATGTGATTAAGGAGGTTTTTTAATGGAGAAAATAAGAGCTGTAAAGGATGGTTATGAAGTAAAAGAGGCTATTGAACAATTTTTAAGTCTGGGATTCAGAAAGGACAATATCTACTTATTAGCACATGAAAGAGATCGCACTGAGGAATTGACAAATGTGTTAAATACAAATGATATCAGTATATCAGAACCTGGAGACAACAAACCAATGGCAAATTCACTTCATTTTTATAAAGATGAACTACACACTAAGCTTTACTCCTTAGGATTATCAGCTGCAGAAGTTCAACAATATGAAAAGGAATTGAATTGGGGCCGTATACTAGTGATTGCAACAAAGGCAGATGATGTTTCTCCTATTGAGTAATATCAGAAAAAAAGCTGTACAAACTTTCTTCACCGGTTAATTAAAGAAAGTTTGCATAGCTTTTTTGAAAAAATATATATTTCCCCTGAAAATATTATGGTCTTTATCAAAATGCAAAGCATTATCATTAAGCAAAAATATAAAAATAAAAAATTGAAATTTGTTGTGATAATAAAATTACCTTGTGAAATATAGGTAAAGAAGTACTCTAAAACCTTAAGTGTTTTATAAATAGTTTTTAACTTTAAATAAATATATTTTCACAGATAACGTCTTAGGACGTTTCCTTTTCAGCTTTCTCTATTTCTCCCCTAAACTTCTCTTCAATTAACTGTTTATCCCCATACACCAATAAACGATCCCCTGCTTGAATTTTACAATGAGTAAGTTTCTTTCTTATTCTTAACTCCCCTCGCATTAAGAAAAGTACTAATATGTCTTCATCTTCATGTATGCATTCATTCACTGACTTTCTAATATAGGATGACTCCTCATCAATTTTTATTTCTAAAAGGCAATCTGCTTCATTAGTTAATAAAATTTGATTTACTGGTAATTCGTCTATTTTAAATGATTCCTCTGATTCTTCCTCAAATTTATCTGCTAAAACTTTTTGAAAGAATGGAAGTTTTAGAAGAAAAAATATGAGAAGCAGTGCTCCTTCTATATATAATACTTTTGGGGTTAGCACATCATTTGATAATATACTACTTAAAGAAGAGATAATAACGGCAAACGAAAAAGCACCAAATAGTATTAAAAAAATACCTAATCTTCTTCTAAAAGGATGACCTAAAATCAATTCGGATTCTCCTGTGGTAAAACCAGTTCCTGTCATTAGTGATATTACTTGAAATCGAGAAACAGGCCTTTTTATTCCAGTTATTGTAAATAAAATAGTGTTAATTTCGATTATGGTAGCTATGATAACTAAATAAATAATTGTAAATGTAAATTCCATTTTTTCACCTTTATTTTTCAATAAATTTTCTATGGGAAATTGGCCTTATTAATAATCTCTTTGTATGTTACTTTTATCTAAAATAATAAGAGATAAACTTCCCACATCCAGGATTGTTTGATAAATGTTCTTTTCATTTAACATATATAAAATAATGACTAATATAGAATAATTAAGAATGGAGTATTTATAGATAGTTTTTCTTATTCCGTTTCTTTTCTTTAATATAGGACTTAACAGCTTGAATAGCTATTACGCTAGAAATTCCAATTCCTGATAATGCTACAAGTAAAGCGATATCTTCAAAAATCGTGTAGTGTAGAACCTTATCCCATTTAATTTTCCCTTCCCAATTTTGAATCACTAGATTCATTCCATAAATTCCAGATACAACAGTATATAGAGTTAAGATTTGCAATAAAGAATTATGCCTTTTTGAGGTCATTCTCTCCTGATTTTTATATAAGTCGTTAAGGGTTTTATTTACCTGGGTAAATAAGTTATCTATGCCTAGAGATTTTTTGAAATAATTAGAAATCTCTTTTCCAGCTAACCTGCTGTTTATTTCAGGATTGTATATTTTAGCAGAAAATTCAGTTATTTGAACAATAAGAGTATCCACTTCAACCTCATTTTGTCCCTTATGAATTCTTCTTTGGTCATATGTGAGTTTCATAAGAATGATTCGATAATAGTAAAAAAGAAGAAATGAGTAATAGTATTGCCCAAACATTTGGTTGGCGAGCATGTGGGCAAGTTCTCCTTGAGATTTGGTTATACATGCAAACATGTAATCTGTTACCACATAATACGTTTCATCTGCCCACCTATCGTACACATGATCATCATAAAATCGCTCCATGTAAGCAGGGTTTTTTGCTCCGATAAATGGATGACCTTTGTTGTCAAATCCACTTATGCTTCCTAATCGGTAAAGGTCTTGAACTTCGAGTTTGCTTTCTTCTTGCAATACTATACTGCCTACTACATATAGCCTTTCATCTATATAGAATGGTAGGCTTCCAAAATAAGAAGAGTTCGTATTTTTTTCATCAAGAAAATTTTTCATAAAAGGACATAATGATTCAAAAATGAAAGATTTTATCATTTTATAAGATTGATTTTTTGTCCCTATCTGGATATCTGAATCTTCCTCTACAAGAGGTTCCATCACACGAAATAAATCAGTGAATTCTATTACTTCTGAGTAAGACATGTTATCAGGTAATTCAACGCGTATATTCATCATGCCTATTTGAAAAGGACAAATAATAATATCTATGGACAATAGTTGAAAAATTGTTTGAAGGTACTTTCCTTTTAGGAAGAATTCCTGATTGAATGCCTTAGAGAATCTTCTAAAACCTTCTTTTTTGGTTGAGTCGGATGGAAAGATAATGGGTTCAATATTAGGTAGAAAAATTCTCTCCATACGATAATGTGAAACGGTATGGTGGTCACCATAGTATTTATCTTGTAAATGGGAATTATCAAGTGTAAAAAAATCATAGCCTTGTTGTTGGAGTAGTTGGGATAAGCTATCTGAACACTCTTCTTTTAAAGTAAATGGAAAGATAAATTGCAGATATGCCTTTTCGACCTCAAACTCCTTTATAGATTGGTCTTGTTCGTTGAAATTTGGCATTTTTTGCTCCTTTCTTCAAATTAAAGATTGATAAATTTTTCACTTTAATTTATTAACCCTTCTGCAAGAGAATTTCCACCTCATCAAGAGAAATAGAATAATTATATAGATGAACAATATGTCTTAGAAAATTCTTAGTGCATCGTTACTTTCATATTCATTTTTCTAATTCCCGTTTATCCTATCGTAACAAACTGGTAAAAAGAGGATAGATCAGTTAACCCTCTTAGATTTTATAGCTACATTGTTATTGAGTAAGCTCTTGGGTAATGCTATCTATGACAAAAATGTTAGAATCACTGAATTTTTATTTGCTACATCATTTTGGGGAATTATTGTTTTCTTAGTAGAATTTTTCTCTTATAAATATAAAAAAATTAGAAAAATAGCAGAGGGCATTCCTTCAATCTTAATTAACAAAGGAATGATAGACTGAAAAGAACTTAAAAAAATAAAATAGAAATGCAAGAATTAATGGAAATGTTATGGGTCAATAGTGTATTTTTCAATCAAGACGTACAATATGGAACTATGTAAAATAATGAAAAAATAAGTATCATGAAAAAATCTCGACATAGTAAAATGTCGAGATTTTTATTAAGTCGAGATTTCTATATAAGTCTTTTTTACAGCATCCCACTGAAATTTCCCTTCTTCTACAACAAGGTGATCTTCCGGATTCCAGGGTAAACTTTCTTTAGCGACGTCTAAACGTAAATGTTCAATACTTGCTGGAGGAAGTTCACTATCCCACTCATTTAGCCCGATAAAATAAATACTACCTTGTGCTAATACATCTGGATGTAAATGAACAAAGATTGTTTGAAATTCTATCTTATCCAACTGTTCCATTTTTCCCACCCCTTTAGAGCACTTTTTACCTTTTAGTCTAGTAGGTTGTTAAAGTTTTAGTATCTTATACTATTGGTTTAACATTAACTCTTCTTATATTTATTTTCAGTTGAGGATTCATTTTTAGTTTTCTTTTTATTTCTTTCGTCTTCCTTTTCTATCTTTATTTCTTCAATTGGTATGGAGTCGACTGTTTGTTCAATTTTAAAGCGATCAAATAAGGTTTTATTCTCTGTAGGATAGTGCTCAGCATGATCCCTGCTTTTTGTCTCTTGGGGATGAGGGGACCTTTTTCTTGATTCTGTCATTCTTTTCTCCCCCTGTGTTGACTGTATACGTTCATATTAATCTCCTCCCATAAATTAAGATATTTTACCTTTATCCTAACAGGGATAGCTTTAAACCTGGGCCTATACTTATTAAAATTTAAATTCAATTACAAAAATAGATAATGGGGGTGTTTTCAGAACTATTTTTCCTGATCTATATTGTAAGCTGTTTCTTTATAACATCATGCATCGTAAATAACATAACTTCTATCTCAATTTTGCTGTTGGTACATGGAATAATTTATATTTTACAAATGAGCAAGCTCTTCAGATAATTTTTTTGCTTTAGCTTTTAATTGTTCTTTTTGACCTTCCAAATCCGCCATTACAGCTAGAACCTCTTTATTATCAGGTTCTTCTCTAAATTGATTTAATACAGCAACAAGGGATTCTGAGACTTTGATTAAATTCTTGTTCACTTCATCCTGCTTTTTTAAATTAATAATTTCAAATTTCTTTTTTTCTATATTATTCATCTTCCTACTTCCTTTCTTTTAATATATAACTGAGGATTAATTACTTAGCTTTTAAAAATTTAAAGTCCGTATCAAAAATATTGTAAATATAGGTTCTAGAGAATACCCGAACTATTAAAAACTTGTAATAATATATAATATAATACGGTTTTCATCTTTTACATTGATGTATCTTGAGCTTGGTTTTGAACTGTAGAGATTTTGCTTCTATGATATGCTGCATTTATTTCTCCACCTATAACAAGAATTAAGCCTGTTAGGAAAAGCCATAGCATAAGCACAATCACTCCCCCTAAACTCCCATATGTTGTTGAATAGCTGCCAAAGTTATTTACATAGAAAGAGAAAATAAGAGATGTTAATTGCCATAAGATAGTTGCCACAACTGCTCCCGGCCATACATGTGCAAAAGGGAATGTCTTGTTAGGAGCAAGATGATATAAGATAGAAAGAATACATATCATAATCCCAATTGCAACTATCCACCTAAGTATGTCTAAAATAATAGCCGTCCCTGGTGGGAAGGAAAGCCATTCTCTTAACATTTTTAAAAGAATACCTCCAAAAACAGGAAGAACAAGGGCTACTAAAAGCGTTAAGATTAGCCCAATTGTTAATACAATTGATAGTAATCTTACTTTTATAAACGAACGAGTTTCTTCCACATCAAATGCTTGATTTATTGCTTTTATAAAAGCATTTATACCATTTGAGGCAGACCATATAGTTCCTAAGATTCCGAATGTTAGAATTCCACCACTGGGTTTACTAATAAATTGCACTACATTTTCTTTAAAAATAGTGGCAGTTTCCCCTGGCATTACACTTTGTAATATATGAATGGCTTCCTTCGTTTCAATAGATAAATAGGGAACAATGGATAAAAGTAAAATAAGCATGGGGAAAATTGATAACATATAATAATAGGCCTGTTCAGCTGCAAGTTCAGTTGCACGGTCTTCTTTCATTTCTAGTATGATTTTTTTACTAAAAGATATAACCTTATTCATTACACCCCTCAACTTTCTGAAGTATTATTTAAAATTCTTTTCCCATTATTTAAAATTTTCAATCTAAAAATTATATAATGCTTCAAAAAATCCACATTTAAATAAAGAAACCTTTTAAGAATAGGGTTTACAGGAATGGTCTTATATATCTTAAAAATAGGTGATCTTTATGATTAATGACATATTAAAAAATTTATCAATACTCAATGTTTTTTGGTTCATTATTGATTTGAGTTTAATCCTTTTGGGAAATCGATTACTTCATTGGACAGTTAACTTTGTTTCTAAAAAGAAGACATATCCATCAAAGAACTTTTTCAATTCTATTGTTTCTTTGTTAAATTGGATTACTATCTATGCTGTAATTTTTTTATTCTTATTCTCTTTTCCTAATAGAAAATGGATGTTCCGCCCCTTATATTCTCAAGGAGAAATAGATGTATCATTCTTTCTTATTTTAATTGTAATTATGAGTATATTATTTGCTCATAAACTCATTAAATTATTGACTACGCATGTATTGAAGCCAGTTTATAAACACTACAATATTAATAACGGTTTAGGTTATACATTTAATAAAATTATTTATTATACATTGATGATTATAGCCTTAGGAATAAGTTTTAAGAGCGTCGGGATTGACCTAACCGGATTAGGGACAATCTTTAGTGTGCTCGGTATTGGAATTGGTTTTGGAATGAGAAACATAGCTGGAAATTTTGTGTGTGGAATTATTATTTTATTTGAAAGACCAATTGAAGTAGGAGAAGTTATTCAACTTAATGAGGGGATTGGGAGGGTGGAAAATATCAGACTTAGATCTACAATTATTCGAACTGCTAAGGAAGGGACTTTAATTATACCTAATCAATATTTTATTGAACACATTATTAAAAATCGAACTGGATCTGAAATGATAGCAGAAGTTACTGTAAGTGTAGAATATGGAGTTAGTACAGAGAAAGTTGATAAGGTTCTCCACGAAGCCGTATCAAAAGTTAAAGGAAAATCTGAAGGGATATTAAATGAACCAAATCCTACTATTCGATTTGTGAACTTTCGAAATAGAACTATGGATTTCTTAGTTGAGATTCCAGTAATAAATTTTGAGATTAAAGAACAAATAGAAAGCAAGCTAAGACACTCTATAGTTCAAAGTTTTACAGAAGAAGGAATTCATCTTGCGCCTTATGAATTTAGCCAAGTCCTTTTAAATAAACTTGAAAAGTAATAGCCGAGAAATAAAAAGAAGACATTCTAAATTAGAATGTCTTCTTTTTATTATAGATGCACGAGCTACATCAAATCCATCAATCTGATATCCAATAAAAGGAGAGTGAACTTTTAAATAAATTCATTCTTTTAAATTTGAGAGTTTATTCATTATTTACTTGTTCTTTGATTTACTATTGCTTTTTCAATAGTGTTATTCAATGCTTCTATAGTAGAAAAAATTCTTTTAATTCCACTTATACAATTTCTCTTTGCCTCTGAAGGGTTGTTTTGTAATATAAAAGATTTATTTGTAGTTACTTTTTTTATATCCTTTACAAGTTTATTTACTTTAGTCCTTGTTCCTTCATTTAACATAGATATAGCTGCTTCTCCAATTATAGTACCTATTGTTAAACCTTTTATAAAATCTCTATTTGCAAATTTTTCGGTCTTATATACCTGTTCTTTCATAAATCTGTTACCTCTCTTTATATAATAATTATTTGTATTTTTAAGCTGTTTGTTTCTTTCTCTTTTAATTGAAAGTATTTGCTTAAGTATCGCATAGAGGTTATTTATTAATATGTTGAGTTTTCATAAACGAATTTTACTATATTTTCTATATAAAAGCCTTCTTATTATAAGAATGCGAATAAAATGGCCTTGTTTTTTCTATCAATAAGGTTTTAATAATACGTTTAATTTATTTTTTCCAGTTTAATAATCCATCATCTTCATCAAACTCGATTAAAACATCAGTTATTCCTTTTTCTGTTAAAATCTTTTTTTCTAATCGATCTTTTATATCATCCGCAACGGCGACTGTCAAGGTAGGCTCAATTTCAATTTCTATTTCCACATGGAAATCTTCTCCTTCTTTAATAACATTTATCCCTTGTATATCTTTGACATCGGGATCCCTCATTACTAAAGAACCTATCTTGTCTTCCATTTTTTCATCAGCCTCTCCTATTGCTCCAGCAGCGTTATCTAGAAAAACCTTTCCAACCACAAAGAACATCATTAATCCAATTAAAATTGAGGCAATTCCTTCAGCTTGATGATAAGATGTGAAATTAGAAATTATTACTGCAATAATAGCTAATATCCCACCTCCTGTTGCTACTAAATCTTCCATAAAAACCAGCTTTGTTGCCGGTTTTGCATTTCTTAACCTTTTAAAGCTTTGGAATAATATGTTTATCCCTTTAACTTCAATGTCCTCATCATAAACAATCTCTTTCATTGCTTTATATAGAACCGTTGCTTCAAGCATAACGGCGATGCCTAACACGCTAACATTTAAAATAAAACCCGAAGATTCCGTGGGATGTAGTATATGACGAAAACCTTCTCTTATGGTTTCAAATGACATAATTCCTACAATTAATACCGCACCAAGTAAAACTAAATTTACCAGCCTTCCAAAACCATTTGGAAACCGAGCTGTTGGTGTTTTTTTGCTAAGTGCTGAACCTATAAAAACAAAAAATTGATTGGCAGCATCCCCCAGACTATGCATTGTTTCTGCAAACATAGCAACATTACCCGTTAGTATAAAAGTCGCCCCTTTAATGATTGCAATAATGGCATTAACTATCCCTGCTAACAGTGCAGACTTATTTCCTTTTTTTAATAATCGAAGCAATTCTCCCATTTTCTCACGCTCTCTTTGGTTTCTTTATATTTAAGTTTTTTATCCTGCAATGAATAACTACTAAGTAAAATTCTTCATCTTTCAATTTCCTTTTTTCTGAATAGAATTGTTATAGATTAATATGCTTTTACATGAGGTGGCCTTATACAGAAGTACAATTTAATTAGTATTCGCACTCATTTTTATATGTTACTTATTCTCTTATTTACACATGTTTAAACGATTAATTAACAATAACCATTTTCAAATCTAAATAAGCAAAAATGGTTATATAAATTTATCTTTTTAACCAAGAAATAAGAATTCTACATAAAAAATTCCATGGTTAATTTGTTTTAGATATGGGTAAAAGTTAATTAAATATTTTAATAAGGGGGTGAATTAACAATGGAAATTCTATGGATGCTAATTGTTGGCGGAATTATTGGTTGGCTTGCTAGTTTAATTACAGGACGAGATGTTCCTGGGGGGATTATTGGTAATATTATTGCTGGCTTTATTGGCGCGTGGTTAGGCGGCCTTATCTTTGGAGATTGGGGTCCAGTCGTTGGTGGCTTTGCAATTATCCCTGCAATTATTGGATCAATTATTTTGGTGTTAATTATAAGCTTTATTTTACGAAAAGTAGGAAAAAGAGGTAATCAGACCCACCATGATCATGCATAAAAGATAGAAAAGTTTCAAATAGGAGTGGCTAAAACTGAGAAAGAAAAACCAATTTATAATATCGGACTTTACCGAAGAAAATTATTTTGAACTAGATTCTTATCTTACTTATTTGTTTAAACAAATTAATAATCATGCTGAAAATGTATCAGAAGCTTAATGATAGTTAAAGTGCTTTATAAAGAGAAAAATAAAAAGAGATTAAATGAGGGTATAAAATAAGCGACCTTATATTCTAAACTAAACGAATATATAAGGTCGCTTACTAACTATTATGGTTAATTTTTTAAAAAATTTCGATTGTTCTTCTCTACAGGCGACGATTCGAAAATTATTTGCACCTTTTCAAAATACATATGCACCATTAAATGAACCGTCCAAATCACATACCTCTAATGAATCACCTATTAAAATGATGATGTCGAATCCTTGTCCTAGAACCAATTCTTTCTACAAAATTAATTTAATATGCTAAAACCAATTTCTGCAAGGGCTTGTTCCAATGTGGCAAGAAGATCAAGTATTAAAAAAAGCGATGGATGAATGGGAACGTGTAAGTCAGGATCCTGAAGTGCTATTAGCATATGAAGCTCGAAGAAAAGCGTTATTAGATGAAAAATCTGCATTAAAAAGAGCTGAAAGAAAAGGTATTATAAAGGTAGCTCTAGGGATGATTCAAAAAGGAATAGATGAAGAGACTATTATCGAACTAACAGGACTTACAAAAGAAGAAATACAAGAACTTCGTCGACAATAAGTGAAAAGAAATAAAAAGAGCATTGTTATTAATACAATGCTCTTTTTATTTCTTTCCTGTTAATAACTTGTTTTCTAGCTTTACTACCCATTTATAATACCCTAATGCAATAAGTAGAAGTACAGGATCAATGATAGCTGAATACCATAAATTCCACCAACCATAGTGGAAGTATCCCCAAGGTTCAGGGAGTAATGTAATCATTTCATAAAGCAAAATGGCTACCATCCAAAAGATAAAATAGCAACCCTTGTGAATGATTGACATTTTAAAAGGATACCAATTAAGAAATATCATATTAGCAGGTGGGAGTAATACAGTATGAGTAAGAACTCCCCTCCAATCTGCGTTTTCTGTAAAATACCAATAGGCATGATATTTGAGATCTATAAAGACATCAAACATATGTTGAAAAGCAATTGTAAACATCCAAATATGAAGAATTTGATTTGCTGTTAGTCTTTTATTTGTTTTAAATGCAATAAAATTAAATACAATAATGGCAATAGCAAGTCCTATCATGGTTTTTTCCTTTTTAATTAAATATACCATATAATTACATATAATGAAATTAAAAACTATTAATGAATTTTATTACTTTAGGTCTTTCTATTCTAAAAACAATCTATGTAAAAATTAAATTACCTTTAATCAGTAACAAAAATTAGTCGTTTTTGTTACTGATAACTCAAAAGTACAAGGAAGCTCTGAAATCCTTAATCCCTTTATATTGATTTATCAAGGATATAATACATAATCTATGATTAAGGCTGTCTAATGTAAATAATCTAAAAACGTATATCTTGACGGACTTTTATTGGTTCTTGTAATCCGTTTTATGAAACTAACTTTGTATATCATATACAGCCTAAATACAAAAAACAACTGGATCCGTTCAGTTGTTTTTTCTGTTTCATGAATGATAATCAATGTTTGGCTGACGTTGCAGAACGTCTTAAGTAGTTTGCTCAAGAGAGTAAAAAATATGTATTTACATTTATGTTTTGAAACATACACAAAAAGGGAAAAGTAACTTAGTTTTATTCTAAATGAATGTTAAATAAGAAAAATGGTTAATATGGGGAACGACCTATATTAGTGAATCAGGAGGGAAGGTATGTCAATTAATAAAGAAGTTTTATACCGGGGTAAACGATTTAAGATTATTCATATTTATAGTTCTGGTTATTGTAAGCTTAGAAAAGTTAATGATCCTTTTAAAGTAGAACTAGCTTTATTGAATGATATCCTACTAACAGGATAATGATTACTGCACATTCTTATTTAACTGACCAAACCGACTTCATTTGATTTTGTTATTAATGAAACATATTAATCATTTTTCGATAAAAGTAGAAGCCAAATTCCTTATATATAAAGAATTTGGCTTCTATTAATGTTGATTATCCTAACTAAAAAAGTATATGGTATCGAGTGTAAAAACAGAAAAATTCAGTTTTACAAACAATTAGTCGTTATCACGTTTGTTAGTGGATTTTCCGCCTTTTTCACCGATTTCCTGATAAAATTCTTTATCCTGGTTTTTAGATGTAGCTTTTCCACCTTTTTCGCCAATCTCCTGATAAAATTCCTTATCATGATTTTTGGCTGTAGTTTCTCCGCCCTTTTCACCAATTTCTTGGTAAAATTCTTGGTCATGATTTTTAGATGTAGCTTTTCCACCCATTCTTCCAGCTTCTTCACGGCTCATTTTGTCATTATTTTTATTAGTTGTCATTTTACATTCCTCCTAATAATTTTTAATATGTTTTTTATTTTCCACGTTTAAAAGGAGCTAAACTATTTATTTTATTTTCCTAATAATTGAGAATCATGTCTCATTTTTTATTTTGTAACTCCCCTTTTTTAAAAATCTTACTTATATTTGCTGATATGCTTTCTTTTGATATGAGAGTGCCTATAAAGTACATTACGTTAAGTTATATAGGTTATACATATTTAAAATACACACCCTAAATTTAACAAATAACCCAGTTATTTTTCTGAAAAATGATACAATTCTCTAGTGAGGAGGATTGTATATGAGTACCTATGTTAAAAATGATTTTACAATTTCAAGTAACAAAAACTATTTAGATGTAGAGCTAATTTATAATTACCTTCATGATGAAGCTTACTGGTCTAAAGGAATACCTTTACGTTTAGTAGAAAAATCAATTCAACATTCAATCTGTTTTGGCGTGTTTGCGGGAGATCCTAAAAAGGAAAAATCTAAACAAGTTGGATTCGGAAGAATTATTACAGATTCATCAACTTTCGCTTACCTTGCTGATGTATTTATACTTAATGAATTTAGAGGATTAGGTCTTGGCAAATTACTTGTTCAAACTATGATTAATTGTCCAAGTATTAGAGAGGTACGAAGGATTTTGTTAGCAACAAAAGATGCTCATGGATTATATAAACAATATGACTTTCAAGCTGTTAAAGATAAAAACTTGTTCATGGAGATTACAGAAGGATATCTATAATAAGTTATCCTAAGGACCTTTCTTAATATTATGAGCGACAAAGCCTGTAGAATAATAATTCTACAGGCTTTTATATATATAAATACCGATAACTGTGATTATGTTAACTGATATACACTATACAAAATATTTAAACAGATCCAGACTCTTGAACTTTAATAATAAGGATATTCATCCTTTTGCATGACAACAGAATCCCATATCCAATATATGATTCCTGCACCTGTTGCCCATATAACCATTCTGTCAGGTCGAAATATGGGTGTAGATATTCCTCCCTCAATTTTATAAGAAACATAAAGAAAAATAATTGCTACAACACAATATATTATTAAATAAAAAACATTAAACTTTTTTGGCCTTTTGTTTACAAGCAACTGTAAGGGTACGGCAATAATTAAATAAGGGATAGATGCAACGAAGGGAATAAAAAGAAAAGCAATAAGAGCTCTATAACTTGGCTCAATGATAACCATAAATACAGCATAAGAAATACTAGAATAAATAACCGTCTTAAAGCTGTAATACAAAAGATCCATAGATTTCAACAATAAAGTACGCCCTCTTTTCTATAGTCAAGTACGTACTTTTACTATAATGCACAAGTGAATAGGAAACAATTACCTAAAAACAATTCAGGTAATACGTTTTATGGTAATTAAAAGTATATATACATAGTGATTTAAATCAATACTATTGATAAAATGGAAAAATAAAGGTAGTAGTGGAGGTTTAATATGTATATATGGAGTAATAGTGAGGGAGCTATAAGCCTTTTGTATTCAAGACCATTATTTATATTTTTCATTGTTGTATTGTTTGCTTTGTTCATCACAATTTTAATGCAAAATAAGAAGCAATTAGTTACTGGTTTGCATGTAATCACTATAGCAATCATTAGTTTATTTATTTCAGGCTTAATCCTTTTCTTAGAAGGGATAATTGTAGATGATCTTAATCTATCAGGAGATACGATTTCAACTTATATGTTTTTAATAATAGTGGCCCTATGTCTCATTAACTCAGTAACGTATTCTTTTAAAAATAGAAAGCTTTGATAAAGGTTAAAAAGAGGTCTCTTTTAGAGAGCTTCTTTTTTATTTACTACTTAGAATCCGTTTTATGTTAACTAGAAAAGACTACTTAAACATATACTTTAACACCGCTATATATAAGGGTGTTAAGTATGGGTATATCTTTTTATAATGGCCAAATATGCGTTGAAGGGATAATCTGCGGATCGTTTATAGAAATAGGCATTACTTTTATAGCCCTATTCGTCATATATGTAGCTTACGAAGCAATCTATAAAAAAGACCGTCCATAATTTTAGAAATTGTGGACGGTCTTTGATTTGCTTATTCGTCAATCTTTACTAAATGTAAATCGCTCTTGATAGTTTCTTACACAATATCTCGATTCAATTTTTCATCTTTAACCACTTTAATTCTTTCTACTTTTCCTACAAGGAAGATATACGAAAGTGCTCCTAGAAGAGCCAATGCCGCTATGAATACTAGCGCTGGGGCAAAGTTTCCTCCTTTTGCTAAGAAACCAATAACAATTGGAACAATAATAGAAGCTAAACCTCCGATAAAGTTAAACACTCCACCCGTTAAACCGACTAAATGTTTAGGCGCTAAGGTTGAGACAAAGACCCACGTAATAGAGGCCAGGCCATTTCCAAAAAACGCAATAGCCATAAACATGATAATGAGAGATGTGCTATTTACATAATTGGCTCCGATAATTGAAGTTGATAAAAGCAGCCCTACGATAATCGGTGTTTTTCTTGCAATCCCTAGTGATACTCCTTTTTTCACTAACGCGTCAGATACAAAGCCTGATAATAATACCCCTACAAACGCTGCTAAAAACGGAGCAGATGCTAGGAAGCCTGATTTTAAGAAATCTAACCCTCTATATTTCACAAGGTATGTTGGAAACCAGGTAAGGAAGAACCATAAAGTAGAGTTTACGGCAAACTGACCTAAATAGATGCCCCATAGCTTCCGGTGAGAGAAAGCTTCTTTAAGATTTCCCCATTCAAATTTTGCTCTTTCTCCTTTCTTATCCGCAGATTTAACTAAGCCTCCACCTTCTTCGATATGCTGTAGCTCTGCTTTATTTACTTTACTATGCTGAGAAGGATCACGATAAAAAATGTACCATATAATGCCCCATGCTATACCGATAATACCTGTAGTAATAAACAGGCCTCTCCACCCTAAAAAGTGCTGAATGGTCACCAATGTAGGTGTTAAAAATGCCAGCCCTGCAAACTGTCCCGAAGTATAAAAAGCAATTGCTGATGCTCTTTCCTGATTTGGAAACCAGCTGGTGACTACTTTATTATTAGTCGGAAAAGCCGGTGCTTCGAATGCTCCTGTCGCTAAACGCAGACCAAAAAGACTCACAAATCCCTTAGTAAATCCTTGCAGCAGCGTAACAATAGACCAGGTAATTAGACTAACGGTATACGTAACACGAGCACCAAAACGGTCAGCCATTACCCCTCCTGGTATTTGTAAAGCGGCATAAGCCCATCCAAAGGCTGAAAATATAAGGCCCAGTTCTACTGATGATAGCTTTAAATCCTTGGACATGGCTGTGGCGGCTACAGAAATATTACTTCGATCCATATAGTTGATGACAACGCTTACGAAAATAAATGCTAAAACACGAAATCTAACGCGAGTCGGCTTTTCGCTATACCCCTTCATTCCCTTATCCCCCTGTATATGACTAGTTTAAAAAGAAGATCTGACTGACCGTTATTTATCAATCAGACCTTTCCAGCTAAAATGGTTTCCCCATTACCATTCTGCTACAGAACCATCTTTATGACGCCATACTGGATTACGCCAATTATGACCGATATCAGCCATTTTTCTAACATGGTCTTCATTAATTTCAATACCTAAGCCAGGTCCGTCAGGAATCTTTACGAATCCTTCTTCATATTTAAATACGTGGTTATCAACAATATAATCTAGTAAATCACTGCCTTGGTTATAGTGAATGCCTAAGCTTTGCTCTTGAATAAATGCGTTGTGGCACGTTGCATCTACTTGAAGACAAGCGGCTAATGCAATAGGTCCTAACGGGCAATGAGGCGCAGCTGCTACATCAAAGGCTTCAGCCATTGAAATAATTTTCTTACATTCTGTAATTCCTCCTGCATGTGATAAATCAGGCTGAATAATATCAACGTAGCCGTCTGTTAAGAGCTTTTTAAACTCCCATTTTGAAAACATTCTTTCTCCCGTCGCAATAGGAATGGATACATGGTTGGCAATTTCTCTTAATGCCTCATTGTTTTCGGGCAACACCGGCTCCTCGATAAACATTGGACGATAGACCTCTAGTTCTTTAGCTAAAATTTTTGCCATTGGCTTATGTACTCGTCCGTGAAAATCAATACCTATTCCTACATAAGGCCCCACTGCTTCTCTGACAGCAGCGATACGTTCTACTACTTGATCAATTTTTTCATATGAATCCACGTATTGAAGCTCTTCTGTTCCATTCATTTTTACTGCTGTAAATCCTTGTGAGACAACTTCTCTGGCTGCTTCGCCTACATCTGAAGGCCGGTCTCCTCCAATCCACGAATACACTTTAATGGATTCTCTTGCTTTTCCGCCTAATAGTTGATGTACAGGAGCATCGTAATATTTTCCTTTTATGTCCCACAAAGCTTGGTCAATCCCGGATATGGCACTCATTAAAATAGGTCCACCTCGATAGAAACCACCTCGGTACATAACGTTCCAATGATCTTCAATATTTAACGGATCTTTGCCAATAAGATACTCCATTAGCTCGTCTACTGCAGCTTTAACGGTAGAGGCTCTTCCTTCAATAACTGGTTCTCCCCACCCAACAATTCCTTCGTCCGTTTCTATTTTTAAAAATAACCAGCGTGGCGGCACTTGAAACAATTCATAATTAGTAATTTTCATGTAATTTTCCCCCTTTCGTTATACCATTCACTGCGGCTACGTATGCTTTAGCCTTTTGTGTTAGCTCCTGCAGGTATGCATGAGTAATTTCACGATTTGTATCTACTAAAGAACTTCCAATCCCAAACCCTACAGCACCTGCTTCTTCGAATTCTTGAATATTGTCTAAGCTCACTCCTCCTGTTGGAAGAAGTGGAATATGAGGAAGCGGCCCTCGAATATCTTTAATATAGCTAGCCCCCAGCCTAGCAGGAAATACTTTGATAATATCTCCCCCATTTTCAAATGCCGTTAGGATTTCAGTAGGTGAAAAAGCACCAGGGATACTAACCGCACCGTATCTTTTTGTTAGTTTAATCGTTTCCGTGTTAACAGTTGGAGAAAGGATAAATTTTGCACCTGCTAAAATAGCTGACCGTGCTGTTTCAGGGTCAAGCACTGTACCCGCTCCTACTAGCACTTGATCACCAAGCTCTGTAGAAACCTCTTTAATGGCTGAAAGTGCGTCCGGCGAATTGAGAGTAATCTCTATATTTTTTACACCGCCGTCATTCAGCGCAGAGGCAATTTTCACTACATCCTGCGGTTTGGCTCCTCTAATAATCGCAACGATTTTATGCTCTAATAAATGTGATAAACTATCCGTCATGGGTAAACCCCTTTCTTTTATCGTATAACGTCTTCTCTTGTAATCGCATTCATAAATTCGTAAAGCTCTTTCTTATCAGGCAAGCCTTCAATATCACCCTCTACGGTTACGACCATAGCTCCTATAGCACACCCTCTTCTAACTGTTTCTATCAAAGAAGAATTATCTATTAGTCCCGATAGTATCCCAGCAGCGAACCCATCGCCAGCTCCTACTGGATCTATCACTCTAGCAACTTTAAAGCCTTCTACGTAAGCGGATTCATTTTCAGTTGAATAATAAGCTCCCTCCTCGCCTAGCTTAATAACGACTAGCTCTGCACCTAATTGATGAAGCGCTGATGCAATGTCTTCAGGGTTATCTTTCTCAAATAAAAACTGACCTTCATTCACTCCTGGTAAAATAACATCTGCATATGTAGCCATTTTAATGAGTGTTTGACGCGCAGTTTCTTCATCCCAAAGCGTCTTGCGTAAATTCGGATCAAACACTATTTTTACACCATTTTTTTTAGCTGCTTTCATCGCTTGAAATACAGCTTCGTGGCAGGAATCGCTTAGTGCAGGTGTAATCCCTGTCACGTATAAGTATTTGGCAGAAGAGATGTACTCTTCATTCATATCATGTGGATTCATAAAGCTTGCTGCTGAACCTTGTCTGTAATAAAACACTTTACTGTTCATTTCATTTGTTTTTTGCTTTAAAAAAAGACCTGTAGGAGCATGATCATCAAATATCACATGTTTTACATCTATTCCTTCTCCTTTTATACTTGAAAGAATTCGCTCTCCTAACTCATCTTTTCCTAATCGGCTAACCCACCCCGTTTGATAACCGAGTTTTGACAGGGCAATTAACGTATTGCTTTCTGCCCCTGCAATTTTCGAAGAAAAATCTTTAGCGTATCGCATCTTTCCATTCGAGTGTGGGGTAAACAGAATCATTGTTTCCCCCATGCTTATCACGTCCATTTTACCCCTCTTTTCATTTATCTCTTCGCCTCTTCATATCCAGCAATAAAAGATATGTTAGTTGCTGTTTGAAGCAGCCTTTCTACAATAAACTCCTTATGCTTCAGCATTCTTTCCTTAGGACCAGCTACACTAATAGCAGCTTGAATGCTTCCCTTTGCTCCAAATACAGGTGCAGCAAGGCAAAACAACCCTTCCTCATTTTCTTCATCATCAATTGCATAGCCCATTTGGATAAAAGAGTCTAGATTGTCATTAAGAACTTTTTTATCTGTAATTGTATAATCCGTAATAGGTAGCAGCTCCGTATGTTCAAGCAGCTGTTCTCGCTGATCTTTAGGAAGAAAAGCTAAAAAGGTTTTTCCTAATCCAGTACAATAGAGCGGCTTTCGGTTACCAGGCTGAGCTGTTGTTCTAATAGAGCGATTATTATCAATCTTAACAACATAGACCAACTCCCCATCCGACAGCAAGGCCATAAACACAGTTTCTTGAACATCCTCCATCAGCTTCTTTAAATACGGTTTTCCTTCTGAAGAAATATCCAACGATTCCATAGCCGCTGCTCCAATTTGAATTAGCTTTGGCCCTAGCTTGTACTTCTTTAATGAGTCCTGATTTAAATACCCTTCATTATGAAGTGTTCCCACAAGATTAAACGTACTGCTTTGCGGAAGCGAAAGTAAATCGCTAACTTCTTTTACTGTTAATCCCTCGGGATGTTGAGCAATCAATTCAAATACCCTTAATACACGTTCTGCTGATTTTACCGACATAAAGAAATCCTCTCTAAATCACATATGTGATTTTAAATTTTATATATGATTTACTGATTTAAATATTATCATAGACAGATCATTAATTCAAAATATTTTTATAAATCCAACAAAAATATTTATGACAGAAAATGAAAAACTAGATTTATTGATCTAAAAGCCGTTTTAATTGCTGAAACAGGTATTATATTAACCTAACTTATTTTTTCACTTCTTCCAAAGCAGCTTTAATAATATTAATTATGACCTGGAATGGGTTAACATGAAGAATTTTCTATGTCGTTAAAGAAACATTGGACGAATTATTTTGGATAGACAAGGAGTGATTTTGAATGAAAAAGATAGTTGATCAGAAGTTCACCTTTTTAAATTTGCAGCATATTAAAATTGCATATATTATTCAAACACTTGGAGTTTTACTTATTCTTGGTCATGATTTCTTAAAAGGTGGATTAGAAAAGATGAAGGCAAATTCACTATGGGTTTTGTTCATTCTATCTAGCGTTGTATACGGCTATTTATCTCTAAGTATTAGCGTAGAACAGGAAAAAGAAATAAAAAGACCTTTTCGCTCTTTTTTGCTGAGTTTATTCGTCCTGTTAGTAATCGGTTCAATTACTGCCTATTTAACATCTGTGACTTCAGGATTTAATTGGAGTAATGGAGTATTATTTGGAGGCATTATTTTTGTATGCGGTCTTATAGCCATGAACTATGCGTACCATTTAAGAAAAAACAACAAAATGAATGGGAAGATGATGAATAAAAGAAGACCTTGTTCAAGATCTTCTTTATTTCTACGGATAATTCACATTACGATAACTAGAAGTAACCCTATTTTATGCTATCAATACTTCACATTAAAATTCAGATGATTCCATATACCTTGGGTAGCTTGCTCAGTTTATAAAATTCACCCTAATTTGCGTTTGAATCCTTTACTAGCTAAAAAGTAAGCGATGACCATGATACCTAGGCACCAGGCGAGGGCACTCCAGATATCGTTGCCAACTGATCCTTCATACAAGAGTGCACGAATTGTATTCACGATTGAAGTCACGGGCTGGTTCTCAGCGAATGCACGAACAGCTTTAGGCATCGTTTCAGTGGGAACAAAGGCGGAACTAATAAAAGGCAGGAAGATTAGCGGGTACGAGTAGCCTGTGGCTCCTTCCATAGATTTTGCTGTCAATCCTGGAATAATGGCCAACCATGTCAGGGCTAGCGTAAACAGCCCGAGTATCCCGGCTACCGCAAACCAATCTAGGATATCAGCGCTGGAGCGGAAACCCATCAAGAGCGCGATGAGGATAACTACTACGATAGTAAGCGCATTGGAAACAAAAGATGTCAACACATGAGCCCATAATACCGAAGAACGTTTGATAGGCATAGTAATGAAACGGGCCATCAGTCCACTTTTCACATCATTAAATAGCCGCACGGAAGTGTAAGCGACGCCGGATGCGATAGCCATCAGCAGGATTCCCGGCAATAAATAATTGACGTAATTGGCTGTTCCTGTATTTATAGCGCCACCAAACACGTAGACAAACAGTAGCATCATCATAATTGGCGTAATTGCCACCGTAATGATCGTATCCGGGCTGCGCATAATATTTCGCATCAAACGTCCTAGTAATACACCTGTATTGTTTTTCATTTATATTTCCTCCTTTTTGCCGATGATTGCGAGGAAGATTTCCTCCAATGTTGGCTGTTTCTCGATGTATTCCACTTTTGCTGGCGGGAACATCTCTTTAAGTTCGGTAAGGGTACCGGTTTTGATGATTTTTCCGCCATGTAGGATGGCTATCCGATCTGCCAGTTGTTCAGCTTCCTCCAGGTACTGAGTCGTGAGCAAGATGGTCGTACCATCGCCAGCAAGCTCTTTGATGGTGTTCCAGACTTCAATCCTGGCTTCCGGATCAAGTCCGGTCGTCGGTTCGTCGAGAAAAATAACCGCTGGCCTGCCAATCAGACTCATAGCTATATCAAGTCGGCGCTTCATTCCACCGGAATATTGATCCGCCCGGCGATTGGCTGCATCGGTCAAGCTGAATCTTGCAAGCAGATTGTCAGCTACTTCATTAGGATTAGATACCCCTCGCAATTTGGCGATCATGATCAGGTTTTCCTTCCCAGTAAGCATGCCGTCTAACGCTGCGAACTGCCCCGTTAGGCTGATGTTCTGGCGGACGTCAGCCGGTTGACGTTGGACGTCAAATTCGCAAATACTTACTTCGCCGCTATCAGCCTTCATCAGTGTTGAAAGAATGTTAACTGTCGTCGTCTTGCCTGCTCCATTTGAACCCAGCAGTGCAAAAATTTCACCGCGCTGCACCTCAATATTCACCCCTTTTAAAACTTCTTTGTCTTTAAAAGACTTTTTTAACTCTTTTACAAAAATCGCTGTATTTCTCATACGTTTTTCCTCCTTTTAAAAAGCTCCACAAGTCTGCTCGCTAGAACTGTCATGATGTAACTAAGCTGAGCGTCTCGTAGAGCTAGTTTTTTTATACTCTACTATTAAGTCTGACTTATATTCTGTATTACTTAGTACCGAGTTTAAAAAATGACCGAATAGCGAAAGTAACTAGCTATTCAGTCGATGTTATTGATTAAATTTATTTTTTCCTAATCGTTCCTTAATACTCTGATTCAAATCTTCACGATACTTAACCATATAAGTTTTAGCATTTGCCACTAATTCGTCAGCAAAGGAAGCCACATCGTCTCCCGTAATTTCGAGCACCTGTCTACCTTCTGCAGCACCTGCTTCGAATAAATCAATTAATTCATACTGCATGTGTAGCATATCCATTCCGTTGCCCGATGAGAAATTCCACATGTAGTTTTGAATTTTTTTAAATACAAACTGATAGTCCTCTGGCAAGGCTTCAACCCGTGCCATCATCATTTTATACTCTTTTTTATCACCAATCATTTTTTTGAATATTTCCAGCATGTCATTTTTCCTCCTTTTTATAAAACTTCATAAGATGCTTTAAAACTATCCGACGGTCTATCTTATGAAGTTAGTTTGACTTCAAGACGTTGATTTTTGATGATACAAAATCCCACCTTTTCCAAAACAGCTCAAGCTCCTTGTAGCCTGCCTCATTAAGCGAATAAAATTTGCGGGGTGGGCCCATATCTGATGGTTTTTTTTCTATATTCACAAGTTTTTTCTTTTCTAATCGTACGAGAATAGTGTAGACCGTCCCTTCCACGACCTCGATAAATCCAAGCTCGTTCAGACGGCGTGTAATCTCATAGCCATAGGTTTCATGCCGGCTGATAATTTCTAACACACAGCCTTCCAGCGAACCCTTCAGCATTTCAGTTAAATTTTCGATCTTCAGAACCTCCTCTATATCGTCTGACTTATATTCTGTATCACTTAGTACCAAGCCAATTTTCACTTAATAACTTTTAAAAATTAAGCTATTAAGTAATACTTAGTATATGTAGATTGTAATACTTAGTACCGGGCATTTCAACTATTTTTTAAAATATTTTCAAAATTATTTATGCTTTTTATTTTGGGAAAAGCTTATTAAATAAGATAAGCATAATTACAAAGTATGGAATCCATAATACAGTCCCAAAATAATTTAGTTTACTATCTTTTAAGTATTGACGATTAAGTAAATAATAAATGAAACTAAATACGATAATCAAAATCAACATAACTACAACTCCAATTTTTCGTGCTACTGCTACATCAATTTTTATTATTCTACTAATAAGATAAATATTGAAAATTAGTTTGATATTAATAAAAATCAAAACAGCATATAGTATACTTGAGAAATTTAATTTCAAAAACCAATTCATAACGTCCCTCCCTAAATGAAAAAAGTCCTCTATCAAGATAATAGAGAACTTTTTAAAACAGTTAGCCTAAAATGTAGAATAAGCATAGTAATAAAATATCAACAGGCAAACTAATACTTAGAAAAAGCAAAATATATTTTTTAGGTTCTGGACCTCTCTTCTTAATTGAGAAGAATTCTACTCCTAAATTGTTGATTGTAATTAGTAAAGCAAACATTACATAAAGCAAAACGTTTTCTTTAAACATATGCGTAAATAGTGGAGAGAATAAAATCAAAAAAGTAAACATTTGAAAAGATCCTCTTGAGAACAAGTCTATTTTACCGCCTAAAAAATCTTTGAAAGTGTTATCAGGACTCATGTTATATCACCACCTTATTATGATAAACAACCAGCAGCAGCACTAGCACCTAACCATACAGCACCAACTCCGGTGCCAATAGCCCATCCTGCAGGTCCACTTACCCCAGCAACAGTCATTAGGCCACTGAAAGCAGCAGTATGAGCAAATCCAGCAATCGAAGCTGCTCCACAGCCACTAATTCCTTGAATTGAAACTGTACCAGAAGACGTTTTACTTGCGCCAAGTTCTTTAAAAATTTGTTCTTTTAGTTCTTTACCTTCTGGGCTATCAATAATTTCGTTGAATTGTTCTACTGTAGCTGTTAGTTGATTGTATGAAGGAGAATCAAGGTTATCTTTTACTCTCTCTTTATTTTCAATGATTACTTGATTCTTATCTTCGTCGAATTTTACATACTTTAGAATATTATTAAGTTGTTCAACTGAACCTTCTAACTGGTTATAAGCATCAGAATCATTAAGATCATTTTTTAATTCCTCTTCATTAACAATGGTTATTTGATTATCTTCTTTACTGAACTCTAAATGTTCTAATATAGTATTAAGTTCTTGTTGTTCTGCTGTAGAAAGTTCCTGACTTTCTGCTGCATTTACGCTTACCGGCGTTCCCACAGCAGTAGACGTAAGTAATACACCAGCTGTTAAAGTCGTACATATGGAAAGTTTAATTTTCTTTGCAAATTGCATATCTATAAAATCCCCCAACCCTAAAAAATACTTTATATGTATTATCCTACCAGATATTCAAAAGCTTGAATTGTATTTCTAGTAATTTGAAAATAACATACTAGAATTATTCAAAAACCAGGAATTTCATTGTGATTCTTAAGGCTCAAATAAATTCATATATAGAGTCTAAAATCACCGAATTTTAACATATAAAGTGTATCTTCTAGGAGAAACAATAATTCTACGTTATTGCTAGTTGCCTTCAGATAATTTTTTTCAAACTGAAATTTTTTTATTTGGAGATGAATTAAAATGCTGTTACCGCGATATAGCATTTTCCGACGTTTTGTAATTCATACAGTAAATAATGTCGTCAAATACGCACTTTTTAAAATCTGATACCTAGCTTTTTTTCTCAGCCTCATTTATTTCTCTTTCAATAAGAGCCACTGAAAGCTCAAATGCTTGTATCCGTCTTTTAGCTAAAGTAATTTGAGATTTATATCTACCAGTATTTTCTTTAGCTTCAAACGTTTTTACTGTCTGTCTGAGTTTATGTAAAGTTGAATCGATTTGACGCTTTGCTTCAACTAATTCAGCTACATCAAATTTCATTTAAGTCTCTCCTTTTTATAATTGTTATTGGCAGCCTTCTCATATGAAAAAACTGGTGCCTCATCTCTGTATAAAGCATATCATCAAGATCTATTCCTTGCTGCTCTATCTCTTATTAAATGACCATACATAAGAGTGAACAAATGCTAGAGTTTAACCCTCCCATTTATCTCCATCCGTAATCCACTTATCATTTTGCAAATCATAGCATGTATCATAATCATGAAAACTAAAATAGGTAGCTAACGTACTACCTTTTCCGTCTGCCTTATTTCGACACTCTACAAACCATTCTACAATGGCTTTTGTTTCACCTTCCTATATTTCCTGTGCGGAAGTTTTATAGAACGCCCAAAATCCACCTTCTTTGTCAACAGGTATACTATACATTTCAATCTCGTCAAACAAGTCGTAGATACCTGAAAAAATACTGCTATTTTCCCCTTTTCAATTTATATTGTTATTGTATAAAATGAAATTTTCTTTTCTCTTACTTAAATCTTACGTTTTTCTTAATTTTCTTTTTATAAAAATTAGAATTTTACCCTTTATATTAAATAGAATAATAGTCAAGCTCGAATAAAACCTGATCATCTATAATAAAATTTAAGGAAAAACCTTTTTGATCATACGATGTAAGTTTTCATTAGGTTAATTCTATGAAATGTAATAGATTATTCAGATGGAAAAAGGAGTGAATACAAATGAGTTTAGCCACCTATATAGGTTCGAATGTAGAATTACCTATTAATGACGAACTGGATGATATAGTTACTATTGGAAGTTGCTTTTCAGATGAAATGCATCGATTAAACATAAAGAAACATCATTTTACTACTTCTTATGTTTATGAAGTGTCAAGTGACTGGGGAATTGAAATTACGGAATATATGAATAAAAGCAGACTGAAAGAATCAAAAGAGAAACTACTTGCACTGTGTCAATTGATGGATCACTATCTTAAATCAGGAGATTTTTTTGAATTGTATAGTTGTTGGATAGGAGAAGAAGCTGAAGAGCGAGAAGGAGAACTAACGTTAAACATCAATTATTTTGATATAGATGCTATTAAAATGCCTGAAAAAACATTAGTTAGAATCGAGAAATAAACTTCCCTTATTATGCTAACAATTTTGTCGCATCTATAATCTGAACGCAAAAAAAGCTATTTCAATCGTATTGGCATCGGAGTGAAATAGCTTTTTCTACTTTACATTCAAGAGTGTGTTAGATCCTTATGGATATCTTCACATGTGAATTGTATCACAAACTTTTCTGCATGTGAAGATAAAAAGTGAAATTTGTATGACAAGTATCAAAAAAATAAAGAGCAACCTCGTTTGTCAATGACGAGGTTGCTCTTTATAAGGGTTCATTCATACTTATCCGAGTGCGAACGATAGCAGCATTATAACCTCTTTTTATTGTATCCTTATCTTTAGAGTCTTCTAGTCGTCTAACTCCTACTCCACCGCCATCCATAAGTAAGGATTTTTCACTAAATACCAATTCTCCTGTATATGCATAATTATAGTTTCGAATATACTCAGAATTAATTACTTCTTTTCCGTTGTAAATGCTCTAGCATATATAACCTTCAATTGTTAAATTAAAGGTTTATTTCTATATATTGTGTTATACTTTTAAACATGTATTACGGTTGTAGAGGAGTTTTCAATTGAAACAGAAAGAGATTTTTTCGTGGATTAAATCCATTATTATTGCCTGTATTCTGGCTTTTGTGGTAAGAGAGTACCTATTTACACCTATAATAGTAGACGGTGAATCGATGATGCCGACTTTAAAAGACAGTGAACATATTATTCTTAATGAAGTAGGTAAAAATAAAGTAAATAATATAAGAAGATTTGATATTATCGTTTTTCATGCTACAAAGGAAAAAGACTATATTAAAAGAGTAATCGGTTTACCTGGTGATCATATAGAATATCGCAATGACACGCTATATATAAACGGTAAAAAATATGAAGAGCCTTATCTAGACCAATATAAAAAAGAAATAGGAACAGGCCCATTAACTGAGGATTTTAAACTTGAAGATTATACAGGCAGCAAAACCGTTCCAAAGGGTCAATTATTTGTCATGGGAGATAATAGAATGTACAGCTTAGATAGCAGATCACCTAAAGTAGGAACAATCTCCGTAGACAAAATCGTAGGAAAAGCCAAATTAGCTTATTGGCCTTTAAAAGAATTTCAATGGATTAAGTAAAATCTCTTAAAGCTCCCTTATGAAAGGGAGCTTTTTCTATTTCTTTGCCAGTCTGTCACATGAAATGAAGCATTGTTGCTTTAAGTCCCACACTAACTGTAGCCCCTGTTTAAATTCACTTTTCCTTATATTTTCTGCGAAAGTGAGAAATAGCTGACGCTCCTACAGCAGCAATCAAAACTGAAAAAATGGTAGATAGCGTATCATTGGCAACAAACATCTTCACCAAAAATGCAGATAGCAAAATAGCTACAAAACCTATTCCTAAATATGAAAGATTAATAATTGATAACTCCAGCTATAACGTTATTCCTATGTAAAAGGTTTTACAATTAAAAACATAATGAACATAATAACGGTAAATAAAGCCCCCAGAAGAGCAAAGTTAAGTGGCCTATGAGTATCTTCATTAGCCTTTACAAACAGCTTGGACCATCTTGTATACATCACTAATTTTGTACAAAGACTAAACAAAACGCCTGCAATGATTGAAGCAATTGCTATTTTTAAGATATGAATTCACTCCTTTCTAACACAACAGAAGGATATCCATAACCTAACATAAAAACCTATATAATACAAAAGTCTAAGAATCATAGGAAGTAGTCTTTCCACTTTCTATGCCGCTACTGGTTAACCGCTCTACATAGTATCTAACGATTCAATGCTTTATTGGTTGGCCATTAAATCTTTCATTAGTTGTACCGGTTTAATACAAAAATAAAATAGCGTTCTTGAAGAACGCTATTTAAACTGGATAATATATGATCATACTTAATTTAGCTAATGTTTTTCCGCGATTATAATAAGAATGAGCTCTATCAGCTTTGAACCTAATAGCATTCCCACTCTTTATCGTATATTCATTGCTATTTACACTTATAGTGAGTTCACCTTCAAAGACAGTTATGAACTCTTCAGTCCCTTCCCTATGCGAATCAGCGTCTAGAGATCCACCTTCTTCTATTTCTACAGAATAAACTTCAAAGCGTCTATCATCCTCGAAGGGAAAATAAGGGTAGACTTGATATTTTCCGTTGTCTTCAGATAATATTTGAATGTCGGTTTTTGAAATGACTTTGGTGTCTGGCTGAGGATTATTTATTAATGAAGTAAAAGAAATTTTTAATCCATTAGCTATTTTCCAAATAGTTGTAATTGTAGGACTCGATTCTCCTCTTTCAATTTGCCCTATCATTGTCTTGCTTACCCCAGTTAATTCTGCAACTTTTTCGAGACTTAATTTCTTACTTTCTCTAAAATTTTTTAGGTTTTTGGCGATAATAAGATTTATTTCCTCCATAAATACACTCCTATCACTATATACAATATAACGACCATAATGTAAAATAAAAAGCACGACGTTATATCGTCCTTTTTGAACATTATAATATACATATTAGAGGAGGTACAAATATGCCATTATTATCATTTTTGCTATATATTTTTGTGACCAGTTTTACCCCTGGTCCTAACAATATTATGGCCATGTTATTTGCTAACAAATACGGTTTGAGAAAGACTACAAAATTTTGTTTAGGAGTAGGTGCAGGCTTTCTCGTAGTAATGTTGTTATGTAGTTATTTTAATGTTTTACTCCAAAATTCCATCCCAAAGATTGAGTTTTTCATGACGGTCTTAGGAGCAATCTATATGGTCTATCTAGCTATAAAAATTATTTTGAGTAAAGATGATGATAAAAATAACGATGAAAACAGGAATAACAGTTTTTTCATGGGGATGCTTTTACAATTTATAAATCCAAAAGGTATTCTGTATGGTATAACGGCTATAGCAACCTTTATTCTTCCATATCACAACTCGAATTTTAGTTTAATAATGTATTCTTTATTTCTAGCTTTTGTGGGCTTTGTAAGTACTTTCTGTTGGAGTTTATTTGGTTCGGTTTTTCAAAAATTTCTCTCAAAGTATAAAAGCCAGTTTAATATAGTTATGGCTTTATTATTAATGTATAGTGCAGTCTCCATTCTTATCAAATAACTTGCTTATTTGATTAAGGATCCATTTTAACAATGGAATCATTTTAACGTTAGAAATATTCGTTTTATTAAAGAGTCAGTACTTCTCTTATGCGAAATATTAACCCCTCCTTGAACGTTATAACGTACATATTGTACTTTATATCACCATTTTACTTAAAAATATAAATTGACCAGTTATGCATAATTCGAGAAGGATACTCTTATGTATCTATTGATTTGCTTACCTTTTTAATTTTATAAAATATGATCAATATTAATTTGTTATGAAATTTCAATAGTTATTTAATATTTAGCTACAGCAGCCCATTTCTACACAAAAATTAGGTTAGAAAATTTCAGGGTAGATATAAGACGAGATATAAAATACTACCATATTTATAAAAAAGAGTGTTTTTCATGCAAGTCTTCCAGTTTCATGAGTGATCGAAATGTTGATAATTTAACAATGTATAAGGTCGTGTATAAATGAGAGAGTCAAAAAGTGAACGACCCCCTGTGTATTAAGGGATCGTTCTTTTATAAATTAGGGAAAGAATGATCATGGTAACTAACTTTGATGGAGTATACAATGTATTGAGACACAATATTATATTAACTAGTTTAACTCTTTTTCTTTAATTTCAACGATTAAGCCAATGCCATTTAAGCGCTTCTTTTTCGATTCTTTTAACAAATGCATCCTTACCATCACTATAGCCCTCGATATCATTGGGAAATCTATGAGCTAACTCAGCTTTTAATGCTCCATATTCATTGCTTATCATTTGATTTTGACGAAGATAGTCTCTAAAAGATAAGTGTCTTTCAATCTCTTGAATATTATCATACTGAAAAGCGTGAATTTGATGGGTGCGATTATCCCCACCTTTACGGTAATACCTTCTTCTTTTGATTCCAAACTCCCCCATTACTTCATATCCGAGCTTCTCAAATTGGTCTGAGTAATTATCTAACCTTCTAATGTCATTAACTACCAATAGAATATCAATAATAGGTTTTGCTTTTAAGTTTTGAATAGAAGTACTTCCAATGTGAAAAATATTTACCAATTCTTTTTGAAGCATTTCCTTAATTGAGTATTCTTCGTTTAGATATTCGTACTTCCAATTTGGATTATGTTCAACTACTGTAATATTCATTTTTCTCCCCCTTAATCCTTGATCACATGGACAATATATTAAAGGATTAAATTGATTGCAAAAATCTTAGTATCTTCTAAATTATAATATATGCCTTCTTAGAAAAGTATTTATGTAAACTAGCTTTCTATATGGTATACATCGTTATATTTTAATCTTGAGATAAGTAAATCCAGTTCATTTCATCAAATTCTTCGATAATATAATTTGAACCTATATCCTTTAAAATTTTATTAAAAAATTTTATATTAACGTCATGATCATACAAATCTTCTTGAATGTATTCCGTAATAATAAAATTTGTTAAATTTGTATTATTAACAAAATCTGAAAAGAACGATTTTAGAAAAAGTGAATCTTCTTCACTTAATTTTTCATCATTGATTAATGAAATCCTAAACACATTTAAAATCGCGTTAATATCTTCTTCCTCCATATAACATAATGGATCTAGTTTTTTATCTTCTTCTGTAAATGGCTTTCTCGTGTCTTCAATGACTACATAAGATAAAATAGTTCCCTCTCTTTCTACGTGAAAAATTTCTAAATCACGCAATTTTAAAATTCTATGAAGTGCTATCATAAGTTCCCCCTGCTTAAATATTAATTTAGGATATTTTAATAGATTAGATACTGCGTCTTGCATGGAAATCAACCGCAGTGTAACAAGCGATTCGCTCATGCATTCCATTCGTTCGTCTGTAGATTGTATTGATTTATTTATGTCTCATTCTCTTTTCATTTTAATACATATAAAGCGTAATCCTCTTCATTCGAAAACCCAAGTTTATTGGTTAGTGCTTTCGAGGCTTTATTGTTCTTATCGCAATCCCAAGCAGGCATAACGTTTTTTTCTAAACATTTATTTATAAACGCCTGGCCCACTATCTTTCCTAATCCTTGTCCTCTATAGGTAGGGTTAGTCACAATATCAATTTCAGCTATTGTTCCACTATGAAAAATAGACACACATTCAGCGATAATCTTTTCTTTATGGATAAGACAAACTCCTAATCCGTTTTTCAGAAAATTACTCTCTGATCCCCAGTACTCCACTATATATGATTCATTGAAATTCTCACTTTTTCTTAAAGAATCAGCGTTAAAGTCTTTTAACTCATAGAGATTGGAAAGACTGTACGTAGAATGAACTTTTGAAGGAAGAAACCTATACTTAGAACGCGTCATTTTCTTTACATACGTTTTGAAAGTTTCGTCAAAAACAGTTTCCCAGTCAGTGGATGGAGTAAAAACCGTAAACCGTTTCTCCTTACCATACACGTTCTCAACAAAATAACGATAGAGAAAGTTATTAAATACCACGTCATTTCCTTGTCCAAATACATAATAGTCACCTGCACCTATTCTAAGAAATCCTGATGATGGCCTCACAATATCATTTACGTACACAGCTCCTGGAATAACATGATTAACAACAGAAAAAGCAAATGTAGGAGTCTTAAATGACGCTTCTAATATGTTGTTTATCTTGTAATAATCTTTCGGTTCCAAACAATGCATTTTATTTCCCCCTTAATAAATATCAGTGTCTTCATTATATAAGTGCATGCACAAATTTAGTTATCATAATGTGCTTTATCGATACAAAAACAGCCCGAGGAATAATTAAAATAAAGGTTAATTACTCTTTTTCAAGCGAGCTAACTCAAAAAGATTTCATATATAAGTTTGTTATAATAAAGATTGTTAAAAGCAAGGAGGAGTATAAGTGCACATAAGAAAACATGAAAGACAGGCATTTTATGCCGGATGTCAATTCGTAGATATGGAAGATGATGGAAATGAACATGGCTTTCCTTTACTTATCATGTATCCTACATACCAAGAAGAACAAGTTGAAAAGATGGGACCTTACACGATAAGCGCTGCGCAAGATGCTCCGCTTTCAAATGGATCATTTCCTTTAGTAATTATTTCTCATGGAGATGGTAGCACGCCTCTTGTTTATCGAACCATTGCCCAGTTTTTAGCACGTAATGGTTTTATTGTAGGGGTACCTCAACATCCGTTTAATAATCGAGAGAATAATACACTATCCGGAACAATAGATAACCTAAAAAATCGGCCTAATCATATACGTACTATAATCGATTGGTTTTTAAAAGAAAGTTCCTTTTCGCCATCCATTAAATCAAATAATATTTCTCTTATTGGGCATTCCATGGGAGGATATACAGCTCTTGCTGTAGCAGGTGGAGTTCCCAATTCTTTTCCTTCTGAATCTCCTGATCAAAAGCCTTATTGTTTATCTGTTGATCATGACAAGCGGGTTCAATCACTGATTCTTTTAGCGCCAGCCACCGGATGGTTTAGGGAAAAAGGAGCCCTTGAAGACGTGAATATACCTATTTTAATGATTACAGGCGAAAAGGATACGATTACTCCTTCTTTTCACGGGGAATTTGTATTAAATGGTGTTTCTGATCCGGAAAAAGTTCAGCATATCGTTGTAGAAAATGGAGGGCATTTTTCATTTCTCAGCCCATTTCCCGACTTTATGAAATCTCCTTCTTTCCTCCCTTCTCAGGATCCTGAAGACTTTAATCGCAAGGAGTTTCATGAGGACCTGCAAAACACTATATTGAACTTTTTATTACATTCTTTTTAACAGATTAGTCAGTTGTATCATCTTTTCTTTTGAAGCAATTATATCTAGAAAGAGAAGTTAAAATCTCTTAGAAACCGATGAGCTTCTAAGGGATTTTTATTTCTTATAAGGCCCATTATGCTAATCTCCTTCTTTCTTTTTAAAAAGAAGTCAGTATTTACAAATAAATATTTTTAAATTCAAAAAACATAACACGCGATCTTGTTAATCTGTAATAATTAAGAAATAGAGATATATAGAAAAAGTGCTGCTTATTGAATTGATATTTTTGCTCTTTTACAAAACAAAAGGGGGATTTACAATATGGCTTTAAAAAAAGGTCAGCTAAGCGGACATGTATTTTTGGCTAAACTTATTACACAGTACGCAATGATTCATGAAAAAACGGTAGGCCCCGTAGCTGAAGAATATATTAAACAAATTGGTATTCGTACTGGAGAGTGGATGGAAGACTTTTATAGCGATAAGCATGAAAAGTGGACGGTAGAGGAATATGCAGAAGTTATAATTGACCTTAAAAATTCAATTGGAGGTCACTTTGAAATTATTTCCGTTCATCCAGATCATGTGGTTGTAAGCGCTACCCAATGTCCATTTGGTGACGTCGTACAGGATGCTCCTCATTTATGTAAGATGACGTCTAGTGTGTTTGGAGGAATTGCAGCTCGGAAATTTGGCTATGGAAAAGTGAGCTTGCGCCAGCGTATTGCTCTTGGTCATCCAATGTGTGAAGTTGCTATATATTTTACAAAACACAGTGAAGAAAATGGAGATGTGTATGAAGATCTTCCTATTACGCCTTCTTATGGTAATCCTTTCAATTGGGAAGAGGAAACAATTCATATGCTTAATCAAGAACTTCGAAGAAGCGATGAAATGATTGAAGCCCTTCTTGCGGAATTAGAAGAATTACGTAAATAGCATTGTATTACCACACTTAACTATTAAGACATTTTGTTTTAGTTAGAAAAGCAAAATAAGATGTATAAAACAAAGAGCAGCCTTTAATTAAAGGGTTGCTCTTTGTTTTCACCACTCATTTTAGTTATTATGGTAAGCAGAAAAAATAAAGTAAAAGTTATTATAGCTATTTAGGGATTTTATTTGTAATCAGATGCGTCACCCTAAAGAATCCTTGGAGCGATCAGATGCCTTTGTTAATTGCATGAACTGATAAAAAAGAAGCGCCCTCCGGCAACTTCTTTTCGCTTTTCTTATTCATACGTCAGATTTTCACTTACAAAATAATCATTTATACTTAGTCTCTTAAAAATGACAGCAGCGCTTCGTTAAATTCGTGTGCATGCGTTGCATTTAAGCCGTGTGGACCGCCTTTTATTAAAGCTAACTTGGAACCAGAAATGGCTTCATACGTTCGCTTTCCGCTATATTCGAATGGAACAATCTCGTCTGCATCACCGTGAATAATAAGAGTAGGTATTGTAAACTTGGCTAGATCGTCTCTGAAATCCGTTTTGCTGAAAGCAGCTATACAGTCTAGTGTCCCTTTAGGCGATGCGGCTGCTGCAATATCCCTGTTGTAAAGTCGAAATGGTTCGCTGACTAAGTCATTTCCGTCTTCTACCCCAAAAAATGTTTTTGTAAAATCATCAAGAAAAGCTAAGCGATCATTTTTTACGCCGTTTTCAAATTCTTGGATTCCTGCATCATCTAATGCTCCTTCAGGATGATCTTCTGACTTATAAAGAAATGGTGGTACAGCTCCTGCAAATACAGCTTTTTCTACTCTATCTGTTCCGTAAGTTCCTATATAACGAGCTACTTCTCCGCCGCCCATTGAAAACCCGACTAGCGTCACATTTGTTAAATCCAAATGTTCTAGCAGCTGATGTAAATCAGCAGCAAATGTTTCATAATCGTAGCCGTCCCATGGCTGAGAAGACTTTCCGAACCCTCGGCGGTCATACGTTATAACTCTGTATCCAGCCTCAACAAGAGCTGGAACTTGATATTCCCAAGATCGTCCGCTTAGCGGCCAGCCGTGAATTAAGACAACCGGCTTTCCTGTCCCGTGATCCTCATAGTATAGTTCAATAGGTGCTTCATTTTCTGTTCCTACATTAATTTTTGCCATTTCGCTACCTCCATTATATAGTCGTTCTTTATTTGGTTAAGTGGTCGTAAACCTAGCGTAGATAATAAAAAAGATGGCTAACTCTCCTATGATGAGGGTGTTCGGGACGACTAAAAATAAGTTAATAATAAAAAATACAGCTAAAATCCCTAAAAACAAGCCTAAATGATACACTTTCAAACGATGTTCTTCGAATCTATACTGGTGAAAAACAAGAGTGGTTGCCATGAAGTAAAGCAGCACGGATCCGAATACAAAATATAAGCTGAATGTGTACTGAACTTCATGTAAAAACATCAGCTTAATCGATGCTGCAATCATGCTTAGAGACATGAGGATAAGTAAGTGTCCGTAAATAATCGTTTGCCCGGCTCTTTGGATGGACTTGTTCACTTTCTTTTCTACGTTCTCAAAGTACTGCCACCACATGGCGATGATCAGGACAAATGAAATAATCGAAAATAAAATGGTGTTCCAGTCCCCTTTTTGTGGCTGTATCACAGCAAGAATGCTGACAACCGATTCTCCAAACAGAATTAATGTTAGTAACGCAAAGCGTTCTAACAAATGAGCCGTGTTGGTCGGTAATTTCGCCAGTCGCTTATGTCCTAAAATAGGTAAAATCATGTCCACGGCAATTCCTGTATATAACACGGCGTAGCGGACCCATGAATCAAAAAAGAGCGACAGAAGCGAGATAAAAATCCCAATTCCAAAGCATGTTCCTAAAAACACAGCAACTTTTTTTCTCTCACTCTGTTCAAATTTTTGGACAATAAGATATTGAATCGAGGTTAACGCTCTTAGCCCGATATAGCCAACCAAAAAAGAGACGTAATATTGATCAAAATCTACGGACAGGCTTGAGATCATGATAAGAACAAACAGCATTTGAAGAATCATAAAGATGCGCTGATGCAAAAAATCTTGTCCAAATCGATTGATAAACATCGTTTGTCCCGTCCACGCCCACCATATCGGAATAAAGATCAGTACAAACTTTAACAAATACTCTCCATGAATATACCCTTGTTCAACGTGAAGCAAAACATGCGTAGCAGTCGCAACGGCTGCCACAAACAACAAATCATAAAAAAGCTCCAGCCACGTAACTTTTTTTTCTTCCACTACTCCGCATCCCTTCCTATCATCTATCAGGCTGTCGTTAATATACTTTATTTTATATACAAGAGACGCATATTTCATGACAGGTAGCGTAGTAAAAGATAGGTGAGCCAGCTGTTCATCAGCCGGCTCACCTATCTAACAATTTTCTCTTATGTCGTTACGTTTTCTCCGTCACATAAATGATCCACAGATGCCATTCTACTTTCATGTCTTATATGTAAAGAGAACGACCTTTAGCAAAACTTAATTTCTGCTACGTTAGACACTCTGCTTGCTGAAATCGCGCTGAGCTCCTCTATAGCTGCCCATTAAGTTTTGATAACCAGGAAGATGACTAGAAATTAAATTGCCAAAACCTTCAACGTCGTTGCGCCAGTCACGCTGCAGCTCGCACGCTACGCTAAACCAGTTCATAAGCTGTGCGCCTCCGTGAGCCATACGCGTTAATGCTGCATCTGCGACTTGCTTATTGAACGTTCCGGAAGCATCTGTCACAACAAACACTTCGTAGCCTGCTTTAATGGCAGAAAGTGCAGGAAAAGCAACGCAGACATCTGTCACTACACCGGCGATAATCAGCTGTTTTTTCCCGGTCGCTTTAATGGCTTTAACAAACTCTTCGTTGTCCCACGCGTTAATTTGTCCAGGACGAGCTATTTTTGGCGCATTAGGAAACAAGTCAACGAGTTCTTGCATGAGCGGGCCGTTGGGTCCATTTTCAAAGCTAGTTGTTAAAATAACCGGTAAATCAAAGAATTTAGCCGTATCACCAAGAGCCAATACGTTGTTTTTAAATTCATCAACACCATAGTCACGTACAAGGCCGGAAATAAGCCCCGTTTGGTGGTCAACTAAAAGCACAGCAGCATCATCTTTTGAAAGGCGAGAGTAAAGATCAGACATTTTATAATCCTCCTTAAATTAAGGCAAGTAAGGATACATGTACTTCTTCCATTCCTTACAAGCGGTCTATAATTTGAACGTTTTTTTGGATTTCATTTATGATCTGTTAGGTAAAACATGTATAGAAAGAAAAGCTATTTCTGAGGTGAAAGTTCGTGAGGTGTGTTCTCTCTCTTAATCTAGAACAGGAACAGGCGCTTGATCAATCCAATGAATGAACTGCTGTAGGTAGCGCTGAAGATAGCGTTTTGTTGATTCATCGGTTAGTACTTTTTGTTGCGAATCAATTTTTTCATAAACTTGCGAAATCAGCATTTTTTGAAATGGTAAAACGTTGACTTGCATAGCTTCCAGTACTTCTCTCGTTTGCATTTGAGCAAAAGCCGTACCGAAGCCTCCTGGAGTCGCTCCAATGAGACCAACTGGTTTTCTGTTTAAAACAGAAGAAGTCCGAGGTCTTGATGCCCAGTCTAAGGCATTTTTCAACACTCCTGGAATTCCTGAATTGTACTCTGGACTAACTATAATAACGCCGTCAACATCTTGAATCGCAGCTCTAAAGGATGCGACAGATTCTGGTGATCCGTCAGCTTCTAAGTCTTCATTAAAAAAAGGCAGGCTGCTTATTTCAATCCAGCGATATTGAGCTGAGTCATCTAATGTAGTCAATGACTCAGCAATCATTCGGTTATACGAATTCTTTCGTAAGCTTCCACAAATAAGACCAATGGTTTTTGTCATCTATTCACCTCCTCACTTGGAATTAATTTCATATTACCACGGTGTTTCAAATATAGATATTAGTTTTATATATAGATAAATTAATTCCTTCTTTGTACCTAATGTAGGATTGAACTAGCGTTTTACTATTACTAAAAGAATTCTTTCATTAAAATTTAGTCTAATTCTCTCACTTCAAAAGGAATCAAAGCTCTTTCAATTTGATCTCGATGGGTTTCGTACTGTTCAGGCAGCATGAGTTTTTCTCCCATTGTTTCAAGTGACTCATCATGAGCAAAACCTGGAGGGTCTGTTGCAATTTCAAATAAAATTTCTCCGTGTTCTTTAAAGTAAATTGCATTAAAATAATTTCGATCTCGAACAGCCGTTACTCCGTATCCGCTGTCGGCTACGTATTTCTGCCATTCTAATTGATCTTCATCATCTTTTGCTCGCCATGCAATATGGTGAACTGTTCCAACGCCCATTTGCCCGCGTCCAATGGTTGTTAATTTTAAATCGATGACATTTCCAATGTCAGCTGATGATTGAAAACGTATAAAATCTCCTTCTTGCCCTACTTTTTGTAGACCCATTACGTTTTCTAATAACTGAGCTGTTTCATGAGGCTTAACAGATAATAACGTAGCGCCTCCGAATCCTTTAATGGCAACATCGGGTTTAATTTCACCAGCTTGCCACGTATTGTTTTCTCCTTCTTCTCTTTCCACAATCTCTAGATGCAAACCATGAGGGTCGTCAAACTCTAAATACTGTTCTCCGAATCGCTCCATCTTTGTAGCTGGAACCCCAAACTTTGCTAATCGCTGTTCCCAAAAGTCCATCGCACCTTTTGGAACCACATAGGAAGTTACCCCAACTTGCCCGTCGCCTATTTTTCCTTGTCGTGCATTTGCCCACGGGAAGAATGTAATAATCGTTCCAGGTTTTCCGCCTTCATTCCCAAAGTAAAGGTGATACGTTCCTGGATCATCAAAGTTTACCGTTTGTTTGACCAAACGTAATCCTAGCACGCCCGCATAGAAATCAACATTTTCTTGAGGATGACCTACAATCGCCGTGATATGATGAATACCCGCTGTTTTTTTATTCATTACTACCATCTCCTTCGATACATTTTTCGTCATATGTTTCATTATCCCTCTTAAAATTACAACTATTTATCGCAAATATCTCGAATTCGAGATATTAATCAAAAAATAAAAGCGTCTTTCTTGTTTCAACCTATTTTCTCTTTTAGAAAATAAACGTGTCTAATGCATAATACCCTGGTCCTGCAATTGCTACACCGATTGCTACAACTAAAAGCGTAAGATTATATTCATAGCCATTTTGTGTTGCCCAGTATCCATTCGGACCGTGTACTTTCACAATAGCCATGACCATTGTTCCGGCAATCAAAAGCGCTCCTAGCGGTGTAAGAAGTCCTGCAGCAAATAAAGCTCCTCCTACTAGCTCGGATAATCCAGCCATTAACGCCATTCTAACACCTGGCTTCATTCCGATAGATTCAAACCATCCTCCCGTTCCTTTTAAGCCGTGACCGCCAAACCATCCAAATAATTTCTGAGTTCCATGTGCCATAAAAGATAACCCAATGACTAAACGTATTAACAATAAACCAATACTCACCATTTTTTATTCCTCCTATTTTTTCATCAATTTAAAATCTCGAATTAAAATATCTTGAATTAAGTATAATTATAAAATCATATGGTTCTACTGTCAACATGAATTTTATTATTTTTTATAGAAACATTTAGCGACTTATTAAAAACATATTCGTTATTATGTATGGATATGAACATCAGGATGGAAAATATAACAGCTGAACTTTATTGATCCTGTTAAAAGCAGGATAGTTTTTGAGACGCAACTATACTTAATGATTCTGAGCCAAATTAAGACCCTTTTTTTGTTTCAAAACTAGCCTCAAAACCTATAAACAGAATCATATACATAAATAAAAGAAGCAAACGCCTTATCACTGGAGTTTGCTCCTTCTTTTCTGGTACATAGAGAATACCCAACTGTTAGATAGTACTTGTTGTGTACAACTAACGAAAGTTTTTTTCTACTTTTAAATATTTAAGACCTTTTATTAAATGAGCTCAAACACGCGGAGCCATTTGCAATTTAGTTCTCTAAAGCTAATTGTACTTTATACTAAATCATAGTTTAACTCTTACCTCCGTACCGTCAGTAGCTTTGACATCTACTAGTACCATTCCCTTATGTTTCCTCAGTTCCTTAACAATAGGCTTTAGCATGCTTTTATCTATTATCGGAAAAGTGAAATTCAGCCCTTTTCTTTTAAAATGCTCTTTTGTCCATTTAATCGCATGCTTCTGGATAAATTTCGAAAAAGCAACGCTAATAGCAATGTTTAAAAGAGCATATGGAACTGGAATGCTAAATCGAACATCTTTTGTTTTCACTTTTACATAAATCATAAGCAAACCATTACTCAATGATGACTGAAACGGTATCTCCGTTCGCCGATTTAATATCAACAATTTGGCCATCTAACTCGTTTTCAATTGCTTCAACAATCAGGTTTATGTCTATATCTTTTACATATTTTTCTGATTGAGGAATACTTGCTGCGATGCTGTGTCCCGCCATCAATACCAGCTTGACAAGCTTTATTGGCAAATTAACCTTCACATTATCATTTTCAGTTGAAACAACTCGAATTTTTAACGTTTTATCTAGATACGCATTCGGTTTCTTCAAAAGCTTATTGCCTGTTTCTTCTTTTTCTTTTAATACTTGTATCAGTTCTGATCCCTTTTCTGCATCAATTTTGCCTTCTTGAACCATTGTTAACACTTTTGTAATTTCCTCTTTCATAGACAATACCCCTATTCTTCTTTTAAGAGCTTGATGGCTTCTTCTGCTGTAATTTCACCATTTTCTAACATAGACACAACTTTTTTCTCATCTACTTCATTTTTCTTCTTCTCTACATATCCAAGAGATGTAATGATGTCATTAAGCTTACCTCGAACGGTTGGATACGAAACGCCCAGTTCTTTCTCAACTTCTTTGATATTTCCTCTGCATGTTAAAAATACTTCTACAAAATGCAGCTGATCACTCGATAAAGATGCCAGCTTAGATAATTCAAACTCATTTTCAATCGTCGTGTGACAATGGGTGCACTGCAGCTTTGTAATTTTTAACGTTTCACTGCAGACAGGACAATTTGTAAGTACTTTATAAGCCATAATCAAATCTCCTTCTTTTAGTTAACTTGATTATACAACAAATACTTAATTTTAAAAATAATAAAATTAAATTATTTTAACTAATAAATTAAATAAATGAAGTTAAATGTTAATATTATTAATATTATTCTTCAACCCACACACAAAATCAAATAAAAAAGAGAAGGATTTTACCCTTCTCTTAAACTACATAATTGTTTTTCAACTATCATTTAATCAATCTATTCATCCTGCAATTTGAGCCCTAGTAAAAGTTCCATTTATATTTCCTTCTACAATGATGCTATGTCCTGCAAAAATATCTCCATCAAAGAAGTAAAAATCAAAATTACCTTACCTTATATATAAGGCAGGTAATTTTTGATTAATTATGAAATAGGTACATAGAAATAAAAAATAAGTAGAACTCATTTTCACTGAGGATTAGTAGGTTCCGAGTAGAACTCAATAAGATCTCCTCTTGCTAATGTTTGATAATATTCAATAGGCCTTTCTAAAGAATCATAAGTGGTGCCTTCAATTGAAAGGCACGGAGTTTCATTTCCGATTCTAAGTAATTTACTTTCAACCGAATCAGATAAAGATATTCGCATATACTGTTTTTGTTTAGCCAATTTTAATCCATAGAATTCATCTAAGACCTGGTACAAGGATATTTTGTTTGATATATACTCTTCTATTTGTAAACAGAATTTGTATGGTATTTGACTTAATTCTATAGCAACCGGAATATCATCAATAATTCTTAATCTCTTTAAAGAAAAAACTTCTTCTCCATTAGAAATATTTAATTTATTTGCTAGAAACTCATCTGCTTTTTCAATTTTTGCAAAGATTGTCTCAGTAGTAGGTTTTAATCCTTTGTCTTCCATCCCTTTCGTGAAACTATTTACAGTTATAAAGTTCCATTGAATTTTACGGTTAGATATAAATGTACCTACGCCTACTCTTCGCTCTACAAACCCCTCTCTTTCCAATGTAGAAAGCGCGTGACGAGCTGTCATTCTACTCACTCCGAATTTATCAGCTAACTCCCTTTCTGAAGGAATCTTATCGCCGTACTTAAGGTTTCCATTTTTAATTTCCTCTATAAACATTGTTTTCAACTTTTGATAATAAGGAATTCCATCAATTTCTTTTTCCATTGTCTACCCCATTCTTTATATTTTCAATTTATACCTGTTATTAATAGATAATATATATATAAGTAAAAGTTTACAACCTTGGTATAAAGCTACAATTACTCAAATTCGTCAGATAAGGATTCTATAATTTCAGTTAACACCCTTTAAAATAAAAACACTATAATATTTCCAAGAATGATAACCTTTTATATGATTGTTATCCGGTGTAAGTATAAAATAAAATAGGAGACGGACTCAAATGCTAAAAGGCCCGCCCCCTAATAATTTAAAGGTACTCTAAAAGATCATACCAACTTTTTGGAGAGATTTGTCTTTTTGCTTAATCCATACCCAAATGCTCCGTAACTTTCACAGTTTTTTGCTGCTGCTATTGCTGATTGATTCAGTGCTTCATTTACATTGCCATGCTGATGATAATGGGTCAAAAACATTGAGATAAAGGAATCCCCTGCTCCTAGAGTGTCTATTACTTTTGCTTCAACGATAGGTTGTTTGTAAACTTGTTCATCTACTAAAAATAAGGCGCCCTTTTCTCCTCTTGTAATTCCAATAACTTTTGTTCCTAAGCTTTTTACGTAATGCATTAACTCAATACACTCTGTTTCGTTTAATTCGCTTCCTGAGAAAAAGCCATAATCAACATATGGGCAAACCTTTTTAAGGTATGCTTCTTCATGTCGGAAAGAAAAGTCAAAAGAAATAGCTATTTTATCCGAGAGCATAGGTAAATCTTGTTCTATATGACTGTATAAGCTTGTATGCATAAGATCATGAGTTGAAATATAGTTAAGGTCAGTTTCATCGAAATTTAATTTTATTAGGGCTTGTACGCCTCCATTATTTGATCCAACAAAGGTACGATCGTTATCTTCGTTAAGGGAGATTACAGATTCTCCATTTGGTCCATATGCTTTCCTGATTCTAGAAATATCAACATCTTCAGCCACTAAACTATTTACAATATGATTAGCCGCCAGATCGTTTCCAATCACTCCAATATAAGAGCTTTTCTCAACTCCATATCTTTTACATAAAACAGCTATGTTCAGAGCGTTTCCTCCTGGATAAATTTCGTCACGGTCTTGATAATAATCAACTACGTTGTCTCCTATTCCTATTACCTTCATTTCCCTTCACCTCTGTATCTATATTTCATTTGATAAGTAAGTTATTTAAATAAAAGTGAAGGATCTATTATTTAATTTAAAGTTATATTACTTTCTTTAACCCTATAATCAATTTAAAGATCCTTTTTATTTTCAAATATACTTTCAGTTTCAAACAGCATTCCTTGATAATGTACTTAAAAACTTTCTGATACGTTCATTACCATTGGTAGTATGAAAAAACTTTTCTGGTGGTGCATCTTGAACAATTACTCCCTGATCAATGAATATGACACGATCACCTACTTCACGAGCAAAGCCCATTTCATGGGTAACTACAGCCATTGTCATTCCTTCTAGTGCTAACTCTTTCATTACTATAAGAACTTCACCGACTAATTCAGGATCTAAGGCAGAAGTTGGTTCATCAAAAAGCAACATCTTTGGTTTCATAGCCAATGCTCTTGCAATAGCAATTCGCTGTTGCTGCCCCCCAGAAAGAGAATGAGGATACTGATCGCGTTTATCTGACAAACCGACTTTCTTTAACAAATATTCTGCTTCCTGGATTGCTTGCTCTTTTTTTATTTTCCTTACGTAAATAGGACCTTCAATAATATTTTCAAGAACAGTTTTGTGGGCAAACAAGTGGAAACCTTGAAATACCATTCCAATTTCAGCTCGAAATTTGCTTAATTCCTTGTCATTTCGTGAAGTATGCTTTCCATTTATATCTTTATAGAGAATTGACTCCCCTTCTAGCCTGATATCTCCTTCAGTAGGATACTCAAGGGCATTCATCATTCTCAGAAGAGTACTTTTCCCACTACCACTTGGTCCAACGATAACGACTACTTCACCTTTTCGTACTGATAAATCAATTCCTTTAATCACTTTTTTTTCATTAAAAGATTTTTTAATATTGGCTAGTTGTAACATTATTTTTATTACCTCGCTTTTCTAAATAATCTACAAGAATGGCAAGTGGATAATGTAGAGCCCAATAAATAATTCCGATCATCGTGAATATCTGTATATTTTGATATGTGGATGAAGCTAATAAATTTCCTTCATGCATTAACTCTGTCACTGTAATAACTGCTGCTAATGAAGAGTTTTTGATTAATACAATAGCTGAATTTCCGATCGCAGGAATGACATTTTTAATTGCTTGAGGGAGAATAATCCTACGCATTGAAAGAGAGTAATTCATTCCAATAGCCTTTGCTGCTTCCATTTGTCCTTTAGGAATGGATTTAATACCTGCTCGGAATGTTTCAGCTAAGTAAGCACTCTCATTAATAGAAAGAGCAACAATAGCTGCCTGAAAAGCACTTAACGAAAGACCTAAATCAGGAAAAACAAAGTAAACATACATCATTTGCACTAAGAGAGGTGTTCCTCTTACTATGCTGATATAAATACCACATACTTTATTTATAAATTTATTCGGCGTTATTTTACCAAGCGCAACCGCTAAACCAATAATAAGAGAGAGAATTAATGATATTATAGTTAATTCAATTGTAATAACGGTACCTTCAAGAAACCTTGGTGCAAATTCTCTCGCATTCGATAAAAAATCATTCATTGTTGGTCCCCTCCCTCTTCATTAATTAAAATCCCAATCCACACCCCATTTTTTATAAATATCTTTCAGAGTGCCATCAGCTTTCATTTCTTGAATTGCTTTGTTAAATTTTTTTACTAGTTCAGAGCGATCTTTGGATACGCCTATTCCAACTTCTCCTGTAAGAGAAGGAACATACCCCTCAACAATTCGATACTTCATATTAGGATTTTTAGCTTTAAAATAACTAAAGGTAGGAGCGTCTGCTAAAGCTGCATCTATACGGTTTGTTTGAATATCTTTTAGTAAATCGGATAGTGTTTGGTAAGTTTTCACTTTTATATTTAAATCTTTATTTTCTTTTTCTAGCATGTCTTTAAATGACGTCCCCATTTGAACCCCAATAACTTTTCCTTTTAAGTCCTTCAATGATTTTGTCGTTTTGTCGCGTTCTGGTACAATAAGGCCTTCACCAAAACCGAACACGGGATCTGTAAAGTTAATTTGTTTTTTTCTTTCATCAGTAATATACATAGCGTCAGCAATAACATCTGCCTTACCTGATTGTAAAGAAGGAATAAGCGAATTCCATTCCCCAGTTGATATTTGAATTTTCACACCCGATCTCTTTGCTACTTCATTAACAATATCAATAATAAAACCTTCAATTTTATTGGTTTTTGGGTTTGTAGCATTAAATGGATATCCTCCAGCTGTAGTTATTACTTTAATTTCCTTATCGTTTTTTGAAGCTTCTCCACTAGTTGATGTATTTTTTCCACACCCCACTACCCCCATAAGTAAAATAAGAGTCACACATGCTATTAGAATTTTTTTCATTACAAACTTCCCCCTATATTAAAGATGTTCTTCCTTGTTAACCGCTTACAACCCCTCTTATAGATATTAGACAATAATGAAAATTCCTAAAATTATAAAGATAGGATTATCATATCACAGAAAAAATAAAATGGTATATACCAAATGGAATTTATTTAGACTACCACTTCAATTTAAATTTCCCAAACGTTTTCTTAGTTGGTAATGATAAAATAAAGGCCTCGGGGTCGATACCTTTTACTGCATGAGTTACTTCCATCCACTCTAATTCGATAATCAAACATAGCAACACCGTTTTTTTCTTTTCCTTGTATATATCGATATCCTTCCACGAGGTAACTTCTCTATCTAATTTTTTTGCCAGTAAGGAAGAGATTTCTTCCCCCTCGTTTGTAATAATCATGACGGCACTTTTCTCTGCAATGTTTAGAATGGCATCATATGTTTTAGTTCCTACAAAAAATGATAGGATGGTATACATAGCCGACTGAACATCGAAAATAAGCGCTGAAATGGCTACAATAGCGGCGCTAAAAATTAAGCTGAATTTTCCTATAGAAATGTTTGTATACTTAGCGATAACACGAGAAAGTATATCAAGCCCCCCTACTGATCCGCCTAGCCTAAGAATAATAGCAGCTCCACTTCCTGAAATGATTGCTCCATAAATACAACACAATAATATATCTTTAGTCCATATTAAGCGGACAGGAATCCATTCAAAAAAAAGAGAGGATACTATTACTGAAAATACAGTGTAAATAATAAACTTTTTACCAATATGAATGTACCCTAAGAACAGTAATGGAATATTGTAAACAAAATACTGTATCCCCATTTCCCATTCAAATAGATGATAAAAAATTGCACAAATTCCACCTAACCCGCCAGCTAGTAAACTTGAAGGTGTTAGCAAACAATTAGTTCCAAAAGCAAATAGAAAACAACCTACTGTAATTCCTGCTAGTTCATAAGTAATTTGATACTTACGAGCCACACTAAAACATCCTTTCACTCTCTCTCATAGAGTATCCTCTGTTAACTCTTCATTAACTCTAACTTCTTTATTATCCAGGTCTAATGAAAATGGATGTTAAAGGGAAATTATTTTATGATCAATACTTTTCCAAAAACTTTCTTCATCAGACACATGTATTCATACGTTAAAAATCTTAAATTTCCAGAAAAGTATTGACGTATGTAGTAATTAATAGATTTTTATTAATAAAGCCAGTAGTTTGAGAAACTTCCTTGAGGAGAACACTTACTTCCTATATTCCCCTCAAGTTTAACTACTTCTTAGTAAGCTACAGTACGGTAATACCTTCTTTTATCTAAGGAATGATTGCGCTTATTTTCTAGATGAACACTTACTCGTTGAAGTAGACTTCCTAAGACTAGTGGAGGGAAATATTGACGAAATTCTGGACTAATCCCATCAAGCGTATAATCTTGAGTATCAAAGATAGTAAGCTTGTCAGTATATTTCTCAGCAAAACGCTCTACTCTCTCAGCTAAAGGTCTCGTAGCGTCTTCTCCTTTAAGTAAGATAATACTGGTGTCTCTTTCAACCAGCTCAATTGTTCCATGGAAAAATTCTGCTGCATGTACAGACTTTGTACGAATCCATTGCATCTCTTCCAGTACGCACATACTATATGCATAAGTTCTTCCCCATGCCGTTCCTGATCCAATTAACATATGATAATCTTCATCTTTATATTTATCTGCGAATTCTTTAGCTTTTTCTTCTGTCTGTTCTTTTACTGAAATTAAATTTTCAGGCATTTTCTCTAACTCTGATACAAATTGTTCGTATTGCGCGAATTCTCCATTATTGTGCATTAGTCTAAAGATAATCATATACATTTGAAGATTTATTGAATCTGCAGCGTAGTCGTTTTCTGCGTAGTTAGCTATTGGATAATCTACGATATTTGCTAATGGAGTATCCATTTCTCCCACTAACCCAATAGTAGTTGCCCCTCTTTCCTTACAATATTGTGCTGCTTCAACAGTCTCTTCTGTTGTACCGGATAGAGAAGAGAGAATAACAACTGAATTTTCATCAAATTGTTTATGGCTTTGTAGCATAAACTCAGAAGCAATTTCAGCATAAGCAGGAATAGATGAAGTAGAATTCCATATGTATTCAAATGGATACATAATAGCGATAGAACCACCTGATCCAATAAGGAATAAATTTTTAAATTCTTTTTTTGAAACTTCATCCATTTTCTTTTCTATTTCTGCTCTTAATAACACTGCTCCATTTGTTACTTTTAAGTAGTTCCGTGGATTAAACTTTAACATTTAGCAATCTCTCCTCTTAATTTTCAATTTAGCTACTCAATGGTATATACCATTGAGTATAAAAAATATAATGGTATATACCATTTGTAATTTAGATTATAACACGCAAAATTATAGGATTCAATATAAATATTAAAAAATTCTGATAATTAAAATAATATCGGGACAACCCTTGCATCTATTAAGCCCGCTTCAAAGTTCAATTTATGTCTTAGTAGGACTCCTAGGTATTGATATAGGTGATCATATTCGCTTTGTTGCCAAGTATGCCCTTGGAACAGCGTTAGTTATGAAGATTGTGTCTATATTATTTGGAATACTATCTATATAAATGATTTATAAAAACATAAAAAAGGAGAGCTGATTCTTCAAAACATTTCTCTCTTTCATTAATTTGTTTTCAATTGTTTGAATAATAAAGGTTATGTCTATATCTGCAAAAATTTAAAAGGTGCTTACATAAGGCTACTTAAGTTGTTAAATCAACTCCATCTTTTCACCTTTTCAAATAAATACTGCACTCCATATAACAAATATGCTTTGTAATGAAGATAGATAAAAAATTGGAAATGACTTAACCGTTTCAGACTTACAATTTTCAACCTTTTAAGAACATCAATAAAGTAAAAAGCAAAGATTCCATCAACTATAACATTCAGTAATAAAAACTTCTTAAAGTTTCCATACGAAGATTTAAGCAGCCACATTGAAAGAGGCATATAAGGTCCAACGCTAAAAGGAAGTTCATCTTTTATAAATGAACTTTTTTTATCATAAAATTTCCACCACTTCCTCTGATGTCCATACAAATGATTAGTAATTTCAAAGATAATAATAAAAATCCCTGCTAACGAATAACGTTTTATGCTACGTTTTCCTATAAATAACAACGACAACCATGGAATCGCTATTATAGACAGGTTAAATCCTAAGTGTTTTCTTGATATCATAAGCGAACTCACCTCAATGTACTTTATCTAGTTCTTCTTATAGTGTCCGCCTATTACAAAAAAAACACAGACCATCCAATGGTCTGTGTTTTTTATTAATGTGCTTTTTGTTCAACATTGACTCTCTTGATAAAGAACGAGATAACCAATCCAACAATTGCAACAATAATCGCAAAGACGAACGCATGCTGAACACCGTTGGTAAAGGCAAGAACTTGATTTAATGGATCCATTTTATCTGATACCGTCTCAAGGAAGCTTCTTGAACCTGATGAAAGAATGGAAATTCCAACAGCTGTTCCAATTGCGCCAGAAACCTGCTGCAAAGTGTTCATAATTGCTGTTCCGTGCGGGTACAGCTCAGGGGGAAGCTGGTTTAATCCGTTTGTTTGAGCCGGCATCATAATCATCGAAATGGCTATCATAAGCGCAATGTGCAGAGCAACGATAAACCCTGTTGACGTTTCCAGCGTTACGGTTGAGAAACCATACATGGTGCCGGCTACAATCACAAGTCCAGGGATAACTAACCATTTGGGACCAAAGCGGTCAAATAATCCCCCCATAACCGGTGAAAGAATTCCGTTAATCACTCCTCCAGGAAGAAGCATTAGGCCAGCGGCAAAGGTTGATAAAGCTAATGATGTTTGTAAGTACAAAGGTAAAATCATCATCGCAGACAATAGTACCATCATGCAGACTAGAATTAATAAAAGGCCAATTGTAAACATTGGATACTTAAAGGCTTTAAGGTCTAACATTGGCTCTTCCATCTTCGTTTGACGAATAGAAAACGCAACTAACGCGATAGTTCCAATCACAAGAGTTAGAATAACCTGTAGACTTCCCCAGCCCCCGCCTTCTCCAGCACTGCTAAATCCAAACACGATTCCTCCAAAACCTATTGTTGAAAGAACAACGGAAATCATATCGATTTTTGGCTTTGTTGGTGTGGTAACGTTCTGCATAAAAAAAGCTCCAAATACTAAGGCAACAAATAACAGTGGAAGTGAAATCCAGAAAATCCAGTGCCACGTTAATGTTTTTAAGATTAATCCTGATACGGTTGGTCCAACAGCTGGCGCAAACATAATAACAAGGCCGATGATCCCCATTGACTTTCCACGTTTATGCGGCGGGATAATAACAAGAATCGTGTTAAACATAAGCGGTAAAAGTAAAGCAGTTCCAACCGCTTGCACGACACGGGCAATCATCAGTACCCCAAACGTTGGTGCAATAGCCGCAATAAATGTTCCAATGATGGAGCAAATTAGAGATGCTATAAAAAGCTGTCTGGTCATAAATCGCTGAAGAATAAAACCTGAAATAGGTACCAGAATTCCTAACGTTAACAGGTACCCTGTTGTCAGCCATTGAGCGGTTGTTTCGTGAATGCCAAATCCTGAAATTAGCTCCTTTAACGCCATATTTAAAGCTGTTTCACTAAATAAACCGATAAACCCGGCAATAAGAAACGACGTAATAATCGGCAGCACTTTGATGTTAGAGCTTTCGGCTGCTGTTTGTTGATTACTCATATTAAATTGTCTTCCTCTCTTTTACATACTCTTTTTGGTGAACGTTTTTCTATCTTAATGATAAGTTGATTAGCAGACAAACAATGCATATTGATATAAAGATTAGTGATAAGTTTAAGGCATTATGTTGACTAAGCTTTTTCTTTCTCTTCTCTTTTGACCGAAGTGCTTTTTGTCTTCTAAATTCGTTTCTTTCCACAGATACCTCTCCATTTCATTTCTAAATCAACTTTAGAAACCTTCCTATGTAAACTAATTTCCATTCATAATATGGAATTTTTAATAAGTAAGTTAAAACGAAATAGAACTATAAAATGAATTTCATTTTACATAACAGGAATATTGTAACACAGCTATAAGTACTGTTTCTATCTAAAATATACTAAATAACAACAGCTATATACCCAACTTGGTACCATGTGACAATTAAAACTTGGTTCTGTTATATGCTTTTTGTTCTGTTCGCCCTAATAGAACACAGCTAACTTTTTAATCATCAGTCAAAAGAAAGAGTATCAGAAATGAAGTAATAGTAAAAATTGATACTATGGAGGTGTTTTCTTATGAAAAAGTATGAAGTAACGTTTCATCTAATTAATGGTGAAATAAGTCATTTAGTTGAAGCTAAATCACTTATTCGTGCAAAGAACTACATACAGTATAGGTTTGAAGACAAAAGTAAAATATTGGATCTAACAAATGATTTGGTCATTGTTAAAAGGAACGTCCAATACTTTACGGTAGTTGAAAAAGAATAATTAGCTATGTAAAAGGACGTTATCACAAAAGTAATGTCCTTTTATATGGATGTAATATCTTATAGGGTAGTCTCTTTTTCCCATTCTATCACTAAAATTTTCCTCCAACTTGAAGCCAAAATAGATTTGGCGCCCTCCAAGCGTATCTTTAATTTAAGCCTACTAATTTTCCTTTTTTGATAAAATTTCGCATTCCATACTTTTCTCCTTAAAAATATTAGATCAACTAAGAAAAAAGCTAAATACATGCATTTAATATGCAGAGAGAAGCTCTCTGAGGAAATTATCTTTGAAACAAACAACTCGAATTCACATACTAAATATATCTAAATAAAAGGCTCTATTAAATTTTGGTATTGATATTAAGCGTAAAAACAGAACTCCCTATTTTATGAAAGTTCTGTTTTGTTTATTCGCTTACTATGTATATTTTCTGCGTCACAACGTAATTTATAAAAATCCACATATCTGTAAAGAGTACGTATAGAAATGAAAAGAGCAAACTCTCTTACACGTGAGTTTGCTCTTTCTGTTCTTTATTCAAATTTCTTCAGTTTAACTTATTGTCCTATATCCTTCATCCTTTTAAGAGCTTTTCTATATTCTTGATCTCTTATACGCAGCATTTTATCAGCAGAAGGTTTAGGCTGACCAAACTTTTTTAAAGCTGCTCTATACTCGCTGTCACCAATGACTCGATTCGAAACAGCCTCTTTAGGCGAACGCTCAAAAACGGGAGTATCTTTTTTAATGTGAACCTCTTCGGTACTCTGCTTTTCTTTATCATGCGGCTTATGAGCCAGCTTGTGGCCTTTACCTGTTAGGAACATCAAAAACGAAAGAATGAATACTACAATGCTTAATACACACGAAAACGTAGAAAATGTATGATAAGTAATGATTTCAGATTTTACATGTAGAGACTGAGTGAAATTTTCTTTACTAGCCACCTGGCTCTCTCCGCTTACCGTTGCAAAGTGACCTTTATACACCTTTGCAAAGACAATACTGCTGATTACAGGGATGACCGCAGATACTGTAACTCTTATAAATTGAACCGTGACCATCCGAGGGACTAAACTTGATAGTGGTCCGCCTAAAGCTGCACCCATAAGACCTGCAGCAACTGTGAAACCCACTCCTGCAATTAAAGCGGCAAAGCTACTAACAAAGAGAAAAGCTGAAGCATGACCGTCTAAATAAATCCATTGTATGTTCACTCCCATAATAATGACCGCTCCTATAATACCTAATACGCCCGATCCAACTTTATCATATAATACGGCACTTAATATGGCGGCAATTACTATTCCAGCAAAAAGCCCGATATAGATCAGTGAAGTGTCTCCTTTATCAAAACTAGATCTACTTTTAAGCAATCCTTGTAGAGATAAAAGAGTTAAACTCATACTAACATTGCCTATAACAGCGATCAGAATAGCGAGAGCTGGTTTTCGAGAAGCCACTAATCGAAAGGGAATTAAAGGATTTTTAATATGCCATTCTGCGGCGAATAAAAAGCATAGAAAAATGATGCTTCCCACTATGCCTATCCATACATAAGTAGATGTCCACCCTGATTTTTGGAGATTAAGTAATGTAAACGTAATAAATGCAGTAACCATAAACATTAATGCTACACCGATGATGTCAAATGGTTCATGATGCTTGTGCTGTTGCTTGGCATGATCATTTGTTAAAAATTTGTAGCTGAAGCATATTCCCAGTAAGGAAAGGACGGCCGCTATATAGAATAACCATCTCCAGTGTCCGTAGCTGTTCACTAACATTCCGAGAAAAATGCCCACAACGCTAGATCCATAAAATCCGCCGATAAGAATCAGTAATGCCAAGTTCCGTTTCTGAATCGGAAAAGAAAGAACCAGCATTGGAATCATCATCATAAGTGCTAAACCTGTTCCTGTTCCTTGTAAAAAACGACCAATGCCCATTCCTAAGAAGCTGTTAGAAGCAATGCTTACAATAGCTCCTATAAAAAACAGACACATCGAAAGAACATACGTCCTTCTCTCCCCTAACTTATGTCGAAGAATAGGTCCAAACGGAATACAAAATGCAAAGCTCATAACCCCTATTAAAACCGGTGTTATCGAAATATAAGATTGATTATTAAACGTTTGTTGGAGAATTTCACGTATAGAATTTAATGAAGTGTTTAACATTAAACCAGGACCAATAGCTAAAACTGCCAGTAAGGAAATCCCCCAATGTTTTTCTATTTTCATACTACAATTCCTTTCTGCCTTTCATGATTGTAAAAAACTAAAAATGCGGCGTTCATGTTTCTTCAAACCATCACGGTAGCTATGATAAAGAAGAAAGATATTTATCCGCATTTGAACAAACTAAAAAATAAAGCTTCAGTAAGGAAGCTTTATTTTATTTTCTAAACCCGCCACTCGAATTGGCCCTAAAAGTGTTAGGCTGGTTAATTTATCAGCCATAAATGCAGGGCTAAATTTCATATCACTTTCTAACCAAGAACAAATGACACCTATATGAGCTGATGTGATATAGCTAATCAGAATATCTTCAGGGATATCAAGTCCATCCTCTGCTTCTCCAATTGAAGAGATCAGCTCTCCATACACTCTTTTCTTTACAATTTCCGTCATATGACTTCTAAATTGAGGCAACCCTCGATCACTTAGCATAACTTTAAAATAATCGGAATGGTCATAGATGAATTCAAAAAGCTTTAAGAAAGAAACGGATTCATCATTTTCTTCTACTGCTGCGGGATCCTCATTATTTTGTTTAGGCTTTACTTTCTCTATTAGCTCTTCTAGAACTTCATTCATACTCTGCATGAGAAAGTCTTGCTTATCTTGGTAATGCAAATAAAAGGTTCCCCGCGTTAATTCCGCTTTTTCCGTAATTTCTTGAATCGTAATGGATGTAACGTCTTTCTCTTTAAGAAGTTCGACTAAAGCGTCTCTTAAGTATTTATTTGTTCTTTTTATCCTAGGATCTACTTTTGTTTTTTTAGACATCGTTCGTCTCCTTGTATAACTTTTATTAAATATATGATTGTAACTTGCATAGTTGCAGTCATTGAGAACTTTTCTGATGATTGACTATTTAAACTATCCTGTATCATCAATGTACATTCTATACACGATGTAAACTAATGAACATTATGTATATTAAGTTTTACAAAGTATAACCAATCTGTCAATATCGAAAATTGGTTAAGAACAAATCTTTTGATCGTTATATATGGATTGCGTGAACTTGAGAGTGAAATCTTTTGTATGAAAGAAAAAGAACTGAAGGTTGTAACCAGTGATGTAAGATCTGCTTAGCTTTTATATAGCAAATTAATAAAATACAAACCACATCTTCTTTGTTTTCAGTAATTAATTCTTCTCGAGAAAGGTCTACCTTCTAAGGTAGACCTTTCTTTTTTATATCCATATAAATAACGCATACAGAAGTACAATATAATATAGAAACGAATCTAGATTCTATGAAATGGTTTACCTTATCTTAAAGATAAGAAATTCTTCGTAATGAGCATTGGTTGGCTTCTTGCTGCAATTCCGGAGCATAGTAACTCAATTTTTTAATAAAATAACAAGTCTCAGGAAAATGATGTATCAGAAACCTTAACGTCTCCTTATTTAATAGCTTGTTCTCCTTGTACTTTTCAGTCATAGCATAAACAAACTGGCTCATCTCAATAGTTGTTTTCCCCACTTCTAAAGCAAATTCTGTTTGTCTTGCAAAACCTGGCTGCTTAAACCGCAAATAACCTTTTAAATGATGATTCTGTACAATGAATGCCTGAAATTTCCCGATATATAAATCTGCTTGTTTAGATATCATAATCTCAATCGGATCAAGCAGGTTTTTAAACAAAACAGCATGTCCAAGCTGATCTTCGAGCCATAAATCCATTAATTCGACTAAGCTAAGGGGAACCGGCTCCTTTCCTTTTACTAGATAAGATAAAAATCTTAAATATTCCTGATTTTCACTTAACGTACCATTAAGATAGGTTGGAGATAAGTTTAGATTCACTGCGTTTTCAATTCGAAGAGCCTGAAGAGACCCTTCAAAATCAAAATATCCTTTGGTAATTGGCCAGGCCTTTCTCGAGAATTCTATTAATGCAGGATCGTTGTGCATAACATCAGGGGATAAATAGTTCAGTTGTTTTAGCAAGTCATCAAACAAATGAATATATTGCTTAGCTGTTCGGACGTATTCGACTTCCTTCACCGATAAGTGATCTCGTACAAAATAAGCATGGTCCTGAATTATTTCTAACCAAAATAAATGTTCCTCCCATAATGAAATCATTACTAGCTCTCCCTTCGGTTTCCTTACTACTACATGTTTATTAGAAGCTTTAGAAGAAATGAACCAAAGTAATAAAAAACAGGATCTCTTATTTCATCACATAAACACTCATAAAAAAGGGAATATATATACATATCCATATTTTTAAAAAGGGAGAATATCAGTTGAAGAAAAAAGATAAATTGCTAATCATTTTAATGACGATTTTACCTTGGCTTAGTATTCCGTTTATTGGTAAAAAAGCGCTAAAAAGATTCCTTCCAGGGAGTCTTTTTATGAGTTTGTATCTTATTGCCGAAGGCAGGTTTGCAGAGAAGAAAAAATGGTGGTGGTTTCCGTACTCAATCAAGCCGAATGTTCTAGCAGAATTACCATTAATATTTGGCCCCTTTTTAGTTGGAGCTTTGTGGATATTAAAATATACTTACGGAAAGTTCAACTTATATCTTTTAGTAAATATACTTATTGATTCTTTTTTTACTTACTTCGGACTAAAATGGTTAAAAAAAATAGGGTACGTCTCTTTAGCCCGGTTGACTAGATTTCAATTATCCATTGTTTTTTTAATAAAAACGTTTGTGCTGTATGGGTTTCAGATTGTTTATGAAAAGTGTTGCCACCTATCAAAGAATTCGTCTTTATAAATTTTGCAGTCTAGGATAAAAAAACAAAACAAAATGTCTATAAATGGGAGTATATTAAAGAAGAACATTAATGAAATAGATACTAATTGCTAAGTGGAATTATGATTTTTTAGATACTATGTAGTTGTAGTTACCTCAGGAAGCTAATGAATCCTATGTCTTAAGGCTTAAAAAGAGTGAAAATAAGGTTAAATAAAAAAAAGAAGTCACCTTTTGGTAACTTCTTTTTTTACTATGCATATGTGATTAAAACAAATAACATATAAGTGTTTTATTTTTCACTATCTTCCTCAGCAGGTTTTCGTTTATGTTTCTCACTAATAATTTTTTTGTGCAGTATCCTTACCTCATCCACCATCAGCAGCCTCATATCTTTTACAATATATTTTGCTAATTCTTCATCAGAGATATCATCACCCTCAATATCGAGACGAAATTCCTGCCCTTGTATTCCACCGCCATTAGTAAAATCGACTTCAAAGTCAAAAATGACTCTTTTATCCATGTCTAATCCACCTTACTTTATTTTAATTACCTAATATATATTCGGTTTATGAAAACAAATTCCCGATCTAACTATCTAAGGAAGCATATTGTCTGATAAGTCCTGATAAAAGAACTTTTAAGTTCTAGAATGTTATTTAAAAAGGACAATGGGTTGAATAAGCTCCGCTCTATTAACTCATCTTAACAGTGTAACTATATTTGAAGGGAGATTTAAAAATGAGTCAGAAACGCGATAAAGGCAATAGTCAAAAAGGCAAATCAACTAGCAATACGGTAGATCCAGTAATCGCAGCAGAAGACGTGGAAAAAGCAATTTTTCCAACTAACAAGCCTCCTGGCAATGCAAAACCTTAAATAAAAATTAGAGCTGTATTATTAGCTGCCTATTTGGCAGCTTTTTCATTAAGAAAAGAAGTTAATTAATAAATACGAGTAGTGAACAAAGTATTGATTTTTCAGGTTTTATTTGAGTACTGAAGTAAGGTTGCACGTCTACTCATGAGATTAAAAAATGAACTGTAGGAAGCTATGTGGCGACAATTATCTAGTATCTCCTCTTTAAACTATTTTATCTTGACACTGTTCTAAAGGCGTGATTAGATATAATTGTTAACTTTAAATATAATTAAGTTAACATATATTTATTTCGGTGGTGAAAGTGTATTGAATTGGGAAGAAGATATTAAGAGAGAACTTGCCTATTTAGATGAGATTTTTCAAAAACGGCACCTTGTTACTACAGAATTTGCTGAACAACCATGGCTTACAGTCAATGGCCATAGGATGTTAAACCTTGCCTCTAATAACTATTTAGGCTACGCAGGAGATAAGGGGCTGAAGAAAGCAATGAGTGATGCTGTGATGACATATGGAATAGGAGCAACGGCTTCACGCTTAATAGTAGGAAATCACTCTCTTTATGAGAAAGCAGAACGAGCACTTGTTAATTGGAAGAAAGCTGAGGCAGGACTTATTATCAATAGTGGTTATAATGCAAACCTAGGAATCATCTCAGCCTTGGTTCCGCGTAATGGCTTCATCTTCAGCGATAAGTTAAATCATGCAAGTATCATTGATGGGGCCCTGCTGAGCCGTGCAAAGCTGCAACGCTATCGCCATAACGATATGAACCACCTAGAAAATTTATTAAAAAAAGTTCCCTTAGAGTCACGGAAGTTAATTGTAACAGATACTGTTTTCAGCATGGATGGTGACTTCGCCAAGCTCAAGGAGCTTGTTAAATTGAAAGAGCAGTATAACGCCCTACTAATGGTTGATGAGGCTCACGCAAGCGGTATATACGGGAAAAATGGTGAAGGATATACGCATTTTCTTGATCTGCAAGATAAAATTGATATTCAAATGGGAACGTTTAGTAAAGCGCTAGGGTCATTTGGAGCTTATGTTACTGGAAAACAGTGGCTCATAGCTTATTTAAAAAATAAAATGCGAGGATTCATTTATTCAACTGCTCTTCCCCCTGCTATACTCGGTGCAATAACGGCTGCGATTAAAAAGGTACAACAAGACATAGAGCGTCGCACACTTCTTCAAGAAAATGCATTATTTTTTAGAAGAGCACTTACATACGAAGGATTTAACACATGCAAAAGTCAGTCTCAAATCATTCCAATTTTAACGGGAGGAAACAAAAGAACAATGCAGTTTGCAGAGCGTTTACAGAAAGAAGGAATTGCTGCTATTGCAGTTAGGCCCCCTACTGTTCCTGAAAACAAAGCAAGAATTCGTTTTACTGTAACAGCAGATCATACTCGAGAAGATTTAGATTGGGCCATAAAAAAAGTTTCTCTAATTGGAAAAGAAATGAGTGTGATTCAATGAAACAATCCACTATTATAATATTTCCTGGATGGGGAATGGAAAAAGCAGCGTTTCACCCAATCAGAAAATCATTGTCTACTATATGTAACGTTTTATGTACAGACTGGAGAGGTGTAAAAGAACTAAGTGACTTTAGAGAGCGAGCAATCCAATTGCTTACTTCCACTCAAGGTACTGTTTATTTAATGGGTTGGTCATTAGGTTCCCTTGTAACGCTTGAACTTGCAAGTTTATACCCTAACAAGATAGAAGGACTCATATTGATTGGCGGAACTAGTCGCTTTACAAATGACGTGCATAATACATTTGGATGGGAGCAACGCATCGTTGAACGTATGAAAAAACAGCTACAGCGTAATAAAGAAAAAACCCTCACTTCATTTTATAACGCTATGTTCACTAAATCTGAAAAAGAAGAGAAGTTTCATCATCAATTTATTGAATTTGCTCAGCGTAATTATAAGGGAGACAGTACGCACTCCCTCCTTACAGGGCTGGATTATTTACTTCAAAAAGATGTTAGAATGCAACTCGATCAAATTCAAACTCCTTGTTTGTTGATCCATGGAAGAGATGATCAAATATGTTTACCTGAATCTTCTTCTTTCATAGCTGAAAGAATTGGTGGAAAAGCTCAGCTGTGTATCCTAGAAAAAGCTGGCCATATTCCTTTTTTTACAAAGCCTCAGCACTGTACGCAACTTATAGAAAAATTTCTCGAAAAGGAGCTCATTTATGATTAATAAGCAACTTTTAAAGAAAAGGTTCAATAATCATGCTAAAACTTATGATGCTTATGCCGATGTACAAAAAAATATGGCAAATCAGTTAATAGATCAATTTTCTACCAATTTCTTTAGACAGGAAATAACGATTCTTGAAATTGGCTGCGGTACGGGTTATTTAACACAATTATTGTGCAAAAAATTTCCTAAGGCTGCTATTACAGCAGTTGATTTGTCATCAGGAATGATTGAGTTAGCAAAGAAAAAAGTAACGGAAGATCGAGTTTCATTCATATGCGGAGATATCGAGGAACTAAGTATAGAAAGGCAGTATGACCTTATTATTTCGAATGCAACATTTCAGTGGTTTAATAGTCTCCATACGACAATCAAAAAATTGTATAAACAACTTAAGCCTGCAGGCAGCCTGCTATTTTCAACCTTTGGTAATGGTACATTTCAAGAGCTTCATTCATGCTACAGTCATGCGAAACAAAAGCTTGGTCTTTTCAGTAACAGTTCACCTGGTCAATCGTTTTTTTCTCTTGAAGAGTTGTCTCAAATTTGTGAACAAGCATTAGTTCCATTGAGAGAGCATCCATTTAAACTATCAAAAATGGAGAAACTAGAGGTTCAATACTTTCCGACCGTTCAGGCATTTTTTACATCAATAAAAAAAATTGGAGCAAGTAACAGTAACGAGGAAAACTACTGTCAGCGTCCTTCATTTTTTCGTCAGTTAATCAATTTATATGAAAATAATCATCGTGACGAAAATGGCGTAAAAGTAACCTATCATTGCTTAATGTTTAATATTACAAAAACGAACCAATAGCCAATCCAGCCCTGGTTACTCTCTAGAAGTGATGAATTTCCACCCGTAAAAAAGGGTACTCTTCTATTTAGAAAAGTACCCTTAAATAATCAATTAGATTTAATTAACTTACTGTTTTTTAGAAACTAACTCAATAATATTTGTTATACCTTGCTCATTGTACCCTGTTTTTAATAACTGTATTTGATTATGTTCAGATAAATTTGTAAAAATGATTGGTGTAACAAGTGATTTAGCACTTTGTTTAATGTAGTTTAGGTCTATTTTTAAAAGCGGGGTTCCTTGTTTAACCTTTTCTCCCTCTTTAATTAGACATGTAAATCCTTTCCCATTTAAGTTCACTGTTTCTAACCCTACGTGAATTAATAACTCTAGACCTTGATCTGTTTTTAGACCTATGGCATGTTTTGTAGGAAAGATGCTAACAACCTCCCCATTGATAGGAGAAACAAGAGTATTATTAGTTGGTTCGATGGCAAAACCGTCTCCCATCATCTTTGAAGAAAAAACGGCATCAGGAACTTCTTCTAGAGGCACAATATATCCGTCAAACGGAAGGTTGAATGCGCTTCCTAAAGTTGTATCGTTCATTTCTTTTTTCTCACCTGTTGCAGCAACTTCAGTTTTTGTCTTCGCTTCAGGTACTTCTTTGTTATTAGAGCCTTCTGTAATAGCCTCTTTTGGTATGCCAAATAAATATGTGCAGATGAACCCTCCAGCATATCCTGCAAGTAAGCCGATGATATATTTCAGCCATAAACCATGAGCAATTAATGGAATTAAAGCTAGGCCAGATGGACCGATAGCAATGGAACCAACATTTCCGAACATTCCAATTACAGCTCCTCCAATTCCTCCACCGATACAAGCAGTAATGAACGGGCGTCCTAATGGAAGAATAACTCCATAAATAAGTGGTTCTCCAATACCTAATATTCCGACAGGAAGAGCCCCTTTAATAATGGTAACAAGTGATTTATTTTTACGACAACGAACCCAAAGTGCTAAAGTTGCACCTACTTGTCCAGCACCAGACATTGCAAGAATCGGAAGCAAGATGGTCATACCGGCTGTGTTAATCATTTCAATATGAATAGGGATTAATACTTGATGCAGACCTAGCATCACCAATGGTAAAAATGCTACTCCTAGTACAAAACCTGCAAAAACCCCTCCACGTTCAAGTGTCCAATCTATTCCACCAATTAAATTACTAGAAATGAGACCTGCAAAAGGCATAATAAAGAAAATCGTTAACAATCCGACAATCAGAAGAGCAATTGTTGGCGTTACAATAATATCGATTGCATCGGGAATAAACCTACGTAAGAATTTTTCTAAAAATGAGAGTAACCATACAGCAATCAAAACCCCAATAACCCCGCCTTGCCCAGCAGTTAGAGGCTGATCAGTAAAGATATTCATAATAGGAAATTCTTCTGTAACTCCCGTTAAAAGGGTGATACCCCCGATAACTCCACCTAGGGCTGGAGTAGCTCCAAACTCTTTTGCTGCGTTAATACCTACATAAATAACTAAATAGCTGAAGATTGCATTTTTAATTACATTAAGAATCGTCACGTATTGTTGCCAAGTATCTTTATCAAGATCTCCCGCGGTTATGCTATTGGCTAAAATAGAGGCAATACCAGCTATTAAACCTGCACCTACGAATGCTGGGATTAAAGGTATGAAAATGCTTCCAACTTTTCGTAAAAAATTTTTGAATGGCGTATTGTTTTTCTTTTTTAGCTCAGACTTCATATCTGTACCTTTTGAAGTCAAATCTTCAGATGAAGGAGCTGCAGAATCTTCTTGAAGTACAATACCAAATTGTTCAGCAACTTTCGTAACTACTCCTGGTCCTAGGATAATTTGATACGTATCATCATTGACAACTCCTACCACTCCTTTCACTTGTTTTATACTTGCTTCATCGATTCTATTATGATCCACTGGAGTGACACGGAGTCTTGTCATACAGTGTGTATAATTCGCTATATTAGAACTGCCTCCAAGAGCTTGAAGCAGTTCTTTAGCTGTTTGATGATGTTTACTCATAGTTGTTTCCATCTCCCTTATAGTTTCGCTACTTAATTCACGATCGCTTGACGGATAAATCCTTGTGTTTGTTCTAAGCGATGTAAAGATTCCTCATATGAAAGGCCTGTCAAAATCATGACTATAGCAAGCTTAGAATTACAATTTGCTTTTGCTAAGTACTCTTCTGCCGTATCATACGTGCATGAAGTTGCTTCCATCACAATTCGTTTTGCGCGTTCTACGAGCTTTTCATTCGTCAGCTGAACGTCTACCATTAGATTTCCATACACTTTTCCGATACCTACCATGGAAGCTGTCGAAAGCATGTTACAAACCAATTTTTGTGCTGTTCCAGCTTTTAAACGAGTCGAACCTGTTAATACTTCAGGACCATTTATTACTTCAATTGCAATGTTTGCTACCTTTCCAATATCAGAACCTTTATTGCAACTAACAGCTACTGTCTGAGCTTCAATTGAGTTCGCATATTCTAATGCTCCAATGACATAAGGTGTACGACCACTTGCTGCAATCCCCACAACGATGTCCGCCTTAGTAAGTCGAATGTTTTGTAAGTCTTCCATGCCTAACTCTTTACTATCTTCTGCTCCTTCTACTGCTTTAATAAAGGCTTTTTCTCCGCCGGCAATTAAACCTATTACTTCATCTGGACTTGTACCAAATGTAGGCGGACACTCAACAGCATCAAGCAAGCCGATGCGTCCACTGGTTCCTGCACCTATATAAATAAGGCGCCCCCCTTGTTTCTTAGCTTCTATAATAGCTTCTACAGCTTTTGCAATAGAAGGAAGTTCTTTTTTTATCGCACTCGCAACTTTTTCATCTTCTTCATTCATGGTTGTAAGAAAATCAAAAATGGACATTTCATCCAGATTCATTGTTTTTTCATTACGAGTCTCAGTAGTTAAATGTTCAAGCATTTCTTATCATCCTATCTTTGTTTTTGTTTGAAATCGTTCTCAAGTACAGAATAACGTGTTTGAAATTTAATTTCAACAATTATTTTAAAATGTTAAAATTTAATTTCAAAAACTATAGTAATATGTGACTTTTAACAAACATCATATGACTAAATCTTAGTAAATAAGACAACTTTCGCTGTATAAAGATCAAGCATTTCTTATACCAATACTGACTCCTTGCCTACTGTAGGAAGGATTCTTTTTTACATACGTTCCTAAATAGGCCATTATGGTAACTAAAGATGTATACGATACATCGCTTAAAAACAGAAAAACCACTGACCTCAATCAGTGGTTTTTCTGTTTATTAAAAAGTAGTCAAATAATGCTTCATCCATCTTGAGTAGTTATCCAAAAATCATATGATAAGTAATTTTATTATTAGTATATATGCATTAATACTGGCTATTTAATCAAACCTAATTTTGCTGCTACGCTATAACCTGATGAGTTAAATTTAAATCGATTACGAAGTTCAATAAGGTTCGGTCCAAAGCTTGACTCTAAGATCTCTCGATGTTTTTTCATCATTTCATAGATATACAAGTCGTGAATGATTACTTCTGTAATTGGCATAACTAATCCTGGATGCATCGTCCAGGCAGCACGGCTGTCCTTACCAAGTGATAGTATACCTGCAACTACCTCTCGATCATCAGCGCTTAGAACAATCCATCGTCCCCCATATTCATTGGTTATTTCTTCGCTTGCATCATGCTGATGAACCTGCGCAAAATCAAATACTAAATCTCCATAAGACACAATTAAAATTTCTACGCCTCTTTTGGCTGCTGCTTGTAATTCTTCTTTTAATTCCTGGGCATCTTCTGACCATATTTCCAATAGAATACGCCCTGTAGCTTCTTTTATAGCTTCCTTTGTGCGATTTAATATAGGCTCATACCCTGTAATGTTCCAAATATTTTCTCTGTTTAAAGATACATAAGAATAATTTTCGAGAGCTTCCTCAGCTACTTCCAACGAGGATTCAGCTTTACGTTTTTTCAAGTTGATTAATTCATTAGGAGGTAACGGTGTGTACAGAGCAGGATTTTCATGACTGACCATGATTTCTCCTCGATCTACTAGTCCTCCCAATACTTCATAAATTTTAGATCTGGGCACTCCAGAATTTAATGAAATAGCATACCCTGAAAGAGGAGATTTTTCTAGTAAAGCTAAATATGCTTTTGCCTCATATTCAGTAAAATTAACATCTTTCAAAATTTTTATTATATCTAGTGTCATGATTGGTCCTCCTTGATAATACCGGGATAGAGTCAATAATTTCAAACTAAGTATACCATTAGTGCCCTTGACAGTTGGGTTTAAAAATTATAATTTAATTTTAGTTGCTACAAAAGTAGCTACCTAATAGTTTCTAATACTGCTTGGAGGTGTACTAATGGATACAATGATAGCGAAACAACAAGAAAGCTTAAAAATAAGAAAGGTTAGAAGAGGAAATGGTTTATACATAAGTGCTTCCGTAATAGCCGTCCTTTTATGGAGTACATCGTTTGTGGGGACAAAAATAGCCTATACCTCTTTTCCACCCCTTACATTAGGAGCAGCTCGTTTTGTTATAGCTGCTGTTATTTTAGGACTTATTCTCTTAATCAGGAAAGATAAAACAAAGCCTTCATTCAAGGATATAGGATTAATGTCTATAAGCGGTGTACTAGGCACTACCCTTTATTTTTCTCTGGAGAACATAGGAGTTGAACTAACAACAGCATCCAATGCCGCTATTATTGTAGCGTCGTATCCTGCTATAACGGTTTTAATGGAATTTCTCTTTTTTAGAAAAAAGACATCATGGGTAAAGGCCATAGGGATTGGAGTAGCGATGATAGGTGTATATCAAATATCCTATAGTCCTGAAACTCAGACAGATGATAAACAATTAATTGGTAATATTATATTAATTGCGGCAGGTTTTATTTTTGCTCTCTATAATTTCACAACTCGTAAAGTTGTCAAAAAATATTCCATGATTACGATCTCTTTTTATCAAACTTTGGCGGGAGCTATTACCTTTATTCCATTAGCCTTTATAGAGAAGTCAAGTTGGCAAACACCAGATATAAGATCATTTCTAACCTTATTGTACCTAGGCGTTTTCTGCTCGGTTATCGCTTTTTTATTATATAATTTTGGATTACGCAAATTATCTTCTAGTTCTGCGATGACGTTAATGAATCTTGTTCCTATTTTCGGTGTGTTATTTTCTGTTCTGCTTCTTAATGAAGTGGTAGGCATAAACCAATTTATTGGTGGAATCATTGTCCTTTTAGGTGTAGTTTTGAGTATGAGAGAACCGAGTAAAAAGCATGTTTTAGAAAACAAGTAAAAAATATGCACTATGTACACAAAAGATTCCTGATTAAGCACCAGAAGCTTTTCTTTATATATATAAGTTATCAATAGCTTGCACAAACTAAAAAAGACGCTATGATAGAGTCAATTACGACTACAATTCAATGAATGGGAGAAGACCACCTCTTTTGACTGGTAAGAGGTGGTCTTTTTCTATTTTTAAACTGTATATAATATATAGATTTAGTTAGGGTACTCACACTTATACGAAATAAGCCAACAAATACACTTAACATGAATAAAGTATGAAAACTTGATCAAACTATGGAATAAATGGAGAGATGTTCATTCTCAATTTCTCATTATGTAGTATAAGCAACCTATAAAAAGAGCTTCCCTTCGGCAGACCGGGGAAGTTTTTCTCTTTATATGATATATTTCATACATTTTTAGTCATCACCATTCACGTTACTAGAATTCTTATTAGCAAGAATACAGGACTTTTTTATAGTGAACGTAGTTTCTTCATAATAAATAATAAAAATTTTGTTGATCTCAAACGGTCGAGAATCAACAAGGGACTATATTGAATTAACTGTAAGATAGTAAAGGATTATATCTTTTGTAAATTAGATTAGACTTAACTAAAAAGTACTCATCAACTGATTTTGGAGTGAAAAATAATGGCTTTTATTGAAACAAACACTAATCACTATTTGTATTATGAAGAGTATGGACAAGGCACCCCTGTCATCTTTATTCATCCCCCTGGACTTGGCTATAAAGTATTCCAATATCAACACGAGTTATCCAAACATATGAGAGTCATCTTTCCAGATTTAAGTGGTCATGGAAGAAGCTCAAAACCTAAACAGCCTGTATCAATTTCTTTTTATGCAAACGAGTTAGTACGTTTTATGGATTCGCTGCATCTAGACAAGGTGATTATATGTGGTTACTCTGCTGGTTGTCTAATTGCTCAAGAGCTAGCTATTCATTATCGCCATCGAATTGAATTATTAATACTTTCAGGAGCTTATCCTATAGTAAGAGATGTACCTGGACGGCTATTACATAAAACAGGAATGTATATGGTAAAAGAACATCCGAATATACTAACAACAAGCCTTGCTATAAGTCATACTCGAGACAAAACATTAAGAAAGAATCTAGTTAGTTACATGAGGAAATCAGACCAGGAATCCTGGTATCAGTATTATAATCATTCATTACACTATAACTGTGTAGACAAGCTTCATCGCTTAACGATGCCTTTATTGTTTATATATGGTGGAAAAAAGGATTGGACTGCTCACTATATGAAAGAGTATAAAAATAAGTGTAAGCATGCTGAATTCTTTGTTTTACCCAATCAAGGTCACCAACTGCCTACCAAACAGTGGACTCAGTTTAATGAGTTAATTACAGGATTTGTCTTAAATAGATCTCATTTATAAAACAAAGCGAAAAGCCCTTTCTTTAAGTGTTTTTTAACTATTATAAAATACATAACAAACAGAAAAAACTACTGAGCTTAATCAGCGGTTCTTCTGTTTGTTGAAAGGTAGTTATAGTGGTAATCGTTCGTCTAGAGTAATTTGCTTAAAAGATTATAAATTAGAAAGCCTACTGATACGAAATGAATCAGTAGGCTTTTCCTTTAGCGTGTTGTCCACTTGAAGCAATGGGATTAGAGAATCTCTTTCTACTTTACTCTTATAATCGGAAATGAAAAATGAAATATAACTGTTTTTTATAAAATGTAGTTTGGTTTTGATAAAACATTTACCTTAAATGTGCTAGATTTTCTCTTATATATTAATATAAATAAGTTTTCTTTAATATGTATTGGAAAGTGACTATCTTATTAAAGGAGGAAAACAATGAATAGTAGCTTTACTCAAAATGCAATTTTTGAACATACATTTTGGATGCAAATTTTGAAAGACCATTCCCAATTTATCTTAGATGCCTTGGCTGAAAAAGAGCAAGAAGAAATCCAGGCGGCTAAAACTTTCATCCAAACTTTTAATAGTTTGTTAGAAGAAGTTAAAGCAGACCATAACAACCTAGAAAGCATTACAATGAAAGCTAAAGCTCAAACAATAGCACTCAAAGAATTTAAACTTTCCTTATTAAGAAAGCATTTAACAACTGACTTCACGATTCACCTTACACCTACTTTTCTAAACCATATGGTCAATGAGCTGGATGAGTATTTATTAATTCTTAGTTACTTAGAACAACAACAAATTCCACCCATCTTTCATGAGCTTCACCATCATTTGTTATGGATATTAGATGCTGCGGGACATGCTGGAGCTATTTCCGATAGTCTTGATGCAGTAGAAAAGCAACTAAAACAAAAGAGTATGCAATTTTCTACCCATTTTGAACATTTTTATCTGAAGGCTGTAGAATTAACTGGTTATTTAAGAACGAACCTTGAATCCTTTCCAGCATTAAAGAGAATGAACAAAGACGTCAAGTTAGAAATAGAGTTATTTCAAGTATTTCTTCATGAGATCGAAGAATTAGAACTATCGAACGAAATGCTTAGTACATTTTCTGCTTTAATGGCTGATCATATGATGAGGGAAGAATGCTACTATTTAACTAAGTTAGCACAATCAACCAATACTGCAAAACCACCTTGTGACCCTACGTCATCTCATTACAAATAGGTGCCAATTTTACCCTTTATATTTGTGAACGATTTAAACGGAGAAATATATCCGATTTTATAAGAAAAGCTATCCCTTTGATTATTTTACAAAAAGGATAGCTTTGAAATGCTTGACGATGGTTTGAGCATCTGCCACGTGCACTTATTAAAAAGTTAGTATGTATTATTATCCTGATTTCTGGAGTACTTTTACTGATTAACACACAAAGAAGTGAAAGATATAAAAGAAGAATATAAACCATTAAGAGAGCGATGATTAAAAAGCACCTAAAAAGAATCCTTTGCTGATTATAAACTGGCTCCCAATTGTTAGACACAGCCTGACAATTGGGAGCCAGTATTTAATCTTTATCTTTTAATTTAAGCTCTCTACTTCAGAATTCCAATTTCTATCTACATGGTTAAAATAGGCTTGTTCAAGAATTTGCATATAATCAGCCTCGGTAATTAAACGGACGTTACTTGACGATGAGTTGTTTTCCATGGCCAACCTTACAATACTCGGAAAGTCTTCTTTCTTTACACCCGCTAAATCTTTTAATTTAGGAATGTTTAATAATTCTGTTAAGTCTATAATTCCTTGAATTAATTTTCCAACAGCTACTTCGTCTGAATCTGAATCTTTAGCAAAGCTCATATACCTTGCTAATTTTGCGTGCAGCTGCTTATTCTCCGTAGAATTAAATCGTAATACGTATGGTAAAAATACTGCGTTAGCAACTCCATGCGGGGTATCATAAAGTCCTCCAAGCGCTTCTGCTAGGCAGTGTACTGAGGCAACATCTGCAGATCCAAAACAAAGGCCAGCTAAGAGACTTCCTTCCAGCATATCTTGACGAGCCGCTTCATTTTTACCATCGCGGAAAACGATAGGCAATGCCGAAACAATGGTTCTCATTGCTTGAGCCCCAAGCGCTTGTGAAATAGGATTTGTGACTTTACAGGTATAGCCTTCAATCGCATGAACTAATGCATCAATGCCAGTCGCAGCCGTAACAGAAGGAGGAAGACTTAATGTTAGTTCAGCATCAAGAATCGCCAAGACAGGCCTTAATGTACTATGTTTGAGCGTCATCTTTCGGTGTGTAGCTGCTTCCGTGATAACGGCAGAACGAGTAACCTCTGAGCCTGTACCTGAAGTAGTTGGAATACAAATAACTGGTGCAATGTTTGAATACAGAAGTCGACCGTCTGCATAGTCAGATGGTTCCCCGCCGTTTGGGCCGCACAGTGCGATAGCTTTTCCTGTGTCCATTGCACTTCCGCCACCAATGGCAACAACTGCATCTGCACCAAATTCACAAAATAATTTAGCACCTGCCAAACAATTTGTATCTCGAGGGTTCTGTTCAATTGAATCAAATACCGACACTCGATAACCAGAAGCCTCCAAGGCAGTTACAATTGGTGAAACTAATCCCGCACGAACTACACCAGGGTCACTAACGACTAAAATTGATGAACCAATATTTAAAGATGTTAGCATGTCTGGTAATTCTTTAGCTTTGCCCATCCCTACCTCGATTTGAGTAGAACAAAAATAGTTATAGGATTTCATTTCTATCTCTCCCTTTGTCTAAAATTAAATGCCTATCTTAAGAAGTACTAGCTTTTTAATTTCATAATAGCAAATGAATTTTAAAAATAAGCTTACTTATTCCATTCCGAAGCTAGTATACCCATAAAATATGTATCTACGTACTTCCCATCCACATAAGCATGATTTCTTAATTTCCCTTCGGTGACAAAACCAATTTTTTCATATAGTGCAATGGCCTGTTTGTTGATTCCTCTTGTAGTTAAATAGATTTTATTTAGACGAAGCTGTTTAAATCCTAAATCAATCATTTGCTCCATAGCCATTCGACCGTACCCGTGACCTCTAGATTCTGAAGATAGGAGAATTCCTATACTAGCTCTTCCATGTCCGTAGTCTATATCCTTCAGAAATACCCATCCAACTAATTCTTGTTCATCGCTTTCAATTCCTAAAATTAAATCGCTGTTCAATCTTTTCTTTTCTACTTCTTGTACTACTTCTTCATAAGTTAAAGGTGTTCTGCCTATCATTCGTATTGCCCGTTCATCATTTAACCATTTATGTAAGTATTGAATGTGAGTTGTTTCAAATGGGGTAAGGTGTATTCTTTTTGTACTCATTGATTTATCTACTCCTTCTAAAAAGTTAACCACAAACTATAATTCATTCCATACTTGATTCAATAAATATCGCTAGCGAAAGCAAATATACATTTCTGATTACAATATACTTAACAGTCAAATTGAAATAAGTAGATACATAATTGAATGAAACCATTAATCTGTTTAAATAGAACACTTTTGTATGTAATTCTGGAATCAATAAAAAAACCCTCTCTTACATTTTACGTATACTTAATCTTTGTCTTTAATTAGGGTTAATTTATCGGTTTGAGATATTAAATCAATTATCTTATTTCCTTTTTCATAATAAGTAGAGGCCCCTTCTCAGTTCCTTTCCTTCCACCCTTTTGATTTAATTACTAATTTATATCCTGACGGGATGCCGTTTTCTTCAGAAGCTTTAGACCAATCATATATGTTTACACGTTCTTTTCCTTTTACTAGCTTTGCATTTTTAGGGACAGGAAAACTGAAAAATTTATTAGATGGGATATAGGCAAAGAATGTAACAAAATAAAAAATCGCTGCTCCCATTAGTAGAATTGCTAAAACAGTCGTCACGGCTTTTTTCAACTTATTGCCTTTCTTTCAATGACATTTTTACAATGAGATGGATCTTATTGCATTAAGATTCCTTTAGTTTTAGATTTAAGCACCTTTTTGTACATTCGTCCTATATAGCTTTTTCCAACAGGAATAAAGAATACATTCGCTAATTATAAAGAGAAGAACGCTTATAAACGTAGTCGCTAAAAACTCAAAGATGTTAAGAATAGACATAGCGTGTCCCCACCACCAATATCTAAAATCCGTTCCGAACAAAACGAAATGAATAAAAAGAGAAATTGCCTGAACTTCTCCTACTGATCTATAAGAATTTATAATAAGTATTTTTTAAGTAAAGAAACTAATTATGAAAGATAGAATAATGAATACAGAATAAAGAGAACCAGCCAATAAGGCTTCCTGTGGGGAATGCATGGTAACCTCCTTTCATATTGATTATTTTACCATTAATTATAATTAAAGGAAGTTAACTTTTTAAGGATTTGCACCTTAAAAAATATTTAAATAGAAAAAGAATCCTTTTGTAGCATCGTTGACACATTTTTTCTCAAAAAAAAAGGATTAATTTTCCTCCAATCTAAAGTTCTTACTTCTGACAACCCCCACTACCTCAATCCGATGTAATATGAAGAAGGATTTTTACTTTTTAAGATAGAATAGTTTCTTAAAGAGTGATAAAGGAGTTGATTTCATGTCTAAACAAATAAAAGATAGAAAAGAAATAAAGCTTTTGGATTCTCAAATTTATTTATGTGATGAAATTAGAAAGTTGTTGAAGAAAAAAGAAAAAAGAAGTCTAGCCTTTGAACAAGAGTATACAGAACATGATATATTACACATTGCTTTAAACAGGTTAATGAGTGAGTTAATCTCTAGACATTAAAAACGTCACCTATCATTTTTGATATTTTTCGAGATAGATAAGTTTCATATAAATAATAGACAGAATATTTCATTAATATCTTTACTTTGTAAACGCTTTCGTTTATACTAAGTATAGGTTGGATGGCATGAGTGGCTGTCATAGTATTTAGCGTAGGCGGGGCTGATACGAGGGAACAGGACATAGAAGAAATGTCCTTTTTTGTTTGGGCAACATTTCTTAGAAACTAGGAAATGTTATAAAATACTTTCAAACGCTTTTTTTACTTAGTGTGCCCTATCCAGTCTGGAAATTGAAAAAGACCACCTCTTCCCAGTTACAAGAGGTAGTATTTTTTAAAATTGAATTAACAGTAGTCGTTAGATAATACTTTATTGCATCTTAAGTAAGTTGCTTAATTTAAGAAACAGTATTTATAGACAACATATTCACCGCTTTTTCTAAGAGTAAAATATCTTCTTCAACCATTCTTTTCATATCATCGAGATCAAGTTGAATATATTCTTCTTTTAAACGTTCTAATTCCCTGACGAACAGGGATCCCGTATAGTACCTATAATTTGTCACTAAGATTTATCCCCTTTGTATGCTCTTAATAGATGTAATTCCCCTTTATTTAGATTAACAACCGATAAAAGCAAGATTTATAAAAAAAATCCTTCCCTGGTGTAGGCAAAGGATTTTTAACTTTATTGGAATAAGGAGAATAGGTTATTAATGTGGTTAGATTTTCAGTTTCATATACATACAACGTTTTATCGTTCTACTTTGATGTTAAATCAAATTTATCTTCTTTCCCATTCCATTTTATTGTCACATGAAAAGGAGCGTTGCTGCTTTGAGTCGCGCATCCGCTGCAGCTCCCATTTAAATTAATTTCCCCTTCTGTCTCGTCATCCGTACCTGACAATGTGCTTGTTTCCCCTTCTACAACATAAGAAACTTTTCCTACTTTCTCCTTGTCTTTTCCTTTATAGATGATACTGCCTTGCCCGTTTTGAGTATTCTCTCCTTTATTTAAAAGATATAAAGCTTTCCAATGATCTCCTTCACCTTCGAAACGCACACTTTCTTCCTTGCTACCACAGCTGCTCAATACTAATAAAAGAATAGACATGAATCCTAAAAACAACAAATTTCTTCTCAATTTTGAATCCTCCTACACGGTAAAAAAGCAGCCATATATCCTATTGAGTAAATTTTTATTACTATCTGGCCTTTTTTTAAGTAATTTAAAGTGAGTTATTTTTCGATATGTTCTCCTGTTATCGGAATAAAACCATTTTTAAATAAAGCGTACCATTCTTCCAGTTCTTTACTCTTTAAAACATTTAATTTATTTAAAATGTCTTTCGAAAATTCTAATGCACCGCTTCCATTAGCTGTAATTAGACAGCCATCACTAACAGATTGTTTTTCTATATAATTTTCATCCCCTCGATAATTAGGTGCTCCTTCTTTCAAATAAGCTAATGAATTACCTGTATGTTTATTCTGATCAAGAAACCCATAGTTCCCTAAAAAGGTCGTTGCATCACAAATCGCTGCAACCGGAATGTTATGTTCAAAACAAAAGCTCACCAGTTTCTTTACCTGATGATTTTTCTTTTCTCTCCATCCCGTTCCCCCAGGTATAATTAACATCGCAAAGTCAAGTTTAAAAGGAAAGTCTTTTAGGCTGTAATCGGGAAGAACGGTCAATCCTCCTATTGAAGTTTTAGGGTGTTTGTCGATTGCCATTGTCTGAACTTGAAATCCTGTTCCCTGTTTATTTAACTCAGCTGTCACATAACTGGCTTCCCAATCAGCAAAACCATCTGTAATAAAGACCATCACTTTTTTCATACACATACCACCCCTAATTCTTGATTAGAAATATAACTAAGCACATGATCAATCACCTATTTTAATTTACACTATATATATAGTGTAAAATAAAACCAATATTAAACTATTACGTTTAAAAACATCTATCTATAATTGAACAATGTTTCCATCTAAATCATGGTTTCTCTTCTTCTGTTAAAGGGAATTAAACCCTAAAAGTGAACCTTAAAAGGAGACCACCATGGTTACAATTGAATCAATCATAATAGGTATTGTTTTTATCCTCATTCAACTATACGCATTAACGATCGTCGAACGTTCTCCAATCGGGGAGAAAAAGCTGCTCTCATTATCAGGCGGTGTAGCTATTGCCTATGTATTTATTTATATCTTACCGACGCTTCACAAGAAACAAGAAGAGTTTGGAGGATCGCTAGCCCTTGATACTGAATTATATTTTCTTGGTCTTCTCGGCTTACTCGTCTATTTTTCTGTGTATTCATTTGCTCAGACAAAAGCAGCCACACACCTAACGGAACTGACCGTGTACATGGTACAGGCTAGTTTTTTTATGGTTTATTCTTTTATCATTTCTTATGTCGTATTTTCAACCGATGTTAAACGAGTTGAATCAGTATTCTACGGACTGGCTATCAGCCTTCATTTTATCGGGTGGTCTTACCATCTTGGAAAAAAACATCCGCGCTTACACAAAACTAGAGGTCGCTATATGCTGGCCGGAGCAACTTTTCTTGGGTCCATTCTGGGCGTCTTCGGACCTTCATCAGGACTGCTTATTGAATCTATGATTGCTTTTAGTTCAGGTGCAATGTTATTCAACGTGATCAGTAAAGAGCTCCCTTTTGAAAAGCATGCGCATTTGCCTACCTTTTTAATCTCATCTCTTATCTACGCGGCTACAATGATTTCGTTAAAAGCTTTTTTTAATTGGTAGTTGCGTGCGCGTGTTTTTACAAAATAAAAAGAGCAGCCTTAAAGGCTGCTCTTTTAAAATATGGTTTTTATTACTAGATATACTGCAGCAATCGATGCAAGAACGATAAGTACATTCAAAATACGATGTTGAGTAGCTAAGTGGCCTCGCTTCATTTCTGCACGAGTCAATGGTTTATTTTCATCGTGATTTCCACTCACTCTGTTACATCTCCTATCCTGTTTAGTTATTGGGTCTGCTAATTTAAGCAATAAGCTGATCTTTGTCAGCTGCTTCTTCCTTTTTTATCTTCCCTCTACATAAGATATAGAAAACACTAAACATAACAATCGACCAAATAAGATTAGCTCCTGGCTCAGTGTCAGCTACCTTAAACAAACTCGGTATAGATCCGAAAACAGAATCGTCCGTTGTAAGGAACAGAGCGAGAAACATGTTGTTGGCTGCGTGTGCGCCAATGGTAATTTCTAAGCTTTTTGTTTTAATCGCGATATATGTAAGAGCAAAACCAGCTACAATATAATCTAGTCCCACCAATATAATGGATTTATTCATTTCAGGATTAGCAAAATGACCTATTGAAAACATTAGTCCAACAATAATCGCAAGTAAAATGGGACGCTTCACTTTCTTACTCACCCATTGAAGAAGAAGTCCTCTAAAGAAAAGCTCCTCCGTTGTTGTTTGAATAGGTACTAACAAAAATGTAATAAGTATTAATAGTACATACTCTTTCACACTTACATGGTTCCATGAATAATCCGAATGGTTAAACACAACATCAATTAATTGTGAAATGATTAGTAACAGGCTAAAAGTTCCAAAAGACCATATTACTTTCTTCCAATTCACACGTTTGTTAGCAGTGATTAATGATTTCATTTTTCGTTTGTGAATAAAACGAATGCCGATCCATAAACCAAAAATCCAGCATATGTACATAATATGAGATAACAGAAAATCAAGGTTAGCATTGATTCCCACAGCCACTCCGCTATCAAAATCAAAATATGATTTTCCACTTTCATCAGCTGCAACCATTATTATTTCAGCGATAATATAAATAATTGATCCTAACAGCATAAACACAGAAGCAAGGATTGTTGTACTTACATAACGCTTCCAGCTATTTTTTCCTTCTTCCACATTTAAATAGTTTTTCATTTTCTTCTTACTCCCTCAGCCTTCTCTTCTCAATTACACCGTTCTTCTTTACTTTGTGGTTGTCTAGGCAATGTAAAAATCTATTAGGACCCGAAGTCCTGCAATCATTTTAACTACCGCCTGCTTTTTACCTTTAAAGATAAGGAAAGAGACTGACAATATTAAGAAATTACAACTCTACCCATTACCTGTTTATATAAAATTTAGCGTCTTAAAAGCCGTTAAAAAACAGCTTTTTCTAAAAGAAGACTCGACACCAAGTCATCGTTAACCTTTATATCTTGCTCATACGTGCCCGCATACACATAATTTTGAAGAAAATACTTGCTACTCAAGAATATATATCCTAGAACAACTAAAATAAATATTTTTTTCAACATCGTCCTCACCTTTTTATCTAAAGTTTTCCCCTCAAGGCTGCTACCACAACCGCTAAGAGCTTATCCATAAACAGCTTTTCATTTTTTTAAATTAGCTACCATTCTATCTAACATCGAAAAAATGATATAAGTTACAAATATATTACATTATTATTACAAATGTAACAATTACATTATAACGAAGAAAAAGAGGATAATCAATATGAAGTGTTTAGTAACACAAATAAAATTGCTAGATTACTATAATGCATCTAAATAAATTAAAACATTATGCAAAAGTGCACACGTTTTCTGGTAGCAATATTTAAATATTAAATAAAAGTGTTTTTAACTCTTTTCATCCCATTATGGACTGACATAGTATAGTTTTGGATTTTAATTGAATTTTTGGTTTTATATTCTATAATAGTGAAGGTGAACTAAGCTGGTGAAAAAGGTGGATTTAATATAGTTGAATAAGTTAGTGGTGCAAAGTACTAATGCCACAGCCCAGAAGTTTAGACCGTAACAAAAAAGCATAGAAAACAACTATGCTACAGCACTTTAGAAGAAGGTGGAAATAAAATGATTTTTATACCTATATTATCTTTAATAATTGGTTTGTATCTGTTAGCTTCAGGAATTTTTATAATTATAAGGGATAAAAATATAAAAGGAAAAACTAAAAAAGCTTTAGTTTTTTTAGCAGTAGCATCGGATATAGCAACTGATCCAGTGTCCTCTTCAGGATTCCGAATTATGCTTGGTGCTGTTTTATTAATAGCTGGATTCATTTTATTATAAGAAATACACCTTAATAATTCATTGTTAGAGTAGTTTATTAGAATAGTTCAGTTCCATAAATTTCTTCATTTGCGATATTATTGACTCATTTTACCATACAGCGTGTACCTTTTCTTCTAAATTATTTGTTTGGAGAAAGATATTTCAAATACAGATCTTAATAGCACCTTGGATATTTTAAATTTAAATTACCAATAATACCGTTACATGTCTTTTGCCTAAAAGGAGCTAAGTAACGATGGAACTGAAAAGAATAGTAAGCATCACCTTTTTATCAAGCGTTATCTTATTTTCGGGACCTTTATCATTGGTCAATGCATCTGTAAATGATTCTAAAATGACTGTAAAACATTCAGGGAAAGAAGAGCAGCCTAATATAAAGATTTTGGCCACTGGAGGTACGATTGCAGGCTCTTCTGAAAGCAGCACAGACACAACTGGATATGAATCAGGAGCTCTTAACATTAAAACAATTATCAAAGCTGTTCCTGAGTTAAAAAAAATAGCGAATGTAAGCGGAGAACAGGTCGTAAATATCGGAAGTCAAAATATAGATAACAGTATTTTGTTAAAGTTAGCGAAGCGAATTAATACACTATTAGCTTCTAAGGATGTTGATGGAATTGTCGTGACACACGGATCTGATACGATGGAGGAAACGGCTTATTTTCTAAATTTAGTAGTAAAGAGTGACAAACCTGTGGTTGTAGTTGGTTCAATGAGACCAGCTACCGCTATAAGTGCAGATGGACCGCTAAACTTGTATAATGCAGTGAAAATTGCTTCTACAAAAGACGCACGAAATACCGGCGTTTTAGTAGCGCTTAACGATCGAATTGGTGCAGCTCGTTATATAACAAAAACACATACAACGGCAGTAGATACGTTTAAATCCCCTGAACAAGGATATGTAGGAGAAATAGCTGGAGATAAGGTAATATTTTATAACAAACCAACTCGCAAGCATACAACACAATCAATATTCGATGTATCAAAATTAGATGAGCTTCCTCAAGTAGATATCATATATGGGTATCAAAACGATTCTAGGGGCTTTTATGACACAGCCGTAAAAACTGGAGCAAAAGGAATAGTCGTTGCAGGAGCAGGAAATGGACTGCTATCCGATGCTGCTCTAACAGGTGCTAGAGATGCGGTAAAAAAAGACGTAGTTATGGTTAGATCTAGCCGGGTAGGAAGCGGAGTTGTGACACATGAAGAATCAGATGATAAAGATACGTTTGTTACATCCGATTCGCTAAACCCACAAAAAGCCCGTATTCTTTTAATGCTTGCTTTAACGAAAACAAAGGACCCTAAAAAGATTCAAGAATATTTTAATGAGTATTAATCAAAAATATCTTTCATTCTCTATTTTGACTAAATTTTTTGAGAACACTTGGTAACTACAGCTTATAAGAAGGTCATAAAGAGGCTGAGACATCATTAACATATTTTTGTCTCACCCTCTTTTAACAGCAGGTCCCTTATTCATTTCCCCAGTTCTTGCTTTCTATAATTAAATGATTTGATGTGTTGTCTAGTACACGCCATACCAAGGTCTTGCCTTCTATATCTTTTAACTCCATAATGCCCTCTAGCTTATTGGTATTCAGATGGACACGCCCCTCATCTATTCTTTGCGCACTTTTTAATCTTGTTCCAAATGTTGCAGGACTTTCTTCCGTTAGCTTTACAATGACATTTATCATACGTTCGTCAGAAACATAGTTTTTGCTGTTCTCATAGTTCTTAGCAGCAGGCTTAATAGCGTGTTCTAACCCAGTTTCGTATTGGCGCCAATCAACAATTAAAAAAACCGCAAATACTAAAGACACTGTGAGTAACAAACCGTAGGCAACATATCGTTTCATTTATTTTTGCTCCTTTCGCAGGAATAGGTTGTATCAGAAAATAGTATCGTTTTATTTAAAGAAATATTCCTTTTTTATAGAAAAGATAAAAGAAGATATATTTTTGTAGACCTTCCATGCTCAAATTACAAGAACCAAGAGAGATTTGTATACGGCTCATTTTTAGCTGCCACTATTACTTTACTTCACCATAAGCTAAATTAAAAAAGGTTCCACTCCAATGTTCAATGAGTAAAACCTTTTTTGCTTATCTCAGTCTAGCTGTGCCATTGCTTTTTTATAAAGGAGCTTATGATAACAAACAGTTACTTTATTACTGAAATACTGCCGTTATGAGTGGCTAGTTTAATGATATTCTTTCCTTTTCCAATAACAGCGTCCCTATCATATTTATTCAGAATATTGACTTTTCCATTGTCCACGGAAACATTAAATTGAACGTCACTTGGTTCTTTTTCCGTCGTAATTTTAATCTTTCCATTGTGGGTTTTAAAGTCAATATCTCGATCAAGTTCTTCTGTTTCAAGAGCGATGCTTCCGTTATGCGTTTCGCCTTCTAAATTACCTTCCACGTTACTCAGCGTTATTTTCCCGTTATTTCCTTTTGCTTGAACCGTTTTTGCTGCAGCATTTTTTATGCTTGTAAGTCCATTGCGTACGCTGGTGTTCAAGTTTTGTGAATCAATGTTCTCTAATTCTACACGCCCATTGTTTGCACGAATGGAAACATCTGCTGCACGTACTTTTTTAACAGACACATACCCATTGTTGCTGGAAATCCCCAACGAATTATACTGTTTTTCAGGCAGATAAACGTTGATGGATAGGGGTTTTAATACACTAACAATGTCAAAATTGATCCAGCTGCGCTGTTGTTCATTATAGGAGATGAAAAGCGTTGAATTTTTAACGGCAGTAGTGAAGTCTCTTTTTATATTAGGAGATGTTTCTCCTTTTAATGTTACTTTGATATTATCGCCTTTGATAGGGTACACATGAACACGAGTATTATCCGTATCGATGTTTACCTTGGATACTTGATTGCTGTTGATCGTTTTTTCTTTTGAAATAGGTTCAGAATCAATAGCACGATACGTAAGGAGACTTCCTATAACCCCAACAAGGATGAGAATGCCTGCAAGAATGGAGAGTTTCTTTTTATTCAGCACGTTTTAAACCGCCTTTCACAAGTGATACATTGTATTTTAGATAACGTACAAAGCCTTTTATAGCTAGCTTCGTCACAACTAACATACCTAGCATAATAAAATAGCCAATTCCGCAAAATGCTAAAGCCATGAATAAATTAAAGAGAAAAAAGCCGCTCCAATGTACAATAGCCTCACCGAGAACTAGAATAGGAGATAGCAAGAAACATAGACCTATGGCCCAAGCTGACAAAATGAAGCCAGCTAATGCCACGGCGGGCCCAAGAACAATTACTACATTGAAAAAAGCTAAACCAATTACGGCCCAAGTGGCTCTTAAAATATTTTGAGTTGTTGCCTTAGCTGTTGCTTGCTCAACGTGATAATCTGCGAGCAATTCTTTAGCTATTTGATTCGGAGAACCTAGCGACGCTACAATTTCTTCTTCTGTTTTTCCTTCTTCTAAGCCAATGGAAAAATGTTCTTCATAATCTTGTAAAATATCTGCCCGTTCTTTTGTGGATAATGGTTTTAAGGATTCATTTAATTGCTGTAAAAATTTACTCTTCGACATTGTTCACACCTTCTTTAATTAATTGATTAACACCTCTTGAAAACTCGTGCCATTCATCGACAAGTTTGTATAAATAATCTCTTCCTTTATCGGTAAGCTGATAATATTTCCTTGAGGGACCTTCTGTAGATTCTTTTAGGTACGTTGTGAAGTATTCTTCTTTTGTTAATCGGCGCAGAAGAGGATATACTGACCCTTCTGATATTTCAATTTGATCGGAGATTTTTTGAACTAATTCATATCCATAGCGGTCTTTTTTATCAAGCAACACAAGGACACAAAGCTCTAAAACTCCTTTTTTAAATTGTACGTTCACTGTTCTTCACCCTTTTCACAGTCCACTACTGTTTATTGTATAGTACTGATTTATAATTTCTTCCTAATAATTACAATATATCACCAACTATTGTTTATTGCAAGGTACTGTTTAATATTTTTTAAATTTTAGCCATTTTTACAGTCGTAAGGTGTTTTTTATAAAGCAAGGTTCAACCTTCTTTTCTAATTAGCTTGTAGATAAAATTATTTTAACGTACCCAAAAGAAAAAGCAGCCTATAGCTATAGACTACATAGCAGCGATCATGCCAGGCTATTTTTCTTTTGCTTGTTGGATAAATAAAAAGAAAACCGTTATTAAGATAAAATAATTTAGCGGATTTTTGAAAATATCCCCGCCTAATGCCAATTGCAATAAGATCCATAAAGCGAATATCACTAGTATGGCTGGTATTATAAGCTTGTTCATACATCACTCATCCTTCGTTTAAAATAATAAAGCAATCGTGGCTCTCCATACTTGTTGCATACTCTAACATTAAATCCATAAATAGCTTTAAAAGCATACTGATTGAATGTTTATAAGAATATCACTTTTAAGATAAAATTTAACAGCCGTTATTGCATTTGATAGAAATGTCTTACGTGTATTTGATTTTTTTGTAATAAATTAAAGAAAAAAGAAGCCATCATTTTACATTTTTATACAATAAAAAACAGCCAATTTTATGGCTGTTTTAAAGTAGAATGCTATCAAAAATTTCATTTTCTAGGTGATGCAAATTCCTTCTGCAGTTCTTTTAAAAACGCATTCGCCGCAGTTGAAAGAACATGATGCTTTTTCCACACAATATTTAAACCTGATTCAAGTCTTGGCTGTAACGGCCTGAAACAAAGGTTGCTAGTAGTAGATGTATTGACTATTTTATCAAGTGTTATGGCATATCCAACGCCTTCTTCAACCATAATGCCCGCATTATATGCAAGATTGTATGTAGTGACGATGTTTAATTTATGAAAATCTTCGCCAAACCAATCCGCAAATTCATTTTTTGAAAACGTCTGTTTCATGGCCTGTCGTGAACAAATCAGTGGAACGTTTACTAAATCCGCAGCTTGAATGCTTTCTTTGACGGCAAGAGAGCTGTCTTTTTTCATAACGACGCCCCAAACATCTTTGGCAGGCATATTAAGATAATTGTATTTTGAAATATCGGCCGGCTGAATTAAAATACCGAAATCAAGCAGACCCTTGTCTAGCCGTTCCGTTATATCTTCTTCGTTTCCGCTGTAAAGGTGATATCGTATATTGGGATAACGTACCTGTACATCTTTTGCTACTCGTGCAATGTGTTTCATAGCTTCAGTTTCCCCGCCGCCTATATAGACATCACCACCTATTGTTTCTTCCATCGAACTAAATTCCGCCTCTAATTTATTCATCATATTAACGATTTCCTCTGCCCTGTTTCGCAGAAGCATTCCTTCATCTGTCAGAATGATACTGTGACTGCTGCGAATAAATAGTTTTTTACCTAACTCTTGTTCAAGATCTTTTAATTGTCTCGACAAAGTTGGCTGTGTCACATGCAAAAAATCAGCAGCTCTCGTGATGTTTCCTTCTCTTGCAACCGTAAGAAAATAGCGCAAAACTCGAACTTCCATATACCGCTTCTCCTTTCACAAGCTTTAGTATATACATCCCAGAAATGCTTATCAAGCATATCATGATATAAGATATAAGTATTTTCTATATTTAAAAGGAGCCATTAGAATAAATAGCAACGAAGTTCATATCACGAAAGCACCATTTTTAATTATTCAAAATTGAAAGGAGCTTAAAATGAAAAATTTTTATGTCTGTCTTCTATCTTAGTAACAAGCCTTTGCCTCTCTGCTTGCAGCAACAATAATTCATCTGCAGCGGACAGAGATCATAATGCAAGTAATCCTTCAAGCCAAGCACCAGAACAACCAAAGAAGATTCTATTTCAGCTACAAGAATCAAATTAACGTTTAACGATAAAGAAGTCTTGATTAGGATGTACGATAACTCAGGAAGTATGGCTTTTTTAGCTCAACTGCCTTTAACCATAACTTTTGAAGATTATATAGGTAAAGAAAAAATTAGTATTTTACAAAAGAGATTATCAGCAGATGATGTACAAGCTGGAGATCCATCAAAAAAGGCGACTTTGCTTATTACGCTCCTTGGGGAAATGTAGCTATTTTTTATAAAGGTTTTGAGAATGCCACAAATGACCTTATCATACTAGGTCAGATTGAATCAGGAAAAGAAAACGTTGAAAATATTCATGGTGATTTTACAGTTACCATTGAAAAAGTGACTAAGTAAAAACATGACAATTGGTCTTTAAACAGCCCGCTTTGAAGCAGCTAGAACAGAACACTTTTTAGAAAGAAGGAAATTGATTGTATGTCTAAACAACATAAGCTACTTATATTTGTCTTAACCTTAGGAGCTTTCGGGATTATAAATACCGAAATGGGGGTTATAGGGATACTGCCCTACATTGCGGATCACTTTCATATCAGTGTATCGAAGGCCGGGTGGCTGGTAAGTCTTTTTGCTCTTACTGTATCAATATCCGGTCCAACTATGCCGTTATTATTTTCAGGAATCAATCGTAAGAAAGCAATGTTGCTTGTACTTGGTATTTTCGTTTTAGGTAACATTATCTCTATATTCACCACTAACTTTGCTGTTGCCATAATTGCGCGTGTGATTCCAGCTATCTTTCATCCAATTTATTTTTCAGCAGCTTTTACAATGGCTGCGAACTCCGTCAGCGAGGAAGACGCTCCAAAAGCTGTTTCCAAAGTCTTTATTGGCGTATCTGCAGGTATGGTACTTGGTGTACCAATCGCAAGCTTTCTTGCAAGCACAGTTTCGTTTCAACTATCAATGGCATTTTTCGCTGTTATTAACGCTATAGTATTTATTGCTACATGGGCATTCTTCCCTTCTATGCCTGTTAAAGAAAGACTTTCCTACGGAGTGCAGCTCAGCGTATTAAAAAACCCCGTTACTTGGCTTTCCATTATGGCCGTCCTTTTACTGAATTCAGCAGTATTTGGAGTATACAGCTATCTTGCTGAGTATCTTAAAACCGTTACGAACATCTCTGGAAAACTAATTAGCTTTATATTAATTCTATTCGGTGTGGCCAATATTATTGGAAACATTATCGCAGGGAAGCTGCTTACGAAAAATGCCATCAAAACGGTAGTAGTTTTTCCTTTTGCATTGGGAGTGGTTTACATCATTTTATTCTTCACCGGACAGTTCACTTGGCCTATGGCTATTATGACTTTAGTTTGGGGAATATTCGCTGGGATAGGAACGAATATTAATCAATATTGGATTTCATCAGCAGCTCCAAAAGCTCCTGATTTCGCAAACGGACTATTTTTATCATCCGTTAACTTAGGAACAACGATTGGTACAGCTGTAGGTGGACTATTTATATCAGGGCTGGGTACAGAATACGTCGTACTAGTGGGGATCTTGTCATTAGTATTGAGCGTAGTATTTATTTTACCAAGAAGCTACATGAATCGTCCTATAAAACAGCTTTCTAAATAAGGCATCAATTCAATTCTTTTTAGGGATTCCTGTGTTTTCTTTTATTGCATCTATGAAGAGCAGAAATCTATTCTAATCAATGCTTACACCATTAATAGATAAAAATGGAGATTTGAGATGGAAAAATACACTAAAGTTACGCTTGTTGCCTTACCATCATATACCTGTTACAAAAGACGTTTTTTTATGACTTGCTAAGGGAATAAAAAAAAGGAAATTCAAGAAAAAGAGGGAGTTACAATGTCAGAAATGGGAAGAAAAGAAGACTACGGGGAGATTGAAATAGGTAAATACGAATTGTTCTTTAAAAAGAGTTATAAAGTTATAAATACGATTAATGACTTCTTGATAGGCATCTGGTTCCTAATTGGCAGTATTTTATTCTTCTATGATTCCTTAAAAAATATAGGGATTTGGTTATTTATTCTTGGAAGCGTGCAATTGCTCATTCGTCCAACGATTAAATTAGTACACGATTTTCACTTACGAAAATATTTAAAGGAAGGTTATCGCAATAAATAATCTTCTTTGTAAACAATTTTTCTTGTGAATTCTATATATCAAAAGAGGGTGTACGCGTTAGCGTACACCCTCTTTTAAATCAAATATATCACCCTAGGTCTAACCCTTTTTCATTCAATTTATGAGAAGTCACAGCAATTACAAACTTTCCATCATCCAAATCTTTTTTATGAGAGGTTAGCTCCTCTGTGGGAATACCTAAATTTGTTGCACGGTCTTCTTCATTTGAGTAATTTTGGACCACAAAAAATTTCTTTAATTTATCTAAAAAAGAATCCGGCTGGGCCCCTCCAGTCATATCTTCCTGAGTGACCTTATCTTGGTCAGCAGCAGATAGCTTATCCACGTTTACATTCGTTCTATAAGCTAGGTTGCCCGCTGCGGTCTCTTGATTAGTTAGAACTGTAATTTCATTATCCTCATACCCTATCATTCTTAATTTCTCAATTCTAGTTAATGTTTCTTCCGGCGACTCATATACACCTATAATACTTTTACTCATAAAACCTTCCTCCTTCATTAAGATCTTTTCTCCTCATTTTTTATGTACCCGCTATTCTATCCTTCTTAACAATGGAGCCGTAGTTAAAGGAGTGAATCAAATGATTTTCCCTTTTTAAGGAATTCGATTAAATAAATGCTAGCTTGCTTAAGGCAAAACGTTTATCTAAAAAAGATTACCTCCCCTAATACTGGGTATATATTCATTAAAAGATAATAAAAGGGAGATGAAAAAAGATGAAACATGTAAAGGCTCTTATTATAAAGTTTGTAATGAGCGCTGTAGTCTTAGGCATAGTATTTACAGGCATTTATAATTACAATTTTAGTGACACTATACTAATCGGTTTAGTCCTCACAGTTGTCGCTTATGCCCTTGGCGATTTGTTAGTATATCGCAATGCTGCTGATGATTCAGACTATAAAAAAAGAAACATTGTCGCTACAATTTCTGATCTTATTTTATCTTTTTTAGTCATCTGGATAATGGGGGCATCCTTTTTTGGAAATACCATAACCGTTATTCAGGCTTCTGTAGTATCAGCTATTGTTATAGCCGTTAGTGAATGGTTCTTCCATAAGTATCTAGATAAACATGTTCTTAACACCGATAACGATAAACATACCGATGCGACATATAATAAATAACTTATTAACAAGAAGAGCAAATATCAAAAATAGACAAATTAGTAAAAAGAAAGACTGGAATAAAAGTATTGTAGTCAAAGGAAGATCCGAACGATGAATTGAGATTCTTGATAGAGAATCAACTTCGTTCGGATTTTTTTATGGGTATGTTGAACGTAGATTTCATATATATATTTGCTTCTAGCTGTTGATTGAAGGGCAAGGCGAAGACTCCTGCGGGAAAAGCGGAACAGATGAGACCCCGCAGGAGCGCAAGCAACGAGGAGGCTCACCGGCCGCCCGCGAAAAGCGAAGCCTTGCACGGAAATTAACAGCGCTGTAATAAGTAATTCATACCAAAGCATTCATCCGAGTTGTTCGTCTTTAGATTGAAGTGATTTAGTTATGTCTCAACCTTCTTTTTTAATTCTGAGAGATGTATTTATGGTAGAGAATTCATATATTATATTAAGAAAAAGCCCACTCCCTTTCAGTTGAAAGAGATGGGCTCTTCTTAACGTTGGATGTATATGTTTACATCAACTCGAGAAAGGAATAAGCTTGAAAAAATTCACTAAGAGATCAATTCGCTTTTGCCTTACTTATTGGTCGGATAGTCTTGTATTCTGGTTTCCACATAGCTTTTTCTATTAACCTTTCTACATCCTGTTCTTGAAATTTCGATACACCATCTTTAATAGCAGCTTTTGCAACAGCTATAGCCACTGTTTTGGATACGTTTTGAAGATCTTTAATATGAGGAAGTAACGTATCACCTTTGGTTTGAGTTTCGGCCATATGGGCGACTGCATTTGCAGCTTCAGCGAACATCGTCTCTGTAAATTTTTCAGCTTTTACAGCAATTGCGCCCAGACCAAGACCGGGAAATACAAATGCATTATTAGCTTGGCCAATTTCATATGTTGTTCCTCTATACTCCACTGAATCAAAGGGACTTCCTGTTGCAATTAATGCTTTGCCATCTGTCCAATGTATAATATCTTTCGGGATAGCTTCAGCTAACTTAGTAGGGTTAGATAAAGGCATAATCACAGGTCTTTCTACATGGCGAGCCATTTCTCTAATCATTTCTTCCTTAAATGCCCCTGTTACTCCCGATGTTCCAATTAGAATAGTAGGCTTTACTTGTTTGATTACTTCTAACAAAGGTATTTTATTGTCATTATCTTTTTTCCAATTTTTTATTTCTTCTACTTTACGGGCATAAGGCTGCTGGAATGAAGCTAAATCATTTATCTCCTCCGTTAACAGCCCTCTATAATCATAGGCCCAAAACCTATCATATGCTTCCTCTTCTGAAAGACCTTCAAGAACCATCGCACTGTGGATTCGATCAGCGTTTCCAATACCGGCAGAACCTGGTCCAAAGACAACAATACGATGATCTTTTAGGGAGGTCTTTGTAATTTTTAAAGCAGTCAATACAGCCCCTAATGTAATCACACCCGTCCCTTGAATATCATCATTAAATGTTAAAAGATGATCTCCATACTCTTCTATAATACGTCTGGCATTTTTATTCCCTAAGTCCTCCCAATGTAACAATGCTTTTGGGAACTTATTTATTATTTTATTTACAAATTGATCAATAAATTGATTGTAAGCTTCGCCTGTTACACGCTCATGGCGATTACCTAAATAAAGCGGATCTTTAAGTAATTCTTTATTATTGGTTCCTACGTCTAACACAATGGGAAGAACACGGCTCGGATCAATACCGGCAGCTGCTGTATATACCGCTAACTTACCCACTGCAATGTTAATTCCGCCTACTCCCCAGTCTCCTATTCCAAGAATGCTCTCAGAGTCTGTAACTACGATTAAATCAATATCTTCTGAGCTTAATTCTACATTTTCTATCGCTTTGTCCATTTTGTCCGCTTCGTCAATAGACAAATATAGACCATCAGGACGGTGATATTGATGGCTATATTCTTGAATAGCTTCTCCAACGGTTGGTGTGTAAATAATCGGTAGCATTTCACTTAAATGATCTTTTAATAATCGATAAAACAATACCACATTTCGATTATGCAAATCGTTTAATAAATTATTTTTTTGCAAATCATTTGATGCATTCTTAAACTGTTGATAAGCACGCTGTACTTGTTCTTCTAATGTCAGTACGGTGGGCGGTAATAATCCATCTAACTTGAGTTCTTCTCTTTCTCTTTTTGTAAATGCAGATCCTTTGTTTAGATAAGGTCTCGATAAAATATTTTTCCCTTTTAATGGTGTTTGAACGAAACTCTTTTGTGCTTCAGCAGAAGATCTCATATGTTATCCCCTTTCTGTTCTTAAAAGAATGTAAAAAACCAATGTTTTTCTTATATCATAGATCTCATTATGGGTAACCAAGATGTTTTCTTGTTACATACAATACCTTTAAACGAAGATGCTCTTCCCTAAACATATAATTAAGGCAGCACTCTAGTTTGTATTCAGATAGGTCAAGTGGAAAGAAGCTTTATATGTTATGCTTTTTGGACGTTAACATAGTTACCTAAAGAAAAATTAGTTTTACCATAGTCCTCTTCAGCAAACTAAAGCTTCAGCGGTTAAAAACCTTTCTCTCGTATCATAATAATTTCGAGGTGAAAGATATGTATAAACTGTTATCACATACGGATTTAGATGGAGTTGGATGCGGAGTTTTAGCAAAGTTAGCTTTTGGAGATAGAATAAAAATTCGTTATAACTCTATTGCATCGCTTAACCGTGAAGTAGAATGGTTTTTAGAAAATGAAGAAAGAAATACACATTTATTTATCACGGATTTATCAGTAAACGAAGAGAATGAAAAAAGACTTGAAGAGTTTTATCAAACAGGAGGAAAAGTCCAGCTGCTTGATCATCATAAAACAGCTCTTCATTTCAACGAATATGAATGGGGACACGTTGTCGTAGAAGACAACGAAGGGAGCTTAGCCTCGGGAACGTCCTTGTTTTATGAATACCTTATAGAAAATGAACTTATCCAGACTTCCAATGCGGTTGATGAATTTGTAGAACTAGTAAGGCAGTATGATACTTGGGAATGGGAAAAGAACAACAACCAAGAAGCACACAGGCTAAATGCTCTCTTCTTTTTAATATCTATTGACGAGTTTGAAGAAAAAATGGTTAACAGACTTCAAAACAGTGACCACTTCTTTTTTGACGAGTTTGAACAGAAGATATTAGATATGGAAGAAGATAAAGTAGAACGTTATATTCGTCGAAAAAGACGAGAATTGGTGCAAACCTCTATAGATGACTATTTGGCAGGGATCGTGTACGCTGAATCGTATCATTCAGAACTTGGAAACGAATTAGGAAAAGAATATCCTCACCTTGATTACATTGCCATGTTAAATATGGGAGGAAAACGAATTAGTCTTCGGACCATTCATGATCATGTGGATGTATCAGAAGTTGCTGGTCACTATGGAGGCGGAGGTCACGCAAAAGCTGCTGGATGTTCGTTAACTAATGAAGCTTATAACCAGTTTGTAACAGATACATTTCATCTGGATCCTGTACGAGAGGATGCAAGAAGAAACCGATATAATTTGAAAGAATCTTCATCTGGTTCTCTCTACGAAACTCAAAATGATGATATGTTCCTTGTTTCTCTTCAGAATGAAGATGAATGGATAATTGAAAATAGCAAAGGGCTATCGATTCATACATTTAAAAGCTTTAAGGAAGCAGAAATCTTTTTAAAAAGGAATTATGCCGCCTGGTTAGTAAGAGATGATATCTTTGTAAAGTATTTAATAAGGTATATAAAAAAACTAAAGCACGGAGAATAAGCACCGAAACATATTTTGATTCATCTAATGAATGAAAGACCCAGAAAAGCTATTAAACGAAAATGAAGTAGCTTTCCTTTCCCCCAGCTCCGCTTGAACGTTCAGGATCAGGTTTGGATAATATTCCATGCGGAGCATGTTTTCAAGATCCAGAAGTCGCAGCGGCTATCTTCATGGAGATAGCCGCTGGTATAGTTGCTTATAGCTAATTAATTGGCTCGTCTATTCGGAAAGATATTGCAGTGATGTTTGGTCAAATTCACAGATTGCAAACACTGAGCTTTCTATAAATGCCCAAAAATGTTTCTTAGAAAATAGGGACATTATGGTAACTAGTTTTATCTATGATATACATATTATCTAATTGGTTTAATCCCATATCCTAGGTCGATCAACCTCCATGATTCTCAAATACTGTAAGAGTTGTCCAGCGTGTACGGATTCATGATAGCCTATCCGCATCAACATATCCCCTAAAGAACGAATATAACCAACATCTGAACGGTCTATTTTAATATTAGTTAAATCTTCTTCAGAAAAAGTAGTAATCATGTCTAAAAATTGTTGATGGTAGGATGCTGCAAACTCCAATTCATCCTTTATAGATTGTAAGGGTCTTTTTTCAAAAGGAGAATCAAATTCCTTTAAGCTGCCCAAATTTTCGATAGCTAGATGATAATAGTATTCTGACTCCAAGACATGACGAACCATTTCTATGCATGTCATAGCTTCTTTATCCGGCTTCCAATCGAGTTTATCATCAGGAATTGCTTGCCAAACCTTTATACTTCTTCTTCTAATCTCTTTTATATTTAATACTATCGCATCTGTTCCATTCATTTCCATACCTCCTCTTATCATCATTTTACATCATTTCCCCAAAACAAAGAGGTGAATTTTCAACTAAACTTATTTCAAATATTCATGGTTCTTATGCTGAGTATAATAACTTTCATCCTTAAACGCTTAATAACAAGCTGTATACCATTGGTTAAAACAGCAGGTATTAGTACTAATCACTATACATGTCCCTATTTAACAAATAAAAAAAGCTAGCATAAAGCTAACTTTTTTAAGTTAGAGAGAAAGGCAGGCTAATAATTAGCAACCGCCAAATCCTCCCCAACAAGCACAGCCAATAATGATTAATAAGATAAACAGCACGATAATTAAAGCAAAACCACTGCCACCGCCGTAACCGCAGCCGCCGCCATAACCATAGCCACAACCTCCGCCATAACCGCCAAAGAACATAAACTTCACCTCCTTCTCGTTCATACATTTAGCATATGATGAAAAACGAAATTTGCTCCACGAAGTGGATAGACTACGTTTTATATCACTATAAATAAAAAAATAATAACCTTTTAGTTTCTTTTACATACAATGAAGCATCCTCAGATCCCATATATGAGTTTTACTCCCTCTGCAATAGATTGTTTGTATTCCGCCCAATCAGTTCTATTGCGTATAAAAGTTGCCCCGCACAACCTAGAATAAAAAAGTCTTTCTCACATTAGAGAAAGACTTTTTTATTCTTATTAATAGCCAAATCCGCGGCCGTAACAGCTGCATCCAATAATGACAAGAAGAATAAACAGGACAACTAATAAAGCAAAACCAGAACCAGCTCCACCATAACTAGACATACAAACACCTCTTTTCGTGGTATTTAACTAAAAGAAAAGACTTTAAATATACATGGGTTAAGGTATTATATGTAGACATAGCTCATATCGATTGGATTTTGGTCAAAAATAGGCTACTTTGTTTAACGATTGCTAGATAACATTATAAATTTCACATAGTAAAAACCCTTCATTGTTAAAATGAAGGGGCTTTTTTGGCTATCAGCACCAAGGACGAGGTCTAGGAGGGCAGCTTGGAGCACAAAAATGTTGATGCGTTTCCTGACATACAACGGATTCTGTATGCGGGAATGAGTGCATATATTTATAATTTTTTTGATAAACATTTGTGGTATGACTAGGATGCACCACTGGCACAAACACATCTTGACCAGTAAAAGATGTATTTTGTTTAACTGGGTCATACTGAGCAGGCATAGTTTGAGAAGGTAATTGGCCACATGGTTTAGCTGGAGGATAACCGCAGTTACCTTGCTGAGGATACATAGCCCCTTGATAACCACCATAATTAGAGTGCTGATAAGGATAGTTGTTTCTCATATTAAAAATCTTCTCCTTTCTGTTAGTAGACTCCTCTTACTGTATGTGAAACAACCATAGAATGTTTGGACAAATACCTAAAGAAGACCCTAATTATTTAGGGTCTTTTCTACTAAGAGAAAAAGAAATGTGTATCCTTAGTAACATAGCTATGAGACTAAGAAATAAAAGGTTTTTTAATGCCCATTATTCCTCAAGATTAACATCCATCGCTCCGTTATCAATATTATTTAAAATGGTTTTGTTTTTATCGTCTAATTCATTACGTAAAAGTGAATTACGCGTCGCTTCGTATAAATCGTAGCTTCTTTCATCAACTGGAGAATTATGATCTTCACATATCATTTTTTCTGATTCTTTAGAGTGATCTGCCATATCAGTCACCTCCTCTGTATAGTATGTGAGTTGATTAGAAAAAACATAAGAACTTTATCTGGCTACCGTTGGGTAAGGTTTAATCAACGGTTAGCTGTTTCTATATATTGTGTTTACATATGACCTAATATTAGGTGGACACAACCGTTTCTTGAGCATGCTTTTGAATGATTTCTGGAACTTCCAGCAACGAATTAACGGTTATCAATTTACCTTTTGGCGCAACATCAATTTTAACTTGGTTGTAGCTCCACTCCAGTTCAGAAGGTACGTGAATCGCATGTATTCCAGCTTCTACTGCCGGTCTTATATCGGTTTTTAATGAATTGCCAATCATCCAAGTCTTTTTTGGATCGTACTTAATTTGGTTTAGTATTTCTTTTAATGCAGCTGTATCTTTTTGTTCAGAAATAAATACCCTTTTTTCAAAGTATTTAGCTAGCTCTAGCTGAACAATTTTTCTACCTTGATTTTCCTCGTCTCCACCTGTGTGTAAGTAGAGATCATGTCCTTGTTCTTTAAGCTTATCTAATACTTCATACATATTTGGCAAAGGCTCTATCGGTACTTCAAATACACTTTGACCAATTTTTTTGACTCTTTGGACTCTATCTTCATGGATATCTTGATGATTTTGTTCACTAAAAAATAAATAAGTAGCTACTAATGATTCTGGAAATCGGGAAGAGTGAAGGCCATGCTTTTCGATACTTTTTAAATCTATCTCTAACTGCTTTTGTTTTATTTCTTCCTTAGTCAGATTCTCAAACCATTCCTGCAATTGAGCCACAAAAGCATTTATGGTGTCTCTAAAATATTTATTACAGTGAACAAGCGTATCGTCTAAATTAAAAAGTAGGGTTTGCTTCTGCATTTCGTTAAATCCTTTCTACAATGGATGTACAGACAATATATGAAAAAACACTAACCATTTTTATTACCTATCCACACCTAACACGAAGGTGAATTTCCCAATAGTTAGGTACAAGCAATTGATTACTATACTGAAATGAAAATATTTAGTGGAAAGACCCTTCTAGCGTATAAAATAGAAGGATCTTTTTATAAGGTAAAAAGCTGCAGGATATTCCTGCTAATAAATATAACGTTCAAAATGCTTTCTATTCATGTTCGTTTTGAACGTAGAGGTACTCAGTCCTGAACGATTTATTAGTGGTTGGCTGCCTTCGCCTTCTTTAGGTATATTCATTTCAAGACCTTGTATAGTGAAAGGATCATACATATACGTTGTTCGTTCAGTTTCTGTGTGCGACATTAACTTCACCTCTATTAATAGTCCTCATTTTTTTAAATCATGTTAACTCGTTTACAGCAGGTTCTTTAATGAAAATATCTGCGTTTCATAGGTCTTTTCGCTTAAAAAGACCGCCGTTTTCTACTTTTTTTATTAAGTTGTAATTTCTTGTGGATCTTCGCCTTCAAGGTCAGTGAAGAAATTTTCTAAGGTTTCCCTCGGATCAAGAGCACGCCCATCTTCTTCGACAATACGGTTAAGCGTAGGGTCATTATTGCTATCTTTATTTTTATAGTTGTTATAATCAACTCTTTCTGCAATTCCTGAATTATCAACGCCTTTAAAGTCTTTCTTTGGCATAAAAACACCTCCTAGCCCTATTGTTTGAAAATTTGAAGATAAAATAAGTGGAAGGTTAAGTTATATTTTTATTTCCCGAGAATTAATTAGATACTTGTTGCAAAGAGCCATGTACAACATGCTTAATTGTTTTACGAACTGGGGAAACTAAATCGTCAAAACTTACTTTACTGAGGAGGAATATAAGTGGAAGGAAATCCAAGCACAAGACAGTTTCAGGATGATTTAAAGCAGTATCAAATGCCAGATTCAGTAAAACAACAAAAATCTGGAACTTATCGAGTTGGATTTGAATCAAACACTGGAATTGAAAAAGTACAGAATCAGCAAGAAGGAAAAGAAAAGAAATAAGCTTGATCATTTTATACTTTTACATGACGAGGAGGGCATCCCATGGATCAACAAAAAATGTTAGCAAATGAATTAAGTAACATGCTTACAGAAAATAAGCTGCCGATTACAATTGAAGAAGATATCCATGAAATCTGCAGAGGTTTACAATCAGGTGAAATCAGCGTGAATGATTTGAAGGAAAAAGATCCTTTTGTTGTAAATGCAGTTCAAGAAGCAATGGATAGAATCAATAAACCTAACTCTTAAAATAGATATAAAAAGCAATCCTTTGAGGCAGCTTTTTGAATATTGATCGTTTTCATCAAGCAAAAGACTAACTCTTTATAGAGTTAGTCTTTTGTCCTTCAAATAATATACCCATGGACATGAAAAAAGAATGACAAACGAGTTGTCATTCTCTCTCCTACACATGGCAAGCTTTTAGTTTTTAGTCACAAGGAAATGAAACATCTAATCCCACTTTTTACAGTGTCGGTTGTTTCTAAAAATTAGTATGTCATCCTAACAAGAAAATATACATCCATTATTTACCACGAATACATCTCTTCCACAATAGGAAACTTAAGAAAAACAAGGAGGTGACACAACATGGCAAACAACAACAGTGGTAGCCGTAACGAATTATTAGTAAACGGTGCTGAACAAGCAATCGATCAAATGAAATATGAAATCGCTAGCGAATTTGGTGTAAACCTTGGTGCTGATACAACTGCACGTGCAAACGGATCAGTAGGTGGCGAAATCACAAAACGTCTTGTACAAATGGCTGAGCAACAACTTGGCGGCGGACGTTTCTAAGACAACTTTATAATTGATGGCTGAAGGAAGAATGGGGCTCCATTCTTCCTTTTTGTACGAATAAAAAAGGAAGGAGAGATCATATGCAGCAACATCAATCAGCTAAAGAAAATGCGGGTTTTACTGAGAAACCAGCAGCTTCTGCAACAAATGCACAAAAAGTAAAACAAGAAATCCAAAGAGACGTAAATGAAGGACAAGGCGCAATGACTTCTCGAGAAGCAGGCGCAATGCGCGATTAAAAATCAATTTGAGCGCTTTTTAATCATCGATTCTTTGTACAAAAACCTAAAAAAGTACCTTGATTAACTGAGGTACTTTTAGCACTCTATTCTATTTCGGCGCGGGAGCTGCTTTGACTTCGATTGTTTCATCGGGTACATGCTGGTGAAACACAAAGGCAAACATTCTGATTCTAAATATATAAAAGTCGATCCTGCCTTGTTCACCTGAAAAATAACTAGTTTGTATTTTGTCCCCCGCCATTCAGCCCTTCTTTTATGTACGCGTTAACCTGACTATTTGAAAGCAATCCAATATGTCCAATGCCATAAAGTTGAATGTTTCTTGCTCCTTGCAGCCTAGAGAGACTATTAGCAACAATTTGATCATTTATGCTGTAGATCGACGTATAAAGAATTTTTTGATTGAGATCTGTACCTGGGAGTGCTGTCGAAGAAACTAAACCATTCGCTCCTCCTAACGTCACGACATTTTCAATCTTATTCCCTCCCCCTAGATATTTAATATAATACAGCGTGTTTGCTCCGCCCATACTATGAGCAACAATATCTACCTTCTTAGCTCCCGTCTCTTTCAACACTTGATCAATGTATCGAGCAAGCTGAGGTCCATTATTCAAATTGTTGCCTGTCTTATCTACAAAATCAATAGCATAAAGATCATTGCGATCCCAACCTTGAGCAATTAAATAGTTTTTGATAGCAATAAAGTTATAGGACGCACCGCTGATTCCATGAACAAGAACAACCGGATTGTGATTTGATTCAGCTTTAGCATTCGAAGGCTGAATTCCTAATGCAGATACAACCAGGGATAAAGCAAGAATTAATGCGACAAACGTTTTCTTCATTTCTTTTCTCCTCCTCAAAATATATAAGTAACAACATCTATAGATTATATATAAAAATCCTAATATGGTAAACTTATACTTATAAGGTATTTAAAGTTATATTTATTTGTTATCTATGAGTATTTTTATGATAAAAATCATCACCTAAGCTTTTTTGTAAAAAATAAGGAGGCGAAGAAAGTTGTATTGGATTTATCTATGTTTAGCTATTCTTTTTGAAGTTGCTGGAACTACGACCATGAAATTATCAGAAGGTTTTACCAAAGTTATACCAAGTGTATTGCTTATACTTTTTTACATTTGTAGTTTATACTTTTTGACATTAACGTTAAAAAGTATAGAAGTTTCAATTGCTTACGCTATTTGGTCAGGTATGGGGATTATAATTATTACGTTAATTGGATTTATGTACTTCAATGAAAGTGTAAGTCTGCTAAAGATCGTTGCTATAGCTCTCATCATTATCGGTGTAGTGACATTAAATATGACTGGGGAAAAAGAAGCTAATGCTAGTAAATCCACTTTAGAAGAACACATTAGATAAAAAGATGAAATATTTAAAACCTTTTTTTCTCGTCACAGATATAGGATTTATTATCTATTGGATTGCTACTTATTTTCAGCTTATACCTCAAAGTGCGGCTTTTAAAGATTATAATAATCGCATAATCATAGCTTGGAATTGGTCTTTCTTCCCTCTAGATATTCTTATTTCATTCACTGGATTATTTAGTCTATATTTATATAAGTTAAATAAGGAATCATGGAAGGGATACGCTTTAATTTCTTTAGTTTTAACATTTTGCTCAGGACTACAGGCCATCGCATATTGGGCATTTATTAAGGATTTCGATTTAACATGGTGGGCTTTTAATTTATACTTGATGATTTACCCTCTATTCTTTATAAAACTATTTATAAAAGATAACAGTAATCAAAAAAAGCACTTTTCCATGTAATAAAGATATTAATGTACATATAAAAGGGACAGATCCCCTTAAGGGGATCTGTTCTTCAAGTTAATCTAGTTACATAAATTGTTGTAATTTCTTTCTTTTACGTTGCTTGGCTACTATCTTTATCCAATTCCTATTAGCCTTTAAAAAATCAGTGGAGAAACGCCCTTGCTTAAGTTCCATTTATTTAAGGTAATCAATTCAATTTCTTGATCTGCAAAGAAACAAATACCTTTTGCATTGTCTGCGGGATAGATTCCGCTCGTCATCACTTTCTCGCCTTCATTAATAAAAACTTCGATGGAAGATTTATCAACAAACAGATGAAGATGCAAGTGATTATCATTTAATCCAACAGGTGCTTTTCTTATTCCCCCATCACCTTCACCTGATTTATCACGATTAAAGATAAACAAACTTTCTAGCCTATCATAAGTTAAGAGCGTTTCCTGGTGAGTGTCATTATCTGTTCTCACTTTTATTCCGAACTGTGAAGCAGCTTTTGCGTTAATTTCCACTTCAAGTTCGTAACAATCACCTGAAATACCTGCAAGTTCTTGTTCTCCGTTAACCGTGATATTTTTATACTGCACGTGATGTTGACGAAGCTGCTTAAGCTCTGGAATTGGTTTACTAATTATATTCCCTTGTTTAGTAGAAAGCTCACGCGGAATAGTCATTGCGCCTGCCCAATTGTGTTTTTGTTCAGGCATGCTGCTTTCCCACATAGCCATCCACGCTATCATAATGCGTCTGCCATGTTCATCTTCTGCCGTCTGAGGAGCATAAAAGTCAAACCCGTAGTCCAAAAGCTGAAAGTCTTCGTGTTGAAGCAGCCCTGTTTTATAGTCCAATTTCCCTTTTACATATCCAGCTTGATGTAAGTTATGGTAGAGATCCCCTTCTGATTTCATTCCTTGAGGTGACATGACAAGCACGTCTTGTCCATCAAGACTAAAAAGATCTGGACACTCCCACATAAAACCAAGATTTCCTTGGCTTTTGGCCATTACATTCATAAACTCCCAATTCAACAGATCTCTTGAACAATACAAAAGAACTTGCCCTTCATGATCCTTTGTACGTGATCCAAGAACACAATAATAATAGTCGTCTTTCTTCCATACTTTTGGATCTCTAAAATGATAAGGGTGAATATCTCCTTCAGGCGCTAAATCAATAACTGGATTTTGAGGTACTTTATTAAAATGAACGCCGTCTTCGCTTACAGCAAGACACTGAACCTGTCGTAAGTCCGTATCATAGTTATCCCCTGTCCACACATTCCCTGTGTACATTGCATAAAGCTTCCCGTCTTTTTCAATTGCACTTCCTGAAAAACATCCATCCCTATCGTATTCTTCACTCGGAGCAAGAGCGATAGGAAGGTGTTCCCAGTAAGTAAGATCCTTACTTTTTATATGCCCCCAATACATTGGCCCCCACTCGGGAGAGTAAGGATGATGTTGATAAAACAAATGATACTCACCTTTATAAAAGCTGAATCCGTTTGGGTCATTCATCCAGAATGCTGGTGTAGACACATGGTATTGTAGTCGCCAATGATTCTGATCAACAGACTCCTGCTCGTTTAACACAGATTCTATTGCCTTTGAGATTTTTTCTTGATGTTGATTTCTTAATGTTTTCAAAAGATTTCACCCTACCTTTCTATACGTGAATCAGTCAATTGTGATAAAAACAGATTAAAATGATAAATCGACTTCACAAACGATGGACTCGTAAGGTCGTAATTTTATCTGGTTTAGGTGTAATTCTAAATAATCATAGTTGGATAAAATAACATTTTTTATATTAAAATCTAAGTTTAGAGTCAACTCTTTATTATCAAAGTTAGCAATCACCGCTATTTTTTTATCGTTCAACTCTCTCGTGTAGACCATGATTTGCAGGCTATCTTTAAACATGTCTTCGTATTTACCAAAAGCAATAACATCTGAATATGGACTGCTTTTTCTTAAACTAATTAACTTTTTATAGAAATAAAATAAAGAATTATGATCTTTTAAAGCATTCTCGACGTTAATAAAAGAGTAATTAGAATTTATCTCTAGCCACGGTGTACCTTGGCTAAATCCTGCATATTCAGAATGATTCCACTGCATAGGTGTTCGAGAATTATCACGACTGCGTCTCCAAATCGCTGCTAATGCTTCCTCTTTTGAGAAGCCTTCTTTCAGCGCAGAGTAATATTGATCGATTGAAGCCAAGTCATTATAATGCTCAATTGATGGATACTGTACATTTGTCATTCCAATTTCTTGCCCTTGATAGATAAATGGCGTTCCTTTTAAGAAGAAATAGACGGTAGCTAACATTTTAGCTGGAATAGGTCCTATATCTTCTGGTTTAATAAATTTGTTTAAAGAACGAGGCTGATCATGGTTTTCTAAATAAAGCGCTCCCCACCCTGTGTTGTTATAGAACGTTTGACTGTCAGAAATGGCTTTTTTGAAATCAAGCAGATTCCAATTATAAGGTTCATACCATTTTCCTTCTTTTCCTACATCTAAATCGACATGATCGAACTCAAAAAGCATACTAAAATGCCCGTCTTCCCCCGCATAAATAGGCAATTCTTTGTATGATACCCCAGGTGCTTCTGCCACGGTTAAGATATCATGTGAAGTAAAAGCTTCTTTACGTAGTTCACTTAAAAATTCATGAATGCCTTGTTGGTTGGTTTCAATTACATTCATTCCATCATGCGAATCAGCAAAGTCCTGTCGTTTTTTTATAAATGTAATGGCGTCTACTCTAAAGCCGCTAATTCCTTTATCTAACCACCATCTGACCATTTTATAAACGGCATTTCGAAGATCAGGGTTTTCCCAATTAAGATCAGGCTGTTTTTTAGAAAATGCATGAAGATAATACTGTCCGGTTTGCTCATCATACTCCCAGCACGAACCGCCAAAAATAGATTTCCAATTGTTAGGCGGGGCCTCGTCTTTTCTTCCGTTTCTCCAAATATACCAATCTCTTTTAGGATGATTTACATCACTTTTTGATTCTATGAACCATTCATGTTCATCCGAAGTATGATTAACTACTAAGTCCATAATAATCTTTATATTTCTTTTTTTAGCTTCATGGATTAATAGATCCATATCTTCCATAGAGCCAAATTCCTCTGCAATTGCTTGATAATCAGAGATGTCATATCCGTTATCGTCCATTGGTGATTGATAGACTGGGCTTAACCAAATAACGTCGATACCTAACTCTTTTAAGTAATCTAATTTTTGAATAACTCCTTTTAAGTCACCAATTCCGTCACCATTAGAGTCATAAAAACTTTTCGGATAAATTTGATATACAACTGCTTCCTTCCACCATTGTCTATTCTTTATTGTAGCGCTTTCTTCATTCATTCTTTCACTTAGTTGAACCATTTTTATCAGCTCCCGTATTTTTATATTAAAATTATGTACTTATTCTTCGTTCATATGGTACCGATACCATATATGGTTAAAAAAATTTATGCTATTAAAAAGTCTGATATAACCCTTCTCATTTAAGATAAATTCATTGTATTACATCATGGGAACGGTTTCAACAACTTTTCTGAAAATTTTTCAAAAAAAGGTGAGAACGAATAAATCCAGCTCTCACCTTCATCTGATATCTCCCATTACGTTGAACTTCGAACAACCAGCTCGATTGGAAGTTCAAAAGTTTCCACTTTCACTTCAGAATCATTCAACATATCAATAAGAGTTTCCATTGCTTTAATCCCCATCTGATCAATAGGTTGTCGTATAGTTGTTAGCTTTGGATCTAACATTTGCGCAAGAGGTTGATCATCAAAGCCAATAATAGCCAAATCATTAGGTATTTTTAGACCGCACTCTTTGGCTTCAATCATCATTCCCCCGGCAATTTCATCACTCCCTGTAAATATAGCCGTTGGACGATCCTCCATTGACAGGATTTTTTTAACTACTTGTTTTCCGTCTTCAATACTGTGTTGATTAACAAAGATCCATTTTGGATCCGGCTCGATCCCTGCCTCTTGAAGTGCTTTTTGATAACCTTGATTACGGTCCTTGTCCTTGCCTTCCTCTGCAAACAATCCACCTGTACAGTACCCAATTTTCCGGTGGCCTTTTTCAAGTAAATGCTTTACGCCTATATACGCACCCTTGTATTGATCTAATCGAACAATTGGAACATTTGCGTTGTTTACATATTCATTGCATAACAAAATAGGACCAGATTCAGTAAACGGTTCTATGATACTCCAGTCATTTTCAATAGAGGTCATAATAATTCCGTCAACTTGCTTTGTTTTTAGTAAATTTAAAAAGACCAATTCTTTCTCTTTATCTTCATTACTTTGAAAGATTAATACGTGATAGCCGTTTTTATAAGCAACTTGTTCAATTGAATCGACTAAATAAGAGAAAAATGGATTTACGATTCTTGGTACAATGACACCAATTGTAGTTGTTACCTGTCCTCTTAACTTTCTTGCCGAAGGGTTCGGGGTATAGTTAAGCTCTTTCATTGCTTTTAGCACCAGATTTTTTTTCTCTTCTGAAACATATGAATGATTGTTTATAACACGGGAAACGGTTGTTTTTGATAACCCCGATAATTTTGCTACGTCATATATGGTAGGCATTTATTTATCACTCCATCACTAACTGAAATCAGTTTCATACTTATTTTACGTTAAAAAAGAGCCAAAATGCAATGAATGAATTCGTTTGCATCTCTACTATATCGTGTGTTCAATAAGAATATCAGTAAAATCGCTGTGACTCTTTAAAATAGAACCTTTTTATATAAAATGTTTCATGATTAATAAACCAGCATACTTAAAAAGATTTATTTTATAAGCAAGAAACCAGTACCACACTCAAAAAACACATTATACTTAAAAAAACCTTTTTTAAAGGGCATTTTTGTTAATTAATTTCTTGTTGACATATGAAATCGGTACCATATATAATACAATCAAATCGAAAACGCTTTCTAAATAAAATTTAGATACATAAACAGCAAAGGGGATTTAAATATGCAAAACAATAAACTTTACTGGAAGCTAAGCAGTTTCTTTTTCTTGTTCTTCTTATCTATTGCCTCTATTTTCACTTTTTTTGCTATCTGGTTGGGACAAAGCCTTAACCTTTCCGGAGCACAAACGGGTATTGTTTTTTCTGTAAACGCTGTCTTCACTATGCTTTTCCAACCGCTTTATGGATATATCTCTGACAAATTGGGCTTACGAAAAAATTTATTATACTTCATTTCAATTTTAGTTATTTTATCTGGACCATTTCTCATTTTCATCTATCAACCTCTTTTAAACTGGAATTTTTGGATAGGAGCCCTGACAGGCGGGTCTTATCTTGCCATCACTTTTTTAGCTGGTATCTCAGCTATCGAGTCATATATCGAAAAAGTTGGCAGAAAGTATGAGTTTGAATTCGGTCGTGCAAGACTTTGGGGATCAATAGGGGCCGCCGTGGCAGCTGCTATTGGAGGACGAATGCTTAACATTAACCCTGATATCAACTTTTGGATTGCATCGGGATCAGGCATTCTCTTATTACTTGTTATTTTCCTTACAAAAGTAGAAGTATCCACTATCGAAGAAAAGAAGGCAAAGTCCCTTTCTGTGCAAGATTTGGGCAGTTTATTTAAACGAAAAGATTTCTGGATTTTTATGATTTTTATGCTCGGGACGGGCTGTATTTATAATGTTTTTGACCAGCAATTTCCTGTATATTATGCCTCTCTGTTTCCAACAGAACAATTAGGAAACCAAATATTTGGTTACTTAAATGCAGGTCAGGTCTTTTTAGAATCCGGTATGTTATTAGTTGCTCCATTTATTGTCCGTAAAGTAGGTCCTAAAGGAGGTTTAATTTTAGCGGGAATTATTATGATTTTGCGCGTAATAGGTTCAGGTCTAGTATCAGATCCATACAGCATTTCATTTATTAAGCTTCTTAACGCACCAGAGTTTGCCATTATCATCGTTTCTGTGTTTAAATATCTGGCTACACATTTTGATACAAAATTCTCTTCAATTTTATATTTGGTTGGCTACCAATTCGCGATGCAGCTAGGAGCTGTTATACTCTCTCCTATCGTAGGAAATCTATACGATTCAATTGGTTTTCGTCAAACATACTTAATCATGGGGGTTATTGTCACTATCTTTACTCTATTTGGTGCATTTCTTTTACGGAACAAGAATCAAGCATCTAAAGATAGGAACGATTCAAAACTTACTGCTTAGAATCAGGAAAAATATAATAAATAGGCTTATAACTTCAAAAATGTCTTTTAAGGTGTTCCTATTAATTGTGATTCTCATAATTTTGAAAGCCTTTGCTAATTATAGCAGAGGCTTCTTTTTGGTGAGTTTCTTCTATTATAAAATGATCTTTTTTAAAGTACTTTCATATTGCTTTATTACTTTATAAAATATTGTTTTCTTCATTTTTTCTTCTTTCATGACTTGTACAGTTTTGGTTTAATTTTATTTCCTTCATTTATAAACTTCCATAAACTCCTAGCTAACTTCAGCTTTAAGTCTTTCAAAAGTTATCCTCTTATTCAGCGCAGCCTCAATTCCCTCTCCTTGATGCTTGCGAATACGCTCTCTTTCTTTTAGGAGCACCTAAAACAGAATTTGTAGAATTAAATCCGCAATAAATGTTCCAGTACTAGCCTAGCCTTATTACTGAGCTGTATCCAACAATAGCATATCCAAAACTGTAATGACTGCCTCACCCTCATCCTCTTTTTTGATGGCATTCTACTCTTACAGGCTTTCCCAAAACGCTCTAACGAATAGAGATATTGGCAGGTCTATTCAATCTCAATCCAGTTATCACACTGTAGTAACTTTTATGTTGTGTTAGCTACTTTCCTTTGGAACAGGTTAATGAAGGAAGAATGAATGTATAAAAAAGTAATATAAGGAAAAATTACTAGTGAATATTGGAAAAACCAATGTCCTCTTCAGTCGATGACATACAAAAGTGGAGGGTTATTAAAATATGAACAGCGCCTGGAATCGCCTGATAAAAAAAGCCAGAAAACCAAAAAAAATGCCCCCTCAGTATGAAGAAACCACTTCGAATGATGAGGCTCTTCATTCATCTTTGGCTGAAAATCTAACAAAAGTAAAGAATTCGTTAGGCAACAGTGGAGATTTAGTGGTTCGAGATTTTAAAATGGGGAAGCCCTTTTTATGTAAAGTAGCTTCTATTTATATAAATGGATTAACGGATAAAGAAATTTTAGGAAACTCCATTATAGAAAGGCTAATGAATGATGTAGAGATGATTAAAGAGGAAGCCCCTTATGGACCAAGCGAATTAGGGATTTACATAAAAGAACATATATTAACTATTACGAATGTGGGAGAGATAACGAATTTCGATAAACTTTTTTTCCATCTTTTATCCGGCGAAACAATTGTCTTAGTTGATGGATGGAATCGTGGCTTTGCCTGTGCCGCGCAAGGAGGAGATCTTAGAGCCATTTCAGAACCCGTGGCAGAATCGTCCGTTCGAGGCCCTCGAGATAGCTTTACAGAGTCCCTTATCACTAATACAGCAATGATTCGCCGTCGTATTAAGAGCCCAAACCTCTGGTTAGAAACGAAGGAAATAGGAACAATCACGCAAACTGGCGTTGGGATGATGTACGTAAAAGGCATTGTCAACGATAAGCTTCTTACAGAAATTAAAGAAAGATTAGGTAAAATGGAAGTAGATGAAGTTCAAGGCTCGAATACAATTGAAGAATGGATTTCCGATGAAACTTGGACACCTTGGCCAACTGTTTTTATCACAGAACGACCCGATGTGGTGGCAGGAAATCTATTAGAAGGAAGAGTCGTGATTTTTGTGAATGAAACACCTACGCCTCTTATTGTCCCTGCGACTTGGAATCAATTTTTCCAGACGGCGGAGGATTATTATTTGCGTTGGACAATGGCTAGCTTTTTGCGCATATTGAGAATCATTTCTTTTTTAATTACTCTTCTTGGCCCATCTTTATTTATTGCGTTTCTTTCCTTCCATCCAGAATTAATTCCAACACCGTTGCTGATTAATTTGGCAGCCCAGCGTCAAAATATTCCATTTCCAATTATTATAGAAGCGCTATTGATGGAATTTACCTTTGAAGTATTGCGAGAAGCTGGTGTTCGTATGCCGCGTCCCGTTGGTCAGGCTGTTTCCATCGTCGGGGCTCTTGTATTGGGGGAAGCAGCTGTTTCAGCTGGGATTGTTTCCAGCGCGATGGTTATTGTCGTGGCAGCTACGGCTATCGCAAGCTTTACCATTCCTCATTATGCAATGACGGATGCTACTCGTTTACTTCGGTTCGGAATGATGATTTTAGCTAGTTTTTTTGGATTATATGGTATTGGATTAGGAGTAATCATGTTAGTAGCTCATACGTGCAGCTTGCGTTCCTTTGGTATTCCGTACTTAGCTCCTTTTGCCCCTGCCATTTTAGCTGATCAGAAAGATTCCATCTTCCGTTTTCCTTTACCTTTTATGTCTAAACGCCCCCGTTTAATTAGTCAGGTGAAAACGAAGCGAACAGACCCTAATCAAAATCGCGGGCCTTCACCAAGGAATGGACAGATGAAAAATCAAGAATCAAAGAGGGATTCTGATGAGACATAGATCATTGATACTTCTTTTGCTTTGCGTATTGTTAGTCTTCTTGTCAGGCTGCTGGGACAGAGAAGAACTACAGCAGCTAAGTATCGTTTCAGGAATGGCTATTGATAAAGGCAGCAACAAAGTAAAGAACAGATATAGAGTTACGGTTCAAATTATCAATCCTTCGCAAGTAGCTGGTGGCCAACAAGGAGGAAAAGTTCAAGCTTCGCCTGTGACAACCTTTACTGAAACAGGAAGTACCCTTGCCGAGACCCTTCGAAAGATTTCAACAAAGTCACCTGGAGAGCTTTTCTTTCCTCACCTTCAAATTTTAGTAATCAGCGAGAAGGTAGCGAACCAAGGAATTGAAGATTTATTTGATATGATCGAACGGGATAGCCAGTTTCGGGTCCTTTTTCCAGTTTTAATTGCAAGAGGACATATTACAGCGAAAGAAACGCTAGAAGTCACAACATCATTAGAAGCCATCCCTTCTGCAAAGATTGGAAATGCTTTAAAATCTTCTGAAGACGACTGGGGAACCTATAAAAGTACGCGTGCAGATCAAGTGATTCAGGGGTTAAAAGAAGGAAGCGTAGCAGTCACAGGTGTTAAGATTAATGGGGAGAAAAAGAGTGGAAATGCAACAACAAATACACAACAAGTTTCTCCAAGTGCAAACATTGAAATTAAAGGGATTGCTCTTTTTAAAAATGGAAAGTTAAAAAAATGGTTGGATGGGCCTCCTGCACGAGGAGTGACATGGATTACGAACGAAATGAAACGAACCGTGATGAACCTTAATTGCGGAAAGAAAAAGGATGCCATTGCAATTGAAATTTCGCGTTCTAAATCGGCTACCCATGTAACATTCAAACATCAGAAACCAGCTATCTATATTACTGTTCACTCAGAAGGGACAGTCTTAGAAAATAATTGCTCTATAGATCTTGCCAAATCACAAGCTCTTGGCCAACTAGATGAACAATTAGAAGAAGAGATTAAACAGGAAATACTATTGGCAGTAAAAAAAGCTCAAAAGCAAAAAAGTGATATCTTCAATTTTGGTGAAACGGTTAATATAGCAAATAAGCATGTGTGGAACAACATTAATAATTCATGGGAAAAAGACATTTTTCCAGAAACAGAAGTTCATGTGAATGTACAAGCTATTATTCGTCGGACAGGTATGACAACCAAGTCCTATATAAACAAATAGAATAATCATAAAGGGTAAAGGAAGGAGTTGAGAGACGAATGGAAAAAGCAAAATTAAGTGTCATTCAACTCTTTGCTCTCATGTTTATCTTCGAAATGGGAACGGCATTAGTGGTTAGTTACGGGACAAATGCCAGAAAAGATGCATGGCTTGCTATTCTCCTAGCCCTTTGTGGAGGAATCGTATTATTTTACATTTTTCACTTCTTATATCGCCAATATCCCAACTTGCTCTTCACTGGATATATAAGAGAACTATTTGGTAAATACTTGGGATGGATAGTTGGTTTATTATACTGTCTTCATTTTTTGTATATTTGCGGAAGAAATGTACGTGAATTAGGGGATTTATTGGTTTCATCTACTCTGTCGGAAACTCCCTTACTAGCCATTAACCTTACACTTGTGCTTGTGATATGCTACGTCATTCATCTAGGGATAGAAGTAGTAGGGAGAACAGCAGAAGTATTTATGGTTGTCTTACTCTTACTTGGAGCGGCAGGGAATTTTTTTGTTCTTGTATCAGGAGATGTTGATTTTCACCAGATACGTCCCTTTCTTGAACGCGGATGGAAGCCTATCTTTACCACGGCTTTTCCCCACCTTCTCATCTTCCCGTTCGGCGAAATGATTGCTTTTACAATGCTATTACCATACTTAAACCGTCCTCAATTAGCAAAGCGAGCATGGTTGGCAGCTATGATTTCGAGCGGGATGATTCTAAGCTGGACCGTTTTGTTAAATACATCCGTTCTTGGTGTAGATGTGATGCAAAGATCTGTATTCCCTACGTTGACAGCAGTTGGGAAAGTCAATCTATTCGATTTTATTGAAAGATTAGATGCAATTGTGGTATTCACTTTGTTGATTACCGTCTTTTTCAAAGCATCTATTTATCTATATGCCGCGGTTTTAGGAATAGCTGATTTATTTAAATTAAAAACGTACCGTCAAATTCTTCTCCCAATCGGAACTATTGTCATTTTTTTATCTCTCGCTATGGCTTCCAGTTTTTCAGAACAAGGAGAAGAAGGCTTCCTTAATCATTACCTTTCGCTTGCTCTTCTAATTGTTGTTCCTATGCTCATGCTAGTAGTTTCTGTTATCCGCAATCATTTTACAAGAAAATGAACAAGCAATGGTTTTAAACTAATTTTATTACTAATCATTATGAAAACTTTTAGTAAATAATTAAAAAAGCCCGAAGGTCAAACATAATAAAGAAAGGAGACGCCTCAAAGATGGAGAAAGCAAAAATAAGTGTTACACAACTCTTCGCCCTTATGTTTATCTTCGACTTGGGTACTTCTCTCATTGTCAGTTATGGAATTCCAGCTGGCAAAGATGCCTGGCTTGCTATCCTTCTGGGAATGGGAGGAGGCATACTCTTATTCTTTGTTTACTATATGTTATTTCGTCAATATCCGACCATTCCCCTTACTGGATATGTTAGAAAAATATTTGGTGAATTCTTTGGCTGGGTGCTTGGATTATTATACTGTTTGTTCTTCTTGTATATTGCAGCTAGAAATGTACGTGATTTCGGGGACTTATTGACTTCGTCTACTTTACCAGAAACCCCATTACTAGCAATTAATCTATCGCTTATTCTTGTTATGTGTTATGTCATTTATCTAGGGATAGAAGTAATAGGTAGAACAGCAGAAGTATTTATTGTCATCCTGCTATTATTTGGGCTAGGAGCTAATTTCTTTGTTCTTGTATCTGGAAATGTTAGTTTAAATCATATCCGCCCCTTTCTTGAACACGGGTGGAAACCCATTTTAACTACAGCGTTTCCTCCTGTTGTATCTTTTCCATTTGGTGAAATGCTCGTATTTACGATGCTGCTACCATATTTAAATCGTCCTAAACTAATAAAAAAGGTGTGGTTATCTGCATTAATTTCAAGTGGGTTAATCCTAAGCTGGACAGCTGCTTTAAATATGTCGGTGCTAGGTTTGGATGTAATGCAAAGATCTACATTTCCTACCTTGGCTACGATTGGAAAAGTTAATCTATTTGATTTTATTGAAAGACTGGACGCAATTGTAGTTTTCACCCTGTTAATGACCGTTTTTTTCAAAGCATCTATTTTTATGTATGGAGCTATCCTTGGAATTACTGATTTATTTAAGGTGAAGAACCGTCAGCAAATCATTCTTCCCATGGGCTTTATTTTGATCTTTCTCTCCATGACAATATCTTCCAGTTTTTCAGAGCATTTAGAAGAAGGGTTTACTATTACATTAAAATATCTTCATGTTCCTTTTTTGATTATTATTCCTTTGTTTATGCTGGTTGTCTCCCTCATTCGGAACTATGTGAAGAAAAAAACTAGTTAGAACGGTATCGTTTCTCTTTTTTTTTAATAATCATAAAAATTTGTTGACCAATGACAATAAGAAAAAGTGCAGCTAACATGATATATTCAGCATTACTCATTACCCAAAAAGGATTTAGAAGGTGCAGAAATGAATCATAAAAACTAAAACCTAATAGATAATCCATTAGCAAGAGGTTTAAAGTAGATAATAAAAAGACAATAATTATTGCTAGAAAAATCTTCATGTTCTTCCCTCCTTTAATTTAAAGTAAATATATTATTTGTCAAAAATAAGGTTTTTAATAATAAACCTTGTCGTTTGAAATTAAAAGAAAGGCGTAAGATAGTATAAAATATCTTGTGTAAATAAATAAGTACAAAAAAGAAGGACTTTTCTTAGATAATTAAGTAACTTCAACCATCCTAAAGAAAGAAGGTCTTCCTCTGAATGAGTTTATAACAGTTCTTGTTCAAGCTTTATTCCCTAACGAAGAGTAACTGCACCCTTCCTTGCTTCTGTATAGTCAGCGCTTTGCGACAAGATCTCATATTGATTTTAATTAAGCTCGTACAGAACTAAAAATGATGGTTAAAACAAACTAAGGAATAATTTCTATAAGAGAAGAAAATTCATTTTATATTTATATAAAATTATTGATCAGCTCTTAATTTTCGCTCCTCAATTTTTACGTTAGAACCACAACGAGTAGGAAGATTCATAATATATACATCTTTAAAGATGTATATATTATGAATCTTTTAAGGTAAAAGACTATTTTATTTGCAATGATTTTAGTAAAGCAGCCTGTAATTCTATAAAAGAGAGCATCATATATAGATAAACAAATTCAACTATACAAGTAATGTTTTTTATAACCCGATTTATAAATATTTTCATATCATTTATCTCCTTCATATATAATTCAGCCTTCTGGAAATTGAAAAAAGTATAGCGAAGAAAGAATTTTAAACTATTTTAAGCAATGTAATAGTAATCATTAATCTTGATAAAATTATTTAATTAGGTTTGTAGAAAATAAGTTCTTAGTTGACCTATAATCGTTTTGTTTCTTGTATTAATACCTTTTTTCTTCTTTTATAAAGATCATCTCGAATTTCTCGTGTAAGAACTCCATCTTCTATTTTTTCTGCAATATCCATTAATCTCTCAATATCAGAAAAAGAATACCTGCGGGTACCAGAACAGGTACGTTCAGGAAAGATAAGTTTTTGAGTTTCATAATAACGAATTTGTCTCTCAGACAATCCGGTCATTTCAGTAACAGTTTTCATAGTCATTATTTTTTTCTCTCGATATAAATAATTATTCTTCAAATATATCCTCTCCTTTATCTATTTGATTGGTTTTAAAATAATAAAGAATAAGTAAGTATGTATGTTATGAATAATAAATCTAATATAATATCTAAATTTTCAAATAATTATTCCTACAATAACAACAACTTATACAAATAATCTACAACTTGGTTATAATTCCTAACACGAATATTTAATTAGTAGAAATATATTAGATATATATTTATTAGAGAATAGTCACAAGATTCCTGATCCTTAATGGATAATACTGAAAAATATTCTTAGTTTAACAATCTAAAGTTATATATGTTAACTAAGAGTGTATAGAAGATACATCCTAAAAACAAAAAAACTCCTGCTCCCTGAACAGTAGTCTTTTCTATTTACACGTAACCCTATATGGAATAATGATTTACATCACCTTTAGTAGCATGCTCGGAGGATTAAACATTAATTTATTAAGAACGTTTTTCTAATCATCTAACCTTTTACGGTCGTCTGCTTGGGGAGGCTGTTCCATCCACTGATTATCAATCATATCTTTCCCAATACGGCTATAAATCCACAAGCTATCCAAGGCCGCCTTTTCACAGTGTGCTGAAATATCAGCTCTCATACTTGCAATGAGAGCTGCGTTATAATAAGTAACTGCTACACCAAAAAAGAAACCCGTTTGAAGAAGCATAAGCCGATCTGAAAAAGGAGAAATATTGGAATTTGTAACCTCTGTTTCGCATGATTTAGGCAGATGAAGATTGTCTTTGGTTAATAAGGATGAAAACACATCAATGTGTTTGTTTTTTACTTGCAGGCTTTTTTCTAATAATGCTCGTACGTTTTGATTTTTTGAAACTTGTGAAAAGCCGAGGATCATCGCTTTGGCAATAAATGTTTTGTTTAAATTAAAATAAGCATGTCCACTTTCAATTGTATTTATCGGTCTCTGTTTACCGAATACATCCGTTACATAGTTGTAGTGTTCAATCATTTCCACCTTGTTCGGTGTTATGTAAGTAGGTGGTTGCTGATAAAGTTGCTTTGAAACAAGAAGGTCCTTAGCTTTTTTATAAATCTCCATCGCATCAAGGTTGCATTGATAATAAAAATCTACAATGTCTGGGCGTAAGGAAGTCGCAAATGATAAACTCATTTCATTATGTCCGTGTGTGCTCATCATATAAAGGGATTTAAGACACAAAACATCCGTAAATAGAGGAGGAGCTTCTAAGTTTACGTCTTCTTCTGTAAATCCTTTAGGAATAGGAAACTTCTCTTTCTTAAATAATGCTTTTAAAGCATCTATGTGTTTAAATGAATAGTGAAGAGCCGTTTGAAAAAGGCTATGTATCTCAGGATCTTGAATCGTGTGAAGCATATATTTATTTACACATACAGATAAAGTTTCACGGATATAGTGTGTCCATAAATTTGCAATTTCAGGAGATGTTAATCGATTCTTTTTTTGCAATTTTCCGTTCCTCCGTATCAACGCTCATTTTTACTTAGCTTCCCCTCCTTTTAAGCTTTCATACAAGTTAGCTTTCATACTAATATTTCCGCTAAAAAAGAAAAAGCTGCTCAAATGAGCAGCTTTTAAAAAACACATACTTAATGAAAGATGAGGAGTTGGGGTTCCTATGTTCTTAGTTTGCCCACAAACTCGAATTTTATTCTTCTTCCTACCTATTCATGCTTACGATGTTCTCCGTATAATGATTTATCATAAACGGAGTCACCCTTTGCAAAAGGAGAATCTTCTCTACTTCCTAAGAACTGATTTGTTTTTGTCTCTCTATTAGCTTTTACTAGCAATAATACTTTTCCTTTTTGCAGATCATCTGCATAAGGTCCTGCTTCTGTAAGAGGGACACCTAAGTTAATTAAACGCTTTTCTACTCTTGCTTTATCACTACGAATCTCTTTAGGGTGATCTGGTGAAAACATATGTTTAATTTTATCCATAATCGACTCATCCTGGTGATTTTGTGCTGCGGTTTCAACCTTCTTGACGTCAATTCCCTCTCTGCTTTCTACTCTCGAATAGTCCTCTTTATCGATATCTTTGCTGGTTACAAGAGAAAGGTCCTTCTCTTGAAAACCTTGTGTCTTTAAGTTTTGAATAGCGGTTACAATATCTTCTTCATTATCATACGTACCTATCACATTTTTTGTCATGAGCAGTTCCTCCTTCTAGTAAAAAAATGGTTTATATCAATTAATTCGTTTATGGTAATTGTAATACCCTGACCTCTTTTTCTAAAACATTCAAAAAATTGAACAATCATTGTTTAGATAGATAGCCCTTACGGGAACGGCAGCACCAAAAGTTCGCAAAATATTAAAAGCAATTCAACGAAGCTATGGAGCTTCATGAAAGGATCGCTCATTATATGATTGATAATGAAATGTATCCTGCCTATGTTATTAAAGGGCAAGTGTGGATTGACACCCCTATTGATTTCCATACAAGACTTCGCTTTCCACGGGCGGGCGCTAGAAGCAACAAAACATATGAAACCTACGTTTACCATCATAATAAAAAGATCCGAACGATGAACCGTTCGGATCTTTTTAAAATACGTTTGTCTCAGCCTCTTTTTAAGAGAAGATTTAATTGAAAAAAATCAAGATTAATGATTGTTTTGTTTATATTCTGCATCAAACGAGTTTTCACCGGCATGGACAGAAAGCAAGGTATCAGCATAGCCAACTAGCCTGTTGACAAGTTCATCTGCAATTGCATAAACAAGAGGATGGGTTTCTCCTTTAAATAGCGCTGGATCATCTAAGATGACTGTAGTGTTGATAAACACATCTCTATTTCCATAAAGGTTATAATGAATCATCGCTTTCCCTGCAGCTCCACCTGTTCTTGGATCTTCATAACCTGGAAGAAATACGTACCATTCTTCTGCCGTAGCAGACCGGAAATTTTTCGTAAAGGTCATTCCATTGATCACTTTTTCAATCCGCATTTTTTGCTCCAAATGAGTTGCATCTACAATTTTCTCCTTCATAACGTACTACTCCTCATCATATTAGCGAAATTCTTCGTCAGCAGGCGTAGCCTCTACAGCAATTTGATAAGCATCTAAAATGGAGTCACGTTCCTCAGAATCAGTCAATCCAACAAGATATTGTTCACCCTTTTCATCTTCAACGCGCATCAACAGTACTTCTCCGTTCGATTGCAGCAAAGCATAAGTCTGATTTCTCATATCAAATAAAGCCTCAACTGCATATTGTTTTTCAATACCTTTTTCATTTTCAATGGTTATAAAATCTCTTTCCCTACTCCTCACTTCTCGTTCACCTCCACTAAAAATCTTCCCGGTTACTTACCCGTTCTTCTCTGCTTCTATAATTGTATAAAATGAAATTCAATAGCGAAGGCGAATAGGGAGTTTAGCTATGGATATATCTAAAAAAGTAGTTATTTATTCGTCTATTGGAGAATGAAACTTTAAGAAATGATTAAAAAAATGTTTTTACGATATCGTGTTGTGAATGACATTCGTGGCAGTAACAATTAATTTCTAAAGCATCTTCTGTGAGGGTATGTATAGTTTCTTTTCTGCACTTTTTACAGTATTCTTTTTTCTGACGTGTCTTTGACAATACAATCTCTTCCTCTCTTACATTTTTAATTTTATGTTTCGTATAAAAATAACCATTGATACGTCCCTAAAGAGGATTGCAATAGCAATTGCAACCCTCTTCTCACATGGCAACTTTTAGATAACAAGGAAATGAAACATCTAATCCCACTTTTTACAGTGTCGGTTGTTTCTAAAAATTAGTATGTCATTCTGATAAGGAAATAAACACCCATCATTTACCATGTATATACTTCTTGGCCCCTAGGAAACTTAAGAAAAACAAGGAGGTGACACAACATGGCAAACAACAACAGTGGTAGCCGTAACGAATTATTAGTAAACGGTGCTGAACAAGCAATCGATCAAATGAAATATGAAATCGCTAGCGAATTTGGTGTAAACCTTGGTGCTGATACAACTGCACGTGCAAATGGATCAGTAGGTGGCGAAATTACAAAGCGTCTTGTGCAATTAGCTGAGCAACAACTTGGCGGCGGACGTTTCTAAGACAACTTTATAAAGTGATGGCTGAAGGAAGAGTGGATACCCACTCTTCTTTTTATTATGGACATTTTTTATTTATCATTACAAGTAGAAAGCCACATAAAACATGACAAAACAAAAAAACTGCCAAAGAAGGCAGCTCTCTGTATAACAAGGGTATTGTGACTGATGCCCTTATAGGCATCTTGAATAGTATACGTAAAATAGTGGATTGTATTCACTGATAAAATTCCTTTTTATATCTAAAAGAATAATAAAACATCATATGGAAACGTTAAGTATGTGCATAGTAAGAAAGGTGGCACATTATTATGAATATGTTAAGGAGGATAACAATGGGTATTTTAAGTGGAAATCCTACAGATGAACCGATGCATTACGGTGAAGTATTTGGAACATGGTCGTTTCTTTCTGCTTCGAAAGGATTAGTAGCTGGTTATCAAACGTTTCTAAATCATGTAGGGGACAAGGATCTACATAAGTTGGTACAAGAAACGATTGAACAATGTCAGCAGGAAATGAAAGGTGTAGAAAAGCTATTAAAAGAAAATGGAGTGGCTTTACCTCCAACTCCGCCTGAACGTCCAGAAGCTTGTTTAGATGATATTCCAGTAGGTGCACGTGTTCAAGACCCCGAAGTTGCTGCGGCTATTTCACTGGATATAGCTGCTGGTCTAGTTGCTTGCAGTCAACTGATTGGCCAATCTATTCGCGAAGATATTGCAGCAATGTTTGGTCAAATTCACATGCAAAAAGTAGCTCTTGGTGGAAAGTTTTTGCGACTTAACAAAGAAAAAGGCTGGTTAGTTCCACCACCTCTTCACAAGTCAAAAAACACGGATTGTTAATCATAAAATTCGTATAAAACGTGAAAATTTCACATTAAGTCAATCCTACAACATGCTATAAGAAGGAACTGCTGATTCATTCCACATTAGCAGTTCTTTCTCAAATAAAGAGCACTAACGAGAGCAAACTACTCAAGATGCAGTAGAGCATTATCAATATAATAACATCTATATTTCAACGACTATGAAAACTACTGCGTAGGAGCAGTAGTTTTTTCCCTTTTTATTATGTTGTATTGAATATAAAAAGGCAGTGGACATAATGTACGTCTATAAACAGTATCAAATTAATTCTGGAATACATAATAATCTTTTAAGAGAAACTACTAACAAAAAACGATAAACCCTTAGTTATCATATATAAAATTATTTTATTCATCTTTCCAATGTTTTTAATCGAACTCTGGGCAGAAAAAAAGACAAATTTAATTAGATGGAGAAGACCTTGAAAATGGGAAATGGTATCATACTTTACTTAGTCTTACAGTCAAATCAGTATTAAACAGGTTAATGATCGGAGCTATAAGAGCATTAGATGAAAAAGTAGAAAAGAGTTCTTGATTCATGAAATAAAAACTAAATTGAAGATATTTCTATATCTTGAACAAATGAGTTAAGACGCCGTGAAGCATCTAACCACCTCTTTATGGAAAAATAAAGAGCTTTTTCTCGTCAAAGAACCCTTCATTTTGATAAAGATTAGGTGTATATCAATGAACTGCATAAAATAAATGAACAAGACCATATTAAATATGGATGATAGGTATAAAAAGTATATTTTTTTCGAAGCCATGGAAGATCGATCGTAAATGAATAATTATAAAAATGACAATAGTGCAAGACGCTATATTGCTCATGTCAGTATATTTGGAACGACTCAAATCCATTTAAGAAATCCTTATATTATCGCTTGGTGGTCAGCGGCTTTTCCAGGGTTTGGGCACCTACTACTGTCTAAATACCTTCGCGGCTTTGTGTTGTTCGTATGGGAAGTCGTCATAAATATTAAATCTCATGTAAATTTAGCCATGATTTATTCTTTCCAAGGAAACATTGATATGGCAAAAGAAGTGCTTAATACAAGGTGGCTTCTTATTTGTATCCCCGTTTATATTTTTGCTATATGGGATAGTTACCGGACAACCGTTGATTTAAATAGAATATACGTGTTAGCTGAACGAGAAAACGTATCAACATCCAAGCTTTTGTATTGGGACAAGAAAAAAAGGTGGAGTGAAAACATGCAGGTCTTTTCTACATTTGAATACTCCAGTTACATAGAATTAGCTGTTTCAGAGCTAGAAAAAAAAGGGATAAAGAAAGAAGATATATTTATTGTCCCCCTTAATAATCGAACGGAAGATCGCCGGCTTTTTGATAGCCTTCATCGAGCAGATGGAATTTCTCTTATTGATCTAGGAATGGCTCTAGCCACAGCCTTTTCAGTCATTGGTGCAAGCATTGGTTTTAAACTAAGCTGGGGCCCCATCTACTGGGGAATAATTAGTGCTTTTATCGGATTTATCTTAGGACTAGGAATTAAACTATTTATGTTTAAAGTAATCAGGAAAAATCAACGGCTTTTACGCGGCAAACATTCGGAAGTCATACTCATTGTTAATTGTCGTACGGTGGACGCCGGAGTGGTTGAACAAACTTTGTGGAAAAACCTTGCCTTAGGTGTTTCAAAAGTCAGATCTGATGGCTTATAAAAATAAGTCATCACCGTACAATATAATGGCTATATAAGGAATGAATGAATTACTATTCAGGATTAGAGATAACTTCCTTAACGCATTGAGGGAGTTTTTCTGTTTTTAAGCTGTATACTCTTTAGTTAGTATAATGTCATTTATTAGAACCAAAAAAGCTTTTAAAAAAAGCTTTTTTGGTTCTAACATATGTTAATTAAATGCCATTCTACCAACCTCTTTGATTTCTTAATGTCGTAATATGAGCAACGTGATGCTTTCCATGCCAAGCGTAAGTAGCTATTAATTGCTCAATCGTCACTTCCCCGTTTTCAGGATGGTGGATCATTTTCTTCAAATCTTTTTCATCAAGGGAGTTTAACAATTTATGAAGCCGCTTATGTAAAGCTGAAAAAAGTTGGAGAGAAACTTCTATAGGTAAATCATTATCAGGCAAAGTTGACCAAGCCACTTCATCATATGCTTTAATAGTAGGCGCTTGCTCTGTTAACCCTAATTTAAAACGAGTATAAGCATTCATATGGGAGTCAGCTAAATGATGGACAACTTGACTTAATTTCCAACCGCCTTCTCGATAAGGCGTAGCTAATTGTTCTTTGGTCAGTCCTTCTACAGCATCAGCTAATTGCTTTGGTGCATCTCCAATGTCATGAATCCACCCTTGAATATCTTCTTTCTGAATATTTTCTTTCACGGTAAATTTCCCAATAGGATATTGATTAAACATATTTCTTCCTCTCTTTCTATTTTTATTAATATCTATTATATCAATTTTAAATATAAATAAATTTAAATATTCAGAATTAAATATAGGTGAAAAATTATAATTTATAAATATGGTATGTACTTTCAGTTACCATCATGTACCTTCTCCGCAGTACAAAGACCTGCCTTTGCTATAATTCATGATAATCCCCCCTAAATTAGGCCGCTTTTAATTAAAACAATAAACATATAGATAAACTTGCCGTAAAATTAAGTTGAGGTGAGTAAATTGAGCAGTGATTATAAAAGCTATTTCTACAAAAAGTTCTTTTTAATATATTTTATTACCGTTTTCTTATTTATTAGTATTGATATTATAGAATCAGGAAGAATTACACTTTTTTCTTTTGAAGACAGCTGGAATTTCATTTTGTATCAAACTGGTTTTTGTTTAATTTCTATTGGCTTTTTTAGCGCATTCATTACAAACTTATTATGGAAAATAAAAAGAGTTAAATAAATACGTCATAGACCCCTACAGAAATAAAAAACGACCTTCAGCGATGAGAAGATCCTTTTTGGATATTTGCTTTAAGCGCTTGTAATCTTGATTGAGAATCATTGGTTTGTCTAATTACTTTTTCCACGATGTATTGATATCCATGTAAAACAACGGCTAAAACCGTAGTCATCCCCCAGTACATGCTTGGCGACATCTTTTTCATTTTAAATGTGACGATAGCATTAGAATCCAATCTTCAAAAAAGAAGCATCTAGCCTTTAAAGAATAAATGCTTCCTCTCCTTTACACCTTATAAATTTCATTAGACGACAGCCAGTCAACGAATTGATGATACGGATAATAGGTAGTCCCTTTCAGCTCTATCTTTGGAGCTCCGGGATATTTAGTTAACAGTTCTTCAATTTCACCATTTGGAATTGTATTAGGAATTCCTTCTTCTTTCATAATTGATGCCATTGTAAAGAATCAAAAGAGGCATAAGCATATAGTTGAACTAGTATGGTATGTTGTGTTGTGTTCGCTGTTATAACTGCGGCCATTAGCTCCATACTTATTTCACTACTTATCTCAATAGATGATAACAATTTTTTTATAAACTTGGGTTTATTTAAATCATTCCTCTTTTTTTCTCTTAGTTGCTCAGTGCCCTTTGGAATCTGCTCTATCTTATTGAATTCTAGGATAAAAAAGAATTTTTTGCAGTAAATAAATAGTTTATATAGTCTATACCAATCTAGCTGCTATATCGCCTTGCTGAAAAGAATTGGACAACCGGAAAAATAATTAAACAAAGACATATCACTACAAATAAAAATATGTTACCAAAATCATTTAAAATCGTAATCCCGCTTATTAATGTTCTAAATTGACCTAATGTAAACTTCCCAATTTGAACATTTACTGCTTTTTCTACCTTTTCTCTTCATTACGGAGTCATCATTACTTTTTTAACACCGGTATCCATATTTCACTTTTAAAGGTTGGCGACGTTACATTTTTATGTTCATTCCATAATATTTCCGGCCCTTCTACTTGTTCATAATTTGAGGATGGAAACCATTCTGAATAAATTCGTCCCCATACATTTTGTAATGTCTCAGGAAATGGTCCGACTGCTTCGAATACAGCCCATATTCCAGCTGGCACTTCAAGTTGTACTAAATCATCGGGACAATCCTTAGTTGTAGCTACACCGATATAATGGTCCAGCTGTCCTTTTTCCTCCATTCTCCCTTCAGAAAAGTTCAGAGATGCACTAAGCAAACCCAATGGTGTAACATTAGAAAGTTCTTTTAATTTACGTACTGTTTCATCGTTTAAGCTTTCCCACATAGCAGCAATCTTTGGGTTAACTCCATGAAAAATGATAGGAACTCTTTCTTTAATACCAACTATATGAAAGGCCTCTTTTTCCTCAATTCGATAATTCATTTCATTTCCTCCTTTAATTGATAACTGAAAGGTCATTTTTGGAAATGCTTTAAGTGAACTCCCATTTTTTTTAGCTTCCGAAGGAGTTATACCGTGTAGATTTTGAAAAGCCCTTGTAAACGAATCCGGTGAGCTATAATTGTACTTGATCGCAACATCAATGACTTTAATGTTACTATCTTTAAGTTCAAATGCTGCAAGTGTAAGTCGTCTTCGGCGAATATATTCTGATAAAGTAATACCTGCAAGAAAAGAAAACATTCTTTTAAAGTGATACTCAGAGCAAAGAGCCAGCCTTGCTACTTCTCTAAAGTCGATATCATTCGTTAAATTCTCCTCAATATAGTGTAAAGCTCTATTCATATTTCTAAGCAAATCCATTTGTATGACCTCCCTTATTATCAGAATAACAGGATTTGAATAAGGCTATCCGACATTTCATGCACAGTTATGCAGGCTTTTTCCTTCTATTCATAAGTTCCTACACACTTAAACAAGTTATTCAAGGTGCAATTTCAGCTAGCATAATAACTTTAGAAACCAACAAATAAAGAGCCTTAAATTATAAGCCTCTTTATTTGCTCTTTATTTACCTTTGTTTTTTAAAAATAAAAGCTCAAGCACACTATTACTTACACTGCATCTGTCATTACATATAAATTGGATGGAATAATTTTGTTTTCTAAAATTAAGTATGGATGACACTTCATTAAAGCAAGTTTAAGAACTTCCGGTACTCTCTCTTCATCATACGCGCATACTAAATGTAATCCGCCTTTATTTACTAATTTGTCGGCTTCATTTTCAAACTCTTCTAAAATAGGTATAATTCCTTCTTGCTGTCCCCATTCGACATGAGCCCATATTTGAAAAGCCGTATTGTTTTTATAAAAAGGATCTAAGTGTTTAGAGAGATGTTCAAAAATGATGGCAGGCTGAAAGCTTCCACTTGAACAGTAATAATCAAAATTATTAATAGTATGTATATATGTTAATTGGTCTTCAGTTAGAATTCCCTCTAACTTTTCAAAAATTAATGGAATTAATCTTTCACTTTCTATAACTAACGTATGCCTCTCCTGTTCAATTCCCGACACAATATAAGACGCAAGATTATCTAAGTAACTTCTCATGTCGTCAATATTATAGTAAATATGAACGCTTTCATTATTCTGTATTAATTGAGCAAACTGATTTTTCAAGTGTGTACGCTCCCTTATATAAAATCAACCTAAATTTCAAGAATCTTAAACTAGTAAATTGTCTATTCGTTAGAACAATTTTACGCTTTGCATTCTTGTCTGTCAAAACTGGATGTTCCCAGCTTTGTTTTAGGGTGTACAGCTGGTTTTTAGAATAGTGTATCTATATTGATTGCAAACGAGATAACAGTTGCGACCGTTATTCCGGCGCTTTGACTAAATAATACTATACCCTTCTCAAATACGATTAAAACTTAATAAGAAAGAATGAAGTTTTCTTACCTCTTCATTAAATAAATTCTTATGTAGCATTGATAAGAGTATTAATCATCTATTTTTTAGTTTGTATAACCTATGGAAAACTAGTTACTACAAAACACACAAAAAGAACACCACTTGCTTTAGTAAGTGGCGCCTTTTCTTTTAAAATATTTGAGTAAAGGCTACAATTAAAATCGTAATTCCGCTTATTAACGTTCCGCATTGACTCAATGTAAATTTCCCAATTTGAACATTTGCGGCTTTTTGCCCCACCATTACCCCTAGCCATACTGTGATAAAACTGCCAAATGCTGATGTAAGCGAAATAGCTAAAGGTGATAACCCAAGCAAACCAGCTCCTAGACCGTTTGTAAGTGCATTCGCTGAAAGTGCTACACCTAAAACACTGCTTTCTATCCATCCAATAGAGTGTACTTTTACTTGACCCTTACTATCTAATTGATCAATTCCGTTATTTCTCTGGGAGCCGACTAATAAAATAATTCGAATCCCAATTAGCGTTAATAATACGACGGCTACAATAACATGGAAAACTCCTGGTAAGATGGTTGAAATCCACCTACCAAACGTAATTCCCACCATGCTAAAGAGGAAACAAATAGCCGCTATCAGTAAATTAGAAAGCCATTTTATCCTTACCTTTCGAACTCCGTATGATATTCCTACACCGAAGTTATCTATACTCGATGATAATGCAAAACCTAATATGAATAACCATTCCATTTTGTATTCTCCTTTTGTTGATAATGTTGAGGAGATTTGCTTATTTGTTGCATATATTGTTGATAAACCTTCAATACAATAATCACTGCGCGTTGAAAAATATGAAGAGGTGAATCGCTATGTCTAAGATCCAACATGACCAAAGCCTTGGTTTGTTATTAAGGTCTTTATTAAAGGAAAATGCTTTATCTATGCGGAAACTTAGCTCACTTACGGGGATTGATACGGCAACTATCTCACGGATTATAAACGGAAAGCAGCAAGCAAATCTACACCATTTAAAGCAGTTTGCACACTATTTAAATACTCCTCTTGGAGCATTGATTGACCCTGCTGGAGCTACTTCAAACCATACAGAAAATGAATTAGAAACAGGCATTCATTACTCCATTGATAAAATTCAAGAAATACTTAAATCTTTTAATATAGTGGATACAAACTTTACGATTGAACGTGTAGAACAAGAACTAACAAAATATAAACAATATGCACAGACAGACGAAGGACACAGCATGATTTGTAATAACTTTCAAACCAAAATAGAGCAAGTAGGCAGTGTTGGAACCTTTATTGATCAACTAAAGCAAATGTATCTTGAATACTGTAACGAAGAAACGTCAGCTGCCAAACGCTCTATTTTAGGAAGTGCGCTATTGTATTTTATTTTGCCTACCGATATTATCCCAGACTATGTCTTTCCAATCGGCTATTTAGACGATGCAATAGCTGTACAACTAGTGATGAATCAGCTTACAGAATAAAAACTGAATTTTATTAAGCGAACTGGACGCGGCATGCCGCTAGTTATTGTGAAAACGGAACTTTTTCTGAATCATGACGATGAGCAGGTAAATATTCTATGGCTTTCTTTAATTTAGATAATTTCTTTGGCACAATCTTTTTGATGATTTGTTCTTTTTCACATCGTTTGCATGACTCGTGGTTGCATCTATGTGCACACATACCTAAAGGGATTTTCTCTCCTACAAATGGATCTATATAGACTCCATTTTCAAACAGCTTACTCTTAATAAGATTTTCATTTTGCAATCTGCAGCAAGTAACGCAATAGTACATTCGTTTTCCACTCTCTTTCTCATATTTGATTTTGAAACATCTTATGAGAAGTCATCAACAGAAGTGCTTGTTCCTATATTAAAAGTTGAAAAAATCTCAACAGGCGTTGATGAATACTCAACACACATCACTTACAAACATATAGTTTAATAATGACATCATAAAGAGTGTCATACATTGAGGAGGGAATGCGGTGAAAATAAGAGGTATTATTAACGCTATAATCGGTATTTGGTTTGTTATTGCCCCGTGGATGCTTGGTTTTTCATACGATAGAGGAGCTACTTCAGCAAGTATTGTATTTGGAATTCTCCAAGTCATCACATCTCTTTTAGGAGCGAATAAACCAGGATGGAATTCATGGCAAAACTGGATTCCCCTTATTAGCGGATTATGGTTTGTTCTTTTTCCTTTTATTTATTCATTAACAGGTGAGGTACTTTGGTCTAGCATTATACTTGGGTTAATGACCGGGCTATTTAGCTTATGGAGCTTGAACTCTAAATTAAAACTAAAAGCTGTAAGTTAAAATACCAATAATATTCCACTATTTACTTAACCTGTGGAAGATGCCGCCACGCATCGATCTATGGGAGAAACGATTCTGCAGCAGAAAAGCTCCCTACAGAAATAGGGAGCTTTTTCTACTTTTTATGTAAAGCCTACACAGATTCAGTCAACGTAATGTACTTTATAGAAAATAACAAAGGTGTCCCTAATTGCTAGAAGACACCTTTATGGACTCTTTAGAAAGCTAATTTTTGACAACCATTATTTATCTCTACTCATGCAAAATAGATACTAACGAACTTTTTCTTCACGGTCATCTCTTCTTTTAAGACCAAACAGACCAGCTAGTCCTAGTAATCCTAGTAATTCCCAAGGTGAATCATTGTCATCATCCACATCAGTTGCTGTAGTGACATTTCGAGTATTTACGTCATCATTATAAGTATTTACGTCATCATTATAATTTGTTCTATCTACGTTATTGTTTTCAGCATTAACCGGCAAGATGAAAGTCATCATAGCTAAAGCTAACGTACATAATAAAACAGACCATTTTTTTCGCATAATTTCTCCTCCTTTCCTTTTGTTAATAGATAAAGTTCCCAACGTTATTAGTTACTATTCGTTAAGTAAATATATCTTTTGAAACTACTCACTAATACCCAAAATAAAGAAGCCTTTGAAATTAGTATGAATATATTTCTTGTCTATTAAGCAAACTAGCCAAGATGCAATGAAGCATCACTCATGAAATCTAATTACATCATAGAAAAAACTACCTTCTCCCTAATGGTATGCTCCCCTTATAGTAGACAAGTAAAAGAAAGCAACCTATTCTGTCTACTATGGAGGGGATTTTTTTATGGGGAAAAAGAAGAGAACATTTGACATTGGTTTTAAGAAAAAAGTAGTCGATTTGTATCTTGAGGGGCGACTCGGCTGTAAAGCAGTTGGGAAAGAATTTGGGATTAATCATACAACGGTTTTACGTTGGGTTCGACATTATGAAGCCGAAGGCCTGAAAGGCCTTGAGGAAAAGCGAGGAAAGTCGAAAGAGCCTAATAAAGAGAAATCTGTCTCTCATTTGGAAAGTTCAGAGACTAAAATCAAGCGATTGGAAGCTGAGAATGAAATGCTAAAAAAGCTCTTACAGATGTAAAAGGGGGAATGGGGGCAGTATCAACCTATAAAAAATTTAAAGTCATTAACGAAATGGTAAAGGCAGGGAAAAAATTTGCGATTTGTCTATTATGTGAGATCGCAGAAGTATCAAGAAGTGGCTATTATAAGTGGTTAAAGCGACAGATCTCTCCTTCTGAAAAACAACGTGAAGATGAAGAACTTAAACAAAAAATAAAGAGATGTCATCAGAAATTCAGAGGGATTTATGGATATAGAAGAATACAAATATGGTTAAAGGCAGTGTATGACTTACATGTAAACCACAAGCGTATACAACGTTTGATGAGAGAGATGAAGATTCAAGCAGTGATCAGGAAGAAGCGTCGCTATTACGGAAGAAAAGAAGCCTTTGTTATGTCAGATAACCATCTCAATAGAGAGTTTCAGGCTTCACAGCCTAATGAAAAATGGGTCACAGACATTACTTATTTACTTTTCAATGGACAGACTTTATATTTATCTGCCATTAAAGATTTATACAACAATGAAATTGTTGCGTATGAAATAAGTCGAAGAAATGATCTTAAATTGGTCATAGATACGCTAGAGAAAGCAATAAAACACCGAAATGTAAAAGGCATCCTCTTACATAGTGATCAAGGAATCCAATATACATCCCGTACTTATCATCAATTACTAGAGAAATACCAAATAAAAGTGAGTATGTCTAGGAAAGGGAACTGTTGGGATAATGCTTGTATAGAGAGTTTCTTTAGCCATTTTAAATCAGAGTGTTTTCACCTTCATACTTTCCAAACAGCCAGTGAAGTGAAGGATGCAGTCCACCAATACATACATTTTTATAATCACGAACGCTTCCAAAAAAAATTAAATAACCTGAGTCCTTATCAGTATAGAACTCAGGCTGCATAGGTAGCTTTCTTAAGCCTGTCTATTTGACAGGGGTCACTCCATAACTCTAAGGTAGTTTTTTCATTTCCAGGCTGTATATGTTATACAATTATAGTTAACATAATCGCTCTTTCCAGAACACATCATAAAAACGAGCCCTTAATACTCAAGGACCCGTTCGCCTACTCGCTTTTTCATTTATTTGATACATTATTGATCTACCAGCATTTTGAACACTATTCAGACTAGAACTTTTACATAAAAAATAAACTTTTTATACCCAAAGCGAGCTCGTACCTTCTTTTTCAAGATGCAGCACGTTCACTTCTGTTCCTTTATCATATCCATGCTCTCCTCCTGGAAGAACAATCAGCGCGTTTGCTGCAGCTAATGACGAAATAGCGCCTGACTTGTCCATGCCAACAGGCGTCACAACAAGCTTTCCGCCTTCGTCTGAAATCTCTCCTCGCACCATTCGCGTAAAAGCATTAGGTTCTTTAAAACGTCCGTTTAACACCGCTTTTGTTTTATGTAAATGAGGCAGTGGTGAATGTAAAAAACTGCGAACAATCGGACGAACAAACAGTTCAAACCCGACATAGCAAGCAGAAGGATTTCCTGATAGTCCAAACAGCAGCTGTCCGTTTCGTTCTGCGACTGTTGTGACGCTTCCCGGTCGCATCGCAATTTTGTTAAACAGCACGTTCGCACCAAGCTTTTCATAAATAGCCGGCAAATAATCATAGTCGCCAACGGATACCCCACCGGTTGTCAGTAAAATATCCACTTCTTCAAGCGCTTTTTCTACCGCTTCATAGCAGCGGTCAAAATCGTCTTCAAGCTTCCCTAAATATTTCGGAATTCCCCCGCTTCTTACGATTTGCGCAAGTGCCATATAAGAATTGCTGTTGCGGATTTTTCCTGGTTCTAACGGCTCGTTCACATCAAGCAGTTCACTTCCCGTTGTTAATACACCAACCACAGGCTGCTTCACCACGGCGACATCCGCATAGCCAAACGTAGCTAAAAAAGCCGTGACGCCCGGATTGATTCGCGTCCCTTTCGAAACAAGCACGTCTCCTTTTTTTGTTTCTTCTCCCTTTAACGCAATGTGCTCCCACTTTGAAGCTGGCCTGCTTAACGCCATATACGTTTTGCCTTCTTTTTCATACGACTTCGTTACTTCAAGCATCACAACCGCATCACATGAATGAGGCACTTGCGCTCCTGTCATAATGCGCACCGCTTGAAACGGCTTTACTTCTTCTTCAAAAACAGAGCCAGCGCCGATTTCACCTACAACTTCGAACTCTACAGAATGTTCACTTGAGACTTCTACGCAGTCTTGCGCTCGAACCGCAAAGCCGTCATAAAGCGATTTATTAAAATGAGGAACGTTTTGGTCGGCGATAATATCTTCTCCTAAATAGCGTCCATAGCTTTCGGTGATCGATACGCGCTCGATGCTGCCTTTTCTTTTATATGTCATGACTTTTTCAATTGCTTCAGGAATTGAAATAGGTGTTCTGCTTTCTAACATACATTCTTCACTTCCTTTATGTCTGTTCACTTTTTGCACTATGGTGTAAAATCATAGCATATCTCACTATTTCTATCATACAACAAAATTTACTGAAAAAGGATGAAAACACCGATGTCTTCTTTTACACATTTTAATGATCAAGGCCGTGCCAACATGGTCGATATTAGCGAAAAATCTATTACGCGCCGCGTCGCAACAGCTCGTTCAAGCATACTTGTTAACAAAGAAATTCACGAAGCCATTGTAGAACATAAAATTGGAAAAGGCGACGTCCTTGCTGTCGCACAAGTAGCGGGAATCATGGCAGCAAAACGCACGTCTGACATTATTCCGATGTGTCATCCTCTTTTATTAAAAGGCGTAAACCTTTCATTTGACTGGGATACAAGTAATGATCAGTACCGTTTATTAATAGAAGCAACGGTTAAAACGGAAGGCTCAACGGGCGTTGAAATGGAAGCTTTAACCGCTGCTTCTGCCTGCGCTCTAACCGTTTATGATATGTGCAAAGCCATTGATAAAGGCATGATTATCGGCGAAACGTATCTGCTTGAAAAATCTGGCGGCAAAAACGGTGACTATAAACGCATGGAATCATAAAGGAGGTACATAATGAGCGTACACGAACATAAATCTAAAGCAACTCAGCCCGTTCGCTGCAAAGTCATTACGGTATCAGACACACGTACGAAAGAAACCGATAAAAGCGGCGCGCTAATGATCCAGCTTCTGAAAGAACACGACATGCAGATCGCTTCCTATGAAATTGTAAAAGACGACCAAACGTCGATTCAACAAGCCATACTTGCTGGCTGCAGTGATGAGAACATTGACGTTGTTCTCACAAACGGCGGGACGGGCATCACAAAACGAGACGTCACCATTGAAGCCGTTCAAGCGCTGATTCATAAAGAAATCGTTGGGTTTGGCGAGCTGTTTCGCATGCTGAGCTACACCGAAGATATTGGCAGCGCTGCGATTATGAGCCGGGCAATTGCCGGGACGATTAACGAAAAAGCCGTTTTTTCTACACCAGGATCAAGCGGTGCGGTTCGTCTAGCGATGACCAAGCTGATTTTGCCTGAACTTCGCCATGTTGTGTGGGAATTAAACCGCCAGCGCTGACAAAATGCCTATGCACACGCATAGGCATTTTCATTAATCATAGTCTTTATGTACCCACTCATCTTCTGGAATACCTAAATCTTCTCCAGAAAAACGCTCTTCTTTAAACGGATCTCCTCTAAGATGAAAGCCGTTTTGCTCCCAAAAGCCAGGATGATTTTCATCAATAGCTTCAAAGCCTCGAAGCCATTTAACACTTTTCCAAAAGTACAAATGCGGAACAACCAATCGCAGCGGATATCCGTGCTTAGCTGTAAGCGGCTCTCCGTTAAAGGAATGAGCGAGAAGAATATCGTCTCTCAGTAAATCTTTTACTTCAATGTTTGACGTATAGTCATTATCTCCATGCAGCATGATGTATTTACTTTTTAACTCCACGCCAACTGCTTTTAAAAAGTCTGTAAACAGCACGCCCGTAAATTCATTATCAAGCCTTGTCCATCTCGTTACGCAGTGAATATCACATTTCACCGTTATTTGCGGCATGTCCAATATATCTTGATACGAAAGCGTCACTTCTTTGTTTACTAATCCAAACACTCGAAGCGTCCACTCCTCTAAGTTATACTCCGGCACGTCGCCTTCATGTAAAATCGGAAAGCGCTCCGTTACTACCTGACCCGGAGGCACTCGTCCTTCATACTTTGGATCAATTTCCGGTGTTTTCATTCGTTTAATACGGTCTGCTTTGTTCAAATTATCACCTCATTATTTTTTGTACATAAAAAGCCCTTCCTTAAATAAATAAGGAAGAGCTTTGTTTCAGCTTCTTCCTTATCTCTAAGAGCGATACACTCTTAAGGATTTGGCACCATTCTGTCATAGACAGCGGTTGCCGGGTTTCACAGGGCCAGTCCCTCCACCTCTCTTGATAAGGAAACAAATTGTATTTGTTTTATGTAATAAAGTCAGTATTAAGCTTTTTGTCATAATTGTCAATATTATTTTTCTTTTCCGCCAAAAAACTTTAAAAACAGATAGGGTTATAAGGTTTTAGTCTACTAAAATACCATGTAAATCCTTTACCCTTCTCCATCAATCATCGTATACTTCCTGGCAAAGCGCTTGTAGTAAATTTGCTCATCCTCTTGTCCATCGTTAAAAACAAGTCGATTATGATCAATATCTTTTTCTTTTAACACGTATCCCTTTTCATTCATCAGTTGAATATATTCATCTAAATGTCCTTTTTTCACCATATAATGAAGAGCATCGTCTGAATCTGTAGTCCTTGCTACACCTTGACTTCCCACTTCTAACTTGAATACAGCTGTTGCTGTTTGAACGGGACGATAATCTCCAAACACTCTTTCCCAATTTAAGAGCAGCAGCGCGCCGAAGATTATGATAAATCCTCCAGCCGCTACGGTGAGCACAAATCGTTTTGACACTACTTTCTCTCCTTTACATTCTTTTTCTTCTATTTAATACAACAGATTTCCCTAAACTTGTTTTTACGCCAAGTCCTAGATACACAGCAGCAATATATACATTTAACAAATACTTGATTTTTTGTATCATACTTACAATTATTATCTAGTTTTTTATAAAACATTAGAACCCTCTCTATATTACGTTTTTTTACCTAATAAAGGAACAGAAACCAATCTTTTCGCCTATGATAAATGAATCGTTTTTTGCTTTTTACTTTACCTGACGTTTACATTCTAAAAGACGTGTTACATTATATATATCAGTTACCAACTAAACTAAGACTCCTTGACTATTCTGGCCTACCTGTTCTTTTAGGTAGACTGAGGTTGCTAAATCGTTATATATAGGAGGAAAAAATCATGAAAATGAAACAACGAATATCAAAAGCAGCGGCGGCTGCAACGATTACAGGAATTGCTGCGTTTGGATTTGCTCCTGTCGCTCAGTTTGATACACCAGCACATGCAGCTACATCTCAAGAAACAAACAGTCAAAGTCAAACAGCTGTAAAAAACATTAATGAAATTTACAACGCCGCAGTAAAAGGTGAGGTGCCACGCTTAACGGTAGACTTCAAAATTGGCAAAACACTACGTCAAGACGTTCGCGATCAGTTCGGTCCCCCGCCTGAAGGTTCATCAAACAACTTTGACTACTATCATGCGGAAATGGGTCACCCTGGATACGCATTTGGCTATGATCAAAATAACGTCATTAACGAAATCCGCTATTTTGGTACAAATGTAGAGCGTCAAACAAATCTAGGCTCCATCACGCAAGCTAACTTAAAGAAAGAATTAGGTCAGCCGAACTTTACAGGCAAAGTAAAAGGTGATGGTACTACTCAAACGAAGTACACCTATCATGCCGGCGCCTATGATCTTGAATTCATTTTTGATGATAGCAAAACGTTAAATCACGTTAATTTAGTTAAAAAACCTTAAGTAATAGAAAAAGTAGCAGACAGCCTGCTACTTTTTTTCATGAAATAAAACCAATGCTGAATCCGCTACGTGTTCATAGCCAATCTCCATATAAATCTTGTTAGACGTAGGATTTGTCATATCTGTGTATAAACTTGTTGTTTGAAATCCTCTGTCTAGCATAAGCTGAGAAAGCGTGGATACACAGCTTGAGGCATAGCCTTTTTTACGTTCTTCTTGAGGCGTGTATACAAAGTTAATCGTAATGTTATGGGCCGTTGGACGCGTAGCATTGGCAATGGACACATACTTGCCGTTTACTTCCCATAAAAATAGCCGTTCTGCTTTAATAAAAGCTTCTCCTGTTTTGACAGCTTGTTCTTTTGATACAGGGTCTCCAATGACGCCCATAAACTCCCAAATCCATTCTGTCACGAGCGGAAGGTGTTCCAATCTTGCTTTTACCAGCACTCCCTCAGCGTCCGCAGCTTTTTTTACTTTGTCTAACCGATAAATGCGCTGATCCATTTTTAAAGAAGCTTCTTGATTTTTTAAATCTGCTAGTTTTTGAGAAAGATATAAAACCATTTGTCTTTCTCCAACTAAGCCCGGTATGTCGATTTCTTGTAATAGCTCTGCCGCTTCGCTTAGTTCATCCTCCGTTAGCTGCTGTATTTGAGACAGTATGATTTGCTTAGGATGGGTTTGCAGCAACACAAGCGCAGCACGGCTGTCTTTTAAAATAACACCCATAAAATTTGGTTTGCTGTTTTCCTGCAAGCTGTGTAAAATGCCGAGCGCTAAGTTATGAAGAACTTCATTCTTTGATAAAAGCGGCTCTACTTGGTTTTTAAATTCCTGCACTTCTCTATATCTATGTAACTGGATCATTTTCTTTCTACCTCCGCAAATGCTCTTACCGGAAACGTTCCAACTCCTTTTATTTTAGGAGGCACGGCGTAAAATAAAAAGGACTTCGCCGTTAGTTGATCTAAGTGACATAAGTGTTCAGCAATTACAATGTCCGCTCCTAACAGCAGCGTATGAGCTGGTCTTGTTTTTCCTTTTGTATCATCAATATTCATCGAATCAATTCCAACAAGAGCGGGCTGTTGAGACACTAAATAAGCTGCCGCGCTTTCTGTTAAGTATGGATGATTTTCTAAATAATCGTCTGTATTCCAGTAGCGATCCCATCCTGTATGAATTAATACCGCTTTGCCTTTTACATCTACATGTTGAAAATGAGATTCATCAATCGCTTTTAAAGTCGTGTCAACTGAAACGACTATTCCTTCTAACCCGGCTGTTTTATCAATAGCCATTTGAGCTAAATCCGCTCCGTCTTTGTATCTGTGAAACGGCACGTCAATATACGTACCTGTATTCGTGACCATTTCAATTTTACCGATTTGAAATTCAGTGCCTGGTTCATAAAGCTTTCTAGACTCTTCTCGGCTTAAATAGTCGCAAATGATCGGTGCCGGCAAGCCTTTATGTGTGATAACTCCGTCTTCAATGATGTGGCTTAGATCAATATACGTTCTTTTTTTCATACCTCCACCCACTTTTTCGATATTCAGTAAAAATATTCTAACATAAAAAAGCTCTTCCTAGTTTCCTAGAAAGAGCTTTTTTTAGAGAACGTTATTAACTTGATAAACATACATCATACGTATGCTTTGTATAAACAAATCCTTCAAAAATAAGACGGGCTGTACGCACTACTTTGATTCCGTTAACCTGTCCATCTTTTAGATCCACACTGGTTTCCATAATTCCCATTGGATGAGCAAGTCGAACGGTATTACCTTTTAATTGAACCATTTCTGACGGAAGCGTGCCTTTTGTATAGATAGCCGCCGTTGTACAAATTGCTCCTGTAATCGCAAGCGTTTGATGCGGTTTTTGCATCGACATCATGCGGATTAATACGTCCATTTGAGAAGCAGCTTTTTCTCTGCCAGTCCCGTCGCGATGGTCCATAGGAGGAGAAATAATCGTCATTTTTGGAACCGCTGGTGATAGTTTAGTTGCTTTGTCTTGAGGTGCAAGCCCCGCTTTTTCCGCTGCAATGGAGCGAATTTCTTCAAATAGCTTCAGCTGTTTGTCCGTGTATTCATGCGGAAGTTCTGCTCCCTTTAAGCCAATATCCGCTGCTTTAACAAATACAAGCGGATTTCCTACATCAACAATTGATGCTTTTATCGTCCCGATGGATGTTTGCAGAAGATCGATAGCGTTCCCGGTTGGAAGCAGTTTTCCAGTAACGGCTCCTTCTCCGTTTTCAAACGAAAGATAAATGGGTGAACCCGTGCCTGGCACTCCAGGAATCATACAGGATCCTTCTGTTTTCACTTTCCCGTTTTCTACTTCTACTTCCGCTACGATTACTTTTTTGGTATTTGTATTATAGATCCGCACTTTAGTCACCGGTTCCACAGCTTGTACAAGTCCTTGTTCGATTGCATAAGGTCCGACCGCTGAAGAGATATTGCCGCAGTTTCCTTTAAAATCAACGAGAGATTCGCTGATGCTAACCTGCGCAAACGTGTAATCTACGTCAGCTTCTTTTAAATCTGATTTTTTTATAATCGCGATTTTACTTGTCAGCGAATTAGCTCCGCCTAGTCCATCAATTTGACGTTGGTCCGGACTTCCCATTATATCTAGCAAAAACGGTTCCCAATCGGATTTGTTCACAGGCATTTCTTCATGATTGATAAAAACCCCTTTACTTGTTCCACCTCTCATAACCGTTACAGGAATGCGCGTCATATTAATCACCTTTCTCCCCTACTAACAAACGCCGAGGCGTTCATCAAACCATTTTATTTTTTTACTATTTAGAACCGGTTCATTTGCCATTTATCGTATAATAGAGGTGGTCATAAGTAAAATACATAAAATTTATTGTCTTTTTAAAAATTTTTTTATAATCTAAATACAAGGGGGAATCGGGATGGATCAAAAAGATTGGATATTAATTAAAACGCTTCACGAAGAAAAGAACATTACGCGAACGGCTGAAAGGCTCTACGTATCGCAGCCTTCTTTAAGCTACCGCCTTAAAAATCTTGAAGAAGAATTTGGCGTGTCGCTTTTTTTCAAAACGAAAAAAGGAATTGAGTTTACATCTGAAGGTGAGCATCTTGTTCGCTATGCGGAAAATATGTGGAAGCAGCTGCAGGAAACAAAAGACAGCATGCGTAATATGAGCGAAACCGTTACGGGAACGCTTCGCTTAGGAGTATCGAGTAACTTTGCACAGCATAAGCTTCCTAAAATTTTAAAGCAGTTCTCTCTTCACTACCCAAATGTACAGTTCAGCGTCAATACGGGCTGGAGTACGCAAGTTATGAATCTATTAGACTCTTCGCGTGTGCACGTTGGTATTTTACGAGGCAATTACCCGTGGAACGGAGAAAAATCACTGCTGACGAAAGAACGGCTCTGCTTAATTTCGAAAAAAGAAATTGCGATCGATGATTTGCCGAACCTGCCTTATATTAACTATAAAACCGATACGTCACTAAAAGATCTCATTCAAGACTGGTGGCATGACAAGTTTTCAGAGCCTCCGTTTGTGGCAATGGAAGTTGACCGGCAAGAAACGGCCAAAGAAATGGTCAAAAATGATTTAGGCTTTGCCATTTTACCTGAAATTTGCCTTCACTCCAGCGACAACTTATATACATACGGACTTTCGTACCGAGATGAATCACCTTTGCTTCGAAACACGTGGCTCATGTATGATCCTTCTTACTTGAATCTATCGGTCGTGAAAGCGTTTATTGACTTTTTAAAGCTAAGTGAAAAATAAAGCCAAAGTTAAAAAGTTTGCGTCTTGGAAAAATCTCTCTTTTAGACCAAGCTTTTTTCTAGACTACCATTATAAAAATTTTTTATGAACTTTCTAAAAAAACCTATATTTCCTTTATTTTTAAAAATGTACTAACATGAAAACAAGAAACATCAGCGGGAGTAAAGAGCGGCTTTAAAAATTCTTAATAATCAAACTACGACTCATACATGGGGATGAGAAATGTTATTCACGTTTTTTTACTCTAAAAGAAAACGCTTTCAGAGAAAAGAGGGAAAATAAAGGAGGTTGTTTGAATGCTAGCACTACTAGGTTTTACAATGATTATTGTCTTTACGTATCTCATTATGTCAAAAAGGATGTCTCCTATCGTAGCTTTAATGGTCATTCCACTTCTTTTTGCGGTGATTGGAGGTTTTGGCAAAGGCGTCGGAGACATGATGCTAGAAGGGTTAAAACAAGTAGCTCCGTCAGCTGCGATGCTGCTGTTCGCCATCTTATATTTCGGGGTTATGATTGATGCCGGACTGTTTGATCCATTAATTAAGCAGCTGTTAAAAATCGTAAAAGGCGATCCGCTTAAAATCGTCATCGGAACGGCTCTTCTATCGCTTTTAGTTGCACTAGACGGAGACGGTACAACCACTTATATGATTACGGTTTCTGCTCTTCTTCCACTTTATAAACGCCTGAATATGAGTCCGTTAGTGTTAACGACAGTTGCGATGCTTTCTCTTAGTATTATGAGCAGCATGACGCCTTGGGGAGGCCCGGCTACTCGTGCGATTGTCGCCCTTCACCTCGATGCATCTGAGTTCTTTATTCCACTTCTTCCAACGTTAATTGGCGGAGCTTTGTGGGTTGTCTTTACAGGCTATATTCTTGGAAAAAAAGAGCGCAGACGACTTGGTGCTATTGACATCGAGCAGTTTGAATTAAAAAGCTCGCTTGCGTTTGCTGAAGACGCATCTTTAACTTCTCAAGAAGATATTACACAGCCTAAAAAAATCTGGATTAACTTAGCTTTAACCATTGCACTCATGGTCGTATTGGTTTCTGGCATTTGGTCTGTTTCTGTTTTATTTATGATTGGTTTTGCGCTTGCTCTTATGATTAACTATCCAAAACTTGAGGATCAAAAAGAACGTTTAATGGCTCATGCAGGCAACGCACTAACTGTTGCAGCCCTTGTTTTTGCAGCCGGTATTTTTACAGGAATACTATCCGGCACTAAAATGGTTGACGAAATGGCAAGCCTGTTAATTCATTTAGTTCCTGATTCACTCGGTTCGTTTTTACCGACAATCGTTGCTTTAACAAGCATGCCGTTTACATTCGTGATGAGTAACGACGCTTATTACTTCGGTGTTTTACCAATATTCGCTGAAACAGCTGCTTCTTACGGAATTGATCCGATGGAAATTGCGCGAGCTTCAGTGCTCGGACAACCTGTTCATCTGTTAAGTCCACTCGTTGCGTCTACTTTCTTACTTGTAGGTATGGTAGGTGTTGATCTTGGTGAACATCAGCGCTTTGCATTTAAATGGGCCATTTTAACATCTCTTGTTCTAATTGTCCTTGCTATTGTCACAGGGGCACTTACGCTATTTTAATAGGAATAAAAGCCGTTATGGCTCTTTATTAATAAATTGATAAATGATAGGTGGAGGTACTTCTAAAATGTATGTAATTACGTGTTATGTAAGAAAAGGTGAAATGAGAATGTACGAGTTTGATAGCAAAGAAGAAGCCCTTTCCCAGCTCAAAAACCTGAAAGGCTGCACCATTCTTTCAGAAGTTGTTTATTTTAATGATTCATCGGTTATTCCGGTAGCTATTTAATTATGCACCACTCAACCCTATAGGTACAAACTTGATAAGCTTCCTTTCGCTCAAAAGGAAGCTTCTTTTTTATGTTCTTCTGAGATTTCGGTCCCTTTTCTCTCCTCAACGTTTTGTTACGTCTGGTTCGTTTTGTTTCCTTGCTTCAATCATATCAATAATTTGATTTGTATGTGGAGTTAGCACAGCGCATTTTTGATAGAAAGCTCCGTCTACAACGAGCAGCTCTTCATCCATCCCGCAAAACTTGCAGCGGAGCTCTTGTGGTCCTGCGTAAGAGGTGTGATAAACACTATCATTAAAGATGGTGTAAAAAGTATCTCTTTGCTGGGCATCGTAAAAGCTATATTGCTGGTTAGCGTCATCACGGTAGTTAACTCCATAGTTCCGGTCGAATTCTTCTTGAGTAAATCTATCCTGTAAAAGTTCATTTTGTACTAGTTCCCTTAAGCAATCCTCTATTTCCTCACCGTTAAATGAACAATCATGTACGTAAACTTCTGGTTCTTCGCTATTGTTCTCTTTTACCATCACTTCACTGCCGCAAACCTTACAGGGATGTTTGGGACTCTGTTGATCAAAGTAAGAGAGCGTTTGGACCTTTTCCACTGCTATTTCATCGCTCACCTTTTTAAACTTAATCATCACATTTTCTGTTTGACTGACGTTTTCGTTATACAACATCACTTCATATTCATCTATATTCTTTCCGTTTTCTTTTCGACTCATATGCTCCATTACTTCATACGAAGAAATAGTAAAAAACTCTTTAAAATTCACCACTAACATGCATCCTTCCAAAAAATTTACGTTCTCTATGTACCTGCTCTATACTACCATTTTTTCAAAGGCTCGCACCACTAAACGAACTTCTTTTAGGTTCGCATATCCTTTTCTTATCTGGCATACATAACACTAACCCTTTTATAAGGAGGATTTCATGAATATGTATATAATCATCAGCATTGGCGTTGTTGCCAGCGCATTTTTATTTCAGAAATATCGAAAGCAAGTTGTTGAAATATATACAATCAGGGAATTTATTCACGCTAAAAACGGCGCGGGCGCTACAAGTTCCATGTGGCTTGAAAAGTTTTTTAAAGAACCTTACGCTACCGGACCAAACTATGAAAAAACAGAGGATGACGTTAGCGAGGATGGAGATGGGGATGGCGGAGAATAAATAAAAGAAAAAAACCTGTTGTGAGAACAGGTTTTTCTTATTAATCATCGCTTCCTAAAATACCGAAAAAGCGAAGCAAGTTGATGAATAGATTAATAAAATCTAAATAAAGAGATAGTGCCAGCAGTGGAACAAGCTCTTCCGTGATTTCACCGTGCTTCATTTTATTAAAATCATACAGCACGTAAAGTGAAAAAACGATGGTACCAATCACTGAGAATGCCATGAGTCCAGGCGTTGTTAAGGGACTAAACAGCGAGAAAATGCTGATACAGACTAGTGCTAACAGCGCTACTAATAAAAAGCTGCCTAAAAACCCTAAATCTTTTTTCGTTTTTGCCCCAATCACACCCATCACAGTAAAAATAACGAACGTGCTTCCAAACGCATAAAGCACAACTTGCGCCCCCGCTACTGATGCATAGTAGCTAACAATCGGAAACAGCGTGATGCCTGATATAAATGAAAACGCATATGTAAAACCGTATCCTACGCTTTTTTTCTTTCGTAACATAAATGCTGCAACCAGCATCACAAGTTCAGCAATCGCTAACGGAATAAAATAAGCCGGCGGCACATATTGACCTACGTATAAGCCAACTGTTGAAATAAATAACGAAAAAATAAATGTTACTAATACTTTTTGAAACAGAGACCGCTGCTCTACTCCAATCACTTCTTGCATGTGTAAAACCTTCTTTCTGAAATCTGTTATATTTTATATAATACCTACCTTTTTAAGAAAAATAAAGATAATACTAAGGTCTTTTTTCTTATTTCTATAGAAAGAAAGCATAGACGCTGCCGTCTATGCTTCCTTGGTGTCTCTTTATTTTGGCAACAGAATACCGTCAATAATTCCGTAAGTCTTTGCTTCTTCAGCACTCATAAAATAATCTCGTTCCGTATCGTTTGCCACTTTTTCAACCGGCTGTCCCGTTCGTGTTGATATGATTTCATTAATATGCTGCTTCAATTTTAAAATTCGCCGAGCGCTAATTTCAATTTCAGTCGCCTGCCCTCTAGCCCCTCCTAGCGGCTGATGAATCATAACTTCACTATTTGGAAGTGCATAGCGCTTTCCTTTTGCTCCTGCTAGGAGAAGCAATGCGCCAAAAGAAGCGGCCATGCCCGTGCAAATCGTTTGAACATCCGGCTCGATATACTGCATCGTATCATAAATCGCAAACCCTGCTGAAGTGGAACCTCCGGGGCTGTTAATATAAAGTGAAATATCTTTTTTAGGATCATCTGTCGCAAGAAACAGCAGCTGCGCAACCACGCTGTTGGCAATATGATCATTGATTTCATCACCAATTAAAATAATTCGGTCTTTTAACAGCCTCGAATAAATATCATACGAACGTTCACCGCGGTTGCTTTGTTCAATTACATATGGAATCGTACTCATATATATCCTCCTTATCACACGTAATATGGCTATGCAGCCATGCAGAGAGTGCACTTCGGAGTATACGTTGGTTTTTGAATGACGCTTTTTAAGGAAGGCAAAGCATGAATCAAAAGTGCTGGGTCCTGCGCTTCTAACGTTTTATAAAACAGTTCTGACAGCTCATTACGCTCTTTTTCATCCCAAAAAGAATCTGTAGAAAACGGCTCACCGTCTTTTTCTAACCGCTGCTTAGCACGATGTAAATTGCTTTTTACCGCTGTTTCTGACGTTTGTAAAATCAACGCTATTTCTTTTAGCTGATAGCCAAAGCCTTCTTTTAAGAAAAAGATAACTGCTTGCTTTGGCGTAAACTGACTAAGGAGTAGCTCGACCGAGTGTCCTTTCATATCAAACGCCCGCTTGCCGTCTTGTTGGTCCAAACCTTCTTCTGCGGCTATTACTTCACGCTTTCGTTTTCTCAGCAGATCAATCCAGTGGTGATACGCAATTTTATTTAACAGCGCGGAAGACAGCTTGTGCTCTTCACCTTTATATCGCTGAGCTTTTAAAAACGTTTCTTGGGCAATATCGTCTCCGTCCCACGCATTTTGCGCTAAAAAGCGGCAGTACTGCTGCAATTTTGGGTAATGCTCGTTCCAGCATGCATCGTCAAAGCTTTTTGTTTGTGTTTCGATTTTTTTTGAATGTGACATGATTTTCACTCCTTTTGCACTCTCTATTTACTAAACGATTAAAGGAAGTTCAAAAGATACGGGGAATCAAACTTTTTTACACATTATACGCTTAAGCAGCTATTTTTTTGTATTATAAGAAGATACTTTTATCTGAGGAGTGTAAAATAATATGCGAAGAAGAAAACTATACGGCAAGAAGAAAACGAACAAACTTCACTATAAAGACTTAACCTGTGAACACCCTCAGCCTGCTTTGCCTATGAGCTATACAAGTGAAGCTCCTTTTTACTATTATGACGCGTCAGACGATGAAAGACAAAACGACTTTGAACTATATTCAGAGATTTGTATCATGAATCAAGAACATTTTTTCGTAAGAGGCTGTGTTGAAATTCCTGTTTTTAATGAAGAAGAATTTTTCACTTGGAACATATGGGTTTCTTTAAGCGAAGAAAATTTCCGCCGAATGATAGATGTATGGGAAAGTGACAAAAAAGAAAAGGAACCGCCTTATTTCGGCTGGTTTTCAGTTTCAATTCCAGGCTATCCCGAAACGTTAAATTTAAAAACAAATGTGCATACAAGATCTGTTGGAACAAGACCGCTCATCGAGTTAGAGCCAACCGATCACCCTTTAGCCGTCGAGCAGCGGGAAGGGATAACGCTAGAGCGAATCAAAGACATACAAAAACAATTGACTACCTATTAAAAAACCAAGACAGCCCCAGACTGTCTTGGTTTTTACCTTTATGGCATGCGCTTTGCTCCGTAGTATTTAGGCGCCCAGTAGCTGTCTACTTTATAGTTTGTAATTTTCACGCCCTCAGATGTGGACACGTGAACGACATAGTCATTTCCAATATAAATAGATGGAATAAGTGAACTTCCTTCAAAAAAGACGAGATCTCCCGGCTTCAAGTCAGATTGTGAAATGGTTTCTCCTGCATTCCACTGCTGACTCGCATAGCGCGGAATGTCTTTTCCAGCTGCTTCTTTATAAATGTATTGAACAAAACCAGCCGTATCAAAGCCTGTAGAAGGACTTGTCCCACCTTGTGCATAAGGTACTTCTCCTACATATTTAAGAGATTCGGTCACAAATGGGTTGTCTTTTGATAGCGATAAGTCATCGTAGCGCCTTGCTCCTGCGTACTTAGACGTCCAGTAGCTGCTTGTCAGGTAATCCATCGTCACATTTTCGCTGCGCTTGGCATGAATAAACTGATTGCCGCCTGCGTAGATACCGACGTGTGAAATCCCTTCACGATACGTGTCTTTAAAAAAGATAACGTCTCCTGCCTTTAAATCTGCGCGAGCAACTTCTTCTCCAACTTGCCACTGCTGATCGGTTGATCTCGGAAGGTAGACGTCCGATGCGTGTTGAAATACATATGCAACAAATGCGGAACAATCAAAACCGTCCGTTGGCGACTCGCCTCCAAATACATATGGTGTGCCGAGATGTTTTAGCGCTTCTGCAATAACTTCATTATCTTTTGCAATTTCCGGTGCTCCTGTAATTCGCTTTGCTTTGGCAAAATGTGATGACCAATAGGCGCTGCTTGAAATGTTTTTCACCACGACTTTTTCGTCTGAAGAAGATGCATAAATCATCTCATCGCCTCCGATATAAATAGCGGCTACGTTCACTTCACCGTTTTCATTGGTGTCAAAAAACAATACATCGCCTGCCTGCAGCTCACTTTTGTCAACATCTGTTCCAAGCTCTGATTGTTCTTTCAGGGAGCGAGGAAGCGTTGTATCAAGCGCTTGCTTAAACACATATTGAACAAAGCCAGAGCTGTCAAACCCTTCGCTTAGCGTTTCGCCTCCGGATGTATAATCGGCTCCTTCATACGTTTTTGCTTTATCAGCAATCACGTTTTCATCTGTAGCAGCCTGTACTTGCACAGCTTTTTCTGCAGGAAAAGCGCCTTCATAAAAAGTGGCAAGACTAAGCCCTAACGCTGTGACCATAAGAGGTTTCATTACTTTCATGTTTGTTCTCCTTTGTTTTTTATTTCATCCAAGAAGTTTTATATGTAAATCGTTCCTCTGTTAAAGTATGGTGCAGATGGATAGGAATTGGCTAGTACCTTTTGACTTAAATATGCTTCCCTTCCAAAGTCCTGTAAAAAATCCAGAAAAAAACTCGGCGCACATTACGCCGAGCTTTTTTATTTCATGCCCACCTGGATATTTGCTGCTTTTTGTTTTTGACGTAAATTTGCAATCCACTTGTAGTAAAGTGTAATCAAAAGAACAAAAATACCAAGTGCAAAGTACAGTTTTGAATATCCTAAAGCACCTGCTGCAATTCCTAATACAAATGAACCAACCGCAATACCGCTATCATAAAACGTAAAGAATGTAGCAGTTGCATATGCGCTTCGGTGAGCAGGCGCCGCTTGAATCGCAAGCGTTTGGAAGCTAGGAAGCAGCGTTCCGTAGCCTAGACCTACTAACGCACCTGAAAACAGCAGCATCCAAGAAGAATGTGTAAGGCTTAAACTAAATAGACCAATCGCAAAGACAATACACGATGGAATAATCACAATGTTTGGGCCAGATTTATCAAATAATCTTCCTGTAAACGGTCGTGAGATCAGCATCGCAGCTGCGAATACGACAAAGAAAAAGCTTGCTGTTTTAATCAATCCAAGCGACTGTGCGTACACAGAAATAAAAGAAATAATGCTTGCATACGAAAAAGAAACGAGAATACCTACAGATGAAATCGGCATGGATTTCTTTTCAAACAAATCGCTCAGTGAAAATGATTTCTTCACTGACGGAGCAGCGTTTTCTTGAAGATTTTTGACCATCATTCCGCACAGCCAGCCAACGAGCATAATCACGCCAAATACAAGGAAAATAATATTGTATGCCATGTATTGATGAAGCGTTAGTGCTAAAAACGGCCCTGCAACAACGGCTAAGTTCATTGACATTCCGAAGTAGCCAAGCCCTTCTCCTCGTCGTTTAGCGGGAACTAAATCCGCTGCAATCGCTCCGGTGACAGTTGTTGCTAAGCTGAATGAAATCCCTTGAAAGAAGCGCAGTAATAAAAGCACGTTAAAATCGTGGATGAACATATATAAGAAGGAAGAAAGCGCAAAAATGAGGGTACTAAATACAAGCGTTTTTTTCTTTCCAATGTTTTCAATGACTTTCCCTGAAAATGGTCTAACAATAATCGCAGATAATAAAAAGATGGTAACAACAAGCCCTGCCTGCGTACTCGTGCCTTCTAAGGCGTCTAATACATAAATCGGCAACAGCGTTAGCAATGCATAAAACACGACAAAAATAAAAAAGTTGGTAATCGCAATGCTGATAAAGCTTTTAGTCCAGATTGGCTCCTGCTGGTTTGTCATTCATTTCACCCTTTTCTGTAGATTTACAAATTTTCTTTAATAACGAGATAAGCTGATCTTGTTCGCTGTCGGATAAAGCAATCAGCAAATTTTCTTCTAAACGTTCAATTTCTTGCTGAATTTCCGGAAGCTTTTTCTTCGCTTGAGGAGATAAATAAACGATGCGCTCTCGTTTATCACTGCCTGCTTTTCGAACGATCCATCCGCTTTTTTCAAGCCTTGTTAACGTGCGGGTAACCGTTGGCGCTTCGACATTTAAATACTGCCAAATCTCCGTTTGCGTCATCGAGCCGAATCGCTTTAAACAAAATAAAATTGAATACTGTGAGCTGTATAGCCCGTACGCTTTTAACACTTCATTTACTTCTTTAATAGACAATCTCGACTTTTGATGAAGCTCATGAAACACCAAGTTATTCACTTTTCCCCACCTCACCTTTCATTTTATTTACCTAGGTAACTAATTGTTCTTTTATTAGTATATGTGCTGCTGCTTGATGTGTAAAGGTGGCTAAAAAGGGCGAAAATCAGCTGTTTTCTCTTACTTTCTACTAATGATTTACGCTTTCACTTCTGTTTTCTTATTCTTTTGTATCACGAAACTTTTTGTATATATTTACATGCACCTGCAAACTCTGTTAAAGAAGACGAAACAATATGCGGGAGGCTGGTATATGTTTTCACTGCGCGGCGATGCTCATAAAGTCTACCTTAAACTGAAAAAAGCAGCTCATCAAAACCAAAACGCAGAAGAAATTGATGAATTAGCGGAAATGGAAGAAATCCGGCAGCTTTACCTTACGCTCGAAAGCGCTACTTTGCGAAAAGTGTATTACCGAATGACCAAAGAAAAAAACGGCTCCGGCGTCATTCCCATCCTTGTTTCTGCTTTGCCTTGGCTCTTTTTTTTATTTTCGCAGCGGCTGCAGCAATTTTTATTTAAAGACGGCAGCTGGCTTTGGATTATTTTTGTGGTGCTGTACGTTTTTATGCTCATTCCAAGCGTGTTTCTTCATTTTCGTGAACAATCGTGGGCTTCTGTTCATATTGAAATTATTCAAGACATTTTAAAAGACCGTGAAAAAGAGCCGAAACCCCTTTGAGGCTCGGCTGTTTTTTGCCTATTATGAAATAGCTTGTCTGCTTTCTACGTCTCGACCTAACTTTCTTTTGATACGCTGCAGCGCGTTGTCAATTGACTTGACGTGTGTATTTAATTCTTTCGAAATTTCAGCGTATGAATGGCCGTCCATATACAGCGTCAATGCTTTTCTTTCCAATTCACTAAGTGTTTCCGCAATTTTCAACTCGCGGTCTTCCACTTTTTCTTGATGAATCAGCACCGCTTCCGGATTAGCAATTTGATCGCCAGGAATCATATCCATCAGCGTATAATTTGATTCTTCATCATACAGAGGCTTGTCCAATGAAATGTACGAATTTAACGGACCGTGCTTTTGACGAGTAGCCGTTTTAATTGCCGTAATGATTTGTCTTGTGATACATAACTCCGCAAACCCTTTAAAAGATGTTAGCTTATCTTCATTAAAGTCGCGAATTGCTTTGTACAGTCCAATCATTCCTTCTTGAACAATATCTTCTTTTTCAGCACCAATCAAAAAGTATTTTCTTGCTTTACCCCTCACAAGATTTTGATACTTGTTGATTAAATACTCCAATGATTTTTCATCTCCGCTGTGAACCATTTCAACCAAAACATGATCTTCTAACATAGCATAATTTTGAACTTTTTCAATTACGATGCCTACGCTCACTCATATCCCCCCGTTACACTTAGTTGAGTTTTGATGTGTTCTAAACTGATGCATGATCTACTTGTTACGACGCTACTGCAATACGGTCCAGAAACGTAAAAAGCGTACAGGTAAACTGTCGCTTTCCTCTCTCACTTTATGCTCCCCTGCATCTTTCTATAATCTATTATAAAGAAGTATAACTGATAAAAATCAAAAAGGTTGTCGAAATATGAAAGTGTTTGCAAAAAAAATCAATTTTTATAGAAAATTCACACAAATCACTTTATTATTTCATATAGTGACAGCAATCTGTCAAAAAAGCAATAAAAAAATAATTCCATATGAAATAAACTTACTCAAGCAGAGTAAGTCGAAGTTGCAGATGATACTGCGCATATAGGATTAGTTGCCTTCCGGCTTATCAGCATTTTTTGTTCCCTTGCTTTTATAAGGCTTTGCATTTTTCTTCTTTTTTGCACTCGCCTGCCAGCGGTTCCACCCTTTTTTACCGGTGCCTCGCCCCGTGCCGCCTTTACCTTTTGCTTTACTCATACGTATTCCTCCGTTACCTGCGTGTTTGTTACAATAAAAAAAGACCCCGTCCAAAGTCGGAGTCTTTTTTGGATTGCATAAAATTATGCTTTTACAACGTTAGCAGCTTGTGCACCGCGTTGACCTTGCTCGATGTCGAAAGTCACTTTTTGACCTTCGTCTAAAGATTTGAATCCGTCGCCTTGAATTGCGCTGAAATGTACGAATACATCTTCTCCGCCTTCAATTTCGATGAAACCGAAACCTTTTTCTGCATTAAACCATTTTACTGTACCTTCAGTCATACTATTTCCTCCAGTGGTGGAATTTCTCCACGCATATATTACTACCCTTGCTCAATCGTACTATTTCCAGATAAAAATTTCTATTGAAGAATATTTCTCTTCTTTCAATTTCATACCGAACAAAAATAATTAACCTTAGTGTAACATATCAATTTAGAAATAGCAAGTTTCTGTTCTAAGACAGGCTTCATCCTATTATGTATCTGTTAAAAGCCTACGGGGCAGCTTTGAGGCTACCAACATTTCTGGATTGTGATGCGGCAGAAGGTTTTTATATTGAGCTAAACTTATCGTCTGCACAAATGCACAAAAAATCTTTTATTTCATCAATTTGTTTTCTGCTCATTCCAAAGCCTTGTGATGGAAACGTTCTTCTTTTCGAGATCGATTTGATATATATCTGGATTTGTTAAACGCGACCATTCATTAAACCCAAACTTCGGATCAAAATATCTGAGGATTAACGTCATCATATTGCCGTGCGTAACAAACAGAGTCGTTTTCTGTTTTTCATTCATTACTTCTTTAAACAGCTCTAAAGCACGTACCGTGGCTTCTTTCGTCGATTCTCCTCCGTCTACCTTGAAGTCTATGTCATCAAAAGTTCTTTTCAATACTTCTATCCAGTTGAAAAGAGGCTGTCCGCTTAAACGCCTTTCTTCTAGCCTTGTATCTATATGAAGAGGGAGACCAGTATCTTTTGCATAAGGTTCAATTGTTTGAACGGCTCGTTTGTACGGACTTGAAATAATTTTATCAATGGGATAACTCAGCTTGTTCAAATAACCTATTAACTGCTGGGCCTGCTGTATGCCTTGTTCCGTCAATGATGCTTTTGCTTCTTGCCCTTCTGCTTCACAATGCCTAACTAATAACAAAGTTTTCATTCATCTTCCCTCCACGCACAGAAAAATAGCCATTAATTACAAAATAAGATAATAATAGTATATAATGATACGTGATTTATAGCTAAGGAGGAACCACATGATTCATGAACGATCACTTTTAATAAAAGGACTCACCTTTTTACTAGCTGTTTTTATTTTAAACATCCCTTTTCCTAACTCAACGCCGCTCAGTCATTCTATCTTTTCTTTTTTAGGTCTTCCCCTCTATGGAGATGAAGAAACAAGGACGGGAATTCAATATGCTAGCAATGCGTGGGGAATCATACTTTTACTTGGTCTTTTTGCCCTTTACAAAAGTTTAAATCGTCATCGTTTAAAACTAACGATGTTAGCTGCATTTATTGTCATATCAGGTCCTGGTCATATGGTTGAAGCGATGCAAAAGACCGTATTACCAGGTATGTATGCCGTTTCTTACGATGTGGAAAACAGCAATTGTACATACAAGAGAAATAAAAAAGAAACCGTATTAACGGGCACCTGTGACCTTTCATTTGAAAATCACAGCTCAAAACCTATTACGTTTGAAGTAGCACTGGATGAACGCTCCTATTTTAAAGAAGATTCCCCTTTTTTACTTATGATGAATAAGCCTAGGCTTCATACTGTTACGTTGGAACCAAAGACGTATCAAACTGTCGAAATCACTTCATCTGTCAAAGCAGCAGATTTCCCTTCTAAAGTCTTTATGAGTGAAGTAAACGGTTTTCATGTAAACATTTATCAAAACGGGAAAAAGCGTTATTTATAAGCATAGAAAAAGCCCTTATAGGGCTTTTTAAATGAGTGAATTACCAGCCAAAGCCTCCGCCGTAGCAGCTGCAGCCGATGATCACTAATAAAATAAATAATACAACTAATAAAGCAAAACCAGATCCATGACCATATCCAGCGTTTCCAGACATACGAACACTTCCTTTTCTTTAGTTACTCTTTCCTCAAGAAAAATGCAGCTTGCATTTCGCTTGAGTTGGATTATCTTATGCCTGAACACGCCCTTTTGACTCTGGTTTTTTCTTTTTTTCTTTTTCCTTCTTGCCATGCACCTCATCAATAAAAGAAGAAAACGGCCTAAGAAAAGCGCTGACTTCGCTTCTTCTCCTCTGTTCAAAAGAGATTAAATCAATCCAATCTAAAGACGAACAAATAAGATGCATGAGCTGAAACCTACGTTCACCATTCCAATAAAAAATCCGAACGCGTTACATTCATCGTTCGGATCTTCTTCTTAAACTAAAATGCTTTTCAGCCTCTCTTACAAAATCATTTATTTCACTAGCTTACGTCTTTCGGAAGACCGTACTTCCGTACGCTTACCGATACCTAATACATAGTAGCTCAGCACAACAATAGCTAAAAAGATAATGCCTACAATCAGCGATATGCGCGTTTCATCATTAAACCACATGCCTACAAGCACCATAAGTAAAAACGCGATGGTTACGTAGTTCGTCACAGGAGCAAAAGGCATTTTAAACGGATGTTGGTCCATCGCCGCTCCTTTTGCTTTTCGAAAACGAATTTGACTGATAAGAATTACAAACCACGGAATCATCCCTGGAAGCACGCTCGCACTGTACACGTACACGAAAACGTTTGGCGGTGCAATATAATTTAAGACAACGCCCGCCGCTAAGCCGATCATCACCGCAACGGTACTATAAATAGGCACACCGTTTCGAGAAACCTTTGTAAAAAAGGCCGGAGCCTGACCGTTTACACCTAGCGTGTAAAGCATACGTCCCGCACTGAAAATTCCGCTGTTGCACCCAGACATTGCCGCTGTGATGACAACAAAGTTAATAATGCCCGCCGCTGCTGTAATTCCTACTTTAGCAAACGTAGAAACAAACGGACTGCCGAGTGAATCCAGCTCGTTCCACGGATACACCGTTACAATCACAAAGATGGCGCCGATATAAAAAATTAAAATACGCCAAATTAAGCTTTGAATTGCACTTGTTAACGTTTTTTTAGGATCTTTTGCTTCTCCTGCTGTAATTCCAATAAGCTCTACTCCTTGATAAGCAGCAATAACAAGCGACAAGGCAAAGAAAAAGCCTGACCATCCGCCTGTAAAGAAACCGCCGTTTGCCCACAAATTCGACAGGCCAAGCGCTTCGCCGCCGTTTCCAAGACCGAAGAAAATAAGGCCAAGACCGGCAATAATCATGAGAACAATCGTAACAATTTTAATCATTGCAAACCAAAATTCAAACTCTCCAAACGATTTCACCGAAATTAAATTGGCCCCACCAAGAATGACCATGGCGACAATTCCCGGAACCCACGCCGGTAAATGCGGGAACCAGTACTGCATATAAGCTCCGACTGCAATAATCTCTGCCATGCCCACAATCACCCATTGAAACCAGTTGCTCCAAGCCGTGATATAACCAGCTAACGGATGAATATATTTATGACCGAATGTCGCAAATGAACCCGTACTTGGCTCTAAGTAAAGCATTTCCCCCATTGCACGCATAATAAAGAAAATAAAAACGCCGCAAATAGCATACGCAAGCAGGACGGATGGCCCCGTCCATTTAATGGTGCTTGCTGAACCCATGAATAACCCTACCCCAATCGTTCCTCCAAGAGCAATCATTTGGATATGACGAGATTCAAGCCCTCGTTTTAACTCTTTGTTTGCCAATTTACTTCCCCCTAGCCCCTCGTGATGATTTTCTCTTCTATTAAGAAATTCTTTTATTCCCCTGTCCTGATAGGGAACTATCATCTTTTTTCTTTTTCGTAAAGAAGTACGAACATACCACAAATACAGCAATCAGCAGCGTGAGATAAAACTGAGTGCGAAGGGAATCAATAAATGCCATCGCAATAAAGATACTTGTGATCGCCGCAATCGTTCCATACGTTAAATAAGGAAACAGCCACATTCTGATTTTTAATGCTTCCGGCTTTTCTTTTTCGTATTTCTTTCTCATGCGAAGCTGTGAAAAAGCAATAACAAGGTACACAAGAAGCGCTACGCCTCCCGATGCGTTTACTAAAAATAAAAAGATTTTATCAGGTGAAAGATAGTTAAAACCAACGCTGATGTAAGAAATCACGGTACATCCTACAATGGCATTAAACGGAATGCCTTTTTTATTCACTTTCAAAAACATGCGCGGCGCGTCTCCTTTTTGCGCCATTGAGTAAAGCATACGAGAACTCGTGTATAGACCTGAATTTAAGCAAGACAAAACAGCAGTCAGTACGATAAAGTTCATAATTTGAGCCGCTGCCGGAACGTTTACCAGCTCTAATATCGAAACAAACGGACTTTTCATCAAGCTTGAAGAATCCCACGGAAGAATAGTCACTAAGATTAAAATGGACCCAAGATAAAAAATTAAAATACGATAAATAACGGTATTTGTTGCGATGGTGATCGCTCGCTCAGGCTGAGCCGATTCTCCAGCGGCTGTTGCGACAATTTCTGTCCCCATAAAAGAAAACATGACAATCGCCACTCCTAAAAAGACGGAGCTGATTCCATTTGGAAGAAATCCTCCTCTATGAAGAAGATTTGATGCTCCCGGAGACTCTACTCCCGGTATTAAACCGAGGATGATCGCTCCTCCTAAAAGTAAAAACAGCACTAAACTAACTACTTTAATAAGCGAAAACCAGTATTCAAATTCACCAAATGATTTAACAGAGTATAAGTTCGTTAACGTTAGTAAAAACGTCAGGATCAGGCTCACGCCCCAAGACGGTAAAGACGGAAACCAATATTGAATAATCGTTGAACCCGCAATCGCTTCAACTGCAATAACAATTACCCAGAAAAACCAGTACAGCCAGCCGATTGTGTAGCCGGCCCACGGCCCAAGCGCTTCTCTGGCATATGTGGCGAACGAGCCGCTTGAAGGATTAGCCGTAGACATTTCCCCCAGCATTCGCATAACTAAAATCACCAGCAAACCGGCAAACGCGTACGAAAAAATGGAACCAGGACCCGCTGCGTTAATGAGCGATCCACTTCCAATGAACAAACCGGCACCAATGATTCCTCCTAAAGAAATCATGGTTATGTGTCGAATTTTTAATTCTTTTTTTAACTCAGGCGGTTGATGACTCATGTTAAAATCCTCCTTATAGGAACCGTCATTTAAAGAATTACACGTTCTTCGCATCGCGCGTTAAATATGTAAGCCCTTACAACAATATGGACAAATAACTGCTGTTTTTCTACCCTCCTTCTATCTGTACATTCAAATGAAGCCTTCACTTGACGAAAAAGATAGCTTCATTCGACAAAAATTACTTTTCGAATTATATGATAATTTATATTGAACAACTTTGTCTATTGTTTTTTTGAAAGGAAGATCATTTTAATTTACTACCGATAAACTCTTTCCCCTATCGTAATTCTTTACTTCAAAACATCTTTTCTTATACTTTACCGACAACCCTTTCTTTTCGTTTTGTTCAAAATCACTATAAAAACCATAGATTCATTGTACATTTAAACAAAAGTGTTTATTTTTAAATTTTTTTGAACATTTTTGTTAAAAAACTATGTACAAAACGATAATAAGGTGATTATAATACAGGTATAGGGTGTTGGAATATTAATTATGTTGCAAATTTTCTAAAAAAGGGGTAATAAAAATGAACACAATGAATATCAACGAAATCAAACAATACAAACACGAGCCTTTTACAGACTTTACGATTGCACAAAACAAAGATGCATTTGAATCTGCATTAGAACTTGTACAATCAGAGCTTGGCAAGAACTATCCTCTTGTAATTGGCGGAGAATTAATTACAACAGAAGATCAAATTCAGTCCATTAACCCAGCAAATAAAACAGAAGTTATCGGCCGCGTGTCAAAAGCAGATCAAGACTTGGCTGAAAAAGCAATGCAAGCAGCACTTTCTACCTTTAATACGTGGAAAAAAGAAGCGCCGGAAGCACGAGCAGATATTCTTTTCCGCGCAGCGGACATTATTCGCCGCCGCAAGCATGAATTTTCAGCTTACCTTGTGAAAGAAGCCGGAAAACCGTGGAAAGAAGCAGATGCTGATACAGCAGAAGCAATTGACTTCCTTGAATACTACGCTCGCCAAATGGTGCAGCTAAAAGACGGTGCGCCTGTGGAGAGCCGCGACGGTGAAGAAAATAAATTTAACTACATTCCGCTTGGTGTCGGCGTTATTATTTCACCTTTTAACTTCCCGTTAGCAATCATGGCTGGAACAGCAGCAGCAGCAATCGTAGCAGGAAATACGGTTCTATTAAAACCTGCTAACAACACACCGGTTATCGCAGCAAAATTTGTAGAAGTAATGAAAGAAGCTGGCCTTCCAGACGGCGTACTGAACTACGTGCCGGGAAGCGGAAGCGAAATTGGCGACTATTTAGTAGATCACCCAAAAACACGCTTCGTTTCATTTACAGGTTCGCGTGAAGTAGGCTGCCGCATCTATGAACGCGCGGCAAAAGTACAGCCTGGTCAAATCTGGCTAAAACGCGTTATTGCTGAAATGGGCGGTAAAGATACGGTCGTTGTAGATAAAGATGCTGATTTAGATTTAGCTGCTTCTTCTATTGTGTATTCAGCATTTGGCTTCTCTGGACAAAAGTGTTCAGCAGGCTCTCGTGCAGTTGTTCACCAAGACGTATACGATATCGTTCTTGAAAAAGCAGTTGAGCTGACAAAAACATTAACAATGGGAAGTCCTGAAGATGTGAACACGTATATGGGACCTGTTATTGACCAGGCTTCTTTCAACAAAATTACAAAGTACATTGAAATCGGTAAAGAAGAAGGCCGTTTAATGACGGGCGGAGAAGCAGATGATTCAAAAGGCTACTTCATTCAGCCTACGATTATTGCAGATGTAGATGAAAAAGCACGTTTAATGCAAGAAGAAATCTTCGGCCCAGTCGTAGCATTCTGCAAAGCGCGCGACTTCGATCATATGATGGAAATTGCTAATAATACAGACTACGGTTTAACAGGTGCCCTTCTTTCAAATACGCCTGAGCACATCGAACGGGCAAAAGAAGAGTTCCACGTCGGAAACCTTTACTTCAACCGCGGTTGTACAGGTGCCATCGTTGGGTACCAGCCGTTTGGCGGATTTAACATGTCAGGAACAGATTCAAAAGCTGGCGGTCCTGATTACTTGATTCTGCACCTGCAAGCAAAAACAACAAGCACGACGCTTTAATACTCAGTAGAGCAGCCTTAGGCTGCTCTATCTTAAAACAACAAGGGATTTTTTCTATAGGGGGAGATATTTATGTTAGCAGAGGTATCTAAAAATGTGTTTCTTCACGCTTCCCAAAATAAAGCGCTAAACAAAGCGGCGAAAAAATGGGGTCTTCGCTTTGGTGCAGCTCAAGTGGTAGCTGGTGACACGATTGAACATGCGATCAAAAAAGTACGGGAACTGAATGAAAAAGGACTTGTTTGTACGCTTGATCATTTAGGGGAATTTGTTTCAAGCAAAGAAGAGGCTATCGAAGCGACTCAATATAATGTCAGAACGCTGGAAGCTATGGGGCAAGCCGGTGTAACGTGCAACTTATCTGTCAAAATGACGCAGCTCGGTTTAGATATTGACCGCAGTTTTTGCGTTGAGAACATGCGCCGCATTCTTGAAACAGCGAAAAAATACGATAACTTCGTCCGAATCGACATGGAAGACTACGCTCACTGTCAAATGACGCTGGATATTTTACGAGAGCTTCGCAAGACGTTTGATAATGTTGGAACGGTTATTCAAGCTTACCTGTTCCGCGCTGAACAAGACGTAAAAGAGCTAAAAGGCATTCCTCTTCGATTGGTAAAAGGCGCGTATCAAGAATCACCAACCGTGGCGTTTCAAGACAAAGCCCAAATTGACGAAAACTATATGCGAATTATTGAAGAACATTTGCTCAGCGGAACATACACGGCTATTGCATCTCACGACCACAATATTATTGCAAAAGTAAAAGAGTTCGCTCACAAAAACAACATCCCGCGCACGCAGTTTGAATTTCAAATGCTGTACGGATTCCGCACAGACATGCAGCTTAGCCTTGCAAAAGAAGGCTATACAATGCGCGTATACGTTCCATTTGGCAACGACTGGTTTGGCTACTTTATGCGCCGCTTAGCGGAAAGACCGCAAAACGTCGCATTTGCTTTAAAAGGATTCTTTTCTAAATAAGCAGGCATTTAGTAAGTTTCTTAATGAAAACGCTATCATTTCTTTGTGCCCTTTGTAGATGCTTCTGCAAAGGGATTTTTTATACGATTTCTCTTCCCTTTCAGTATGTATTAAGGTAAAATAAAAATACGAACAAACGTTCTTTTTATTTCAAACAAAAAGGAGAGTACATATGAATCCTCTATCAAAATTAGAACTGCCTCCTAAGCTAGAACCTTACCGAAAAGAAATCGAAAAAACATGTAAGCCTTACATCCACATCAATACGGTTATGAACAGTCCAAAATTATATGAAAGCAAGTTTGGAGGCAACCCTTACCTTCCTCTAGAAGCAAATCATCCTCTTGATTCTCAAGGTAAGCCGATGCTCCTGATGGCACAAATCAATTTTTCTGAAGTACCTTCCTATGAAAATATGCCCATTCAAGGCATGCTTCAATTTTTCATTTGCGGAGCTAATAACGAAAGCACGGGCGATATGTACGGTCTTGATTTTGACCATCCTACGGCTCAAAAAGACTTTCGCGTCGTTTTTTATGAAGACGTAACCACAGATAAAAAAAAGCTAACAACCGATTTTACGTATCTTGAAGACATTGACCGGGATATGTTCCCTATTCCTCAAGAAGTAGGCTTACAGTTTGAAATAAAAATCGAACCCGTTTCCCCCACTGACTATCGATATAATGATATAGAATCAGATTTATTTGAAGATGAAGAAACTGAAGAAATCTACTGGGATGAGCTTACGGGCGAGTATCATAAAATGGGCGGATACGCTTTTTTCACTCAAAGCGATCCTCGAGACTACGATGAAGCGCTGCGAGCATACGATGTTCTGCTTCTTCAATTCGCCATGGACGACGAAGCCGATATTATGTTTGGTGATGCGGGTGTGGCCAATTTCTTTATTAAAGAAAAAGACCTTCGCAACCGTAACTTTAGAGATGTTTTATACAACTGGGACTGCTGTTAACAAAACGCCCTCTTAGAAAAGTATCTAGGAGGGCGTTTTTCCACATTATTATTATTTACTACTCAGCCTGTTTTTTCGTCTCTTGCAGCATTCAGCGTTTCTTTAAACTGCTGTAGCACTTTTGCATCTGCAAATGTGCTTGTAGGAATAACGTATCCGCTCATTGCGCTAACAAGAATAAAGATATGTTCATCGGTTTCTCTAATTTGAGTGATGCTTGACCAAGGAGTCTTCACTTCTCCTTTTGAGCTTTTCTCTACCAAGCCATCTTCCGTAACCATCATAGTATGCTTACCCGTCAGACTGCTGTTATCTCCTTCATTTATTACCTTTACAATGTTCTTTTTAATACTTCCGTAAAAGTACTTCGGATAAAATAGAAACCACAGCACCGCAAGCAGTGCAAACGCTACGAACATGCTAAGTAAAAATTCTCCTTCAACCCACGAAACAAGCAAAGGAATAAGAAGAAAAATAAGCGACATCCATCGCTGAACTCTCAGCACTTTTTGTACTCTTTCCGAATATTGAGCGTGATGCATGTTAAAAGCTACGTAATCATCTTTAGTTAACGTATAGTGATATTCCATATTAATCTCCAATTCTCTTAAATAACAACAAAATAAAATATACTTCATTTGGTGTTATATGTATATAAAATAATAAGTTTTTCTTATGAAAAGCATCAACTTTTTATCATTTATTTACAGTGATACATCACGTAAACTTAACTAGTACTCTACTATTTAAGGAGGAATGTTTATGACTTTTACACTGACGCATATTGATCATATTCAGCTAGCTGCACCACCGAATTCAGAAAGCGAAGCACGACACTTTTTCGGAACCGTTCTTGGATTAACAGAAGTCGAAAAACCCGAAAGTCTAAAAAAGCGCGGCGGCGTGTGGTTTGAATTTGGTTCTTATCAGCTGCATATTGGTGTTGAACCTGCCTTTTCACCCGCAAAAAAAGCGCATCCAGGCTTTCATGTCAAAAACCTCCCTGCGTTCAAAGATCATCTGGCTAGCTTCGGTATTTCTTTTATAGAAGACAAAAACATTACCGGTGTCGAAAGAATTTACGTGGATGATCCTTTTGGCAACCGAATGGAGTTCTTAGAGAAAGTGAACCTCCCTTTTTCTAACTGAATGTTCGACAAAACAAGAGCTCTTATTTAAGAGCTCTTGTTTTCTTTTAGTCCTTCTTTTTGCTTTTCTTTCCACAGCATGTATAGCAACATCCCCAGCACACAAAATGCCACGCCAAACATTGTTAAAGGAAATAAAAATGTATTAATAAAATGATGATAAATCCATGAGTCGTTCATCTAACCAGCTCCAATACACACCGTTTTTTCACAGTATGCCCTAATATAAGCTTTTTTATGTTGTGTTAAATATCATGGTTTCTATCATATTTCTATTTCTTTTTAATAGAGTAAATAGTAGATACATAACATTCTCCTCTTAGAGTTCTCATCCGCTGATTTCAAAATTTTATTAGAGGAGGTTTACTCTATGAAAAACAAGTTTACTGAAAAGCCTAAAAAGCTTTTTTGGATCCTTTCTTATAAATCATTAATTATCGCTATACTATTTGTTCTTTTAACATCAGCCGCTATTTTTACCGTCACGTATTCAACTCTTCAGCATACGCTGCGCTCAAACGTTGTCTATCAAGCACTATCAAATTATAAAGCCCAAAGCTTGTTCTACTTCATGCATACGGAAAACCATCATTTCTCTCATGCCTTTGAAGAAGACTTCTCCCCGCCTCCTCTCTCTTCTGTCGCCCTGCAGCTGGCGACGAATATTCGCGTGGCAGATACAAGAAGTCTATTTGGATCAGAACTGCCCGGCTTTTCTATTTTTGATTCTCATATTCTATTAGCCGGTGAAGGAACGGATTATACCACGATTCCCCATGAATCGGCTCCTCCGCTCGAAAGCATTTCAGGCGAGCGTGATTTGGATCCTGCTGAAAGCAAAACGTACGAAGAAAGCAAAAAACAGTCTCAAGTACAGGCCAAGCAAAGTACGGGAGACAGAAAAGTTGTGTACATCTACCACACGCACAGCTGGGAATCTTATTTCCCTTTACTTGGTATGCAAGGTGAAGCGAATGAAAATAAAGCCGTTGATAACAAAACCAACATTACGCTCGTTGGTCAAATGCTAGGAATGGAATTAAAAGCAGACGGAATCGGTTCGGAAGTAGATACAACTAATATGACGCAAAAGCTGAATGAAAAAGGCTGGGGTACAGGACGAGCCTATATGATGTCTCGCAGCGTCGTGGAAACGGCTCTTCAGCAAAACAAAGACGTCGATTATTTAATCGATATTCATCGTGATTCACTGCGCCAAGAAAAAACAACGGCCGCTATCAACGGCAAATCGTACGCTAAAATGATGATTGTATTAGGTGAAGCGAATCCGAAATTTGATGAAAACGTGAAAATGGCCAAAGCGATCCATGAAAAACTAGAGGAAAAATATCCAGGTCTTAGCCGCGGAGTATTAAGCAAAAAGAAAACAAGCGGCAATAACGGGCTATATAATCAAGATTTATCCGACCGCTCCATTTTAATTGAAGTAGGGGGCGTCGATAACAATATGGAAGAACTCACAAATACCGTCAAAGCTTTTTCTGATGTGTTCAGCGAGTATTACTGGCAAGCTGAAAAAGTGAATGCGCAGTAAACAAAAACTAGCTACCCCAGGTAGCTAGTTTTTGTTTTTATGAGAGTCACGCTTCTCCTCTTTTTCACAGACAAAGCACACAAGCTTCCCTTCAACAACCACACCGTTTAAAAATCCCTCTAAACAGTACACGTTCTTTTGACATACTGTGCAGATTCCAACGTACTCTTTCACAAATTCCTCACTCCTTCCATACGATTAAAAACCATAAAAAAAGCTCTATTAAAGAGCTTCTTTCTGTACATAGGATTTTCCTTCATTTCAACAAACGGCTCATTTCCTCGGGAGAAAGCGGCTTATCGAATAGATAGCCTTGACCGATATGACAGCCTTGCTCCGTCACAAACTGCAGCTGTTCTTCGTTTTCGATTCCTTCTGCAGTTAGATCAAAGTTAAGTTTCTTTCCCATTTGAATAATCGTTTCCACGAGCACTTTTCCAACTTCGTCTAAGTCGTCAATAAATGATTTATCAATTTTTAACGTATTAATCGGCAAGTGTTTGAGATAGCTAAGGGATGAATAGCACGTTCCGAAATCATCCATCGCCACTTTTACGCCTAGACTCCGCAGACGGTTTAACACTTTTTTTGATTCTTGACTGTTTTGAATAACGCTTTCAGTGATTTCAAGTTCCAGAAAGCGCGGCTCAAGGCCCGTTCTTTTCAAAATTTGTTCCATCTCCGCTACGAATCGTGAGGACTTCAGCTGAATAGGTGATACGTTCACTCCTATTTTACTCGCTAGTGAATTCAGCTCCGTCCATGCTTTCATCTGCTTACACGCTTCTTCTAACACCCACTTGCCAACCGGCACAATTAGATCCACTTCTTCTAAAATAGGCAAAAATTCATTTGGATAGACGGTACTAAACTTTGCGCTATTCCAGCGAATAAGCGCTTCTGCCCCTATGACATCAGACGTTTTCAAATCGATTAACGGCTGATAAACGAGCTGAAACTCATCTCTTTCTAGCGCATACTTTAACTCATTCTCCATGCTGATTGTTTTAATTATTCGTTCATTAGATGAAGACGAACTCATTTCATATGTGTTTCGTCCATTCCGTTTTGCTACATACATCGCAATATCTGCTTGCTTGATCAGCCGGTCGATTAGTTCATCTGCGTCTTTTGGAATAATATGCTGCTGACATTCCTTTGAAAATAGGCTGATGCCAACGCTTGTAGAGGTTAACACTTTATCACCGTCTATATAAAAAGGAAGCGCCATTTCTTTTACAATCTGTTCGGTCATTTCTTCAATTTCCTCAACAGTTTTTAGTGAATGCAGCACTAAAATGAACTCATCGCCCCCGTGCCTCGAGATAAAATCAGAGGAAGGAATACATTTTCTTAACCTTTCTGCTACGCGCCTCAGCAGCACATCGCCGTGATGATGGCCATGCGTATCATTTATTGATTTAAAGCGGTCTAAATCCAAAAATAAAATGGCCAGCAGTTCAGGAGATTCTCGATTTAGAAGCAGTTTTTTCAGCTGCTTGTTTAACCAGTAGCGATTAGGCAAATTGGTTAACGGATCATAATAAGCCATTTGCTTAATTTTCTCTTCATATGCTTTTCGTTTTGTAATATCATTGCGAATCGATACGTACTGATACGGCTTACCCCGCTCATCTAAAAAAGGAACAATGGTTGTATCCACCCAGTAGGACGAACCGTCTTTTGCCTTATTTTTTATTTCTCCGTGCCATACCTTACCGGACCTGATCGTGCTCCATAACTCTTTAAAAAACAAGCTTGAATGATGTTTCGAATTAATAATACGATGATCCTGACCGAGAAGCTCATGTCTTTCGTACTTAGAAATTTCACAGAATTTATCGTTCACGTGATTGATGAATCCGCGACTATCCGTAATTGCTACAATCGATGATTCATTTAACGCAAGTTCAATATCATTTAGTTTTTTCAGCGCTTCTTTAAATTTATATTCAAAATGCCTATTTTCCATAGCCTATACACCTTTATCAAAATTTTAACGATAAAACAAAACCCATGACGAAATGATAGAGAGGAATCGTGAATAATGAATACAAATTAACCAGTAACGGACAACGGATTGGTTTGTCTGATTACCTTATATTATTAAAATAACAAACGTAGGATCGCTGTTTTCCTCTTTTCACCTTCACAAACTTCTTACAAGAAGTTTGTGAAAAAATTGATAGATTGTTTCGTTTATCCATGTCTTTTATTACAACTTTTCTATGGTACCATTAAAATGATTTTTATAGAAATGAAAGTGTACTTTCTTCACTTAATCGACATACCTTTTGATGGTGAACAAAAAAAAGCCTCTGCTTTAGACAGAGGCTTTTTACATTTTCTTCTTACGTGCTCGTACGTGTCAGCCAAGGAAGAATAAGGTTTTGAAAGGTTTTGTTGTATACAATAATTCGATTCAGATAATAAGGATCGTTATCTTTTGTAATAAGGTGGGGGGCTAGGATAGCTGCTTGGTGAAAACCAGCATCTTTTACAATCTTAGCTACGTCATCATTTGTATTGCCGTATGGATATGCAAAGTAAACCGGGTCTATTCCTAAATGGTTCTTAATCGTTTCTTTGCTTTTTCGTAAATCTCCAGCAAACGCGCTGTATTTAGCAGGCGTCAGAAATAAAGGCTTGTCTTCTTCTAAACGGTGCATATCATATGTATGCGAACCGATTGTCGCAAGGCCGCTGTCTTTCATTTCTTTTAGCTGACTCCATGAAGCCATGTTTAAATTTTGAAAATCCGTTGCCCCCACTTGTCCTGCGATTACATATAGCGTAAACGGAATGTTTTCCTTTTTTAAAATAGGAAACGCGTTTTGATAAACAGTACGGTCGATATCATCGAATGAAATCCATACGCAGCGTTTTGGAAACGTGCCTTTTTGCTGATACGCTTCAATATCTTTTGGCGTAACAAACGTAGTGTCAAGTTCCTTCAGCTTTTTTAACTGATGTTCAAAATCATTGCTGTAGACGCTGTACTCTGTCAGTTCGTCAGACTTTGTAACTGAGCTGACAACTCGATTAAACCAATTATGCTTGCGCACGCGATGATAATTTAAGCCTAAGCATCCGTTCGTCTCAAGCGCTGGCTCCACGGTCGTTGTTGCTTTCGCCTTGTCTTCCCAGTTCACTACTTTAAAGAAAATAAAGCCAACTACCGCTGCCGCAATCAAAAGAAAGAATACATATTTCTTCATGCGTGCTTCCTCTCTTCAGTATGTTTTAACGGATTAACATCAAACTCGATGTACTGTGCACGCTGAAGCTCTTGAATTTGATCCTTAGATAAAAGCTCAAGACGCTCTAAATCTTTAATACTCGTATACGCCGGCTCTTTTCGTCGGTTTAAGCTTCCAAATCTCTTTTTGTTGTAGGATCTCCATAAAAACAGAGCCAGGAAAAAGAAGCAAAAAATAGCAAGTCCAATTACTAAAAACGTTCGAATTTCGCCGTTCGTCGTTTTGAACGCAATTTTTAATACCCCGCTGTAACGGTCATTTACGCCGATAACAGCTGAAAGAAAAAACCAAAGAACAATGGCACAATAGAGCCAAAAAACAGATGAAACAATGATGCTTACCACTAATCGAGCAAGAGGCTGTTTGGCTTGAATCATGATTTGCTCTTCGTTAAGCCGCGGTCTGGACTGCTCCATGTAGCATAGCCTCCTTTCACTCTAGATCTGATAGCACGAGGAAATGCGCCCACTACCACAATCGTATTCACAATCCAATAAAGCGCTGGGTACCATGCAGCCCATACGTAATACCGCTTCACGTTATCGTATTTCGAATCAATTTTCAGCGCAATAAACAGTTGAATTAAGCTCATAAACACAAGGGAAAATGACGTAAACGTAAACCAAAACAGCATGTCTTGGGGGCTGCTCGCCGTAACAAGCAGCATGATAGTCACAAACAGCCATGCGAATGACCAAAGGGTACTGATCCACTGCTCTAGGTATACAATCCAAATTCTGCGCTGCTTCCATTTTAATAACACTTTCCAGTGGCGAAGCATTACCTCTTGTCCGCCTTGAGCCCAGCGTACTCGCTGGTTCCAAATTCCTTTTAAGGTTTCGGGCACAAGCATCCAGCACAATGCCCTCGGTTCATAGCGGATATCCCAAAAGCGCTGCTGCAGCTTCCAGCTCACGGCGATATCTTCCGTAATCATGTCACGATCCCACAGCTCAACGTCTACAAGTGCTTTCTTTCGAAAAGCTACTACTACGCCTGAGACCGTCATTACTTTTCCTAAAATTCACTGTGTTCGTTTAATAGAACCGATAATAGAAGAATACTCAACTAGCTGAATGCGACTCAGCAGCGTATTACGGTTTCGAATGCGCGGATTTCCGGTAACGGCTCCCAGCCGTTCCCCTTTATGAAGAAAATGGTGGATTAGATAATATGGAGCGTCTTGATCTAAAATAGCGTCGGAATCTAAGCAGATTAAAAACTCAGCTTTAGATGCGTGCGCACCTAAATGCAACGCGTTGGCTTTTCCTTTATTTTCATAAAGCTGAATCACACGAACTTTAGGGTGATTTCTGCTGATTTCTTTTAAAATATCAGTTGTTCCATCCGTACTGCCATCGTTAATAAGGATGATTTCTTTAGACGGATAATCTAACGCCAAAAGGTGCTTAAGCGTTTCTTCAATCGTCTCTTCCTCGTTATAACAAGGCACTAAAAAGCTCACTAACGGCCAGTCAATTGTTGAAAAATCAACTTTAGGATCTCGGTCGCGATAGCGTATGTAAATAAGCGTGCCTGCAATCCAAAATAAAGACATGATAAATGGATACCAGAAAACAAAGCTCGCAAGCTTTTCAAATCCAGGTATTAATACGTGTTGCATATTCATTTTTCTGACTCCTTCACACCAATTAAAATTGCACAGAGTGACAATTTTATCACTAAATTGGTTAAATAGAACATAGTAATTTTAACCATCTAAAAAAAAGATACTTTTAAACTATTTTTATTCCTATATTATACAACTCTTATATGTAAGTAAGAAGCACCAATAAAGGATGGGCAAGTTACCTACTTAAAGACGTGACATATAGTATCTTTGTAGATTAAAAGCGTGATGATTGCAGGTAGTATACGAAAAAAACTTTTCCCTAAGGAGGAATAACAACTATGAACGAACAAATTCAAAAGCTGCTCAATAACTTAATTCAACTTGAACACGTCTCTTCGACTTTATACCTAGCTATGTCTAACTATATGAATCGATTAAACTATAAAGGAATGGGCAGCTGGCTGCGTCTGCAGTCTGAAGAAGAACGCACTCATATGCTAAAACTCATTGACTACTTAGTTGACCGCGGCGGAACGGTAGAATTAAGCTCTTTGCCTGCTCAGCCAAGTGAGTTTGGGACACCGTTAGAAACGTTTCAAAAAGTATTGGAGCATGAGAAGTTCGTCACGAATTCTTATCGTCAAGCGTTTCAATTTATCAACCAAGCGAATGACCCTCAAACGTTAGTCATCGTGCAGGACTTTTTACGAGAACAAGTCGACGAAGAAGCTCAAGCTCAAACGATTGTAGACCGTTTAAAAATCGCCCAAAATAACCCTGCAGCTATCTTTATACTCGATCAAGAACTAGGACAGCGAAAAGCTGCACCAGCGGGTGGAGCAGCTGCGCAAGGTTAAAAGCGCAGAAGAGTATAGAACAATGTGCAGAACCAATAACACGACGCCCCTTTCCTTGTGTCGAGTTGGTATTCATCACGGCTATTATGGATATCCGCCCAATGTGTATGACGCCATTCAAAGGCTTATGAATCAATATATGCATCAGCTTCACTATCATCGGCCTCAATACGTTCACGTCTACTCCGTGCATCCTTCTCTTATTCACTACTACCTTCACTAAGTTAAGGAAAATAGAGAATTTTCCTTCATGAAAAAATTCACCGTTTCTCCACCCTAATTCAGGAATTCCAATCAAAAATTTGGATATTTATGCTGATATAGATTTTGTTACTCATATAAAGAAACAATTAAGGTAAAAATCGAACGTGTCTGAACTGGTTTTTATTATCTCTTGCCTTAGGACCGCTTGTTACCTTCATCTTACTGCTGATTGAAAAACGATAAAAATTGGTTCAAAGCTCATTGCTTTGAGCTTTTTTCTTTATTTTCCAACTATGACTGCTCTCCAAAACAAGTGGAAAAAGCACCGCTTGAAATTTTTTTCTAGACTTAATATGCATAAATCTATTCATCATTGAGCGTAAATCTGGCTGCATTTTGTTAATAAAAAACCTACTCTTTAGAAAAGGAAGGAAGCTCCTTTTTAAACCTTTGTTTCTGACAATAAAATCAAAAGAAAGAAAAACGCTTTTATTCTATGCTTTTCTAATTAACAGATTAACTGTTTTCTTCAGATAATTACCTTTTACATGGGACAGCTGTGCATCTACTGAATGAGGTCAAACTTCCTGTATTTCTCAATCTGTAGGATGAATAAATACTCATTTGCTTCATTTGACAAAGAAATAAATGCTGTGTAATTTAAGTAACATACCCCATCTAAACTGTTTTTAGAAAGGATTAAGTAGCAAGATGCGTACAAAAAAAGAAGAGTGTATAATTGACGAAATGGGAAGAGTATCCCTTCCTTCTTTGTTTATGCAACTAACAAAACTCGAGACGAACGACAAAGTTTTTTTACGGAGCTGTGATGATTGGATTATTATCGATCATCATGATGGAAATGTCCCGGTTCCTTCTCGTATCTTCATTCGAACAATTGACCACATGAGTAGAATAGTCATTCCAAAATCCCTGCGAGATGACTATGAACTTAAGCCCTTTGATTATGTAGAACTATACGTGGTAGAACAGCAAATTGTGATGAAAAAAAGAGACGAAAAATCGATAGCGCTTTCACAAAAACCTGCGGCGCCTCCCCCTTATTATGCAACATTAACCGGACGGCAGATTCAGCTCACTTCTGAACTTTTAACGTTAGTCGAATTGGATGCCAACATGGAGGTTCAATTTTTTATTAACCAGGAAAATAACATTGTGATTCAAAAATATGAAATGAGTTTTGGTAAGAAAACGACTTTAACATTTACGGCTCAATCTCGAAAAATTGATGACCGTTTTCGACTTACTATTCCTAAAAAGCTGCGAGATGATTTCTCTATTCATTCAGGTACGATGTTAAAAATAAAGAAGAGTAATAAGCAGCTCATTTTAGAAAAAGTGGAGAATGGAAAAGAGATTAGCAGCGTATTATCTCAGCAAATAGACGCAGCAATTGTTAAAAAATTATCGAAATAAGAACGACGCAAAAAACAAATGGTTCCCTATGACTTCATAGCAAAAGCTAAGAGTTACGCATAGATTCACCCTTTCTATACTCAACTCTTAGCTTTTAGACTTATCTTCCGTAAACGTGTACAAGCCGGTTACTCCACATAATAGCACTACTTCCAAAATAAAAAACCATTTCCATATCTATCAAAATATTTGTAAATAATTTCAATATATGTGTATAATGAGGTACTTTGCATAGAGGAGGCTGATTTAGTTGAAGATTTCAACAGGAACTGAATTTTACGATAATGACGAGACGTTTTTGGCCTATACAAAACGCCGGCAGCAAAAAGAAAATGCCAACGATACGATTGAAAAACCGGCCATTTTACAGCTTCTAGGTGATGTTACAGATGCAAACGTTTTAGATTTAGGGTGCGGAAACGCTGGATTTGGCGCGGAGCTTCTTGACCAGGGATGTTTCTCTTATACCGGGGTAGACGGCTCGATCAATATGATAAACGCGGCTCAGCAACAGCTTTTAAACTATCCAAATGCAAGAGTGCTCCATGAATCGATGGAGCATTATACTCCACCACGCACCGAATACAATTTGGTTACTGCAAGACTGTCTCTCCACTACATGGAAGACTTAGCTTCCATTTTCACTAAAGTGAATCAAGCACTCAAACCTGAAGGAAGATTTATTTTTTCCGTTGAACATCCAGTCATTACTTCCACTTTGCAGCCTTCTGCTCTGCGCACAAACTGGACCGTGGATAACTACTTCTCAATGGGATTCCGTCAGCAGCACTGGATGGGCGGATACGTTCAAAAGTATCATCGCACGCTTGAAGAGTACTTTTCTTTGATGCAGCAAAGCGCATTCACCGTTACAAATTTAAAAGAAGCATGTCCTCAAAAAGAATATTTCGACAGCGCTGAAACTTACGAGCGGCGAATGCGTATTCCTTTGTTTTTACTGATGAGCGGCGTGAAGAATAGATAAGCGCCTAGATGAAAAGAGCATCAAAGCCTTTGTTAAGGAAACAAAGGCTTTGATGCTCTTTTACACTTACTCTTCACAACAGCAACATACGCTGTGTCTCTGTTGTTTGGCGTCACTAAATCCCTCTTTCTTTCAAAAAACTATTTTAGTTAATCGTCTAACTTTTTATCAAAAACAAAAGTAGTCATCGCAACATCTTCTTCAATATTAATGTCTGAAAAAACTCTTACAATTTTTGCATGAACAAGTTTTTCAAACTTATTTCGTATCTCGGAGCAATCATAAATTTTTTTCACTAGCTCTGTACGTGCCTCATGAACCATTCTTTTGCCTTCAGGAGAAGTTATCATAAATTTTTCTACATTCGTAAGATTGCCTTTCATTTCACTAACAGCCCACGCATCTACAAAGCGAGTAGTAATTTCTCTCGGTCCATTTCCAACCTGCTCCTTACGGATTTCGCGCACTAAATTACTAAATTCATGCTCCTTATTTCTACTCATATTCAAATTCTCCTTTCATTATCTTCTAATCTTTTTTTCGTTAACATTAAGTAACTAATCGTTAAAGCAATAATTCCTAGCGATAAAAATAAACTTCCAATTTGATAATTGTTATTTACAATGATAAATCGTATTGTAGCAGTAATTCCAATGTATAAAAGATAACTCAACGGAAAATGGCAGCTTTCCTTAAAGTAAGTCATAATCATCGAAACAAAAGCAAAATATAAAAAGAAAACCAATACTTTTCCAAGGATTTTATGAACGTTATTATTTCCTGTTAAGGCATCATTCATAATATAAAAAAGCTCTCTCAATAAAAAATAAACGAGTATAAACCCTAGGACAATCAGCGAGACGTTTAAAATAAATTGATATGTTGTAATTAGATACTGCCTTTTTTTACGTAAAAATAGTTCCAACACCTTTGTATCCCTTCCTTTTATCTAACTTCCTTACATTGATTCTATTCATGTTAGCAAAACGCTCAAAAACTATTAGCTTGTTTTAGAGCTTGCTGCTTTATTAGTTGTCTTCAACATATCCACTCCTCCACAAAAAAACCCATCATAAAGAGATTTGTGCATAGCTGTACAAATTTCTTTATGATGGGTTAACGACTCAGCATTTTTCAATACTTGTTATCCAGCCCTTCATATATCTACATATAGTCAAGTCACCAAAGATAAAAAAACATATATAATGAATTTCTATCAATAAGCTTCTTTACAATTAATTATAGCGCAATACGTCAAAACTTCAAATAAAGATTTACTTAGCGTTTGCACTGATATAGTTTTTAACTACTTCTTCATTTAACATTGATCGGCAGCGGAGCACAAGAAGCTACAAGCTTTTGTTCACGCATTTCTTCCCAGAAGGCTGCCGGAATTACTGTATTTAATGCCGCTTTGTCTTCAGCAATACGCTCTGGACGACTAGCGCCAGGAATAACAGCAGCAACCGCTGGATTAGCCAGTGAGAACTGTACAGCAGCGGCTTTAATGCTGATCTGATGACGATCTGCAATCGCTTTGATTTTTTCTACTTTTGCCATAATGTCTGAAGATGCTTTTTGATATTCAAAGTGTGTACCTCCAGCAAGAACGCCTGAGCTGTACGGTCCGCCGACAACAATGTCCATATTATGCTTTACGGCTTCGGGCATCACTCGCTGCAGCGCACGTTCATGATCTAACAGCGTGTAACGGCCCGCTAGCAATGATACATCCGGCTTTGCTTCTTCTAACTCCAGCATGATTTCAATTGGTTCTACTCGGTTTACTCCAAGTCCCCATCCTTTAATAACTCCTTCTTCACGCAAGCGCGTAAGCACACGAAATGCGCCCGTTCGAGCAGACTCAAATTGTCCTACCCACTCATCTCCATAAAAATCTTGCGCAACATCATGAATATACACAAAGTCCAAGCGATCTGTTTTTAAACGATTTAAGCTTTGCTCGACCGAACGAAGAGTGGCATCTGCGCTGTAGTCATTGATAATTTTATTTTTACGGCCAAATTCGAAAAGTCCGCCTTTTTCTCCCATATCACGTGAAGATGTGTCTTCTAGTTCATCTGAAATGACGCGACCTACTTTCGTACTTAGCACATACTCATCGCGATTTCTTTTTGACAGGGCTTCACCAAGGCGCATCTCAGCTAAGCCAGCTCCGTAAAGAGGAGCTGCATCAAAGTAACGGATGCCGCTTTCCCAAGCTGCATCGACCGTCGCTATAGCCTCTTCTTCTGGAATATTACGATACATATTGCCTAGAGGTGCCGTTCCAAAACCTAGTTTTCCTTGCGGTATCTCTCTCATATTCATAAAACCTCCTGAAATTTTTATAATTCTATTTTAGAAATTGATCAGTATGAAGGTAAACTCAACGACTGATCTATTCATTAAATGTCATATTATCTCCTGACAAAATTTATTATGAAGCATATACACAATAAAAAAAAGTACGCACTTCAAAGTAATATGGGAACTAAAAAGTAACCTACTAAGGAGTAAATGAGCTTTTCAGGCTCTCCTTTTATTTATGTACTTTCTACTTCTTACTCATGCAAACAAACATTTTGCATACAATAAGCAGAAAGCTACTTTATAAATGAGGTGAGATTCTTGAGAGATGAATACTTCAAAAAAATTGAAGATAAGCTCGATAAGCTTGATGAAATGGACGATTCCACAATGAAAGAAGAACAAAAAGATGAATATTTTCAAAGTCTGCTAGATGATATGGATGATTTGTTGAAAGACATGCGCCAGCGAGAAAAAGACTCGAATCATCTCGTCAGCGAACATATGAAGACGGTTAATGACATATTTGATAACGCAATCAAAAATTTAAAAAAAGACCGAAGCTAGCGTTATAGCACTTCTACTCCATTTTAATATACTGATTTTTCTGTTTTTTAAATATAAAAATATAGTATTTCACATGTGAAAATGGTATTTTCAGTATACGCAAAAAGTAGGAGTGAAAAAAAGCAATGGAAAACAGTCATTTTAAAGAACAAGTAAAAACGAAGGAAGAGCTTCGCGATATAGTCGGCGCGCCTAACAAATTGGCGCATCAAAAAATAATTTCTTATTTAGATCGACACTGCCGGGAATTTATTAAACATTCCCCTTTTGTTATCATCGCTACAGCTGATTATAAAGGTATTTGCGACAGTTCTCCGCGAGGCGATCACCCTGGTTTTGTACAAGTTGTCGATGAGAAAAGGCTATTGATTCCAGAGAGGCGTGGCAATCAAAAAGTAGATTCATTGGAAAATATTTTATCTAATCCTCAAATAGGGCTGCTTTTTTTGATTCCAGGCATAGAAGAAACACTGCGAATTAACGGCAAAGCTTGCATTGTAAAAGAAAAAGCGCTGCTTGAAACAATGGCGGTTCAAAACGAAACTCCGCTGCTCGCTATGGGCGTCGAAGTACAAGAATGCTTTCTCCACTGCAGCAAAGCATTCAAGCGATCAAAGCTGTGGAATCCAGAATCTTGGGAAAGAGTCGAAACGCTTCCTTCCGCAGCTCAAATAGTCGCAGAACACGCAGGCTTTTCCACTTTAGAAAGTCGTACCAATCCCGAAGAAAGCAAAACTCAGCACCTCTATGAAAAAAAGCCGCTGTAATGCGGCTTTTGTCATTTTACCATCAGAAACAGTATACCTCCGGCAATGATCAGAACTGGTAACAAAGCAAGAAGCACGCCTTTTTTCGAACTTCCTATGTATTCATGATCACCATAGGCGCGGCCTGCTCTAAAATCTACTTTCACCTGAGATTCTTCTTTTTTATGTTCTTTTTTCATCCTCTTTGCCTCCTAGCGGCATTTGAGCGTCAATTTGCTTAATATGATGCTTTAAATGAGCAATATAATCTTTAGTCAACCACTGGAGCGAAACGAACTTTCCATCTTTTAATTCGAATTGATACATATGCTTTTCTGTTGGTATATGCAAAAGAACGGAAGCAATTTGCTTATTTAAGCTGTGCCATAGGGCAACTATTTCTTCCATGGGCATATCTTGATAGTGCTGCAGTTCTACCCATTCATCTTGTTTGTAAGGCGTCAGGACCAAAGGTGTTTTTTCATGCTGCACGTTGACAAACCGCTGCAAATTGTGAAGGGCTGAGTCACATAAGTGCCCCACAATTTCTTTCGGTGACCACTTCTTAGGAGCAAGACGGTTTGACGCCGCTGCTTCAGAGAATACTTCAAGCTTTTTAGGAAGCTTTATCATCCATTCATTTAACTCAACAACCGTCGACTTCACGTTCATTTCCCCTTTAAGCACGTTTTTTAAAAAACCTTCCCCATATAATATTCATCGACTAATTTTCCATCTACAACGAGCGAACATATTTTTTTCCCTTCTATTTTAAAACCCATCTTTTTATACAGCGAAATGGCCGTTTCATTGTGGGTCATAACGGTTAGCTCTACTCGTTTGATGCCGATACGCGCCGCCCAGTTCTCCATTTCTTCAAACAATGAAGTACCAATCCCCTGGTTTCCATAGGAACGCAGTACGCCAACAGCTAAGTATGCGCTGTGTTTTTTTCGATTAACGCTTCCGCCAATCACAGATAAATGTCCGACAAGCTGTCCGTCTTGTTCCGCCACTAAAATGGTCGAGTTCGGCATCTTTAAAAAAGTTGTAATCATTTTTTTCTGCTGTTCGAGCGTAATCGCACGCTCATTTTCCTCGTACAGCATATATGCTGTTTCTCGATCAAGCTCTTTATTTAACGCTAAAAAAGCGGCTGCATCAGAAGCTAAAATTTCTCGAATCACGTTTACCCCTGCTTTCGTGAATAGTAGTTAACTAGAAAAAAACGCTAAAAAACGGATGATATCCTTACACACGTGCTGAACGTTTTCCAAGAAACGCCGTGAAGATAAAACATACACTAAAAGCGACCGCTGAAACGAAAAAGCCAAGCATCCACCCTAAAGCTCGCATAAACGTATCTTCATTGGGATACAGGGGCTTAACGCTTACCCACTGGATCACCATAATTAATGCCAATATTAAATAAAAGCTGCTTCCCGTAAAAGCCATTTTAAGACGGTTTTTAAATGATCCTGTCCACGCTGTACTAAAGGCGCTCCACGTGAAAATACTTACAATTGTCGCTAAAAACATAAGAACAAGATGCAAATAAGGGATATTAGTAAAGATAGGAAGGAAGAGTAAACATATCGTAGTCCCAAAATATAAAGCATTAATGCCAAACAAATAGCCTCCGCTTAGCCAATGGTTTTGAAACCACTTTTTCTTGCTAAGACGTTCTATCATTCCGCTGGGCACCCACAGCGTACGCGAAAAAATAATCATCGCCAGCACAAGTACAGTGCCGGCTAAAAAGAATATTAACACCTTTTTATCAGCCTTTCTATTCAAAATAAATATGGTTAATTATACTATTAATAACAGAATTAAACTATTGTTTTCTTTACTAATAAAGAGGCTTAGACATAACAAAATTACTCCAACCTAAAGACGAACAGATGGGATAAATAAGCTGGACTGCTTGTTACACCGCTGTTGATTTCCGTGCAAGGCTTCGCTTTCCGCGGGCGGCCGGTGAGCCTCCTCGTCGCTTGCGCTCCCGCAGGGTCTCACCTGTTCCGCTTTTCCCGCAGGAGTCTTCGCCTTGTCCTCCAATCACCAGCTAGAAACTACTATATACATGACACCTACGTCCACCATACTAATAAAAAAACCGAACGAAGTTGATTCTGCATTAAGAATCTCGATTCATTATTCAGATCTTCTTTCAACGAAAATACTTTTGTCACAGCTTTTTTTTACGCTTATTTACATTCTTCCTCCGGTAAACGGATTGATTTCCCCTGTTAAATCACGTCCTGCTTTCTTTTCTTCGTCTGCGATGCGCTTGCCAATCGCAATTTTATTCCAAATTAGTGGCACCCAAATACACGCTCCGAACAAAATTATCCAAAAAAGTTCTCCCATTTCTTCCACCCTTTCATTTTCTGCTCTTATTTTGAAGACAATAAGAAACGCGTACACGCTTTTTACTCTTTGTTTGAATCACTCATGCCGTATGAAAAGAAATAAACCAGGATTGATAAAGCCATTCCGTACACGGTCCAAGCCGCTAGTAAAATGGCATACTGATGATTGATAAAAAAGACTCCGCTTGAAATCAGCAGCAGGATAAAACTAATCCATTTTACTTTTTTCATTACTCTATCCCCTTTACTTAACTTTTTACAGTAAGTTTCTTATTGTCTACTTGTTATTACGGAAAAACTGTATAAAAGTTCCATATTTTAAAAATAAACGGAAAATAATTTGATAAAACGTTCAACTATCGATTATCATATACCTTAAAGTAAGCTTTAGGATTCATAAGTGGGAGTGAACAATCTTGTCTTATAGCATGAAAGAAATGAATGAAAAAACCGGGCTTTCCGCACCGACTTTACGCTACTATGAAAAAGAAGGGATCCTTCCTTTTGTAGAGCGTGATGAAAATGGAAAACGCCTCTATAATGATACGAATATTGAATGGATCCGTTTTATCTTAGCTCTGCGCTCAACGGGCATGCCTCTTGCAGAAATCAAGCGCTATGTAGAGCTCTATAAACAAGGCGAAAGCACAATTAAAGAACGAAAAAACATGATGCTTCAGCACAAAGAAGCGGTCGAAGAAGAAATGGCCAAAACTTTTAAATACCTTGAACAAATCAACTATAAGCTTGCTTTGTACGACTCACTAGAAGCAGAATTAACGCAAAAGGAAATTAAAATTTAAACACAAAAGTCCGCAGGTGCACCTGCGGACTTTTTATTAATACAGTGAATTCACGGTATTCAACAACTCTTCTGACCATGTCCAATCGCTGATTTCAACCGCATCTGTTACGTGATGCAATTTACTAGCTCCGATAATGCTTGATGTTACAGCGGGCTGATTCAATACCCATGAAAGAGCAAACTGAGACAAGCTTACTTCATTTTTTTCTGCTAACTTGCGATACTGCTCCACCAGCTGAAAGTTTTGGTCTGTAAAGTAGTTTCGCAGCAGCTTTTCACCATGCGCAGCGCGACTTTCTGGCGGCACGTCATTTGGTGTTTTATATTTGCCTGAAAGCATGCCTCGTGCTAACGGACTGTATACCATGACGCCTACACCTTCAGATTGACTAAACGGCAGCAGCTCTTGTTCAATTTCACGAGAGAGAAGATTATACTGAGGCTGAACGGAAATGAATTTTTCAAGATTCATTTTGTCACTAATATGATGAGACTTTGCGATTTGCCAAGCGGCATAATTGGAGCAGCCAATATAACGAACTTTGCCTTGACGAACTAAATCATCTAGCGCGCGAAGCGTTTCTTCCATAGGTGTATTCGGATCAAAAAGATGGACTTGATAAAGATCAATGTAGTCTGTCTGCAGTCGTCGCAGCTGATTATCCACTTCTCTCATAATATGTGTGCGTGAAAGGCCTTTATCATTTTGGCCTTTTCCTACGGCAATGCCGACTTTTGTTGCGAGCACAACATCATCTCGTTTTCCTTTTAACGCACGTCCAATAATTTCTTCAGATTCCCCTGTGCCATATCTAAATTCTTCGTCTTGCCCTTTTCCATAATAGTTGGCCGTGTCAACGAAGCTAATTCCGTTGTCAATGGCGCTATGTAAAATAGCTGCCGACGCTTTTTCGTCAATCCATCGTCCAAACGCCATAGTACCTAGACATAAATTTGATACTTCCAGACCTGTTGTTCCAAGCTTTCGATATTGCATCGATACCCTCTCCTTTTTATGGCTGTCTCTACTCTCTCTTATCATACACCTTAACGTCCACTTTAAGGCAAGCCTTAAGCGTGCGTGCATATACAAAAAACGGCTAGGAACAGGCAGTGCTTCTAGCCGTTTTCGGGTTCATTTCCGCTTTTTTTTGCAATTCGCTTCTTCAGTAGACATAATATGGTAAGATAAATCATAGCTTACTCGTTATCGAAACTACATTAAGCTGCCGCTGTTAAAATAACGGCGATTCCATTAAAACAAGCATGAATGATCATACTTGGAAGCAGCGACTTTGTTTGTTCGTACACCCATGCAAACACGAGACCTGATAAAAAATTAACGGGCAAGGTATTGTACGTTGGAATATGCACCAGCATAAAGATAAACGAGCTTCCTACTAATCCAACAACAATCCCTCCTTTACGTTTTAGCCACGTATAAAAAAATCCTCGGTAGATAATCTCTTCATAAAAAGGTGAGATCACAGCGGCTGAAACAAAAGCAAGTATAAATGAAAACAGCGACAGGTCTTGCTGTAAACTGGCTGTTTTTTTATTTTCATACGTCATACCAAACCATTCCATTAGCACAACAATTGCCACACTTCCTAAGATCAGCACAAAAAGCCAAAAAAGAATGCGCGGCCAGTGCCGTTTTGAAAACGATTGAAAACCAATTTTTCTATCACCAGCCTGAACCATCAGCCCATACAGAGCTGATAAAAACACAGCTGCCATAACAAACCCAGTAGCTGTTCCAGCATAAAGTTCATTTTTAAACAGGGAATGTAAAGCATCCTGCAATATGCCTTCAATTAAGATAGGCACCCCAACAAATGTGACGACCAGCATAATTACGAATGATTTTATTGTCCATAATCCTTGATTTTTTTGTTTCAATTTACTTCGCCTCCCTTTTACATATATTCAGTGTAAAAGGTGACGTAACGTTACCTGCAAGCATTTTTTTGGAGGGGTTAAAAATGATTTATTTTTCTACTGGGCAAGCCGCTAAAAAATTAGGCCTCACGGTGCGTACGCTTCGTTACTACGATCAAATTGGCTTGCTTCATCCATCGTCAAAATCAGAAAATGGAAAACGCTCCTACTCAGAAACGGATTTAATCACACTAGAGAAAATTACTTTGTTAAAAAACTTAGCCGTTCCTTTGCGAGATATTGAACTTATTCTTCACAAAGTGAGTATCGATGAACTTCTAGCCATTCATCAGCAAAAACTTCAGCAAAAAGCGATGGAAATTCAACAAGCTTTAGAACATACTCACACGCTTCGCAACAGTATAAAAATAGAAGGTGAATTAAACTGGAAGCAGCTCCTTCCTTTAGTTGACAATGAAACTAATGCCAAGAGCAGCTGGAATGATCTGCTTTCGGTTTCAATAGAAGAAAGTGAGATTCTGCAGCATGATTTGCCTAAAATGGAGAATGCGAGTGCCGATAAATGGATTAACATCATAAAACGAGTTCAGCTTTGCTTAAAGCATCAGCGTGCATCTCAATCTGAAGATGGACAGCTAATTGCAGCTGATATACTGCTTTTATCGAGTAAGCTATTTGGCTCTCATACGGCTTTAGAAAAAGCCTTTTGGGATGTTCGCAAATCTCCTGAGGCATCAAGTTCACTTAATCTCTACCCTATTGACAGCGAAGTCCTTCAATTTATTGAAGATGCGATTATTTTTCACGAACAACATACAAAGGAATGAAGGTATTGAAAAAAGAAAAGCTGTTTGCTAATTCTTCTTATAAAAAATTATTTATTTCAAGCACTGCAGCAAGCTTCGGAGATTTATTTGATATGTTTGCGGTGATGACGCTTTTTACATACGTGTGGCACGCAAATTCCCTCTGGATTACGCTTATTCCTGTCGCGTACGCTTTACCTAGCATCCTGCTAAGTCAAGCAGCAGGAAATTTAGCGGACCGCTATGATAAAGTACAGCTGATGTTTCTGTCTGAACTAGTCCGTCTTCTGTTCACATGTCTGTTATTTTTCACAAATGAACCGCTTTTGGCACTTGGGGTGCTGATGCTGCGCTCTATGAGTTCTGTTATGAAAGTGCCCGCACAGCTCTCTTACGTTCGAGAAGTGGTCAAAGAAGATCAGCTGATGCAGGCCTCTACTTTACAAAACATTATGTTTCAAGTTGCCAAAGTTGTGGGGCCGTTTCTCGGAGCCGCCGCGCTGACGATTACAACGCCAAAAGCATGCATTTTAGTTAATGCCGCAGCTTGTATGATTTCTATTGGCGTGCTGTTTTCACTTAAAAAAGCAGGTAAAAACATTCAAGGGCAAGCTGCTCGTTCTTCCCATCAAGCGAAAGAAACGTACTCAAACGGCTGGAAAATCGTTTTTCAGCACTCACTCCTTTTACGCGTCGTTATTTTGTTTCACCTTTCGTATTTTGTAGTGATGCTTGTTGACGCTCAAATTAGCATCTTTCTACGAGATGTGCTGCCTCACCATCCGGAAATGCTCGGCTGGCTGCTTTCTGGAATCGGACTGGGGGCGCTAGCAACAGGAGTGTATCTTAATAGAAAAAAACAGGTTCACCATCCATTTAGACTGTTATCATTTGGACTGCTTCTATTTGGAGGGGCTTTATTTTTCATTAGCTGCTTTAATCCAGCCGTTATGTCACGCTATTTCATTTTGATTGCTGCACCTATTGGAGGAGCCGGAGTTGGGCTTAATTTACTGCTGTTTAACTATATCGTTCAAACATACAGCGACAAGGAACACCTCGGAAAAGTGTACGGATTCATCAACACCTTAACGAGTGCCGTTTTACTTACTGCTCCTCTTCTTGGAGGCATGCTCGTAAAGCTTGCAGGTGCTCAGACGACTTTTTTAGCGGCGGCAATCATCATCGTAAGCGTTGGATTTGTGAGTATGCTGATGCCTCTGCGTGATAAACAGGAAAGAAACGTTCAGATTGACGCATAAAAAACAGCTTGAGGTTATACCTCAAGCTGTTTTTATAGACTCCTATTCATCAACCAGCGGCTACATAAATCAAAGCAGCTAATATGTTCGGTACTGCAATAGCTCCAAATCGTTTTGCATCTTCAACTCGGCTCACCTTGCGCGTCTTTTTGGATGAAAAGAATGTGCCTGTACTTCCTAGCACGATACTGTCAATAAGGTATGCCAAAGCTAAAACCAGTGATACTGCTCCCATTGTGCCTGACACAAAATAGAGATAGCTCCACTTTTCTGTAAAAGCAGCAAGGGCAAGGGCAAGGGCAAGAACAATCCCTACCGTCACGATACCTGCTATAAATCCTTTTTTAATCATTGCATCCCTCTTCCCTTCCTGCCCCTTAAATTTTACCATATACTTCTTTTTTGTAAGATATCTTACATTTCATTCTACTATACTCGCACCTTATGGTAAAATTAGTAAGAGAGGTGGTACATATGAAAAAACGTCAAGGAATCACGCTGCTTTTATTTATACTCGGAGCAGCCTCTATTTCTTTTGGGATGGCTTTAAAAAATATCTTTCCTTATTCCCCTGCAACCGGGTGGATTTTAGGAACACTGCTTTTGTTAGGAAACTCGTTTTATACGAGAAGATACTTACATAGAAGGTCAATTAAGAAGTAAATTACGCCCTGAGCCGTATATACAAACCTTCATTCGGTTATGGTAAAATAGATAAGCAAAAACTGGATGTAAGGAGATTTTGAGTTTGAAAACAGGATTAATATCTGGCATTATATCTTTAATTATTGTGATTATCATTTCTATTACAGCAGGCAACTGGCAGTATATTTACTATATTTCAGGCCCTCTTGGCATATTACTTACGGCAATTGCACTCGTAACCTTACTGGACACATTTCGATTTGAAACGAGAGGACCTTACTTTACCCCGGTCCGGCAGCGAGAGGATACCGAATGGATGAAACGTTTTATTATTGCAGCTGTCCCTCATTTAGTTGCTTCATGTATTTGTATCTTATTTTTATAGAAACCAAAAAGCCAATGAATGATCTTCATTGGCTTTTCTTTTTTATTATGTTAAATACCGCGCGACATACCGTAATAATCAATACGGTAATCCACAGCCCCTTCTGCAAATACATTTACAGCTGATTTGGAATCTTTTTTCGGGAATACCCGGGAAGTGAAGACAATTTTGCCGCCGTTTATATAAATTTCGACGATGCTTTTGTCGACAAATACACGAACATCGACTTCATTTGACGCTGTCCATTTTTCAGAGCGAACCACACCGTATTCCGTTGCATATTGATGGTGGAATGAAGAACGGTCGAGTCGCACTTCTTGCTTTTCTGTATCAAACACGAGGCGAAGCTCTTCTTCTTTACTATTAAATAGCTCTAAACCAAACTGTTTGGCCCCTATCTCGCGGAACGTCATATTGATTTCATATGCATTGTTTGTTGCTTCATCAATGATCACTTCTTCATTTTTTAGCGTTCCTCTAAAATGAACTGCTTGATCTCGAAGCTTATGTAACTCTTCTACAGGCTTTTGAACAAGTTCATTTCCTTCAAGCGAAAGCTCACGAGGAAGCGTTAAGGCATGGGCCCATCCGTATTCGTCTGACGGATAGTCAACGTCCGGGTTTCCAATCCATGCAAATAGCAAGCGACGTCCGCTTTCATCTTGGAACGTTTGCGGTGCATAAAAGTCAAACCCTTTATCAATTTCACGGTAATACTCCATTTCAAACGTTAAACTTTCCACATCAAATGTTCCCACCGCGTAAATTACATTGTAAATATTATAAAAATTGTGGCCATCCGCTTTGATTCCTTGCGGCGAAAAGACAAACACATCTTTTCCATCCAGTTTAAAGTAATCCGGGCACTCCCACATATAGCCAAAGTCAGGAAGTGATGTTTTAACTTCGCCTTTAAATGACCACTGAAGCGCATCGCTTGATTCATACACAATTAACGCGCCCGTTTCGTTTTCACGCTGAGCGCCTAGCAGCATATAATATGTATCATTTTCTTTCCATACTTTCGGATCACGCACATGTCCTGTATACCCATCAGGGACGCCTTGTACCGCTGGATTATGCGTGTATTTTTCCACACTTCCATCCCTGTTTAGCATCGCGATACATTGATTAGCTGAACGTGAGCCGTCTTCGTATTTTACATTCCCCGTATAAAACAGCAGCCCTTGACCATCTTTTTCAATCGCGCCGCCTGAGTATGCGCCGTGCGATTCATATTCTTCCGTTGGCGTTAACGCAACCGGAAGGCGTTCCCACGTTACTAAATCCGTAGATTTCACATGAGCCCAGTGCTTCATTCCATGCATCGCACCGTACGGATACCACTGATAAAACACATGATATTCACCGTTTAATTGAATCAATCCGTTTGGATCATTCATCAGCCCGTACTGTGGATGAATATGATAAATCGGCTGCCAGGTGTCTTTGATTGCTTTGTCTTTTAATGCTTCTAACTCTCCAGATTTTGCTTCTAAAATCGTTCTGTACTTCGATTCAGCCATTTCTTCAATCCCTCCAGCATCTAAAAAAAGAGAACGTATTCTCCTTGCCCTCTATGATATAAAATTTTAAGTGAAAATGCTACCAAAGAACGAATGTTGTCGTTTTCTTGTGTCGGATTTTATAGATAAGTTTTTTTCTGTTTTTATAGCAGAAAAGAAGGTTTTTCTGTCAGGTGGTTGAATACTATATACAATCAAATTTCACCAGCCTGTACGAGCGTCCGACGGCACTTGCACATTTTTTTAGCGAATCATTTGCGTTTTACAGGAAGTATTCAACAAAATGGTAAACCCTTCATATTACATATTATAAAAGGAGGAAATGTCATGACAAAAGAAAACGTAAAAGAAACAGTGGGTAAAGAAACAAAAGGTGGAAGCAAAGAGTTATTAGTCGGCACGTTAGTAGGCAGCGTAGTCGGTGTCACAACAGCTTTACTAGTAGCGCCAAAGTCAGGAAAAGAGCTGCGTGCTTCTATTCAAGACGGAGCGAATCAAGCACTTGCTAAAACAGGTCAAGTGAAAGAAACGGTATATGCAAAAGGCCAAGACCTCAAACAGCGCACGGCCCGCCTTTCACAAAAAGTCTCCGAACAATCTTCGCAAGTTGTCAACAAAGTGAAATCTCTGCGCACTGCTAAAGAACAGCCGCTTGCAGAAACGGCTGCAGCAGAAGAGCTTGAAACGACAGAAATCGTTCAAGATCCTGTTCTTGAAGCTGAAGCGGTGCAAGAAGAATTAAATACAATTACGCAAGAAGTAAGTGATTTAGAACAATCTGTCGATGAAACAAGACGTTAATAACAAGCTGTAGAGATATCTCTACAGCTTTTATGTATATTCGCTACCCTTCCTTCCACCCTTCAAAAAAATAGCCTGCGTACGGACACAGCTCTGATTCCGGCAGTTCTTCATAACGCTGTCCGCTGTAATACTTCGCCAGCACAATCTTAGGCTTAAAAGCCGCTACCCCTTCACTGTCTTCTTTCCCCGCTCCGCTTTCTCTCATCAAACAAAAAATATCCATTCCCGCAAACTCTCCGTACCCTTGATAGCACGACTCATAATAAACTTTACCAGGTGTCACCAAATAGCACTCCCGCTGCCACGACGGCTGTTTACTGTAGACACTCGCAATACTTATTCCACTCACTGCACACTTCCAGCTGCAAATTCCAACCATACAACGCCTCCAACGACTTGATAGTCTATTCATCTACAACTTTTGATGAAATCAAACATCTGTTGACATGTACAAAATTTTATCCTCCACCAAAAACCTATACTACCAGATATCCCGTCCCCTTGACTTCACCCCAAAAGTGTTACATCGATAGAAATAAAAAAGGTCTGATAAATCGACCATTTCTGGTGATTATCAGACCTCAAGTTTTTCTGCATTCGAGCGGCTTATTTGCTGTTCAAGCGATTTAGCCAGTAGTACGATTTCATGATCTACATATTTTGTTTTGATTTCTTCGATTTCCATTAATGTTTTAGAAAAGCTTTCTGCATTATTTCCCTGTCTGTGCTGCACATCTTTAAAGAAATCCAGCAATGCCTCGTTAGACTGCGTTGGACGGCTAAAATCAATCGTGTACATTTTGTACCCCAGTGTTAAATTTGTTGTAGTTGTCATAATTATTTCCCCCATTCTTCCTATAGTGATATATCTTCTATTCTTTACCCTTTAATTCCTTCTTTTTAACCTAAATTAATTATTTTTTTCAAAAAAACTTCCCATTATAAGAAAAAACATCCTTATAACAAGGATGTTAGAGTATTCTTCCCTTCGGTACAATTCCAGATGCAAAGTCATCTTTGAACTTAAAGCTAGCAGAATTGTTTTCCGTTAGAAAATGTATTTCCCATTTAAAGACCGGATATTCGGGCTTGTACATTTCGACTTTCTGATCGGGATTTTCTTCTAATCTTGCAATTACTCGTTTGAATCCTTCATATGCAATCCACCAATCGCTTCTAGTTTCATCGGTAATAAAACAAATAGAACCGTCAATTAAATGAAGGTTTTGCTTGATATCATCAGCATTTGTAAAATACGCATTTCCAAACGTTTGAAGACAATGATCGCAATAACCTGCTTTGCCTCCATCTTTATAAATCCAGTGCGCGATTGGCTCACTGCAGTCTTTACACGTATTCGTCACTTCTTGGAGAAATGTTTTTCCGCTCCACTGTTCCTTTTCATCTTCAAAAACGGTCCATACTAAATAACTTTCCGTTTGCTCTGAAATAAAAAGGCGAAACGGCTCGTCTCGATGCCAAAAGTGAATATTTTGTTCATCTGATTCTTCAAAGTCAATGACAAAATTATCTCGTTCTAATATATGTCGAATAACATTGGTTAAAAAGGTAACATCCATATAAGGACCTCCCGTACTAAACGTGACTTCTAGTAAAAATAGCGTTTATGAGTTAAAACATATCATGCGTGCTGAAATAACGTCAACGATTACCTCTTGCTTTCTCCGAAAACTGGAAAAGAAATGGTCAAACGCGTTATAATGGTAGTCATGTTGAAACGGAAAGGAGATTTTATGAAGTTTACCGTTCAATCAACTGCACTTTTTCTTCTCTTTTTTATTTGTTTAAGCGGCTGTTCTGATAACGCCGAGCAGTCAAAAAAGCCGGCCGGCTATTTAGTTCAAGGGCGCATTTTAGAAGTGAAACGGGATGAAATTCTTATTGCAAACGTCATTCCGCGAGATACTGCGCTTGACTATACAACAAAAGAAATACTTGGTTCTAGCGATGTACAGCCTATTTATGTAAAAGTTTCGGATGATCAAACATACAAAAAAGGACAGCTCGTTAAAGCATGGCTCAAAAAAGACAAAAGCGTTCAGTATTCCGTTCCGGCAAAAGGCGAAGCTGTTGAAGTCAACATTTTAAAACAGCCGTAGAAAAGCTCCTGTTACGGGAGCTTTCTTCTTGTCAGCTGCCGTCCGGTCCGATTCATTTTATGCTGTTCAAAATCCCACTTTTCTAAAAAGCGCTTTGCTGATATATAACCAGATTCATATAAAAATTCAATTTCTTCTTCCTTTAAGGCAAAATCCGTTGCCGTAATCACCCCCGTTGGAATTTGCACCGTTCGTTCTTTTGTCTCCGCGTTCAAATACCGCAAATCATGAGCTTGCAGCATCGTGGTAAACATACTTTTAAATAGATGAACTGGCGTCGGAATAATAGCGGCTGTATCAATTTCTTCTTTTACAAATCGAAAACCAAACGTCGGGAAACGCGGATGCTCCGTATCAAACAGCCAAATTGGAAAATTGCTTAAAAGCGCTCCATCGACAATGTATGACCTCTTGAACCCTTTGGATTTCCAGATGACGGGACGAAAGAAAAAAGGAATGGACGCACTCATCATCACGGCTTGTGAAATCTTCATATCGCTTGGCTGCATTCCATATCGCGGCAAGTCGTCAGGCAGCACAAGCATCTGTCCGTTCGAAATGTCTGAGGCAATAATTTTCAGCTTATCTGCCGGCAAATCCGCAAACGTTTCGATTCCTTTTTCACGCAGCAGACCATACACCCATTTTTCCAAATAATCATTTTTATAAAAGCCTAAATGAACCATCAGTTCAATCAAGTTTCCAATCAGAGGAATTCGGTTAATGATCGTTTTCCCGCGAAACTTAGCATAGTCCATGTTTTGAAGCTCTCTGCGAATTTCACCGCTTTTATAGCCGCTCGCTAAAAGTGCCGCAATTAACGCTCCCGCTGACGTACCTGCTAGACGCTGCCATTCTACATTGCTTTCTTCCATCGCTTCAATCGCACCCGTGAATGCAATTCCTCGAACGCCTCCCCCTTCAAATACAGCATCTGCTTTCACATTTTTCCCTCCAATACAACTCTCTACTTTTTATATACCCTTTTTTTATATTCAGGGTTTCATTACTCCATACCTTTTATTTTCCCAACAAAAAAAGACTGTTTCTTTGATCGAAACAGTCTTTTCTTTACAGTCGCTTTATTACCATTCGGTAGTAATTCATTGTCAGCCAGTAGAAAAAGAAATAAATAATCCCGTATACTGCATCCGCTATTAAAACAGGGACTATCAGACTTTCACCGGTTAGATTCGTAATGACCTTCAGCGCAAATAGACTGTGCAAGATGCCAATTACTAAAGGCAAACCAAACGTAAACAGCTGCTGCTTTCGAACGGCGCTCATCATTTGAGACACTGAAAACCCAAGCTTACGCAGAACTTCAAATCTTTTGCGCTCTTGTTCGGCTTCGGAGATTTGCTTAAAATAAATAATACTGCCCGTGGCCATCAAAAAGACGAGCCCTAAAAACCCTCCAATAAAAATAAACAATCCTTTACTCATTAAGCCTGCCTGAAACACATCATAGTATGAAGTACGGCTTTCGCCAGCTTCTTTTGCGATTTGATGATAGTTCTTAGTAAGTTCATTTTGTTTGTTTCCATCATCGGTATTAAATACGTACACCGCTTGCTTTTGTCCAGCTTTTAAAAGCTTGTTGAATGTATCGTGGTTGACTACAAACTGATAGCCGGCACTGTCAGAATCAAGAATGAGCAAAGGCTCGGATTTAACGACTTTTAAAGCAAGCTGTTCTGATTTGTTCAGCTCCACAGCTGCGGTTTTACCTGTACTAGGTTTAAACACTTTTCCTTTTGCCATTGAATCAAAAATAACGGTTTCGTTTGCGCTTAGCGCAGGGACCGAAACGCCATTCTTTCGTACTTCTTCTTCATCTAAAAAGCTGATTTGTTCCCTATCTTTATAGTAGCCCGATGTAATAAATCGAAAATCCGATAAATCAGCAGAGTGCTTCACGATATGATACACATACTGATTTGATTGGATATCTAAATCACGCAGCACTTTCATAAAGTCTTCCGCTGCTTTTTTGCTGTGCAGCGTATAGTCATAAGGCTGCATGCTTCTGGCGTCGGCTTTTGTATTATAGTACGAGGAATACGTCACACCAACTGCCACAAGTGTAGTAGCCGACAAAATCGTAATTAGGGTTAACACTCGTGCATTTGCTTTAATTCGATACATCATAGTAGAAACGCTTAGCATATTTGCAAACGAATAATATCGGCTTGCATGCTCTCGGTAAAGCCCCATCAGCCACTCAATTGTGGCTTTAAAAAGTAAAAATGTACCGAAAATGACCGAGAACAGTACAACGGCTACAATTAGAAAAAACTTAGGTGTCACAATGTTTCCCGATGAAAGGTAGTATCCGTAGCCAACGATTAAGATACCCAGTCCTCCCACTACAATTGAGCGTTTCGAATTCATTTTATTTACGCGTTCACTTTTGCTTTCTGCTTGAAACAGATCTAATAGCGTATAGCGGTACATAATAAAATAGCCTTGAAACGATATAAAAATGGTAACAATCAAAAACACTACGGCTGTTTTTAAAACCGCTTGAATAGAAAATGTGAGCGTAATCGAAAGCGACAGTCCCATAAGCTTTAGTAAAAACAGCACAAACAGCCTTGAAAACACGGTACCTAGTAAAATACCGACCACCAGAGAAAAAATCCCCAGCAGCATATTCTCATAAAAAATCATTTTTCCAATCGTACGTTTTTCAATGCCGACTAAATGATACAGCCCGAGCTCTCTCTTACGCTGCCCGATAAAAAATGAGTTTGTGTACCAAATAAAGACAACAATAAAGGTAAGCAGAACGTAGTTTGAAGCATTAAAAATGCCCTGCAGCCTCAGCTGTTCTCCAATAACCTTTGAAATCGATTGGTCGTACTGAAGCGTAGCAAACACATAGTACACAATAATACTAAAAATCATTGAAAAGAAATAAAGGCTGTACCGGCTAATATTTTTGCGCATATTCTTTTTAACAAGATCAAATACGGTCATAGCCTTCACCGCCTAATGCGCCTTGAATGTTCATAATTCGTTTAAAAAATGCTTGTCTCGTTTGTTCGCCTTTAAACAGCTCCGTGTAAATTTGTCCGTCTTTAATAAACAGCACGCGGCTGCAGTAGCTTGAAGCCAGCGGATCATGCGTCACCATAATAATCGTGGCACGGTCTTCTTGATTTAATTGCGACAGCTTTTCAAGCAGGCTTGAAGCAGCTTTGGAATCAAGAGCTCCGGTAGGTTCATCGGCGAAAATAACAGCTGGATTCGTAATCATTGCTCTCGCTGCTGCAACGCGCTGTTTTTGTCCGCCAGAAATCTCATACGGATACTTATCGGCCAGCTCATAGATGCCTAGTCGCGTTGCGGTGTCTTTAAGCTTCGCTTCCATCTCTTTCTTAGACATTTTTATAACCGTAAGCGGAAGAAGAATATTTTCTTTTACCGTTAACGTATCCAATAAATTATAATCTTGAAAAATAAACCCTAAATGATTGCGTCTGAAAGCAGACAGCTTCTTATCTTTCATGAGCGCCACGTTTTCTCCTTGAATCCATATTTCGCCATCGGTGGGACGGTCAATCGTTGAAAGAATGTTCATCAGCGTCGTTTTTCCCGCTCCAGATGGTCCCATAATACCAACAAACTCTCCTTCTTCGATTGTAAAATCAATTCCTTTTAGCGCTTCGTATACATTTCCTCTTGATCCAAACGTTTTGGTTACATTTTTTCCTTCAAGAACAATGCTCACTTTTCCTCCTCCTTTCGTTCTTTTGTAGGCCACACGCTTTTCACTCGCTGCGGCAGCTCATTCTTTGTTATAACGTCATATTTCCGAACTTCATTGCCTCGAACGAAAAGGTCAATAACCGTTCCTTCTTTTAACTGTTTAATCGTTGTAAATGTTTGAAACGTTGTTTGTCCTTTTTCATTTATCACTGAAATTGTATATTGAACTCGTCCATACTCATCCACTTTTTTTGCTTCTTTTGGGATAATCCCGTATTGATGCTCCGTTGCGGCTTTTTGATAAATCTTTATTCCTCCTATACCTGCTCCTACAACCAAAAGCAGAGCTAAGAGGCTAATCCACTTTCGCTTCATGTACGTTCCCTCCTTGTGTATAGCTCTATCTTACTTTGAAACAAGGAAAGATTCGTTTGAAGCAGATGACAATCTCAGCGTGCAATCTTACATTTTTGAAAGGTTATCAAAAGAATTCGGTTTGTAGAAGGTCAGAATCACCGTGGTTCCTTCGTGTAAAAGTGAATTCACCTCTATTCGATGGCCAAGAGCATCTGTAATTTTTTTTGAAAAATATAGCCCTAGCCCCGTAGCTCCCTTCGTTTTTCTTCCCGCATTTCCTGTGAATCCTTTTTCAAAAACCCGGGGAAGATCTTGAGTTGGAATCCCTTTTCCTTGATCAGCGATAAATAACTTTACGTACTTTGGCGTTTCTTCACTAAAAAAAGAAAGCTTTCCTTCTAGAGGGCTATATTTAATGGCGTTAGACAGCACTTGCCTCACAACAAACTGCATCCACTTTGAATCAGTGTACACCAGTATGTCTAGATTTTTTTCATCAATATGCAGTTTCTTTTCAATACACCATTTTGAGAAGTACGCAACGTTTGGAAAAACAAGTTCGCTTAGCGACACTGCCTGCACCTGATAATCTTTTTCTAAGTACTGCAGGCGTGCAGAATATAAATTCTGATCTACTAATCCGTCAATTTTCATCCACTCATCTTCAATATCCTTTAGCCAAGGCCATTTATAAAGCTCTGTACGATGAGCATTAATAAGCAGCTTCATCGCAGTAAGCGGCGTCTTGATCTCATGAACCCAAGTCGTTACATATTCCTGCTGCTCTCGCTGCTGTACGTGAAGAGCATGAGTTTGTCTGCGATATACACGATCTATATGCTGCAGCAAACTCAGCATGTCTTCTTCTGCTTTTGTTCGAACATATGGCTGCATTTCTTGTAAATCGTACGCATCATTCCGCAGCATTAAGCTTAACTTTTTTAGAAATCTTCTTTCTTTTATTCCTCTCCATAAAAGAAACAGAATCAGCAGACACAGCGTTAGTAGATTCAAATACCAAAACGAAGTGGACGACACCTTAATATCATACTCAAGCAGCAGCAGAGCATCGATTACACTCAGCCATATAAGAACAAATAAAATCCAGCTTAGTCTTTCTCTTAAAAAACTTTTCCACATCTTAATTCACCAAATATCCTTGGCCTTTTTTGGTCACAATTTTATCATTCAGCCCGATTTCTTCCAGCTTGGTGCGAATGCGTGTGATATTGACAGAAAGCGTATTGTCACTTACAAATTTCTCATCTTCCCATAACCTTCGCATAAGCTCTTCTCGCGATACAATCTTGCCTCGTTCTTCCAAAAGAAGCCGTAAAATAAAAAATTCATTTTTCGTTAAATGAATTTCTTGATCTTTGTAATGCAAACTTCCTTTTTTTAAGTCTAGTACCGCGCCGTTCCACTCGATAACGTCTGAAATCGTGTCTCCATATGAATACGTTCTGCGCAGAAGCGCCTGCACTTTAGCAACAAGAACATCCAAGTTAAACGGCTTTTGAATATAGTCATCCGCGCCAACATTCATTGCCATAACAATATCCATTGGGTGTTCACGAGAGGAAAGAAAGACGATAGGAGCTTTTGAAACTGTACGTATTTGCTGACACCAGTAAAACCCGTCATATACAGGCAAATTCACATCTAAAATAACAAGCTCTGGGCTTTCTGCAATAAATACTTCCATTACCTTTTGAAAGTCTTCTACTCCAGCCACTTCAAATGACCACTGTTCAAATTTCTCTTTCACTAATTCATATATTTTATCATCGTCTTCTACAATTAAAATTTTCATGCATTCACCTCTGTATTGTCCTATATATTATGTATAACCCACTGTTGAATACTTTCTTAAAAGCTCATCTAATTCATTAGCATGACAGCAATTTTCTTAAAAATAAACCATTTATTTCTGTAAAACGAAGAATGAACGAGTATTATCGTAGTGTAAACTTGTATATGTTACAAGTTTCCCTGTACAAATACTACAAAATAATGACAATATCGTTAATAAGTAATCTTTAAACTCCATTAAATGCTCATTTTTTGTTACTATAGTATATAAGATGAAAACTTAAACTAATTTGACATGTGGATATGTAAAAAGGAGCTAGTTATCAATGAGTGTACCCAACAAATTACGCGACAACGCAATGGTGATGTTAAAAGAGACAAGCCGAACATTTTTTATTCCAATTAGCCACTTGCCGGCAGAATTGCAGGATGCAGTAGGATCTGCTTACTTATGTATGAGGGCAATTGATGAAATTGAAGATCACCCTGAGCTAGAAGCCGGTGTAAAAAGCCGCTTGCTTTACGCCATTAGTGACCTGTTAAAAAAGTCTTTTAACGAAGACGAGTACATGGCATTAGTAGGTCCTTATCAAGCTGATTTACCTGACGTAACGCTTCAGCTCGGCAACTGGATTGCGCTTTGTCCGACTGGAGTTGCAGATCAAGTATTAGATGCAACTTCTATTATGGCCAAAGGAATGGCCGATTGGGTAGAAAAAGACTGGCATATTCAAAATGAAGCGGATTTAGATGACTATACGTTCTACGTAGCTGGTCTAGTAGGTGTGATGCTTAATGACATTTGGAAATGGTATGACGGTACGGAAACAGACAAGGAATTAGCTATTGCGTTTGGACGCGGCTTGCAGTCTGTTAATATCCTGCGTAATACCTCGGAAGATTCAGAGCGCGGAGTCAGCTTCTTTCCTAACAATTGGAGCAGAGAAGATATGTTTGCCTACGCTCGCCGCAATCTTTCACTAGGAAAGAAATATTTAGAAGATGTCAAATCGCTTCCGATCCTTCATTTCTGTAAAATTCCGTTAGCGCTTGCTGACGGAACATTAAACGCCTTGATGAAAGGAAAAGAAAAAATGACGCGTGACGATGTAAATAAAACGGTAAATGAAGTTGTGGATATGTAAAAACAAAAGCACGGAGCCCCTGGGTTCCGTGCTTTTTATATTTCCACCTGCAGACTTTCATATAAAGCGACGATTTCCCCTTGAATAATAGGGTAGTGTTTCAGGGTCGGAACACTTGAAAGCTTTGGCGCTCGTTTTTGCTCAGCTGCTGCAGCTAGCTGAGCAAATGTTTCCTGAAGCTCTCGTTTCTCCGTTTCTGACAGCTCATATCCTTCAAACGAAGCAAGAAGCATATAACCTAACTGCTGTGTAGCGACAACTGCAGGCCACAACCCTTCTAGTTTGACGGCCGTTTTAGAATATTCTCCAATCACATTGTCGTACAGCGCCCGAAGATTAACGAGTTCTCCTTGAAGCTTATTTCTTTCTCGTTTAATTCTTTCTTCATCTTGTTCGGTGCTTAGCATTTCTAAAAACTGTCCTTCTTTTCGTATCACATCTCCAAGTAAATATGGCAAACGAAGCGAAGAAGCTCGTTTGAAAATTAATACCGTGCCGACCACTCCAATAACAGAACCAATGACAATATCAATCACTCTAGCAGACGTAAAGTAGCTAATCGCTTTATCCGGATGACCGCTTTCAGCAATTAAAAGAGCATTTGGTGTGATAAAGAGCGTGCCGAGCGCGTAGTTTTTGACAATTACAATTTCAATCGTTGACTGAAGCACGAAGACAATGAGCGCAATGACGATTCCCGTTGGTTCAAGCATCAAAATTCCGGTTCCAATTAAAATACCTAAAATAGTTCCGACAGAGCGCTGAATACCTCGCTGAATCGTTGCACGAACGGTTGCTCCAAGCATTACTCCCGCGCACGTAAGCGGAATCCAGTAAGACCTTGGAATATTTGTCGTGTAGGCAACGGCTGCGGCGATGATCATAATAATTCCGTAGCGCAAAGCATTTTTAAGCACATACGAACGTTTGTGAAAAGCAGCTTTTAACCGTGTTTTTACGCTGCCTTGTGAAAATTGAATATACTCTGTTTCTTTTAATTCTTTCATTTGAAGAACGTCATTTACATCCAATAGCAATGTACGCAGCTCTTCTTTGATGGACAGCTCTTCAATTTCTTCTCGAACGTCTCGAATTTTTTTATGCTTTTTTAACGTGGCCATTTCGGATGCGAACGTTTCAATCACCGCCTGTGCTTTTTTAGAAACAGCTGGATTAAAATCGTTCGCAGCGGCCATCACAAAGATAAATAGCCCTTCGGCTTTTTGATTTAATAAAAACAGACGATGCGCAAACGATGATTTTTTTCGATTAATTTTCGCTTGTTTCATCGCTGTTTCCGCTGCTCGAAGCTCGACAACCGTTTTATGCTGCTCGGCGTGAAACGATTCCGTACCAAGAGACCCGACAAATGAAGCTAGCTGCCTATACGCTTTCGCCACAGCGGCAGTTTCAGGTCCGCGCGGGTTAATAAGCCAGCCGCTCATGCTAATACACCAAGATAGTGTCCCTCCTAAAAAAACGAGTCCTGCGTGCAAAAAAACAGCCTGCAAATTCGGCGCTGGAATGCCCGTGCTCACAGCAAATGAAAGGACAAAAAACATGGCAGAAGGTCCTGGAATTTTTAACGCTCCGAAAACATAAACCGATACAGCTCCAATAACACCAAATAAAATAGTTTTCATCCAAGCTACGTCAGCAAATAACGAGCCGAGTGTAAAGCACAGTGTAACGCCAAGCAAAGCTAAAAATAACTTAACGCCACGCTGCGCATAAGGCTCATCTTTTGTATACAAATATGTAAAGCCGCCAATGCTTGCAATGAGTCCGTACTGCAAATGATCAAACAAAATCCCTATCAAAATCGGCAGGCTTGAAGACAAGCCTGAGCTGATTCCTCTTACCCACGGAGAAGAAGCGTGGTTAAAGCGAAAAGCGGCTTTGATTCCCGGCGCTTTTGGAGAAGCCTCAATTTTATGATGAATTTCCGTATGATTATATGCTGGTGAATTTTTGTCATCACTCACCTTGACCTCCTCCTTTCTCTCCATATATCTTTCCTGTTCTTAAAACGAGATAAACCTAAAAAACCGCTGTTCCTATCCGTATTGTGTTTAGGAACAGCGGTTTTTATCCTTATAAGCAGCGTACAATAAAAGCAAAAAGCAGATGAAACGAATGTCTCATCTGCTTTTTACTAACAGCTCTACTGCTTCTTTTACTAAGTTTTCGGTATTCTCGCCTTTTTCAATACTTTCTCTTACACATTGTTCAAGATTGGTGCTGACAATAACACCCATCGTGCGATCAATTGCGCTTCTGGCTGCTGAGAGCTGTGTCACAATGTCACGGCAGTCTTTTCCTTGTTCCATCATATTTAAGACACCTTTTAACTGACCTTCAATACGTTTTAAACGATTTTTAACTTGCTTATCATATTCCATCATACTACTACCTCCGCTCATGCATGATTGCGCTTCTTGCTTTTAAGCTGTACGCAAGAAGTAAATGTATACACAACTTTATACCTATCAGGGTATGATGTCAAGTAAAGGAAGTTTAACATAAATGTTAATACTTGTTTACACCGTATTTATTGTCTTGTAATCTAAACTTAGCAATCTGAGAGTATAGTTAAGCTGTAAAAACGACTTACACTGGAGGTTTGAGATGGCTACATACGGGAAAAAATTAATAGCAAGTCTATTCATCATGGCATGTATTTTAGGGTTTATGGGACATGGAGCTTTTTTAGCTCCCGAAAAAACGGAAGCTGAAGTAAATTATGATGCGACACTTTATTTTCCGTTAGACCGATATCCTGAAACGGGTGATCATATTCGTGACGCGATTGCCGCTGGGCACTCTTCCGTTTGCACAATTGATCGCGACGGTGCTGAAGCGAACCGAGAAGAATCCCTGAAAGGATATCCGACAAAAATAGGTTATGACCGTGATGAATGGCCAATGGCTATGTGCGAAGAAGGCGGAGCAGGAGCTGACATTCGCTATATTTCGCCTTCTGATAACCGTGGAGCCGGCTCATGGGTTGGAAATCAGTTAGAACAGTATCCAGATGGTACACGCGTACAATTTATCGTTCAATAATAGCAGAACAAGCTTTACTTTGAAGAGGTGAAATCATGAAAACAAAATGGAAAGAACAAGAGCTAACCATGTCTTATCATCAGTTTACGCTGTTTCAAAAAGGACAGCCAAAGCCCCATCACGACTGGAGCGATGAAGATATTCAAAAAGGATATGTCGCAGACGATAAAGCTATTTCATTTGAAGCCGTATCAAACACAAGAGCCATTATTGAAGTATGGGTAAACGAAACTCCAGACGCATCAAAAGCTGAAAAGACCACTCGCCTTCCTTTTCACGTCGAAAGCGATGGGATCGAAATCAAAAGCGTCCTATCTGAAACCTTAAGCTATGACATTCCAAACGGGTATTATTACGTCACATGCCTGACTATTCCTCTTCAAGAAAAAACAAACTCAGGCCTTTATTTAGTGAAGTATTTGCTGCATTTTGAAGGTCAATAAAAGAAGGCAGCCAGTAGGCTTCCTTCTTTTATTGACCTTGATAGTCATAAGTTTCTTTATCTGATATAAACGGGCTGATTTCACCAAGTGAGAACAAGTGCAGCTCATGCATCGCTCTTGTGCATGCTGTATAAAATAAATTTCGCTCATATTCATCCTGGTAACATTCACTCGATGCATTGTAAATGATGACGGCATCAAATTCAATTCCTTTTGCTAAGTAAGCTGGCAGAACAAGCATGCCTTTTTCAAATGAACTTGTTTCTTTTGTCAGCAACCTTGCAGACATCGCTTCAGGCAGTGCTTGGAATGCCTGAAGACTTTCCTCAGCTGTTTTGGCAATAACGGCAATCGTTTTATAGTTTTGCTGCTTCAATTCATTAATTTTGTGTATGATTGCCTCATGAAGGTCTTGGACGTTATGTGCAGCCGTAACGGTTGGCTTCGCACCGTCTCGATTAAACGGCTCGATTAAATGACCATTTGCCACCATATCTCTTGAAAACTCGACAATTTGACGTGTTGATCGGTAGCTTCTCGTAAGAGTCAGCGTTTCTGCTTCTTTCTCTTCGTACAGTTCGCTTGAAAGAATGGTCGGTGCGTTCAAGGCGTGCGCATAGATCGCTTGATTCAAGTCTCCAAGCAGCGTCATTCTGGCATGCGGAAACAGCTCTTTTAAAAACGCCAGCTGAAACGGTGAATAGTCTTGTGCTTCATCAATAAACAAATAGCGAATGACAGGATTGGCTTTGCGTCCTTCAAGTTGATCTTTTATATATAAGTAAGGCGTTACGTCTTCATAAGACAGCTTCATGTTCATGACACTTTGCACCGTGTTTTTAGCAGTGTCTTCCCATCCCTCTACATGTAGAAAAAGGTGACTCCTTTCAAACAGCTGCATATAGATACGTCGAATGTCGATAAATTTAAGCTGCTTGATCGCCTGCTTAATAAATTTCATTTTCTTAGCTACAACGGCTTTGGCTAAATACGCTTGTTCCCGGTCGAAATCATCAAATGAGCTTTCCGTATAGCCTTCCTTTTTCTGCAGATGCTGATAGGCCTCTACATAATCTTCTTTTTCTAAGAGCTGAATTTCTTCTTGAACCCAATCTTTTTTGCGCTCAAGTTTTTCAAGCTGATTAATGAGCTTAAGCGCCCACTCAGCTACGAGCTGCATCCTGTTGGGTATGGAAATTACCGTATCAAGCGAATAGAAATAAGACAGCAAACGCCGAGCGGATAAAACAATTTCGCCGCGGAACTTAATGTTTTTAAAAATGATGTCTTTAGTAGACAGTTCTTCGATATACGCATCTACCTGCTTTTTAAATTCACGGCTTGCCTTGTAGCGAATTTCCTGCATTTTTTGCTTTTTTGCTGCGGCATCTTTTTCCGTTAGCAAATATTCGATTTGAACGAATAAGTCCTCCACTTCAAACTCGTTTCCTAACCGGCCATCGGCATATTGCTGAAACGTTGTTTGTTTCATATTGTCTTCTCCAAGCTCCGGAAGAACGGTTGAGACGTAGCTGTTAAAAAGCGGATTTGGTGAAAACAGCATCATGTTTTCTGCAGTCAGCTGCTTTCGGTGACGATAGAGAAGATAAGCCACGCGCTGAAGAGCCGCAGACGTTTTACCGCTCCCTGCTACTCCTTGAACGATCAGCACTTTATTTTTTTCATTTCGAATAATTTGGTTTTGTTCTTTTTGAATGGTCGCTACAATACTTTTCATTTGACTGCTTGCATTATGTCCGAGCACTTCTTGAAGCAGCTCGTCTCGAATAGTAATTCCTGTATCAAACATGCTTTTAATTACGCTATTTTCGATAATAAACTGACGCTTTAGCTTCATCTCGCCTTTAATCGCTTCACCTGGCGTTTCGTACTGCGCTTTTCCCGGTGAATAATCATAATAAAGACTCGAAATAGGCGCACGCCAATCATAAATTAAAAACTCTTCATCTTTTTGATCCATTAAAGAGCCCACGCCCACATAAATAGCTTCTGCTTCTTTTTCACCATTTTCTATAAAATCAAAACGTCCAAAATAAGGGGATTGCGTTAGTTTTTTTAATGTTTTTAATTGATCATACGCTTGTCTATGGGTAATTTCACGTTCAGCTAAAAGTTCTGCCTGCTGCTTAATGCTCGTAAATGTCTCAATCACGTCATCTGGCTCATCCATATTAACCGTAACATCGTCCCAAAACGTGCTTCGCAAATCGACAATTTCGCCTTTTACGTTTCCTACGCTTTTACCTATTTTTTCAGCTTTTTGGCTGATTTCTTCTACTACCCAATCAACTCGCTGCTGTTCTTCTGTTAAATTTTTGTCTTTCACTTATCCACACCCCTTACACACGTTACCCGATAACAAAACTTGTTACCGGGTAAAAGCGATCGTTGTTTATTTTTTTCAGAGTCTACATACTTCCCTACTGAGTTCGTAAATCCCTGCTATGTAACCATATTATGTCTTAATTTCCACCGTTAGTATACTGAAAAATAATGAACTCCACAACAAAAAGGGCTGAGAAAGTCTCAAGCCCCTTATCTTTATAGGTCGTTCCTCTACTTATTAGCTATTACTGTTTCCAAAAAGTTAGCAGATGAATGATGGCTGACACCACTTCTACCCCTTGAAACGCCAGTAAACCTGCTGCTGCCGCTGTAAACAATCCGACTACCGCTTCTTTAAAAATGAATGGCATTGATACCAGCTCCTTTGCTTATTTAAAATAAGTAGATTTGTTATCATTCTACTCCTTTTTTCAGAATTTTCAATACCTTTTTATCAACAAAACAAAATAAAAACGCTTTCACTTTATAAAAATAAAGTGAAAGCGTTTTTTAAGCTTCCTTTTCTAATGCGTTCAGCGTAAGTGAATATTCTAATCCTTTTCCTTTTTGCACAATGTGCTGCACTTTGCCCATGTTGCACGCTTCTTGCGCACTAACGGTCATGCCGTTTGTTAACTTGAGCTGCACAGGTTCTTCCGCAATTCGTACGTCGCATGCTAAAGCTAACTCATATCCTCCGCCAAACGTAAAGTTTGTAAGAAGCGCAATCGTTTGTTTGGAGCTGCATGAAATACGCTGAAAAATCGCTCGAGCTGTTACTGCATGAATTGGCTGATAAAGCCTTCCTGTTTCTTCACGTAGGAAAGAGGCTGTTCTATGATCTCCGTTCATTTTATAGTACTGTCCCATAAATACAATAGATCCAACCGACCCATCGTGCTGCAGCTCATTCATCGTTTCTTGCAGCTCATACATGACTTCACTGTTCAAACGATTAAGCATTGACTGATTCATTCGTACAACCGCCACATGATTTCTTTTTTCTACTTTGATAAACCTTTTCATCGTTCCTCCGCCCTTTCCCCTGTTGTTCTTTATAAATAAAGCGCTTTCAAAAAATCCGCTTTTTAATAGAAAAGTTATTTTCATAGTTTCATCATACAACAAACTCATAATTATTTCCATTACTTTTTTAATTTTCCGTCAATAATTCTATAAATCATATCCATGTTTTTATCAAATAAGACGTGCTATAGTATAAGCAGCACAAATGCAGCTGAACTCACTGATAAAAGGAGTAATCACTATGAAATACGACTTAACAAAATGGGAGCCTCACGGCTATTCTTGCCCTGTGGAAGCAGCCGTTGATGTAGTCGGAGGCAAATGGAAAAGCGTCATTTTGTATCAATTATCGAAGGAACGCCGGCGCTTTAATGAGCTGCGCAGACTCATTCCCGGCGTGACGCAGCGAATGCTCACGCTGCAGCTTCGCGAACTCGAGCGCGACGGAATCATCCACCGCGAAGTCTATAAACAAGTCCCGCCTAAAGTAGAATACTATTTAACACCTTTTGGAGAAACGCTCATCCCTATTATCGAGCTGATGTTTAAATGGGGATATGATCATACCGATAAAATTGCTGAAGCAAGAATTCAAGCAGAAAAAGAGTAAGGAATGAGAAACGATATGAATAAAAGAAAAAAATTCCCTTTAATCTCCCCTTTTCTTTCGCTCAATTTAGTAAATACTGAAGCCGTCAGTCATGGCCGTCGTCACGAGTTACTAAGTGAAGACCAAGATTTATTAGACTGGCTTCATATAATGTGTGAAGAGATCCCTTCTCTTGATAAAACAATATTGACTATGTCTCAAAGTGAATTAACAGAAGTGTTACATCTTATATATGATTTTCGATTGTGTTTAAGAAACAACTTTGAATCAATAGCAGATGGAAATTCCATTGATAATAAGTGGATATTATCTTTAGAAAGAAATATTGAAAAAGCTCCTTATGTTTTTAAAATTCATGCACAGCAATTGGTACAAATCCCAACCGGGAGCATCGTAAATAAACTCTTTTCCTTACTATCATTAGATGCTTTGCAGTTAATCAGTGAAGGCCAACTAAACAAAATAAGAAGATGTAGCAACCCTGACTGTGTATTGTTATTTATTGATACAACTGGAAGACGTAAATGGTGCTCGATGAAAATCTGCGGGAACAGGCAAAAAGCGGCGCGTTTTCAAGATAAAAAGGATAGGGGTGAAAAATAACCATTAAAATCATTATTGACAGGTTAATTTATAAAGAGTTAAAATAATTGAAAAATAAAGGAGTTTTTATATAAAGATGAATAGTTCACCTAAAGCGTCGGCAAAAGAAGACATTTCATATACGCAATCATATTTTTCTAAAATGATAACGACCGCGAGAAGCCCTTTAAAAATTGACGTAAAAGATGCAGTTACAGGCTTAGTCGGTGGAACGGTTAGTATTTTACTTCTAGCTATACTGACTCAGCTTACATCAAGCCCTTGGCTTATGGCCCCTTTTGGAGCCAGCTGTGTATTAGCATTTGGACTTTGGAACGCTCCTCTATCGCAGCCCAGAAATATTATTGGAGGGCATTTAGTAGCGACTTTGGTGGGGTTAACCATCTATCATTTATTCGGTAATAACCCTTACACTTTAGGGATAGGAGTCGGCCTAGCCATTTTCTTTATGATGCTTACAAAAACAACTCACCCACCCGCAGGAGCAGACCCCATTGTTGTGATCTTGGGCGCTTCTTCTTGGAATTATATTATCAATCCCGTTTTAATAGGATCGATTGTAATTGTAATCGTTGCCCTTCTTATAAATAACGTACGAAGTAACAGGTCGTATCCTACCTACTGGATATAAGAAATTTGCTGATAAGAATTCAAAAATTTATAAGAATAGTCGCTAGAGTGAATCTACATAAAAAAAAGACTTCCCACAGGTCAGTGAAATTGACCTGTGGGAAGTCTTCTTTATACGTTTTTACGAATCAATAATTCTTTTAACCCGTACACAAACGTGCTTTCAATTGGCTTTAACTCAAATGACGGGCTCCAGTCCATCTGCGGATAGCGGTCAATCAGCTCGGCCAGCATAATTTTTGCTTCTATTCGAGCAAGGGGTGCTCCTAAGCAAAAATGAATGCCTCTTCCAAATGCCATGTGCACATTTGGCTTTCGATCGATTTTAAATACATCCGGATCTTCAAAATACTCCGCGTCTCGATGCGCAGATCCCATCCATGGAACGACGTGTTCGCCCGCTTTTAGTTTCTTGCCTGCAAGAGTCACATCTTCTTTTACGATTCGGTGAAGAGCCTGAACGGGTGAACGATAGCGAAGAACTTCTTCAATCGCAGAAGGCAAAAGTTCTTTCTCTCGTTTGAGTCGTTCAAAAGAAGCTTTATCTTCCATTAAACAATAAATCGTATTTGAAATTAAATTTGTGGTTGTTTCGTTTCCAGCAATCAGTAGCAAAATAGAAAAACCGACGATCTCTTCATCCGTTAGCTGTTTCCCTTCTTCTTTTGCCTGAAGAAGCAGGGAGATAATATCATCTCCTGGACGCGTGCGTTTTTCTTCAATGATTCGATAAAAGTAAGTTTCTAGCTCATCATTTGCTTTCATTTTCTCTTGCTGGAGTTTTTCGAGCGTTTCACGTTCGTTATTAGAAGGACCGGCTACGATAATATCCGACCAATCTTTAAACTGACGCTGATCTTCTATCGGCACGCCTAAAATATCGGCAATTACCATAACCGGAAGCGGATAGGACAGATGCTCGACTATATCAATATCTTCAAGATGCTCAACTTCTTGTAATAATTCATTTGTAATACGCGCAATTTTAGGCTCCCATGCTTTCATTGCTTTAGGCGTAAAAGCTTTATTAACAAGCGCTCTCATTTCAGCATGCTTAGGCGGATCAATATTAATTAGGCTCGTTCCTAGAGCAGTTTGTCTTTGGTTTTGTGGAGGTCTTCGATCAGAAGAAAAAATATTCTTTTGTTCTAACACTTCTTTGACCCCGTCATAGTGAAAAACATCCCATACCTGCCTTTTTTCATCCCATTGCACAGGCTCGGTGTTTCTCATCTCTTCATACCATGAAAAAGGATTAAAGCGTTCTTCTTTTGTTTGAATCGTATTCACTTGACGGACAATTCCGTTTTCTCTTTCTGTTTTCATGTTAAAACCTCCCCGTATCGTTCAAATAGAATGACTATCTAGTCATCTATGACCAAATAGTACCATATATACGAATTTCCTTAAAAATGATAGCTGTATATTTTAATAAAAATGAATCGATAGAAGGATATATTTTACAAAAAAGGGTAGGCGCATAGCGCCTACCTTTTTAAGAATAATGTTCTTCTGGTTTTTGTAATCGGTTGTCTAACGCGTACGCGCCGCTTCCTGCTAGAATCATATGAAGCGAAACGACAAAAAGGGCAACCTCAAGCTCATAGCCGCCTGTAAAACCAGCACCGCTTTTCGCTGTAAAAATAGCACCGATCATCACAATCGCAAACAAGACACCGATTAAACGCGTTTGAAATCCAAGAATCATAGCGGCTCCCCCTACGAATTCAATAACCGCAACCGCATAAGCGAAAAACGCAGGAATGCCCATGCTGTGGAAAAAACCGACCGTATTATCAATACCGCTTTGGAATTTGCCAAGACCATGAATAAAAAACGTTAGCCCTAACATAAGACGAAGTAAAAACGTTCCAAGCTGATAGCTTTTCATTTCTTTTCCTCCTTTTTTACTTTTGTCTGCACATGTAACAATTTTAGTTACAACTGTGAACAAATTCAAGGGGTTAGAACAGAAAAACAAGATATCAGCAAATTTCTTTATCTCATTTTAAACGTTTCTTTTGAAAGTAAGGCAATACTCCCTGCTCAGTCAGGCTGAAGATAAGAGAGAAAAGCAAAAATATGGTCATGAATAATGAGTTCTGCTGTAGGAGAATGGTTCTTTAATGGCAGGTGCTCAGAATATCGAAACCGATTGAATTTATTTACGTCAACATGGTGAACGGCCTGCACATGAAAATCTTCTATTATCGCTTTTACTTGAGCAAAAGGCGGCATCACAAGAGATTCGGTTCCGATTTTTTGCAGGCACTCTCTGCTTATGGCATGAGGAACAGCTGTCATCGAGCTCATTAATAAATCTTTTCTTCCTACCGTTTCATTTAACACGTACTTCCACCCCTGTACAACATGCGTGAGCTTCGCTTCATCTTCACATACGTTTAAAGCTACATCAACGCCGCTCGCTACCGCTGAAGCAAACGGATACAACTCTTGAGCTGAAAGAACAAAATCCCCGTCTATAAAAAGAAGAATATCTCCCGTTGCTGCAAGGGCCCCCGCAGCTCTTCCGCAATCGTGCCCTAACCGCCCATCGTAGACGAGGATTTTGACACCCTGTTCTTTGGCATACGCCTCCGACTGATCAGTGGAACCGTTAATCACGACAATGATTTCTAACGGCTCAAGTTTTCTTGCTTCTGCAATCACTTGTTTGATTGTTTGTTCTTCGTTGCAAACCGGAACAATAACAGACAGCTGTTTGCCTCCATAAAAAGAAGATAATTTCCCCCAGCCGTGCTCAACAACTGGAATGGGCTGCGCAAGCATATCCACTCGCCTTTTACGATTTGACGCCAGCGTATAGTATGTTTGAAGAAGCTGCTGGTAGGATTGAATTCGCTCTTTGCTGCGCAGCGGGCGATCAAATGGACGAAAGCTTCCTTTCCCCTGTGTTTCAATCGACATAGACATACTTACGCGGTACTGTGTTAAAAATGTCACAAATAACGAAAGAGGCGGCAGCTCCCAGTAGTTCTTCAACACGTTTAACAGCACCCCGTAAGGCGCTTTTAAATAAGCGTTGGCGTGGTGAGGCTTCCCAATCGCATGATGCATAACCGTACTCCACATCAGCTCGCTGCGGTTAAAGGCATTCATTTTCATTTTCCCCCACTTGTTTAGCACCACATCGCTATGTTCAAATAACAGCGGCTGAACAAAACGCTCGAGCTCGGAAGCTGAAAGAATAATGTCTCCGTCTACAAACAAGACGGCATCTCCTTTGGCAGTCTTTGCCCCTTCCATTCTCGCTTCATGTGGAGACATACGCTTTTCTATTACTTTTACCGTACACCCTTCTTCTTTCGCTATTTTTACTGAAGCATCTGTACAGCCATTTGCGACCACAATAATCTCAAGCACGTTCACTTTTTTAATTTGCTTAAGCACGTTTTTTAGCGTTTCTTCTTCATTGTAAACGGGCAGAACGACAGAAAGAGTTTTCATTGATATCCCCCCTAAAAAAAGAACCACTGAACAATTCAGCGGCTTCATTCATTTAAAATACCTCTTGTATCCACAACTTTTTTTGCGTATTTTACAATCGACCAATCGATTTGACTGTGATCGGTTAACACAAGTACAACATCGCTTTTTTTAACTTCTTCTTTTGTCAGCGGGACAGAGAAATACACTTGCTTATTTAATATAACGGAGTCAATGTAAGGGTCATGATACGTCAGCTCATATCCTTTTGCTAAAAGACCTTCACATACCGTCAGCGCCGGCGATTCACGCATATCATTTACGTCTTTTTTATACGCCATGCCTACAACAAACACGCGTTTCTCATTTGCTGCGAGCTGCTTTTCAACACGTCTAATTACTTTATTTGGCATTTCTTCATTAATATGATGAGCAGCTTCAATAAGTTCGCTTGTTAACCCATTTTGCTTTAGTTTCCATAAAAAATAAAGCGGATCAACGGGTATGCAGTGTCCTCCAATTCCGGGACCTGGATAATACGGTGTGAACCCAAACGGCTTAGTAGATGCCGCCTGTAAGACCTCATGAAAATCAATCCCTAATTCCTCACACAGTTCATTTGTTTCATTCACCAACGAAATATTGACAAGGCGCTGAATGTTTTCAAACAGCTTGCACATTTCCGCTACTTTTGGAGAAGAAACAGGTACGACTTGCTGAAAAATACTTTCATAAAACGTCTGCACGTGATAAAGGCAGTCTTTGCTGTAGCCGCTAATCACTTTTGGAATATACTCAATGTCGTACGACTTGTTTGCTGGATCGACTCGCTCTGGAGAATAAGCTAAATAAAAATCAACTCCTGCTTGCAAATCAGACTCCTTTAAAATAGGTAAAACGACTTCTTCCAGCGTGCCTGGATAGGTAGAGCTTTCATAAATAACGGTTTGTCCTTTTACCATATATTCTTTCAAAAACGTAGATGCGCTAATAACGGGTCCTAAGTCCGGATTATGATTCTCTGTAATAGGAGTTGGCACGGTCACCACTACATAATCGCATGCTTGAAATGCGGAAATACCTTTTTTTAATTCATATGCTTGAAAGTTTTTCTCTCTTTGAATCACATCATTACGTACGTCTGGAATATAGCTTTTTCCTTGTTTTAGCGCTTCAATTTTTGGAACGTCAATATCAAGTCCAATCACGGTGTAGTTTTTCTTAGCAAACAAAAGAGCAAGCGGCAGTCCTACATACCCTAGACCAATAACGGCAACTTTTTTATTCATTCTTCAACACCTCAAACAAAAGATCATGTCTTCGTATGTCCGGAAGAAATTCGCCTCTTTCGCTAGTTTGGCTAATATAGTACGCCATGGCCTCTACATAATCTCCTAGAATTCGCTGAGTTGATGCTGCTAGACCTTTGACTTTCATATGCTCTTTTCGAATCCGGTTCGTTCGCGCCACATCTACAAAATGAACAGGATGAACCGTAAAGCCGTACATGATACTTTTTAATTGAAATAAAGGTGGAATGATAAGAGAATCATAGCCCACTTTCTCCATTACATCCCGTTTAATTACATGTGGAATCGCCGTTGTTGTATTAATCGTTAAATCAGGACGTTTACAGACAAGGTTCAGAAAATATTTCGCAGCACTTACCGAGTGAATAGGATGCACTTCGTCAAGCAGACATTCTAAATTATTAAGCGCTACATCAATGCCTTGGTCAGCTGCTTCTAAAAACCGCCGTAAATCTTCCGCGGAAATCACAATGTCTCCATCTATGAACAAGCAAATCTCACCGCTGCTGTACATCGCACCGATTGCTCGAGGTACGTTATGCCCAAGCCGCTGCTTGTAATGAAGAACAGTAGCACCCTCTTCAATTGCTCGCTTAACCGTCACTTCGTCTGCTCCGTTGGCAACCACAATGATTTCTTCCACTCCGGCTTTTTTTACTTCTTTAATAACGTTTGCAATCGTTTCTTTTTCTTCACCTACTGGAATAACAGCACTGTACTTAACGCCTGCTTTCCGCTTCACGCTTGGTGTATAAGAGGAAACAACGTCTCGATTTCGATCGCCGTCTGTTAGTCCGCCTCTTATGCCTTTTTCTTCGATAAGATGAGCTAACGCTTTAATGTGATCTCCAATAATATAATTAGTGGAAATAGGAAAAGGTGAATTGGTAGGAATTGTTTTGTGGGTGGTTCTAATCTTATTTGTATAAATAACGTCTGAAGAACACGGTGCAACGATTGACATTCCTTTTAAAAGAGCAATCGTTTGAGCGAGCGGGGGATGAGCTAAATTCTCATATCCAATTTCCGCAGCCGATGTTTTTTTTATGGCATGAGGAATGGCTGTTAATGCTTGAACGGATAAATCTTCACGCTGTAAGCATAAGTTCAGCATGTATTTCGCAATGGAAACAGAATGAGGACGCACCTTTCGTTTCATAATCCACGTAAGGTCGTTTAACGCTATATCATGACCGGTTTCTATAGCCTTCGTATATTTCATCAGCTCCTCATGAGGAACCGCTATATCTCCGTCCAAAAAAAGCAAAATGTCTCCTTTTGCTTTTTTAGCCCCAATGGCTCTTCCGATATTAATGCCAAGAGCTTCCTCATAATAAATGACGCGGCAGCCTGCATCCTCGGCTATTGCCTTAGTTGCGTCACTAGATCCATTTACTACGACAATAATCTCAAACGGCTTTATTTTTTGAGCTTCTTTAAGCACCGGTAATAATGAATCTTCTTCGTTACAGGCTGGAATAATCACTGATACTTTCAAACTCACTCAACTCCGCTGAAAATTCGAACATACGTGATGGCTACTAGTGGAATGGTTACGTCCGTTGGCTCACCATATGAGCTTGATGTACGTACAACAGCCGCTGCATCCGTAACAGCAAGCAGTGTTCCATTAATAACGTCAATAGCTGTGATGATTTGCACAAATGAGCCAACATTTTCTCGTAATGTATCTTGAAACATACTTTTCTCTCCTTTCGTTTAAGCGCCTTGAATAGTAACAATGCTTGTAAATGGAAGTAATACTGTTGATGTTGGAGACTCTACTAATTCTAAATAATCATCTCCTACAAATGTCACGACACCTTCTAGTGGACCAGCCGTTGTTTCAATCACAACTTCTTTTCCGATATACTGCTCGGCAATTTCTTTAAAAGGTGATTCTTGAGATTCTTTAATAATACTTATTACGTATTCTTTGAACGTGTCAGAATAAACGACTTCTTCTACTGCTTTCTTTGTGTTTTCCTGAATAAATTCAGCAAATCGATTTGAAAACAACAGGTGTTTTATCTTTTCTATATAGCGACGGTAACAACAAAAAAACATAAAGTTTGTTCCTCCTTTTTATACTGTTATCCCTTCAAATTACCTACAACAATTGACGTAACCTAAGAGATTACTTTATCAATATATACAAGCTTTATCAGAAAGGTGACAGAACTTTTATTATATTTCCATACAAATACGCACATGACTAGCCCGTTTTGCATATGATTACTTCCTACTTCCTCCTACCTACTGAAACCTAAACAAAAAAAAGACAAAGCTCCTAAGCTTTGTCTTGTCTTATCTATTAAATGAAGAATCAGTTGGCTGCAATACGCTTTGCTCCTATATAGCGCTCTTTCCAATAGCTTGAATTTTTATCGCTAATTGTCACGCCTTTAGAAGACGATGCGTTAATAAATTTTCCGTCTCCAAGATAAATGCCTGCATGAGAAGGGCCTTCTTTGTACGTTTCAAAGAACACAAGATCTCCTACCTGCGGTTCACTTACATTTTCACCTGATTTATAGATATCTTCAACCGTTCTGGGAATATCAACGCCTACGCTTTCTTTATATACATACTGAAGATATCCGCTGCAGTCAAATCCTGAAGGTGTAGTGCCGCCCCATTTGTACGGCGTGCCCATTAAGGATTTTGCTTTGCTGATTACTTTATCCGTATTCACTTCTGATTCGCCTTCTACAACGCCGCCTTTACCTAATGCATTGTATGTATTCTCTCCAACAACTCCATCTGCTTCTAGGTTATGTTTCTCTTGAAAAGCCATAACCGCTTTTTTTGTTTCATAATTAAAATAACGCGATACTTCGCCTTTTAAAAATCCTTTGTCTTTTAACACCGTTTTAACTTGTTCAACATCATCATTTGTCATCCCTTGTTTTAAAACCGTGTCGCCAAACGCAGCATGTCCCATTGCCGGACTTGCAAATAAAGCTCCTCCTACAAGAAGCGCCGATAGCATTTTTTTCATTTCGTTTCCTCCCCGAATCATGTTTTAAGCACCGTACAACCATACCATCTGCGGATAACAATTCAATTAATAGAAGATAACAATTTGATAACAATCTTCTTAAACACCCTCAACTCTTGGATGTAAAACGCCGAAATATAAGAAGAAGAGAAAAACAACTATTCTAGCAAATAAAGGTGATAAACATGAATTGGTTTAAACGAAACAAAGCGCACGCCGAAGCAGCCGCTGTCGAATCCATCACTGTAAAGCTTCATGTATCGGACCCGATGATAAAAAAGCAGATTAACATGATTTCCTTAACAGCAGAGGATCTCGAACGGATTGCCGGATTTCAAGTTCACGCGCTAAATGCCATCGAAGAGATCGTGAACGATTTTTACAAAGCTATTGGCGAACAGGCCCATTTGGTTGCGATTATCGAAAAGCACAGCAGCGTCCATGCATTAAAACAAACGTTAAAACGGCATATTTTAGAAATGTTTGATGGACAAATAGACGATGCTTTTGTGGTAAAACGTCAAAAAATTTCCAAGATGCACGTTAAAATTGGACTTGAGCCAAACTGGTATTTGTGCGCATTTCAAAATTTATTTACATCACTTCTTTCAGTATGTGAACGTAGGATGGAATCAAAAGAAGAATGTCTGGCTTTTATTGCAAGTATGACAAAGCTTATTAGTCTAGAACAGCAAATTGTGTTAAAAGCCTATGAGCTTGAATATGACGAGCAGCGGGCTGGACTTCAGACTCAAAAAGAGAAAATTCAGCTAGAAATCTCTCGTACATCATCTATCCTTTCTTCGCTATCTGAAGAAACGAAGACATTTATGAATCAAATGCACAACCAGTCCTCTGACGTCGTTTCTTATGCAAACAAAAGCTCTGAACTAGCAGAAGTCATTGAGAAGGAATCCGTTACGAGTCAAGCAAAATTAAAAGAAGAACAAAACATGCTGGGAAGCATACAAAAAAATACGTCGCTCATTCAAAACAAAATGAAAACGCTCGAACATACATCACAGCAAATTCATCAAATCGTTTCGATTGTTACTTCTATTGCGGAGCAAACGAATTTATTAGCATTAAACGCTTCGATTGAGTCTGCTCGAGCGGGCGAGCATGGAAAAGGATTTGCAGTGGTGGCACAGGAAGTACGGAAGCTTGCAGAAGAAACGAAGAAATCTATTGCTAATATTTCCACTTTTATCGGAGACATTCAAAAACAAATCGAAAGCGTCTCGGCGCTAGGCGGAGAAGTCGCTACATTAACAAAAGATACGGCTGACAATATGAACAACATTACTTCTTTTTTCACGAACGTTCTTAGCATAACAACGGAGAACAAACAGCAAACCGTGCTAACCAAAAAAGAGCTTGAAAAAATAGCCGATGTAATGAAGCAGCTGTCTCTGCGTATTGAGAAGATGGCCCATTCCTCAGAAGAACTTGAACGGTTAACTGAAAAAAGTTGATATGCAAAAAAGCCTTCTCAGCTTGCACAAGAAGGCTTTTTTATTTTTTTAAGCTAGCAGCGGGCTCTTGAGAAGAACGCTCGATAAACTGGACAAAATCCTCTCCGTATATGCTTCGAATCAGAGCCGTCAGCTCAACAAAGTCAGGCAGCTCTCCGTAAACATCTCGCAGCGGCATCGCTCCTTGAAACAAAGGATTTTCAAGAGGATTATAATCCTCGAGCGTTTTTAAAAACATCTTTTTTCCTTCTTCTGTGAGCTGTACGTATGTATTCCGCTTATCTTTCTCATTTTTAGAAAGGGTAAGATAGCCCCGCAAGTGCAATTTTTTTGCAAAGTTAAAAGCTGTGGATAAATGCATGACGCCTAGCTTTGAAATGTCAGTCATCGATGCAATTTCCAGCTGATAAGCAATCCCCAAAATGTGATGCTCATTAATGCTCAGATCGTACGGCTTAACCCACTGTTCCCAATCCTTCTCAGTAGACTTCCAAAGAGCTTTGCTTACTTGCATCACAAGCTGGTTAAACAGCATGGCATCTTTAATCGTATCTTGATTTAACGTGCGTTTCACCTCTTCACTTCCTCTCTAGAAATGCAACCGTTCACATCATTTTCCCCTAAGACTTTATAAACAAAAAGAATGAAAATATATACAAAATATTATACATGATTGCTTATATATTTCAACTTATTTTGCATAAAAATAAATTTAAACGTTTCTTTATGTAAAAAAACAGACGTGAACGCTGAACGTTCACACCTGTTTTTTAATGAATATACCGTTTACCAACCAGAAGGTTTGAAATAACGTCCGTTGGAATTTCAAACTCAATGTTTCCCATATATCCTGGGGCGACTTTGTATTTATCAAATACAATTCTAAGCTTGTGATCTTTTGTAATGTAGAAACTTTGATTTTCAGCAATCTCTTTAAAAGGATCCATATCTTCTTCAGTCAGCCAGTAGATTTTGCCTTCTTCATGTTTCATTTGACCTTTCATTTGCTGTTTAATATTTTCACTAATGACCTTTATATAGCTTTTATCTTTGAACAAACTTGGAAGCGTTACGAGCACTTCATGTTTTTTATCAATCGTGTCGTACTGATTGATGCTCGACGTTGAAGCTCTCGATTCTTCCACATATCGATGAACCACAAGCAAATCATCGGTATCCGTCATAATATCATAGCCGCTGCTGACAGCCACGTTTCCTTTCTCTCCTTTTTGTAATGTTTTCATCTCTTTTTTAAACTGTTCATACAGCTGCTCATTTTCTTTTATATACTTTTCATTCAAGCTTGTTTGAAGACCTTTGTTTTCCAAGCCTGAAATCGATGGTGTTTTCACGTCAATACGAGAATGCTTTTCTTCTTGCTTTAGTTCATCAAATGTGATCACTTCTACTACTTTTCCAAGCACAGGAATTTTTGCCATTGCATTTGCCGCATCTGGACTCACATTCACTGTTGTGATAAAAATCATCGCTGCTGCCGCAATCGCGCTCGGCCAAATATAGGATTTCTTTTTACGTGGATGTGAAGAAAGTGCCTTTGCAACAACATCATCTAATTCCTCTGGAATAGGAATGTCATGATACTGCTTCTTTAACTTTTCTATTTTATCATTCATTGTTCTAAGTCCTCCTCCGTCATCGTAATCCGCAACAGGTTCAACCCTCTGTATAGCTTTGTCTTTACCGTATTTACATTTTCCTCAATGATTTCCGCAATTTCGTCCATTTTTAAATCTTCGAAAAACCGCAGAATAATAATGGTTTTATATTTAACCGGCAGCTGATCCATTGCTTGCTTTAAATCGATATCTTCATACTGATCTTCACGTCCGCTGCTCAAGTACTCAAGCGCTTCATCGTCCATAAGCGTTAAACGTTTATGCTTGCGCAGGAAATCGATTGCTGTTCGTACAACAATTTTATAAAGCCAGCTTTTAATCGATTGAATATCCTTGATATTGTCTATTGAAATGAGTGCTTTTTTAATCGATTCTTGCATAATATCAAGCGCATCTTCTTGATTTTTTACATAGCTGAAAGCAAGCCGGTAAAAATCCGCTTTATGCTCGGTTATGCACGCTACGAGCATCTGATGTGCATCATGTTTTTTCATCATCTTTCATACCCTTCTATTTTCTCTTGCTGAAGTACATCTATAAGGTAGACGGAATAAGTAGAAAAATAGTTTGGTTTTTTTAAAAAAAGTAAAACTAAATGATGGTCTCATGCGTCTATTAGGTAGATATATACAAAAAGGGGAATATTACTACATGAAAACCATGGGCTACAAACGTATTTTGACACTGCTTGGATGCTGTATTTTGTTTCTTGGTACAGCAGGGTATATCGTCAAAGCAAACAGTACAGAGAAAAAAACGGCAAGTATCCAAACAGATCAAACCTATCCAAACGTTGAAATTCAAACGCTAGTTAAGGACCTTACCGACGGAGGCTACGCCATTAGCTACCCTTCCTTTGGTAAAAAAGAAATCGATCAATACATTCAAGCTTACGTAACAGATCAAGTGGCACACTATGAAAAAAAGCTGAAGAAGCTGTCAAAAAAGAAAAAATCTGAATTAACGATTACATATAAAATCGTCCATTACAGCAAGCAAACGCTAAGCATTGTCTTTGATGAATATGAATCGGTAAATGGAGAGAAAGGAACGTCTTCTCTCAAAACCTTTACCTTCGACCTGCCTGCTCAAAAACAAATGACGTTAAAGAATTTATTTAAAGAAGATGCAAACTACTTAGATCGCCTGTCGGCTATTTCATATGCTGAATTAAAAAAACAAATGAAAACAGCTGATTTTGACCCTGACCTTCAAAGAGGAACTCAGGCAGCTAATCAAAATTTCAGTCAGTTTGCGCTGCTTGAAAACAGTATTGTGATCTATTTTAAGCCTTATCAGCTAGGTGCTGAACAAATGAAAACCAAAACAATCGCTATCCAAAAAGATTTATTTAAAGACATGCTGAGCGATGCTTACAAAGACGAAGCAGTAAATAAAAATAAAGTCAAAGAAACGCCTCCAAAACATATCGTTAACGAAATGCCACAGCAAGGAGCGCCTATTGATCCAACTAAAAAAGTCGTTGCGATGACCTTTGATGACGGACCTAACCCTTCATCTACCAATTTGATCTTAGATGGATTAAAAGAAATGAACGGGCACGCTACCTTTTTTGTGTTAGGAAGTCGCGTTCAATATTATCCTGAAACAATCGAACGTATGGTCAAGGAAGGCAACGAAGTCGGAAATCACTCTTGGGATCATCCTCAGCTCACACGTTTGAACGAAGCGCAGGTCAAACACCAAATAGGCGATACCCAAGCGCTCATCGAACAAGTGAGCGGCTATGAACCACTGCATGTACGCCCTCCTTATGGAGCCGTGAACGCAAATGTAAGACGTTATATCGGAAATGTTGGTGTGACTCTATGGGATATCGATCCCGAAGACTGGAAATACAGAAACGTTCCTCACTCCGTTCAAGCGGTTATGAGCCAAGTCGGAGACGGAAAAGTTATTTTAATGCATGATATTTATCAAACAAGTGCCGAAGCAGCGGTTGAAATTATGAAGCAGCTTCACGCACAAGGGTATCAACTTGTTACGATTTCACAGCTAGAACAAGTAAAAAAAGAGCGGGAGCAGCTGCATGTGCAGTAGCAGATAGCAGGCGAACGCGCTGCAGTCATTAGGATGGCTGCAGCGCGTTTGTTTTTTTATGCGATGTTTAATAAATGCTATACAGAGCAGCATAAACGGAATCACTACATGAAAAGGGATAAAAAGCAACACTGGCATAATCGTTAGCCCTTCTTTTAAATGCTCTTGAAAATTACTTGCAATCGTCAAAGAAAAAAATAAAATCACCCTGCCCACAGGATATGTCAGCGCAGAAGGTCGTTTCGCCTTAAACAGTGTGGAAAGTCCAACAATCACGGCGTAAAAAAAGACGCTGATTTTAACAAATCCTCCGATGACTAATGCACTCATAAAAAACACGTCCAGCCGTTCTAGCTATTACTTCAAATCCTTTGTGCACCGTATAAATAATTAACAGCATCAGCATCACATTCATTACAAATAAAGGCCTGTCGCTTGTTCCTCGGACGCCGAACCTTCTGTTTCCTTTTTATTGTCTTTGCTTTTTTATTTTTAAATAAAGAAGGCACGATTAAAAACACCTTTTTTTAGCTTTTTCCAAATAAATGCTTTGTATGCAATTTTTAATAGAGCAATCAAAGCGTAAGACAAAAAAATAACAAAAACTAGCGGTAGAATGTTTTTAAGAAAAAAACAAAAACGGAGAGTGAAACGTATGAAAATCGTTTGGACATCAGCTTTGCTGTTAGGATGCTTAATGGGATTTTCTATCGGAGTGGATATGGTGCAAGGATTTAGTTTTTCCATGGCCTTGCAAAATGCCTACAGTCCGTTTCGTGTTATGGAGTTCGCTGAACTATTTGTCCTTTTTGTCCTTTTTTTACTTTTGTTCTGTTTTGTAGCTGAAGTATTTTATCGTTCATTTAAAGTAAAAAAAGCAAAACAGCGACAAAAATAAAACTCCGTAAAAAACACATATTTCTCCTTTTTACCACCTATTCTCCTTCTCATTTAAATGTTATAATTTTCATAATTGGAAAAACTTTTACACGCCTTTCTACATAGAAAGCTGTACGCTTAAACTACAAAATAAACATTGACTTTGAACTAAAAGGTGAAGAAATGATGAAAAAAAAATTAGCCGTTATTAGTACAGCTTGCTTACTTATTCTTGCAAGTGATCCCATCCCTTCTTATGCTACTCCTGATTCCCCGGATTCCTCTTCCGACGTTTTGGACCAGTCAACAGACGTGGATACAACTGAAGATGTAAAAGCTATTTTTGACTCTCTCTATCAAGAAGGCTATTCGCTTGGAGAAGAAGATGGATACGCAGAGAAAAAATTTGAACAGTTTGATCAAACAACAGGACTGGACAAATCTTCTGAAGAATTCACGTGGTTTATGATGGGATATACGGTAGGATATAAAAAAGGACAGCAGCAAAAAGAGGAAGAACTCAAGACTGAACAAGAAAATGAAATGGCTGCCGGCGAAGAGGAAGGCTATCAGCAAGGCGTCCTTGATTACAAACATGCTACTATTCAGTCAGAAATCGACCCTTTCCCTTCTAAGTCATCCGACTGGAATAAAGGGTATGTTCAAGGCTACAAAAAAGCTATTTCTTTAATGGACTTATCTGTTAAAGCAAAAAAAGAAGGCTATGACCAAGGTCTTGAAAATGATTCAATGAGTGTTCCGAGCATGTATGATGATGAGGATGTCACACGTCAGGCTTTTACAGAAGGCTTTGAAGCCGCTCAAGCCGAAGTGCTGAAGCAACAAAAAAAGCGGTTTGAAAAGCAGGGCTACGTACAAGGCTATCACGACCTTCCACTCGAAGTACCTGCAGAAGCAGAAGGCGAATTGCAAACAGCCTTTGAGCAAGGATATGAAAAAGGACAGAAACAAAAGCAAAAAGACGTAAAAGCGGACGGATACGACTCAGCTTTCACTTATCAGACCTATAGAGCGCCTAAAAGTCTTCAGGACAAGCCCGAGCTAGAAAAATGGTACAAAGCAGGTTTTTATTCGAATAAAGATGTGAAATCTTTACAGCAAAAAGCTTATAAAGACGGCTGGAAACTTGGAAAAGAAATGAGCGTTCCGAAAAAATACAAGCAAAATAAAGCTGCGGTGGCAATGTACAAGAAATATTTTGAACAAGGTCAAAAAAAGCAGGATAAAACAGTGAGTCATATCCTGCTCGGCAGCGGTATTGTTCTTACACTGGTTGCCCCTATCACACTATGGAGGCTCCGCCGACGTAAAAATGAAGAGACAACACTAGATAGCTAAAGACAAGTACATAAAAAACCCGGAAAATCACGATTTTCCGGGTTTTTATGTTAAATAATCATTCGTTTATTTTCCGCAAGCTGAACTTCTTGCTCGTGTTTTGACTGATTTTGTTTTCGAATTTTCAAATAATAATAAACATAGCAGCCTATAAAGAAAATACCTCCGCAGTATAACGCCATTCGCTGCTCGGGATCAAACGCAAGACTGATCATAACAATACAGTTCGTAATAAGCGCTACGATAGGAAGAACCGGATAAAGAGGTGTTCTAAATTTCAGATCTTCTACTTTTCCACCTTTAGCCACGTAAGCACGACGAAATGCAAGCAGTGAAGCGGTAATCGCAATCCAGCCAATTTGAGCGCCGAGTCCAGCAAGTGAAATCAGCCATACAAAAACGGTTTTAGCTGCCACTACGCTTGAAAGCAACGAAAAACATGAAATCACAAGCGTAATTAATAGTGCATTAAACGGAACTCCTCTTTTGTTGACTTTTCCAAGCGCAGGACTTGCCATTCCTTCTCTTGAAAGAGAATAAAGCATACGTGTAGCCGCGTAAAATCCAGAGTTTGCGACTGAAAGAAGAGCTGTTAAAATGATAAAGTTCATAATATCCGCCGCGTAAGGTACACCTACACTGTCTAACACAACAACAAACGGGCTTTCTACGACGCCTGCTTTTTCACGAGGAATCATGCTTGCTAGTACAAACACGGATAAAACGAAAAAGAAAAGCGTACGCCAAACCGTTTGCTTGATCGCTTTTGGAATTGTTTTTTCCGGATTTTCACTTTCTCCTGCCGCAATTCCAATCAATTCTGTTCCTTGAAACGAAAAGTTCACCGTAATCATTGTAATTAGCAAAGCCGTTACACCATTTGGAAACAGCCCTTCGGCAAAGAAGTTTGATAGAAGCGGTGCTTCCTGTCCGCTTTTCATATCAATGAGTCCAAACATTGCCGCTCCGCCTACAACAATAAACATAATGATGGCGAAAATTTTAACGCTTGAAAACCAAAATTCTGTTTCACCAAATGCTTTAGCTGAAAGTGCATTTAGTGAAAAAATTAACGCTCCAAAAATGGCGCACCATAACCAAACGGGCGAGTCTGGGAACCACCTTTGCATTAATTGTCCGGCAGCTAAGAACTCAAGTGCCACCGTTACTGCCCATCCTAGCCAGTACAGCCATCCAATCGCAAAACCGGTTGCAGGGCCGATAAATTTAGTGGAGTATGTTTGAAACGATCCTGCAACTGGCATAGCAACGGATAATTCTCCAAGACACAGCATCGTTAGATACATAATGATCCCTCCTACTAAGTAGGAAATCATTGCTCCCATCGGACCTGCTTCATTGATGGTATAACCTGAACCAAGGAAAAAACCGGTACCAATACATCCTCCTAGTGATATCATAAAAAGATGCCTTGTTTTCATCGTTCTTTTTAATTCTCCTGGCTGTCCCTGTGGAATATTCATCCCATTTCCTCCCTTTGCTGCATAAAAAATGAAATCGCTTTCATTTTTTTAGGTTTATTTTGTTTTTATAGCCGCTTACTAGGTAGCTCTTCATGGCTGAAGTCCATGAATGCCGGATGTTTTTCAAATGGCGCCAGCCCCGTAGCGAGGATGGCAGCCGATTAGCCCTGCATGACCGTTTATTGGATCATAACAGATTTTCTTCTACACGATACCTGTAAGTAGCTCTTTCTTATAAAAGCTTATCACCAAACAATGAACTCATTAACGCAACCGCTACTTCTGCAGTTTTGTTATGCTGATCTAAAATGGGGTTCACCTCTACAAATTCAGCAGATGTAACTATGTCTGCTTCCGCTAGCATTTCCATTGCTAAATGACTTTCTCGGTAGCTGATGCCGCCTTTTACAGGTGTACCTACGCCTGGTGCATCATCCGGATCTAAGCCGTCTAAGTCCAGCGACAGGTGCACGCCGTCTGTGCCGCTTAAATAATCAATCGTTTCTTTCATCACTTGCGTCATACCTAAACGATCAATTTCATGCATGGTATACACTTTAATTCCTTTTTCTTTAATTAACTCTTTTTCACCATCATCCAATGAGCGTGCACCGATAATAACGAGATTTTCAGGTTTAATTTTTGGGGTATACCCTCCAATATTTAAAAGTACAGGATGTCCAATACCAAGGCTCACCGCTAATGGCATGCCGTGAATGTTGCCTGATGGAGATGTTTCAGCTGTGTTTAAATCACCATGAGCATCATACCAAATAACGCCTAAATTTTCTGAACCTTTTGCGACTCCCGCAAGTGTTCCAATCGCAATGCTGTGGTCTCCGCCTAATATTAACGGAAAGCGGTCTTGCTCTCTCACTTCTTCAACTCGTGCAGCAAGCTGTTCATTTCCGCTGGCTACAGCCGCTAAGTTTTTCAAATTCGTATTTTTATCTACGTCTGCCCGCTCTTTAATTTCTACTTTAATATCGCCTTCATCGTGTACGGTATAGCCAAGAGCTTCTAAGCGTGTATTCATGCCTGCATAGCGGATCGCGCTCGGCCCCATGTCTACACCCCTTCTTGTTTGTCCGTAATCCATGGGTACACCGATAATTGAAATGTCTTTTTTCATTTTCTATACCTCCGTTGCATTTTATTCTGTGTGAAGTAAACATAGGTGTTTATTTAACTATGTATTTTTTCATTGATACAGCCCCTCATCTATTTCTTATGCAAAAATGATGCCAACTTTGTTTGTAGCATTCTATCAGTCTTTTTATCACAGGTTTTCTTACACATGCCAAAAAAACTGTCGATTTCTACAACTTTTTGGCAAACCACGCAAATTTTTTTGTCGTTTCGTTTAAAACCGCCAATTTTATTTGCTTTCATAGAAAAGAGATTGCGACATAACAAATTCCATTCAACAGCTAGAAGTAACTACACACAGAAAACCTAAGTTTGTCATACCAATAAAAAAATCCGAACGAGTTGGATTCTTCATCAAGAATCTCAATTCATCGTTCGGATTTTTCTTCACCTAAAATACTTTTGTCCCAGTCTCTTTTTTAATTTGTAATAACATCTCCGTCTTCATCATCGCCTGTATCGTCTTCACCAGGATCTTTTTCTAATGAGACCACTTTCTTTTCGTCATCCCATTTCACTTTGTAGCCAAGTGATTTGGCTACTTTGATAACTGATAAATAAGAGTGATGATTTGGTTTATACAGCTTTAAGTCACTCGAATCAACGACGCCTAAGCCTAACAGCAGGCGATCGGATTGAACGTAAGGCTTTCCATCAATCAGCTTCACTTGCTTATCAGTAAATGGATAAACGGCACGGTTGACTTCAACTGTAAACTCTCCTTTTTTCTCTTCTTTAATTGGTTTTGGCTGTTTGGATACATATTTAATTGCGTCTACTCCTAATACCGTGCCCTGGCGCGTATTATCAGCGCCTCCGTACATTTTCCCCGTTTCATAGTCATAGATAACCGCTTGAACGTTTCCAATATGCTCAGGCTTTTCCTCAAACGCATGTCCTTTAGCCATCATTTCAAGAATTGTATCTTGGCTAAAGCCAGGTTCCCATCTTACGGTTGGATAGCCGCCTGAATAAATACGAGGTGTTAAAATCGCTTTTTGAATCGGCATCTTATGGTCAATAACATTCATAATCGTTTCTGCTACAGACGCTATAATGGTTGGCCCTCCCGGTGAACCAATTGCCATGAACGGCTTTCCGTCTTTTAACAGCATCGTTGGAGACATGCTGCTTCGAGGACGTTTTTTAGGCTCAACCTGGTTCACGCCTCCCGGAGTGGCATCAAAATCCGTCATTTCATTGTTGAGCATAAATCCGTAGTCAGGAACCATAATTCCTGAACCAAAAACTTGTTCAATGGTAGTCGTGTAAGAAACCATGTTTCCCCATTTGTCTACAACAGAGAAATGAGTCGTTTGGCCGATTGGATTTTCTTCCTTTACTGTTGCTTTATTTGGATTTTCTTTCCCTTCATATTTCCAAGGGTCTCCTTCTTTGACATTAGGCGTTGCTTTGTTTGGATTAATTAATTTACGACGTTCTTTAATATAATCTTCATCTAACAGTCCTTTTTTCGGCACTTCGTAAAAGTCTTCATCTGCCATATACGCCGCGCGGTCCGCGAAAGCTAAGTGCATCGCTTCCGTTAAATGCTGCAAATACTGAGGCGTATTGGAACCCATTTTTTCTACATCATAACCTTCCATTAGCTTTAAAATCTGCTGAACGGTTAATCCGCCGGAGCTAGGAGGAGCCGCACTAACCACATCGTAGCCTCGGTAAGTTGTTTTAACCGGCTCACGTTCTTTTACAACGTAATTTTTCAAATCATCCATGGTCATGCTTCCATCGCGTTTTTGAACTTCTTTAACAAGCGCTTTTCCAATTTCTCCTTTATAAAGAGCGTCTGACCCTTCTTTTTGAATAAGCTTTAATGTTTTAGCAAGATCCGGCTGAACAAGCTTATCTCCTTCTTTTAACGGCTTGCCATTCGGCACAAATACATTACCGGCCGTTTGGTATCTTTCAAGCTTGTCCGCATTTTCATCAATGTACTGAGCCATCGACCAATTTACTTTGATTCCTTGTTCTGCTTGAGTAATAGCTGGTTTAATAACATCTGATAAGTCCATTGTTCCGTAATCTTTAAGGGCTGTTTCTACCCCTTTTAGCGTACCAGGAACTCCAACTGCTTTTCCTGTTATGTGACGCTTACTGAAAGGGATGACTTTTCCTTTTGAATCTAAAAACAGCTTAGGCGTGACATCAGCTGGTGCCATTTCACGGCTGTCTAGCATCGTAATTTTATCTTTCTTTTTTTCATAAATCATCATAAAGCCGCCGCCGCCGATACCTGACATCATCGGTTCCACAACGTTGAGAGATAATTGAATGGCAGCTGCCGCGTCTACAGCGTTTCCGCCTTCAGCTAAAACTTTCCTTCCCGCTTCAGCAGCCAGCGGGTGAGATGCCGCTACAATTCCTTGTGTAGCACCTCGTTTCATTGAATGGTCGACACCCGGAACTTCAGCAGCAGCTGGTGTGACAACTAAACTTAAACTAAATAATGCAATAACCAACATCTTCATAACCTTCACCTGGGTCTCCTCCTTCAAATACATTATTTCACATCGTCTGAAACGATGGATTCCACAAGGAATAAATTTGTTTATTATGATATTTCTTACATATGTGTATAAATAAAAAGCAAAGTAAATCAGACCTTTGCTTTTTTTAGTTAGTCGCATGTTTAACTTTTCTCTCTATCCATTTACAATTATCTATATTTTCTAACAATTTATCCATAGGCTGATAGTTTCTTACTATTTTTGGAATTATGTAGACTGAACGCTCTAATAATGTAGAAAATCTAGCAGTTAAGAAGTCGTTGGACTTACATGCACTTCTTAAAATTTCTATAAATATTCCTATTGTTATATAAAAAGCAATTCTTTATGAAAATCAGCATATGTTTCCTAAAAACCAAAAATAAAACAGGACTTTTGATTCACCGTCCTGTTTGCAGCATGTTTTCGACTTTTTTAATATCCGCGTGAGTAGGATTGATTTCTCGGGCATAGGCGATTTGTTCTTTCGCTTTTTCCATTTCTTTTAATTGAATATAGGTTTTTGCGAGTTCGAGCGGCAGCATAACCCCTTCAAAACCAAGATCTTGTGCCCGCTGCAAGTAAGACAGCGATTTTTCGTAATTCCCTCCAAACATAAGCGGAGTTTCCCGGTATTTTATTCCTCGAACGAAGTGCGCCAAGCTTGAAGATGGATTTAATGTTAATGCCTGATGAAGAGCTCTGTCCATTTCTAAATTTAATACCATTTTTTCAAAAATAATTGATTCTTCGATTTGCTTTGCTAAACAAACCGCTAAGTAACAGTACAAATCAGATGCTTGAGGTTTTTTCTTCATTTCTTGTTGAATTTCGCGCTTGATCTCTTTCCACTTACCCTCTTCTAGCTGATTCATGACGTATTCTACATGTATTCCCACCACTTTGCCCTCCTTTTCCTCTTTATCATAAAGGATTTCTGCACAAATGAAAAAAATAAGTGTTCTTCATTTTTCTCAAAAGATCGTTACCGTTAAAAAACAGGCAAATTTCTCAATCACTTAACCCAATTAGTACATAGGATATAGAGAATTTTATTAAAGGAGGTTACACATATGGGCGCAAAAGGCGGTTTTGGTTTTTCATTTATCGTTGTTTTATTTATTCTATTAGTAATCGTAGGATGTTCTTGCTACTACTAATTTTTAGAGGGGATGAACATCATTCATCCTCTCCTATTTCAAAAAAAACCATGCTTTCGCATGGCTACATACCGATTAGATGAATGAGTAGAGGAACTCATTGTTCGGCAATATTGAAGAAATTTTTGGTTTTCACTTCCGCCTAGTATGCCCTTTTTGACGGGGGCTATGCGCAAATAAAGTTAACGTTTAAAAGCGAAAGCCAGACGCACCTACAATAACAAGTAAAACAAATAACACAACGATTAACGCAAAATTTTGTTTTCCCACGTACCATCCCTCACTTCCTGTTATCTGCTTTTAGTGTATGCAACAGCTTGGCAAAATGTTTAGGACAGGGGTGCGGATTTTTTTAACGAGAAAAACCTTCAAATTTCGCCAAAAAAGTGAATCATATTTTTGTTTCTTTCGTTATATATAGTAAGAGATTTTTTTACTATAAAAAAGGGGGGCCTTTAATGCGCCGACATTCTAAATTGCCCATTGTTCTTGTCTTTGCCTTCTTTTTATTCATCGCAACAGTTTTGTGCGTAACCTCTTATATGTCTTGAACGTATAAATAATATAAAAAAAACGCCTCATCGAAGGCGGTTTTTCTACCCTAGCATTATATCTTCATTTGGATAACGAACGGCTTCACGCTTTTGCTTAGATAATGAAAACGCAAGCGTTAATGGCCCCACTTTTCCTAAAAACATGATAAAGATAATAATCACGCGTCCAAAGTACGAAAGTTCAGGAGTTGCTCCCATCGATAAACCTACTGTTCCAAACGCAGAAACAACTTCAAACATAATTTTTACAAACGGCAGGTTTTCCGAAATATTTAACAGGAAAATGGCCCCAAATACAAACATAATTGAAATCATCGTGATGGCTAGTGCCTTAAACACGTGAAGAGGAAGAAGTCGTCTCTTTAATAGCACAATATCTTCCCGGCTTCGTAAAAATGCCCATACAGAAAAAACAATCACCACAAACGTTGTTAGTTTAATACCGCCTCCTGTTGACGCACTTCCTGCACCAATAAACATTAATAAGACCATTAAAAAGACCGTTGCGTCATGCAGGTGAGCTAAATCAATTGTATTAAATCCCGCGGTTCTTGTCGTTACCGCTTGAAAATAAGAAGCCCATACTTTGTCTCCTAACGATAAATTTCCGAGCGTATGCGAATTGCTGTACTCTAAGAAAAAAATAAAAAGCATGGCAGTCACATTAATCGCAAACGTGCTGATAATCATAATTTTTGAATGCAACGTTAGTTTTCTATACGATTTTTTCACCCACATATCAGCAAGAACGGTAAACCCTAACCCACCAATGATGAACAAAAAAGAAATCGTTATGTTAATAATAGGATCTCCAACATACTGCACTAAGTTATCAGAAAGTAGTCCAAACCCTGCGTTATTAAAAGCCGAAATTGAATGAAACAAGCTAAAGAACAGCCCCTTAGACCATCCGAACTCCGGAACCCAGCGTATCGCTAGAAAGATAAGTGCAACAAACTCAATTAAAAATGAAAAGATAAACAGCCTTTTAACTAGCAGGACAACTCCGCCGACGCTCGTTTGATTTAGTGCCTGCTGAACGAGCATACGCTCTTTAAATCCAATTTTTTTACCTAGCATCATAAAAATCAACACGGCAAATGACATAATGCCAAGACCGCCTATTTGAATTAACAGCATAATAATGATTTGACCGATGACGGTAAAACGGGTACCTGTATCTACGACGGCTAAGCCGGTTACTGTCATAGCGGAAGTAGACGTAAAAAGGGCATCTACCCACCGGATTGGCTCAGTAGTAGAAACAGGCATCATCAATAGAAGAGCACCCATAATAATTCCTCCGCCAAAAATGGAGACAAGCAGCTGCGGAGGAGTGAGTTTAATGATTTGTTTTTTCATAAGTTAAACTCCTTCTTCTTCAAAACGGTTCAAATCGCGGTTATGTCCGATGACAATCAGCATATCTCCTTGTTCAATTATTTCATGCGCGGTAGGCGAGATCACCATTTCCCCGTCTTTTCGCTGAAAGCCGATAATATTGCAGCCATACTTGGCACGAATGTTTAAATCAAACAGCGTTTTATTATGAAGTTTCTTAGAGGCGACAATTTCGACGATACTATAATCCTTTGACAATTCAATATAATCAATGATTTTTTCTGACACCACGTGATGAGCAATACGCTTAGCAATATCGCGCTCAGGGTGAATGACTTTATCCGCTCCTATTTTTTCGAGCACTTTTTGATGATACATATTCACTGCTTTTACCCATACTTGCTTAACGCCCATATCTTTTAAAAGCATCGTTGCCAGCACGCTTGCTTCGATATCATCTCCAAACGAAATAAGAGCATGATCAACATTGCGAATACCTAGCCCCTTTAAGCTAGCTTCATCAATCGCGTTTGCTTGCACAACATATGTAGCTGAGTTGCTAAATTTATTTACTACCTCCTGATTGCGGTCAATAGCGAGCACATCCACATCCAGATTAGCAAACTCTTCAACCAAACTGCCTCCAAAACGACCTAATCCCAATACAGCAAACTGTTTTTTCATAATGTATTTATTCCTTTCTTCAACTGCTGTGTGTTCTCTTAGCTTATACTTTTTCTAAAAAATTACATCTTTTTCTTAAAAAAAGCGCAAAAAAACACAGGAAGGCTCCTGTGTTTTTCCACACTCTTCCCCCTCAAAACGCTTGCGAAGTTAGCTGTCGGGTTCGGGTTTTAAGAGTAACCCTACCTTTTTAAGGATTCACCCCGGAGCACAATATGTGCGTACATAATGGGTCCTCCGCTCCGTAATGGATTAAGCGATTTTTATTCAAATATCTATGATCTATTTTTTAGAATAATCGATTCGATTCATGATACGTTTCACTTTACGAAAGCTATCTTACTCCTGTGGATTTTGTCTGTCAAGATATTTTTAGCGAAGACCTCACTTGCCCTGCAAGCTGCAAAAATCATATAAATCTAAACTGACAATCATTTTGTGAAATTGATCAAATAAATTAATAACAGCTAAAAGCTCTAACAGCTGCGTATCACTGTAAAATTTCTTTAATTGATTCATATCAGCATCCGTCAACTCCCTTGGACGCACCCGGTATACATCAATAAATCGAAACAGCAGTCGATCTTTTTCTTCCAGCTCTTTTTCTCTTAACACTTTTTGATTAAGCGTCTCATCGCCTACATATGACATGCTCATACACGTCTCACAGCCGTTAACACCTGCTAGATAAAGCCTTATTTTTTCCTTAGTCTCTTTTTCTATTATATCGCTGTTCCAAAGCGTGTCGTAAAGCTCATCATACAATCTTTTTACATGCGGAATTAAATTCAATGCTTTTTCAAAATTTGTTCCCTCTTCGTTTGCTAACAAAACTCTTGCCATTTTTCACTCACTCCTTTTTAATTATTATAGTAAGAAAAATGGAAATTTCAGATTACAGATAAAACATCTTAGCTACTATTACTAATCAAATGAAACGTTAATGAGAAAGAAGGTTTTCAATTGAAAATTGATGAAATTGATTTATCGATTTTGCAGGCGCTGCAGCAAAACAGCCGCCTTTCCTTACGAGAGCTAGGAAAACAAATTAACTTGTCTCCTCCTTCGGTGGCAGAGCGAGTACGACAGCTAGAGAGCTTTGGTGTTATAAAAGGGTATACGATTGATATTGATTATGAAAAGCTGCATTTGCCCGTGTCGTGTTTTATTGAAGTAACGATGAAAAACGGAGAGCACGAGCGTTTTAAACGATTTATTTCTCAGTATCCCTACGCTTTATTCTGTGAACGCATCGCCGGGCAAGCCTGCTTTATTACAAAGCTTCAGCTTCCTCACCTGCACGTACTCGAACAATTTATTAACGAAATTACACCTTATGCCAAAACGATTTCACACATCGCCCTTTCTCACGTGGAGATGGCTCCTGCATTATTGAGTCATTTAAAAGATGAAAAGTGATTGAAACGTAACGAAAAAATCCGAACGATTGGATTGATCGTTCGGATTTTCTTTCCACTAAACTACTTTTGTCCCAGCCTCTTTTATTCGTCCAACAGCATAAAAAATAACCCTCCAAAGCTGGAGGGTATAAATTTTCCGAATAATGAAAGTTTTACAACTTCATTTTATCAGGTGACGACATTTCTGTCTACTTAAAAATGTAAAAGAGCTCTCTAGTACTAGAGAGCTCTTTTACCTGCTTGTTTTGGAGAAACAATCAATCTATATAAAAGGGAACTACCTAAGGCTGAAAGTCACGTGAAACCTTGGCAGTTCATCCTGGATATACCGGTTGATATGATTCAAAACAAGTTCTTTCATCATTTCTTCTTTGACTTCTGATTCCGTTTTTTTATCTTTTTGTTTTAAAATAAGAATATAATAGACCTTACCCATTTTAATGGGCTTACTACTCTCTCCGATGTGCTGTTTTTTTAAAACATCTATAAAAGAGGGAGATAGACTTGAAAGCTTTAGATTATCGGCATTCTCTATTTTGCTGTCTGTCTGGACATCAGCATATTTTTTTTGAACGTCCTGAAGAGATGTTCCTTTTTGCAGTTCAGCCGCAGCGGCAGCGGCATCATGTAAAGTAGAAAAAGCCAGCTGCGTAAAAGATACGCGCGTTAGATCGTTTTCAATACGTTTATAGTAAGCAGTTAGTTCATCAGACGTAATTTGTTTGCGGAAATATTCTTCTAATTTAAACTGATTCGTTAGCTGGTTGGTTACATCACTAGAACGAATATTTAACACTTCATAACCTTGTTTTCTTGTATCCTCGTTATATGAGCGTTTAATTTGCTTCCACATATCCTCGACTTGTTTTTGTACTTTATCGCTTGTCTTTAGATGTGAAATTAAGATTTTTTGCATAACAAGCTGCCGCAATAACTCTTTGCGGTAGCTTGTATCATTTAGCGGAGCATCTGGATTTAAGAACCCTTCAACGGCTAAAAAACGGTTGAATTCAGCTCCTGTCACCTTGCCTCGCTCATACGCTGCCAGTTCTTTGGTAGAAGATAGCTGACTAATTTCTACAGAAGGAAACATCGTGTTTGAATGCTTCCCTCCGCAGCCGGTTAAAAATCCGAAGGCTGTTAATACTGCTAGTAGCAGCTTTAACGGTGTTGAACTCATCCATTGTTATCCTGCTGCTCTGAAAGCTTCAGAGAAATAGTTTGTTTTTTTCCATTTCGATACACGTCTAATTTTACCGTGTCTCCTACTTTACGTTTTGTGTATAGATATTGACGTAAATCACTGGATGTTTTGACTTCATTTCCATCGATGGCAACAATCACGTCTTTTGATTGTAAACCTGCATCAGAAGCAGAAGAGAATGGTTCAACCGTCGTTACGACAACTCCTTCAGACGTATCGCTGGTTAGGCCTAGCTGGTTTTGTTTTGTTGCAGCTGAAAGCTGACCTACATCTTGAAGACCTACCCCCATATATGGACGCGTTATTTTTCCGTTTTTCATCAGCTGTTCAATCGTCGGCTGCACTTCATCACTTGGAAGAGCAAAGCCGATGCCTTCTACATTGTCTTCTGAAATTTTCATACTGTTGATACCGACTACTTCACCGGAAGAATTGATTAAGGCACCGCCGCTGTTTCCTGGATTAATCGCCGCATCCGTTTGAATTGCATCTACGTTCCAATTTTCTGAAATAGGGACAGAGCGTTTTGCTGCGCTCACGATACCTTGTGTGACCGTACGAGAAAATTGTTCACCAAGAGGATTTCCGATTGCAAGCACCGTTTCACCTGCTACTAAATCCGATGATTTCCCGAACTTCGCCACTTGTTCAACATTTTTGTCAGACATCTCAAGCACCGCTAAATCCGTTAGCGCATCAGCTCCGACAATCTTAGCTTTTTCTTTTTGTCCGTTGGAAAGTGACACTTCTACTTCGCTTGCGCCGTCAATAACGTGGTTATTGGTCACAACGTATGCTTTTCCATTTTCTTTTTTGAAAATAACACCGGAACCCGTTCCTGCTTCTTGCGTTTGGGTATCTCCAGAAAATGGATTTGTTTGCTGTTGAATATTGTTCACGCCTACAACAGCAGCTGATACTTTATTTACAACTGAAACAAGATCTGACTGATTCACGGTTGTGCTTACTGTTCGAGGCGTTGTGCTCGTTGTTGTTGCGGTTTGAGTCTGCGTTGTTTGATTCGCTGTTTGCGTATCAGCTGAATCCATTAACCCCAGCTGCGGAGCACCGTATAGCACAATTCCTCCACCTAGCACTGCTCCGGCGATAGAAGATGCAATCACTGGAAATAAGCGTCTTCTTGGAGGCTGTGATGATGACGCAGGCTGATACTGATCGTAGCGCTGCTGGCGGTTTTCATATTCTTCTTTTCGTTCTTGCTCTCTTTCATAATCACGTGGATCCATGAAAAACACTCCTTTTAACGTAGCAAATTTTATGTTATCTATACTATAAAATAAAAGTTTGGGATAAGTATCAAAACAATGTGTGAAATTGTGAAAAATTTCTTTATAACAGCAAACACGTAGTATAATAGCGGGTACATAGACCTTTAGAGAAACGCACACATATGGCGTAATATGCTTTATTTACCTTAATTTTCATATATTCAGAGGAAGGTGTCAAATTTGAGCTTTACACTATATTTAGTAGAGGATGAACAAAATTTAAACGAAGTTTTAACCCTTTACCTTCAAAAAGAAGGCTGGGATGTTCGCTCATTTTTTAACGGCACGGACGCCAAAGAAATGATTACAACCCCTCCGCATCTGTGGATTTTAGATATTATGCTGCCTGATATTGACGGGTATCAGCTCATTCGCGAAATCAAGCAGCAAACGCCACATGTGCCTGTTATTTTCATCTCAGCCCGCGATGCCGATATTGACCGGGTTCTTGGGCTTGAAATGGGCAGCGACGACTATTTATCAAAGCCTTTTTTGCCTCGTGAACTAGTTATTCGAGCAAACAAACTGCTAAACCGCGTATATGGTTCCAATCAAAAGAAAACCGATACCATTACGCTGACTCCTTATGAAATCGATTTACATACCCGTACAGTCAGTGAAAATGGAAAGCCGATTGATTTAACGTCTAAAGAATTTGATTTTCTCGTCACTATCTCAAAAGACCTTGGACAGGCTTTTTCACGGGAGCAGCTGCTGAATCTCATTTGGGGAGAAGATTATTTCGGCACAGACCGAGTGGTGGATGATTTAGTAAGGCGCGTGCGTAAAAAAATGCCGCAAGCACGAATTGAAACGATTTACGGATACGGATACCGGATGATGAAAGCATGAAAAACAAGTCGCTTGCATTTCAAATTTGGCTCGTCATCTCCGGTATTTTACTGCTTATTTCAATTTTGCTCGCTATTTTATTCCCAACGACGCTCAGGCAGTTCTTCACGAATGAAATTTATACCACTATTGAAAATGAACAGCATATTTTAAAAGAATACGGACTGCCCAGCCGCTCAGGTGAATACTACTTTAGCAATGAAGACAGTGAACCAACACTTGGAAATCGAACCGTGGATCATATTTTATTGCCTGAACATGCGGATATCTCTTATTTTTCATCACGGGTGTTGCCTCAAGACTTTTTGAGAAAAGCACAGGAAGATGCAATCAGCCAGCGAAAAATCGTCGCTCGCTATGAAAAAGATCTTGGCAACCGGACGCTTTTTTATGTAATTCGAAAAGTAAGCGTAAACGGACAGCCTGCTTTTTTGCTTTCATTTTCGTGGGATACGTATCGCAACGCGCTCACTTCTACTCTGTTTAAACAGCTGCTTCTTGTAATTTCAATTGTATTTCTATTCAGCTGGCTTCCATCTATTTGGCTATCAAGATATTTAAGCAAGCCGCTTGTATCGCTTGAAAAAGATGTGAAAAAAATTGCCGAACAAAATTGGCATGAGCCCGTTGCAGTCAACCGTTCCGATGAAATTGGCAAGCTAGGCGCCTCCATCGAGCAAATGCGCAAAAGGCTCGTATCTAAAGATGAAGCACAGCAAACGCTGCTTCAAAATATTTCACACGATTTAAAAACACCGGTTATGGTGATTCAAAGCTACGCTCAGTCGATTCAAGACGGCATTTATCCAAAAGGTGATTTATCTCAAACGGTAAAAGTTATTGAAGATGAATCCAAAAATCTTGAGAAAAAAATCCGCGATTTGCTTTACTTAACCAAGCTTGACTATATGTCCACTCATCAGCTTGCACAAGATGACTTTGATTTTACTGCACTTCTTCATGAAGTAGTGGATCGCTTGCGGTGGAGGCGCCCTGAAATACAGTGGGAATTTGACGACGAAAACGCAACGATTAAAGGAGATAAAGAACTGTGGACAAAAGTTCTTGAAAATGTACTCGACAATCAGCTGCGCTATGCCGAGACGAAGGTTTCACTTTCACTTGCTAAACACCAAACGAACGTTCAATGTACCATCAGTAACGATGGTCCGCCGATTGATCAAAGCGTGCTTCAACACTTGTTTGAACCGTTTAAAAAAGGAGCAAACGGTGAATTCGGTATCGGCTTAAGTATCGTAAAGCGTATTGTTACGATGCACGATGCAGCCATTACGGCTGAAAACACAGACACCGGAGTAACGTTTTCACTTACTATTCCTATATAAACTAAAAAAGCAAGGGATTCGAATCCCTTGCTTTTTTATGAAAAAATTGATGTATAGGCATAAAGAGCCGGTGAACCGCCTGAGTGGACAAACACCACATTTTCATCCTTATTAAAATAACCTTTTCGAATTAAATCAATTAGACCAGCCATCGCTTTTCCCGTATACACAGGATCCAATAAAATCCCTTCCGTACTGGCCACAAGTTTGACTGCTTCCACCATCTCTTCTGTCGGAACAGCATACCCTGGACCTACGTATTCATCCATACATACAATCTCTTCTTTTTTAAAAGGCGTTTTACTATGTAAATGATCATAAAGTTCACTCGTCAGCTTGGCAACTTTTACTTCTTGCTCTTCTTTAGCACGACTGACATTCATTCCAATAACAGATACGTCACTTTGAAGACCTTGAAAGCCTGCCACTAATCCTGCATGCATGCCTCCGCTACCGCTTGTACAAACTACGTGGTTAAGCTTTATTTGCTGCTCATAGCTTTGCATAAGCAGCTCTTGTGCACAGGCAGCGTATCCGGTTGCACCGATAACATTCGAACCTCCTACTGGAATTAAATACGGTTTATGACCTTTTTCAATTAGCTCTCGCTCTACTGTTTTCATTTCGGCTGTCAAATCAGAACCTTCAGCGACAAACCGCATGTCATGAGCGCCTAATAAATGATAAAGAAAATAGTTTCCTGTGGGCTGATCGCTTGCTTTATTTTCGCCTTCTTCTAATACGAGCACGCATTTCATTTGTTCTTTTACAGCCGCAGCGAGCGTCAAACGACAGTGATTGGATTGTATCGCACCGCACGTTACAAGCACGTCTGCTCCTTGCGCTTTTGCATCAGCTACTAAATATTCAAGCTTGCGCGTCTTATTTCCGCCCCCTGTCAGTCCAAGCATATCATCTCGCTTCATATAAATTGAAGGTCCATTTAACTGCTGAGATAAAACCGATAGCTTTTCTAAAGGTGTAGGGGAATCCGTATATTTTCTTCTAGAAAATTGAGTTAAGTTCATGCTCTCATCCTCTCTTTCATATTTGTTCTATTTTACCATATAGAAGCTTTTGAAGAGCTTTTTACGGAAGGGCTTTCTATAACTTGTATACATAAGAACAAGTAGTCAACATACATTAAACCATATAAACAGTTTGAAGGAGTGTTTTCAATGAGTGAAAAAGCAGTACTTTGCAGCGTCTCACGAGTAGTCAAATCACAGCACATTTTTCCAAATGACCTAAACAATCATCACACCCTTTTTGGGGGGAAAATTGTCGCTGACATGGACATGACGGCTTCTCTTTCAGCAGCTAAACATTCCCGAAAGACGTGTGTTACGGCTTCCATTGATCACGTTGATTTTATCGAACCCGTCACCGAAGAAGATTTTATTTCATATGAAGCATTCGTTGTTGTTACAGGAAAAAGCTCCATGATTATTTTTGTTAAAGTGATTGCCGAAAATTTGTTAACGGGCATTAAGCGTATTGCAGCTACTTCTTTTCTCACCTTTGTTGCGTTAGAAAACGGGAAACCTGCCTCCGTTCCTCAAGTTATTGCTCAAACTGAAGAAGAAAAAAGTCTTCAAAAAGTAGCTCTTGAACGAAAAGAGTCCAAAAAAACGCAGGTTGAGCACAGCAAAGCGATTGCGAGCATTTTATCTAAATCTTTGCGCAGCAGTAATTAAGCTCTTCATCTAAAAAGCAGCTGTCTGCTTTTTAGACGAAGTTTTTTTAGTTTTCACATTGTTATTTAATGTAATATGCGATATATTGGTTTTATGAAAAATAACATTCAACCTCTCAAACGACTTTCTTTAAGGGAAGAAGTCTATCAAACACTTAAACACAATATTGTCATGCTTGAATTTCATCCGGAACAAAAGCTTCAGGATAAAGAACTGGCTGAGCAGTTTGGAGTTAGCCGCACTCCTGTTCGAGAAGCATTAAAAAGGCTTGAAGATGAAGGCCTTGTCCAAACGACACCTGGTTCTTCTACAAAAGTGGCTCCATTAAACCTTGAGGAGGCAAAACAATCTTTTATTGTCGTCGCAGCTCTTCATGCACTTGCTGCTAAGCTGGCTTGTACTTCGTTACAAGAAAAAGATATGGGCGAACTAATCAAACACAATCAATCTCTAGAACATGCAATCAAAACAAGAAATGTCCTTAAAGCGATCGAAGCGGATGAAACATTTCATTCCATCTTTTTAAAACGGGCGAACAATATAGAGCTAGAACGTGTTGTAAAACAAACAAGCGCCAAAATTCAGCGTCTGGAAATCGCTCGTTTTTCGTCTCTTGCTAGTCTTGCTTCGGTTGATCAGCACAAAGAAATCATAAATGCTTGCGGTCAAAAAGATGCCGCACTGACATCGCAGCTTGTGGAAACGAACTGGCTGACGCTAGGTGAAGCGCTGACAAGTGAGGAGGAATCCAAGTGAAGCCTCTTTTATTAGGCATTGCTGCATCATTCTTTTTTGCTTTTACATTCGTTTTAAATCGAGCGATGGATTTATCCGGAGGCAGCTGGGCGTGGAGCGCGTCGCTGCGCTATTTTTTTATGGTACCTCTTTTGCTTGTGCTCGTTTATTTTTGGGGTGGTATTAAACCTGTGGTGGCAGAAATAAAAGCTCAGCCTCAAAAATGGCTGCTTTGGAGCACGGTTGGATTTGGGTTATTTTACGCTCCTCTTTGTTTTGCTTCAGCCTACGGTCCCGGCTGGCTTATTGCAGGAACTTGGCAAATCACAATTTTATCGGGGTCTCTCCTAGCTCCTTTGTTTTACAAGGAAGGAAAGAAGCGAGGAGGCATTCCCTTCAAGCAGCTAGGTTTTTCGTTTATTATTTTAATAGGAGTTGTGCTCATGCAGCTTGAGCACGCGACTGAACTGTCGGCCGCTACTGCCTTGCTTTGTACCATTCCCATTTTAATTGCCTCTTTTGCATACCCGCTTGGCAACCGTAAAATGATGGAAGTTTCGTCACTTAATACGTTTCAGCGCGTGCTTGGAATGACGCTTTCAAGCCTGCCGTTTTGGATTATTCTTTCTGTCTATGCCTGCGTGACCGATGGACTACCAAAAACAACTCAGATTTATCAAAGCAGTTTAGTTGCTTTACTTTCAGGAGTATGTGCAACAGTTTTATTTTTTGCAGCAACCGACCTTGTTAAAAAAGATTCTCAAAAGCTTGGCGCAGTTGAAGCTACACAATCGATGGAAGTTTTATTTGCCCTGCTAGGAGAGGTCTTCCTTCTATCAAGTCCTTTGCCATCGATTCTTTCTTGGGTTGGAATGGGAGTTATCATAGCAGGCATGGTCCTTCACAGCTACCAAACAAGTCATAAAAAAGCTATACCGCAAAAAGAATTGACCTACTAATTAATAACAAAAAAGAGCGTCTTAGTCGGCGCTCTTTTTGTTTATACAACAGACCTTCTTTCTAAATTGAAGACATTCACCTGCTCAGCATCAAAGCGGCTTAGCAACGAATCTACTCCGTACTCAAGTGCAAAAGCACGTTCATTTTCTGAAATCGGAACGGCCTGCAGGAACGTTACTTTTTTATCAGATAGTTCAATCGTTGAAAAATTATCCCATAAAAACGGCGGAATCAGCAAAATGTGCTGCATATGAAAGCTGTCATCAAGAACTGCAATAACGTCTTTATAAATAGCTCCTGGGAAGATGGACACATGAGATTTCATCATATGGAAAATACAGTTTGCTAAAATAGCAGAATAAATACCGAATTCCTCATGACAAGCCCCAACGATTTCAATTCGAAGCGGGATCCCTCCAACTGTATAGCCTGTCGGACATTGATGTCCACCGAGCGTTGCATACGCGGTTACGTCTTGACGCGGATGGTTTTCACACGCCACAACGTGAATACCATGTTTTTTTCTTTCATCTGAATAATCTTCAATTCGATCCTTTTGACCAAATACATCTATTGCTTTATGTATAATTAATTCTTCATCTTTTGTAAAATTACTCATAAAAAACCTCCTTGCTTGCGACCTTAAAAAGCTCCCTACTGTACAGCATATACTACTGCACTTGCTTACGATATAGTTTTTAGAAAATGTGATAGAAATGTTATCGTTTCGTAACATACTATGATATTGTATCAAGAAGCAAACGAGAAACCTTAACCAATTTTTTCTTTTCCCATAAAAAATAGAGCCTGCACCATGGCAGCCTCTATTTTTTATGACATTATTATGAAATAATTTGCAATTCTTTTGGGTACTTTGTTAACGTTTCGTATCCATCTTTTGTAATGATTACATCATCTTCGATACGCACGCCTCCAAGTCCTGGAATATAGATACCCGGTTCAATTGTATATACCATGCCTTCTTGAAGCACATCATCATTGTTACGGCTCATTGAAGGAAACTCATGCACGCTAATACCAAGACCATGACCAAGACGATGCAAGAAATACTCTCCATATCCTGCTTCTGTAATAATATTGCGTGCTACCATGTCCAAGTCGCCAATTCGAGTGCCGGGCTTGGAAGCTTCAAGTGCTGCCTGCTCAGCGCGCTGTACCGTTTCATAGATTTCTTTTTGCTTATCATTAATAGACTTGTAAGCAACTGTACGTGTAATATCTGAACAGTATCCGTCTAGCACTACACCTAAATCGAACAGAACCATATCTCCTGGCTTTAACGTGCGAAGACCTGGGTTCCCATGCGCTTCTCCCGTTTTTTCACCAAATAAAACCATCGTTGAAAACGACATCTCACGAATTCCTTTTCGCTTTAGCTTGTATTCAATTTTAGCCAGAACATCCATTTCCGTAACGCCTTCTTTTAAAGCAGCTACGCCTACTTCTACACCAAAATCAGCTAAGGCAGCTGCCTTTTGCAGAATCTCAACTTCACGCTCATCTTTAATTAAACGCAGCTGATTTAACTTCTCTTCTGCTCCGACTAGCTCAGCGTTTGGATATAGGCTAAGCAGTTCTTCGGCTCTCGCATACAGCAGCTGCTCTTTCTCTACAGCAACCTTTTTCACATCTATTACGTTTCGTTTATGTAAAGCTTCTTTAATAAGTTCCCAAGGATGTTGATGATCTTCATATCCAATCACATCAAACTTCCAGCCCGCTTCTTTTGCTTGTCCCACTTCCATTGATGGACAAACAAGCATCGGCTCCGCTTCGTCAAACACAAATAAGCCAAGCAAACGCTCATGCGGATCCGTGTGAAATCCAGTTAAATAAAATACGTTTTCGGTTGACGAAATAAAGGCCGTTTCTACATTCTTTTCTTTTAGCCACGATACGACTTTTTGTAAACGTGCTTCCATTAAAAAAACCCCTTTCATTGTGCAATATTACTATTATAACATAGTTATTTAGCAATATTGTACAATGAATAGAGGTTAAGACAAAGCCGCGTGAAGAGTAGTAAGCTGCTCTTTAATCGCTTTTCGCTGAATACTTACTTTCATCAGCCAGCCATTTTCTCCGTATCTATAAATAAATTCGTACGTACCTTTAGGAAAATATTCTTTTACCAGCATGTCCCGATTTTCAACAAATCCCGGATCGCCAATAAAATAGGTACCTTCTTCAAGCGGAAGTTCATGAACTTTTTTTTCTAGCTGCTTCTCTTCATCTTCATCATCATCTATAACAATGTGCAGACCGTATTCATCACGCACAACATCAAATTCACCGTTTTGTTCAAGCTCGAGCACAGGCACCACTTGTCCATTTACCGTTAGCAGCTGCTTCGTTCCTTCAATGACCTGGGACCAGTGATCATCGTATAAAGTAGAAGAATAAAAAATATAGCCCTGAGATTTATATAATAAAAGAAGCTGTTCAAAATGATTTTTCACTTGTTCTTTATCAAATAGAATAACAAAATGCTTTCGATAGAAAAAACTTGTAAAAGGCAGAATAGACGATTGATTAAGCTCTTTAATTATTTCAGCACTATCTTTACCTGAAATAATAGCTCCGGTCAATTCCCCCGCGCCATAAGGTTTCCAATGACTTAACGCCGCTTCTGGAATCAGCACAAGGTTCGAAGATGACACATATATACTCATTCGCTTCACTCCTTTTTTCTGCATTTAGACCTATATTTGATTCTCCGCAAACAGAGACTTTCCTCTTATTCCATTCTTAAAAGACAGAACTTTTTCCCCAACTATGATAGATTATAACAAATATCCTCGAAAAAAATAACCTTTATTTCCTCTTTCTTCTATTTGTACACTTTTCTTATTTTAGCTGTCTTCGCAGATTTACTAGTGAACGTACTTGCTAATCTAATTCCTTAGTGTTAATTTTATTATGTCGTTTTATAATTTTTTGCATAATTGGTTTCAAACAAAAAAGTATTAATATTTTTGAATGCGATGGTGAGACATTTGGAAGAACGTACAGAACGTAAACAACATAAAAGAAAAAAGCAAAGAAAAAAGAAACGCTTTAGAAAGCTACTTCTTTTCTTTCTCATTCTTGTAATCGCCGCTGGTGCGTATGTGTATTATCAATACCAACAAGGGTTAGCAGAAGCAGACGGAGCTTTTGGGAAAGATGGACAATTTGATTTTAATGGTGCAAGTGCCAATTTAGATAGCATGAATGTGCTGCTTCTTGGAATTGACTCTCGAGGTGAAGAACATTCGCGTGCCGATACAATCATGATTGCTCATTATGACAAAGACAGCAATCAGCCTAAAATTGTTTCTTTGATGCGTGATTCATATGTGGATATTCCTGGACATGGCAAAAACAAATTAAATTCAGCCTATGCATTTGGCGGGCCTGAATTAATGCGTAAGACAATTAAAGAAAATTTCGGCGTAGATGTAAACTATTATGCCGTTGTTGATTTTAAAGGCTTTTCTAAAGTTGCCGATACGATTGCCCCTGAGGGAATTACGGTTACCGTGCCGCACGAAATGTCATCAGGAATTGGCATGACGCTAAAACCTGGAAAACAAACTCTTCGCGGAGATAAATTACTAGGATACGTGCGATTCCGACATGATAGCCAAAGTGATTTCGGGCGCGTGAAGCGTCAACAAGAAGTGATCGGTAAATTAATGGATGAAGCTCTTCAAGTAAAGACGCTGGCGAAAGCTCCTAAGCTATGGGGCGTCATTGATCCATATGTGGATACAAATATTCCGCCAAAAACATTTATTGTGATAGGAAAAGATTTTTTAGTTGGAAATCAGCCAGATTTAAAATCTCTTCGTTTACCGGTTGAAGGTTCCTATTCAAATGAACGAATATCCGGTATTGGTGCTGTTTTAAGCATCGACCTTGAAGAAAACAAACAAGCGTTACAGTCATTTTTAAATTAGGAAAAGGTGTCCATTGGCGGACACCTTTTTTTATACTATTCAAAAAAACTTCTGTTTTTCCTCCCTATCCTTCAAAAAAATTTGAGCTTCGACAAAAAATGAAGCCATTTTCCAGGAAACAGCTATTTCTTTGAAGTTCTATTTTTCCTGTTACATGCGTATATGAAAAGAGAAGGACTTCTTTTTTATATTTTTGATTCAAGGAGATGAACGTATGAAATTATATGGTTTTCAATCTGAAGAAGAGCGTTCCTTTCTTCATTCTACTTATAAAGTAAACCCATTGCTTTCTCATACTGGAGATGTCAAAATTAGCTTTCTATCTTTTCAAGAAAATGATTATACCCCTCGTCAAGAAGCTACGATTCCACAGCTTCTATTAGTCGTTCACGGGGAAGGCTGGGTAGCTGGGGATAACGGCCTGAAAATTTATATCAAACAAGGTGAATCCGCATTTTGGAGAGCGGGGGAATCATTTGAAGTCGGGAGTCTAACGGCTATGACAGGATTACTCATTGAAGGATTAGATATCGCTCCTCAAAAGCTGCTTACTTCTTTTTCACGAACAAATGTAAATTAAAAAGCCGCGTTAACGCGGCTTTTTTTTTATTATCTTAGTAATCGAGCGTAGCTTTCAGCACTATCTTGAATAACTTTGTCACTCAGGTCACCGCCTGCTCCTTGAAATAAAAATGGCGTTTGGAACTTCATACCTGTTAAATTTGCCGTAGCTTGAAACGGAAGAAGCAGATGATTCATTGGGTAACGGTTGTATCCCCCTTCTTGATAAGCTTCCGCAGGGCCTCCTGTCGAAGTAGCTACGACAAACTCTTTTCCCTGAAGTTTAGTACCTTTGCTTCCATAAGCCCATCCGTATGTTAAGACAACATCTTGCCACTCTTTTAAGAGTGCCGGTGAGCTGTACCAGTAAAATGGAAATTGAAAAACAATACGATCGAATTGAACAGCTAACTCCTGCTCTTTTTCTACATCAATTTTGAAATCGGGATAGTTTGCGTATAAATCATGAACGTACACATTCTCTTCTTTTTTTACTCGCTCTGCCCACGCTTTATTAATGCGAGAAGATGCTAAGTTTGGATGCGCTAAAATAACAAGTGTTTTCATTTTGCTACTCTCCTTCTAATGTCTGTGCTTGCTTTGTTCTTTTCTATTTTTTACGCTTGCCTCTCACGGCTTGCTCAGTCATTCTTTCCTTTTCCTTCAGCAAATCCAAGTTAGTTTACACTTATAAACTACCAGTATTATCATTTTGCTTCAATAAAATTGACTTTGCTTTTATCACCTTTACTTTTTTTATGTATCCAAAACGGCAGATAGAGGACAAGAAAGCTAAGAATCATGATTCCTTCAATCCATACTAAATACCAAGGATGAGGTCCAAGAACATCCAGCAAGGAAGCGTGTTCTGGCTTTTTCATCATGTATAAATAATTCGCCCCGAGTAAACGATTCATGACATAGATAAAACCTCCGTACAGATTAACAAATACTACGCTTACCCACAAAGAACGAAACGTCGGCTCATATCTGCAAACAGCAATTAGCATACAGCAAGCAAGTACCACACCGCCATGCGATACATAAAACTGCACATAGCGAAACTGGGCATACGCATAGCCGCCAAGGTCTGGGGTAATCATCGCTTGAACAGAGCTGCTGATTCCTGCGAAGTACACAAAATAAAAAAGAAACCTGCTTTTGGTTATCAGCATAACAGCAGCCAGCAGCACGACTATATCACTGAGCTGAAGAGGCAAGGAAGTTTCAACAGACCACTGATGGCAGCTGATTTCCCAAGCTTGGTAGGCTGTTTCTGAAGCAATTAGAATGAGTGAAAGCAAAATGAACACAAACCTCTTTTTTCGCAGCTGCTTTCGACACAAAAAAATAAATGCTCCTATAATCACGATAATAGCTAAAGTTACAAGATGTTCAACTGAAAAAAGCTGAAAGGAATGTTGTACAGGATGACACGTAAAACATGAATTCATAAAAGCGCCTCCCTTCCATCAGAAAACAAATTCGGTACCTTTAGCTTGTTCATAAGACTTCATTTTCATTAACACTTCTCTCGCATTAAAAAGAGATTGAGACATAATGAAATCATGCCCAAAAAAAGATCCGAACGATTCATCATTCGGATCTTCTTTCAACTAACATACTGTTATCCTAGCTTTTTTCTTCGTTTTTACTCTCTAATTAATCCTTTTTTCACTAAGAATTGATGAGCAACTTCTTCAGCCGTTTTTCCTTTCGCATTTACTTGATAGTTCATTTCACGCATTTCCTCATCACTGATTTTACCGCCCAGTTGATTTAAGATTTTTTTCAGTTCAGGGTGCTCTTTTAGCGTATCTTCACGAAGCACAGGCGCTCCTTGATACGGCGGGAAGAGCTGCTGATCGTCTTTTAAGACTTTCAAACCAAACTGTTTAATTTCAGGGTCCGTTGCGTAAGCATCAAGCATGTTAATATCGCCTTTTTCTACAGCGCGATAGCGAAGCTTCGGCTCCATGGTTTTAATATTCGGGAAGGTAAGGCCATATTCTTTTTGGATGCCTACATAGCCGTCTTCACGATCTTTAAACTCAAGCGTAAATCCTGCTTTTACTTTATCTGTTGCATTTGCCAAATCTGAAATAGTTGTTAGATTATTTTCTTTGGCAAATTCTTTTGTCACGGTCAATGTGTACGTATTATTAAACTTCATTGGATCTAAATAGACAAGACCGAATTTCTTTTGAAACTCTTCTTTTGCCTGCTTGTACACCTCTGTTTCATCTTTGCTGTCCGGCTGTTCCTTTAGATGCGTCACAATGGCTGTACCTGTATATTCAGGGTACAAATCAATTTCCTTGTTACGCAGAGCCTCAAATACAAATACCGTTTTCCCAAGCGACGAACGAAGATTTACTTTCATATCGGTTTGATCTTCAATTAATTCTTTGTACATATTAATTAAAATGTCTTGTTCTGCACCAATTTTCCCTCCGATAACAAGGTCTGGTTTTGTTGCGCTCATCGCTGCAAACGGAGAAACAAGAATGAGTATTAATACGATGATCATAATAAACGAGCGTTTTTTGGACCCTTCTTTAGCTGAGTGTTCAATCGTTCGCAGAATTCCATCAAAAATAAGCGCTAATAATGCTGCTGGAATGGCTCCTAATAAAATCAAACTATTATCGCTTCGGTCAATACCGAGCAAAATTAAGCTTCCGAGTCCGCCCGCTCCGATAAGAGCCACGATTGTCGCTGTGCCAATAATGAGTACCATCGCTGTGCGAATTCCGGCCATAATGACAGGAAGTGCTAGAGGAAGTTCTACTTTAATTAATCGTCTCCATGAGTTCATCCCCATGGCTTTGGATGCTTCAATTAAAGATGGGTCCACTTCTTTAATTCCGGTATATGTATTTCGTACAATAGGAAGAAGCGAATATAAAAACAGTGCAATAACCGCGGGAAAGGTTCCAATTCCGACAAGAGGAATCAGTAACCCTAATAAAGCGAGTGAAGGAATGGTTTGCAGTACGGCTGTTACGCCAATGATTGGTTCAGCAATGCGGTCATGCCTCGTTAAGTACAGTCCGAGTGGCACTGAAATTAATACGGCGATAACAAGAGCTAGTACTGAAATTTGAATGTGTTCAAGAAGAGCTTGAAACAGTGCATCTCCTCGTTGATCTAATAATGTGCTTAGTGCATTCATTACAGCGTTCCTCCTTCTTTCGTTTTATCAGAAAGAAACGCTAATAGAGTTTTGCGCGTTACGACGCCAATTCGTTTGCTCCCTTTTTTTACGGCTATTGCTTCATGGTCGTAAAGGGCGTCCATGGCCTGCTGAACAGTGGCGGTTGAAGCTAGCTCTTCAGTAGGTTCTACGTCCGGCTGTTCACTTTCTTTGACAAACATATCCAATGTCTCAAATAAAGCATTCCCTTGATTTCCAATAAATGTTTTTACAAATTCATTTTTAGGCTTTTGAATGAATTCCTCCGGGGTTCCAACTTGAACAATTTCCCCGTCTTTCATCAGGCAGATACGATCTCCAAGCGTCATCGCTTCGCTCATATCGTGCGTAACAAACACAAATGTTTTTTTGATTTTTTCTTTTAAGCTAATAACATCTTGCTGAAGCTGTTCGCGGCTTAACGGATCGAGGGCACTAAAGGGTTCGTCCATTAAAATAACGGGGGGATCAGCTGCGAGGGCACGTGCTACACCTACACGTTGCTGCTGGCCACCTGAGAGCTCAGACGGCTTTCGGTTTCGATACTGCTTTGGGTCTAGTCCTACCAAAGTAAGCAGTTCATCAATGCGCGTTTTGATTTTATTTTTCTTCCAATGCTTCATCTCGGGTACAATGGCTATATTTTCAGCAATGGTCATATGAGGAAAAAGAGCAATCTGCTGCAGGACATAACCAATGTTCCAGCGTAGCTTATGTATGTTGTGGTCCGATACGAGCTTATCTTTTATGTATAGTTCTCCTTCGGTAATATCATGAAGACGGTTAATCATTTTTAAGGTGGTTGTTTTCCCACACCCACTCGGACCAATTAAAACGAAAAACTCTCCTTCTTTAATTTCTAGATTAATATTTTTCACGGCGGTCGTACCGTCTGGATATTGCTTTGACACATTCTTAAACGTAATCAAATTATCGTTCACCCTCCCTGTTGAAATTTAATCCCTAGTTTCGTGTACCCAATATTCAGAGGCAATAAACATTCTTTTAAGAATATTTCTAAATATGATTCATAAGACCTAGGGGAAAAGATACACATATTTTCTCATAACCTCCTAATAAGGCTATCAAACTGTTAAAGTTTTCACAAGGCGGGAAAGAATAATTTTAAAGCCGACACAAATAAAAAAACCTTCTTTCAACAAGAAAGAAGGTTTTTTAGTATGCTAGCGACAGGGATCGAACCTGCGACCTCTTGCTTACCATGCAAGTGCTCTACCTACTGAGCTACACCAGCGTCTTGGAAAATTATATCACGTTTAAATTCATTTAGGAAGCGCTTTTTTAAATTTTTTTATTGGTATATTCTCTAATTTGCTTCTTCTGAAATTCGCACTTTCTACAAAGTTCCATATTTTATGTTAGAACTCCTTACATAAATTGTGTGAATTTTCTTTTTTTATATTACCCTTAGTAAAAGAGCTTACAAAAGAAGGGAAGAAAATAGATGGAACAACAACCAACCATGACCAAATCAAAAACGGCAACTCCCTACCCAAGAGACTGCACGTTCAGCCTGGAAGATTGGACGACGCTCGCTAAGTATTGGTACCCCGTCGCACGCTGCAGTGATGTAACAGAGAAACCAACGTCCGTAAAACTGCTAGATGTAAATCTAGTTCTATACCGTACCACACACAAAGTAGTAGCGGCTCGTGATTTATGCGTTCACCGAGGCACCCCCCTTAGTATGGGCTGGGTGGAAGATGATGAAATTGTCTGTCCTTACCACGGCTTCCGCTATGCAACGGACGGCGCATGCACGTCGATTCCAGCTCACCCTGATGCCAACATTTCTCCCCGCCTGTGTATGGCTGTCTATCCAGTTATTGAACGATTTGGATTAGTGTGGACTTCCCTGACAGGTGAACAAGATAACCTGCCTTACTTCGATGCGTGGGAGGCCCCTGATTTTCAGCAAATTGTTTGTCCCAGCTTTGATATCATGGGTTCGGCTGGTCGTCAAATGGAAGGCTTTTTAGACGTAGCTCATTTTGCTTGGGTGCACACGGACACATTTGGTGATCGAAACAACGCCTTTGTGCCTAAATATAAAGTAAGCGATACAGATTATGGGCTTCATGTAGAATATACGAGCACCGTGAGCAATTATTCCAAAGAACAGCAGCATTTAAATCCACCTGATTTTAAATGGCTTCGCGTCTTTGATGTTTATCCGCCGTTTACAGCTACGCTAAAAGTATACTTCCCAGAAGGCGCAGAGCTGTGGATTATGAATGCAGTCTCTCCTATTTCAGCCCGCGAAACACGTTTATTCGCACCAATCGCTCGAAACTTTGACAAAGATTCTCCCGTTGAAGGTGTGTATGACTTTAACCTTCGCGTCTTTGACGAAGACCGTGAAATGGTTGAAAACCAAAAGCCTGAAGACTTGCCTTTAGACCTGCAGATGGAAGCGCATATTATGGCTGATCAAACGTCCATCGGCTACCGGAAATTATTAAAGAAAATGGGCTTAAGCTTTAGATATACAAGCTAAAGAAATCCCCGCTGTCTCAGCGGGGATTTCTTTTTTATTTAGCAAACTGCTCGCGTCCTGCTTTTTCCTTTATCACTTCATCTTCACTTGCCGGCGTGGCGCGTTTCATAAACACTGAAAGAATTAAGGCAACCACCACTAGTACTACTGAGACGGCAAACGCATCGTTAATTCCTTGTACCATTGCCTGCATCCCAATTTGTTCTTTCATTTGAGCTGCCCCGGCTGCCGTTGCATTCGCTGCTCCTGCTCCGCTCATTGCATCTTGAGCAAGCTCTTTTGCGTGCGTAGCTGTACGATTTGACATCACCGTTACTAAAAGAGCCGAACCAATAGCTCCCGATACTTGTTGAAGCGTGTTATTCATCGCAGTACCATGCGGATTAAAGCGCTGCGGCAGCTGATTTAATCCGTTTGTCATAACTGGCATCATCACCATAGACATTCCGAACATGCGAAGCGTGTAAAGCGTAATGAGCGTTGTATATGTCGTATCAAGCTCTAAGTTACTGAAGAAATACGTCGTGACGGCTGTAATCGTTAGACCCGTTACAGCCAGTGCACGCGCTCCGAATTTATCAAATAATTTTCCGGTAATCGGAGACATCACACCCATTAGCAGCGCACCCGGAAGCATTAGTAATCCTGAGTGAAGCGGAGAAATGCCTCGCACGGTCTGAACATATATTGGCATTAACAGCATGGCTGAGAATAACGCCATTGTGATTACCATTGAAATCGTTGACGATAAAGCAAACATTGGATATTTAAAAATACGGAATTCAAGCATAGGTGTTTTTAGCTTGAACTGACGCGTAATAAATAAAATCAGCGCCACAGCTCCTACGATAATGGTGCCGTATACTTCCACAGAATCCCAGCCTTTATCTCCTGCTGAGCTAAATCCGTATAGAAGTCCTCCAAATCCAATTGTAGATAACAAAAGAGATAAAAAATCCAAATTGATTTCCACTTTTTCTTTTTTGTCTTTTAATAGGAAGAAAGCACCTATTAATACAATTGCCGCGATTGGCGTAACAAGGTGGAACAGCATTCTCCACTCATAGTGTTCAATCAGCCACCCTGATAAGGTAGGGCCAATTGCCGGAGCAAAAATCATAACTAAACCGAAGATCCCCATCGCAGCTCCGCGTTTTTCTAATGGGAAACTTGTGAGCAATACGTTCATTAAAAGCGGCATCATAATGGCTGCGCCTGATGCTTGAATAATACGAGCGGTTAACAAGACCGAAAATACGGGCGAAGCACCGGCAAGTATTGTTCCTGCTGTAAATAAAGTCATAGCCGTTAAAAATAAGCCTCTGACAGAATAACGCTGAATTAAAAAAGCGGTAGTTGGAATCATAATACCATTCACTAACATATAACCAGTAGAAAGCCACTGGACAGTTGACGTTGTCACATCTAAGTCTTTCATAATAGACGGCAGCGCCACGTTTAATAACGTTTCATTCAACAATGAGATAAAAGCGCCAATTAACAAAATAGCAATTATGCCATAAGGCGGCTTTTCCATTTGATTTATCGATTGACTCATTATTGTACCTCCTTATACTTTAAGTTCATTTTTTTAGACACACGTTCTACATAGAGTATATTATACTGTGAGTTCAATTTATGCAAGCGAAAAATCTTGCGTTCATGTCCTTTATTTTATCGACTTTTTTAGTCCTTTAATCCTTTTATATCAATACATTGTCGTGATATCGCCTTTTTTTTGAAAAGAACATTTGTGTAAACGCTTTAAATCATGTATCATAAAGTTGGACCATGAGTCTAATTTTATATTTAGGTGATAATAATGAACAACCGAAAACAGCAAGTTGTAAAAAATGCACACCATCTCTTCGTTGAAAAAGGATTTCAAGCTACATCTATTCAAGACATCATTGATTATAGCGGCATTTCAAAAGGAACATTCTACAACTATTTTTCTTCAAAAAATGAATTATTAATCGCTGTTTTTACCTGGCTTCATACAACAATTGAACAAGAGCGAAATCAGCTGCTGGTTGGTAAAAGCCTGACCGATGTAGATGTGTTTGTTAAACAGATTGATGCACAGATGAAAAACCATCATAAACATAAATTTTTTACATTACTTGAAGAAGTATTTGTTTCCAATGATCCCGATTTAAAAGCATACATAAAAAACACCCAGTTTATTGAAGTAAACTGGGTTTACAAACGGTTCATTGATTTATTTGGACAAGAAAAGAAACCGTACCTGCTAGATTGTGCAATTATGTTTCTTGGCATGCTTCATCGCAACTTTCACTATAATTTTATGGTTAACGGCACAAATACTGACCCCCATGAGATCATAAGCTACAGTGTCAAGCGCCTGCTTCCTCTTGTAGAGGAAGTAGCAAATTCAGGAGACATTTTGCTCGATCCGCAAACGATTAAAGAATGGCTTCCATCTTGCCCGAATACTAAACATCAAATAGAACAGGACATTTCTGCAGCACTTATCGATTTAAAAAAACAGTTGCACAAACAATTTACGGATGAATTCGAACGTCAAAAATGCACAGAGCTTATTAGTTTTATTGAAGAAGAGCTGTTTAAACAGCCAAATCCCCGCAAGTTTGTTGTGGATAGTGCTCTTCATTCGTTAAAGCAGCTGTCTGTTAACAACAGTAAAACGACCCTAGAGGAACTGCAAACGATGATTGATCAGTATGTGAGTGAACGTCATTAAAAAGAGATTAAGACGTAACTAAATCCATCCAATTTAAAGACGAATAAATTGAATAAAGGAGTTAGTATAAGTTACTTGTTACACCGCTGTTGATTTCCGTACAAGACTTGGCTTTCTGCGGTCGGCCGGTGAGCCTCCTCGTCGCGTACGCTTCTGCGGGGCCTTACCTGTTCCGCTTTTCCCGCAGGAGTCTTCGCCTTGCCCTTTCATCAACCGCTAAAAGCGACTAAACATATGAAATTCACGTTCATCATAATAACAAAAAACGAACGATTAATATTTTTTAATTAATCGTTCGTTTATAATTCTAACTAAAATATTTTTATCCCAGCCTCTTTTTTATTTTCCTCCAGTAAACGAGATTCCTTTAATAAAATATTTATTAAAAAACGCATAAATGAGTAAAATGGGAAGTGTAAAAACCATGGAAGCTGCCATAATATAGTTCCAATAACTGATATACTGACCTTTAAATGTGTTAAGCCCTAAAGTTAATGTAAACATATTTTCATCAGACATCACAATTAAAGGCTTCATAAAATCATTCCAAAATCCCATAAATACAAAAATCGTTTGTGCTGCTAAGGCAGGTTTTGCAAGTGGAAGGACTATTTTGAAGAATGTTCCAAACTTCGATAACCCATCCAACTCCGCTGCTTCTTCAAGCTCTTTTGGGAAATTAATAAAAAATTGACGCATCATAAATATAAAAGTCGCATTTACCATTCCGGGTACAATCATTCCCTGATAGGTATTTAACCAGCCTAACTCTTTCAAAATCAAAAAATTAGGGATCATGGTTACTTGTCCAGGAATCATAAGCACAGCTAAAATAATAATAAACAAACTTTTCTTTCCCGGGAAACTGAGGCGTGCAAGGGCATAACCAGCCATTGAGTTAAATAGCAAATTCAGTGCTGTTCCTACTACAGCAATAAATAAGCTATTAAACATCCAGCGCGGGAACAGCTTTTGTTCCACAAAAATTTGTTTATAGTTGTCTAGCGTAAAGTGTTTTGGAATAAAGTTCACCGTACCTGACACAATTTCTTCAAGCGTTTTAAAAGAAGCTGACAGCGCCCAAATAAATGGAATTAGCGTAATCAGTGCGTATATGCTTAAAATAGCATATAAAATGAGGACCCCCGTTTTTTTCTTCATCTTTTTCTTCCCCCCCTTAGTACATACTTTCTTCTTTTGAAAACTTTCGCTGAATAACCGTTGCCACCAAAATCACGAGCGCCAACATAAAGGCTAGTGCTGCAGCATATCCCATGGTTCCTAAATTTTTAAATGCATATTGATAAATAAGAAGAACAACAGTTAGAGTCGAGTTATTAGGTCCCCCTGAACCTCCTGAAAAAATAAACGATTGATCAAACAGCTGAAACGTGCCAATTAGTCCCATGATCACCACGAAAGATGTAACCGGACGCAGATTCGGAACTGTAATATGCCAAAATCGTTGAAACACATTAGCACCGTCTAACTGAGCTGCTTCATACAGCGAATCGGGTACGTCCTGCAAAGCTGCCAAATAAATAACCATAAAAAATGGAGCTGTTGCCCAAATGTTCATAATCATAATGGCAATCAAAGCGACCTGCGGATCTCCAAGCCAATTGTAAGTTGGGAGACCGATAAACTTTAAAAACTCATTCACAATCCCATTTTGATTGTACATCCACATAAAAATAAGCGTTAATACGGCCGATGATGTAAGCGTTGGTAAAAAATAAATAATACGAAAAACTTTTTCTGCTTTTAGCCCTGCATTTAATGTGGCAGCCAGTATAAGTGCCAATGCGGTTTGTACCGGCACAACAATTACTACATACTTCACCGTATTCCAAAGAGCAATTTTAGCCTTGTCATCTTCCAGAACCTTCATGTAGTTCTCAAGCCCTCGAAAATGGAACTCAGTCCCACCCAGTAATTGAACTTTATGTAAAGATAAAAAGATGGCGTAAAAAATAGGTGCAATAACAAATAACAAAAGCACAAACAGTGTAGGTGACATAAAAGCATATCCTTGCCCAACATCACGAGGTTTGTACGTTCGTATTTTTCTGTTTTTCATTTCCTCCACTCCCCCGCCTAGTCTTATTCATAAATACTAATCTCTTGGTTTGCCTGCTTTTGTGCTTTTTTCAAAGCTGTTTCTAAATCACTTTGTCCCAAAAAGGCGCTTAAAAACTGGTTATTAAAGTTATTCATGATAATAGGTAAATACGGACCGTCTTGCCAGACAGTAGCATAAGCAGCTCCTTTTACTAATGGACCTCGTTTTTTGTCTTCAGCAAAACCAAGTTTATCCGCTACGGATTTTCTTGTTGGCAATGCGTACCCCTTACTTGTCCAAGTTTCCATTCCTTCTTTACCAGTTAAGTACTGAATGAGCTCCCAAGACGCTTTTTTCTTCTTCGAGTCAGCATTCATTACATACGCCACCGTAAATGCCATCGTATTTTTATGACCGTTTATTGTCGGAACTTCTGCTGTACCGTAATCAAGTTTTGGGAAGGACTCTTGTAGAAACGGAATCATCCAATTCCCTTCAATTACCATAGCCACTTTTTGTTGTGCAAACATGTCCGTACCTGAGTTTGCGCCTACATCAGAGGGTTGTACAGACGTTTTATCTTTTAAATGCTGATCAATGAGCGGCTGAAGAGCGTCAACGACTTCTTTCGTAGCAAAATTTGCCTTATTGTTCTTTACCACGTCTCCTCCGTTTGCCTGCGCCATATAAAAGACACGTGCTAATTCCGGCGTGACCCCAAACGCTTGAATCCCTTTCTTTTTAAATACTTTTGAAACTTCTTCAAACTCATCCCATGTTTTTGGTACTTCTACTCCTGCTTCTTTAAATAGCTTTTTGTTGTAAAATAAGCCTAATGTGGAGTAATCTTTTGGAAAACCATATGTCTCTCCATTTTTTTGAAACGCTTTCAATAATGGTTTCTCAAAATCTTGAACATCAAAATCAGACTTTACATAAGAATTCAAAGGTTCTAAAACTCCTGTATTAATAAGACCAGGCGCTTCAAGTGCATCCAGATAAAAAACATCTGGACCGTTTCCACCGATTAAACGTGTTTTTAAAATATCCATGTATTGATCAGTGATTACTTCATGCTTCACATGAATGGAAGGATGAAGATTTTCAAAGTCTTGAATAGTTTGATTAAGCAGCTTTGTTTCTGTTGGGTTGCCTCCCCAGCCGGCCAACACAATTTCGACCCGATCATTTTCCCCAGAAACTTCTTGTACGTTTGAACATCCAGTTAAAACTGCTCCGGTCACTGCCAGCAGCAGACATAAAGCAAGTATCCACTTCTTCATCGGTTGTCTCCTTTCATTTCATTGACCTGCGGCTTATTAAGTGACGCCTAATAAGCCGCAGTCGAATTAACCTACATGAGCTCTTACTTTACATTGAGATAGAAGCTCGTATTTTGTCGTATTTTCCTTCACGTAAATAATAGTTTCGCTTCCTTCTTTTTTAACCGTTAATGATAGTTTTCCACTGCCAATCACAAGGTTTTCTACAGAGAGTTCATTCATATCGTCTATGAGCACAGGATTTATCTGTATCGTACCTGCTGTACTATCAGGAAACAGTCTCAGCATCGCCTGCACGAAAGCTAAAGGCGTGCCGGCTGCCCAAGCCTGAGGTGAACAAGCAACGGGATATTTAACAGGCTTATCAAGTTTACTTGAATAGCCGCAGAATAATTCTGGAAGGCGGTCGTATTCAAAATGCCCAGCTGCATCAACCAGCCCTTTTATAATTTTATTGGCTTCTGTTTGCTTGTTCGCTTTACTCAAACCAAGAACAATTAAACTATTATCATGCGGCCAAATGCTCCCGTCATGATAACTCATTGGATTATAGCCTGCTTCCCCTTCTGCCATTGTGCGGATACCGTATCCCGAAAACATAGATTCTGATACTAGCCTTTCTGCTACTTTGTTCAGCTTCTCCTCATCCATCATCTCGGCTAAAAGTACATGACCTGGATTTGACGTAACTGTTCCTACTTGATGTTTATGTTCATCGAGTGCAATTGCGTAGAATGATACGTCATCCATCCAAAAGGCTTCATTAAACTTTTTACGCAGCTGCTTTGCTTCTTCACGTAAATTATTTGCTTCATTTGTTTTGTTTAACTGATCATATAAAGAAGCAATACCCATTTTTGCTTGATATACATAGCCTTGTACTTCCACTAAAGCAATGGGAGTTTTTGCATATTCACCGCTGCGATGGACAACAGAATCTCCTGAGTCTTTCCAACCTTGGTTAGCAATTCCTTTACTTGACTCTTGATGATATTCAAGAAATAAATCGCCGTCTCGATCCCCATATTCGTTGATCCATGTCAAAGCTCCATCAATAGTCATTTGCATTTCTTGTACAAACTCCAAGTCTCCCGTCCACTTTACATATTCCGTTAATAAAATTAAAAACAATGGCGTCGCGTCAATTGTTCCATAATACGGCGTAAAAGGGATTTGGTTTGTGTTAGCAAGTTCCCCGTAACGTATTTCATGCATAATTTTACCCGGCTGTTCATCACGCCATGGATCATTTGCCGTTCCTTGATACGCTGCCATCGTACGCAGCGTTCCTTTTGCTACTTCGGGATTAAAAGCCAGCATTTGAAGCGCTGCAATTAGACTATCCCTTCCAAATGGCACGCCAAACCAAGGCAACCCTGCTACTGGAAAGACACCGAATCCTACGTCCGTTAGCAGTACGCGCAGGTCGTTAAGTCCTCTTGTAATAAGACGCTGCATTGTCGGATGATCGGTTGTTACTTTTGTAGAAGATTTTCCCCATTTTTTATATGACTGGCGTAGTAAACTAAATGCTTCACCGGCTGATAAAATATCCTCATTGGTGTCTTCGCCCATTTGCGGCTGAACCATTAATGTAATTTCTTCTTCTTCTTGATGATTGAGTTCAACAGAAAATGTAATCTCTCCTTGCTCATCCACATATGAAGCTTTTTTATCCCAAAGAATCCGTGTAGCCCGCTTGATATCATCTGCTCCTTTGTATGTATATGTTAGGCTGCTTTCTCCTTTTATTTGCCCCGTTCGTTTTCCGACATTTCCAGTTTGAAAACCTCTTACGATGAACATATCGTTAAAATCGACATCTGCTTGCATACTTAATGTAAAAGCAATTTTTTTAGGAAAATAGCTTTTTAACTTTATTTTTTCATAGAAAACCCCTCCATATATAAAGCGTTTTCTTTCTATTTCTAAAGACTCTCGCCATAGTACAAGCTCTCCTTCTTTTTCCATATGCGGATTAGTAAGAAGAATTGTGGCTAATAGATTCTCCTCTGCACTTGAGGTCAATAATACAGGATCTGCATCATTAATTTTCAAATGAAACTTGCTCAAAAAACGCGTATCTTTCATATATAATCCTAAACCATACTGATGGTTTTCGTTGATATTTCCTGCTGAATCAGTCAGTAAAAATAAGTCATTTTCTTTAATAACACGGTAATCCATTTTCATCCCCCTAAGTTTTACCGAAACGTTTCGGTTTTTACATTATATAAAAACCACTAGTTGTGGTTTTTAGCTGTTGATTCTCGAATGATCAGCTTTGTATCAAGATAACGCTTCATATTTGTTTCTTTTCCTTCTAACATCTCAATTAGTAAATCTGCAGCTTGATAGCCAATTTGATATACTTCCTGTCCTACAGTCGTCAAATTTGGAGACGAGTAAGAGGCAAGGACAATATTATCGTATCCGACAATCGAAATATCTTTCGGTACTTGAAGGCCAAGTTCTTTGCATGCTTTTAGTGCTCCAAGTGCCATTAAATCACTTGCACAAAAAATAGCAGTGACCTCTTTATGCCGATTTATAAGCTCCCGGGCAGCTTTCTCTGCTTTCTTTTCTTCAAAATTCCCGCTTACAACCCACTCAGAATGAAACGACAAACCGCATTCTTTGAGCGCTTCTCTGTATCCGTTGAGACGTTCTTGGCTGACAAATGCGTCTTCATGTCCGTTAATCATCCCGATATGCTGATGACCAAGACTCGCTAAGTGTTCAACTGCTTTTTTAGCTCCCAAGGCATTATCAGTCGTGACATAGCCCACTGAATTAGAATGAACGGGAATATCAACTAAAACACAAGGGATATCGCTTTCTACTACTTCTTTTAAATAAGGATCTTCTTTCTTAATACCTTGAATAATTGCCCCGTCTACCCTTCGCTCTCGACAAAGCTGGGTATATGTTTTTTCTCGTTGCATCATCGTGTTTGTATTGAATAAAATCAAATCATACCCTAAAGTAGATGCTCGCTCATTTACACCGCACAGCACTTCAAATGTAAAATTATCTTTTACGCTTTCTCTACTGATGCCTGAAACCAATAGTCCAATAGTCTTTGACTTTTGCATAACCAGTCCTCGAGCTAACGTATTAGGGCTGTAGTTCAGCTCTTTTGCTACGGCTGCAATCTTTTGCCGTGTTTTTTCATTTACATCTGAATAACCATTTAAAGCCCGAGACACCGTTGTTACAGATACGCCAGCAACTCGCGCTATATCTTTAATCGTTGTCACCTAAAATTCCTCCAAAACGTTTCGGATAACTTTAAATAGATTATAACGCTTTCATTTATTGAATTCAATACTTTTTTTAATAATCAGTTTACTCTTATCTATCTCTAAAACTTTTGCGTATAAAAAAAGCAGCCCTAAGGCTGCTCTTTATTCACAAAGTGGAAATTCAAGTGAAAAACACGTTTCTTTTCCTTTTACGCTAGACACACTCACTTTGCCCTTCATATAATGAATAATGCTAAAAGATACCATCGTTCCAAGCCCGGTACCTTTTTCTTTTGTTGTAAAATACGGTTCGCCTAGCCGGTTGATTTGTTCTTGTGTCATGCCGCAGCCCGTATCAATAATATCCACGATAACAGCTCCGCCTTCTTTTCCTACTTTAATAGTTAACGTGCCTCCGTTTTGCATCGCTTCAATACTATTTTTAAATAAATTGATTAAACACTGCTGAAGCTTTCTTCTTTCTCCCATAACGAAGCACTTCACTTCTTCATCAAATGTAAAATCAATCGCGACTCCATTCATATTTGCAAGAGGAGTCATAATATGGGTGACGTGATGAATCTCTTCTGAAATATTCATTTTTTCATTTCGTTCTGGTGCAGAATTGGCAAACAGCAAGTAATCATCAATGATTTCTTTTGCGCGGTCTAGTTCGTTAATCGCAATTGAAATGTAGCGTTTTTTAGCAGGTTCTTTTTCATCTTCTTGCAGCATTTGCATAAATCCTCTGCTTGCCGTTAGAGGATTTCGCACCTCATGAGAGATGCTGGCAGCTAAATGACTGACAATTTCTAGTTTCTCTGCTTTCATCAGGCGTTGCAGCACTAGTAAATTTGCCCGTATCGCTTCCCACAGTATGGTAATTACAAACATGCCTGCTACATCTAAAATCGCGAATTGAACCCACACGCTAATAGGAATGCTCGTTACGTGCAAGACAAAAATAGATACAAGCATAGCTAATAAAGAACCGATTATACTAAGACAGGTGCTTACGATAATTCTATTTTTTAATGAGAAATTTAAGAAGTATTTTGTTATGAAAAATAAAGGAATGGATAAAATCGGAAGAGCGATTAATGTTGATAAAAACCCTACATCGTACCCGCCAATTAGCAAGCGCAGCAGTAAAATAAAGACAAAAAGCAAGCTTCCAAGCGGCCAGCCCCCATATAACGTTCCTAAAATATAAGGAATTCTTCGTAGATCCATTCGATAGTCATCCGGGACATAAGCTCCGTTAACGGGAAACAAAAGGCAAAAGGTAATGGCTAAAATCGGAAATACCGCGATATAACGATCTTTCCACCAATGAATTTTTTTAGCATACTTGATTAAATAAAACATCTGCACTAAAAACAGCGCCAATAAAATAAATAAAAAATTAATTAACAAATCTTTCGTGACAAAACTCATGCATTCACCGGTCTTTCAAATGAGATAAAAATAAACTCTTTTATTGCATTTACATTTGTAACACAAATTAGAGCGTAATCATAGATAAATAAACGTATTCTATTTACTTTTTTATAACTTCCTATGACTTTATCGTCCGTTCCCTAAAATAGTGAAGGCTAAGAAAACCTTTTCAACTCCACTAAAAATATTCAGAATTTTATTTACATATGAGCTACAATGCTCTATAATCAGATCAATGTACTTGGTTTTGAGAGTAGGAGGACGAAATATGGAACTATCAATTACCCTAATGGGATTATTCGTTGGAACCCTTGTAGGCTTAACGGGGGTTGGAGGTGCCGCTTTATTAACACCTTTACTGATTGTACTCGGCATCAACCCTTCCATTGCTGTAGGAACAGATCTTGTCTACAATTCTATCACAAAATTATTCGGAGTCGCTCAGCACTACAAACAGCGAACCATTAACTTTAAATTAGCAAAATATTTAGCCTTTGGAAGTATTCCGAGCGCTGTGCTGGCTATTGTCACACTTCATGCATTTCCATCTTTTCACGAGCATCAAGAAACGATTATTAAGCACGCTCTTGGATATGTCATGACGCTGGTTGCCATTTCAATTATCTTTCGCGTCTTTTTTGATAAATTAATTCGCCCAAATCGGTTTCAGGAAATGGACTTAAATCAGAAAAAAGGATTAACAATCGGAATTGGCGTAGTCTTTGGATTCATTGTCGGACTAACATCGATTGGTTCGGGCTCATTATTTGCGATTGCGATGCTGTACTTATTTAAGCTAAAAACATCTGAGCTGGTTGGAACGGATATTGCACATGCGTTTCTTCTCGTTACGGTGGCTGGTATTTTAAATGCAAGCTTTGGAAGCGTGGATTACATGTTGACTGCTAACCTATTAACTGGATCTATTCCAGGTGTGTTAATCGGAAGCCGTTTATCAACGAAAGTGCCTTCAAGACCGCTTCAAGCCATTATGGCAACCATCATTCTAATTAGCGGAATTAAATTAATTTAACAAATAAAAGCACATGCCTTTGCATGTGCTTTTTATTAGTTTTTTTAAAGATTTGTATTAAAAATAATAATGTTTTAAACCACTCACTTCCCTTCTTATACACTTCAACTAATATTTTTATTGAATTTTAGTCAAAGAGACCAATGACACCTCAAACAACCTTACGTTAAAATGTAAAAAAACATAACATCTGTTGTGATATCCAAAAAATTGTACGACGAAGGGAGAACACATGACACAAACAGCGGCAAAAAGTAAGCAAAAACCTTTTTATAAAGGTCTTTTCTTTCAAATTATGATGGCAATTGTACTTGGCATAGCCGTAGGATATCTATGGCCAAGCTTTGGAAATGCTGTGAAACCGATTGGAGACGGTTTTATTAAGCTTATCAAAATGCTGATTGCTCCTCTTATTTTTGGAGTAGTCGTTGTTGGAATTGCCAAAGTTGGAAACATTAAAACAGTTGGGCGTATCGGCGGAAAAACCATTCTTTACTTCGAAATTGTCACAACATTCGCTCTATTGATCGGTCTATTAGTAGCAAACGTAATGAACCCGGGCACCGGTATGAATGTTGATCCTTCAAGCTTAAACACAAGCGAAGTGGACGCCAAGACAAACGGCTCCGAACTTCCGAGTGAAGGTGATTTTTTTCTTAATATGATTCCAGATAGTGCAGTTGGTGCTTTTTCAAGTAACTCCATGCTTCAAGTGCTTTTAATTTCTTGTTTGTTTGGCATCGCGCTTGTCCATATAGGCGGAAAAACAGCAGAGACCCTTTTAAATGTATTGGAGAAAGTAAATGATGTATTGTTTAAAATTATGGGATACATTATGAAATTAACGGCTCTTGCCACGTTTAGTGCCATGGCATTTGCAGTTAGTCAGTACGGTCTTGGAACACTTGCTGCATTCGGAAAGCTATTTATCGCTATGACAATTGCTTGTCTAGCATTTGTTCTTGTTTTAGCTGTTATTTTACGAATCTATTTAAAATTAAGTTTGTGGAAAGTCATTCTATATATACGAGAAGAAATTATGCTGGCATTTGCTACGGGTTCCACTGAAGCCGTTATGCCGCAGCTCATGGATAAATTCGAACAAGCAGGATGCAACAAAGCAGTCGTTGGCCTTGTTGTACCTACAGGCTATTCATTTAATCTAGACGGTGCTTCCATCTACTTGTCTCTTGCCCTCGTCTTTTTAGCACAAGCAACAGGCGTGGATTTGAGCCTCACTGATCAGCTTTTAATGCTTGGTGTTCTTCTTCTTACGTCTAAAGGAATGGCTGGTATTCCAGGATCAGCTTTTGTTGCTCTCTCTGCTACCGCAGCAGCAACCGGCTCCATTCCGGTAGCAGCCGTTGCTCTGATGCTCGCTCCTGATCGCTTTATGGGGAATTACCGGACTACAGTTAATATTATTGGTTATGCGGTAGCTGCTTTTATTATCGCGCGATGGGAAAATTTACTAGATCTACAAAAAGCAAATGATGTGCTGGACGGAAAAATTGCGTATCAGCCCAAAAATGCTGCAATTTCTCTCCCAGAGAGTATTCCAGCCGCCAATGAAAAAGCATTTTAATAAAAAAATTTCCTGTCCGAGACAAGTCTATTTTGCTTGTTTTTCGGGCAGGAATTTAATTGTTACATGAAAGGCCTTTTGCTGAAACTTATTTTCTTCAAGTATTTTATATACCATTTGTTTAATCGTTTCTTGCGTTTTGGCATCTGATGAAACGGAAGGCTCCATATACACATCCAGTTCTACTCTGTCTTTTGAGTAAAGGGAAGAATTCACGCCCCTTGATTCATAGCCCGCTTCAGTTAAACCGCTGCTGATTTTATGCCAAATATCCAGTTTGTCCATTTGTTTAATAACAGGCTTTGCTTCTTCGTACACTTGTGCTTGCTGAGTCTTGGAAACTTCTTCTTTTTTAGTAAAAACTGCATACCCTGAACCTACTACTAAAAACGTCATAATAGCAAATGCTCGCATCCTTTTCATTCTCTCACCTCATTTAGAGATATAGATTATAAATATGCGAATAATTGCTGCAGTATGACGGCTTGTATCTCTACTTCTTTTCTACGATACTCAGCAGTCGTTTAGAACCAGCTTCTGCTTCTTCTATCATACTGTCAAAAAGCTCTTGCACCGTTGGAATACTATCAATCAGTCCAACGACTTGACCTGCCCATCCATAGCCTTCATCGATTTTATTTTCATAAATATACCGGCAGTTTGCCACTCCGCTAATGACGTCTTTTAACTCTTCGTACCTCTCTCCTTGCTGCTCACGCTCAATAATGTCAAGGGTATAGTGAGACTTCAATACGCGTCCAGGTGCCCCGAACGAACGTTTAATAACTACAGTATCGGTTTCTTTTGCTTCTACAATAGCTTGTTTATACGCATCATGGGCATCTACACATTCTTTTGTCGCGATAAAACGTGTTCCCATTTCTATCCCTTCAGCGCCTAATGATAACGCCGCCAATAATCCTTGTCCGTTTCCAATCCCTCCGCTTGCCAAAACCGGAATTGACACAGCCGCAGCTACTCGAGGAATTAATACCATTGTGCCCAGATCCTCACGTCCGATATGTCCTCCTGCTTCTTGCCCCACTGCCATGACAGCATCTGCTCCTAGCTTCTCAGCTTTTTGAGCTTGACGCACGTTGGCTACAAGCACGAGCGTTTTAATTCCCGTTCCTTTTAATCTCTCAAAAATAGGTGCGGGATTTGCTCCTGTTATGGAAACAACCGGCACGCCTTCTTCTACAGCTACGTCGAGAAGGTCTTTATAAGAACCTTCTGTTTGACCTCCAACAGCAAAATTAACGCTAAAAGGACGCTCAGTTAAAGAACGTACTTTCTTAATTTCAGCTCGAAGTTTCTCAGGTGTTCGGAGCGTCATAGCTGTGATTTGTCCAAGCCCGCCTGCATTTGAGACAGCAGCAGCAAGTTCTGCGTACGCTAAATAAGCCAGACCTCCTTGTACAATTGGATATTGAATTCCTAATAAATCTGTTACCCGTGTTTTCATCTATATATCCCCTCTCCTTTTATTTTCTTATTTATGAATACTTATTCATAATCATAACAAGAAAATAACGGATTTCCTACGAAAAAATTCCAACATTTCTGTTTGCTTCAACTTTTGATAGGGTACACATTTTGTAATGATTATTAACTAAAGATCAAGGAGGAAAACATGTATGACAAAAAAGCACCCTGTAAATGAAAAAAGCAAGCAAGAACAGCTCGAGCAGTTTAAAACAGATGATCGAAACCAAGCGCTCACAACCAATCAAGGGTTAAAGCTTTCCGAAGATGAATTTTCTTTAAAAGCAGGTGAACGTGGTCCAACCCTTATGGAAGACTTTCATTTCCGTGAAAAAATGACGCATTTTGACCACGAGCGCATTCCTGAACGCATCGTTCATGCACGAGGCTTCGCTGCTCACGGAGAATTTGAACTGTATGACTCTCTAAGTGAATATACAAAAGCTAAATTTTTACAGAATCCGTCTGTAAAAACACCTGTATTTGTCCGTTTTTCTACTGTAGCAGGTTCTAAAGGTTCAGCTGAAACGGTGCGCGACGCCCGTGGTTTTGCAACAAAATTTTATACAGAAGAAGGAAACTATGACTTAGTTGGAAATAACATTCCCGTGTTCTTTATCCAAGATGCGATTAAATTTCCGGATTTAATTCACGCTGTTAAGCCTGAGCCACACAACGAAATGCCGCAGGCAGCTTCAGCACACGATACGTTTTGGGATTTTGTCGCCAATAACCAAGAGTCTGCTCACATGGTCATGTGGTCAATGTCAGACCGTGCAATTCCACGCAGTTTGCGTATGATGGAAGGCTTCGGCGTACATACTTTCCGCTTAGTTAATGCAGAAGGAAAAGCTCATTTTGTCAAATTTCACTGGAAGCCTGTGCTCGGAACGCATTCCCTTGTTTGGGACGAGGCTCAAACAATTTCTGGGAAAGACCCAGATTTTCATCGCCGCGATTTATGGGAATCGATTGAAAACGGAGACTATCCTGAATATGAGCTAGGTATTCAAATCATAGATGAGGAAGATGAATTTAAATTCGACTTTGACATTCTCGATCCAACTAAGCTTTGGCCTGAAGAAGACATTCCCGTCAAATTGGTTGGAAAAATGACCTTAAATCGAAATGTAGACAACGTATTTGCCGAAACGGAACAAGTCGCATTCCATCCGGGACATGTGGTACCGGGAATTGATTTTTCCAATGATCCTCTCTTACAAGGAAGATTGTTTTCATACACGGATACCCAGCTTATTCGTCTTGGCGGTCCGAATTTTCACGAACTTCCAATCAACCGTCCAGTATGCCCGTTTCATAACAATCAACGAGACGGTTACGGACGTCAAACGATTAACAAAGGGCCTGTCAGCTATCACAGAAACTCTCTTGCAGCCAATACCCCGGCTCCTGTACCAGAGTCAGGGGGCGGTTATGCTCACTATCAAGAAAAAGTGGAAGGAAGAAAAGTTCGAAGCCGAAGCGAAAGTTTTAAAGACCACTTTTCACAGGCAACGCTATTTTGGAATAGCATGAGCGACACTGAAAAAGAGCATATTATCAGTGCTTTCAGCTTTGAGCTTGGAAAAGTGAAAAGCAAGTCTGTTCAGCAGCAGGTCGTTGATATGTTTGCCAACGTCAGTACAGTGCTAGCTAAACAAGTAGCACAAGCGATTGGTGCAACGCCTCCACCAGGAGAAGACGCGCCAGTGACCAAGTCATCTCCCGCTCTTAGTCAGGAACAGACGATTAAAAAGCCGAATACGCGTAAAGTAGCTGTCATTGTAGCTAATGACTTTAGCGGTGACCTACCACAAGTGTTAAATAGTTTAAAACAACAGGGCATTCAGCCTGAAATTGTAAGCACAACCCTCCAAAACGTGAAAGGAACAGACGGATCAGAACTTGAAGTACAGCACACGTTCTTAACAAGTGATTCTGTTTTATTCGATGCGGTTTATGTTGTCGGAAGCGCGTCGGCTGATGAGAAGTTTCGTAAAGAAGCACTGACATTTGCTCAAGAAGCATTCGAGCATTTTAAACCAATTGGCGCGACGGATGAAGGTGTTAAGTGGCTAAAAGCTGCTGGTTTAGATAGTAGTCCCGGTGTCGTAACTGGAGAAACTACACGCTTTACAGATGAATTTATTGAAGCTATTTCAGCTCACCGCCACTGGAATCGTCACGTTATATAAATTACAAAAAAGATAGGGACCTACCCTATCTTTTTTATATGAAATCACAGTAATTGAAGAAAAGCTTCTCTTTTGCTTATACTAGATAATGCACCTTAGATTTTCAGGAGGCAGAAAGAAGACATGCTCACAAACAAATCATCTTACTTTTTACAATTAACGAAACGATTCAAAAAAGCTGCAACGGCAAATTCAGTTATCCTTGGAATTTTGTTAGCTATTGTGGGAGGTTTTCTTGATGCTTATACGTATATAAGCAGAAACGGAGTATTCGCAAATGCACAAAGTGGAAATATCGTCTTATTAGGTGTAAAGGCAGCGCAAGGTCAATGGACAGAAGCTTTTCTTCATATTCCACCTATTGTAGCCTTTATCCTAGGCGTTGCTGTAACCGAAACATTTAAGCAGCCGCGATTTGTATCTGTACTCCCTGATACTTCTCGTATCGTATTGCTTTTAGAAATTGTCGTACTCATTATCGTTGGTTTTTTACCGTCTAGTGTTCCTAATATGTTGGTTACAGTAACAATTTCATTTGTTGCTGCTCTTCAAGTTTCTTCATTTAGAACTTTGATAAAATGGTCATATAATACAACCATGACAACCGGAAACCTTCGTACTGCTTCTCAAGCAGCATACTATGCTATATTCAAACGCGATGAAAATGCTGCTTATCAGTGCCTTCGTTTTACCGCCATTATCCTCTCTTTTTTGAGCGGGGCATTGTTAGGTTCTATTTCTACTTTCACCCTGGGGACAAAAGCAGTTTGGTTAGCTTCTGCTATTCTTTTTCTCGCTTTTGTCATTTTAAATTCAGAATCTCAAAAAAACCTTTGAAATCAATGATTTCAAAGGCTTTTTTTTATTAAACTGATTTTCTAAATGCCATAACGTGCAAATCTTTTACCGGATAAAAATCGTTATCAGGAAAGCGAACGTAACCTCTTTTAGTGTACAGCTTAATGGCATGTTCCATTGAATGATCTGTATGTAAACCTAAATAAGAACACCCTAGCTCCCGAGATTCTTTTTCACACGCTTCAAGAAGCGCGTTGGCGACTCCTTTCCGGCGATGCGACGGAGCAACTGCCAGCAGACGAATTTCAGCCCATGGAAATGGCTTTAACAATCCTCCGTATACATCCGTATTTGGGGGATAAAACAAAACGCTTCCTGCCATTTCTCCATTGATTTCAGCTACAATGCACTCAAATTTCTTTTCTTCACTCAGGGTATGTAAAATTCCCTTTCGATATCTTTTCCAGTGTGCTTCTGATTTTACAGCTGCATATTGCTCATAAGCAGCAAGCGTCACTGTTTCAATAGATGATGTTTCTTCTTCTCTAGCTTTTCGAACGATCAATTTTTTCTCCTCCATTTACCTTCTTCGTTAATTCTTATTGTCTATGGTGAACCATGTTTATGCAACACATTTGCATCTTAAAACAGCTTCCTTTGCATATATTTAATCCGTTCATTATGGTTTCTAAAGCGGTCTTTGTGCTGAAACTCTGCTTGTCTTCATATACATATAAAGAGATTCATAGACAAGGATGAGACAGCATGTATAAAAAATTGATTGCAATTGGAATTGGCAGTGTGTTTGTTAGTATTGGGATTAACGTTTTTATTCTTCCGCTTCAGCTTGTAACAGGAGGCATTACCGGAATTAGCTTAATCATTAATTATTTACTTGGCTATAAAGTAGGTGTGATGATTTTTTGCTTAAACTTGCCGATTTACCTTCTCGCCTTGGGTTTTAACCGCTCTTATTTTTTAAATGCTATCTATGGCATGGTTCTCTCAGCCGTTATGATTGATTTGCTGTTTCCGCTTCACGGGATTTTTCACCTTCCCATTATCTTAAGCGCTTGCCTTGGAGGTGTTTTTAACGGAATCGGAACCGGCATCATGCTCCGGCAGCACGCAAGTCAAGGCGGGGTCGACTTATTTTCTCTGATACTTGCGAAATGGTTATCTTTAAACCCCGGCATCATCATTTTAGTGATTGACGCATCTATTATTATTTCAGGTATTTTACTGCTTCAAAACGATACAGCTATTTATTCATTATTCATTGTTGTATGCTCTGGTATAGTGACCAGTTTAATTACGTCATTCAAACGCATCATCGTCTATGTATAAGGAAAAAGCCTCGAGACATGCGTCTCGAGGCTTTTCTTTATTTGTCATTTAAGAATTCTTGCAGCGCTTCTTTATTTTTATCTAAATCAATATCAAGCACCATACCAACACCGCTATACGTTTTGTTTTCAAATGATCCGTCTAACGGCAGTCGCAGGCTTTGAACATCTTTCATGTTTCCTGTTACCACATCTTTAGCCAGAAGCATCATGCTTTTTGTATCTAAATTTGTATCGATGTAAGGATCCATTACGCCGAGAAGCTTCGGTATTTTAAACACGCTGTTTAGGCTTGCTACTTCATCTTTAAGCTTTAAAACGACTTCTTGCTGGCGCTGAACGCGTCCAAAATCACTCATGTTATCATGACGAAAACGTACGTAGCCAAGCAGTTGTTCACCGTGTAAAACTTGAGTACCTTTGTGAAGCGTCATACCAATTCCCGAAGACATGTCGTGAGGCACGGTTACTTCAATGCCATCAGGTGCAATCGTATCTACAATTTTTGAAAACCCTTCGAAGTCCACAACTGCATAATAGTTAATATCGATATCAAAATTTTGTTTGATCGTTTTACGCAGCAGCTCAGGACCTCCGAACGCGTAAGCAGCATTCAGCTTTTGCTTGCCGTGTCCTGGAATATCCACGTACATATCTCTCATAAGCGAAACAATTTTCGGGTGTTTGCTTTTAGAATCGTAGTGAGCAATTAAAATAGAGTCTGTACGAGAATGCTTTTCCCCGCGCGAGTCACTTCCTAACAGCAGCATATTTACTTCTCCGTTATTTGGGAGACTGCCTTGAAACTGTTCAAATGTCGTGCCGTCATCCGCAAATTTACCATCGCTTGCCATCGATAGCCCTTGCTTATATTGGAAATAGCTGTATATGCCTCCAACGATAATAAAAAGAAACAACAAGGCAAAGAACACTCTGCCCCATCGAACTCTTCTTCTTCTTTTGCGTCTTGTTCGCTCCACGTTTCTGTCACCAGCTTTCTTTTTCAATGAAGTTCTCATAAAACAAGCAAGTAGCTAAGCTTTTAAAAAGCTCCTCTACTTGCTTGTTTGGATTGTATGGTGTGAAAGCTTACATTACTTTTCTGTTTCTTGGTCTTTTCCATACATATATTTTGATGGATCGACCGCTTTAAAGTCATCTAATTTATTAAATCGTAATAAATCACCGTATAACACTTTATCAGAAAGTTCTAGCTCTCTTCCAACTTTCTTTTTATAAGCTTTCGCTTCGTCTGTTGCTGTGATTCTTTCTCCCGTGTTTGTATCGTAATACTTGCCGTCAATTGACGTGTATTTTGGAGAAACATAATCACCGTTTCTAAATGCTACTACCTGATCATGATCTTTTGATAATAAATCTGTACCGAACTGAACATACTCTTTACTATCAATTCCCACTAAGTGAAGAAGCGTAGGTACTACGTCAATTTCACCGCCGTACGTATGGTTCACTCCACCTTTTACACCTGGTACGTGAAGGAAGAACGGTACGCGCTGAAGCTGAGCGTTTTTATATGGCGTAATTTTCTCGCCAAGAACTTTTTCCATTGCTTTGTTATGATTTTCAGAAATACCGTAGTGGTCACCGTAAATCATAATAACTGAGTTGTCATATAAGCCTGAAGCTTTTAGCTCCGTAAAGAATTCTTGCAGTGATTCATCCAAATAACGAGCCGTTTGGAAATAACGGTCTACCGTTCCATCTCCTGTGTTTGCCGGCTCAATGCTAGCATCGCCTTTATCAAGGACAAATGGGAAATGGTTTGTTAATGTAATCATATGCGCATAGAACGGCTGCTTCAATGACTGTAGCATTGGCATAGATTCTTTGAAGAATGGCTTATCTTTTAATCCATAGTTTACTTTGTTATCACCAGTCATATTGTAATAACTTGCGTCAAAGAATTTATCCACACCGAACTGCTTATAAATTTCATTACGGTTCCAGAACGTTTTATAGTCTCCGTGTAAAACGGCACTTGTATAGCCGCCCTCTTGATCTAAGATCGCTGGTGCTGCTTGGTACGTGTTGCGGCCTTTTAAGCTAAATGCCGATCCTTGGGGCAAGCCGTATAATGACGTATCCATCATAAGCTCTGCATCAGCTGTTTTACCTTGTCCTGTTTGATGGAAGAAGTTATCAAAATACATAAATTCATTTCCATTTGCTAATGAGTTTAAAAACGGCGTTACTTCTTGCCCGTTTAACTTATAGTTAATCAGGAATGACTGAAATGATTCTAAATGAATTTTAATAATGTTTTTTCCTTTTGCTTTACCGGCATACTCAATATTTGGAGCTGCATAGTGACTTGTACTGAAGTTTTTCACTGTTGTTAAGTCATCACTGCTTGCGAATGCTCGCTGCTTTGAGTTTTTAAACGTTTGAACTGCATCATACACCGTGTAGTTGTATGCTCCTAAATATTTCACTAGGTAGTTGCGATCAAATGTTCTTGTTAATAATTCAGGGCGATCTTTTTCAGCATAGTGCAAGTTAATTGCAAAAGCGATAGCTCCTGCCGCTAGTACCATGAACGTATAGCGGAATTTAAGGCGTGCTTTTGGCCATTCGATTTTTCTAACAAACAATAGCGCAATCAGTAAAATAATATCTACAAAGTAAAAAATATCGTGAACTTTTACTAAATCAGCGATACTGCCTCCTAAATGACCCACATTGCTTGTTTGCGTTAAAGTAGGCAATGTCACAAAGTCATTGAAGAATCGATAATATAAAATATTGCTGTACAAAATGACCGTCATGATGGTACTAAGGATAAGCGTCCAAACGATGGCTCTTTTCCCTTTTGCAAACAATGCTAACCCTAAAAAGATCAAAGTTGAACTAATTGGATTAATAAACAATAACGTTTTTTGCATTGAGTCACTTATATCTAAGTTGAACTCCACTTTGTAAGACATGTAAGACTTGATCCACATGAATAAAACCGCTATAAAAAAGTAAAACAACGGCTTTGAAAATAGTTTTTTCATTTTCAAATTCCTTTCACTAAAAAGTAGAGATTTCATGTTCAGCTAACCTCAGGAAAATCCCCTACATTAAATCGTAACGGTTACGTCCTGCAAAAGATTACCTGAAAATGATTCAATTTGTCAAACAATATCATCTTCATCTCTTTTTTTAGTCATCTACAAAATTTACATTTTAACTTGTAATCTCTTATTTTTTTATCGTGATGTTAATATTACACAATTGTTAATTTGTAAATTTTGTTCTCCCTATATTGCATACATATTAATTTACCACATTTCTGCTCTGCAATAAAAGTATTTTTATATTATTAGGCATAATATTTCACTTACTGAATGAAAAGGTACTATTGTACTGGAAGGTATTCTTCCCTTACTGTTAGGACTAGTAAAAATAGACTGATCTATGCTTAGTCTTTATCTTTCTCAACAGCTATGCGGTCTCCTTGTGCAAAGGGCTGTGAAATAACAAGAAACTCAATCTCTTCACTCGAACGATTCATCATTTGATGAGGAATGGACGGAAGCACTTCTATTCCTTCATGGGCTTTTACATCATAAATAATTCCGTCTACTTCTAGAGCAGCTGTTCCTTTTAGCACGAAGAAAAATTGCTGTGCTCTCGTGTGATTATGCCTTACCTCTTTCGTATGAGGGGGCATGCGCTCATGAATAATACTTACGTCTTTATTTTTCACTAGGTGCCACCCATCGCATTTTCCTCCCCACACGTAGTGTTCTGCGTTTTGCTTACTGACTTTCATGACTAGCTCCCCTTTTTCTAATAAATAAAGACCTGCAGATGAAATAGAAATTCTATGTGATCTTTTTAACCTTGCTATCAGAAATATTTTTTAGATGAAGGTTTTGGCTTAAAAGTAAAAAGCATTCCTAAAAAGATCAAAACAATGCCTGCCAGCTGAAGAAGCGTCGGGCGAAATCCCGTGAATGCTGTATCTAATAAAATAGCAACGGCTGGATCTAAAAACACTAAAACCGAAATCACCTGAGTTTTTAAATAGCGCAGGCTGTCGAAAAACAAATAATACACTAAACCAGTATGTACAAAGCCCGTTACCAAAATAGCTGTCCAATTGGCCGCTGTTAAGAAATGAAAATCACTAAAATGAACAAACGGCAATAATAAAAAAATCCCTAAAAAAGTCTGAAGAAATGTAACAGCGTAAGCACTCGTATGAATGATTCCTTTGCCAAGCAGCGTTGTGCATGCATAAAACAAAGCGGCTAAAAGCGCCCACAGTATTCCTGACGACATGAAGCCATCAATCGTAAGTTCCTTCACTCCAATAATCAGAAGTGTTCCTACAAAACAAATGAAAATAGACATAATGCCAAGAACCGTTAATTTCTCCCTAAAGATAAAGCTTCCCAGAAGCAATACTAAGACGGGTGCAAGATGATAAATAGAAATAGCTACCGTAACGGACATCATTTCAAATGCTTTAAATAGAAACACCCAGTTAAACACAAGGAATATGCCGCACAGTAAAATCTGCTTTATTTCTTTGGCATTCCATTTTTCTCTTTTATATTCACCTGTTACAAACCAGCACATTCCGAGAAAAAGCGTTGCACAAATACAGCGAACAAATACTAAATCAAAAGAAGGCAGTCCAGTTTGTGTGGAGAAAAACCCAATCGAACCAAAAATACTCATTGAAACCATCATTTTTACCATGGGGCCTGCTTTCATTTTTCCACCTCGCTTTCAGAAAACTATTATTATTCAAACATAAAGAAGTTCATTTGTAAATTAATGGTTCATAAGCGCTGTTCCATGAAAAAGCAAAAAGCGCAAAGACACGGGGTCAGTCCCATCGTCTCTGCGCTTTTCTGTCTTTCTTTTAATCTTCAACCGGGAACCAGCCTGGTGTGTTAATAATGGCTTGCCACAGCGGGTCAGGAATCACAAGCTTTTCCTGATCTTTTTTGCTTAATGTTGTCACAATTTCATTTTCGCGGCCTTCTTTGACTTTTTGAACCCAGTCTGGATCCATAATTAATTCACGGCCAATCGCAAGCAGTGGAATGCCGGTTTCAAGAGCTGCTGCTGCTTCGTCTGCTGTATGAATAAAACCTACGCCCATCACAGGTACGCGGCTTCCTACGCGCTCTTGAATAATCTCAATACGTGAACGAGTATCTTCCACGCCTCGGCGAGGTTTTGACCAGAATTCCATTAGCGATACGTGAAGGTAATCAAGGTCTTTTTCTGCTAGTGCATCAACTAATCTCAGCGTATCAGCCATTGTAATTCCAGGCGTCTCAGGCTCTTCCGGCGAGAAGCGATAGCCTACTAAAAATGGTTCTTTTGCATGTTTAGAAACAGCTTGCTTTACTTCGTCTACGATCGCTAGTGGGAATGTTAAACGTTTTTCTACGCTACCACCCCATTTATCTTCGCGGCGATTAGAATGCGGAGAAAAGAACTGCTGAATTAAATAGTTATTTGCTCCGTGAATTTCAACTCCGTCAAATCCTGCTTCAATGGCGCGGCGCGTCATCTCACCAAAATCGTGGATAATGCCTTCGATTTCTTCATTGGTTAACTCTCTAGGCACCGGTGCTCCTTCTTGTTCTGCGGCAACAGCGCTTGCGCTAACAACCTCTCCATTTGGAACAAGCTCAGGCGGACACATGCGGCCTCCGTGGAAAATTTGAAGAACTGCTTTTGCCCCTTGATCTTTAATTGCTGTTGCTAAGCGGCTTAGGCTAGGAATCATTTCATCGCTGTCTGCAGCAAACTCTCCGTGAAATCCTTTGCCGTTTGGCGTTCCGTATGTACATGCTGTAATGACCATGCTAACACCGTTTGAACGTCGTACATAGTAGTCTACTTCTGCATTTGATACTGTTCCATCTTCATTTGATGAAAAATTTGTCATAGGCGCAAGAATAACGCGGTTATCTAATTTGATGCCATTTGAAAAAGTAAATGGCTGTAAAAGCGGCTCATACTTTTTATTTGTCATTTTGTTTCCCTCCAAAAATGATACGGTCAAAAATATTGGCATGTTATAGGTAGAAACTGTTTTTCCTTCCTATAATATGTGTCATTTAAAACTGTAACTTTAAAATATACTGTAATTTTAATATGTACAATTTTACCTGTCAATGAATTTGACTTTTGCCCCTTCTACTAAAAAATGACGATATTTATAAAATTCACATGAATTTGGACTACTTTTCATTCCAGCTCAAATCATTAATTATCATGAAGCTTTTTCCCAAAAAATATGTATAATATCTCACGAACTTTTTGTCTACTTAATACGTTGTAAAGATAAATTTGAAAAGGAGTGCAAAAAATGGCTTTTCCATCTAACACCCAATTCCAACCTATTTTTATAGGCAATCAGCCTATTTATGATGTAGTAGGTGACGAATCTCCAGCCTCCACAGATATTGTGGGAAATACACAGTTCCCAGCTGCATTTGCTGCTTATGATGGAACAACTATTTATTTCCGAATTCGGCTGAATAGTGATCCGCGAAGCTCTAAAAATACAGGTTTTAGTAACTTTGCATGGGGCGTCTTGATTAATACATCCGGAGACCCTGGCGTCTACGACTGGTTAGCAAACGTAAATGGATTAGATAATACAATCAATCTTGTTAAAAACACAACGCGTGTATTCAATTCATGGAATGACCCTGCCGAAGGAACAGATGGACGCGGTTCCCCTACCTTCTCACGTCCGATTGTTAATTTTGATGTAGCTCGCGTCACGGTGACAAACGATGGGTCTAATTTCGGCGGAGATGCCGATTATTTTCTTGATTTTCAATTTCCCGCTGCTGACTTTTTTCGAGTTTTAGGAATTAGTACTACTTCACCGCTGCAATTTATTATTTTCTCCTCCGCTAATGCAAACAACTACAATAAAGATTCTTTACAAACGTCTGAAGGCTTTCAATTTGTTAACGCATTAACAAATCCTGTCGCTCCTCAAGATGTGGACGTCCGTGCTAACTTAACTGCAGCCAAGACCATTACTTCAGGACCTACATCTGTTTTTACAGGCTCTCTAACAACTTGGGCACAGTCTGTTACTGTGACAAATAACGGTCGGGCTCTCGCAAGGCAAGTGGTTGTAAATGACGTATTTAGTCTCGACCAATTTTCAAGTATAGGCAGTATAAATACATCAGCCGGAACAACAGTCTTTAATTCAAGCAATCGAACGCTGTCTTGGACAATAGGGAACCTGGCTGCCGGGCAAACGGCTACGTTAACGTACACCGTAATTGGGACATTCACTACTTCTGGAACAAGGAGACTTAATACAGTTACAGCTTCGGGGACTGATGACTTCACAGGCCTTCAGTTAACAAATGCAACTGCTTTTAATAATATTGAAGCAGCTGCAGCAGCTGCTGTTACAGGAAAAGTTACATCTGGTCAAACTGGATTACCTCTTAGCGGGGTAACGGTCGAACTCAGAAATCAAAACAATGTGCTCATTACTACTACTCAAACGAACGCCGTGGGAAACTACAGCTTTACTCAGCTTGCTAGCGGAACGTACACGCTTAACTTCATCGCTGCTAATTTCGTAACTGCTACGCGCACGCCAACCGTTCCTGCCGGGCAAACACAAATCATCAATGTGACTCTTCAGCCTTCCCCTGGGATAGTAACAGGCACCGTTACTTCTACAGGAGGTACACCTGTTGCCAGTGCTACTATTAATTTAATTGATGCATTTAATACGGTTGCAGCAACCGCGACAACTAACATACAAGGTCAATATACACTTTCAAATGTCAATCCAGGCCAGTATTCCGTGACCGTCAGTGCACCGAATTTCCAATCACAGTTACTCGGTATTACCGTTACATCCAATCAGACGACAACAGCTAATTTCACCCTGGCTCCTTCTCCGGGAATTGTGACAGGTGTTGTATCAAATGCTAGCGGAACACCTATTCAAGGAGCCGTTGTGGAAGTTCTCGATTCAGGAAACAATGTAATCGCAACCGTGACAGCCAACGCGCAAGGCCAATATACCATTAATCAACTTGCACCAGGCACATTTCAATTACGGGTGAAAGCTCAAAACTTCCAAACCACCTTGCTGGGTTTTACAGTGCAAGCCAGTCAAACAACAACTCAAAACGTTATCCTTCAACCTTCTCCAGGGACGTTGACAGGTGCTGTAAACGATGCTCAAACGGGCGTTTCCTTGTCAGGTGTTTCAGTTAATGTAGTTAATCAAGGCGGTATTACCGTTGCAACAGCAACAACAAATGCACAAGGTCAGTACAGTGTGACCAATTTGGCTCTGGGCAGCTATACTGTCACTTTTGGGCAACCTGGTTTTGGCAGTCAAACGATTGGAGCAATTATTCAATCCAATCAAACAACCACGTTAAATGCCGCTCTAAACCGTTTAGTTGGTGTCATTAATGGAGTCATCACCTCCGGTCAAGGCGGCGCGCTTGCAGGTGCAGTGGTTAATGTATTTTTAAATAACGGCTTGGTTGCTTCTGTTACGACAAATCAAGTGGGAGCGTATGTCCTTCCTAATTTGGCTCCGGGCAGCTACACGGTCACAGCCATCGCTCAAAATTTCCAGTCTAAAGTAGCAGGTGCCCAGGTTGTTGCTTTCCAGACAACAACCGTAAACTTTTCCCTAACTCCAGATCCTGGTACCTTAACTGGAACGGTGACGGATTCTACTGGAGCAACCGTTGCAGGTGCTACCATTAATGTCAGAACGACAGTCGGCGGTGCCATTATAGGTTCAGCAGTAACAGATCAAAACGGCGTTTATACGATTCCAAACTTATCCGCTGAGAGCTATATTGTAACGGCGACCGCCTTAAATTTTCAAAGCTCGAGTCAAGGAACTGCGATTAGATCCGATCAAACGACAACGCTAAACTTTACGCTTGCTTTTAATCCGGTAACCATCACCGGAACCATTAGAAATCAACAAACGGGTGACTCGATTGCCGGTGCTCAAATCCAAGTACGAATTTTGGATACAAACGGATCTGTTATCGCCACTGTCTTTGCCAACTCAGAAGGTAACTTTCTTGTCCCGCAATTAGCTCCTGGAACGTACACGCTCGTTGTGACCGCACCAAATTTCCAAACGAGTTTTGCAACCATCACTGTGTCTCCAGGAGGTCAAGCAAATATTGATGTTTCACTTGCTCCTAACCCAGGAATAATTACCGGGCAAGTTGTAAACGGCACTACAGGAGATCCTATTGTCGGGGCTGGCGTAAGTGTAGTTAACCAAAGTAATGTTCAAGTTCAGGTTGGTTTTACCGATAGTCAAGGAATTTATATGATTGAAGGGTTACCTCCAGGAAATTATCATGTTGCAGTGAACGCAGCTAACTTCCAAACGAACATAGCCGGGGGAATTGTATTAGCTGATACAACCACAGTTGTAAATGTGAGCTTACCTCCTGAACCTGGACTCATTGCCGGAAACGTTTCTCCTATTCAGCCCAATACAGTAGTTGCGCTTTACAGTGCTAAAAATATCTTTATTCAAAGCGTATTGACAGATGGCAGTGGAAACTATCAATTTTCAAATCTTGCGCCAGGTAATTACATTCTTATTGCGTCATCTCCAAACTTTGCCGTTCAATCAGCAGGAGCAATTGTTTCTTCCAATACAGCAACCAGTGTGAATTTCACTTTAGTTCCTAACCCTTCTATTATTTCAGGGGTCGTTACGGATACGGGTGGCGCTGCTATCCCAAACGCTTCCGTTCAAATTTTTGATGCTAATGAAACCATTCTCGCAACAGCCGGAACTGACGCCCATGGTGCGTATTCAATTGGAAATTTACCTCCAGGTTCATTTTCAGTTCTTGTAACAGCTCCAAGTTTCGGGCACTTAACAAGCGGAATTATACTAAGCCCCGGCAGTACTTTAGCCAACATAAACTTTGCTCTTACTCCAAATCCAGGAGCAATCAGCGGGCAAGTCACCGATGTTGCAACAGGAGCACCGTTAGCTGGTTCAACGGTTGTCATTCGTCAAGCAATCGGTTCAGGTGTTGCCGTTGCAACCGTGACATCTGATTCGTCGGGTAACTTTCTTGTGCAAGGATTAGCACCTGGGAGTTATACCGTGATCTCTTCGTTCCCTACGTTTGGAACAAAAACAATCGGAGCAATTGTTTCTAGTGATACAACGACAACGGCCAGTATTGCACTTAACGAATTAGCTGGTTCAATCAGTGGTCAGCTTGTTGACTCAACAGGTACAACGATTACCGGACCAAACTTGCAAGTTCGTTTACTTGATTTAAATGGTGTTCTTATTGAAGCATTACTTGCTCAATCAGATGGTACGTTTGCCTTTTTTAATGTTTTTCCAGGAAGCTACGTACTAAATGCATCAGCACCTGCATTCCAAGCGACGACGATCGGAATACAAGTGCAAGCAGATCAACAAGTTCAAACAAGCGTCATACTTCAACCATCTCCTGCAACGTTGACAGGGCAAGTCATTAATCAACAAACGGGAATAAGTATTGCAGGAAGCATCGTATCTGTCCTTAATTCAAATACGGGATTACTAATCGGAAGAGGCGCGTCTGGTCAAGACGGAATGTTTGTTATTGAAAATTTACCGGCCGGCTCATTTGTTGCAAGCGCTGGAGCCCAAGACTTTGGAACGGACTCGCGGGCTGTCATTTTATCGCCGCGACAAATGACCACTACCACACTTACCCTTACGCCAGACCCTGGAAGTGTGTCTGGTTTTGTTGTTAACCGTAATAACGGGGATACCCTTGCAGGAGCAAGCATTCAAATTTTTGATCAAACAGGCGCGCCAGCCGTTTCGGTGTCTGCGAATGCTCAAGGACAATTTTTAGTATCTGGATTAGCGCCCGGGCTCTATACAGCCATTGCTGCCTCTGTAGGATATACAAGTGGAACCATTAGTTTTACCGTAGTTTCAGACACACAGGCCATTGCAAGCTTTGCTTTGGAACCAAACCCTTCAACCATTCAAGGCGCTGTTACGAACGGTGCCACTGGTACGCCGCTCAGCGGAACAGATGTAATTATTCGCCAGTTTAACGCAACCGGTCCTATTATTGCCACCTCTGTTACCGACGCTAATGGCTTTTATACAGCATCAAACTTACCACAAGGAACCTTTACGGTTATTGTTGTAAATGCTGCTTTTGGATCACAAGCCTCATCCGTCACGCTTGCTCCTGGTGAAACAGCTGCTTTAAACTTTGGCTTAGAACAGCTTCCGTCGACGGTACAAGGAACGGTAACAGACGCAGAAACCGGAGATCCGATTATTAATGCGCTGATTCAGTTAATTGATGCAAACGGGATTCTTGTCACACAAGCGCAAACGGATATTAACGGTTTGTATCAAATTGCAGGATTTACGGCTGGAGATTATACGATTGCATTTACAAACCCGACGTTTCAATCTCAAACGTTAAGCTTTACTTCTCAGCCAAACCAAACGTCTGTGGTCAATACAAATCTTATTGCTTCTCCTGGGTCAATTACAGGGCAAGTGTTGGATGCAGAAACCGCCTCTCCTTTAATTGGTGCGTCTATTCAAGTCTTCCCTGCTCTTGGGTTAAATCCAATCGCTACCCTCGTAACCGATGGTAGCGGTCATTACTTTTTAGACGGGTTAGCACCTGGTTCTTATATTCTAATCGGGTCATTTCAAACTTACGCGACTTCGTCTACTGGCGTAACAGTTCTCTCTAATGACACAAGTTCATCTACTATTTTCTTAGTCCCTACTCCTGCCACTGTTTCCGGGACAGTAAGATCAGATACAGGCGAACCAATTATAAATGCGTCCGTGCGTATTTTAGATCAAAATGAATTTGTGTTGGGAACCATCGTTACAGACGAGTTTGGAAACTATTCTCTGACCGATTTGCCGCAAGGAAATCAAGAAATTATTGTAAGTGCCCCCGGATTTGCTACACAGCTCGGCGGCGTTATTTTAATTCCAGGGCAAGTGGTAACGAATTTGAACTTCACTCTTACAGCTAATTCGGGAAGCATTTCTGGGCAAATTATAACAGCGGATACAGAGATGCCAATTGTTGGTGCCATCGCTATGGTGCGAGCAGTCGCCGGAGTTCCTGTTGTGGTGGCTTCAACTACAACAGATGAGTTTGGAAACTACAAGATAAACGGCTTACAGCCTGGTTCTTATACCGTCACAGGCTCTGCGACTGGTTATGCGTTAAACACAGTGGGGGCAATTGTTATCAGCAATCAAGCTACCCAAGCAAATATCGTTCTTTCACCACTTGTTGGTTCCATTTCCGGTACCGTTTTAGATGTTCGAGGAAATCCAATTGTCAATATCCCCACTCAAATCCGTGTGTTTAGCCAAAGCGGCGTCTTACTTCAAACAGTAGCTGCACAGTCTGACGGTACGTTTTCTATTACAAACTTGCCTCCTGGCTCTTATCAATTAACGGTTACGGCACCGAACTATGCAGCCAATACAGTGGGTGCATTTGTTACAGCAAACGAAGTAACCTTGCTTACTGTTCCGCTTACACCTAATCCTGGAAATGTAAATGGGCAAGTAGTAAACAGAACCACGGGAGATGCTATTTTGAGCGCCATTGTTTCAGTCACTGACCTTAACGGGCTGCCAATCGGCAGTACTGTTACAGATCAAAATGGAAACTTTTCCATTCCAAATCTACCGGCGACAACCATTATTGTATCAGCCGTAGCAACAAATTTTGGTTCAGACTCTCGTTCTGTAATTTTAACAGCAGGGTCAACAGGAACTGCATTATTAACCTTAACGCCAAATCCTGGATCTGTGAGCGGGACTGTGATAAATCAACAAACGGATGCCCCCCTTATTGGAGCCACTCTCCAAATCTTTGACTTTACAGGAGCACTTGTTGCAACTGTCTTGTCAGATCGTAACGGACTTTATCAAATTCAGAACCTGACACCTGGCTTTTATCAAGTGATTGCCACTTCTGCAAATTTCGGTACACAGGTACAAAACGTTGAGGTAACCTCAAATGTAACATCGACAGTCAATCTCGTTCTAACACCTGATGCTGGATCGATTTTTGGCACAGTCGTTAATCAACAAACCGGAGCTCTCATCGTAGGCGCTTCAGTGGTCGTAAGGCTATTCTCTCCTGCTGGGCCAGTTGTTCAAACAACGGCAACAGATAGCAGCGGACAATTTACAGTGCTAAACTTGGGACCCGGAGCGTATGCTGTCACTGTATTTAATCCGAATTTCGGCACCCAGAGCACTACAACGTTTGTTCAGTCAAATACAGTTTCAATCGTTTCACTTGCGCTACTGCCAAACCCTGGAGCAGTTCAAGGGCTCATTACATCTGCTCAGACTGGGGAGCCTGCTCTAAATACACAAATTAATATTCTTAGCGATGCCGGAATTTTAGTAGCAACGGTTCAGACTGATAGCAACGGCAATTACTTTGTGCCTGGTCTGGCACCTGGCACGTATACACTAGTATTTTCAAACCATAATTTCCAAAGCAGTACTATTGGTGCAATAGTAGGTTCCGATACAGTTATAACTGTAAATACGGCGTTAACACCAGACCCAGGAACGATTACAGGCACAGTCATTGATTCTCAAACTGGCTTGCCAATTGCAGGAGCATCTGTGCAAATTTTCCCTGCTCAAAGTTTGATTCCAATTGCTAGTGCGATTACAGGCCAAGACGGAGGTTACACCGTCCTTGGCATTCAGCCTGGAGATTACGTAGTAGAGGCTACTGTATCAAATTACACTGTGACAGCAGTTGGAACAGGGGTATTTCCAAATACACCGGCAACGGCTGCTCTGCTTCTTTCACCAAATCCAGCTGCTTTAAGCGGAACCATTACCTCTACCAATGGAACATCTATCGCTGGTGCCGCCGTTCGGATTATTGACCAGAATGAAACTGTTCTTGGCACAGGAGTCACGGATCAAAACGGACATTTTACAATTGGCAACTTACCACCCGGTTCACAAAGCGCTGTCGTTTCTGCCTCCGAATTTGGCACTCAAATCATTGGTGTAACATTATCACCTGGACAGATTATTACAGATTTTAGCGCTCAGTTAACACCAAACTCTGGGAATATTCAAGGTCAAACGGTTAATGCTCAAGACGGAGCCCTTATTGCAGGCGCTGACATTGTTATTCGTAAGACAGGGGCAAGTTCAATTATCGTTACAAACGCAACAACAGATGTAGATGGAAACTACCATGTAAATGATTTAGCTCCGGGAACCTACCTTGTAACAGCTAGCAAATCTGGTTTCGGAACAAATACGGTAGGCGTGATCGTTGTCAGTGATACGATTGCAACGGCCAATGTTCCATTAACAGCACTTGCAGGTGTTATTAGCGGAACAATTATTGATCCTCAAGGCAATCCGATTACAGGAAATAATATTCAGATTCAAGTATTTGATCAAAACGGACATTTAATCAAGTCTGTTTTAGCCAACAGCGATGGAGCGTTTACTGTCGTTGACTTGCCACCTGGCTCTTATCAGTTAACCTTTACAGCGCCTAACTTTACAACTGGCATATTCAGTGCAACGGTTACCTCTGAACAAACAATTGTTTTAGTGGCGACACTGCAGCCAGATCCTGCTACGGTTACAACGCAAGTCGTTAGTGGAGAAACGAGTGAACCAATTCCAGGTGCCATTGTCACGTTTACCTTGCCAAACGGAACGATTGTTGGGAGTGGAGTAACGGATACGAATGGATCTATCAGTATTTTAAACCTCCCTTCCCAAACGCTTAATGTTTCCGTAACGGCCAATAATTTTGGAAGCCTCTCTCAATCTGTTATTCTTACACCAGGTCAAGTGGCACAGATAACGATTTCTCTGTCTCCAGAAGTTGGTAGACTTGAAGGAACTATAGTTAATGAGCTAACAGGTGAACCGATTGCTGGTGCAACGCTAAAAGTGTTTGACTTTACTCGAGGAATTATTGCAACTGTGATGACTGACACATTTGGATTTTATAAAATTCAGAATCTCTCTTCCGATGTGTACCGAGTCATTGCTTCAGCTCAAGGCTTTGGTTCCACCGTCCAAGAAGCTATGGTCGTCGCTAATCAACAAACCGTTTTGGATTTCTTTTTACCTCCTGATGCAGGAAGTATTCAAGGTACAATTATGAATCAGCAAACCGGAAGTCCGCTTGCAGGCGTTTCGATTATCGTTCGTCAATTTACGCCGACAGGTCCAATTATTGCTGCATTATCTACCGATCAAAACGGTATATTTACCGTGAATAATCTAGCACCTGGAACATATACGGTCGTTGGATTGAATCCAAACTTCGGAAGCGAAGCTGCCTCAACCATTGTACAATCAGACAGTGTATCTAATATTTCACTTGCATTAATTCCAAATCCAGGAATCGTTCAAGGACAAATCACAAATGCTCAAACAGGCGCAGGATTAACAAATTCATTTGCTCGTATCTTAGATAGCAATCGTGTCATTATTCAAGAAGTGCAAACAGATGGAAATGGGAATTATCGAGCAGAAGGATTAGCTCCTGGCGATTATGTTTTAATTGCAGTGGCGTCTGACTTTCAAAGAGAAGCAATTGGGTTTTCAGTTGTTTCTGATGCATCTACAACTGTTAACGTCACACTCCTTCCAGACCCAGGAAGAATCACAGGAAGGGTACTCGACCAACAAACCGGCTTAGCTTTGGACGGAGCCACAGTTCAACTTTTCCCTCCGCAAAGTTTGGTTCCTATAGCAAACGCACTTACAGATCAAAATGGAATGTTTCAAATGGGCGGTCTGGCACCAGGCGAATATATTCTAGTAGCAAATGCACGCAATTATGCAAGAGGTGCTGTAGGAACAGTTGTTTTTTCAAATGAAACAGCAGTGGCTAACATTGAACTTCAAGCTAACCCTTCTACCGTTAGTGGAAGCATTACGAGCATAAATGGAGCACCAATTGGAAATGCGAGCATTCGTGTTATTAGTCAAAATGAAACTGTATTAGGCACTGCCTTAACAGATCAAAATGGAAACTACGTTATTAGTAATCTACCCCCAGGCGCACAAACTATTGTAGTGAATGCACCTGCTTTTTCCAACGAGCTTAGCGGTATTACTCTTCAACCGGGTGATGTATTAGAAAACATTAATTTTTCATTAAACCCGAATTCAGGAAATATTACGGGGCAAATTATAAACGCGCAGACTGGTGAAGCCATTTCAAGCGCAATTGTTGTAGTACGGCTTGTAGGAGGCGTTGGCGTTATTGTTGCCAACAGCATCACAAACGAAAATGGAAACTACTTTATCGGTGGCTTAGCACCTGGAACATATACGGTTGTAGCATCTGAAAATGGATTTGCAAGCATAAGTGTAGGAGCGGTCGTTCAAAGCGATGAAACAAGTTTAGCCAATATTAGTCTCATTCCAAATGCCGGAAAAATTACAGGAACCATTACAGATGCTGGCGGCAGCCCTGTTCTAGGAATGAACACTCAAATTCAAGTATTTGATCAAAGCGGCACTCTTTTAAAAACATTGCTTGCTCAATATGATGGAACATATGACATACTAGACTTGCTTCCAAGCAGCTACACATTGATTATTACTGTTCCAAATTTTGTTACCGCAACAACGAATGCTGTTGTCATTTCAGATCAAACAACTGAAGCAAATATTACGCTTAAGCTAAATCCCGCTGCGGTGACTGGTCAGGTATTAAACAGCAGTACAGGAACACCGATTAATGGGGCTCTTATAACGATTACAGACTTAAACGGCATCGCAGTAGGATCTGGAGCAACTGATTTAAATGGAAACTTTACCGTTTTGAACCTTCCACCAGCTACGCTTAATATCTCGGCGGCTACAGGAGGTTTTGGCAATGATTCAAAGTCCGTTATCTTAACACCAGGCGAAATTGAAGCTACAACATTAAGTTTAACACCTACACCGGGCACCGTTACAGGGACAGTTCTCAATGCGCAATCAGGGGCCCCTCTTGCAGGCGCAACCGTTCAAATTTTCGATTTTACACGAGCACTTGTCGCCACGTTGCAAACAAACCAAAGCGGTGTTTATCAATATCAAAATCTAGCACCCGGCTCTTACCGATTAATTGCAACAGCAAACAATTTTGGAGCCGTTACTCAAGATACTCAAGTAACTTCTGAAGCTACCACTACTCTTAACTTTAACTTAACGCCGGGCCCCGGTACTATTACAGGCAGTGTATTTAATCAACAAACTGGTGCCCCGATTGCAGGTGCAAGTATTGCAATACGCCAATTTTCTCCTTTTGGACCAATCATTTCAACTATTACAACTAATATTCAAGGTCAATTTACCGTCTTTAATTTGACACCTGGTGCTTACACAGCGGTAGCATCGGACCCTAACTTTGGAACAGAATCTGCCTCTACACTTGTGCAATCAAACTCAGTCTCGACTGTTCTACTGAACTTATCTCCAGATCCTGGTATTGTTCAAGGAACCATCACCAGTGCTCAAACAGGTCAGACGCTAGCAGATATACTTCTGCGCATACTTGATGTCAACGGCGTTCTTGTTACCGTATCACAAACAGATATAAGCGGAAATTATCGCATTCAAGGGTTGGCACCTGGAACGTATACAATCGTGGCAGCAAACCCTCAATTCCAGCAGCTCACAAACGGTGTTACTATTGCATCAAATCAAACTGTTACAGAAAATATTTCGTTACAGCCAAATCCAGGAAGCATTACCGGCACGATAGTTAATGCACAAACTGGCACGTCGCTCTCCGGAGCAGTTCTACAAGTCTTTCAATCTGGTAGTATGACTCCTGTTGCCAACACAGTAACAGATCAAAATGGAAGCTTTTCTTTTATTGGGTTAGCACCTGGTGAATATAGCCTCGTAGCTCAAGCAACAAACTTTGGGTCAGCGGTAGCAGGTGCCATTGTCACTTCTGGCAACACAACAACAATTACAATTCAATCCCCACCGCTTCCTGGTGTTATTTCAGGCCGAGTAACTGATTTTTCAAGTAACACATTATCCAACGCAACGGTTAGATTACTGGATTCAAACCAAAACGTAATAGGTATCGGTAGCACAGACCTTACTGGTAACTACACTATCGGTAACGTTGCAGCAGGAACGTACATCATTATTGCAAGCGCATCTGGTTTTGCCACAAATACGCAAGGTGTAACCATTGCTCCTGCTCAAGTGTTATCTAATTTTAATATTCCTCTTGAGACATCTACAGGAACTATTACTGGGCAAGTAACAAGTAGTGGAGCCGCAACACCAGTCGCAGGTGCTACAGTTATCATTCGCTCTCTTCAGCAAGAAAACGGCGGGATAGTAGTAGGAACTGTAAATACGGATCAACAAGGAATTTATCTTGCACAAAACTTGCCTCCAGGAAATTACTCCGTCGCCGTCACTAAAACGGGGTTTGGCACGCAAACACAAACATTCACCGTCGCTAGTAACCAGACATCAACTGCAAACTTCGCTTTATTAGCAGACGCGGGTACTCTGGCTGGTTTTTTAACGGATATAAATGGAAATCCAATCACAGGATCAAATATTTTCCTTCGAATCTTTACTGATGATAACGTATTACTCAAATCCGTCACGGCTCAACCAGACGGTACATTTGGGGTATTTGGTCTAGATCCTGGAACGTACACTGTTATTGCAGAAGCACCGAACTATGCAGCAAACAGTATTCCAATTACGATCACAGCCAATCAAACAACCACTGTGGCTATAGCATTAACGCCAAACCCTGCTACAATTAGTGGGAATGTTGTCAATCAACAAACGAACACACCGCTTCAAGGAGTGACGATCACTGCGTCTTCAAACGAGCAAATTATTGCCACAGCTGTCACAGATATAAATGGAAATTTCCAGCTAACAAACCTTGCAGCTGGTACCATCAGCATTGTTACTTTTGCACAAAATTTTGTGAACACGCCGCAAACAATAGTTCTTAGCCCTGGTGAGACGCAACAGATTATCCTATCACTTACTCCTCTTACTGGTACCATTACAGGCACAGTAATTAACCAACAAACAGGGGAACCCGTTCAAGGAGCAAGCGTTGAAATTCGACAGTTTTCTCCCGCAGGTCCTATCGTTGCAACAACTGTGACTGATGGGTTAGGTGTATTTACCATATCAGACTTACAGCCAGCATCGTATACTATCATTGCACAAGCCACAAACTTTGGAACACAAGCTGCAACAACTACTGTACTGCCAAATGACGTTTCAACCGTTACCATTGGACTGACGCTGTTACCGGGTACCGTTCAAGGAACTATAAGAAACGAGAACACAAGCGCACCGCTTGAAGAAGCAATTGTACGCGTAATTCGCAGGGATGGAACAGTTGTTGACGAAGTTCTCACAAATGCACAAGGGTTGTTTACAATAGGAGGGCTTCCTGCTGACTCTTACACGTTAGTTGCCATTAGTTCAGGCTTCCAAAGACAGACCGTTGGCTTTACTGTTGCACCCGAGCAAACTACGACGGTTGATGTAAATTTACAGCTGAACCCAGGAACGCTGACAGGAACGGTCACAGACTTTTTTACAGGAGGCCCAATTGCAAACGCTATCGTGCTTGTCTTTCCTTCGCAAAGCATAACCTCTATTGCCCGAGGAATAACAAATGAAAATGGGCAATATACAATTTTAAACTTGGCTCCTGGAGAATATAATATTATAGCAGTGGCAACTGACTTTGCACGCGGCGGTGTAGGAGCAGTAATTTCAGCAGGCAGCACCACAGTTGCTAATATTCAGTTAACTTCAAACCCAGCAACAATTTCTGGAACAGTTACAGACTCCGGTGGTAACGTTATACCAAATGGGACCGTGCGAGTTCTTGACCAGAACGAAACGGTATTAGGAACTGCCATCACAGATATAAACGGCAATTATTCAGTTGGAAACTTGTCGCAAGGAACCTTAACTATTATTGCATCTGCACAAGGATTCGCTACTCAATTAACGGCTGTCACATTAACACCTGCGCAAACTTTACCAAATGTAGATATTCAGTTAACAGCATTGGTTGGTAGTATTACAGGGCGAGTTTTCAACTTGGCTACAGGACAATCAATTGTTGGAGCCATTACAGTTGTTCGAACATCAGGCGGAACAAATGTCATTGTAGACAGTGGTACCACTGACCAAAATGGCCGCTATTTGATTGAAGGTCTTGCGCCGGGTTCATATTCAGTTGGAGCAACAGCTTCAGGCTTTGGCACAACAACGGTTGGAGCATTTGTGCAAGCTAACGACGCTACAACTGCTGATTTAGGATTGTCTCCGCTTACCGGAACAGTTTTTGGAACCGTCACAAACGTAAACGGCTCCGGTATTACAGATTCGAATATTCAAGTTCAAGTCTTTACTGCAACTAGCACACTGTTAAAAACACTGCTTGCGAATGCAGATGGATCATTTAACGTTATTGATTTAGCGCCAGGAACGTATCTCATTCAAGTAACTGCGCCTAATTATGCAACAGGAGTTGCAAGCGTAAATGTTCGAGCTAATACCACTACATCTGTCTCTGTTCGGCTCACGCCAAATCCTGCAACTGTAACGGGGCAAGTTGTAAATTCTGTTACTTCCTCGCCATTAACAGGGGTCATCATCACCGTTACGGATGCGAACGGAATTATCGTTGGAAATGCTATCAGTGACCTTAATGGGCAGTTTATCATTAGGAATCTACCACCAAATACGGTTATTGTAACAGCCACTGCTACCCAGCCTGGTTTTGGTTCCTCCTCGACATCTGTTCCGCTTGGGCCAGGAGCAACTGGGAATGTTCTGTTGTCACTCGCACCTCAGGCAGGATCGGTGACTGGAACTGTACGAAACGCACAAACAGCTGATCCGCTGCAAGGCGCAACAATTCAAATATTTAATTTCACGAGAGGACTGGTTGCAACTGTTGTCACAGATCAAACCGGGCAATACCGTGCTGATAATTTAGCGCCAGGAACGTATCGAGTCATCGCTTCGAATCAAAACTTTGGCTCGTTAGTACAAGAAACGGATGTCGCCGTAAACGAAGTGACAACATTAAACTTCAACCTCTCTCCTAATCCGGGAAGTGTTGAAGGGACCGTCTTTAATCAACAAACGGGGCAGCCTCTTGGTAGTGTAAGCATTGTTATACGTCAATTTTCACCAGCAGGTCCAGTCATTGCAAATTCCTCAACGAATGGAAATGGAACCTTCACCATCCCTCACCTGCCACCTGGAACTTATACAGTTATCGCTACTTTACCAAACTTTGGAACACAAGCTGCTTCAACTCAAGTATTTTCAAATGAAACGGCAGCTGTTCAACTATCTTTACCACCAAATCCTGGGGCAGTCCAAGGATTTGTCACCAACGCAGAAACGGGCGAACCTTTATTTAACACATTGGTTCGGATCGTTGATACAGACAATGTCGTGGTTGGCACTGTGCAAACGGATATTAATGGACGATACAGCATACAGAATATATCGCCAGGAACCTACACTCTTATTATTATAAATCCTGATTTTCAGCGTCAAACTCTCGGATTTGCAATTACATCTAGCCAAACAACAACCATTAATGTATCACTTCAGTCAAATCCAGGATCTATTGTTGGCATTGTCACTAGCGCTCAAACCGGATTGCCTCTTGTCGGCGCAACTGTCCATATTTCCCCATCCCAAGGATTAATTTCTATTGGAAATACAGTGTCTGATGAAAATGGGCAATATCGTTTTATTAGCATTCAGCCGGGCAGCTACACGATTTCGGCAAATGCAACCAATTTTGCAAGAATAAGTGCGGGTGCATCTGTATTCGCTAATATCCAATCGATAGTAAATATTTCACTGCAGTCAAATCCTGCGAGCATGTCTGGGCAAATTGTGGACCAAGATGAAAACCCAATTCCCAATGCTTCAATTCGGGTGCTTGATCAAAGCGAAACTGTGTTGGGAACAGGTATTTCAGGGTCTGATGGACGTTATACTGTTCAAGGGTTGCCACCTGGCATCCGTAATATTGTTGTGAGTGCTGCAGGCTTCTCAACCGCTACAAGTGGAATAACACTCTTGCCAGGAGAAAGTCTATTGGATGTAAACTTTATACTTGTTGCCAACCCAGGCATTTTAACGGGTACGGTTATTGATGCAAATACAAACGCTCCGCTTGTTGGAGTGAATGTGGTTGTTCGAAATCTGTTAGGTGTAATTGTAAGTTCCGGTTTTAGCAATGTGGATGGTCGCTATACGATTCAAAACTTAACATCAGGGCAATATACCGTTTCTTTCTTTGATGAGCGTTACGACGCGGTCAGCCTAGGAGCACAAATTACCTCTAATACAACGACTATCTTAAATGCTACACTTGCACGGGCATCTGAAGCAGGCACCGATAAAACACCGAGCATTCGAGGGCAAATCGTAGATGAACAAGGAGTACCGATTACCACACCATTTATCCCAGTAAAAATCTTTGATAAAAACCTTGTAGTGGTTCAAATTTTACTTGCGCTATCCAATGGCCGGTTTGAAGTATTTGACCTGGCACCAGGAACGTATTTAGTAAATGCTGGAGCATCTGACTTTGCGTCAAACACAGTCTCTGCTATTGTAAGAAATAGCGAGACAACAGAGGTAGTCGTCACCCTCACTCCTTTACCTGGAACATTAACCGGGCAAGTAATTAATGGTGTTTCTGGCGAAGGAATTGTTGGAGCATTCATTACCGCGACAAGATCTAACGGCGTCATCATCGCAACAGGAATAAGCGGAGATAATGGATCATTCACCATTCCAAATTTACCAGCTGGTTCACTTAATATAATTGCACAAGCAATTGGATTTGGAAACGCCACAACTTCTGCCATTATCACGAATGGAAAAACAACAACTACTATCCTTTCTCTGTCACCCAATCCCGGACACCTTATCGGGCAAGTGACAAGTGCATCATCTGGTCTTCCGCTTCAAGGGGCTACCGTACAACTTTTTGATGAAAATCGAACGTTTATCCTGTCAGTCGTAACCGATAGCCAAGGTAACTTCACAGTCCCAACTCTTTCTCCAGGCAAGTACGTTGCGGTTGCAAGCTCCTTTGGATTCGGAAGCGAATTGCGCGGTTTTACAATTATTGCAAATCAAGATACAATCATTGCATTTGACCTTGCACCAAATCCAGGTATAATCCGAGGCCAAGTCGTTACTTCAGAAGCCGGGCAGCCAATTCCAAACACAAGCGTTGTTATACGCGCACTAACGCCATCTGGTCCTATTCTTGCAACAACCGTTACTGATTCAAACGGATTTTATGAAGTAACAGGCATCGTCTCTGGCACTTACACTGTTGTCTTTAGCGGAGCACCTCTATTCGGATCAGACATATCATCTGTACAGTTAGACGCTGGAGAAATTGAAATTGTTAATGCATCTCTTTCTTCTTTTATTTCAACTGTACAGGGGCGTGTAGTTAACGAAGAAGGAAACGGCCTTGCAAACACCTTGGTTCAACTTTTCAACACCCAAAGTGGTCTAATCCGAAGAGTGCAAACAGATAATGATGGGAATTACTTTATCAGAGGGTTTACTGCCGGAAGCTATACAATTACAGCCAATCAGCCAAATTTCCAAGCAGCCCTCACTCGTTTTGAAGCAGCTCCTAACGAAGTAGCCACAATCAATTTTACTCTTTTAGCTGACCCTGGAATTATTTCAGGAACCATACGAGATGTCGTAACGAACCAGCCAGTTCCAGGTGCTGTCGTTAACCTGTTCCCCAATCAAAGTTTAAGCCCTATTGCCTTTGCCGTTACAGATCAGCTAGGAAATTATCAATTCCCAGGACTACAGCTAGGAAGCTATGTTGTCGTAGGTTCAGAATTTAACTATGCAAGTGCTTCGACTGGAGCTAACGTTACTTCAAATCAAGTCACTATAGCCAACTTGTTCTTACAACCAAACTTTGCTTCTATTTCAGGAACTGTTTCAACTCTAGAAGGCTTACCAATTAATAATGCTACCGTTCGTATCCTTAATCAAAATCAAGTGATTATCGGTTATGGAATCACAAATGAAAATGGCTTTTATGCCATTGGGAACATCCCTGTTGGCACGTTTACAGTGATTGCGTCAGCACCAGCATTCCAATCTGTATTATCAGACCTTACGCTGGCTCAAGGGGACCAACGAAAAAACGTCGACTTTGTCCTCCAGCCAAATCCAGGCATATTGACTGGTACGGTCACCACCCAAAACAATGAACCAATTGCTGGCGCTTTTGTAAATGTAAGATTACTAGGCGTAACAGGTATTATTATTGCATCAACCGTCACTGATTCAAACGGACGATATGTAATTACTGATTTACCTCCCGGCTCTTATACTATCTCTGCTACTGCGTCAGGTTTCGAAACTAAGGCAGTAGGTGCTATCATTGAAACAAACGCTACAGAAATCGCAGACATTATGCTTACAGGAGTTTTTGGTTCAATTAACGGTGTTGTCTTAAACAATTTAGCACAGCCAATCGTTGGTTCTAGCATTTCCCTTTCCCTGTTCGATGCCAATAATCTTCTCATTTTCACCACAACAGGATATTCAGACGGCACGTTTTCATTCCCTAATCTTGAACCTGGCAACTATTTTATTACGGCTTCTGCGTCAGGATTTATTACGGAAGTTATTGGAGCAAGAGTCACAGCAAATGAAGCCACATTTGCTAGAATTCTGTTACAATCAAGTCCAGCTACGGTGACAGGGCAAGTCGTCACTTTAGCAGGCGGTCAGGCAATACAGGGAGCCATCGTCTCTGCCACAACGCTTGAAGGTCAGGTTTTAGCTGTAACGGCTACAGATGTAAGTGGAAGCTTTACGATAATGAATTTACCACCAGGACCGCTCATCGTCACGGCTACTGCAGTCAACTTTGGAGCAGATTCAAAAACAGTTCTTTTACAAACAAACGGCATAACTTCTACTACTCTATTTTTAAGCATGGCTCCTGGTTTCTTAACAGGTACCGTAAAAAGTGAAGCTAAAAATCAGATTCCCAACACAGTTGTGCAGCTATTTGATTTCACTAACGGCCTTGTGGCAACAGCAGTTACAAATGCTATCGGTCAATACACAATCCAAGGACTAAACCCTGGAAATTACCGAGTGGTCTTTACTGCAGAAGGCTTTGAACGATTGTCTGCTGGAGCAACAATTAATTCTGGAGAAACAACTTCGTTAAATGTAAAGCTAAGCTCCTTATTTGCAACAATCAAGGGCAGTGTCTTAAATGCTCAAACAAAATCACCTATTCAAGGGGCAGCTGTCGCCATCCGCTATCAAAGTTCTTCTGGCCCGATTTTTGCAACTGTTTTTACAGACACCTCAGGACAATTTATCATCAGCAGTATTCCAGACGGGGCCTTTTCAATTATCGCCACTGCGGCAGGGTTTGGCTCACAAGGTTTAACGGCCTTCGCAGTCGGTGGGCAGACGTTCACATTTAATCTCTTGCTTCTGCCACAAGTGGGGACCATTCGAGGAAAGGTTACAGATAGCTCGTCGGGTGCACCGTTAGCCAATACGCGCATTCGTGTCATTAATGCTTCAGGAGTGATCGTGACAACAACACAAACCGATGTTAACGGTAACTACCTCCTTTCTAATCTGGCTGCTGGCACTTATCAAATCGTAACATCCAATGTAGATTATCAAGCAGCAGCACAAACTGTGACACTTACCACAAATGAAGTAAAAGAAGTGAATTTCACACTTAATGGAAACCCAGCCACATTAATAGGCAGATTTGTTGACAAAGAAACTAAATTGCCTATTATTGGTGCGCTGATAGAAGTCTTTGACGCCGTTGACGTGTCAGTAGGCTTTGGCTTAACCGATGAAAACGGGCAATATGTTATTGAAGGACTACCACAAGGAGCGTTCTCTGTGCGGGCGTCCGCTTCTGGCTATATGTCTGAAACGGTACAAATACAGTTAAGCCCTAATGAAGTGCTTGAACTCAATTTTACATTAACAACAACAGCTGCTTTTACAGGTGCCATTATTGGTCAGGTCGTCGACAACTCAACAAGTTTGCCAATTGCCAATGCTCACGTGAATCTTTTAGATAACGAAGGACAGCTTATAGCTTCTACTACTACCAATGAAGCAGGTCAATATTTCTTTGCATCACTAGAAGCAAACACGTATACCGTAGTAGTAGATGCAGATGGTTATCAAACTCAGCAACAATCCGTCACACTTACCCCTCTGTTCCAACAAGGCGAAGCAATCGTAGCAAATTTTCGCCTTGATCGAATTGAATTGGGTGCAACGATTACAGGAACAGTCGTTAATGCTGATACCAAACAGCCTCTCTTTGGTGCAACGATTCATGTCATCAACATCAAAAACCAAATAGTTGGCCGTGCAACTACGGATCGACTAGGCCGCTTTACAATTAACGATATACTGACTGGCACATATACCATCCTCGTAAACGCTACAGGCTTTATACCTGCAGATCCACAGCGGATAAAAGTACACTCTGGAGAGGTTTTAGACTTGCAAACCTTTGAGCTAAAGCAAATACCTTCTTCGACAGGGGCTATTACTGGTCGAGTCGTCGATAACTCGACCAGTGTTCCAATTGCCAACGTTCGCATTAATCTTTTAGATATAGATAATCAAGGACAGCTTGCAGCCTCTACTACTACCAATGAAGCAGGAGAATATTCTTTTGTGTCGCTAAAAGCTGGCACGTATACCGTAGTAGTAGATGCAGATGGTTATCAAGCCATACCACCATCAGTCACACTTACGATTAGACAAGGCGAAACGCAAAGAGCAGATTTCCGCCTTAATCCAATTGGATCGCGTGCAACAATTACAGGAAAAGTCATTAATGCCGACACCAAACAACCTATCTTTGGCGCAATGATTCACGTAATCAACACCGAAGGACAAATAGTTGGTCGTACAACTACGGATCTACTAGGCCGATTTACAATTAACGATATACCGCCAGGCACATATACCATCCTTGTAACCGCTACGGGCTTTATACCTGCAGATCCACAGCAGATAACAGTAAAATCTGGAGAGATTTTAGACTTACAAACCTTTGATCTAAAACCAAAAAACCCAGCTCCGCCGCCATTTAACCCATGTGATTTAATTAATCCTGTTGTGACATGTAATGTTTGTAAAGTCACCTGCCGAGAACTGGCACCTGTCAGACGCAGAACAATCCAAGTGCAGCTTCAAAATGGAACGTATCGAACCCTTCATCTAATTCATCTCGTTAAAACTATCACCGTAATAATTAAAATTACGGGAGAAAACGGTTCATATATAAGTGAGCCTTATCAAATAAGCTCCTACGAACGCATAGCTTTAGAAGTACCTTTAAATGCAAAGGTGCACTGTGATATTACCGTCTCCGACTTTTTTGCACAACTAATCTATTTACGAAATCAGCCAGCAAGTATTTTCTTCTCTTTTGATTTAAATCAGCAATTCCTCTCTGAAAGAGATGTAGTGGTGACCATTAAAGGTAACCAAATTCGCCCGCGCTGCGAAGATGGGGTTATTGGAGAATGGGGAGAATATAAAGGAGTAGAAAATTTCACTCTGAAAGTCTCTGAAATTCAAGATTGGATAAAAACGCATACCAAAAAAGAAATTCAAATTAAACTTAATCAATTTAATTTCACTAGCGAAAACAATAAAAATTAAAGCAGTTTGATAAGGAAGTTATTCTTAACATATAAAAAAGCACTCATATACTGAGTGCTTTTTTATCATTGAGAAAGAGGTCCCTGATTATACATGAATGCCTTCACTTTTACATATTGAGCTTCTAACTCTTGAAGTGTCAGTTCGTATAGGTGCCGATTTCCTTTTTTATAAATACCAAAGTTCAATAGCGCATTAATAAACCAATTTCTCTTATGTTCCGTTTCAGGCTGTGTGTGTTGTTTCACCATTTCCACCACCTAAGTTTATCTCATATTAATTTTGCAAAGCGTTTGCTTTTACACAAATGATTTTACTTCTGCACGATGAAAAAACAGTGAAATAGAAAGCATTTTTATTTAAATTTCTGCAGTCGGACCCGCCATTTTTTTACGTCTTTTTACTTCCGATAATATTTTCCCAATATAATAAATAACACTAATAAAAACCGACATAATAGCAAAATAAGTACCGATTACAACAAAAGGATTCGGACTTTCAAAGCCGCTTTCTTTTCCATTCATCTCTCTTTCCATACCTCGGCCATCGTGATCAAAGTTCGGACGTTCGTGACCAGCAGATGCCGTCGCAGAAGATTTGTTCTCGCTAAATGAATGGTGATCAAAATCCAGCTTCCCACCGCCATTTTGCGGTATATCTGAGGAACTTAAATTCAGTACTTTCGTTATTCTTCCAAGCTTTCCAAGAAAACCCGTCTCATTTATTTCGTATATGCCAACGACTAACAGTGCAACGGTTGCAAGCTTAGCTGCTATGCTCAAGCTTTTCTTTGACTTTTTGAATTTCGTCATATTTTTACATACGTTTATAACCCATTGCCAATGAAGACCTATGTGAGCGGCTACTAAAATTAACACTAAAAACGATACCGAAATATGCGAAATCTTAAACCATTGTTCATTGCCAACATTAATATTCGGAAATACTACTCTTGAAATAAAAATACCGCTTACCATAATAAATGACATTGTAATCAACAGCATGATATTTAAAAAGTAACCAAACTTTGTTCTGCGCGGAAGCTTGCGGTCAAATAATTTAACCGTAACTTTCTTTACCCACTGCCAGTTTAGCAGCACGTGGGTAAAAAAGGCGACGGCAATCGCCAACCCCGCAATTTCATGAAACGTTAACCCTCCCAATACTTGTTTGTTAAAAAACAAAACAAACGTAACGGCCATTAAAAGATCCAGTCCAAACCGGACGTACATCATCTTTTTCACTCTATTCATTCTCCTCAGCTATGTATTTGTCAAAACAACCTCTTTTTCATATTTCTTAATGTAAGCAGAGTTGGTGAAAATTAGGTGAAACGACTGATTTTTTTACCAAAATAACCAGTCTTGAGCTCTATAAAAACCAAAGTTCCATCATTTTATTTTTTAGAAAATAGCTGTTGACAAAGAAAAAAGAAGCACGTATAGTAATGGTTATTCATCAAGAACTTTCAGTTTTTAATCGAAAACACAGCGATTGGGAGTAGTAGAAGCTTATTATTCGGTCAAGAGAGCTACGGGTTGGTGTAACGTAGTCCAATAATACTTTGAACTCGCCCAGGAGTGGTAATTCAGAAAGAATGCAGAAGTATTCTCTAAGTTTTAACGTCTAACCTTCGTTATCAGGTTTTAAGCAGGGTTCTTTAAGAGCCAACAAGAGTGGTACCGCGGTTAGCTAAAGCTTATCGTCTCTTCTCTCATTTGATAATGAGGTAGGAGACGATAAGCTTTTTTTATTTTATAAAAAAGTGGAGGGAAAAGTCATGAAGAAGGACAACCAAGGTTTGCAGCGAACAATGACTTCACGTCATATTATGATGATGGCGCTAGGTGGAGCAATTGGCGCTGGTTTATTTAAAGGAAGCAGCTCAGCTATTGATATGGCAGGACCATCAGTTATCATTGCTTATTTAATTGGCGGAATTATTTTACTATTCATTATGCAAGGTCTTGCTGAAATGGCCGTTCGAAACAGTGACGCACGAACGTTTCGTGATTTAGTTCAGTCGATTTTAGGAAGCTACCCCGCTTATTTTTTAGACTGGATTTACTGGAAAATGTGGGTGTTAAACATTGCAGCTGAAGCCGTTGTAGCAGCTATTTTTATTCAGTACTGGCTTCCTGATTATCCAATTTGGATGCTTGCTTTAGGCGTATCCGTTATTGTCACAGTTATTAACTTGCTTTCGGTTAAAGCATTTGCTGAAACGGAATACTGGTTAGCCTTAATTAAAATTACGGTCATTGTGATCTTTATCATCGCTGGACTTCTGTTACTATTTGTATCATTTGGTCACCATACCGCAGCCGGCTTTTCAAACTTGAGCGATCACGGCGGTTTCTTCCCTAAAGGACCAACTGGGTTAATTACGGCGATGCTAGTGGTCATCTACTCTTACGGTGGAACTGAAATCATCGGAGTGACGCTAGCTGAAACAAAAAATCCTGAAAAAGTAGTACCAAAAGCCGTGCGCAGCACATTAACGCGTATCATTGCTTTTTATCTGTTCCCGTTTTTTATCATCGTGAGCTTAATTCCTTGGAATGAAGTGAATGGCGTTTCTCAAAGCCCTTTTGTGATGGTATTTAAAATGATTGGAATTCCTGGAGCAGACCATATTATGAATGCCGTGATCTTGTTAGCCGTTATTTCTTCAATGAACTCAGGGCTTTACGGTTCCTCGCGTATTTTATATACGCAAGCAGTAGACGGTCGAGTGCCAAAGATATTTTCGAAACTTTCTGTTAACAAAGTTCCTGTCTATGCAATCTTAATGTGTACATCATCCCTTTATGTGGGCGTGTTGATTTCCTTATTTGCAGGAAGTAAAACATTTGATTATTTGATGGGATCCTTAGGATATACCGTGTTGTTTATTTGGTTGATTATTGCAATCGCACACTTAAAGTCCCGCAAAGTTCAGCCAGAAGCATCGAGTAGCTACTCTGTTAAATGGTTTCCTTATACGACGTGGGCTGCCCTAATTGCACTAAGCGCTATTTTAATTGGTGTTATCTGCACAACCTCCGTTGTTATTACGACTATTACACTAGCTATCTATTTATTTATTACAGCTACGTATATCTTTAAAGGCCGCTTTTATCGATCATCAGCAGTCAAGCACGCTAAATAAAAAAACGTCTCCTTTGAGTCATCAGAGGAGGCGTTTTTTTATTTAAAATGTTAAGTACCAATAACCAAGTGCAAAACCGATATAGTTACCAATAATATAGCCAAGCGTTCCTACTACTAAGATAGGACCAACCAAACTTCCCCATCCTTTAGCAATCGCCATTGCGCTTGCTGTCGTAGGTCCTCCTACCGTTGCATTGCTCGCCAGTAAAATATGTTCTAAATCAATTTTAAATACTCTTCCTAAAAGCAGTCCCACTATTAAATTACTCATTCCCACAATGAGCACAAATAGAATCAAAAGAGGTGCCTTTTCAACAATTAATGGAATGGACGCCGGCACTCCAATGACAACAAAGAAAATATAAATGAAGTATGTGCCGATTTCTTGGCTTCCGCTAATGTTTTTAAAATAAGAAGGAAACAGATAAATGACAAGAAACGTAAGTGTGGAAAGCAATAAGTATTTTTCGCTCAAAATAGTATGTAATAATGTTTGAACTACCGAAACATTTGGACCGGTTGGAATGATTGTTCCAAACCATTCGGCTAATTTAAACGATGCAACCACTAGAAAAAATGATGTACCAATTGAAGCCGCCACGTCTTTTAGCGAAATTTCTTTTTTTGCCCAATATTTTTCTGCAAGCGTATGGCGATCATTTTCTCCATATTGCCCAGCCTCTACTTCTTGAATATGGGGCGTCTTAAAATGTTTTCTAAAAAACTTCATAGAAGGAACAAACATATACATGGCAAACAGCAAAGCCATGACCATATTATCAGCAACCACCGTCGCGGAAACCATTTGACTTGATGGTTCAAATTTAGCCGTAACGGTAGCAAAGTTAACCCCTCCGCCTACATAAGAAGCGCCGATAGCAGCTGCAATTTTTGCTAGTTCAGGAATATAATCTTTTAATAACAAGAAGCCTGCCGTACTCCCTATAACCGTTCCTACTGCACAGATTAAGAAAATAAAAAGCAGCTTCCGGCTTTCTTGAAATAATTCTTTCATATTGACTTGAAATAACAATAATGGAATGGCAAGCGGTACTAGATACGCCCAAACCGCATCATAAACCGGAGACTCTGTTGGAATGATTTTTAAATTTGATAGGATAAGCGCTCCTGCTAGCGCAATAATAGCTCCTGACAGAAAAGAAGCCCACTTATACTTTTGTTCGAGAAAAATACTAACAGAAGCCCAAATCGCTAGAATTCCCCATAATGCCCACGTATCATCAGCTTGAATAATAGTAAAAATCACAAGCTACTCCTTTCTTTCTCTTTTTCAAGAAATAGAATTTTCAGAAAATACACTTTAGATTTTATCAATATATGCCAAATTCCGTCAATCTATAAAAAAGAGTCGAGAACAAAGTAGTCTAGTTAAAGTGAAACACGAACTATCTATCACAAAGGATGAATAGTTCGTGTTTTTTTATGATTATGGTGAACTTAGGTTTTATGTAGGTAGCTACTTCTAGCTGTTGATTGGAGGACAAGGCGCAGACTCCTGCGGGAAAAACGGTACAGGTGAGACGCCGCAAGAGCACAAGCAGCGAGGAGGCTAAGCGGCCTCCCGCGGAAAGCGAAGACTTGCACGGAAATCAACAGCAGTGTCACAAGCAGTCCAGCTCATGTATCCCGATTGTTAGTCTTTAGATTAGATTCATTTTGTGATGTCCCAGCCTCACTTTTTATTTACGAACAAGAACTGGAATCTGCTGCTTAATCTGCTGCAAAGGAGCGCTTGTTTTCTCTGTTAACGAACGCAAGATTCCTCCTTCAATCATACAGTTAATCACAACTCCAAGCTCTCCTGCCTGCTTTTCTTCAAATCCGCTCTCTATCATTTTTTCTCTAAAAAGTTTTTCCCAATCTTGAAACGCTGCGTAGCAGACTTCGCGCAGCGGTTCATTAATAAGCGCTGTTTCTCCAGCCAGCAGTCCAACAGGCATACCAGCAATGCTTTCTTCTTGTTCAAACTGCTTGGACAATTCTTCAATAAAATACTGAATAGCCTGCGCTGCGTCAGAAGATTTATTTAGACTTTCTTTAATTTGAACTTGGACGTATTTATTCGTATAGTGAACAGCGTGAATCGCCAGTTCTTCTTTCCCTTTTGGAAAATAATAATAAAGAGACCCTTTTGGCGACCCGCTCTCTTTAATAATTTGATTTAACCCTGTTGCATGATAGCCTTGCAGCTGAAAAAGCCGCGATGCTGTTTCTAAAATCTTATCGCGTGCATTTGCTTTCTTCACAAAACGATGCCTCCCCTATATAATAAGTGGTTTCTATAACACTACTTATCATATAAGCAAATGAAATTTTTGTCAAAAAAAAGTGAATATTTTACCATTTATTTTTCTTTTTTTATTTCTTATGACCTAATAATTGTTTTTCTTACTTCTTCTGCTAACGATTGAAGAGGCGTAATAATACGGTCGCTTACCTCCGCCGCCGCTTCTACCATCGAGAGCTGCGCCACTGAAACAACACTGTTATGCTCTTTTACTAGCTCATGTAAGACATGTTTTACCTTCTGTTTATACTTTTTTAGGTTTCCAGTCATTACTAGTTCAAAAGCACCTTCTATCACAACAGGACGAACCTTTATCTTTACATTTTGATGAAATGCAAATTCGTCTAGGCGCTTCATTGTTCCTTCTACGGTCTCCGGATTTGTAAACACGATAAGCTGCGGTTCTTCTATTTCACATATTCGGTGAAAATAAGGCTCATCGATTTTAATAATTGGAATATCGCTTGTAAATGCTTCTGGTAAAAGAGCAATGTAGTTCGTACACGTAAGTAAAATGGCATCCGCTGAACATTCTTCCATCCACTTTAACTGCTTCTCTACTTTTGCAGCTGCTGACTCCGCTGCAAACTTAGGGTCGGCTGTTACCCGATGTACAAGGCCAGGATCTACGAAATGCATACAGTTCGCAAACGGCAGCGCTTTTTCTATATAAGAGATGTTCGAATGATGAGCGTGCAGGCAAGCAATTTTCTTCATCGTTTTCCTCCCGTATGATGGTCTTTGAAATACTGAATTAAAAATTCCTGGAACTTTTTCGCAACAGGAGTTAAATATTTATCCTTGTTCCACGCAACCCCAATTACCCTTGAAGCTGTGTCTTCTTTGAGCTTTATTTTTTTAATGCCTCGCAAGTCTACTCCCTTTATTTCAGGAAGCAAGGCAACCCCTAAATGAGCCGCTACAAAACCAATCACCGTTAAAAATTCTTCTCCTTCAAACGTAATATTTGGAACAATCTCGGCCTCTTCAAACAGCTGATCAAAAATTGTTCGGCTTCCATATCCTTTTTTTAACGCGATAAACGATTCATGAGCCAACTCTGAAATCGAAAGCACTTGTTTTGAGGCAAAAGAATGCGTATCAGGGACATACGCGTACAGCTCGTCTTTCCATAAATATTCCCACTGAATTCCTGCCCTAGATTCCGTTACAGAAGACATACAAAAATCAATTTCCCCCGTTTGAAGCTGATCGAGCATGATGTTCGTGGCGTTCTCAAAAATTTGAAACTGAACGTTCGGATACTCTTGTAAAAAAGCATGAACTAGTTTTGGGACGGACGAAGCGCCTAATGATTTTAAAAAAGCAAACGAAATACTGCCGCGGTGAGGATGAATCAAATCTGAAAGCTCACGTTTAGCTTCTTCCATTTCGTTTAATACTTTAGCCGTTCGTTCGTAAAAAAGCCGTCCGTATCGATTTAAAATGACTTGCCTTCCTTTTCGTTCAAATAGCGGCACGCCAAGCTCTGATTCTAATTTAGAAATTGAGCGGCTGAGCGTAGGCTGTGCAATTGATAATTTTTCTGCGGCCTTTGTGAAATGTTCCGTTTGAGCTACAACATTAAAATATTCGAGCTGCTGCCATTCCATTTTTTCACATCCTTTACTTATTACATAATACTATTAATTTCATATAAATTATACATTGGACGTCATAAAAAATTCATGTTTAAATGAAGAACGTAGCACTTGCTAAAAATAAAAATGTTATGTGTCTGCATAGAATAAGTGTTGAAAGAAGGAATTAGTTTATGGATGTTTCAATAGTTTTAACGATGCTAGCCGTCGGACTGATCTTAGGATTTGTCGGGGCGGGCGGATCAGGTTTTATTATTTCAATTTTAACGCTGCTGTACGGCGTATCTGTACATGTTGCTCTTGCAACGGCTCTTACCGCAATGATTTTTTCTTCCTTATCTGGCGCTGTCAGTCATTACCGTGAAGGTAATGTCTCTTTAAAATCCGGTATCTCTGTTGGTATCCTCGGTGCATTAGGCGCTTGGATTGGGTCTAACCTTTCATCCTTTATCCCAGAAGGCGAGCTAAAGTGGCTAACAGCCGGTATGCTTTTATTATCTGGTGTTTTACTTTGGCTGCGAATGTTTTTATTTTCCCGTCAGCAAAAAGAACGTACTGTTCCAACAGGAGCTAAATTTGTCGTCTACTCTTTACTCATTGGCTTAATTACCGGTGCTCTGTCCGGAATGTTTGGAATTGGATCAACTCCATTTATCCAGCTTGGCCTTATGATGGTGTTAGGCTTGTCGATTCGCCAGTCGGCCGGAACGACAATGCTCGTTATTATTCCGATTGCCATTGGCGGGGGAATGGGCTATTATCAGCAGGGCTTTTTAGATATTCCGCTGTTGATTCAAGTTGTCGTCGGCACAATGGTCGGTTCCTATATTGGAGCAAAGTTTACAAATCGTGTACCTGCTCCTGTATTAAAAACGTCCCTTGTAGCGCTGCCTATTTTCTCTAGCTTCCTACTTGTCATATAAGAAAAAAGCTTGAACTCTTGTTCAAGCTTTTTTTATGTCCATCTGATAAACAAACTGCTTTCCTTGGCTTCCAAAAATATGCCGGTTTGTATCAACAAAGCCGCTTCGTTTATACAGATGCTGTGCAGCCGTGTTTTTATAGTTCACGCCTAGCACCACTTTATTTATAGTCGGAAAGTGACGGTTGATAAAAAAAGGAAGAAGTTTCAATGACTTTTTACCAACTCCCTTTCCTTGATAATCAGGATGAATGGAATAAGACCTTATTAAAAGCGCGCCGGAGCTCTCGGTATATTCTTTAACGGCTTCCCCTGCGTCGAGCACGAAAAAGCCGGCTAGTTTGTTTACTGCCAAAATCAAAACGGGCGTTCTATCTCTTTCCTGCTTGCACTTAGCTATAGCTTCAGTTGGAAGTGCCGTATAAATGAGCTGCTCTTCAGGCAGCGTATAGCTATGTATAGATGACTCGTAGGCTTCACTATAAAACGTTAGCGCTACATTTACTGTATTATCCATTCTATACCTTACTCCTTTTTCCATAGTATAACATGCACAAAAAAAGCCGCATAAAGCGGCTTTTCCTTTATCTAGCGTCGGATACAACGGTAAAGCGTTCGTTTATATGCTCTCCTCGCTCAATTTCATCAATAACTGCAATGGCGTAATCAGCATAGCTGACATGGCTGTTCCCTTCTGAATTTAAAATAACATGATCTTTCCCTGTTTTATAAGCATCCGTTCGTTTTCCTGAAGGATTAAAAAATGCTGCTGGGCTAATAAACGTCCAATTAATATCACTTGTACTTTCTAAGTCTTTTAAATTTTGAGCTTGGTTGTCAGCTGTCGCCTTATACTCTTTTGGAAAATCAGGCGTATCTGCTAGACGCGTCGTTTTCTCTTCATCGACAAACAAACTGCCTGCTCCTCCTACAACAAGAAGACGAACGTCCGGAGCTTGTTTAAATACATGGATTAATGATTGTCCCGCTTCTACATGCAGATGTTCTTTTCCTTCGGGAGCTCCAAACGCATTCACTACCGCATCGAAACCTTCAATATCGTTTGCCGTAATATCAAAGATGTCTTTTTCCATTGTACGAACATCCTTTTCTTCTACTTTGCTCGCATTACGTACGATTGCCGTTACATCATGCCCGCGATTTAAAGCTTCTTTCACGATAAAACTTCCTGCTTTTCCTGTAGCACCTACGACTCCAATTTTCATTTTATAACCTCCAGTAAAATTCTCTATATCTAGGTAATAGCCTTTTTTTGCTATGCTAAAACACTGCGAAACGGTTTAAGCAAGATAGAGAACGAATAAAGAGGCTGAAGCGAAAGTTTTTTAGTTGAAGAAAGATCCGAACGTAGGTTTTATATATGTAGGTACTTCCAGCGGTTGATTGGAGGGTAAGGCGAAGACTCCTGCGGGAAAAGCGGAACAGGTGAGACCCCACAAGGAGGCTCACCTGCCGTCCGCGGAAAGCGAAGTCTTGCACGGAAATCAACTAGGGTGTACTAAACGATCCATACTGGCCTCTTTATCCATTTGTTCGACTTTAGATTAATTTAGTTATGCCTTAATCTCTTTGACAAAAAATAAATAAGTGCTTATTCAATTTCAATAAATAACACGTGAGCCATAGAATGAATTGATTTAATCAATTCTACTTTATTCCCTTTCTTTTTTGCTTTTCCTTTTATTTCAACAAAATAGAGCAGTTCACCTTGATGATGATCCTGGTGAATTTCATAGGATGAAATCATAATATTTTCCCTTTCAATCTTATCAAGGAGCTCATAAATAGCCTCTTGATTCGCTGCACGAAACTTAATTAAAATGGAATGAGTAGAAAGTGATGTAAACATCACGTTCAATATTTCTAAGCCAATCAGCACCAATATAGTTGCACTAATGCCGACTGTATACATACCCGCCCCAATGGTTAAACCAATTCCCGACGTTGCCCATACGCCTGCGGCTGTTGTGAGCCCTCTAATATGCTGCTTTTGGATAATAATCATACCTGCTCCTAAAAAACCAATACCGCTTACTACTTGTGCTGCAACCCGGCTCGGATCAAGGGCCATATGATCTTGATGAAGCACATCTGAAAAGCCATATTTCGAAATTAGCATAATTAGCGTGCTACCGACAGCAACTAAAAAATGAGTGCGAAAGCCCGCTTCTTTTGCTCTAAATTCTCTTTCTAATCCAACCAAAGCTCCTAACAGACCTGATAGAGCTAGACGACTAATAAAAGCTGCGGTCATTTTTCCTCCTCCTTTCCCTTCCTCTTCATTTTTTCATAAACGCACCTATTAACTATTTCTATTTTTGTTATAATTTACTATAACTAATTTTTGAAGTGGAGGCTAATCAAAGTGGATAAAATTATCGATTATTACAGCAGATTTGATGAGTGGGGAAGATTAGAACGGGAGCCTATTGAGTTTCAAGTAAACTGGCATTTTATCGAAAAACACCTTCCTCCCAGCGGACATATCTTAGATAACGGTGCTGGACCTGGAAGATATGCCTTAAAACTAGCAGAAAACGGCTACGAATTAACTCTAACTGATTTGACGCCTCATTTAGTTCAAACAGCTAAGGAAAAGGCTTTAGAACGGCAAGTATACAATGCATTTCGTGATTTTCACGTGGCAGATGCTCGGAATCTTCAATGTTGTCTGGATGAACAATTTCATGCGGCACTAATGCTTGGACCAATGTATCATTTGCAGAAGAAACAAGATCGCATTCAAGCTGTCCGAGAGCTGTATCGAGTCACAAAGCCAGGCGGAACTGTCTTTATTTCGTTTATGCCGCGCGTCCAGCACGTCATTTCTTCTTTAACATCCCCGGAGCGTTTAAAACCAAACAACACGGCAAAAGCGCTTCATGATTTTTATGAATCAGGCTGCTTTGATCATGCCGAAGAAGGCCGGTTTACTCACGCTTATTATGCTAATATTGAGGATATTATTCCTTTTTTAAAGAAGCATGGATTTCAATGCATTGAGCTGATTGCCTCTAACGTTGCTTCGTCCGTTAATTCTGAGGAATGGACTTACTGGAAAGAAAAGTATCCTGAAGAAATGGACAGCATCGTTCAACTGCTTATCCAACAAGCATCAAGTTCTTATCACCTTGGACTTTCTTCTCATTTACTCTATATCGGACGGAAGCACTAATAATCATCTCTACCTATCATAGGATAGATAGAGGTGATTATTAATGAACCGTTTATTCAAATGGAGTGCGAGCACTTTGCTATGTTTGATGTACTGCTTTTTGATTCCCCTTCCTTCTTATGCAAGCGGTGACTCTTACTCTTCCTATGCAGAACTGCAGCAGTACGAGATTCTCCATCAAGACTATGATATTCGCTACGAACAGCGCTTTAGCTACCTATCCATTATGGCCATTCACGGCGGAGGAATTGAACCGGGCACATCAGAAGTCGCCACAGAACTCGCCGATCGCTTTTCCGCTTCTTATTATTTATTCGAAGGCATCAAGTCCACTAACAACGGAGTTCTGCACATAACCTCAGAAAATTTTGACGAACCGATTGCTAGAGGAATGGCTCAGCAAAGTATGTCCGTCATGACGATTCACGGCTATAGTGGTAGTCAGCCTATCGTATATGTAGGCGGAAAAAATCAGCTTTATAAAGAGCTGGTAAAGCAATCGCTGCGCAAACACGGCTTTACAGTCCGTGACGCCCCTTCTGATATAGCCGGAACAAGCGAGCAAAATATTGTGAACGATAATCTGCTAAAAGCCGGGGTACAGCTTGAACTCACAGCCGAACTAAGAAAATCATTTTTCGTAAACCACGACTGGTCGAGAAACAACCGCATGAATGTAACGCCGCTTTTCCATACATTTATGACTTCCTTACAAGAAGCATCTTCTTCCTATCAAACTTTCCTTTACTTTCAAGTTCACTAACTTATCAACTCTTGCCTGTTCCTTGATTTCCAGACAAAAAAACCAGCGCAGTCTGTGTAGTCAAACGCGCTGATTTTTATCTATTTCTCTCGCTAAAATAGACCGTTTAAAGCCTTTTTGCTCAAAAAACTCTTTGATTTCACTTGGACTTTGATAAGAAAGTCTAATCACGTAGTAGTTAATATATTCAATCCAAGCAAACGCGTAAAGGCCAAGAAAAAATACCAGCCCTTTTAATCCGTAGTTTATACAGTGATAGACGAATACACCTAGACCTATCCCAAGAAGAATTTTATTCATTTTTTTTAAAAGCAGAAACAACTGAATGTAGCTGGAGGGCAAATGAGAATCTTCTTTTCGTCTCACTTGCCTCCATTTCATAAACCAGTACAAGCTTCCTTGAAACAAGATAAACTCAAGTATAATAAAAGCATACACACCTGAAAACGTTGTTAAATAAAAAGCTAGATGAGAAAACCCATTTAAGTACCCTACCCACAGTGCAGCAAACAGTAAAGCTGACGTAAGCTCTCCTGTCCATAAGCCAAATAATTTGCGCTTTACTTTCATCGAAATTCCCCCAGCATATCTCTCAATCTTACTGTTCAAACCAAGCTTTAAACAGCAGGTTTACACCTGTTTTTATTTCTTCATCAGACAATCCCGCAAATCCAAGCAATACATAGGGCGTCTTGTTTTCATCGGCACTATGATAATAAATAGACGTTGGATAAATCGTTACTTTTTGCTCGGCAGCTGCTTCAATTAGTTTCTGTTCACTCATTCCGTTTTTTACCTTAAGAAGGATATGCAAGCCAGAATGTTCTCCAACAATATCTATACTTCCTCCCATAATAGTAGTCAAACAATCTAGCAGCAGCGATTGTTTTTTGCGGTATGCTGTTCTCATTTTATTCAAGTGACGTTCCCAGTGTCCTTCTTTCATAAACAGAAAAAGCGTATGCTGATGAAGTCTTGAAACAGGCTGTTTAAAAAGTCCACAGTGCTTCACATATCTTGTAAGAAGCCGGTGTGGCAGCACGGCATAACTTATTCGAAGAGAAGGCATCAATGATTTTGAAAACGTCCCCGTATAAATAACACGATCGTCTTGATCTAATCCTTGAAGTGCCGGAATCGGTTTTCCTTTATAGCGAAATTCTCCGTCATAGTCATCTTCTATAATATAGCCGTTCGCTTCCTTCGCCCACTCTAGTAGTTCAAGCCTTCTTGCTATCGGCATGACCATACCAATAGGAAATTGATGAGATGGCGTAATGTACACCGCATCCGCTTCGCTTTCTTTCAGTTCCTTGACTTTCAAGCCAGAACTATCAAGAGAAACAGGGACGATCGACATGCCTTGTTCTTGAAAAACGTGCCTCGTTCGGTGAAAGCCTGGGTTTTCGAACCCAATTATCTTTTCTTTTCCCAGAATGACAGAAAGCAGCCACATCAGGTACTGTGTACCTGCACCTATCACAATTTGCTCCGCTGTGCAGCGCACTCCCCTTGAGTGGTAAAGGTACGCTGCAATTTCTTGGCGAAGAAGCAGTTCGCCCTGCGGATGTCCGCTATAAAAAAGATGGCTTTCATCATGATAAATAGCTTGAACCGTTAGCTTTTTCCACGTATTATACGGAAATTTTTCTACGTCTATCTTTCCATGGCTAAAATCAAGGGCAGTTGATTTTTGATCTTCTTGTTGCAGAGATACAGAGATAGGAGGCAGTTCTTGAAGCACGACTTCATTTTTTATCTCTTTTACAAACGCTCCTTTCCTGGCTAGTATCTCAATATAGCCTTCTGCTTCTAACTGTATATAAGCTGCTTCAACCGTATTTTGGCTAATGCTTAAATGAAGAGCTAACTTTCGTTTAGAAGGCAGTTTTTCATGAGGCGGAATGGTACCTTTTTGAATTTGTTTTTTTATGTAGGTGTAAAGCTGCATGTATAAGGGATCTGCTTTTCTTTTATCAAGCAAAGGCATCAACTCTAACATAGTGTTCTTTCCTTTCTAACTGATACTATTAAATTCGCTGTTTCTGACACTTACTCTTAGTTCAGTTTCTTCATATACTGAACTATATCTTATAAATCAAGGAGCTGACGCAATGACTATCACTTATAAAACCAACGTCTTAATCCGTGCGGAACAAGCTGCTGAAGTATTTGCACATTCCGGTATTAAACGGCCTGCACAAGATCTTGATCGGATTCAAAGAATGCTTGATCACGCTTCTCTTACTGTCACCGCTTGGAGCGACAGCGAGCTCATTGGCATAGCCAGAGCGTTAACAGATTTTAGCTACTGCTGCTATTTATCGGATTTAGCTGTCGTAAAAGACTATCAAAAGCAAGGAATCGGCACACAGCTCATCAAGCACGTTCAATCAGAAATCGGTGAAGAAACCGCGCTTATTTTACTTTCCGCTCCTTCTGCTATGAACTACTATCCAAAAGTCGGATTTCATCAAATTGATAATGGGTTTAAAATTGATAGAATTCGGTAGACGCGAAGAAAGGAGCTTCTCCTTTCTTTTTATCCAAATGCCTGAGCTGCTATAGCAAAAAGATTGCCCTGCCTAGCAGGTAGGGGATTGACACCATACGCCATAACAGGAGGCTCATCTTGAAGCTGAAATCCGTGATTTTCCACAAGTTTTTTTAACGTTTCCTCAGGAGAAGACAGGTCAATTCTCAGCTTTTCTTTGTAATTCTTCGCTAGTTCATCAATTATCAGCATTGCTGCTTCAGCGTTTGGAGCAACTACCGGCCCAATCACGATATTGCTCGGGGTACGAACCGCTAAACCATAACCCGTCATTTTATTTTGTTCGTTTTGTAGGACAACTGCTTTTTCAGCTTGCTGAATCCTACTTTTCAAAAATAACTTTCTATTATCTCCAAATGCTTCTTCATCAAGATTTACAACCTCTTTGAAGTCCCTTCTCGCTAAGGATCGTGTATAAAAATCTGAAGCTTTAAATGCTCTGGGTATGTATTCACTGCTTATATATTTACTTACATAGTCCACAGTTTTAAACCCTGCTTTTTTATATAAGTGCTCACCTTCTTTTGTCGCAATTAAGTAGGCATTCACTTCAGGGCAAAGAGTTTGCAAACAGTGCTTCATGAGCTGCCAGGCTAACCCTTGTTTTCGGTAATCTCTTCTCACAATTACCATTCCTATAAAAGCTGACTGATTTTTATACAAAACTACTGCTAAGCTTGATACAATGTTACCTTTCTCATTTCTATGCCCAAATACGTCTCCAGATGAAAAAATCGTATGTAAATCTGCTTCGCTATAATCCCATTTTTCCAACTTAGATAGCACTAGCAAATCCTTTATGTCTTTTTCACTAAATCTTTCTATCATTTCTGCCTATTTCCTCCCAACTTTTCGATGCACTGTACGGCGTTAAAAAGCTTAAAACTAATATACTTATCCACTTTCAATCACCACTTAACGGTTAACGAATTCTCTAACTAAATAGTACAGAATAAATAGAATATTTTCTACATTATTCATACGTACCAATGATCGCTTAAAACAAACTAATCATTTGCACATAAACTAATAAAAAAAGACCTCTTTCCAAGAAAGAGGTCTTTTCTTTTATTTTACTAGCTTTTGCTCAGCTGCAGCTGAACCTTGACTTCGTTTATGGAATCCTTTTGCGTAGTACGCGATAATAAGACCGATAAACCATAATGGTCCGATGACAACTGCAATTCTTGTATCTGGATTATATGCCATCAAAACCACCACTAGCGCTAGGAACGCAAGTGACACATAAGATGTTAACGGAAATAAAGGCATTTTATATTTCAGTTTTGCCTCTTCACCTGTTTTTAACGTTTTGCGATATTTAATTTGAGAAAGCAAAATAATTCCCCATGTCCAAATCGCACCGAATGTTGCAATACTTGTTACCCACGTAAATACTTTGGCAGGCACAATGTAGTTTAACGCTACTCCGACTAATAGCGCACCCGCTGATGCTAAAACAGCTTTTCCCGGTACGCCGCCTTTTGTAAGCTGACCGTATCCTTTTGGTGCTTCTCCATGTTCTGCTAAGTTAAACAGCATACGGCCTGTACTAAAAATACCGCTGTTACAAGAAGAAAGAGCTGCTGTTAGTACAACAAAGTTAATGATACCAGCCGCCGCTGGAATGCCGATTTTTTCAAATGTTAATACAAACGGGCTTCCCTGTGAACCGATTTCTTGCCACGGATAAATCGACATAATGACAAATAACGCTCCGACGTAGAAAATAAGAATACGCCAAAAGACAGAATCAATCGCTCTTGCTAGAGATTTTTCCGGATTTTTCACTTCTCCCGCGGTAACGCCGATCATTTCAATTCCTAAATACGCAAACATAACCATTTGCAGCGACAGCAAAATACCTTTGAATCCGTTCGGGAACAGTCCGCCGTTGTCCCACAAGTTTTTGATACCAGTCGCAACGCCGCCGTTGCCGATTCCAAACACAATCATTAATAATCCAACGGCAATCATTAATACAATCGCTAAAATTTTAATAAGCGCAAACCAAAATTCCAGTTCACCATATGCCTTAACAGCTAAGAAGTTAACCGTTGTCATGATGACAAGCGCCGATAACGCCCAAATCCAGTTTGGTACATCCGGATACCAATACCCCATATAAATACCAACGGCTGTAATTTCAGCCATACATGTTACAACCCATAAAAACCAGTAGTTCCAACCTGTTAAATAACCAGCAAGCGGCCCTAAGTAGTCGCGTGCGTACTTGCTGAATGAACCTGCAACAGGTTTTTGAATCGCCATTTCTCCAAGTGCTCTCATAATAAAAAACATAATCATTCCGCTAAATCCGTACGCCAATAATATTCCTGGCCCTGCTAATTTAATAGCAGATGCAGATCCAAGAAACAGTCCTACCCCTATGGCTGCTCCTAAGGACATCAGCGTCACATGTCTTTCTTCTAACCCGCGTTTCAATTCTTTCCCCTGAGTTTTCCCCTGCATAAACGTCTCCCCTTTTTCCAATCTGTCAAAACGAGATGAACACAGCCTTTTGTTAGCGCTTTCATATAAGTTTGTGCTAAAAGACAGCTAGGCTGTATATTTGTATTCTATCACCTTTCTCTCACTTTTCTTTTATCGAAAAACAAAAAAATTATCTTATCATTTTGTTTAAACGCACAATTAGACATAGGCACTGCTTTTTTAATATGTATTTAGTATTGCACCTAAGTAATAGTATTTTAAAAAAATAGAAAAACGCCGACTCAACTCCGTCAGCGCATCGTTCATTTTATGCTTTTTTATAAAAACTAGCATTTATCTCGCGGGTTCAAAAGTTTTACAGCCAGGTTCTTCCGTTTCAGAAACATGGTGACTACTTTCAGGACTCACAACGTAAATGGACTCTGCACTGCATTTATTTCCGGATTTCCAATACATGCACTCATTCACTTCACATAATACACCTTGGGCCACTGTTATCCCTCCTTTGCTTGTCTTATCTATTTACTACCCGAAATATAACGATTCTAACATTTTCACGTAAAAAAACCGCTTGTTTCTCAAGCGGATCTTTTTATTGCGTGTGTTCAACATACTGTTTTTTAGCTAAATATAACTCACGGCTCAGCGTGATCCGCCGTTCTCTCAAGTGCCTTAATTTAGCCTGAAATTGTTCGTTAGTTGGCTCTTCTTGAATTAAGCGATACGTAAAAGAAATATCTTCATTTAACTGTTTAAAATCTTCCCATATCTCTTGAACTAGGGCGGATTGTTTTTCTTCAAATGAACGATTTTGCTGCGTTTTTAGCACGGCTAAAATTTCTTGCTGCCACGTTTCGTCGTTTATTTCTTTTGCTAATAAGTATAGATCTAAATAATCGTCAATGCATAAAGCCGTTTGTGTATTATTCAATGTCATCACCTTTTCTATACGAAATGTTTCTTCCTAAGAAGAGGATTTCATCATAGAAAAAGATTCCTCTTCTTATCTGTCAGAGCTAGGCTATGCTGGAATTAGCACCATTCAATAATTGTGGTTGCTGAGGCTTCAAAGGGCCAGTCCCTCCACCTCTCTAGATAAGAATATTTCGTTTTTAAATTATTTCTGACCATTCTAATATGTTTTATAGGTTACGTCAATAGATTTTCAATAAAAAGAAAAAAGAAGTAAAATATGGTATGCTTTCATAAAGGATGGTGAGCACATGAAACGATATATGTTATCTGCTTTTTTGGGAAGCTTGCTGCTGCTTCTCAGCATTGCCTTTTCATCTACTTTCCATATTGCAATTGTCAAAACAACTGGAAGCATCGGAGGGGTTATTTTAGCAGCGGCGGCTTTAATTATGAACGCGCTTGAAGATCCCCCCTCCTCAGACAATACAGGTGGAGGAGCCGTTGAAGTACTAGATAAAGGCGCTGTTTGGGCTACTTATTTACTTTTACTTTCATTACCGAACCTCATCGCATGTATAATATCTTATGTTTTATGGACTCGCTGACATTCACTAACGTTACGGACGTTTCACCACTTGGAAGCTCATTGATATTTGTTTATCTACAAATCCAAGTTCACGGTACACATGCTGTGCAAAATTCCCAGCATGAACGCTGAGTCTGATTTCACGGTATCCTTTGATAGACAATTCATCAATTGCTTTTTGCATTAACGGCTTGGCCAAACCTTGCCCGCGGTATTCGGGTACAACATATAATTCGTAGATAAAGCCAATTTCTTCTTTTGAAAAGAACTCGGTAGATGGGCCGATAAGAACCCAGCCTGCGAGTTTATTTTCTTGTCTTGAAACTAAATAATAACAGCCTTTTTCAAAGGCACTACCAATTAGTTCATTTACGCGTTCAGCTGACGGATGAAACTGCTTCATTGTTCCTTCAAACAGCGCATCAGCAGATTTCTTCCGAATTTCCTGTAATTCTTCTTCAGTAGCTTTTGCAATCATTATAGATCTCTCCTTTCGTGTTCGTTTTCCACATGCGAGGATAAATTCCTGCAAAAAAAGTCTTCGCCTAAGCGAAGACTTTTATTTAAATTCAAAATGTTCTTGATGATTGCCTCGTTCGTCCGTCCAGTTAATCATAATGTCTAAACCTGCCGCTTTTCCAGGAACAGCAAAATTCGCATAGCGAAAGCGCTGACCGCTTTTGCTTAAGTTAGACCTTTCAATAGGAGAAAACAAGCTGTATTTCGCCTTATTTTTTCCTTCGTGCCGAAAAGCTTGGACCTGCACGCGCTCTACGTCTTTTCCAATGTTTTCAACGGTTAATCCATATGTATGATAGACATTATTTTTCCACTTTAGCTGATTATCTCCCGTCATGCTCGCTTTTGTCAGTTCAACCGACCATTGTTCAGATGATTTCTTCATCGGAAGCTTCTCAATCGAAAGAGCGTTGACATGAATGGCTGCAAAAGCAAGCCAAACAAAACAAAAAGTGCTGACTGTATAAAATAGTCTTTTCATAGATTTTGATCTCCTTAGAAATTTTAGTAGTAGCATTTCCTGTTCACTTAAAAATTATGATAAACGCTTTAACAAAAAAAGCCTCTCCATTTAGGAGAAGCTTCTTATTAATGCATAAGCAAATCTTTTTGTGTGTCTAATGAGTGTTTTGTATATAAATCTCTTTCAATCGCATATTTAGGACGCTGTTTCACTTCGTTAAAAATCTTGCCAATGTATTCTCCGACAAGACCCATTCCCATCAGCTGCAGGCCGCCTACAAGCCAAATTGATAAAATAAGAGACGTCCAGCCAATTTGCGTATGATCTAAATATTTTTGAATCAGCGCGTAAATACCAAACGCAATACTAAAGAGAAAAGAAGCTCCTCCAAGCAGCGTTAATAGGCGTATTGGCGCTACGCTAAAAGATGTAATTCCATCAAATGCAAAAGCAAGCATTTTCTTTAACGGATATTTTGATTCGCCCGCTGTCCGTTCTTTGCGGTCATATGTGACTTCCGTGGAGCGAAATCCTACTAATGGTACAAGGCCTCGCAAAAAGACGTTGCCTTCTTTATATTTCATAAGTTCACCAAGAGCACGTTTGCTCATGAGACGAAAATCGGCGTGATTTTGAACGAGCTGAATTCCTAGCTTATTCATAACACGGTAAAACCCTACTGCCGTGGTTCGTTTAAAAAATGTATCGGTTTCTCTGCTGTCTCGAACACCATATACGACTTCATACCCGAGCCAATATTTCTCTATAAAAGTACGAATAACACTGATATCATCTTGCAAATCTGCGTCAATGGAAATGACGCAGTCGGATTGCTTATGGGCTGCTTCTAGTCCTGCGAGCAAAGCATTTTGATGTCCTACATTCCGCGCTAGCTTTAACCCTTTTACAAACAAATTGCTGCAGCTTTCTTTTTCAATAAGCGACCACGTGCTGTCTTTGCTTCCATCGTCTACAAATAAAATGGTACTTTCACTTGATACAAGACGTTCATTTATCAGTTCTTTTACTACAGTAGTTAATTGAAAAGATGTTTCTGTGAATACTTCTTCTTCGTTGTAACATGGAACAACAATCGTTAAAATAGGTCTGTTCATGCTATTGCCCCCTTACTTTGCTTCATATACATACACTTTCCAAGCGGACTGTTTATCGTTAAACGCTTTTAAAAAGTGCAAACCGTCCCTTTCAGCATTTTCGATTGGCACAGCTGAAAAGATATAGCGACCGCCCATTTTTTTAAATTGGCTGATATTAAGCTGCAAATGACGGATTTTTTTCGTTGAGTCTTTTCGGTAATCATATTTTTTCCCTAGCTCGCTAACAAACACATAGCAGCGGTTGCCCCAATGATCATAGTAACTTTCTAACTTTTTATTTTTATCAAGCTCTTTGGCAATGATTTTGCGAAACTCATGTTTATACGTTAACGGATAGAAGTTGTTATACGTATCTAGCGTATAAAAGCCGTTATACTGAGCAATTGATGGATGAATCCCAATGCTTGCTACCCGATAAGATGATTTAGATTTCCCTATATATCTGCTGATTTCATCGAATTGGTGGACAGCATAAAATTCTTTGACTGACGGCTCGTGATTGTAGCGATAATAAAGCTCAGGGTTCGCTATAAATAACACAAGCAGCTGTAAAACCAAACACACCCACACAAACTTTTTCCACGCCTGGCCCCGTTTCCATAAGACATAGCTGCCAACTGCAAACATCAAATAAATAATGAGAGGGCGTAAAAAATGAAATCTAGCAAAGTTAAACGTATTAAAAAGCTGATATTTTTCTTTTAGCGGCTCCCATCCTTTATAAAACCAAAATGCATACCACATCGACAGTAGGAGATTAAAAATAAATAACTGCAAAAACGTTTTTTCAAGCTTTTCTTTCTGATTGCGAGCAACAATCCATAGTACAATAAAAGAAAGCGGCAAAATGACAAAGGTATGAAGTGTCATTACATGTGTATGCCCAAGCGTATAGTTCTTAAAAGCAAGGCGAACGGAATGTCCGAAACTTAGAGTAGAGCTTAAAAATTCATTTCGACTCGTCGGGGCCTCCGGAAATAAAAGAGAATCAACAAGGCGGTATTCAATGAGTAGAAAGACAGCGGTCATCGCTGCAATACTGCTTAAAAAAGGAATATTCCACACTCGTTTTTTAACTGCATCTCTTAGCCACAGCATTCCCATCGCCGTTAAAAAGAAGAAAAACCCTAGCACAAAACTTGCGTAAAACGGAAGCAATAAAAGAGTAAGCCATTCCTTCCACGTTCCTTCGCGGTTTCGAATGGTTAAAAACGCCCACAGCGCCAGCGGCTGTCCTAATGTACTCAGCATGCCTGAAGGCCAAAAAGGAGTAAGTGCAAAAGCAAGTGATACAAGCACTCGAATCGCATAAGCATCCTCGCTTTTAATAAAATGCTTTTTTAATAATAAGTACATTCCAATTAAAGCAAATACGCGCGTGATCGTTTGGCTGAGACTGTACGCAAGCATAGTCGGGAATAAACCATACAGCCACTGAATACCGCTAAATTCTGTTCCAAATGTATTCCTCGGCAATCCGTTAATAATTTGAGGTAATACGGCATGACTGGAGCCAAACAGCTCTCCGCTTCGATGCAGAACTTTATACCACGTAATATTTGAGTCTAAATTATCGTGCACGCGTATATGTGAATTTTCCCCGAGCAAAAACATAGGAGATACATACGCAAGCAGCAAAAGGAAAGCGATAATAAGCAATGTTTTTTCTTTATTCATAGCTGTTTCTTTCTTCATCTGTTAACACCTATTTCCATTTCGTAATTGCTAGAAGCTAATCGTGTACGACGACTGCTTCTTTTTTTGTATTAAATACAAAGTATTTTTGACCCGTATAATTTAAAAGCGTATACAGACCTGTTCCAATTAATATACCGACATCTTTTTTGAACGGACGCACAGCAGCAGGAAGTTGATGCAATAACCAGCTGGAGAACTGCAGTCCAATATAGTAAGACAAGCCGTAGCAAACGCCGATAAGCAAAATAAAACGCAGTATGCTTGTAGATAAATGAACTCCGCTTTTAAACGTAAATATTCGATTTAACACGTAGCTGACGACTGCTCCTGTTGCGTTTCCGATAAACGTTGCTGCCCAGTAATGATGAAAAATATGAAGCAGCACATACATAATGGAAAGACCTACTGCTGTATTGACCAGTCCCACTACTAAAAAACGTACAAAAGATCCTTTCATACAAACTCCTTTTGATTTTTGATACTTTCATGAAAATTACATATTATGACTTTAAATACAGTTTCAGTGTAGCAACTCCACTTAAAAATCTAATGAAAATAACATTAAAAACAGATGAAAAAAAGCTAAAAGAATCAATAAAAATTAGGACTCTTTTAGCTATTTAGTAGAGCCTTCAATGATTAATTTTTGGTCGCTTTGATTGTCAAACGCATCCACTGCCGCTACTTCTATTTGATACGCAGTATGAGGCTGTAAACCTGATAACGGAAGACTTAGAACATCCGGAACGGGATCGCTGTAGTATTGAGAAAATGCATTATATGTTTTGACCACTTCTCCAGTTTCTTTATTTTTGACGGTAATGCGATAAGAATGAACCATCAGATTATCCACCGCTTGCGTAAACTGGATATACAGCTGATTCGATGAAGCTTTTTCTTGTATAACAGAAATAGTAGAGCTTGGCAGAAAAATCGGTTTTACTAAATCTCGTTCATTCGTGTAGTGAAACTTTTTTGCATCTGCAGGTATGTTAATTTCCCACGCTTCTCCTGTCCACTTATTTGCGTGAAAATCCCGCCTTTTAACGACTACTTTTCGATTATAAACCTCTACAAGAAGACCTTGACTCACATCTCGGTAGCCAGGAGGAAGTTCACCTTGTAAATATCCAGCACCAGGCCAAATATACCGAACAGAAGACGTTGCAAGAGATGTAAAATCTCTTTGAAAAATAGTACGAGGATCGTCCAACGGATGGTGGGTATGACCAGAAAATGTAATGACTTGCGGATAAGGTTTTAACGTATTGTAAAGAAGCTGTTCATTCACTTCTATCCCCCATCTGTTTTTCCCGTACAGTGTATTGTTAATAGGCTGATGAATAAAGACAAAAATCGGTTTTTTAGGATCGTCTCGCTTTGCTATCTTCAACTGTTCAGCAAGCCAGTTAATTTGTTTGACTGAATAATCACCGGCCGTCAGACGGCTTTCTGTTCCAAGCATGATAAAATGATATCCTTTTATCACTTGATGAAAATAAAGAGCTTTCATTTTAGTTTTAGATAAAAAACGCTGCTGCGCTTGCTGATTGGTTACGCTGTCCCTGTATTCATGATTACCAATCGTAAAAAGAGATACGGCCTGCGGCTGTTTATTTTGATTATAAATAGAAAAAAAGCGGTCGTATTCTTTTAACGCGCCGGTATCAGCCAAATCTCCTACTACTACAAATGCATCTTGTTTCGGTGCCTGTTCATTTAACTGCGTTAATGCATGTTGAAAAGTACGCAAATCAAGCGTTCCTGTTTCCTTAATATGAACATCACTGATCACAGGAAAAACTAGCTTTGGTTCGATGTATCCGCTTCGTCCGCTCTTCTCTTCGGCTCGTACGTTTAAGGTAATACCGCATATAAGAACACTTATTAATACTAAAGCGAGCCAGTCTTTTTTCAGCGTTTCCATAAAACCGCCGAGCATGATGCTTCCTCCTTTCTTCACTGCTGCGTCTCAGTCATTTTCTCTACGTGTATGAGCTTTTATTTTATGTAATTTCAAAATATCTAATCGTATAGTTTCAATATTTCTTTTCGTGTTTGCACACACTATGTTCACAATCAATTCATTACACTTTTCCTAGTCATAGTGGTATGATTTTCGTATATTACAGACTAATTGTTGAAAATGTAGGAGTGAATATTTTGAAAACGGTCGCTGTTATTGGAGGAGGAATTACGGGCTTAACCACTCTGTACTATTTGCAGAAACTAAAACGAGAACGTAATCTCCCGCTTAAATTATTATTACTAGAGAAACATGCCCATTTAGGAGGGAAAATCAATACCCGTGAAGCTGGGGAATTTATTATGGAAACAGGGGCGGATTCTATTGTAGCTCGAAAAGAAAACGTTATGCCCCTGCTAGAAGAGCTGTACTTAACAAACGATTTAGTCTATAACAAAACGGGCAAATCGTTTATTTACTCTGCTAATGAGCTGCTTCCAATTCCTGAAGATACCATGTTCGGTATTCCAACAAGCGTGGAATCTCTTTTTAAGAGCGAGCTGATTTCTTCAAAAGCTAAAATTACAGCTTTAAAAGACTTAATTACTAAAAATACAACGTTTACGAAAGACAGCTCAATCGGACTCTTTTTAAAACATTTTTTAGGAGAAGAGCTAGTAGAAAAGCAAATTGCACCTATTTTATCGGGCGTCTACTCTGGCGATTTAGACAAACTTACGATTTCTTCGACTCTCCCGTATCTGCTCGACTATAAAAACACGTACGGCAGCATCATCAAGGGAATGGGAGCCAATGAAAAAAAATTTAAAACGGCAGGAAATAAAAAATTCATTTCGTTTAAACAAGGTTTATCAACGATTATTCACCGCTTAGAAGAAGAGCTTTCTGATGTAACGATTTTAAAAGATACGCCAACCACCAGCATAAAACGGAACGGTGAACGTTACCAAATCAGTACGCCGGGGCAAGCCCATTCAGCGGATTACGTGGTGTTAGCTACACCGCACACGGCTGCTCAGCAACTGTTGAACGATCCCGAATTAAACGAAGACTTTGAGCAGTTAAAAGATTCTTCTCTCATTAGCATGTACATCGGCTATGACGTTCCAGACGAATACCTTCCCGCTGAAGGCACCGGGTTTATTGCCTCTCAATCAAGCCACTTAATCGCCAATGCCTGCACGTGGACGAGCAAAAAATGGGCTCACACCTCTAAGCGAGGGAATTTGTTAGTTCGCTTATTTTATAAAAGCACGAGTCACCACTTTGACACCCTGCGGACGATGTCAAAAGCAGAGCTGCTAGCAGTGGCACAAAAGGACATTGAAAACAGCTTAGGAATCAAAGAGCAGCCCATTGAAAGCGACGTAACCAATTGGGATAAATTGATGCCTACCTATCACCTTAAACACGGTGAACTTGTACGCAGCTTGACTCAAAAATTGCATGACAAGCACCCCGCTATTACATTAGCCGGCTGTTCTTACTATGGAGTAGGCATTGCAGCGTGTATAACAAACGGCAAACAAACGGCTGAAGCTATCTCTCAACAGTTGACTTAAAAAAGGTTTGAAAACAATAAAAGGCCTGAAAATAAATATATTATTTTCAGGCCTTTTATTACCTTTTCGTTAGCATATAAAGCTACTTTCCTTACTATTAACAACTCTTTTATCGCTTTTCTTTTTGCAAAGCAGCAGTAGCAAACAATACAAGATAGCGCTCGTCTGAAGTTAATCTAAGCCAATGTTTCACTTTATATCTCACAGGTTTCCGCTCCCTTCTTTCAAGGTTTTATATGAAAAGACTTTATATAAAGATTCAATAACGATAAGAAATGATGCTTGATATGTATTTTATTCCCACGCCCGCTTGTTTACAAACTTTTTTAAACGTAAGACTCTTCGTTTATTTCCCTGAAAATAACACCGTTTTCGCCATTATCATCTTACTATTTGAGAAAAAAGTGTACATTTCTTTCCTATTTTGACGAACATTGCGATAAATAAAAGCTGCCAATTGCGGCAGCTTTTATGTTAAAGGACTAATCTAATTATATTGCCTGATGGATCTTTTGTGATGAAATCTTGGTTTTCTTTAGACACAGCTGCTCCGATTTCACGAAGCTGATTTATTGCCTGCTCCCTTGCTTCTTCAGCTGGAAAAACAAGTGTAAATGACTCTAAACCAACGCTGCTTTCAAGAGGACTAGGCGCTCCAATTCCATTCCAAACGTTTAGTCCGATGTGATGATGATAGCGCCCAGTTGAAATAAACAATGCTTGATTATGGTAATTGCTCACAACCTCAAAACCTAATCCATTTCGATAAAAGTTTTCCGTTTGCTCTAATTCAGAAACGTGAAGATGAATATGTCCCATTAAGGTAGCTGAAGGTAATCCTGTCCATGGTTTACCGTTTCCTTCAGCTAATATCGCTTCTGCATCTAAAGGTTTTGTAGCCATTACTACTTCACTGTCATTCCATTCCCATGTACTTGACGGACGATCTCGATAAATCTCTATGCCGTTTCCATCTGGATCTGCCAAGTACAGCGCTTCGCTCACTAGATGATCAGACGCCCCTTGAAGCGGATAACCGCTATTTAACAAATGCTGCAGTATACTTCCTAAATCAGAACGAGTCGGCAACAATAGAGCAAAATGATATAAGCCTGTTGTACGAGGCTGTTTTGCTGTAACGTTTTCCGGCTGTTCAATCGATAACAGCGCGGTGCGTCCATCAGCTGTTAACAGAGCTTTGTTCTCTTTTCTCCCTAAAATTTTAAACCCAATTATTTGCTGGTAAAAAGCAAGTGAACGCTCTAAATTTTCTACTTTTAAATTTACTTTCCCAACAAATATATGAGGAGCACGGTGAAAGTTCATGATTATTTCTCCTTTTGAATATATTATTTTTTAATTAACTTACTTTGTGTAACTGATTATATTTTTATAACTTTATTTCGTCAAGTTATTTATTTTACTATCATAACTTAAAGCTTGTATCACTGCACAACCAGTTGAATAAGCCCGCCTGCTCATAACATAGTATGAACAGGCGGGCTTATTTATCATTATGCATAAACTATCAAAACAGTTCTCTGCTTTTGCGCTTGACATTTCCATTAACAAAATACTGTATTCTCTCTTTTTGCTCATTTGTTGGCTTCTTATACGTTTCACATTCAAACTGAAAACATGCTTTTTCTAAATCGACTTCATTTCCTACAATTTCTCCAATCGCACTCAATTGGTCTAAATCTCGCCAAAGTTCCTCAGAAGTTTCAGGGTCAAAATGAGATGAGAGATAATACTGCGCATCATATTTTTTAAGTTCTCTTTGAATCCGCTCAAAGTCTTCTTTATCATAGCTCCAGTCACCGCTATAAAGATCTGGACATAGACAATCACCTAAAAACAGGACTTTTTCTTGGGGTATGTAGACAATGGACGAGTCCTGCGCGTGTACCCCTCCAATATGCTGAATACAACAAGTAATTCCACCCAGGTCAACTTCCATATGATGATGAAACGTTACATCCGGCTCCTGTAAAATTAACGTGTCTCGACACGGCATTTCTTTCTTGATCATATCCCGGCAAAACTCGATTTCTTCCCCCTCCTGAACGCGTTTATCCAAGGCATCATCGTCCCAGCGCAGTGTCTTTAAATAAGCCAGCTTTTTCTTCGTTAGATGATGGCTGATTGTATACTTGTTCATGGCATGAATGCCAAATGTATGATCCCAGTGCCAATGCGTAATAGCTACTCCTTTGAGTGGAGGCACGCCCATTTTTTCAACTTCTTCTAAAAATAATGATGCATGCGCAGGAGAATTCCCGGCATCTACGATGAAACTATACTTCTCCCCGCATATAAGCCCGAGCACCGGCCGATCCGTTTCTTCAGAATGAGGAAAGTAATAAACATGGTCCGTTAGTTTTTTCAGCATATTTACACCCGCTTTATGTAGTTTAATAAAAACCGCTTCACTAAATGGTAAATAATGATAAATAAACTGTATCATACTCGGTGCTGCTTGCCTATCCAATTAGCTGATATTGGACTTTTCTTGAAGAGCTATGACTTTTTTCGGCTCTTCTGCTTTGTACTTTAAGAAGATCATCACACTAATCATCACAATCATCCCTCCCACTAGCTGAGAAACAGTGGTCATTTCTCCAAGCAAGAAATAAGCGAGAATGATGGCACCAATTGGCTCTCCTAAAATAGCCATTGAAATCGTTGTAGCACCTACGTAATTTAACAGCCAGTTAAATAAGGCATGACCAAAAATATTAGGAATAAGCGCTAAAAGCAAAAAGATCCACCAGTCTTTTGATTCATACTGAGTGAGCGATATATGTGTCCAAACATTGTAGACAAATAGAACCAGGCCACCGATTAAAAAAACGGCGAAGCTATAGATGATTGAAGGCATTTTCCTGCATAATTCTTGCCCCGCAAGCATATGAACAGAAACAGCTACTGTACCTAAAATAGAAAGTAAGTCTCCGTAAAGAGCCGTTTTGGATAGTCCGATATCTCCCGATGCGATAATCACTGAGCCGCTAACAGCAATTAAAATGCTGATAATTCCTACTTTGCTTGTTTTTTCTTTAAATAAAAAATAAGCTCCTATCACTACGAAGACCGGCTCAAGCGCAGTTAAAATCATAGCGCTAGCAACTGTTGTATGTGAAAAAGACTCCATCCAAAACAGAAAGTGAAGTCCTAAAAATACGCCTGATACAGTTAGCATTAGCCATTCTTTTACCGTGCTGTTTTTAAAAAGAATTTTCATTTTCCTCCATGGTAAAAACGGTAAAAATAAGAGGACTGTAAACAGCAGTCTATACATTCCTAAAATAGAAGCAGGTGCGTCCGACCATTTAATTAAAATAGAAGAAAAAGAAACGGCTAATACACCGATTAAAAGAAAGACAGGAGGCGGTAAAGGAAGAGTTGATTTATTCATGCCATTACTCCTTTTAGAATCTCTTTTTTCATATTTACTACGGGAATATCCACTCCCCCTCTATGTACGATTTCTTTTTCCTCTATGTAAAAGCCCATTGATTCATACAAAGCTATATTACGAGAAACGCTCATTCGCACCTTGCATGATAAACTTTCCTTGCCACACTCTTTGGCGTACGTTTCTAGCCATTGAATAAGCTGCTTAGCCATTCCTTTTCCTTGAAAAGCAGGAATGACAGACAGACGGTAAAAATATAAGCTCGTTTCTTCTAGCGTAAAACGCGCCATCGCTACCGGCTTATTTTCGACGTATAAAATGACAGCCTCTTTTCCGTGCTTTAACGATTGCATAATAGATTCTATCGTTTCATCAAGAGCACTGGACGGTGGGACAGAATCGCGATATACGGAGAAGGCTTGCAGCATAAGATCGTGAACTGTAGCAGCGTCCTCTGGCTGTGCTAAACAGTACTTCATAAATTTTACCCTCTTTCTATAAAAATTAAGTATATCGAATCATTATACAACACCACCTATTTTTTTCCTACATCTTTTATTGAATTTTATTAGAAGAAATAACCTCTTTTTATGCTTTTATGCCTTCTTAACTTTACTCCATTAATCTATTAATTCATTAGCACACACTCTTGAGAACTTTTTGTCGAAATGGTTAAAATTCTGTTGGGAGGGAATCATCATGACATTTTCTTGGCTTATACCTTACATAGCCGTGTCACTTATCATTGTCTTAATACCAGGACAAGACATGATTTTTGTAATGACACAAAGTATTGCTTCAGGCATCAAAGCAGGCATCAAAACCGTATTGGGATCTATTACGGGAACATTTGTACATACTCTTTTAGCCGCAGTGGGGCTATCTATTATCTTTCAAAAATCAATTATAGCCTTTACGATTCTAAAGGTTGTAGGCGTTCTGTACCTGCTGTTTTTAGCATACCAATCGTTTCGCGAAAAAAGCGGTCCGTTGGAATTAACAGAAAACGTTCAGCAGCACCATCACTTTAGAAAAGGATTCGTTAGCAACTTAACCAATCCAAAAGTAGCTATTTTCTTCATCACGTTCTTACCGCAGTTTGTTAATTCGTCTCTTGGACATGTAAGCTTACAGATGATTTTGTTCGGTATCATCTTTATCGCCGAAACGCTCATCATCTTTTCACTTATTGCGCTATTTGCTTCTGGCCTTGGAAAAAAAGTCAAAAAAAGCCGCATCTTTCAGCACACATTAAAATATGTAAAAGGAACGGTTTTTGGCGTACTGGGCCTAAAACTTTTATTTTCTAGCAACAATTAAGTAAAACAAAATGAAATTTCTTTCATCCCTGCTGTTATAGCCTTTTCATACCCGCTTCATTTGTCATATCACCCTATTTTTCCATGTGAGGTTAGTTGACAAAAGACCAAAATTATTATTTTATATATATATAAGGTTCAGATTTAGCAACAAGATTCGACAAGGATAATGAAGAAAAACAGCGGGGAAATAGGGAGATCTATCTAAATAGAGGGAAAATTCTATAAATTCATGTTTTTCATTATTATTCTACTATAATTCATGAAGAGGTGAAACTATGCAAGAAGTAGTTCAAGGTTTTGTTAGTTCAATCAACGAATTTCTTTGGTCCTACTTACTGATTGCGATGCTGATTGCATTTGGTTTGTTTTTTACTTTTAGGTCAAAGTTTTTACAAATTCGGTTATTAAAAGAAATGATCCGTGTATTAAAAGAAGGTGCGGATAGCTCTTCTAAAGACGGAATTTCGCCATTCCAAGCGTTTTGCATCAGTATGGCAGCCCGCGTTGGTACGGGGAATATTACAGGTATTGCGATTGCGATCGCTTTAGGGGGACCTGGTGCTGTATTTTGGATGTGGGTGCTTGCGGTTATTGGTTCAGCTTCAGCATTTATCGAAAGTACATTAGCACAAATATACAAAGTAAAAGACAAAGACGGCGGCTTCCGAGGCGGACCGGCTTACTATATGGAAAAAGGTTTAAAGAAGCGCTGGATGGGCGGACTGTTTGCTGTCTTAATCACTTTATCATTCGGCTTAATTTTTAATGCTGTACAATCGAACACCATTACCCTTGCGTTTGAAAATGCGTTCGGAACAAATCGTTTAGTGTTAGGAATTATTATGACAGTGGCTTTCGCTGCCATTATTTTTGGCGGAGTTAAGCGTATTGCAAAAATGTCAGAATACATTGTTGTGGTACTAGCTGTTGCCTATATTGCAGTAGCACTCTTCATTATTATTATGAACATTCAAGAGATGCCTTCTCTTATTGCATTAATCGTTAAAAATGCATTTGGTTTCGATCAAATTGCCGGCGGTTCTCTTGGAGCAGCTCTTATGCAAGGAATTAAACGCGGATTATTCTCAAACGAAGCTGGTATGGGTAGTGCTCCAAATGCAGCCGCAGCTGCAACAACAAGCCACCCGGTAAAGCAAGGATTGATTCAAGCATTTGGTGTATTGACAGATACGCTTATTATTTGTAGCAGTACTGCCTTTATCATTTTGCTTTCAGGTACTTATACAAATAAAAATTTAAGCGGTATTGAGTTAACACAAGCTGCTTTAAGCACTCACATTGGTTCTTGGGCAACAGGTGCTCTTGCAATTATGATTTTCCTATTTGCTTTTAGTACATTAATTGGTAACTACTACTACGGAGAAACAAATATTGAGTTCTTGAACACAAATAAAGCTTGGCTGATGACTTATCGTGTTGCTGTACTTGCAATGATTGTGTTCGGTTCTATTTCTCAAATTCAGCTTGTATGGGATTTAGCAGACCTGTTTATGGGCTTTATGGTAGTAGTCAATTTAATCGCCATTCTATTGCTCTCGAAAGTAGCCTTTGCGGCACTCAAAGATTATCTTGGTCAAAAGAAAGCTGGAAAAGACCCTGTCTTCTACCAAGACAGCATTTCTGGACTTGATAATATTGAAGCGTGGGATCATTCAAAAGATAAATCTAGCTCGAAAAAAGCGATCTAACAAAAAAGCCGTGAATATTCACGGCTTTTTTTATTGTACATATTTACTTCTTTTTCTTTCTTCTAGTGAAGCAGTCTAAGACTAACCAAATACCTATAGTATAAATAAATCACGCTGTACGGAATCCAGTAGGAAAAAAATGTCCAGACGAGATTCCATCCGTTTCCGTATATTACTCTTTCCATATGCACATACGTTCCTTCTAAAAATGTTGTAAACAGCGTAATAAGCAGAATAAAAAAATGAGGCTTTCCGATTCGCTGAATTAAAAAAATCATATAGCTAGCCAATACAGGATAGACGCCTAAATTAAAAGGCAGCGCCTCTAATGCTTCATTTTCTAAAGAAGTGCGGAGTTTCCAAAAACCATAATAGCTCCCTAATTCATTGATAACGATTGCTAAAATGCAAAAAGCAGTTCCTACTAAAGGCAGTAAACGACGATTTTTAGGATGTAAATAGAGTGTGCCAAAAATCCAAGGTAAAACAAACGCCAGCGCTATATTGATAAGCACAAATATCCGACCTTTTTCTTCCTAGTATGCCACACCGTTCCTTTTTCTAATCGTCTCGTTACCTTGAACGCAGCAAGCGTACAAGCCCCTTATCTCTCCTCATTAAAACAGAGTGCTTACTTTATGATTACTGTGGTTCGTCCCTTGCTTCTTCCATTTATTTTAACGAAATAAACTCAGCGTCTTTTTTCTCGTAATAGTTTTGAACTAAACGCCCTGATAAAGCAGCTAATACCTGCTGAAATAACATCCCCAGCACAACCGGTACAGCAACGGGAGCCGGAAAATAAGATACGGCTAACACGGCTCCGGCGCTAATATTTCTCATGCCTCCGCAAAACGTAAGCGTCACAACTTTTGCTCGATCCCATCTTAGCCATTTGCCAATCATCCAGCTGAAGAAATAACCAGCTGAACTCATTAAAAAGACGATCAGGATAATAAACAGCAGTTTTTTATCAATATGTTTTAAATAAGGTGCAATTACTCCCCCATTTATCATAACCATCACACTTAACCCTATTTTCGAAACAGGTGCCAGCTTTGGTCCTAATGTCTGCTTAATTGTTCCTTTTGTATATTGATTTAAGCACATCCCTAACAAAGATGGAAGGACAATCATAAAACATAAATCTTTGACTAACTTTAGCGCTTCCAAATGCACGGTGTCTCCAACCACCCATAAAAGCGTATAAGGAACGATAAGCGGCGCCAAAAGAGTATCAATTAAAATGATGGATAGCGCAAGAGGAATACTTCCTTTGTAAATCGAGACCCATATAAAACTAGTCACGCCTGTTGGAATAATCGCTGCTAGCAAAAGACCCGTGCTTGTAAATACATCATGTGGAAAAATCACTTGGCCAACGCTCCAAGCCCACGCTGGCATAAAAATATGTAAAACAAACAGGGCCATAATGATTGGAAATGGACGGTGTATCGTGGCATTTAACTGGTGAAAGTTTGAATTCAAACTTCCGGCAAACGTCATTAATGCAAAAAGCCAGGGAATTAAGAAGGCATACTGACTTAATGACGAACCGATAAGAACTCCTATGAGCAAGCTGACCGGCGTAATAAACGGCATCAATTTTTCTAGCATTTTATTTAATTGACTTAACAAAACTTCTCCCTCCAACGAACGTTTTCAATAAATAATAAGATACATTAACGTTTATAATATTATCTATTTATTATACAACTTATTTTCAGACTGTTGTCTGTCTCTTTTATTAAAAAGAGATATATTCATAATTATCACTTAAATAGATTTACGGGTATTTTTATGCTATTTTAATAGGGAAGAAGCTTTTAAAAAGCATGAATTTAGGGTACAGTACATTCTACATAGACATGCTTCAATTGACGGATATAAATGAACTGTAGCACAGTTTTGGTAATTAGGAGGATTGTATGGATTTTTTAAAGTCTCTGTCATCGTTGGATGATTGGAAAAAAATCGTGATTGCGATTGGGATCTTTTTGATCTTTTTGATTCTTCGCAAGCTGTTCACGACTTATTTGTTTAAGTTTATTATTGGTTTTGTCAAAAATAAAAAAATCAATTTAATTACGAGCGTTTTAGAAGCTTTTGAAAAGCCGCTGCGCTGGGTTTTTGTCATTATTGGTTTCAAGCTTGCTCTTCCCTATCTTCCCTTTGATGTTTTAACAGCCGATACGGAAAGACATTTAGTTCGTTCAGCTTCTGTTGGCCTTGCAGGATGGGGCTTGTATAATTTAGCTGCTTCTACCAATTTATTTTTTGCAACGTTTGCCAAAAATTTTGATATCCAAGTGGATCGAATCATCATTCCTTTTATTGAAAAGTTCATCCGCATCGTTGTTGTTATGCTTTCTATCTCCATCATCGCAGAAGAATGGGGTTTTAACGTAAACGGCTTTGTAGCAGGTCTTGGCTTAGGTGGTCTTGCTTTTGCCCTAGCCGCAAAAGACACCGTTAGTAATTTATTCGGCGGAATTGTGATTATTACCGAAAAGCCTTTTACCATTGGAGATTGGATTAAAACACCGAGTGTTGAAGGTGTTGTAGAAGATATTACGTTTCGAAGCACCAAAGTTCGAACGTTCGCTCAAGCAGTGGTAACGGTTCCAAATGCTACTCTTTCTAATGAGCCTATTATTAACTGGGCTAAGATGGGAAAACGTCAAATTGCCTTTCATTTAAACTTGAATTATAATACACCAAAAGAAAAGTTAGAAACCGTAGTGGCAAGAATTAAAAAGATGCTGACTGAGCACGAAGAAATTCACAATGAAACGATTCTGGTTAACTTTGACGGTTTTTATGAATCCAGTCTAAATATCTATCTGTATTTCTTTACAAATACAACCGTTTTCGCTGATTATTTAGATGTAAAAGAAAATATAAACTTCGAAATTATGGACATTCTCGAAGAAGAAGGCGTAGAATTTGCTTTCCCTACGCGCACACTCATCGTTGAACAGGACGGAAAGCTCTCTGGCAATCCAAAAGAATTTCTAGAAAGTGCTCGAAGCTAAAAAAAGCTGACTTAATAGTCAGCTTTTTTTCCTTTCTTTTTTAGTTTGAAATGAACATTTGAGTCCAGTAATGACCGTAGTTTCCGCCTTTAGCGTAACCTACTCCGATTTCGGTAAATTGACTTGATAGTATGTTTTTACGGTGACCTTCGCTATTCATCCATGCGTTAACCACTTCTTTTGGAGTTGCTTGTCCAGCAGCGATATTTTCACCTGCTGTACTGTATGTAATACCAAATTTTTTCATCATGTCGAACGGACTTCCATATGTAGGCGATGTATGACTGAAATAGTTTTTATCAATCATATCCTGCGATTTATAGCGAGCAACGCGAGCTACTTCCCAATTAGATTTTAAAGGTTTAAGCCCTACTTTAGCACGTTCTTGATTCACTAGCTGAACCACTTGCTCTTCGTATGAACTTCCCGCTTTATCTGTTGGTATGGTAATTTTTTGTCCCGGGTAGATCGAATTAGGATCTTTAATAGCAGAGTTCGCTTCAATCAGCTCGGAAACGCCAACCTGATATTTTACTGCTATTTTCCACATCGTATCGCCCGATTGAACGGTATGTACGGTTGCTGCTTGCGCAGTGTTATTAAGACCAAAAGCTAGAGTGACAGACAACAATGTTACTAATAAAAGTTTTGATAGAGTTTTCATACTTTTATTAAAGCAAATTGATTTCAAGATTCATAGCGGTAATATTATCCCATAGTTCCATCATATGACTTTGTCATCTTCCCAGCACGCTTTTTCCATAAGAAAGGCGCATTGCTCTTTTGCAATGCGCCTTTTTGTTACGAAGATAAAGCCTGTGACTGATTCATGTCTGACACATTAACCGCTTCATCCGTGCTTTGATGCACCTGACGTTTTTTGATCACATCAATATATTGAATGTGATGGCCTTCCATTTTCGTAACGGTAAAGTCATACTGATCAAAGCTAAGGCTTTCTCCTTGCTTGACGTCATATTTTTCCGTCAAGACCCAGCCTCCAATTGTATCAACATCCGTATCATCAATTGTTGTGCCAAGCAGCTCGTTAAGCTCACTTACTAATAATTTTCCATCTACAATATAATGATCGGGTTTGACTTTCTGAATTAATGGAAGTTCATCCGCATCAAATTCATCACGAATTTCACCGACAATTTCCTCTAAAATATCCTCTACTGTTACAATCCCTGCTGTTCCTCCGTATTCATCAATTAAAATAGCCATATGGATGCGTTCACGCTGCATCTTAAGCAATAAATCATGAATAGGAATCGATTCAATTACTTCAATAACAGGACGGATATACTGTTTTAAATCTATTTTTTCCTTGCTGTTGTTCATGACAATCTCGGTTAAAATCTCTTTCATATTGACCATTCCAATAATATGGTCTTTATCTCCATCGATGACCGGATAGCGGGTAAACCGCTCTTCTTGGACCATCTCAAGGATGTATTCGACCGTATCTTCCTGGTCAATCGAAACGACTTCCGTACGCGGCACCATAATCTCCTTGGCAACGCGATCATCAAAGTCAAAAATTTTACTTACATATTTAAACTCCGATTGATTGATTTCACCGCTTTTATAGCTTTCTGATAACAAGATGCGAAGCTCTTCTTCACTGTGTGCAAGCTCATTTTCTGAAGCAGGCTTTAGACCAAATAACCCTGTTATTAAACGAGAAGAACTGTTTAATAGCCAAATGAAAGGATAGGTTACTTTATAAAAGAGTATAAGCGGACGAACAAATAATAAAGTGACTTTCTCTGCTTTTTGAATTGCAAATGTTTTCGGAGCAAGCTCTCCGACCACAACGTTTATAAATGTAACAACCGCAAAAGAAATCGCAACAGATAGTACTTTTGTTAAAGCTCCGCTTATCCCTAGTTGATCAAGTAATGGGGAGAGGAGATGCGAAAGTGTAGGCTCTCCTAACCAACCAATTCCCAGCGCAGTAATCGTAATACCAAGCTGACACGCAGATAAGTATTCATCTAAATTTGAAATAACTTGCTTCGCAGCTTTTGCATTGCTGCTCCCTTCTGCTATAAGCTGATCCACTTTGGAACTCCTCACGCGAATAATCGCAAACTCGGTAGCAACGAAAAAAGCAGTTAATGCAATCAGTACCGCTAGTAAAATCAAGTTAAATATGTCCAATCAAGTTCCTTAGCTCGTTTAAAAACGAGTAAGGACTCACCTCCTAAAAAATAAAAAATTTGGATAAAGAACTCTATCCCTGTACTGATCACTTGGAAAAGTGCATATAAGGAGGAATCACATGATAAATGTATAAACATTTTTATATGGAGCAAAACTGCCAGTCTTTCTTCCTTATCTCACGTTTCACTCGTTAATGTAGCAGGTCATTCTTTATTCAGCTGTTCTAGATGTGAAGCAATGGCTCACATCGCTTCATTTCATGATGTTGCTTCAGCGCTGATTCTCTCTTCCATTCATTTATAAAAAATTTAGTAGTTTACAATCTTTATAAAGTTAAAGTCTGTTAACGTCTTAAAAGAGCGATTATGTGATAAAGAGCGATATGCGTGAAGCAAATGTAGGTTTATATAATACTGTATTGTACGCTTTGACACTGGTGCATATAATGCTACTTCGCCAACGTGGTACACTGCCCCATCCAATCACCTCTATTTCCGTATATCTAAAAAGAATAAGGAATAATTATCCTATTTCTTTTTAAACTTATTGACTTTATTTTAAATGTTAAAAACTTTGCAGTCAAACGTTTTAGTTAGTCTCCTGCCCTTGCTATTTACTGGTGCGGCGATTTTTAGCAGGTAAATAAAAGCTTGCTGCTACACAAAAAAAACCAAGAACAAAACAGATAATGGGGAGTTTCATACCTATCGCTTCAGCATAATAAGTGAGACTCCTTCCGTGGATAGGGGCAAGATTCATTTCAAAAATCAAAGTCAAAACAGCTGTCACTTTGAGTGCAATACCAACAATGAATAGACAAACTCTCAAGCCTCCACTCATATGCGCAAACATCCCTTCTATCCATTAGCGAATGGATGATGTACTACACCATATGATACATCCCTACACTTTATCACTAAATGCTAAAAAAGCGCTATGTCCATGCATAGACGCTTATAAATTTGCGACCACTTGTCCAATGGAATCATAGATAACCAAATCAAACAAATAATCGTAATGGGTAGGTTCTTTATTAATCATCACCATATTTGGACGATTGTACCGGCTCACAAGCAGCGGAATTTGATTAATCGGTGCTACTTCAAGCGATGAACCAAGCACGATGAATAAATCAGATGACAGCGCTGCTGTAACTGCTTCATCGAACTGATGAATGGCATCTCCAAAGAGAACAACATTTGGCTTTAAAAGGCGCTCACACGCTGTACACTGTGGGAGAGCTGACTGATTTAAATACGCTAAGTCATACTCTTTTTTACAGCTCGGACAATGAGCTCTCTTAATGGACCCATGAATTTCAAAAACGTTCGTGCTTCCTGCATCTTGATGCAAGCCATCAATATTTTGCGTAATCACATGCACGGTTTTGGCTTCTTCTAGTTCAGCAATAAAGCGATGGCCCGTATTTGCTTTATACTGATGCAGCATTTTAATATGAAAAATTTCTTTAAACAGCGGCCAAAATTCATGAGGATATTGCTCATAGAAGTCAGCAGCTACTATGTCCACAAAGCTTTTATTTTGGCGATATAAGCCATTTTGAGAGCGAAAGTCCGGTATGCCCGACTCTGTGCTCATTCCTGCTCCCGTAAAAAAACAAATGTGTTTAGCATCATCAATGAGCTGTTTTAATTCTTTGTACTGTTTTACCATTGCATTTCTCTCCTATTTAACAATTAGCACAGGAATCGTTACTTGCTGTGCAATCTTAGAACTCACGCTTCCAAGCAGCATGCCTTTTACAGGATTTAAACCTCTGCTTCCTATTACTACAAGGTCAAATGAATTTTGATTAGCAAATTGAATCACTGTTTTAGCCGCGTCTCCGTGCATAAACGTAATCTCATACTCCACGTTTCCTTGCTTTAAAATTTCATCTGTTGTATGTATCCGGCTTTCCCGTTCCTCATCGCGGCTAAGTGATTTTAATCTTGAATCACCCTCTACTGCATAAATGACCTGAATAAAACTGTTTTCCGTCAGCTGAGCCAGCTGAACGGCTTTTTCTGTTGCTTTAGCTGCATGCTCTGAGCCATCTGAGGCAAGTAAAATTCGTTTAAACATCACGCTTCCTCTCCTCTTTTGTAAAATGTTCTTCTCTCTTTACTATATCACTCGCTGTTCAAATGTAATCATTTTTTTGATTATTTCTATAATTTTTAAAATTATTTGTCTACTTTTATGATAAACTGAAAGAAAACTTGTACAGAGGGGATGGAACGATGTTTGGTTTTGAATTAATTTGCACTTTTTGCAAAGGACTCGGAAAGCTAGCCGTTATTCCTGGTATCGGTTACATGAAAACATGCAAACACTGCGAAGGGACAGGGATGCAATCAAAAAAAGACGAAACTCCTTCCATATAAGAAGTTTCGCCTCAGCCATACTGTGATTAGATTGAAAGCTCTTTAGATAAACGGTACATATCAGCATTGATATGGTGAGGTTCACCTAAAATTTCCATAATATCATAATCTACAATTTCATTTTTACGGATACCGATTGCACGACCGCCTTTACCTTCTAGCAGAAGCTCGACTGCACGACCGCCGAAACGGCTTCCTAGCACACGATCTTGAGCAGTTGGGGAACCACCGCGCTGAATGTGTCCTAATACTGTTACACGCGTTTCAATACCTGCTGCTTCATGCAGCTGCTTCGCTACTTCATTACCATTGGCTACGCCTTCAGCTACTACGATAATGCTGTGCTTTTTACCGCGCTCTTGTCCTTTTCTCAAACGGTCAACCATTTCTTGGAACTCATCTTTTGCTTCTGGAATAAGGATTGTTTCCGCCCCGCCAGCAAGACCTGACCAAAGAGCAATGTCTCCTGCATTACGACCCATAACTTCAATAATAAACGTACGTTCATGAGAAGTTGCCGTATCACGGATTTTATCAATAGCATCGATAACCGTATGAAGAGCCGTATCAAATCCTAATGTAAAATCTGTTCCTGGAATGTCGTTATCAATTGTTCCTGGGATACCGATACAAGGGAAACCAAGCTCTGTTAGTTTTACAGCTCCCATATATGATCCGTCTCCACCAATAACTACTAAGCCTTCAATACCGTGCTTCTTAAGGTTTTCAATACCTTTTAAACGCCCTTCTTCTGTTTTGAATTCTGGACATCTTGCAGAATAAAGCATAGTTCCGCCGCGTTGAATGATGTCACCAACATCTCCAACTTCTAGCTTTTTAATATTTCCTTCTATTAACCCTTGATATCCTTGATAGATACCGTAAACTTCCATACCTTCATGAATTGCTTTACGCACAACAGCACGAACCGCAGGATTCATACCTGGAGAATCTCCGCCGCTTGTTAATACACCTATTCTTTTCATTACTTTCACCTCATCAAAGTCACATACATGACTACTATATTATAGTTCTACATTTTACCCGAGTTCGAACTTTTTGTGTAGTAATTCACAACATATTTCTTTGTTAAATTTTAAATGTACATACTTTTTCATATCTTTTAGTTATTTACCGTCAAATATTCAAAGTTTTTCTAGCAATATTGCACATCTAAAGAACCCTTTTAGTTACAGCTTTTATAAGACTATATTCACCTTTATATTTCATTTTTTTCATATATGTAATGAAATTGTAACGTAGAACACTGTCGAAAGATGATATGATGAATTTACTCAAATCAGGAAAAATTTTCAGGGGGTACTAGTTTTATGAAAAAAGTAATAGCAGCTCTTACGCTTGCTGGCGTTATTGTTTCTACTAGCCCGATTGTCAGCCAAGCGGCTCTAGGCGACCAAACGCTTCGCCAAGGCATGAATCACCAAGATGTTAAACAACTACAACAAACGTTGAAAAATAAAGGTTATTTTAAAGGGAATACGACTACATACTTTGGGACTGTTACAACTTCTGCTGTAAAATCATTTCAGCGCAAAAATGGACTAGCAGCAGATGGTATTGTCGGAAAGGGAACGTATGCTAAACTAGGCGTTTCAGCAAAGGGTAAATCGCCTTCTAGCTCAGCGCGCTATAACCCTAACGCAGTGATTAACAAAGGAAAACAGTATATGGGCGTTCGATATCGCTGGGGCGGAACAACGCCAAGCGGCTTTGACTGCAGCGGTTTTATTGGCTATGCGTTCAAACATGGAGGCGGGGTTCAACTTCCTCGAACAGTAGCTCAAATTTATCAAAAAGGAACGCGCGTCTCAAGTCCAAAAGCCGGAGATATTGTGTTCTTCCAAACCTATACAAAAGGGCCTTCTCATGCAGGAATTTATTTAGGAAATAACCAGTTTCTTCACTGCTCTTCATCTAAAGGTGTGAGCATCTCTTCTCTAAAAGAGAGCTATTGGAGCAAACGCTATTTAGGTGCTAAAAGAATGTAGTTTCTATAAATGGGGCAAGCTGTGCGATTTTGATGCGGCTTGCTCTTTTTCTGCATGTAAAAGATTTGGTATAGTAGAAGCAGCACATTACATTGCAAAACCAAGCGTGTAGATGAATAATGTAAAGGAAGTTGAATAAATGTACACCCTTTTAATTGACATGGATTCTGTCATTTGTGATCTTATGACAGATTGGCATAACCAATATAACAAAGATTATTGCGACAGCTTATCGGTTGAAAAGTTAAAATGCTGGGAATCAGAAAAGTATGTAAAGCCGGAATGCGGGACAAAAATTTATGACTACCTCGATCAGCCGGGGCTTTTTTTACATTTACAACCTCTGCCTCATGCTGTTGAGGTTCTTAAACGACTTTATGAAAGATTTTCCATTTTAATTGTCACAAGCAGCCGTACCTATGCTTATACAGAAAAAGAGCAGTGGGTTGAAAAACACCTTCCGTTTATCGGAAAATACAATATCGTGTTTACACACCAAAAAGATAAAATATACGGAGACTTGCTATTTGATGATGCACCGCATAATTTGAAGGCTTTTCAAGCTACAGGTCGCCATGCTGTTGCCATGAACTACCCGTATAACGAAGAAGTAAATGTCCCTCGCGTGGACGATTGGCTTCAGTTTGAACAGTACGTAAATACTTATTTTAACGAATGTTAAGCTAAAAAACACGTGGACTTTGTCATCAGAGAACGTATGCAGTGCGTCTGTTAGCATAGCTATAAGCATAAAAAAACCGCCTTTTGGGCGGTTTTTGACGGATAGCCCCCTAAGGGGGGTTATCCGCTTTTTATTTAAAAAAGATATCGTTTTTTAGTACTTATCAGCTGATGAGAAAAAGTCCATAATAGCATGGATAATTTCAACGGACTGAAAAGAAAACAATGATATGGCTGTTAATGAAAAGAAACCAATCATGGCCATACGTACAAGTAACATAGACTAATCGCCTCCCTGTTTTGAACTAAATGAACGCACCCAAAACAATTCGCTATCTGTCTTTGTTTGTACGACGTTTTCGCCAAGCAAAGGCAGCTCATTCACTGCGTGTAACAATGACAATGAATCTTCATCTTTCTCTTAAAGACTAAGCGTATAGTTAGTATATCAAATGAAACTTTTTCTTCAAGGTTATACTAGCGGTAAAAAAGGAAATAGTATGAAACGATGCGTTTTATCTTTATTTCATACAATTCAGTACCCTAATATTTATTATATTAAACTTTTTAAGAAAATTGCTACTATTATATCTTTTTTATAAAAAAGATAGTAAGACATAGCTATATACAGTAAACCTGCGTTCACCCTCACAATGAAAAAAATCCGAACGATTCATCGTTCGGATCCTCTTTCAACTGAAATACTTTTGTTCCGGCCTTCCCCATTTTATCGACACGTACTGTAATACTCGTTGACAATGTCTAAAATAGTTGGGTATTCTTCCACCCATGTAAAATTTGTTTTTTCGTTTTCTTTTTTCACTGTTTCTTGTTCTGCACCGATCTTTTCCATTGTTCAATCTCTCCCTTTAACTGTTATATAACATTTATATTAAATAAATTTTGTTTTATAACAACTTTAAAAAGAAAATTGGACAATGCGTATGAAAAAAAGTTATTGTAGGGATAAAATTTTCACATAATACGTACGAGTCCTTGGTCCATCAAACTCGCAAAAATAAATTCCTTGCCACGTTCCTAGCAGTAGCTGCCCGTCGTGAATGATTATATGCTGAGAGGAGCCGACCGTGCTCGCTTTGAGATGCGCCGCCGTATTTCCTTCCATATGAAGATCTAACTTATGTTCCCAAGGATATACTTCATCGAAGCGTCGGATCATATCGGTTTTTACATCCGGATCCGCATTTTCATTAATTGTTATACCAGCGGTTGTATGAGGACAGTAAACAACTACAGCCCCTTCTTTTAATCCTTCTGTTCTTATTACTGCTTGTACCTGACTCGTGACGTCGATCATTTCGTCACGGTTATTCGTTTTTAACGTAAATGAATGCAGCATGCCATCACCTCTTTTCTTTACCATAACATATCTTTTCTATTCTTCCACATTTTTCGCATAACTCGTTTTTACATCGTAAACACTAAGCTCATTAACACAACAGGCGGTGAGTTTACTTATGCTCGATTCAAAATTTCAGCCCAATGCAGACTACACCGTTCAAACGTTTCTAGATTTGGTGGGTCAAAATACAGATGTTGGTTCCAAAAAATTATGGCTGTCTCCCACAAAATATATATGCATTATTTATCTCCAAGGATTAGTAGACGGAGAAAAACTTGATAATCTTACTCAGCATGTTGTTGAGACAAAAGCAAAAAGTGAAACGCAAACACTCGATGACATCGATTCGTTTATTTCTGTCATTAAAGACAAAGAAGTTTATACATACAAGCAAGCGATCTCGTCTTTTTTTAAAGGTCAGCCCTTGCTGTTTATTAGCGAGAGCACCACGGCATACTCATTGAATATGTCTATGACCAAACAGCGCTCTTTAAGTGAACCTACAACAGAAAAAGTAGTGCGTGGCCCTAAAATTGCTCTTATCGAAAACTTAGATGAAAACCTTGGTCTTTTAAGACAGCGTTCTACCGAAGAAGAAATGGTTATTGAAGACATTTATATTGGAAATACAAAGGAACATCGAACAAGTATCGTTTTTCATAATAAACACTGTCAAACTCACATCGTGAATCAAGTCCGAGAGAAATTATTAGACATTCCTTTAGATAACATTCAAGATTCAGGAATGATTGAAGAATTTTTAGAAGAAGCACCTTACTCACCGTTCCCTCAAGTACAAAATACAGAAAGACCGGATCGTGTTCTCGCTGCGGTGAATGAAGGGCGAGTAGCCATTTTAGTAGATGGCTCTCCTTTTGCTCTTTTAGTGCCTACAACTTTCGATATGATTATGAAATCACCGGACGATTATTACGAAAGATGGATAGCTGGTTCATTGCTAAGATTACTAAGGTACTTGTCTATTTTTATTACCCTATTCTTTTCAGCTATTTATATTTCACTCGTTTCGTTTAACCAAGGTCTGCTTCCGACGGAGCTTGCTATTACTATTGCGGCCACACGAGAAAACGTTCCTTTTTCTCCTTTTATCGAAGCAGTGGTTATGGAAGTGACGCTTGAATTATTACGCGAAGCCGGTCTGCGTCTCCCTACTCCTGTGGGACAAACAGTTGGACTTGTAGGCGGGGTTGTGATTGGTCAAGCAGCGGTGGAAGCCCATATCGTTAGCTCCGTTATGATTATTGTTGTATCTGTATCGGCAATTGCGTCCTTTACCGTTCCTCAGTACGGAATTGGCCTTTCGTTTCGAATTTTGCGTTTCGTCTCTATGATGATTGCAGCAATCTTTGGATTATACGGAGTTACCATGTTTTTTCTTGTTCTCGTCATTCATCTAACCAAGCTCGAAAGTTTTGGCATGGCTTACTTCAAACCGTTTTTTGCGTTAAATAAAAAAGCGTGGAAAGATTCTTATATTCGTCTGCCAAACAAAAGTCTAAAACAGTCTAAAAATAAAGCCAAATAAAACTGACAAAAGGAGGACCATATGGAACAATCACAGTCACAATCAAGCAAGCTTCTTTCAGACTTTTATGCCATTTCAATTATCTCTTCAACCATGCTGGGCGTCGGTTTATTAACACTGCCAAGCAGCATTACAAACCAGACAAATAATGCAGACGGATGGATTGTACTTATTATGGACGGCCTTTTGTTTATTGGAATTGTTCTTTTTTTAGTCTGGATGGTTAAATATTTTACGATTAGCTGTATGTTTGACTTCACGCAAGAAGTAACCGGCAAGCTGATTGGAAATATCTTCAACTTCGCTATAGTCGTTTATTTCACATCTGTAGCAAGTTTTGAAGTAAGAGCTATGGCAGAAATGATCCATTTCTATTTACTGGAAACGATGCCCATTGAGTTAATTATCCTTTCGTTTATTTTGACAGGCGTCTATTTAATCACTGGCGGTATTAATTCTATTGGAAAAGTAATGGCCCTATGTTTTCCTGTAACGGTCATCATTCTTCTTATCTTATATCTTCTTAGTATCGGAATGGTCGATTTAAAAAACTTACAGCCCGTGTTAGCCGATGGATTCAGCCCGCTTCTTGCTGCTTTTACAACCGTCTCTGTTTCCTTTTTAGGGATTGAAACGATTGTATTTCTTCCAAAACATATGAAAAACAAAAATCATTTACGAAAAGTTTCTATCATCGGATTTTCCATTCCTTTACTTTTATATATTATCACTTACGTATTAGTTGTCGGCGCGTTATCCGTTCCGGAGGTAAAAACAACCGTTTGGCCTACGATTGAATTTGTTCAGACGCATGAAGTAAAAGGAATTTTCTTTGAGAGGCTTGAATTATTTTTACTTATTGTCTGGCTTCTTCAGTTTTTTTTAACCTTTGTAATGTATTTCTTTTTAGCTGTTTCAGGATTTAAAAAGATTTTCAAAAACCGATCAACTACTAATATTATCTTTCTTGTGCCCGTTTTATTTATGAGCTCTTTAGCGCCCAAAACAGCAAGCGACGTGTCACATTTTTCAACGGTATTAGGCTGGGCATTTTTAGTGACATTTTTAGTTATCCCTCTTTTTTTCAGCATGTTAATGAAAATAAAAAAGGTTGTGTTCAAATGACGAAAAAATGTCTTCCTGTCATGATGACCATTTTTTTATTATGCGGCTGTATGAGCCATCGAAATATTGAACAACTTGCTCTTGTTATAGGAGTGGCAATGGATATTACATCGAAAATCGAACCAAAAACAGGAAAAAATCAACTTGTGCTGACTCATCAAACGTTAACCGAAACGGAATCCGGAAATATGTCTTCTTCCATTCCATACAAAAACATTACAACAGCTGGTCCTACTATTCATGAAATCACGCGAAATATTTCGCTGAAATCTGATCCTATATACAGCCAGCATCAGCGAGCACTTTTAATAGGAGAAAAAGCGAGCAAGACCATCCCTCTGGATGCGCTTATCAATCAGTTTGTCCGTGATAATGAAATACGGCGCAGCAGCCTTGCGTTTGTTACAAAGGGCGATGCTAAAAACGTTTTAACGATTCAAGGAATGTCTGTACCGCCTGTAAACTTAATTTACGAGCTTGTTTCCAATAAATTCAAAACGAATAAAATTTTAAATCCCCTAACAATGGGAGAGCTATCGGCCAAGTTAAAAACCGATCAAAGCTTTTTAATACAGCGGCTTTCTAAAATTAAAAATAGTGTTGAACTAGACGGTGCCGCGATCATCAAAGATAAAAAAGCAAAATTCATCTTAACTCAGCACCAAGTGGAGGCTTTAACGTGGTTAACGGGGAATATTAAAGGCGGAATTATTTACGGCAAACACGGGCCATACCCCTTTTCCTATGAAATTGGAGATGTTCAGCAAGATGTGAAGGCTCGGATTGATTCAAGTCACTCCGTTCATTTTGATATCAACGTTCAAACAAGCGGCAGGCTATCAGAAGATTGGGATACTTCAAAACAGGCTCTTGCCGCCTCTAATGTAAAGAACACCGAAAAAAAAATAGAAAAAATCATTCGAAAAGACGCAGAAAAAACACTCCGCTTACTGCAAAACAACTACAAAGCTGATGTGATTGACCTGCATGATTACGTACGAATTCATTATCCTCATTTTTGGAAAAAACATCAGCATGAATGGGATGAAATATTTAGCCAGTCGACCATCGACTATCATGTTCATGTTCAAATTAAAGATTTCGGGACACAGGGCAGGGATTAGCTCTTATCACTCAACGCCAGCTTCAGTCAGCTCTTTTTTCTTTAGTTCCATAATCGTGAACTTATCGGTATAGTTTTTGCTGACGAACAGCTGGCGTTCATTGTCGTTATTAAAATAAAATTTTTTATCATCTTGATATTGAAAATTCACTTTTTTCTTTTTCATTTGTTTAATAAACGTTAAGTAGTCATCTGAATGAATGAGATACCTTTTAGGCTTATCCGATATTTGCACAACGTCTTCACCCGAAGATTTTAATTTTACAATACTCCATGCAATGGGAAGAGGATTACCTTCTTGAAAGATCGTTTTGTGAAAAATGAGCACAAAGAAAGCAGCTGTAATAATTGAAATAAGAACAAGCTGTTTTTTCACCGTATATCATCCTTTCTTCACGTCGTTACTACGTTAAGTAATACGACAGGCGTATGAAAAAACCTGTTCATCCGCAAAGGTTGTGTAAAGAAATAATGCAAAATCAACAAAATATAACAGTTTGGTTACCTTTTGATTAAATAACATTACTTCTTTACAAATTTAGCTAATCACGTGATAGACTAAACTCAACATATTAAGTCAGGACTAAACTAAATGAGGTGTTGCGTATGACTACAATGCGGCTTCAATCATACTTAACAACAATGTTTCCAAATGTTCAAATGAAAAGACCTCTTTTTTATAACGCGCCCGCAGGTATCCGCTTTACGCTTACCAATCAAAAAGGTGTGTGGGAACGAGAATATATGAAAAATGTGTACGCACGCGCTTACGAAATTTTTGAGACACTCCATGAAAAAAACGATGAGCTGTTACTTGTTTTCAAAGCGAATGCTGCACAGGATGATTTACTTTTAAAAAAGAAAAAAGAAACAGCTATTAAAAAATTCATTCGCTCTCGCCTGAAGAAACAAGAAGTTCAATCCGTAGCATTATTAAATAACGCTGAGTATATTATTGCGTGTAAAACCAATGATGTGAAAGAAAAGCTTCTTTTGCAATCAATTGCCAACCGCGATCTTCATATTCATCCGGCTATTGAAGAAGAGTGTTATATTGTGAATTTGAATAAAGAAACCATCTTCCACCTATACGACGAGCGCGGGCTGGACATTGTATCGAACAATCAGTCTTCTCTTCAACTTCTTCAGCAAAAGTTTCACGACTGGATTCTAGATATTGATGCAGCTTGCTCTAAAAAAGTACAATAAAAAAAGCAATCATTCAGTAAAGAAATGATTGCTTTTTTTATTAGGCTTGATGGACAGGAGACGCTTTTTTTAAAAACAGCCAGTTGATAAGAAAGAATAGGAAGCTTGCGATAACCATTGTTCCGAATGTAAGTAATAACGACCCATTCGAAAAGCTTTTTATAAAATGAATAACTGGTTCTTTTGTCACTGGAATCGTAAACAATAAAATTAAAACAGCACCTGTGATCATCCCTCCTGTTTGCCCGAATTTGTAAACGATGCTGCCGAGCAAACACGATGCTGCTGTAATAAAAAAGATAAATACAGCGTCCGTTAAAAAGTGAACAGTGACAGTGGAGCCATGAAAGATAAAATCGCTCGCATAATAAAGTTGAATATTCATTAAATTCAAACTATTAATCACCTTTATTGAAATGCTCATGATGACAACATTGATAAGGGACATTACAATTGCAAATAAAGCAAAAACACAGGTCATCGTTAAAAGATATGCTTTACGAGTAGCTCCTAACTTTAAGCAAAAGGAAAAACTTTTTCGAATGATAATAAAACTTACAATACCTGAAAAGATATACTGCGGCATACTTGTTACTAATAGAAGATGCTCATTCACCTGACTGAAAACGAAAATATCTACTACAACAAAGGCTAACAGAATCGTCCAAAAGCGAATCATTAAATACTTTAGTTCAACGTAGAGCGAATAACTAATGGCGGCAAACTGTCCTTTCATTACGCTACACCTCCACGATTTGCTGTAAGATAAATCATAATATCCTGTATATGAACAGCTTCTATATGAAATGAACTGTCGACAAGCTCCTCAGCATAAATATCTTCATTAAAGAGCACTATTTTTTTCTCTCCTCCGAATACTTGTTCATGGATTACTTGCTTTCCTTTTTCATATTCTTCAATTTGACTTTTAGGTCCTTTCACACTTACACAGCGCTGCTGCAAATTTTCTGCCGTATCCTGAAGAATCAGCTTTCCTTTTTGCATAATGAGTACTTCTTCAAATAAATTACTTACCTCATCAATTAGATGCGTTGAAATAATGAACGTGCGTGGATATTCTTCATATTCATCCAATAGAAGCTCATAAAAACGCGCTCGCATCGCAGCATCAAGTCCAATATAAGGTTCATCAAAGATTGTGATGCTCGTTCGGGAAGATAGCCCAACAATAATTCCTAATGCTGATTCCATACCTTTAGATAATGCTTTCACTTTCATATTACAATCTAAATCGAACTCTTCCATAAGCCTCTCAGCAGCTTCTTCGCTCCAGTAAGGATAAAAAAGTGACGCAATTTTTAACACGTCTTTGACTTTTAATGTTTTTTTGAAATTTCCGCTTTCGTTAATTAAGCAGATGTTTTGCAAAACAGAGCGGTTTTCAAATGGAGATTGATTGCCCACTTTTACCTCTCCTGTCGTAACTGGAATATGCCCGGCTACAATTTGCATCAAAGTCGTTTTGCCCGCTCCGTTTCTACCTAGCAACCCGTATATCTTATTTTTTGCTAGTGTAAGTGAAATGTCTTTTAATACGTGTTTAGATCCATAGCATTTATTTAACAGCTGCGCTTCTATATTCATTTTATTTCCCCCTTGTCTAACAGCTCTTTTAACTCTTTTACCGTAATCCCCAAATGCTGTGCTTCTTTTTTCAGGGGAACAATAAAACGGTTATAAAATTCTTCTTTTCTTTGTGTAAGCAATACTTCTTTGGCGCCCGCACATACAAACATCCCTATCCCTCTCTTTTTATACAATATTCCGTGGTCAACTAGCTGATTAATTCCTTTAGCTGCTGTTGCAGGGTTAATGCGATACATTTTGGCAAATTCATTCGTAGACGGTACTCTTTCTTCTTCTGGAAAAGCATCATTCAAAATATTCTCTTCGATGGTTTCTTTGATTTGTTGAAAAATTGGTCGCTGATGATCTAATGATTGTTTCATTTTGACTACCTCACTTAAGTGGTTCATTACTCATGTAACTAACTATATAACTAACTGGTTATTTTTTCAAGTGTTATTTCCAAAAAAAGAAAAAAAGTCCGTCAGTTAGTTACTGACGGACTTTTTCATTTGACTGTTTAACCACTTGACCGTTCTTTTTACTAGCTCATCCTGCTGCTCTTTAGGGGAAATACTGGCTTTGTTGTCGCCTTTTTGTTTCCCGTACATTCCAAACTGTGCGTGATTAGCTCCTTTTACTTGGACCAGCTCCGTATTTTTTGAAAGTAAATGCTTGGTTTCTTTAATTTTTTCAGGCGTCGACAAACCATCTTTCTCACCGGTTAAAGACAAAATAGGATAAGTGGAAATTGAAAAATTATTTTTATTCATCGGATACGATGCTAAAAGAACTAAGCCTTTTATTGAGTTTTGATGATCATACGCATAAGAGGCTGCACTCACTCCGCCAAGGGAATGCCCTCCGATAAACCATGCGGAAATCTTCGGATAGCTCTTCACAATATCCGTCGCTTTGTTTTGACTAAAAAAACTCATATTAAACGGAGAATCTACAACAGCAACAAGATATCCTTCATTTGCAATTTGCTGAGCATAATAGCCATATGCTAACGGCTCTACTTTAGCACCTTGATAAATAATATAGCCGGCTTTTATCTCTTTGTTCGTTTGAGGCTTGAATACGTAATAATCGTCTTTCTTCACTACTTTTTTCTCATCTACTAGCGAGTGAAGCTGCTTTGAAGGTTCATAATCAAAACCTGACCATATGACAAAAAAAACCACGGTTACTGCAACAAGAACAGCAAGACTGACTCCTACTATTTTTAACGTTTTTTTCATGTCACTCCCTCTTTCTGTTTTTTACTATGTACTCTTTTTATATCTTTTAGACATTTTACATGTTTGTTTTAAAGATATACAAGAAAAAAGAGAGGTTCGATATGCCCAAAGCAGGACGCAGCAGAAGCGACATAAACCATTCCATATACTCGAAACAAAGAGAGAAAATAAAAAGGCTGCTGCATGTAATAACGGGACAGCCTCATTAGCAGACAACCTTCACTAATGAATATCTCGTTTCTTAAACCTTCCTCCCCTGACTTCAGCAATAGCGGCTACAGCAAAAAAAGCAGATGGATCTATCTCATCGATAATCGCTTTTAGCTTTGCTTCTTCAAGCCTGGTAATCACACAAAAAATGACTTTTTTATCATCTCCCGTATACGCCCCTTCCCCATTTAAATACGTGACGCCTCTCCCTAAACGAGCAAGAATTGCTTCGCCAATTTGTTCATATTGTTCGCTGATAATCCAAGCTGACTTAGACTCATCTAAACCTTGAATCACAATATCAATCGTTTTAAAAGCAATGAAGTAAGCCATTAAAGAATACATAGCGCGATCCCAGCCAAATACAAAACCGGCACTTCCCAAAATAAATAAATTAAAAAACATAATCGTCTCACCTACGGAGAAAGGCGTACGCTTATTAAATAAAATAGCTAATATCTCGGTGCCGTCTAGCGAACCTCCGTACCGAATAACAATTCCTACTCCCACACCAAGAACAATTCCGCCAAACACAGTGGCTAAAAGAGGGTCACCTGTTAAGACCGGTAAGTCGTGAAAAATAGAGGTAGCAATGGATAGAATGATAACACCTAAAAGCGTAGATAGCGCAAATGTTTTTCCAATTTGCTTGTAGCCAATAAAAAAGAATGGAAGATTTAATACGAAGATATAAAAGCCGATTTGAACATCCGTTAAGTGGGATAAAATAATAGATATACCTACAATTCCACCGTCAATAACCTCATTAGGGACAAGAAAAAATTCTAGCCCGACGGCCATTAAAAGGGCTCCCACTAAAATAAACAGCATGCGCTTTACAATCATTTTAGCTGATAGCGAACGATGAACAACCTTTTTTATTTCATGATTCGTTTGCAGCACATATCTTCCCCTCCTTTTGCGATAGAGACATCAACTACTAACCAAACCCTTATTTTAATATTATCACAAAATTCAAACTATTTATCTGCTCTTTTACAAAAATTCCATCTAATGAAATAAATTATGCATATATTGGATAAAATTGTAGATGATAACAAGTGAATAAATGCCCGAGTACGTTCAAAAGTGAATGCATGCCCACCACTTTTCATACGGGACTAACAGGACAAACTTAGATTAAAAGGAGAGTAAAACGTTATGAACCGTGTAAAGATTATTGCTGCTTCTTTACTCGCAGTTTTATTGCTAGCTTTTTCAGATAATTTCACTTCTGCAGCTGTGCAGGAGGCGATGATACGAGTTGTGCATGCGTCACCTGATGCACCTGAAGTAGATATATATGTGGACAATCAAAGCATCGTAGTCGGCGCATCGTTTAAAGATGTGACGGATTACCTTAAAGTACCTGCGGGGTCTCATAAAATAGAGGTATATGCCATAGGTACAAAAGGAAAAGAAAAACCTGTCATTTCCACTAATGTAACCGTCGAAGCAAACAAAGCCTATACCCTTGCTGCTATTAACCAAGTTGCACACTTGGAATTAAAAGTAGCTCAAGATGATATGAACGTAGCTAAAGGAAAGAGTAAAATCCGAATTGCTCACTTTTCTCCAGATGCTCCCGCTGTTGATGTAGGTATTAATCACGGCCCTACTTTGTTTAAAGACACTGCTTTTAAACAAATGACAAATTATTCTGAAGTAGATGCCGGAACCTATGATTTGACCATTACAACTAGTCAAGACAAGAAAAAAGTAGTGGACATTCCAAACCTTAATTTAGAAGCTAACACGGTCTACACAGTGCTTGCTATTAACAAAGCTGACAGTCTTGAAACGCTTTTATTAAAAGATAATACGGCTATGCCTTCTGAAATGCCCAAAACAGGTATGGGCGGTGCTTCACAGGATAATTATAATTCAATTGTGCCGGTTCTTACTTTATTAGGAATTGGAGCGGTCGCTATATTTGTTGTTCGTCGTCACAGAGGATACGAAAGCGAATGAAATGGATAGGAGGGGTTTTCACCTTTTCTTTTATACTATTCATGAGCAGCTGGTTTGCCCAATCAGCAATCGCAAACAGCTCGACGGATTTTGTTGGGAAGATGGCTGAAACAAAATCGGCTCAATCCTTGAAATCTTCAGGAACTGCTTCTACGCCTCTTCCATCTCAGCTTATTATTCCGAAGCTTCATATCAAGGCTTTTATAAAAGGAATGGGCCTTACTAACCAAGGTGAAATGAGCGTTCCTGATAATGGTCATGATGTAGCTTGGTTTAAGCTTGGAGCAAGACCCGGAGAGGAAGGAAATGCGGTCATTGCAGGACATGTTGATGATCAAAAAGGACCCGCTATCTTCTATCATCTCGACAAGCTTACAAAAGGAGACGAAATTCTGGTAACCGATCAGCAAGGGGATCAGCTGACTTTTGTTGTTACCAATAAAGCTTCTTACCCCCGAGATTCTGCTCCTATCAGAGAGATTTTCGGCCCAACTTTTCAACACCAGCTTAATTTAATCACCTGTACGGGAACATTTGATCATAAACAGAAAACTCATGAGCGCAGGCTCGTTATTTATACAAGCCTCCGCCCGGAAAAAACAGCCGATGTTTCTCACTAAACATCGGCGTTTATTACTTTTAATTACATACTCGTTCGTTTTATTTAAATATTTACACAGCCTTAATATGAACACAACATCTCGCTAGTAAACTAATGCACGACCCCTCAATAAAAAGGAGTTTTGATATGAGACGAAAATGGTGGTTTGTAAGCTCACTCACTCTTTGTTTATGCGGTATTTTTATGTTTATACATACGCAGGCAGCTTCTACTCAAGCAGAAAAAGTAGCCATTATTGCTCATCGAGGCGCATCAGGTTATGAGCCAGAGCATACGATGCAATCTTATCTAGCAGCCGTTCAGCAAAAAGCGGATTACATTGAACTTGATCTTCATATGTCTAAAGATCAGCAGCTTGTAGCAATTCATGACTACAAAGTTGACCGAACGACAAATGGAACAGGATATGTAAAACAGTATACAGTGAAACAGCTTCAGCGTTTGAACGCAGGAAAAGGTAATAAAAAAGCCGTCATTCCAACTTTAGAAGAAATATTCCGTACGTTTGGCAATCGAACAAACTATTATATTGAAACAAAATCTCCTCATGAATATCCAGGTATGGAAAAGGAATTGTTGACGCTGATGGCTAAGTACAACATTCATACCAATCACGTCATTGTACAATCATTTAGTCCTGAAAGCTTAAAAACCGTCCATCGATACCGACCTACTATGAAACTAATTCAACTGATTCGTTCTAAGCAAACCAATATGTTAACAGATCAGCAGTTCAGACAAATCAAAACGTACGCGAACGGCATCGGTCCGAACGCAAACACGCTGACAAAACCATATGTACAAAAAGCTCGCTCTTACGATTTAGACGTTCATCCTTATACAGTAAATGACGAAAAACAAATGAGAATGCTTATCGAGTGGGGCGTAACCGGTATGTTTACTAATTACCCCGATCGTCTTTATAACGTGCTTCATAATAAATAAACACTTGCCGCGGCAAGTGTTTATTCTTTATACATCTCTTCTATTCGCTCTCCACAAGTACAGGCTAATTAATGCTATGGCATAAAGCAAAGCCCAGCCAAACACCAAAAATTTATTTAATCCTTCGTTAATAAATTGAATGATTGCAGATACGGGTGGCAATACATACAGCAGCAGTCCGCCTCCTTGATATGGAAATGAAACGCCTGCTGCTGCAAGCGTAACGATTAAAATAAATAGAGGTCCAAACCACGATAAGCTGCCTTCTCTTACAACATCTCTTGTGAAAACAAGGCCTATGCTCATACCAAGCAAACTAAACGTCCAGTGAATAATAAACCCAAACACCATTTGCCTAGTGGATATGTCCACTTCAAACATATCAAGGAGCACAGGATAAGCAATGGAAACCGCTGATAAAAATGTAAACAGCAGCGTACAGCTAATAAGCTTGCTCATAAAGTACTTGTTCTTTTTCCCTACATGAAGTTTTGTAATAACTTCTTGACCGGAATCTTCCGCATGAAACAGCGACATCGTAAACCAAGTGGTTAGAAAAAAGAGGAAAAGTGCCGTATTAAAAAAGCTATCAAGCACCGGGTTCGGTCTATATGTATAGTTCATACACAGCGAAATAATATAAAGTGCAAGCGGCGGAATATATCGATACGATTTAATGTATGTAATAAAATGATAGCGGATCAATGCACCCATCTTAAATTTCTTCCCTTTCCATATGATATAGCTTTACAACTTCAGCTTGAACAGCAAGCAATTCTGCAAGAAACTCGTTTACATATTTTTTATCTATATAAAAAATCCAGTAGTTTCCATGCTGTTCAATTTTCGTGCACTTTTCTTTTAATAAGCGAAGCGGCTTATTGAGAATGACATTTGCCTCAATAACCGTTAAATGCTCAATGAGTTGAACGCGCTCATTTTTTAAAATGCGCTGTGAGCCAATGGTGATAACACGATCGGCTACAGCATGAATGAGCCTTTCTTCATGACACGTAAATACAATGGTCATCCCTCGTTCTTTGAGCTTTGTAAAAATTCGTTCTACTTCTAGCTGAGCACGAGCATCTAATCCTGATAGAGGTTCATCAAGCAATAGCAGCTTAGAAGAACTCAGCAGTGCTTGCATCATGTTGACTTTTTGCTTCATTCCTTTTGAAAAAGAAATGATTTCTTCATGTCTAAACTCTACCATTTCGAAAGTTTCGAGCAACTCTTCAATTCTAGAGCTGCGCTTTTTCTTAGACAATCCTTGAATTCGTCCCATGTGCTGCAAATAACCTGCTAGCGTAAAACGCAGCTCCTGAGGAAATTGTTCCACCACAAATCCAGGCGTACCGGTTTCTTTATGAAGGTGAACTGTCCCTTTAGTCGGTTTAGATAATCCGCCAATCAGCTTTAAAAACGTACTTTTTCCCGCACCGTTTTTTCCAACAATCGCCACAGTCTCTCCTTTATAAAGGGTCGTATGAACGTTTTCTAATACGGTATGTTTTTTGTATACTTTTGCAACATTTTTTAATTCAATCAGTTTTTCCATCTGCTGCCTCGCCTCTCCATAATCCTATATGTTAAATCATAGCATATTTATGGGGAATGTGCTTCCATCTCTATACGTTTCAGCTAAATTTTTCCCTCACAAAAAAAGCCTTTGATATGATCAAAGGCTTTTTATAGACAATACCATATGCTCTTCATCGATAAATTCACCATCTACTTGAAGAGCTCTTTTTTCATACGCATAAGAAGTAAAACCGAGGCTTTTGTATAGGGCTTTTACTCCTTCATTTTTAGCAGCGACGGCCAGGTAGATTTGCAAAACATTTGTTTTTGAAAAAGCTTGTTCAACAGCGGTTTTTAACAACTTCTTTCCAAGACCCTTCCCCCTTGCTTCAGGGGCTACGTACATCCCCCAAATATCTCCCTTATGCTGAACTTTTAAAGGCTTTTGCTGCTGAAACCCTACGATCCCCACAAGCTGTTTTTCCATAAAAGCTCCTACTACAAATTCTGATTGGCTGCTTGGAAAATAATTTCGGATGTCAGCAATTTCTTTTTCATATTCTTCTTCATAACTTAAAATAAAACTTTCGGGATGATCTTTTAAAGCACGAAGACGGAGTTCAAAGTACATGTCAGCGTCTTCTTTTACCAACAATCGTATATTCATGTTTTCACCTTAGTTTCTTATGTTTTAATTAGCTATTAAGGGTTGTACACGCTAAATACTTCATTCCACCGATACAGCTCATAATAATTTCCCGGCAGGTCTAAGCCTGAAATAAGTACCTTATCATTTTTCGTATCTTTTACGCGTGTTAAAAGATTTGCTTGTTTTCGATTTGTACGAATCCACATCGTTTGATTCGTTGCTTTATGATAAACAGGCGCATAATCTCCTAAGCCTTTTTGTGGAAATGTGAACTGACTTTGCTTATTGGTCTTTACGTCCATGCTATACAAAAAAGGCAGCGGCCTCTTTTTTTCATCATTCGACCACCCTGCTTCGGGCACACGTGAAATGATGATGTTATCTTTTTCTGTCCAAGTAAAATCCCAATCTGCGAAGCCTTTTGGAGTAAACACATGTTCTTTAAAAACCGGCATCTCTTTTAAAGTGAACTTTTTATTTTCAGTGGCAAACCTTCCTTCCCCATCAATAAATGCCAGTACTTGCTCTTCATTACTCCACTTAAACCAATTAGGTACATTAAGCATATCTCCCACTACTTGAAAAGCTTTCCCTTCTTTTGTAATGATGCACAGCTTATTTGCATCTGCAGACATCGAAGCCGTTGGAATAGCGATAAAACTAATCCATTGACCGTTAGGAGACCATTTGAAGCTGCTTGTTGTATACGCAAAAAACGAATCATTTTCTGCCGGGAGCGTCGTAAAAGCCTCCACTTTTTTTACATCTAACCCTGCATATTTGCTCACTGTATATAGCTTTACCGGTCCCCATCCCGTCGGCGCCAGCGCAGCAGCGGACGTAATTAAAAATCGATCTCCTTCTGGAAACCATGAAAACTGATCAACCCCTACGGCTACACGCTTCTTTTCATGCGTTTTAACGTTGTAATATACTAAGATTCCATTCGAAATATACGCAAGTTCCTCAGCAACCGGTGACCATTGATAATGAGTCACATCATGTTCAACAAGTAGCGGTTTTCCTTTTAACGGTGCAATCATTAAAGAATCATTTTCTGCATAAGCAACTATATCTCCATGTGATGACCATTGAGGCATAGAGGCATGACGGGCATAGGATAACTGCCTTTCGGTACCGTTATCATATACCCATAGGTTTCCTTGCCTTATAAAACTGACCTTCACTGTATTGGCAGCATTTATTTGCATAGGGAACAACATAAGAAAAAGCAGACATAACGCTATTTTTTTCACCATGTTCACTCCTGTCTTTTTTTATAGCGTTACACAAATCTCCTCATCTCATCACTTTTTTGAAAAAATAAAAAAGCGCAGCGAATAGCTGCGCTTTTTGTATATTATGATTTTGACTTAGATTTTGGTGATGGTTTTGTTTTAGCTTGTGCTGTATTATTAGCTGCATCTTTTTCTTTTAATAAGCTCATACGTTTTTTCAAGTAGTAACCTTGTCCAATTCCGAATAAGTTACCAATTACCCAATATAATGCAAGAGCAGATGGAAGTGAAATTCCCGCTACTAAGATGAAGATTGGCATAATGTTCATCATCATTTTCATTGGAGGTTGAATTTCATCCGTCATACTTACACGAATTTGTAAGAATGTCGTAATCGCTGCAACTACCGGTAAAATGAAGTAAGGATCTGGCTTTCCTAAACTTACCCATAAGAATGAATGCTGTGCAATTTCATGCGTTCGTGCAATGGCATTATAAAATGCGATAATAATAGGCATTTGAATAAAGATTGGCAAACATCCGCCAACCGGATTAATTTTATGCGTTTGGTAAAGCTGCATCATTTCTTTTTGCTGCTTTTGCTGTGTTTCAGGATCTTTTTTACCAGCATATTTCTTTTGAATCTTTTCCATCTCTGGACGAAGTGCTTGCATAGCCATCGTGCTCTTTTGCTGTTTTAAAATAAGCGGCAATAGAACTAAACGAATGATAACCGTCGCAATAATAATAGACAGACCATAGCTTCCGCCTGCCCACTCAGCAATTTTCGTTAATGCCATTGATAAAGGGTAAACAAAATAATGATCCCAGAACCCGCCGCTTGTTGCGGTTACTGGTGTTTTTGTGCTGCTACAGCCGGCTAGAGCTAAAAGAAGCGCTCCCATTAAACCAAGCAATAATAATTTTTTATTTCTTTTCATATTCTTTCCTCCTAATAATGACTAAATGTATGAAGTGTTTTTCAGAAGGAAAGGATCTTCTTCATCATTATTCTTCTCTTTAACTGGTGTTTTTCTATACACATGTATAAATACATTTCGTCTTTTCCATATTGTTAATACTGAAGGATCAATCCCTGCATTCACATGGTCGGTGACAGGTTCCGCATGAAAAGCCGTAAACCTAGCTTCACGAAGCATATAATAACAAAGGATGTATAAAACGAAAGCAGATAAATACGGCGCATATAGAAAAAGATCGTGATAAAATTCCATGTGCCAGCTCTCTTTCTGACTATAATAGTACAATCCAATATATGTAGTGTAGCATTTACGTTCCTGTTACACAACATCAACTTATCTCTTTGACTGTTCTACGTATTACTTTTTAAAAAGTTTCATATTTACGACACAAAATTTGCTCACCATAAAATATGATGAGCAAATCTAATACCATTCTCTATTCTCGTATACTTACCGATGGTTCTCAGTCTTCTTTTAGTTTCATGAACCACGTAACACCGAATGCAACACCTACAGAAATAATCATACCAATGATATAGTGAATTAAATTACTCATACCAAGCGGCGCAGCAATGGCCATCATTGGAATACCTGTAAGTCCGTAGGCATTGGCTACTACGTGCATAAGTACAACATAGCCTCCTCCGGCTGCTCCGCCTATAGCCGCAGCAATAAATGGCTTGCGAAGTCTTAAATTGACGCCGAAAATAATCGGTTCTGTAATTCCTAAGAAGGAAGAAATAGCCGCTGGAATCGCAATTTTTTTCGTTTTGGCATTTTTCGTCTTAAAGTAAACAGCCAGCCCTGCTCCTCCTTGCGCCACGTTCGCGCAGGCCCAAATAGGAAGTAGGAAGTTAACGCCAATCTTCGGATTAGCAAGCAGTCCTGCTTCAATAGCATGAAAACTATGCTGCAAGCCTGTTAATACAATGGTCGAATATAAGCCGCCAAACAAAATTCCTGCAAACACTCCGGCTACATCGTATAAAGACTGAAGGCTGATCGAAATTAAGTCTCCAATATAGCGACCGAAAGGACCAATAAACACAAGTGATACAAAGCCTGTGATAATAACAGTTAAAAAAGGCGTAACAAGTAAATCAACCGAATTCGGCACAATTTTCCGGAGTCCCTTTTCAATTTTACTCATAACGTAGATAGCCAATAAAATCGGAACGACCGTACCTTGGTAGCCAATCAGCGGAATACTTAAGCCAAACAAATCCATATATTCTGGCTTAGCATCTGCTAATGTCCACGGATTTAATAACATCGGATGCGTTAAGATCCCTCCTATAACCGCTCCTAGATAAGGATTTGAACCAAATTCTTTTGCAGCTGAAAACCCGATTAAAATCGGTAAAATGATAAATGCTGCGCCTGAGAACATATCCAACAACACAAATAACGCGCTATCTTCTGAGACCCAGTGGAACGCTTTCATCATCCCGAGCAGTCCCATTAGTAAACCACTGGCTACAATGGCTGGAATAATCGGAACAAAAATATTGGAAAGCATGCGGGCAAAACGGGCAAATGGGTTCATTTTCTTTTTCATTTCTTCTTGATGATCCGCTGGGGCAGCAGCCTCGTCATCACCTAATTCTTTCACAAAAGCAGCATGGATTTTATTAACGAGACCGGTTCCAAAAATGATTTGAAACTGTCCTGAATTTGAAAAAGCCCCTTTTACATCTTCTATTTCATCTAAACCTTTTTGATCGATTTTGCTTTCATCTCGAATAACGAGGCGCAAACGCGTAGCACAGTGCTGCGCACTAGCAATATTTCCTTTTCCTCCTAAAAGCGGAACAAGTTTTTCAGCAATTTCTTTTACGTCCATCTTACTTCCTCCTTTTTGTATGTCATAAAAAAAAGCAAGACCTAAAACACACTTATAAAAGACACACTTGTCCTTCATGCGCATTCTAGGTCTTGCCTGCTTTACCAGTCACAATCCCGATTATTCAATTAATACGCTTTCATTGTACTCAAAGCAACAATATTCGTCAATGTTTTTTTCTATATTCTTTGCTCTATTCGGCAAATGTGAAGCGTGATATATCCTAACTCCGCTTCTGGAAAATTAATTTCGTACTCATCTTTGACAAATTGCTTGATCGTTTCAGCACACTGATACGATTTTTTATATTTGACTTTTAATACGTTAAGCATCTCTTCATCCATCTCATGAAAGGGTTCATTTTGCGCTAAACGGTTTAACGCAAAGCGCAAGTGAGTCAGCAGCCGCTGATAGGACATGCTGTTTTCATCAATCTCCATATTCAGCTCTTTTTTTATAATCGTAACCATTTCATTAATAATCGTTGTATTCATCATGAGCTGCTGCATTCCCGGTGAATTCAGTTTCGCCGTATGAATATGAAGCGCAATATATCCCGCTTCGTCAATCGGCATCGTGATATCTAGTCTCTTTTTGATATGCTTAAGAGCCCATACTCCTATTGCATACTCAGGCTGATAGAGAGATTTAATTTCATTAAGCAATTTATTTTGTATGGAAATTCCGCGGGCTATCCTTTCGACAGCAAAGGATAAATGATCGCTCAAAGTAATATGCACATGATGACTTAATGTAGCAGAAAGCTGCTGTTCAGCATAAGAAATGATTTCTTCCGCCACTTGAATATGCTCTTCAGGAAGGTTTTTTAATAGTTCTTGAAACTTTTCCTGCTCTTCTTTCATGACAAAGACTTTCTCCACTTTTGCAGCATTAATAAGATCATTTTTACCTTTTTGAAAAGCAATACCGGGACCCATCGCAATTTTTTCAACTCCGCCTTCTTTAAAGACAACGGCGTTGTTATTTAACACTTTTAAAATCTTCAAATGCGCTCTCCTTTCTTAAAGGAAAAGGCCTTGCTAATTACTTCATCGTTACTTTTGCACAAGCCGTTTCGCCTTTTTGAACCGTCCCTTGAGCCAAAATTTCGAAACTTTCACTTGCATCACTGTTTGTAATAACGATTGGTGTGATAATGCTTTTCGCTTTTTCTTGAATAAGCGCTAAATCAAATGTGATAAGAGGTGTTCCTACGCTTACTTTGTCACCTTGTGCCACGTGAGCTTCGAATCCTTCGCCTTCCATTGCCACTGTTTCAAGGCCGATATGTATTAATACTTCCGTACCGGCTTCTGTTTTTAAGCCTACCGCGTGTTTTGTATGGAAAAGCTGAACGACTTCCCCAGCAACAGGTGAAACAACTTGTCCTTCTGAAGGTTCGATTGCAAAACCGTCTCCCATCATCTTCTGTGCGAACACTGGATCTGGCACTTCGCTGATTGGCAGGATATTACCTGAAAGCGGAGCTAGAACGGTTGTTTCTTTTGATTTTGTCTTATTACCAAATAATTTTTTAAACATCTCAATCACCCTTTTTTAGATTGTACTTGTAGCATACCCCAATGATTCTGCAGAAAAACTTCCCCTATCCCGATGTTACGTTAACATGGTCATTATTTAACCATGCTTTTTTGGTCTTGTAAATAAAAATGTATAAGCGCTTTTATAAGAAGCACGTTCTCTATGCTGCATTTTATGTAACCCTTTGCACATTTTCTGAAGGAGGAATATTGAATTTTAAACCTAAAAAAGAGATTGAGACATAAAAAAATGAATCCAATCTAAAGACGAACAACTCGTATACATGAGCCGAACCGCTTTTGACACCGCAGTTGATTTCCGTGCAAGACTTCGCTTTCCGCGGGCGGTCGCTGAGCCTCCTCGTCGCATACACTCCTGTGGGGTCTCACCTATTCCGCTTTTCCCGCAGGAGTCTTCGGCTTGCCCTCCAATCAACTGCTAGAAAGACTTACAAACATGAAACCTACGTTTACCGTAACAAAAAAAACGAACCACTAATCAAACATCTTGATCAGTGGTTCGTTTTTCACTTCGTCTAAAATTCTTTTGTCCCAGCCTCTTGAGATTAGAACGTTGACGCAACTTCTTTTGCTTTTTCAGATGCTTTTGCTAGAATATTGTCTGCTTCTGCTGGTGTGTAAGCCATGCCTTCTGCAACAACCAGGTGGAAATCTTGAACCCCAATGAAGCTCATCACTGTACGTAAATAGCTTTGAGTAAATTCTAGCTCTGCTGCTGGGCCTTCTGAGTACACGCCTCCACGAGCTTCTAGTAATACTACTTTTTTATCTGAAGCTAATCCTACTGGACCGTTTTCAGTATATTTAAACGTTTTTCCTGCAATTAAAATGTTATCAATATACGCTTTCATTAGTGGAGGGAAGCTTAAGTTCCACATTGGAGCTGAGAAAATAACTTTGTCAGCTTGTAAAAACTGCTCTACTAATTCACCCATACGCGTTACTTTTTCTAATTCAACAGCTGATAATTCTTCACCAGCTCCAGCTTTTCCCCATGCCGCTAAAACATCTCCATCAATGAATGGAACTGTTTCTTTATACAAATCAAGCGTTGTCACTGTATCAGTCGGGTTTGCTGTTTTATACTCATCTAAGAAAACCTGTGCTAAACGAGTTGAAAATGATGCTTCATCAACCTGCGGATTTACTTTTACATATAATACATTTGCCATAAATGTCATCTCCTAAAAAGTGTCTATTATCATTAATTCAAGATATTACTAAACAAATTATCTTTAATTCGAGATTTATTATATAACGCCATTTTTTATGCGTCAACCTTTTCGCACAAAAAAACTCCGCAAGCGGAGTTTTATACACATTGAAATTCTCGAATTTGATTTACATCTACCCCAGCATACACCCAGAAAGATCCTGTCCAGCGATATCCTGCAACTGAGCGTCTGCCTACAAAGGTTGGGTAAAACCAGTAAGGTCGACCATTTCTCGGCCATATATAAGTATATCGGTATAAGCACCCTGAAATAGCGCCTGGATCAACAGCATAAAGCGATGGACCTCCTGAACCTAGCTTTGGTGTAGGTGTAAAAGCTGGCGGCGGACTTGAAGGCGGCTGCGCTCCTCCCTGCGGCGGAAACCCTTGGCCCCCTCCTCCAGGTGGTGGTGGTGGAAATCCTTGACCTCCTCCTCCAGGTGGCGGCGGTGGAAATCCTTGGCCTCCTCCTCCAGGTGGAAACGATGGAAACCCTTGGCCTCCTCCAGGTGGAAACAAATTTTGAAAACGTGGATCGTATTGATATGGATACATACGCACTCCCCCTTTATAATGCTTGCTACGTTACAATATGCATCATAATGAAGATAGGTGAATGTCTACTTTTATCTTCTATAGACTAATTGAACGATGTTAAACTTGGTAAACTTAAAGGGGAGTCTTATCAGAGGAAATAATAAATCCAACACGGAAACTACTTGCGTGTTGGATCTGCTTGCGGAAAATATTTTTCAATAAAATTATACAGCCAAAATACGGTAATCAAAATAGGAGCTATCAGAAAAGGATGTTGAATCCACATTTTCACCAGTACCTTTTCAAATGACGGAATCGATTTTAACACTTGAAATAACGAGCTTCCGCTAAAAATAACGCTCGTTCCTATCAATAAAAAAGATAGCCAGTTAAATTGATCCATCCACATGCTCATAGAGATATAAAAACTAACACCGGTTCCTATGCCCCCCATTATTCCACTTAAAATACTTTTTACCGAAAAAGGAATCCCTACAAACCATCCGGCTCCTAGTCCTGCACACCCTGCTAAAATACTAGAAAAAAGCAGCGGCTGCTCAAGCCAGAGACATGCATTCACTCCAACCACTAAGGTGACATGTATTCCTACGTGAAGGGAAATTCTTTTGCCAACAGGCTCTGAAACATAATGATAGTAGCGCCCGCTATAAAAAATTGTCCACCATAATAATAATAATGCTGTCACACTTGCCCCTATAATCATAAACACACCTCTCTACGTTATGATTCTATTAATCTCTATCTATTATTTTCCTAATATCCTATGTCTTTGATTCGGTAATCTATCCATATACCTTCCATACGTTCGTTCATCAGCAAGAAAGTCGAATGTAACTATATTCTTGTCTCAACTGTTTACTTGTGGGACTGCTAAGAAGTTGAATGTCTGCATGTAGAAAAAGATAGTGTAGAACACTTTCTCTTATCTTTACTATTATTCATATGTATAGCTTGCTAGATTTAGTCCTCGCAGTTTAGAATTTTTCAGTCGTTCATATGAAACTATTTGCCCTTTCTTTCGTTATATATATACACGTTTCTTTATCTTTTCACGTGCAAAAAAAGATAAATTCCTATAATATGTTTTCATATTAACCTTTAAGGAGATAAAGAAGATGAATTGAATAAATCCCTACAAATAGAGTTTTTAGAAAAAAGAAATTGTTATCATTTCTCCTATTTATGTTATAGAATAATTCATGTATAATAAAAGGCTGTATGGTAACGCAGCTTGCGACATATCTTTTCTTACTTTTAGCAAGTCTATATTCAAAGCAAAAACTGCAAAGTGGGGTTAGTGCGACTCTTCATTAATCGACTTTGCATTAAAAACCAGCATTTTTCTTTTATCATAAAGAAAGAATGAGATTTAATAGTGACAGGTGAATAATATGGGTGAAAATCAAAGAAATGTTAGTAGATTTGACTGGAACTTGGCTTTCCTAATCTTCCTATTGTTTTGCGTAAGCGTTGTGGCAATCCATAGTGCTGAAAAAATTGGGCAGTATGATAAGAACTTCGTAGCGCAACAAGTTGTTTTTTATATTATTGGAATGGTGATTATAGGATTTGTCATGCGTTTTGACTCCGATCAGCTTCAAAAGCTAACGTGGGTTTTTTATGGATTTGGGAACTTTTTATTGCTTCTTTTACTAGTGGCTCCGTCAAGCATTGCCAGAGAAATTAACGGGGCAAAAAGTTGGTTCACACTTCCCGGCTTCTCGTTGCAGCCATCAGAGTTTATGAAAGTGTTTTTGATTATCACGCTGAGTACGGTCATTGTTAAACACAATGAAAAATATCGTATCCGAACAGTAAGAGAAGACTTTTTACTGCTTGGTAAACTAGGCGCTGTACTTGCTTTACCTTTATTGTTAATCATGCAGCAGCCTGACTTAGGTACCGCTCTTGTGTTCTTAGCAATCACGGTTGGACTTGTATTTGTTTCAGGCGTAAGCTGGAAAATCATCGCGCCTGCATTTTTAGGTATTACAGCGGTTGGTTCTGTCATTTTGGGACTTGTTGTTTATGCACCTAGCCTATTAGAAAAGTATCTAGGGGTTAAGCAATACCAATTTGGACGTATTTATTCTTGGCTTGATCCTGAGTCATATAGTTCGGGAGAGGGCTATCATTTAAAGAAATCGTTAGATGCAATTGGATCAGGAATGGTAAACGGTAAAGGAATCGGAAATGGAGTTGTCTATTTGCCAGAGGGGCAGACCGACTTTATTTTTGCGGTTATTGGAGAAGAGTTTGGCTTTATCGGCGCCAGCATTGTTATTAGTCTTTTCTTCGTACTCGTTTATTACTTGATCAAGCTAGGCCTTGAAACAAAAAATGAATTCAATTCTTACTTATGTGTAGGCGTTATTTCAATGCTTACGTTCCACGTATTTCAAAATATCGGTATGACCATTCAAGTCTTGCCTATTACCGGAATTCCACTTCCTTTTATTTCATATGGAGGTAGTTCACTGATGGGGAACATGTTTGCAATGGGTCTGATGTTTGGAATCTCATGGCATCACAAACGCTATATGTTTGGAAATGATTAAAGAGAGACGATGGTCTCTCTTTTTTCTTTTATCTCCCTATTAAGCATGCTACAATAAAAAAAACGCTTCCAAATCCTGTTTTAAAAGGAGTAGATATGCATGCTTGATTACCAATATCGGCGCAAAGCCTATGCTATTTTGTTAAAACAGACATCCGTACCTTCATCTACAACTTCTTTTTCCACCTGGCTCATACAGCTACTAAAACGAAACAAGTAAAAAAGGTGTGCTACTGCACACCTTTTATTTGTTCGACAGCGACGTTATGCCAATTTGCCTTACGATTTTTTTACTGTCTTCATTTAGTCCTTTTACAATAACCTTTTTATTCAATCGCTCGTACTTATCGATAATTTTTGAGATGCCGATCACGGCCGATTGATCCCATATATGAGAAGAACTAAAATCAATAATGATGGTATCCGGGTCTGTTTCATACTGAAATTCATCCATGAAGAAGCTGATCGTGGCAAAAAATAATTGCCCTGAAACCCTGTATTGCTTCATATTGCCTTCTGTTTGTGAAGTTGTTTTGATTTTAGCCATCTTCCAGCCAAATGCAATGGTGCTTAAAACAATACCTACCATTACTCCTAATGCTAAGTTATGTGTAAACAATACGATAACCACCGTAACAACCATTACAATAGCATCCGATAGCGGATATTTCGTTAAGTCTTTAAGGGACTGCCAATCAAATGTACCAGCAGCTACCATAAACATAACGCCTACAAGAGCAGCCATTGGAATTTGTTTAACAACATCGCCAAGCACCATAATTAAGAACAATAAAAAGACTCCGGCGACTAAGGTAGATAACCTTCCACGTCCCCCTGATTTTACATTAATCATAGATTGTCCAATCATGGCACAGCCAGCCATTCCTCCAAAGAAGCCTGTTACAATATTAGCAATGCCTTGACCGCGTGCTTCTTTATTTTTATTCGAAGGCGTATCTGTAATTTCGTCCAGTACCGTTGCCGTTAGCATAGATTCAAGTAGGCCTACAATCGCGAGAGGAAGCGAATAAGGTAAAATGATAAGCAGCATCTCCACTGATAAATCAACCTTTGGAAAGTGAAGAACCGGCAGCGAACGCGTAATATTCCCCATATCTCCTACCGTTTTTAAATCTAAATGAAAGACAATTGCTACAATCGTCATCAAGACAATGGCAACAAGCGGAGATGGTATTGCTTTGGTCATGAGCGGAAACAAATAGACGATGAGCAGCGTTCCGGCTACCATTGCGTACATCATCCAGTTTGCTCCTTGAAAATGCGGAAGCTGTGCTGTAAAAATTAAAATACCTAGCGCATTTACAAATCCAATCATAACTGTTTGAGGAAGAAATGATAAAAACCTTCCTACTTTCAAAACACCAAGTAAAATTTGAATAATTCCGGTTAAAACAGTAGCTGCAAATAAATACTCAATGCCGTGATCTTTGACTAAGTTAATCATCAATAAAGACATTGCTCCTGTTGCAGCTGAAATCATAGCTGGTCTTCCGCCTGTAAAAGCAATCACAATTGCCATACAAAAAGATGCATACAGGCCAACCATGGGATCGACACCGGCGATAATGGAAAAAGCAAGGGCTTCTGGAATAAGCGCAAGAGCAACTGTCATCCCAGACAAAATATCTGCTCGAACGTTTGAAAACCACTGCTGTTTAATACTTGCCACCATGATGGTTTATCACCTCTTATGAATTTTTTATACGATTTTCGACTTTCACGAAAATCAAAGCCGTTTTTAACGTATCAAATCGTACCATACAATTTCCTGTTTGGAAACAATTAATTTTCACAAATAAAAAGACGAGAAGCTTGATTGCTTCTCGTCTTTTTATTTGTTACGCCGCAGCTTTTCGCTGCCATTCAGCAAATAAACGACTTTATGTTCATTCATTAATTGCTGCTTCAAGCGCAACAACAATCATATCGTTAAACGTCGTTTGACGCTCTTCTGACGTTGTTTCTTCACCAGTGAAAATGTGATCACTTACTGTTAAAACCGATAAAGCATTACGGCCGTATTTAGCAGCTAGCGTATACAAAGCCGTTGTTTCCATTTCAACTGCCAATACGCCGTGAGCTGCCAATTTTTCTAGCTGGCCGTCTTCATTGTAAAATTGATCAGATGTAAATACACTTCCTACTTTTAACTGAAGGCCTTTTTCAACACCTGCATCGTAAGCGCGCTTTAATAAATCAAAGTTAGCTGTCGGTGCATAGTCGATAGGACCAAATTTAACGCGGTTCATTTGTGAATCACTTGACGAAGACATGGCCAAGATAACGTCACGTACTTTTACATCTTTTTGAATTGCTCCGCATGTACCAACGCGAATTAGATTTTGGACACCATATTCATTCATTAGTTCATTTACATAAATAGCAATTGATGGTACACCCATTCCTGTTCCTTGAACAGAAACGCGTTTTCCTTTATATGTTCCTGTAAATCCAAGCATACCGCGCACTTCGTTATAGCAAGTTACATCTTCTAAAAATGTTTCTGCAATGTATTTTGCACGAAGTGGATCACCTGGAAGTAAAATCGTTTCTGCAATATCACCTTGTTTTGCTCCAATATGTACGCTCATTTCGTACCTCCTATATGTAAAAAATCTTACGCTTTCACTATACCATATTGTATCCCTTGCATGTCTATTTCCTTCTAACATTATGCGACAAAAATAAAAAGACATACGGCCCAAAAAATGGCGTAGTATGTCTTTTTATATAAGGGTACGCTAATAGCGCAAGGGATTTACTAACGTTAGCTGAGGTGATATGTATGGGAAAAAAACATCGCAATCGAATTAATTCGCCTAAAAAGAATAATCATATTCCAAAAGAAGCAATTATAGCAGAACATGAAGCCCATGGAGATGAATATTCAGCAACAAACCGAAAAAATGGCCCTGGCCATCATACTCGTGATTACTAAGGGTCAACATATAAATAAAAAGCGGCCAGATAGGTCGCTTTCACCTTATATTTAACGTACGTGCAGGCGATTCACTTTTTGCCAGCCGTCTGTCCATAGCTTGTAGTAATACTTTCCTCGAGTACCTTCATCAATTAACAAAATATCGCCTGTGCTGATAAACCTTGCATCACAATCTTTTGGCAAATTATCAGCAATATTAAACATCTGAAATACTTGTGTTGCTGCGTCTTGATGATCGAATGCTGTAATCGTTAGACGATGGACAGGCTTATATCCGCGCTTTTCGCCTTTTTCTTCTGTTTGCATAATGGTTACATCATATTCTGTGCTAATATTAAATTGTTTTTTTATTGTGGTCCACACACTCAACATTCTTCCCTCCACCCAAAAGCAAGTATTTACTCTTTTACGTCATGTATTCTTATATAATTAGTGATAAAATCGGAAAACCCTTTATCGAATCAAAACGTTTTTTGTCGAAATTACTAGTTTTTTCTTATTAAACATGTACATAAAATATTTGTTTCCCATTTTATCATTAGTTGTTTTTGAATGGATGAATCAATAGGCCTACTTAAACAAAATGAAATATTAACGAAAAAAATGTAACCATTGCTCCTATTTTTGGTTATATAGGCGTTTAGAAAGGAGGTAGACCCCTAAGGACCAAGCAAGTCCTAAACAATATCCTGCTAGTATATCCGTTAAAAAGTGTACGCCTAAATACAAACGGCTAAATCCAATTAATAAAATAACAATAGCAATTACGCATGCAGCTGCCGTTTTGACAGCCCTGCTTCTTGTATACATCCATATCAACAAAAGTATTCCGCTGTAAAACGCCATTGAGTTCATGGCATGTCCGCTCGGAAAACTATAGTGAGAGGCGGGAACGACTTGACTCCAATCAGGTCTTGGTCTTGCAAAAATCTCCTTCAATCCCCAATTTAAAGCGCGAACTCCCCAAAAGACGAGCGTGATATATAAAACGAGCAACCCTTTTCGTTTATAAAGAAGAAGTACTATAATTGCAAACCATATTGGCGCAGTAACATACCAAGATCCTACGGTTGTTATAAATATGATGATGGGGGTTAACGTGTCCGTCCTCCATCCTTCAATGGTATGAAGCACATTAAAGTCAAGCTGTTTCACCCAAGGTGTATTAAATGTAAATAAAATCAGTAAAAAGAAAGCTAAAAGCGATACAATAAATAGAGAATATTTTGTAGTGCGATTTACCATTTTTTATTTCCTCCAACCTATTAAAAGAAAAAGCATGTAGCGTTCTACATGCTTTACTTATTCACACGTTTTGGCTGAATATAGTCTTCTGGCTTAGGAGCTTGATGAACGACAAATTCAGCCGAAAATTCCTCTTTTGCATTTATTTTTTTCGTTTGCTTTGATTGCGGCATATACCTCTCTCCTTTCTTTTTACTGTCTTTAATATACGAAAAATAAAGGAGAGCTATGCACATTAGCTATAGCGTGAAATAATACTGGTTAATATATTTTTTAACTGAGGAATTTCTTTTTCAGAAACATGAACATGAACGAGCGACTCATCTGCATCCAGCATTTCAGATAGAAAGCCGCCAAACCCTCTGGCACGTCGATCTACTTCTATAAATAAATTGTAGTCATGTAAGCCGCTCGGCTGCACGATGATTTCAATTTCATCTACTTTCCCAGCGTACACTCCACCACTTGGAACAAATTCAAATTCTTGAACAAAAGGAAGTCTTTTTCTCATCCGGCGAGGGGCTTCTTCGCACTCGACTTGGCGCAAGCGAAAGCCAAGCTGTTCCATAGCTTCAATTGTGCTTGTTACCATAAGGTTAGGAAGCACTTTTACATGATCAATATCTGACGGATCAACGGCGTCTTTAATATCAAGGCTCGTCGCCACCCAAACCCGGGTTCTCCCTAATGTAACAGGCGTATCATCAGGCAGCTGAAAGGTAAAAGGAATAGACTTCGTTTCAGATGGTTGAATCGTGAACGGGTCGTTAATCTTAAACGTATTAAGCTCAATATCCTGCTTGTATTTTTTATCGTCTCTTTCTTTTACATAAGTTGTGAATAGACGCAGATAGATGCTGTCAATTTTCTGCTCAACATTGCCTCCGTACACTTCAACAATTCCTTCAATCTTTTCACCAGCACGAAATTCATCATTGACAAGCTTAGCGTCCACTCGCGCTGCACCAATTCCAATGCGGGCTAACGCTTTATTAAATAGCGCCATACTTTCCCCTCCCTGAGTTCTTACTATTTATATAGTCATAAATATCTTTTTGTAAACTTTTAATGCTTTCATACGATTCATCTGTTCTCAGCATTTTTTGAATGATTGTCTTAATAGGCGCCGACAAATGTAACTCTTGTTCCCAGCTTCTTTCTTGTTGTTCCGTCGGCTCATAACCAGAGTATAATAAAAATAAAAGAAAATGACCAAGTGCATAGATATCGCTTGCAGCAGATGTTTGTCTCATAAACTGCTGTTCTTCTATAAGGGTGCTTGTTTCTTCATGGTCTCCTAAAAATCTAGCAAGACCAAAGTCAATAACATAGATGGTTCCGTTAACATCAATAATATTTGGAATACGAAGATCACGGTGAACGATTCCTTGCTCATGAATAGCAGAAACTACGTCTAGAATATTAAGTAAAATGTTAAGCGCTTGTTCTTCCGTATATACGCACTTCTCTTCAAAAATTAAATCTTCAAACGTTTTCCCTTGAATCAACTCCATCACTAAGAAACAGCCTTCATCTGTTTCGATAGCTTCATACAGTGAAGGAATTTGAGGGTGGTTTAATTGAGACAGCAATTTTGCTTCATAATGATAAGACTTCAGCCCCTGGGACGTGCGCTGCTTCGTTTTACGGAGCTGTTTTACGACTACCTTTTTTTGTTGCACAATGTCGTTAGCAACATATGTTATACCATAGCTTCCCATTCCCAGTACATCTATGATTTCATAGCGCCCGCAAATGACTTTTCCTTTTTTAAAAGGGCGGTCAACTAGCCAGCGATAAAAATATTTGAACATTCGATTTTTCATCATAAATCAACTTGAGAAAAAGCTTGAGAAGAAACTTCCGCTTTTACGCTTGCGCTTATAGTGGTGGTGTCCATATTTTGAATGACTGTGGCTGTCATAATATTTGCTTCGCTTATAATCGCTACTGCTGCTATGGTGACGAGGACGTCTGTAATGATGATCACTGCTGCTGTAGTGACGAGCACGTCTGTAGTGTCGATCGCTGCTGCTGTAGCGTCGATGTTTAGATCCAGTTAATGATTCAAAAATTTTTCTGAACATAAAGAAAACCTCTTTTCTTAACATTTATTACCCTTTATACGTACGAAATGTTATAAAGGTTTCAAAAAGTCCCTTACCCTTTTTTTATATAGTTAAACGTTTCAAAGGAGGCTTAACATGACTTCTACTAACACAAATCCCCTCATTAGATTGGAGGATGTTCTTCGCCTGCAGCAGATGATGCAGCTCAAACCTCCTGCTACCCTCCCGCTGTCTTTTATCGGAGAAGACGTAAAATTGATTAAAGAGATTCGAAAAAAAGTAAAAAAAGCTAATCAAAACAATGTTACACGTACCCAAGCTTATTTAGACTATTATCAAAAACACCCCGAAATTCACTGGGCTTTTTTAGCACACTTGGTTTCGCGGAACGGCGGCTATTACATGACAGATCTCTCCACTACCTTAATAAAATCCCTGCTTTCTCCAGAAAAACAGCACGCGTACTTCTTGTTTTTAGAACATTCCAATTCCGCCATTTTTCATGATGCTTACGCTCAGCTGTTACTCTATGAAAAAAGCAAAGAGCAAAACAGCAATCTGTTTCATTTACTCCCCGCTTTTCACATATCTTCTTTTATGAAAGCTGTTTGGGATGACTTTTGGCAGCATAGAAACAAAACGCTCTTATCAATGGCTCTGATTGTGAACGAACAGTATCATATTGAAAAAAATGTTCTCTTTAAAAAAGAGTTTCAGCGGGATGTTCTTCACTCTTGGCAGTTTCATACTCAAAACTTTCTCGGTATGACTCAAATCGTCTTTCCCTATTATTCAGGTAATAACATTGATTTATGTGGAACAAAAGTGTATCATTTCGAGTCTGTCTTAAAACGGATTGAAGTGGGAAAAACTTTATACGTTCTTCTTTTTTATTCAAACTTGCATGATTCTATCTATACATTTAGCCTTAAACACCCCCACACAGGGTCTCGAAGCGATTATAATTCGGATATATTTACAAAGAATCGAACTGATTCCAAAAAGCTGTATAGCCCGACTTTAACTATGAGCTGGGGAGACCGCGTACACCTTTTTTTAAGAAAAGATGAGTGGTTTGAAGACGAAATCACATTTTCTCTCCTTGAGTCTATTCCCGCTTCTTCCGTTAAAAAAATTCCCCTTCAGCATCATATAAAAGTGCAATCCGCTATTAAAGCTGCTAACCCTTTTTCATAGCCGCTGTCTCATAAACAAAACGACGAGTTTCCCCGTCGTTACAGATGTATCTATCTTTTTATTCCTCATCTTGCTCATCAATAATACATTTATCAATGAGATAATCAAAAGTTATATCCGCTAATTCGCCTAGCTCTTCTTCAGCGGGAACATAGCCTCGCTTGACTAGTTCATTGTAAAAGAACTCCGCAATTTCTTCCGTATCAATGACCACTTCGATTTCTTTCACAATATCACTCCTTATCCCGTTTGAACGGATTAGCGTACCTTATTTTTCTTAAAAATAGGTTCACTCCATCTTCTGCTTGAAGTTTTACCTTATACACATTTATGAACAATTCGGCAATAGTATGTCTAAAATTTCAGCAGTTTAAATAGAAAGGTAATTATACCCATTCTTTTTTCATTACCATCGCCGTATACACAATAAAAGATAGCTAAGAGAGATGTAATGATCTATCTCGGCTATCTTTTATTTATTAGGCATCTACCTGCTATTTTCCTTGTTCGGATTTTGCTATCTTTTTTAAATGTTTCAGCACTAAGTTCATGACTTCAGCGTATTCTTCATCTTCAAAAAGCTCATACAAAAATTTATAATCATTGTACACATCTAAAAGACCGTTTATAATCTCATGCTTTTCTTTAGTTAACCTCACTTCTTCTTTTTCAGAACCGTTTTGTTTTTTCATCTTTGGTAGCAACTCCGTCTTTTTAATTTCTTTACCTAAATACAACATATCAACACTCTGAGCGTAATTTTCTGTTTCCTCATGAGGAGTTACGAGAATGAGTTCTTCTTCACTAGCCTCAAGCCATTCTCCATCTGTTACACGTGACAATTCATAGACAATATCTTCCCATGAATCCTCTTTATAACGCCATATTTCTGTTCGAATACCAATGATTTTAAATAACTCTTTTCCATAATTAAAAACCTGGACGATATCGCCGAAGAAAAATTTATATTCAAGCTCTACTCTTTCCTGTACTAATATTTGACCTTCATATTCTTCTAGAAGCTCAATTGTATCTTCTAAAAAAAGACCTTCACTATGGTTGATTTCGTATACAAAAATCCCATCCATCACTTTTATATCGGTAATAGTGCCAACGGTCCCGTATATTGTTACAACGACTGTTTCACCAATTCCGTATTTAGGTTTTTTCTTCCCTGCCATCGTCGCACCTCCTTAGTAAACATACACCTACTGAAAAGTTACAATATTATATGCAGTAACTAAAAAAGGGGAAGTATAACATCTTTAGAACCAAGCCTTTATTATCTATTGCCCTCTATCATTTTTACCCCTGCTTATTGCATGAACTAAAGAAAATAAAAAAGCAGGCTGATGGATATCCATCAGTCTGCTTTTTTATCCCTCACGCATTATTTTGATAAAGCTCCCATGCTTCATCAAATACGGTCATACTTGATAAATAATGTCCGTTGAGCTCTAAATAAGAACTCAGTTCGTCATAATCTGTTGAAGATTTCGGGAAGCTGTGATCATCATAAGCACTTCGCGCAAACTCTCCCATTCGATCATGTTTTTTATTTGATCGGAATTTCATTATATAGTGATAAAAGGATTTCATCGTACTCCCCCTCCAGCGGTATGTGTATCTTTTCTATCATTTTTTCAAGAAATCTACAACTTTCTTCTTTAATATGTAGATGTCGAACACTGCAATATAAGTGGTTTACTGGACAAAATATATTAAATTCATGTTACAGTTGCAAAACAAATTTCACTATTAGCGTAACGAATAAATATTGTTATATCAATATTTTTCTTTTTTCAAAAAGACATTTGTAACAAAAACACATCGTTTTTATAACAAAAGCATTGATTCGACAGGTTTCTCAAACCTTTATGTAATTGCAAAAAAGAAGAATTCATGTTTTAATTCCGTAGTGAAAGGTTATTCTAACAATAATCGCCATTTAAATAAATTTTGTTGGTGGGAGGTTTACATCAGCATATGTTGAGGAAAAATAATACTATGAATACTCGAAATGCTTACTTTGATAATGCTAAATTTGTATTAATTTTTTTGGTTGTATTTGGACACATGATTTCTCCGTACCGAACAGATAGCAGCGGAATGCTGTCCATTTATCACTTTATCTTTATTTTCCATATGCCTGTCTTTATTTTACTAGCAGGTTATTTCTCAAAAAATTTTCATAAAAAAGGCTATTACAAAAAAATATTTACAAAGGTGGCTCTTCCTTACTTAGCTTTCCAAACTATCTATACCCTTTATTATAGTGTGCTTTATACAGATGAAACGTACACGCTTCAATATTTGGTTCCTAGATGGGCAATGTGGTTTCTACTGAGCTTAATTTTTTGGAAATTAATGCTTCCTTTCTTTGCGAAATTCCCCATGTGGATTAGCTTAACTGTCTCTATTTCGCTTGGACTTGCAATGGGCTTCATTGATATTGACGGATTTGATAAAATTCTAAGCATTAGCCGAATGTTTGTCTTCTTCCCGTTTTTCCTTTTAGGCTACTATTTGTCGCAGCGGCAAGAGCCTTTTACAAATCTTTTGACAGCGCGAAATCGAATCATTGCATCCATCGTATTGCTAGTGACATTAATTGGAAGCTATTCTTTCTTAGACGACACGGCTTACACAGATATGCTGTATGGAACGAACACGTACGACAATGTGGCCGAATTTTTAATGCGCGTTTCTCACTATGGGATTGCTTTTCTTGTATCTTTTGCCTTTATGGCTTTAATTCCAACGCGCGGATTTGCTTTAACAAGCATTGGACAGCGATCCCTATACGTGTATTTATTGCACGGCTTCATTTTAAAATGGTTCTTTACAACTGACTTCTCAAAAAGTCTAGAGCCAACATCATGGGGGATTATCGTCTTAATCGCACTGTCCATTTTAGTAACGATGCTTCTCGGCAGCCGTATCGTCGATTGGTTCATCACAGGTACTAAGCTGATCGTTCAGTTTGTTACACCTAAAAAAGCCATTCAGAAATTTTCATTAGCATTCAAACGTACGTTTTCATAAAAGTCATACTCCTAAAGGAGTATGACTTTTTTCATTTTCTTTGGAGAAACCAAGTAAATAATTTCATTTTGCTGAATTTTATGTTAACGTTTTAATATCTAAAGGAAGGGAGTTTTTCAAGATGGAATTAGCATATTATGGTGGAGAGTTTAGAGATATTAATGAGGCTGTTATTCCTATTGATGAACGCGGTCACCAGTTCGGAGACGGTGTTTATGAATTTATTCGCGTATACAAAGGAGTTCCTTTTTCAATTGAACGTCACTTAGACCGCTTAGAAAGAAGTGCAAAGGCAATCTTTATCGAGCTGCCGGTTTCAAGACAAGAGCTAAAGGACATCATTCATCAAGCAATGGAAAAATCAACGTTAAAAGACGCTGATATTTATATTCAAGTTACGCGCGGGATTGCTCCTCGAAATCATTTATTTCCCGATGTACCTACACAATTAGCACTCACAATACGGCACCCTCGCCAAACACCTGAAGAAGCCTATGAAAAAGGCATTTCCACGCTTCTTTTGGAAGACGAACGATGGGCTAATTGCTATATCAAATCATTGAACCTACTTCCTAACCTTCTGGCCAAACAAGCTGCGGCTTCTAAAGGATGTAAAGAAGCTATTTTAGTAAAAGACGGATACATAACCGAAGGGTCGAGCAGCAATGTATTTGCGATAAAAGACAACGTCTTGTTCACGACTCCTGCCACAAGAAAAATTCTATCCGGTATTACGCGCGCTAACGTGCTGGAATGTGCACAGGAACAAGCCATTCAAATCCGCGAACAAAATATGACTCCTTCCTTTTTAAAAGACGCTGATGAAGTTTTTATTACGAGCACGTCTGTTGGTCTCTTGCCCGTTTCGAAAATAGACGAAGTCGAACTTCCAGCTTTCCGTCCTGTTACAGTGGCTTTAAAACACGCCTACAGCCTGCGCACTGCTGGAACAAAGGCTTATCAATAAGCAAAGCCGCCCCTTACAAAATAAGGGGCGGCTTTTTAGAATTTAAAGTAGTTGCGCTTTAATAATCTGGGCACTTTTAATAACTCATCATACCGAATGGATTCATCAAGTTTTTTTGTATCGACAAGAAGCAGCTGTGTTTCCACTTCTTCTATGATCTCTTCTTCTTGATATGACATCCCGCAACCTGAACAGCTGATACATGGCATATGAGTAATTTCAATACTTCTCGTTCCATCTGGCAATTCCCAGTAAGCGGTATTGGTTGTTTCTACCGCTTTTTCTTCTTCGCACCATGCGCATTGAACAGTCATATTACAGGACCTCCTTAAGATGATGGAGCATCGTCGCTTTTAACGTCTTTTTTCAATTGAGCTTTAAACTTTTTATCTTTTAATTCATCTCTTTTTTCACGTTTATCTTTTAGACTTTCGTGAGCACTGTCACTTTCATATGTTTTACGTCTTTTTACTCTCCCTAACCCTTCCGGTACAAGGTTGAATTGAGCATCATTCATAAGGCCCGAGATGCCGATGGAAGAACCTTTAGCATCCGCTGCTGGATAAACAGCTCGAAAATAATCATCTGCACGCCCAGGCACATAGCTTTCTGGCTCCGGATACGTGGTAATCACTCCTTCAAAGTTTCGCAGAACAACTTTACTTGCGCTTTGACTAATAATATAGTTTGGCTGAACTGCAATCTTTCCTCCTCCTCCTGGCGCATCAATAACAAACGTTGGAACAGCATAGCCAGAAGTATGACCTCGCAGCCCTTCCATAATTTCAAGCCCTTTGGAAACAGGTGCGCGGAAATGCCCAATTCCTTCTGACAAATCACATTGATAAATATAGTAAGGACGAACGCGTATTTTCACTAAATCGTGCATAAGCTTTTTCATGATAGCTACGCTGTCATTAATCCCAGCTAAAATAACCGCTTGATTGCCAACTGGAACGCCTGCATCGACAAGCATTTCACATGCTTTTTTTGTCTCTTCAGTAATTTCAATGGATGTATTAAAGTGAGTATTTAACCATACTGGATGATATTTTCTTAAAATGGCACATAAATTTTCTGTTATTCGCTGTGGAAACACAACGGGTGCTCTTGTGCCAATCCGAATAATTTCCACATGGGGAATAGCTCGTAAATTCTTCAAAATATATTCTAAAATGTTGTCATTAATCAGCAAGCCATCACCGCCTGAAATGAGTACATCTCGTACTTCAGGTGTTTTGGCGATATAAGCAATCGCAGCATCTAACTGCTTTTTTGGAACGCCCATTCCGATTTGTCCTGAAAACCTTCTTCGAGTACAGTACCTGCAGTACATGGAACATTGATTGGTGACTAAGAACAAAACGCGATCAGGATAGCGATGAGTCAACCCTGGCACTGGAGAATCTTCGTCTTCATCTAGGGGATCTTCTAGATCATATTTTGTTTTATGAAGTTCTTTGCCAACCGGAACAGACTGCATACGGACGGGGCAGCGAGGATCATCTGGATTCATCAAAGATGCATAGTAAGGCGTAATATTGAGCGGAATGGTTTTGGTTGAAATGCGTACTCCTTCTTCTTCCTCAGGAGTTAAGTTAATAACCTTTTTTAAATCATCTAATGTTCGAATTGTGTTTGTTAATTGCCAAATCCAGTCATTCCATTTTTCTTCAGGAACATCTTTCCATAATTCAATATCTTTCCAGTGTCGGGACGGCTTATATAAATCATATAACATACAATCGCTCCTTTATGAAGATTTACTATTGTTATATGTTACAGCCCATAAATTGGTTAATTATTTCTCACCCTTTACTTTTTGACAGATCCTTCACCCATACGTTCATATCTTCTAACGATTTATAAATGTAACAATTATTCGTTAACCTTCCCGTATAGGTATAGCCAAGCTGCTGAAAGGCGGCGTTCATCCCAAATGAAAGCGCTCTCGCTATTGTATATGCACAAAAAATATGCCGCTGTTTTAGCTCCGCCTCTAGTGCGTTTAATAAATGCTTCATGAATCCATACTTTCGGTAAGCAGGGAGAGTCGCACAATCCGTTAGTTCAGCATTGTGATAGACATAGTCAATTTCAGCAGAAGCAGCGCTAACGATATCGTTCTTGTCAACTATGATATAAAACAAGCTATCTTCTTGAAGCAAATTAGAGAGATACTCTTCTTCGTAGAGGGGAGTAGGATACACTGTGAAGATTTGACGGTAGAGCTGAGAAAGTTGTTTAGCGTCAGATGAAATGGCTCGGCGCATGATCAGTTGATTCGATAAAGAAGAATAATCAGATGTCGGCAAATTCAACACATCTTGAAGCAGCTCTGTTTCTTTTAACGTCTCCCCGCTGTCTCGGCGGGATTGAGACGTATAGTAGCATAAAAGATACGCGTCGCTTCCGTTAAAATAGTAGGGAACAGTTGCTTCTAAAGAAAATCCCAAGCTTATCCAGTCCATCAGATGTTCAGCACGTGCTTTTATAATCCACTTTTCATACGTTTTCTTATCAATTTCTTTATATATATAGCTGTAAATATCGTTCACATTTCCCCGGTAATCATCTATTCTCAGACGCTTGTTACGTTCATCTAAAAAAAGAGTCATAGCAAAGGTTGGTTGACAAATATTTTCTTGTTTCCCCATTTGTTTGTATCCTCTCCTTTTTAGCTTAGTCCGCAATACTGCACCAGTCTGCTACAGTGAGAGCAATAATTTCTGCTGCGTCAAGCATCGTTTGAATACAAATATACTCATTCGGAAAGTGGGCCACTTCTGTTACTCCCGGTCCAAAAACAACTGTTGGAATATCCCCTACTTGTGACAGTATCCCTCCGTCCGTTCCCCAAGGAGATGCTTCAATGATCGGCTGATTCTGTTTCACTTGATAAAAAGAGGACGAAAGAGAGGTCATAAGCGGATGCTCCAATTCAATTTCACCGGGAAGCCAGTGGGCCCCAAACCATTCCAAGTCGACAGGATGCTCAGCAAACCACTCATCACGCTGAGGCAAAAGTTCAAGCCAGGATTTCATTTCTGCTCTGACATTTTTCATTTTTTCATGCGGAGCAACTCCTATCCTGCCTTCTAATATTACTTGATCAGCGACTGAAGAAGGCCACGTGCCGCCTTGTATATTTCCGATATTAATCGGCACAGGAATGGGGATTTTATTATAGAGCGGATCCGTAATTCGGCTGTTTCTCTCTTTTTCAAGACCCTCAATGTGTTTAAGCACAACAGCTGCTTTTTCAATCGCACTCACGCCTTCATACCGAGTCCCTCCATGTGCTGCTACTCCATGCACGGTCACTCGAAACCACATGGAGCCTTGCTGCTTAGGGAAGATCTTCATGTTGGTTGGTTCTGGAATAATGGCACCATCTGCTTTATACCCTCTAAGTACACAGGAAAGTGTTCCTGCACCTCCGCTTTCCTCTTCTACTACGCTTTGAAAAATAACATCTCCTTTTAGTGAAATATCTAGCTCTTTCAACGCTTGAATAGCTAAAAGTAACGACACATTTCCTCCTTTCATATCCGTTGCTCCGCGTCCATATAAGTTTCCATCTTTTACAACAGCCGTATAAGGGTCTTCCGTCCACTGTGAAAGATCTCCGGGTGGCACTACATCAATGTGGCCATTCAAAATAATGGATTTCCCTCCGCCTTTCCCTTTTAACACGCCTACCACATTCGGACTGTCTCGAAAAGTAGAACGGTTGGAGGCAAAAGCTTCATGGCTGCGAAGTATTTTTTCGTCCGGTTCCCATATATCAATATCTAACTGCAGCTGTCGAAGGCGTTCAATGACAATTGCCTGCGCATGCTTTTCAGAACCTTGTACGCTTGCTTCTTCTACGAAACGCTTGAGTAAACGCACTGCACTTTGACGATGCTCTGTCATCCAGTTATGAATAGATTGCTGTATGTTCATATAATGGTCCTCCTTATGGTATCGTAATCAATTGATCACTCAGGCGAACTGTCGCTTCTGTTGAACTCAAAATATCCTCTACAGTATAAGGAGACATTAACTCTGTTAGAAGAAGCGCATCTTTTTCTACTTTAAAAACCGCCCGATCTGTAATAACTAATCCCACACAGCCCGAAGCAGTCAGAGGTAAAGAACACGTCTTAACCAGCTTCGGTTCTCCTGTCTTGCTCGTATGATTCATTAGCACAATGACTTTTTTCGCTTTTTGAGCTAATTCCATCGCTCCTCCTATCCCAGGAACTCGCTTACCTGGCACAATCCAATTAGCTAAATCCCCTTTTTCACTCACTTCCAACGCACCAAGAATGGTCATATCGACGTATCCTTTTCGAATCATCGCAAAGGCTGTAGCACTGTCACAGTATGAAGCCCCTTGAACGGTAGTTGTTGGATAGCCTGCTGCATTGCAAACATTCTCATCTTCTTCACCTAAAGGAGGGGAAGATCCTAACCCTAAAATTCCATTTTCAGCATGAAACATCACATGAACAGCGCTTGGTACGTAATTAGGAATAAGAGAAGGAATGCCAATCCCTAAATTAACAATCATGCCGTTTTTGATTTCAGCCGCAGCACGTTTTGCAATACGATGACGAATATCTATTCCCAAACCCATTTCCAATTCACTCCTTTTGAAGGGACAATATAATCCACAAATACACCTGAAGTCATCACGTTCTCTGGGTCAATGTCCCCAAGAGGAACAATTTCATCCACTTCAGCGATAGTTATACGACCTGCCATTGCCATTAACGGATTAGTGTTTCGAGCGCTTTTATCATAAAGCAAGTTGCCGAATGGATCTGCTTTTTTTGCATACACAAAAGCAACGTCGGCTGTGAGCGGCTTTTCCACTAAAAATGTCTTGCCGTCTATTTCCACTTTTTCTTTTCCAAATTGAATAATGTCATTTTCTATTCCTACATCAATCAGTACTCCTCCGAGTCCAACTCCTCCCGCTCGAATCCGTTCAGCAAGCGTTCCTTGAGGAGAAAACTCAACTTCCAGCTTTTCTTCTGTCATCAGCGTTCCAGCCACTGGGTTCGATCCAATATGAGAAGCAATGAGCTTTTGAATTCTTCCTTGGCTTACCAATTTTCCCGCACCAATATGAGGAAAGCCTGAATCATTACATATCAATGTAAAATTTGATTTTCCGCTTTCAATCAGACCATCAATGAGAGAAGGCGGGCTGCCTACTCCTCCAAATCCTCCTATCATCAGCGTAGCCGCATGATCCACGTATTCAATCGCTTGTTCCACAGTTGTGATCTTTTGAAATGAGTTTTCGACCTTTGTCACTCATTTCACCTCATTTCTCTGTTTTTCATTTTGCACTTCATGCAATGTTTTCGAAAGCAGATCGACCACTTCATCAAGCTGACGATGAGTAATCGTAAATGGCGGCGCAATAATAATACCGTCTCCTTCTACTCCGTCTGTTCCTGCTTGTGAAGGATAAAGGAGAAGACCATTTTTTTGGGCTTTACTTATTACGCGCGCCGTCATATTTTCCGAAGATGAAAAAGGCTCCTTCGTCTTTGGATTTTGCACAAGCTCAAGACCAACTAGTAAGCCTTTGCCACGTATATCACCAATAATAGGGTAAAGAAGTTGAAGCTTCTTCAATTCCCCTACTAAATAGTCTCCTTTCAGCGCTGCTTCTTGAACAAGATCATGCTTTTCAATATAGGTTAAAACAGCTATCCCTATAGCGGATGACAGCGGATTAGCGCTTAGCGTATGTCCGCTCATAATTAATTTGGATCCGTTCATGATAGGTTCAATCGTTTTGCTGCTAGCCAACGTAACGGCTATTGGCGTATATCCTGCTCCCACTCCTTTTCCAAGCGTCATGATGTCTGGTTTAACTCCCCAGTGCTCATACGCAAACATTACGCCTGTACGCCCAACTCCAGTCATGACTTCATCCGCAATCCATAACACATCATATTTATCGCAAATTTCTCTTATCACTTCATAATAACCGGGAGGAGGTGTAAGCGCTGCTCCGGCTGCTCCTACAATGGGCTCTGTAATAAAAGCAGCAATATGTTCAGGGCCGGTTCGTTTGATAACTGTTTCCAATTCGTTTGCGCAAGCAAGATTACAGGATGGATAGGTTTGATGAAACGGACATCGATAGCAATAAGGAGGCGAAACCGAAGGATAATCTTCAAGCAAAGACGAGAAGCGTTTTCGTCTTCCAACGTGCCCTGACATAGACAGAGCTCCTATTGTAATACCGTGATAGCTCATCCAGCGTGACAAAACCTTTGTTTTGGTTGGCTTCCCTTGCTCTTGAAAATGCTGAATTGCCGTTTTCATAGCCGTTTCAGTCGCTTCTGTCCCGCTGTTAACAAAAAAGCTCCACTGGAAATGATTGCTGCTTAATTCACATAGTTTCTTAGCTAAGGCTTCTGTTGGATCACTTGTAAACTGCGACCGATATACAAACGCAACTTTCTGTGCCTGATCGGTCATCGCATCAATAATTTCTTTTACGCCGTGTCCGATACTTGCTGTAACTGCCCCCGACGAAGCATCTATGTACCTTTTTCCATCTTGGTCGTACAAATAAATTCCTTTTCCATATGAAATAACTGGGTAGTCGTCGTCGAGCAGCGGCTTTATTACATGAGTTTTATTCATTTCCGCACTCTCCTTTCAAACATACACTCTTATTAAACTGTATGCTGAAATGAAGAGTTTCTTGCCAATAAAAAAAGCCCTAGCATATAGCTAGAGCTTTTACGCTTATTAAGCTGATTGCGTTACAGATTTATCGATACGTTTTGCTTCTGACTCAGCCACAATAACGGCACACGCAGCGTCTCCCGTAATATTTACAGATGTACGAAGCATGTCAAGCAAGCGATCAATTCCAATAATCAATCCGATACCTGCTACAGGCAAGCCAACCGAACTCAATACCATTGCTAGCATAATGAGACCAACTCCCGGCACACCTGCTGTACCAATACTAGCAAGCACCGCTGTCAATACAACCGTCACAAGAGCACCCAGCGACAGGTCAACGCCGTATACTTGTGCAATAAAAATAGTCGCTACACCTTGCATAATTGCCGTTCCATCCATGTTAATGGTAGCACCTAATGGCTGGACAAAACTGCTGATGGACTCCGGGACACGAAGATTTTTTTGAGCCACATTCATTGAAATCGGAAGCGTTGCATTACTGCTTGATGTACTGAATCCAACTGTCATGGCAGGAGCAAAACCTTTAAAAAATTCAATAGGATTACGTCTGGCCATAAGAGCGACTGATCCCCCATATGTTACGATCGAATGGATAAACAGTGCGAGCACGACTACAATCATGTACAGCCCCATCGCTTTAATTGCCTCCCAGCCTTGACTTCCAACCGCGGTTGCAAGAAGCCCAAATGTTCCGTAAGGAGCAAACTTCATCACTAGATTTACAAGATACATCATCAATTCATTGCCTTGCTCAAGTAAATTGTAAAGCCCTTTTGTTTTACTTCCAAGCATCGTAATACCAAAACCGATAAAGATAGAAAAAACGATAAGTTGAAGCATATTCCCTTCAGCCATCGCTTGAATTGGGTTGACTGGAATCATATTTAAGAATGTCTCTCCAACCGGCGGTGCTTTTTCGGCTTCAAAAGAAGCGTTTTTTGTATCAAAAGATCCAAACGTACCCGGTTTAATTGCATATGCTAAAATTAAACCAATAATAATCGCAACGGTTGTTGTAACTAGGAAGTAGGAAACTGTTTTAGCCCCGATTCTTCCTAGTTTTTTAGGATCTCCTAAACCTGCTACACCTAACGTGATAGAGAAAAACACAATTGGTACAACAAGCATTTTAATTAAGCTTAAGAAAATTTGGCCAAGCGGTGTAAACAAGTACTTGTCCAGCGAAGCAAAAGCACTTGGAGCAAAAGCATTGATCAACACTCCTACAACAGCACCAGCAATTAGCGCGATAATAATCTTTGTCGATAGCTTCATAGATTTACCTCCCATAAATAAATTATATTAGAATGATTCTAACTACCATACTTATTTTACCATGCATTGAGAGCGATAACACTCAAAATATACAATATATTAAAAATTTTCAGATTAATAGTTTAGGAATATTTTTAGCTATACAAAAAACCATGAGAATATCATGGTTTCATAGACCTGTTATTCCCTCACTGAATGCTTACGGAGTTAGCTGTCGGATTCGGGTACGTGAGTTACCCTACTTGATTTATTCAAGATTCACCCCAAGTACACTACGCACAAATATGGGTCCCCCGTTCTCTTATAAAACAAAAGAGATTAAGCAAATAATTTTCTTTAATATTTTTTCATGATAATAATTCTTACTTTAATTAAAATTCATTTTATATGTTTCTGTCAAGTTTTTATTCAAAAATAATGCAGGATTTTATCATAAAAAGTTGAGAATTGTTATATTTTAAAATATTTACATCATATTTCAATAAACCACAAACAGTTATTTAACAAGACTTAAAATCTAATGGATAAAAAATTAATTCAAAAAATAGTTTGTAAAGTGAACTTTCTTCTCATTAAATTACATTCATAAATTTGCATAATTATTCTAACACCCGCGTACTTTACTGCTTTCATAAATATTTTACTCAACAAAAAATAACTCTTTCCAACTGTTGATTTTATCCTTGTATTGCTTGATATACCCTCCCTGAAATTTCACTGAATTTATTGATGCAAAGAAATGGACATTGTCAATTCGCCTTATTCTATTTAATTCGGCTCACGATAGAAGGATGTATTCCGTCATACTTTTTAAAAAAGAGCGGGTAATTATCATATAAAACTATCGGAGTTTGAGCGGTACAAGTTCTTTACTTTTTACTTAGTCGCTTTCGTTATTTAACATATATAAAAAAAGAGGCCGTGACGGCCTCTTTTTTTATACAGTAACAGGTTCAGAACTTGCTTTGCGATTCTTTAATTTTTCAACAATGTCACGTGCTACCCACACACCGCACGCACTTGCCTGCGCGAGTCCTCGCGTAATACCAGCTCCGTCTCCTCCCACGTATAAACCGGAAATTTCAGTTTCAAACTTATCATTTAACTTCGGACGGGCGGAGTAAAATTTCGCTTCCACACCGTAAAACAGCGTATGTTCAGATGCTAACCCAGGCGTTACATGATCCAGTGCTTCTGTCATTTCAATTAAGCTTTTCATCGTATTGTAAGGAAGCACTAAGCCTAAGTCACCCGGTACAGCTTCTTTTAACGTTGGTTCTAAAAAGCCCTCTTTAATTCGAGTCGCTGTTGAACGACGGCCCTTTAAAATATCTCCATACTTTTGAACAACTAGGCCCCCGTTTGACAGCATATTAGCTAATCTTGATACTTCATGCGCATATTCGTTCGGCTGATCAAATGGATCCGAAAATTTATGAGAAACAAGCAGCGCAAAGTTCGTATTTTGACTTCCAAGCTTCGGATCTTTGTATGCGTGTCCATTTGCTAACATAATACCTGAATGATTCTCTACTACCACATGTCCTGAAGGATTGCTGCAGAACGTTCTGACTCTTGTACCTACAGACGTATTATAAATGAATTTCCCTTCGTACAAGTGCTTGTTGATTTCTTCCATAACAACGTTAGATGTTTCGACTCGAACTCCGATGTCCACTTGATTGTTAATCATTTTTAAACGGCGTTTTTTTAGTAAGTCGCTCATCCACTTCGAGCCGTCTCGACCTGGTGAAACAACCACTTTATCAGCCGTAATTCTTTCACCATTCTTCAATTCGATACCGCGCACGATATGCTGACCGTCTTCTTTTTCTGTTATTAAATCGGCTACTTCCGTTTTATACTGCATATCAATTTTTTCTTTTAAGTATTCATAAATGCTTTTTAAAATTTCTAAATTTTGCTCTGTTCCTAAATGACGCACCTGGGCACGCAATAGCTTTAATCCTGCTGCGTATCCGCGTTTTTCAATTTCACGAACTTTATCAGTTAACGGATCCGTAATCGTATCGGTTGCTCCGTGTTTTAAATTAATTTCATCCACATATTTAATTAAATCTACCACCTGTGATTCAGACAGATAATCCGTCATCCAACCTCCAAATTCACTGGTGATATTAAATTTCCCGTCTGAATATGCGCCGGCTCCACCGAAACCATTTGTAATAGAACAAGCGGGCAAACAGCCAGCAAACTCTTTTTTGCCAACCGCAGGCGGACATTTTTTGATTTTTTTCTGAAGAATCGGACAATTACGTCGATAGATATCGTGTCCTTTATCGATTAATAAAATAGTTGCTTCCGGTAATTTTAACGTTAACTCATAGCAAGTAAAAATCCCAGCGGGTCCTGCCCCTACCACAATAACATCATAATTTGAGTTCATTGTACATTCTCCCATCATCTTTTTTTCTTTGGGTAAAAGATAAAAGTTATTGACCGAATTTTCTTTTTTTATTATCATTCGGTTATTTTCTAGCCATTTGATAATATATCAAAAACAAACCCTTTAGTCAACAATATACACGAACATTAAAATAAAATTTTAAAAAAACATTCGTTTTTATTCCAAGCAAATAAAAACCAGTGAACGAATAGCAAGCGCTATAAAATGTTCACTGGTTCTTTAATGTACGGAAGAGCAATTTCTACTTTTGTTCCTACTCCTACTTTACTCGCAAATGAAATATGCCCTTGATGCTGTTCGATTATTCGGTAGCTAATCATTAACCCTAGCCCCGTTCCTGTTTGTTTAGTGGAATAAAACGGTTCACCTAGCCGAGCTAAAGATTGCTCATCAATTCCACAGCCTTCATCCTCGATAATGACCATGCCGTATTCATTTCTTTTCTCAACGGTGACTTTAACTGTCCCTTTGCTCATTGACTCAAGCGCATTTTGAATTAAATTAATAAAAACTTGTTTAAGCGCATTTTCTTCACAAAAGATTGTAATCTCATCACTAATCTCATTAATAATACGACAGTTTTTATAATTGGCGTGTGTATCTAATAATAATGTCACATGACGTATGATTTGATTGAGACTTTTGGGGTGGTATGAATTTTCAATTTTAGGCTTGGCCAGCGTTAAAAATTCTTGAATAATGGATTCGACGCGATTCAATTCTTCAAGCATAATATCATTGTATTCTTCGTTGTACTGTTTCGATGCTTTTAACAGCTGAATAAACCCTTTAATCGCCGTCATTGGATTACGAATTTCATGTGCTACTCCTGCCGCTAACTTGCTCACCATTGTAAGCTTTTCAGATTTGCTTGCCATTTCATCATATTTTTTTCGATCCGTTACGTCGCGAATAATATACTGAATGGCATCCTGTCCTTCAAACTTAATTTTGGTTGCCGAAGATTCAATAATGACGACTCCTTTTTTAGTTAATAGTTTCACATCAACACGTGGCCTCACGGACATTCCATTCATCAGCTGAACCATTCGTTCTTTTACGATTTCTAAATGTTCGGGGTGAATAAAATGAAGCCAAGGACGCCCGATATACTCTTCTTTTTTCTCGCCGCCAAGAAGTTTAACACCAGCGGGATTCAAATATTGAATTCTGCCTTCTCTTGTTACAATAAATGCATCTTGACTTTGCTGGACAAACTGCTTATATTGCTTCATTTTTCGAATGACTTCCTCTTGCTTTTCAATACTTGAGGAAAACTCTTTCCACTGAACAACTAAGAGCGGAATATCCCCTTCCGTGCGTTGAATATGGATGTGCATCGGAAACTGCTGATCTACTTTTTTCTTAAGTAAAACAACTTCTTCCTCTTGCTTTCTTAACGGTTCCACTTCATGCTTTTCAATAAAAAAGCGATTTGGCTCTTCAAATACATTACAGGAAAGAAGTCGTTCTTCCGTCGTTTTAAAAAGATGGCAGCACGCTTCATTTAAAATTTGAATATCTCCATCCATATTCATTACGAGCATTGGTGTAAATGACATTGAAAATAGCTGTTGAAATACTTTTTCCTTTTCCATATATTCACCTTCGCTTATTGAGTTACTAGCTATAGTATAATATGGTAAATGTTGATTTGGCAAAATTTTTTTATTATTTAAACAATTTATATATAAGTTTGTCCTTTTCTATCTGTTATAAAAAGCTCGCACATGCGAGCAAATGAGGCCTAATCAGCAAAAACAGGTGCAGCCAATGATGATTAATAAAATAAATAGCACAACAATTAATGCAAATGACTGACCCGTTCCGCAATGATGATAACCGCCAATTGGATAGCTAATTGAATAGTGGCAAGTATCATATAGGTGGTGATAGCCTCCGTGATGGCATGGGTCGTAACAATCGTAGTTATACATAGCAATCTCTCCTCTTGTTTTTTTTATTCATTTCGTACACTGTACTTTATATGCGTTAGTTGATTGTCCTGTATGTGCATTCGCCCATTTTTTACTTTCTCTTACGCCATATTCGCCTTTTGGGCTGCAGCGTATACGAAAACAACAAAAGTAAAATACTTCCCATTACCAGTAACGTAGTAAAATCTTTCAGAAACTCAATAATGACCCCTATATACGGGAGATGGTATGCGTAGCTTCCAATCACTTTAAAAGAAGCAGGCAAAGAATCTCTTTGAGCTGTAACCAGTACATCAAGCTCTGGATTATGGGCCAGTACAAGTTCATTCTTTGAAGAAGATAATTCGTCTCTAAAGACAACTATATCTCCGCGATGCAGATGGTGATAATCCGTTTCTTGAACGGTCACGGTGAAACCAAATAGGCTTGGAACTGTACTAACAAATAAAAATGTAAAGCAGATAGCATAAAGAACAAGTACATATCGAAACGCAGAAAACATACATTTATTCATCATAGGTAATCAGCTCAATTCGCTCGGTTACTTTATTTAGCGCGGGGGTAATGTGAATAAATGAAGTAGAGCGCTCTGTAAATTGAATTAAAAGTAGCAGCAGTAAAAAACTTAACATAATTAACCGTAGCATCCGAGCATAAAAATCGCGCATGCTCTCACTCCTTTTTTCTATACTAATTTCGGTCGTACAATAAGCCTTCAGTCAATAATTTGATTCAGTATATGCACATAGAGGGCATTTGGCTCATTGTTTCTTCTTGGAGGTCTCGGGAGTGATCAGTGATCGGCATAAATTATGAATTTTAGCATATGTTTGGTTACGTATGGAAATGTTTTTATACTCCGACAATAAGGGAGCTGAACATATGGCTAATTATTCCTTTGATCAATATATTAAAAAAGCAATGAAATACGATTTTCTAGCTAACTACTATAAGTATAGTGATCCATCTAAGCATATTCATTATTATCAAAAGCATTTGTACTATATCCAGCAGGCCATCTTAACTTCTTCTGAAAATACGAATCTGCGCGTAAATCCGCCGCAAATTCGTATACTTCACGCTTCTCCAGATTCTCCATCTGTAGATATTTATATTAACAACAAACGAGTGATTCGCAACTTAACTTATAAACAAGAAACAGATTATATTGAATTACAAGAACCTGGAAGATATACAATTTCTATTTATCCCGCTGGAGAAACCGGAAGACCTGTTTTAACGGAATCATTTACATTTGAAGGAAACCAAAATTACACGGTAGCGGCGGTAGATGAACTAAACAAGCTTGATTTATTGTTTATCTATGACAATACGGATGTACCAAGTGGAGAAACAAAGCTTCGGTTTGTGCACCTTTCTCCTGATGCTCCTGCTGTAGATATTGCGGCTAGAGGCGGAGACGTCATTTTTTCCGGAGTGCAGTTTAAAGAAGTCACAAAATATTTGCCTTTGTCCCCCATGCATGTTCAACTTAGCGTACGCATAGCAGGAACCAAAAATGTAGTACTCGAAATCCCTGCACTGAACCTTCGTCCGAATCGAACATATACGGTATATGCCGTCGGATTTGCTAAGAGCCGTCCTGCATTAGAAGCGCTGATCTCCCAAGATCGTTAACAAAAAAAACCTTCCAAATTGGAAGGTTTTTTTATTCACTGCGCGAAATTAAACGTACGCGAATATCATCATTTTTCAAATCAAACTTTTGTACTTTTACAGCAAAATCACTCTCTAACTTCATCTGCTGTAACGCTACGTATACTGATTCATTCTTTGGATCAATCGTTACCCATTCTGGTAGCGCAAAGTTATTATTTACGTATCGAAGCACTGTGCGGACAGGAAGCTGCAGCTTTCCAACAGAAAGTGACTGCTGTTCAAGCACAATATCTCCATTTTTTTGTACGATTGGATCAAATGTCATTCGAATATTAATGTCATCGCCGAATACTTGAATCGTACCGTCTACTCTTACTACATCGGTGAGAGTAATTTTGTAGTTAAGCGGCTGATTCTTAAATTCTTTCTTTAAATATTTATCAATCAGTACATTTAAGTCCGCTTTTTTAGCCAAAATAGTTAGTTCTGCGTCTCCTTCTACTTTTTCAGAGGGAGTTGGATTGGCCTTGTCAACCGGTTGAAAAATAAACGCAATAATAAGGATAGCCCCTAGAACATTAATCCCTAATAACGCGATAAATAGGGTTTTCCACTTCTTCATATAACAATCTCCTTACTCGTTCCCACTCTCTTTCGTGTTTTTCTCTTTTTCATCAGATGTAACTTCTTTTACTGTTTCCTTTTTCTGATCTCCAACGAGAGGATCTTCTTCCTCCATTGATTTACTAATGCGTTCAGCCATTAGTTTGTACCCTTTTTTATTAGGGTGAAACTCGTCTTTCCCTAATAAATTTACGTCAGAATCATAAAAAATATCATCAATTTTTACATAACTTACATTATCATATTGAGAAGCAATTTTCTCGCTTGCCGCATTCCATTCATTAATAACGACATTAATTTCTTTCACATCACTTAATGATTTAAAGAATGGATTATAAAAACCAATTAAATAAATATGAGCATTAGGATTAAGCTTACGTATACGTGAAAACACGTCATTTAGACGTCTTTCATATTTTGACTGCTGTGATTCAAACGTTTTAATTGAGATATTGTAAAAGTAATCTCTTACCACTTTCATCACGTCATTGCCGCCAATCGTCAAGAAAACGATGTCTGCTCTTGATACTTCAGCTGCTACTCCCGGCTGATTTAACCTCGCTAATAGCTGATCCGTCCGGTTTCCTCTTTTGCCTAGATTCTCTGTTCGTACATTTTGCACTTCATTTTGTTTAGAAAGGTATTTAGTTAAGTATGGTACATAACCGCCTTTTTTAGACTCATCTCCTACTCCTTCTGTTAATGAGTCACCAATGGCTACAATATCTAAATCTACAGGAAAAAAGCCTTTCGGAATATGCTTTTTAGGTGTTAAATCCACTTCTTTCTGAACGGCTTCTTCTTTATTGTCCGTCGGCAAAAAAGTCGTCGTCGAACAGCTCGCTAACACCACCGCACTCATACTGCTTATCACTATACTTTTCCATTTTCTCATCATAACACCTACTAACTATGCTGTATTCTCGCTGTCACAAGCAATACTGCTTACCGCTCTGAATAACTATATCTTTATATCTTATCATACTATGTCAAGTTGATATTTTACTACGTTTCTTATATATAGTATATGTAAAAAAAAGGATAAGCATGTTTCTTTCATAAAAATATCCGCTAACACATCACTATAAAGATAGCTGTGTTTGGCGGATAGATTTGACGGATTTATAGCTCTTACTGAAGGGTTTTGATATCTTTTATCATATCTTCATAAGGAGGATCAGTCACTCCCTGATAAGATTTTTGAATGACTCCATCTTTGTCAATTAGAAAAAAATCCGTACCGTGAATAACCTGCGGATTTTCTTGCGGCTTTTTCACAATCGTTTTAAATTGGTCCAGAGCAAACTTTTCAATTTCCGCTTGTTTATAACCCGTTAAGAAATCCCAATTCGAAAAATCAGCGCCAAATTTAGTCGCATAGTCCTTCATTTTCGGTGGAGTGTCCACTTCAGGGTCTACGCTAAATGAAACAAAGCGAACGTCCAGCCCTTCATCCTTGGCCATTTTTTGTAATTTAGCCATATGAGCCGTCATTGGGGGACATACGGTTTCACAGCTTGTGAAGATAAAGTTAGCTACCCAAACGTTCCCTTTCAGCTGACTTAGCCCTACTTTCTTTTGATCTTGGTTAACATAAGAAAAAGAGTCCATCTTCCAATTGAGAGGATTTTCTATTTTGGAACCACAGGCTGTTAACATCATACAACTAATAAGCAGTAAAAAAAACAATTTATAAGACCAGCTTTTCATATGTTCCTCCTGCACGGTTAAAGTTTAGTCATAGCTAGGGAAAATCAAGGTAAACGTTGAACCTTTTCCTGGTATGCTTTCCACTTCAATTCTTCCATTCATTTGTTCGACCAGTTGATAAGACACCATCAGACCAATCCCTGTTCCTTTTTCTTTTAAAGAATAAAATGCTGTTCCCAGCCGGTTCACTTGTTCACTGGTCATGCCTATACCAGTATCTTCAATTTGAATATGTACCTGTCCTTCTCGCTTGTAAAGCCCTACTCGAAGCGTTCCTCCAGCTCTCATGGCTTCAATTCCATTTTTCATAATATTAAGCAGAATTTGATTCAATTCGTTTCGGCTGCCGCGAACATACATCTCTTCTTTTGCGTCTAATTCTATGAGTATATTATTTGTTAACAAAGCATAAGAAGATAATAAGTCTACTAAGCTTGTAATACACTCCAAGCAGTTAATAAAACGATGCTGATGAACATCCGGCTTGGCTAAAGATAAATAGTCATGAATAATCGCTTCCGCTCTGTCCATTTCGTTAATCATAAGATGAATGTAACTTAATTCAGTGTTTGAAAGCTTTGTGTTATCTTGAAAAAGCTGTAAAAACCCTTTTACCACCGTCATAGGATTTCGAATTTCATGGGCTACAGAAGCAGCTAATTGACCAATTGCATTCATTTTCTCTGCTCGCTGCAATTCCTTTTGCATTCTCGTTTTTTCCATAATAACTTCCAATTCATCAATCGCTTTAGCAATTCCATCTTTTGAATGATTGAAATTCGTTTCTACGTTCAGCTGTTCTTTTGTTGCTGACACTTGTTGAAAAAGCTGCTGAAGCCGCTCGGTCATTTCATTAAATCTTGTGTGTACATTCCCTAACTCAGAATCATCTTCGTATGTCAGCTTCACATCAAACTTCCCTTGACTTACTGCTTGAATTCCTTCTACTAATTCTCCTAGGGGCGACATTAATCGCCTTAGTCCCCAGTCTTGAATAACAATAATGAAGGTAAACAAAATCGTAAACGCAACGGCCAAAGCCACAATTAAACGTTTTTGGTAGATATAGATAGCGCTTGCATCTATATCTACACCAAGAATAGCCACGACTTTTCCGGAGCTGTTTGTAATAGGCGATAAAACGGTTATCCACGTCCCGAATTCGTCTTTGTATGTAGATGTTACGATATTTTTCTTTTCTTGTTCTGCTTGCTTAAATGATTTGTAAAATTCTTCTCCTCCATAATAAATCATGGATGGCTCTAGTGATTGCTTAATTTTCTTATTCGCTGTTACGATAATCTTATTTCCATGCGACTGGAATTTTCGGTCGTCATAATATATCCCTGCAAGTACGACGGATGCAATTCGTAAATCTTTCTGAACTGCTTTTCTAGCTCGTCTTTTTCAGGAATCGTCCCGTTCCTTGAATCCACTGCTGCTATTACGTCTTGTTTAGATAAAGACTCCCTCCATAAATCGGCCATAATTAACGCGTGCTGCGTTAGTGTCTCTTTTGCCATCTTTTTTTGAACTTGATAGCTAATGGCTAAAGAAATGACTCCAAGGGCAACTACAATTAAAGTAGAAAATAAAACCGTTTTGTTAAACACACTCAAATTTCGAATATATTTTTTCATCGGTATACTCCGGATTCAAAAGAATAGTAACCAGCACAGCATTCGCTGGTAGAAAGTTGATTCTATTATATCACACGTTGGTCCACTTCTCTTTCCTCTTTTTCCAAAAAAGAGAAAGCCAAAAAAGTGACTTGCAAAAAGCAACCCACTTTATTCAGCAAAATACATAAAACCAATTGCACCAATACCTGTATGCGTTGAAATAATAGGCGTCGTATCTTCAATCGAAAATTGCGTATAGCCCCTTGCCTTCACAATTGATTCTTTTAACTTAGAGGCGAGTCCAAATCCATCTGCATGTACAAGCCCTACTCCTTTAATACTTTTTCCTTCTGTATGCTCTTCGAACTGTTTCGTTAAAAACTTAACAATTTGAGAATGGCTGCGCACTTTAGCAACAGGAGTATATACTCCGTCAGCTAGAGAAGCAATTGGCTTAATATTTAAAAGAGAACCGATCAATCCTTTTCCTCGTCCAATACGTCCACCTTTAACCAAATTTTCAAGTGTATCAACTACGACAAAAAGATTCGTATTTTGACGCACCTCTTCCAAGCGCGTGATAATTTCTTCTACTGTATGCCCATCTTCAATCATTTTCACCGCTTCAAAGACTTGAAACGAAAGAGCTTTTGTAATGTACATAGAATCAACAACGGTGATGTTTCCTTCTACCATTTGAGCCGCGCTTTCAGCTGCTCGAACAGTTCCGCTCATTCCTCCAGTCATATGAATCGAAATGACGTCATACCCTTCACTAACTAATCGTTCATATACTTCAACAAAAGAACCAATAGCTGGCTGAGAGCTTTTTGGTAATTCTTTTGAATTTTTCATTTTTTCAATAAAATCTGTCGGCGTTAATTCTACGCGATCTAAATACGTTTCATTATCAATGTTAATACATAAAGGTATCATCTCAATACCGTATTTTTCAGCTTCTTCCAACGTTAAATCAATTGTTGAATCCGTTACCACTTTAATTTTCGCCATGTGTTCACCCCTATAAGATGCATTGCAGACTAGTATAACATGAACACTTACAACAATATAGTTATAATAGAATGCAAGTTTTGCTAATTCGTAAAACGCATGTTCAACCTTTTATATTAACAAAAAAAGTTGACTCTGCTGAAATATTCAGAAAAGTCAACTTTTACGTTTATGCATTATGTTTTAATACATGAGACTTAAAGAGCTGTTCGTAATCTTTCCATTTCAACACGCGTTTTAAATATTCTTGAAACGAGTAGGTTTGCTTCGGAACTGATTCGTTCGTGATTTGTCTAATAAATAAATCAAGTTTTGCAGATAACATGAACCGAAACGTGCTATTTTCCTCTAAAACTGGAATTTCAGTAATTTTTACTTTTTGACCACTGACATGTTTAAATTCAAGGCTTTTTAATAGCAAGGCGATCAACCCTCTTTTTACCCGTTTATTTTATTATAATGCTTCAGGCACTTTCTGTCTTGATAAAATAAAAAGAAAACACAAATATTTTTTAAAATAAAAATGCTTCATCAACTTATTCGACAGTTGATGAAGCATTCCTTTTTAAAACGACCTTCTATTTAAATAAATAAGTGAAACAAGTTGCTTTCTTTATTAATTTCTGTGTAAGGGAATCCTTTTTTATCCATACGATTAATCAGTGGATAATAATCTTCTTTATGCTTAAGCTCAATTCCCACAAGTGCCGGTCCGCTGTCTTTGTTATTCTTTTTCGTATACTCAAAGCGCGAAATATCGTCTGTCGGTCCAAGCACTTCGTCTAGAAACTCACGAAGAGCTCCTGCGCGCTGAGGAAAATTAACGATAAAATAATGCTGTAATCCTTCATAAATCATTGAACGTTCTTTGATTTCTTGCATACGTCCAATGTCATTGTTTCCTCCGCTGATGACGCAAACAACCGTTTTCCCTTTAATTTGCTCACGGTATGAGTCAAGAGCAGCAATCGAAAGAGCTCCTGCTGGTTCTGCTACAATCGCATTTTCATTGTATAGAGATAAAATGGTTGTACAAACCTTGCCTTCAGGAACAACTACAATATCGTCCACAAGTTCTTTACTGATGTCATACGGAAGCGTTCCAACTGTTTTAACAGCTGCTCCGTCTACAAATGGATCGATTGCCGGTAGCGTCACTACATTTCCATTTGCTAAAGATGTCTGCATACCAGGCGCGCCTGCTGGTTCTACCCCAATCACAGCTGTTTGAGGCGAGATGCTTTTTACGTATGTGCCGACACCGGAAATTAATCCGCCCCCGCCGATACCCGCAAATACGTAGTCAATTTCATCTTCACAGTCATTGAACATTTCAACGGCTACTGTACCCTGTCCTGCAATAACGTCTACATCATTAAATGGGTGAATAAATGTTCGATGTTCCTCTTCACTGCATGCAATAGCTTGTTCATAAGAATCATCAAACGTATCTCCGATTAGTACGACCTTTACGTTATCTTTGCCTAAAAATTTCACTTGATTAATTTTTTGGCGCGGCGTTGTGCTCGGCATAAAGATTTTACCATCGATGTTTAAATGACGGCACGCATATGCTACACCTTGTGCGTGGTTTCCTGCACTTGCACAGGCAATTCCATTTTCTAATTCTTCTGGGGATAACTTTTTGATTCGATTGTACGCACCGCGAATTTTAAATGAGCGCACCACCTGTAAATCCTCACGTTTTAAATAGATATTACATTCATATCGTTCAGACAAAACGTCATTACGCTGTAGTGGTGTATGCACAACAACATCTTTAATCAATTGATTTGCAATCATGATGTCCTCTAAATGTACGTGTTTTGTTCGATTATCTACTTGTTGTTTCATAACCAACTTCCTTCCTCTTCTACCATTATTAATTTGTACATTATATCACAAAAAATTTAGAAAAATCATTATTTTTCATTAATAATAACTAAAAAAACTTTTCCAACTATTTTACTGTCCACATACTTTACATATGTTTAGCAAACGCTAAATAGACTTACAAAATTGCCCATACTTTCTACATGCAGCTGATGCGATAACAGGTATAAATTAAGAAAGGTTGTGGAATAAATGGAGTTTTCACTTCAAAGTCTTGAAAGTGCCGTTCCGTGCGAAATAGTTGCAGATGAAGAAAACGATAGATACATGCTTCGCAAAGCAGATACGAGCGGAGAAATTTTTAATACACCAAGCGAGCTGATTCAATGGATTGAAGCTAACTGGAGCCCTGAACAGTTTGTGAGCCCAGCGGCTTTTCACGAAATGATGAAGCAATTAAAATCAATATAAAAAGAGATTGAAACATAACGAAATCAATCTAAAGACGAATAAATGGAGTATAGAAGCTAGCTAGTAAGGGGTGCTTGTTACACCGCATTTGATTTCCATGCGAGACTTTGCTTTCCGCGGGCGGCCGGTGAGCCTCCACTCAACTGCTAAAAGCACCTACATACATGAAATCTACCTTCATCCTTATAATGAAAAGATCCGAACGATTCAACGTTCGGATCTTTCTTCGACTAACATACTTTGTCCCAGACTCGCGTTTTTTATAAACAAAAGAGATCAGCTTCGCTCGTATACGGTAAAATAATACGTGTAGGGATTTTTTTCATCTTTAATTCCTTGCTGCTTCGAAATAACTTTCCATTCGCTCAGATCAATCGCAGGAAAATGTGTATCTCCTTCAAAGGATTCTTCAATATGCGTAATATAAAGTCGGTTTGCAACGTCTAATGTTTGTTCATACAGAGTAGCTCCGCCAATCACGAAGAGCTCGTCTTCTTTTTCAGCATCTAATGCTTCTAGTTCCTCAACTGAATGAATAACGGTTGCTCCTTCTTGCTGATAATCTTTTTGACGCGTAAGAACCACATTTTCGCGATTAGGAAGCGGTCGTCCAATTGATTCAAATGTTTTTCTTCCCATTACAATCGTATGACTCGTTGTGATGCGCTTGAAATACTTTAAATCTTCCGGAAGACGCCATGGCAAATCATTCTCTTTACCGATCAGCCTGTTTTGATCCATTGCGACAATGAGGGAAATCATACGCTCACAGCTCCTTTGATGTGAGGATGCGCATTATAGTCTACTAACTCAAAGTCTTCAAATTTAAAGTCAAAAATTGATTTTACGTCTGGATTGATTTTCATTTTTGGCAAAGCATGAGGCTCACGCGTCAACTGCAGGTTTACTTGTTCAATGTGATTGCTGTAAATATGCGCATCGCCAAACGTATGAACAAAATCACCCGGCTCTAAATCACACACTTGTGCCACCATCATTGTAAGTAGCGCATATGAAGCAATGTTAAACGGTACGCCTAGGAAAATATCAGCTGAACGCTGATACAATTGACAAGACAATTTGCCGTCCGCTACGTAAAACTGAAATAAGCAGTGACACGGCGGTAAAGCCATATTGTCTACATCAGACACATTCCAGGCGCTTACCATTAAGCGGCGAGAATCAGGGTTGTTTTTAATTTGATTGATAACATTGGTAATCTGATCAATTTTTTCTCCGTCCGGCGTTGGCCATGAACGCCACTGATGCCCATACACAGGGCCAAGCTCGCCGTTTTCATCCGCCCATTCATTCCAAATGCGCACGCCGTTATCTTGTAAATACTTAACGTTTGTATCTCCTTGTAAAAACCAAAGCAGTTCATGAATAATTGATTTTAAATGAAGTTTTTTTGTCGTTAATACCGGGAAACCTTCTTGTAAATTAAAACGCATTTGATAGCCAAATGTGCTAATTGTACCTGTTCCTGTCCGATCTTCTTTTTTTGTTCCATTTGCTAACACATGCTCGCAAAGTTCAAGATATTGTTTCACTTCCGACACTTCCTTTATTAAAAAGTCCTTTTCTATTGTATAAGTGTTCACGAGCTAAGTAAACAACTAAATCTCAGCTCATGCAGAAAAGTTTTTTATCATTTAGATACGCAATTCCCCCTAAAAAAACGAGAATGAGACCTAACAAAATCAATTAAATAATCGAGTATGAATCGCTTATGACACCGCGGTTGCTCTCCGTGCAAGGCTTTGCTTTCCGCGGGCGGCTGATGAGCCTACTCGTCGCTTACACTTGGGGGATCTCATCTGTTCCGCTTTCCCCGCAGGAGTCTTCGCCTTGCCCTCCAATCAACCGCTAGAAGCAACTAAATAGATTAAATCTACGTTCACTATCAAAATAAAAAGATCCGAACGAGTTAGATTCTCTGCCAAGAATCTCGATTCATCGTTCGGATCTTCCTTCGGCTAAACTACTTTTTTAACAGCTTAGTCTTTGTTAATTAAATACAATTGTGCGGTTTTCATGCACTAAAATGCGGTCTTCTAAATGCCATTTTACAGCACGTGCGAGCACCGTGCGTTCAATTAAGCGGCCTTTTTTCTTTAAGTCATCCGCATCATCACGGTGGTTCACGCGTTCAATATCTTGTTCAATAATTGGTCCTTCATCCAAGTCGTCTGTTACATAGTGAGACGTAGCACCAATTAACTTTACACCTCGTTGATATGCGCGTTCATATGGACGTGCTCCAATGAATGCCGGTAAGAATGAATGGTGAATATTAATGATACGATACGGATTTTCAGCCACAAAAGTCGGCGTTAAAATTTGCATATAACGCGCCAAGATAATCACGTCAATATTATAATCTTTTAATACCTGCAGCTGTTTGGCTTCTGCTTCTTGGCGAATGTCTTTTGTCGCAGGTATATGCTTAAACGGTATACCGAATGATTCAACCACTTCGCGCGCATCTTCGTGATTGCTCACAACGACAGCAATGTCTGTCATCAAATCTCCGCTTTCCCATGCCCACAGCAGCTCTAGCAGACAATGAGGCTCTTTTGACACAAAAATAGCTGTTTTTTTCAAATTATGAGCATATGTAAACTGCCAGTTCATTGAAAATGTATTGGCAATTTTTTTGAAACTTTCTTCTAGTTTTGCTTCTTTAGCTAATAAATCCTCACATTCAAATTCGAAACGGATAAAAAACATCCCCCCTTCGTGGTTCGTTGAATGTTGACTTGATTCTACAATATTTGCACCGTGCTCATGTAAAAACGTAGATACTGCCGATACAATACCCGGTTTGTCCGGACAGCTAATTAGCAGCCGACCGCGATTTTTATATTTCTCTTTATATGAAGTTAAATGTTTTTGAATATGCGATTTCATGTAATTCCCTCTCTTTTTTTAAATATACAGACAATTGTACCATTATCCTTGTAGCGATGCGACATTGAAATAGTGCTTTGACAAAAGAAAGCTGAAACGTTTGCTTCAGCTTGTGTACTTGTTGTTTTAACATCCACTCCCATTAAATCGTTCATTCACTCACCTTTACGTTCTACACATACCTAAAATGAGTGTTTCCTAAAGTGCTACAGCTCATCCCCTTCGCTTCCTGCTTTTGAATTAACCATAAAAAAGCCGCTGGCACAACACCAGCGGCTTTTCCTTATTATTGAACAGCTTTTTCACTAACTTCATGCAAGGCATTCCGTACCTTTCCATATTCACTTGCGTGAGGACGATCTCCGTCGTCTTCGTATCCGTAATCAAACATTCGATTTCGATTTAACGTTAACTTAGTAATAGTTGGACGCAATAAATCAAATAATTCAAATCTTTTCTGTAAATGTGGAAATGATGCCTGATAATGTAAAATTTCTGCTCGTACACTTTTCCAAAAGTCCTCTTCTTCTACACCTTCATGCTCTTCTAAAATAGTCGCTAAATAGCGGAAGTGACAAATAAATAACCCTGTTAAAATAAACTGCGTCAATCCTTCTGGCTCTTCGCTGCGCAGCACTTCTTTTAATTCAAAAGATAACTGCTGCAGTTCTTCAAACGGCTGATCACTAATATTCACGTCGTCTACAAAATCTTTCATAATAATTCGAACCGGCTTGTTATTTTTGAGAACCAGTACCGTATTTTGCCCGTGGGGGGAGAATACAGTTCCGTATTGATACAAGTAGTGAAGTAGCGGCGGCAAAACAGCGCTGGTTAGCGCATCAATCCACTCGTTAGGAGTCAGGCCCGACCTTTTTATATATGACGAAACTAAAGCTTGTCCTTCACTGTCAACATGTAATAACGCAGCTAGCGTAATCGCACGCTCGCCTTCTTCTAACTCTTGATAAATGCTTTCACGCCAAACGACTCCAAGCATTTCTAAATACTGATAAGGTGCGTTTTTAATAGAAGCAAACGTTGGCTGAGATACGTTTAACGTAGCCACTTCGCCTAAAAGCCCTACTTTGCACGTATCTTTTAAAAACGTGTCGCGATCTCTTATGCCTTTTATATGCTGAGTGACTTGAGGAGCAATTACCGTCCGCTCACTTGGAAGGCCTCTGTACACAAGCGTATTTAATATACTCATGGGAAGCTTCACGTGATACTTATCTCGATTTGTTGTATTCACAAATGTCCGAATCGACTGCTGAGGCAAGTATTGATCTTCACCTTCTCCTAACGGAACAATTAAATCATTTGCAATGTATTCAGCGAATAAAGGAACAATCACGTTCATCCACTGCCATTCATGGACGGGAATATAGTAATAGTCCGCTGCTAAAAGGTCTTGGCTTGTTAATTCTTTTTCAAATTCAGCTAGCGTCTCACCGCTTATCTCCTGTTTCATAACATCATCAAAGCCGAGGGTATCTAATGAATGAAAAGAAGCAATTTGCTTCGCTACAGCAATCCATGAAAGCTGAATTTTTTGTTTTTGCTCGGGCGCAAACCGAAGATAGTCATCATAGCCAAACCCAATGCGCCCTTTATTATACGTAATCCAAGGATGTCCCGTCATTTCACCTTCTAGCTCTGCATAATCCATATCTGCTAATTCATCCGCTGATTTTCGATTTTGCAAATGCAAATCTGCTACTAGTGTATGAAAATATTCTTTTGCTAAGTGACCTGCAGTTGAGCTAGACATTCCTTTGTCTTCAGATAAGCTAATTAACAGCTGCAGCGCTTCTGAAAATGTAGGGGTTGACGCTTTAGATGTCAGCTTAATACTTTCTGGCAGTACAGAAAAACTGTCAAACAATCGCTGTTTCGCTTGATATGTATACGTGACGCCTCGGTGGTCTTCCCATCGATACGTGGCAAGCGCACCCTGCTTTTGCAGCTGTTTTGGCTCAATAATATTTTCATACATGAATTCCCGCAGCATTTTAGCTAAAAGCTGGCGATTTGCTTTTTCCCATGATTGCTTATTAAATACGGAAAGATTCGTTTCTTTGATTTTCATCCTTCATTCTCCTCGTATATTATATTTAAGCCCTATTTAGGAGCTAAGATCTGTTTCCATATTAATTAATAAACTAAATAACATATTACTTGGATGTCTCAAGATATTTCTAGATAATGATCATAGGATCATTTGGGACAATTCTTCTTTCTCCTGTGGATTAACCACAATGTAAGACTGTTTCTCAGTGAACGCGCGGGACTCCCTACTCGCAGGCTGAGCAGCCTGTCATTCGAACCTAGAGGGTAGTAGCTCTATGGCGGCTTTCGAATGCAGGGGAAGCTCTGATACACGAGGTTGTTGGTCGGCGTACACACTAGAGATATCTCGAGACGTCCAAGGAAATGCCAAGTGATTCTAAATCGAAAGGAGGTCTCTCCCGTGAGATTATTTGTTGGTTTAGATGTAAGTTCGTTTGATATGAAAGTATGCATTTTAAATGGTGAAGGAGAAAAGCTGAATGCCTTTACCGTCACCAATGACTTACCAGGCGCGACGTTGCTTAAAGAGCTTTTATTGGACTGCATAGGCGATCAAGAAGTTGACGTCTTAAAGATTGGCTTAGAATCTACATCGGTCTATAGTTTTCACCCGTCGATGTTTCTCCATCATGATGAAGACTTAAAAGTCTTCGGTGCCAAGGTGTTTGTCATGAACCCTAAACAAATAGCTAATTTTAAGAAAAGCTATTCGGACATGAACAAAACAGATGAAATCGATGCCTTTATCATTGCGGATTACTTACGTTTTGGACGTAACCAGATGTCAGTGGTCAAAGAAAGCCAATACGTGGCCTTACAACAACTGACTCGGTCCCGTTACCAACTCATTCGTATGATGACAAAAGAAAAGCAGCATTTTCTTCAACACCTAAGCTATAAGTGTAATACTTTCTCTCAAGAAGTAGACTCCTCGGTCTTCGGTAACGCAATGATGGAGCTTTTCTTAGAGAAATACAGCTTGGAAGAACTAGCCCACCTACCACTGGAGGAACTAGCAGCATTCCTTCAAGAGAAAGGGAAAAACCGATTTGGTGACCCGAAATGTGTGGCAACCTCCATTCAGAAAGCCGTGCGATCTTCGTATCGCTTGGACAAGGTAGTGGAAGATTCCATGGATGTGATACTTGGGACCTCGATCGAGGTCATTCGCACCTTCCAAAAGCAGATAAAAGAAATTGACAAAGCGATCAAAAAACTGATGGCTGGATTGACACACACGCTTGAATCCATCCCTGGCATTGGTCCCGTATTCGCTGCGGGTATCATAGCTGAAATTGGCCAAATAGACCGGTTTGATGATGAAGCTAAAGTAGCAAAATACGCAGGTCTATACTGGCGAAAGCATCAGTCTGGGCGCTTTACTGCCGAAGACACGTCCCTATCACGTAACGGTAACCACTACTTGCGATATTACTTAGTTGAAGCCGCCAACTCCGTACGAAAGCAAGTTCCAGATTACCGGGATTACTACGTGAAAAAGTACAGTGAAGTACCAAAACATCAACACAAACGTGCACTCGTTCTAACCGCAAGAAAACTCGTGCGATTGGTGGATGCGCTACTACGCAGTCACCAACTCTTTACGCCAGAAAGGGGCGTGAAAATATGACATAAAACTTGTCATCGCTACCTTTCAAATAATTTCCAGTAAATAACATTCGTTACTGGTCTAGTTTCGTGATGCTTTTTTTAAGTAAATTGCCCTTTGATAACTTTACGTTCTTTCATTTTTCAGTTGACATACTACCGCAGGTCTTTACTTGTCTTAGAATAGGGATTGTTTTATTACGCAACGGCATTACAGCGCTAGCAGCTAGCAAAGCAGCGGCACCAACTGCTAAAGGAAGCGCTAAATTTACTTTGCTGATTTCTAGTGCTAAAAGCGGTGCAATCAGCAGGGCAATATTTTGAACAGCAATAAGCCAGCTGTAATAGTAAGCAGCTCCTTCTTTGCTTTTTTGAAATAAGTAGATATCAAGTATAACCATGCTGAGATAAAACCCGGCTCCATATAAAATTCGACTTATAATAAACATGCTGAGATGATCGGCATATGCTTGCAAACATAGCAGTAAAGCACTAGCACCCGTTACGCTATAAAAAAGCAGTATAACTTTTCCATTAAATAGCTTTGTAGGTACCGCAAGCTTTAAGACGATCGCCATAATACTCGGCATCACATATAACAAAGCGCTGCCTTGACTGCTCATGCCATATGTGCCACTTGTAAACAATGTAAAATAAGGGCGAATGACATTGTGTCCAAGGTGAAAAAAGAAAATAGCCAGCAAATAGAAAAAAATAGGCTCGTTTATACTTTGAGTGTATGCTGGTGTTTTTTCTTTTTTTAAAGATGAAGCTTTTCTTGTTACGAGCCATACGGCCAGTACCATATCAGTTAAAGCAAAGTATTGATATACTTTAAGCGGCATTTCCCATGCAATAATCGCACTTCCAAACAAGCTAGCGACAATAATAGCCGTATGAACAATAAATACATAGGTTGTTGCAGCACCTGCCTTTTTCTGTCCATTTTTCATGCCGCCTACTAAATAGGGGTATAAAAGATATAAACTGCTTTGAAACACAAGTAATACTAACGAAGTGGCTAAAAACCCATAAAAAGTAGAAACTTCACTCAGAATGACTTTAACTAAGGCTGTCATTAGAAGTGACGCTACGATTATATGTTTTACTTTCCACTTCTTAAGCAGCATTCCCCATAAAGGAGTCATAACAATGACCACAATCCGGCAGCAAATAATAAAAAAAGACGTCATTGCAACTCCATCCACATGGAAAGCACTTGTAAAATACTGCGGATAAAATGGTGATAATAACACTTCCGACGTCATGGTCATAAATAAACAGATAAAAACAAAGCGCGGAGAAATCATCTCTTAAAACCCAAACTTTTGGAAAACAGTATTTTTATATATTTTATACACGTTTTTACCTGCAATTTGATTAATCAAGACAGCATTGCGATAAGCGCCTAAACCTAAGTCTGGTGCTCCAACCCCGTGTGTATGAAGTTCTCGGTTTTGAACGAATAGCGGGGCGCCTTTTTTCTTCATCTCAACTTGATAGAGTTCGTTAATTTTCAGCTGTCCTTTTTCATCAAACAGCAAATGTTCTTTTAAACCTTCCATAAAAGAAGGCTCTTTTGCATGATAGCCCGTGGCCATAATGACAATTTCACTTTCTTCTTTTTCAAACGAGTCCTGCTCGTATTGGTGAAGAGTAAGAAGATGTGTATCGTTTGTCTTTTCAACGCCTGCAAGTTCCGTAAGCGCGCGCATCGTTAGCGGCACTTCTTTTCCTCCAATTGTTCGTTCGTAAATCAAATCATAAATATCACCGATCGTTTCAAAGCTTATTCCTTTGTATAAAAGAGCTTGATTTCGTAAAACGCTCTCTTTTTTCTCTTGGGGCAATCTGTAAAAATAGCGGGTATAATCAGGCGAAAAATGTTCAAGGCCAAGCTTTGAATATTCCATCGGATAAAACCCTTTTGAGCGCGTATACCAATTCAGCTTATAGTCAAACTGAGGCTGCTGTTGAAGTAAGTCATAGACAATTTCAGCTGCGCTTTGACCAGAGCCAATTACGGTAATACTTTTAGCCTTCAGCGTTTGTTCACGATTCATTTTGTACTGAGCGGAGTGATAGAACGTATCGCTGGCTACTGATTGAAAGTCTCTTGGCACTACGGGCTGTGTACCTACTCCGGTTACAAGATGATAGCTGTAATAGGTATGAAGCTTTCCTTCTTTTTCAACCGTTACTTCATAAAAAGGTTTAGCGTCTTCATGCATTTTTACTTCTTTTACTGTGCTGTTAAATTCAAGCCCACTCAGCTGGCTCGCTACCCAGCGGCAATAATGATTGTATTCATTTCTCGGAATGTGAAACTTCTCAAAGAAATAAAACTGATACAAGCGCTCATGCTCATGCAAATAATTTAAGAACGTGTACGGACTCTTCGGATCCACCATCGTGACCACGTCTGCCATAAACGGAACTTGAAGAGTTGTCCCTTCTAAAAGCATTCCTGGATGCCAATTAAACTCCTTTTTTTGTTCAAAACATTTATATGTACAATCTGTTTTATCAATTAAAGCTGCTAATCCTAAATTAAATGGACCAACTCCTACTCCAATTACGTCTAAAATGTCCCGTTGTTCCATTCGCTCCACCTTCTTTCAAATACTGTTCTTTCACATTTCAGCAGTACGCCTGTTTTATCAGGCAGCGACACTTCTTTCATAAATTGAAACCCGCATTTTTTAAATACTGCAATCATCTTTTCATTTCGTATATCTGGTTCCGCTATTACTTTAGCAGTATCTGCTACCTCGAACTTGTGCTTTAGTAAACTAAGAAGGAGCGGATAAATATAGCCTTTTCCTAAAAAAGCAGGGTCTCCAATTAATAAATGAATCCCTTGGTCTCCTTTTTCATAAGGGTAATAGTTACTGATAATATCGCCGTCAACCGTATAAGATTCCCAATAGCTCATAGGCACACCGTCAATTTCTCCAATTAGCAGTTTTTGATGGGAATCAGCTAGAAATGTTTTTAAATGCTGCTCATACGCCTGTTTTGAAATATTTAAATTCCAATACGGAATAACATGCGGTTCATGCATCCACTTGTACAGCCGTTCGAAATCTTTTGCAAAAGAAACAGAGCGAAAGGTGATGCTCTGCTCCTTTTGCTGCATCATAAATGGATACTGCGTTTGTAATGCCGATTTCATACCCGTACACCTGCAGATTCGTACAGAGGATTTTCAACATTTACATAAACAGACTGCGTTTCAAGAGAGCCTACCAGCTCATCCATATCATGAACGCGCGTTAAGAAATTGGCTTTGCAAGGAAGCACTTTCTCTTCTAACATCGATGAAACAAGCCCCGTATGATCTTTTTCTTTGTACCTCTCTATTTCTTGTCGCAGAATCAATAGCAGATCTGACTCTTGAACGAGGCCAGCTGCACCAAAAGCATTAACTAATCCTAAAATATGATTAAAAAATACGTAATAACGAAATCTTTCTTCTGCTACAGCATCATCACATACCGTATCGCTTTCTCCGTTTAAGGAAGGAAGCAGCTTGCGAAGCTCTTGTTCCTTTGATTTCATAAAGTAATAGCCTTGGTTGTCACGGTAGTAAAACACCGATGGATATCCGTTTTCATCAAGTTTAATAACGGAATTTTGCTGATGAGCTTCCAGCGCAATTCCTTTTTGAGTGTAAAGCCACATCATAGGATGAAAAGAGACATCTAAATAGCGTTTAAACCAGCGCTTGCTTATGTCTTCATTCGTACTATTTTCACTTGAAACAATATGATTAATAATATTTTCAATTTGAGAAGCTTTCCCAAACACATGATCTTGACACAAACTTGCTAGGAGTGTTGTACGGTTCCCTTGCTCACCTTGAAAAGGGTTGCTTCGAATCATGACTTCAAACCCAAACTCCTTTTTTCCGATCGTGATGTAAGCAGGATCTTCAATCACTTGAAAAGCCGGATGATTTTCTTGAAGCTCCGCCTGTAATCCTTCTTGCAATAAACGACTCACTTCTACACCTCTGCTTAATTCTTTGCGTTTATTCACTCTCAGTGAATTCGTAATCTTCACCGGAATAGAAAATTTGTACATCACATCTGCATCTTCACTGTATACGGTTCGAACAGACGAAGTCGGATAAAACGGCTGACCGTGTGGCCCTAGATAAGCAAGCCGGCCTTTTTGAATCCATTCACACACTTCTTCTTTTCCTAAAAGATAACGAGCTTGCAGCGGATGCATAGGTATAAGTGAATAATCATCCGCTTGGCAATACGACTGTATGAATTCTTCAGAAACCTTCTTATCTTTTTTCAACTGCTCTTTAATAAGCTGTGAAGCGGTTTGACTCTCGGCGGACTGTTCTGCAACAAGCGATTTATGTGCTCTAAAATAATGAAGCTGAAATTTGCCGTTCACTTCAGGCCCAAACACCTCTTCTTCTTCAGGTAATATCCCTTGACGGCTTTTAGGTGTCGGATGCAGCTGGTGGCCAATAAGCAATGACTGCTCAGATTCTAAGAACGTTTTGTCCCATTTATAGCACGTTTCTAACTCTTTCTGTCTTTTTTCAATGAACAATTTCATATTTTCGTAGCTTAATAGCACACGTACAATCAGCTCATTCACCTGTAGTAAATGATCTGTTACTTCTTTTAAAAGAAAGGCTAAAAGAGTGACGACATCTAACTCCTTGAGCTCCTCTTTCTGAATGCGATAATAAAAGACCGGAAAGAACAAGTGACGTCCGGTAGCTGAACGGTACTTTACTGGAAAGTAAAGAGTTACCGGCTGTTTTTCTAGCCTAAGAACGAGCGTTTCTTCGCTTTTCATTTCTGAAACGGACTGCCATACTCCCTTACCTGTTTCTCGAATATAGCAATTAATAATATTTTGCATTGTAATAAAATTAGCCGATAACTGTGCGTTCACGTAATCGCTCCTCCTTTTTCTCCAACTCTTTTCCTAAAGCCACGACTTCCTCTAACTGAGTGGCAACAGAATCAACTGTAATCATAGGATTTAACATCGTTAGCTTTAAATAAGCTTGCTCTTTATGCTTTGTTTTTGCCATGATAAAAGTGCCTTTTTCATATAAATGCTGCTGAATACGCTGATTTAACTTATTTTCATAGTGCTGCTGTTTTTGACAATCACTATATAAAGTATCTGGCACATAGCGAAATACAACCGCGTTCATATAAGGATCATTTAACACCGTAATATTCCTCTGCTTTCGTAAATGTTCAGCTGTCTGCTTAGCCGTTTCAATCGTATGATCAACCATTTTTCCATACTCATTTGTACCTACTGCACGGAAAGTCAGCCATAGCTTCAAGGCGTCAAATCGTTTGGTCGTTTGAATACTGCGATCTACCAAATGTACATGCTCATCTTCTTCAGGATTTAAATAATCTGCATGAAGCTGAATGTGTTTGAACATAGCTGAATTCTTCACTAGAAATGCCCCGCAGCTTACCGGCTGATAAAACCACTTATGAAAATCCATCGTAATAGAATCTGCCCGTTCAAGAGCTTTTAAGCGTTCACGATATTTATGTGAAAATAGCAGCGCTCCTCCATAAGCGGCGTCAGCATGAAGCCAAAGTCCTTCTTTTTTAGCTAGCTTACTCATTTCAAAAAGAGGATCTACGCTTCCAAAATCCGTCGTGCCTGCCGTTGCTACAACAGCAAAGGGAAGGTTTCCCTCTGCTTTAACTTCCCGTATTGCTTCTTCTAAATTTTCTATATCCATCTCGTGCCTTTCATTGCACTTTACACTCACCACTGCATTCATGCCCAGCCCAAGCTGAGCTGCAGATTGCTGCACCGTAAAGTGGGCTTTTTCGGAGCAGAAAATCCGCAGTTTTTTAGCTTGGAGCGGTAAACCTTCTTCACTAACATCAATTGAAAATGCAGCATGACAATATTCATTACGAGCAAGCAGAAGGCCCATATAATTCGACTGAGTCCCTCCGCTTGTAAAAACGCCGGAAGAAGAGCTTGGATAACCAATTTGTTGTGTTAACTCATCAATCACTTGATCTTCTATATACGTAGCTGCCGGACTTTGATCCCACGAGTCCATAGATTGATTCAAAGCAGAAATCATCACTTCCGCAGCAAGGGCCGGTATAATCGGAGGACAATGCAAGTGTGCCATTGCCCCGGGATGCGAAACATGAAGCGAATGATCCATCACTACGGCTTGTACGTCATCAAACAGATCTTCTAGCGGCTGTTCGTGTTCGCTAAAATAGACCGCACGATTGACTAAGTTCGATAGTTCGTCAACGTCTATGTGAGTATAAGGGGATTTTAGTGTATGGTAGTGACGTTTAATCATCTCTGTCATTCCGCCCATCATGGCTTCATAATTCTCGAGGCTTTCTTTGGATGATGATAAAAACCACTTTTCAAACGGCGCCATTTTATTTATTCACCCACTTCTCTTCTGCTGCTTTTATCGCTTCTTCAAATCTTGTCAACACTTCGTCGGTTTGTTGTTTCGTTAAAATTAATGGAGGAAGCAGACGAATAACAGCACCATGTCTTCCACCCACTTCTAAAATGACGCCTCTGTCGAAACATTCTTTTTGAATCAGCTTAGCTAACTCACCGTTTGCAGGATGACTGCCGATTTTATTAGCCGGCTTTGTTGCGTCTATGATTTCAACGCCCAGCATCAAACCTCTTCCGCGTACATCACCAATTGAGAATACTTGCTTTTGAATATGTTTTAGCTGACTCTGAATATAAGCTCCTAATTCATGAGCATGTGCAGGTAAGTTTTCTTGTTTTATAAATTGCAGAGTGGCTTGTCCTGTAGCCATCGCAAGCTGATTTCCTCTAAAGGTGCCGATATGTGCACCCGCTTCCCATTGATCCAGCTTTTTATCATATAGAACGACTGATAAAGGAAGGCTGCCTCCAATTGCTTTAGATAGCACTAATACATCCGGTTGAATATCAGCGTGCTCGAATGCATACAGCTTTCCTGTTCGTCCAATTCCAGTTTGAACTTCATCGACAATAAGCGGAATGTTTCGTTCTTTTGTGATTCTGCGAAGCTCTTTTAACCATGGAATCGGCGCCGGAACAGAGCCTCCTTCTCCTTGCACAATTTCTACTACAACACCCGCCGGAGTAACAATTCCGCTTTCAGGATCATCCAGCATATTTTCAATGTATGTACTAATGTAAGTGTGACCTTCAGCACCTACGCCAAACGGGCAGCGGTATTCATATGGATAAGGTAGAAAATGTGTATCGGGCACTAGCGCATGAATGTGCTTTTTGGGACTCGTTGTACCGCTGATGCTTAACGTTCCGTGCGTGGAGCCGTGATATCCCCCTTGAAAAGATAAAATCGTTCGGTTGCCGGTTGCTGTTTTTACAAGCTTCAAAGCCGCTTCAATTGCGTCTCCTCCAGTTGGACCGCAAAACTGTATTTTCGCTTTGTTTGCAAATTGTTCTGGCAAACTAGCAAATACTTCATCGATAAAAGCTTCTTTCACAGGCGTTGTTAAATCTAATGTATGTAAAGGAATAGATTTTGCTAAAACGTCTTGTATTGCTTCATGGACTACGTAATGGTTATGACCAAGAGCAAGCGTGCCGGCTCCTGCTAAACAATCAATATACTCTTTTCCATCCATATCCGTGATTACGGCGCCTTTTGCTTGTTTAATTGCAATAGGAAGGCGTCTAGGATAAGACCTTGCATTGGATTCACGTTCATTTTGCATAGCAAGCAGCATTTCGTTTGATGTAAGTTGTTTCGTTGACGTTGACATATCATATCCTCCTGTTTATTCAATTGATAATGATTTTCATTAACAATTACAACAATAAATGATAATGATTATCACTGTCAATGATTATTCTGAAAATATGAAATTATTCCTATTTCACTCTAAAGTCGAAAAAACACAGCATTTCTCTTATGTATCAAGGATTCACAGGGTTTTATGATGTTTTCCATTTAGGGAAAACCATGTAATAAGTCCCTTTCTGTTTCCAAATAAAAAAGTGCTACAATTCCTTGTAGCACTTCTGTTACTTTTGCTTATTCATCGTTTCTTTTGCAGCTTTTACACTCCTTGGGTCAAGCGGTTTCGTATATTGACAATTCACTCGAACCCCTGAACCGATACGAATTTCTTTCACGGGAGTAACGGATAAGAACGCTTGAAGATTTTCAGGTTTCAGCCCTTTTGTCCCGATTAAAATAATATCTTTATCTTTCATTCTTCTTAACAGTTTTTTAATATGAGGAATACCGTTTAGTGCACTTTTATCCGCTCCTGAAGTCATGACACGCTGAATTTGCTTATAGCTTAAAAGCGTTTCAAGCGCCTTTTCTTGATCACTGATTTCATCAAATGCTAAGTGGAACGTTACGTTCATTTCTCCTGCCGCATCCAGCAGTCGCTTTAAAGCTTGCTCATCGATAATTTTGTCCTCTGTTAAACAGCCAATTTCAATTCCATCAATGCCAATTTCTCTTGCATAGTGAATATCTTCAATCATTGTTTGCAAATCGTCTTCATCATATTGAAAAGATTGATTATGTGGACGAATCATCACAAATATTGGGATATGTATCGTTTCTTTCACTTTTTTCATCAAACCGTAGCTTGGGGTTAAGCCGCCTTCTCCGATTCCAGTTACAAGACTTATACGATCGGCACCATGTTCCTGGGCAACTTTAGCATCATGTAAGGTTGCAGCTGTGACTTCTAATATCATTCTAAAAACACCCTTTCCCCTTTAATATAGAGCTTTTGCCTTCTTTTCCCTGTATTTATACTTAAAAAACTCTACCAAACTCTCTTATGTAAGAAAACACCCAAAAGATGTGATTAATATTTGCAAAAAATTGAATGTCATGGAAAAAGAGTAAGAACTATTCTTTTTCTCATGACGTTTCAATTAATAAAATTCTATATTTATACTAAAGATCCAAAAATACATCCCTTTTATCTAGGGTAAAGGATTTATTAAAAAGAGCGTGGATTTGTTTGTTGCATGAACATCCACTCATTTAAAGAATGAGGCTGCTGATGACCAACGGGTGCTGAGAAATCGCGACATCCGCAATCATGCATCGGCATTTGACCCATTCCTCCTTGCATTGGCGGCATTCCTCCTTGCATCGGCATTTGACCCATCCCTCCGTACATTGGCGGCATTCCTCCTTGCATTGGCGGCATTCCTCCTTGCATCGGCATTTGACCCATCCCTCCGTGCATTGGCGGCATTCCTCCTCCTTGCATCGGCATTTGACCCATCCCTCCGTGCATTGGCGGCATTCCTCCTCCTTGCATCGGCATTTGACCCATCCCTCCGTGCATTGGCGGCATTCCTCCTTGCATCGGCATTTGACCCATCCCTCCGTGCATTGGCAGCATTCCTCCTTGCATCGGCATCTGGTCCATTCCTCCGTGCATTGGCGGCATTCCTCCTTGCATCGGCATCTGGTCCATTCCTCCGTGCATTGGCGGTAGCTCTCCGTACATTGGCATTTGAGCCATATCTTTTTGCATCGGTGGCATTTCGCCTTGCATCGGCATTTGATTCATTCCTCCATGCATCGGCGGCATTACATCTTTCATCGGCGGCATTTCTCCGTACATTGGCATTTGTTTTGTGCCTTCTTGCACCGGCATTGCCTGCATTTCTTTTGCAGAAGGCATAGGCGGCATTTTAGCAGGTTTAGGTGCTGCTTGCATATATGGATTGGATATCGGTTGTCCGGTTTGTTTCATTCCATACGAATTTCTCATTTTTAAGGGCTCCTTCCCATTCTCTTACTCTGTTTACGTTATTCTTTTTACCATCAATCTGAAATTCGTCCATAAGAAAATAGGCCTTCTACACATTCAAAATTGTAGAACGTATAAGAAAAAAGCTATAATCGAGGCAAATTGCAGATAGAAAGGTGGCACATGATGAATAAAACCATTATCGTATGGATTCGAAAAGATTTTCGGCTGGTTGATAACCCATCTCTATTTCACGCAGCTAAAGAAGGAATGGTTGTACCTGTTTATATCCATGATGACTATGAAGAAAGCTCAATGGGAAGTGCAAGTAAATGGTGGCTTCACCATGCGCTGAATGACTTTAAAAACTCGATCGAAAAAATACAAGGAACGCTGATTGTACAAAAAGGAAACCCTAAAGATGTGTTACAAAAACTACTCCATGAAACGAATGCCCAAGATATTTATTGGAATAGACGCTATGAACCACATGTGCTAAAAAGAGATAAAGAGCTTCAAGCTTTTTTTTCAGAGCAACAAATAAATATTCGCACATTTGAGGGGTTTCTCCTTCATGAACCTTGGAAAATCACAAAAGAAAATGGAGATCCTTATAAAGTGTTTACAGCTTACTATAAAGCTTCTCAAAAACATTCCGTATCTTCTGCTGTAAAAAAAGTTACTTCCATACAGGCTTCCTCTAAACCCGTTGAATCTCTTTCAGTCTCAGATCTCGATTTGCTTCCAAGCATACCGTGGGATAAAACGATTAAGTCGACGTGGGAAGCTACGGAAAAAGGCGCTATTGATGTGTTCAAAACGTTTTTAAAGAATAAGCTGCTTCATTATGAAAAAGGACGAGATTTTCCTGCTGAAGCATTAAATTCATGTCTATCTCCTTATTTCGCTGCAGGACAGCTCTCAGCTCGAGTTCTTTATCATTATTTGAGAACTAAAGTAGAAAAAGTACGTTCTGATGCTTTTGAACAGCAAGCTGAAATGTTTATTCGTCAACTTATATGGAGAGATTTTGCTTATCAGCTGCTTTATCATTTCCCGCACACTACAACTGAACCGCTTAATGAAAAATTCAAGCAATTTCAGTGGGCTGACGGCAATGAAGAGCTTCAAGCTTGGAAAAATGGAAAAACCGGCTATCCCCTTGTCGATGCCGGAATGCGGGAGCTGTGGGAAACAGGTTTTATGCACAATCGAGTTCGAATGGTAGCTGCTTCCTTTTTAGTAAAGCACCTTTTAATTCATTGGAAACACGGAGCAAATTGGTTTTTTGATACCTTAGTAGACGCAGATTTAGCTAATAACACAATGGGCTGGCAGTGGGTTGCAGGCTCGGGAGCAGACGCCGCGCCATATTTTCGTATTTTTAATCCAATTACTCAATCAGAAAAATTTGATAGAGAAGGAGAATATATTAAAAAGTGGCTTCCAGAGCTTAAGCATATTCCTTCTTCTTATATTCATAAACCTTGGGAGGCCCCAGCAGACGTATTAGAAAAAGCAAACGTTACGCTTAATAAAACATATCCGACTCCAATTGTCGATCATAAAGCAGCTAGAGAGCGAGCGCTAGAGCATTATCAGCCTATCAAATAAGAGGTAAATCACGCCTCTTATTTGATAGGCTGAATTTTTTAAATGTTTAAAAATTCCATTTCGCATCTATTTGCAACTAAAAACATGTATTTGAAATCTATTTATAGGGTTTTCAAGCCCAGTTTCCCTCTCTATAGCACATTTGATTTTTCATATTTTTTCCTATAATTTGAATATATAATAATGATTATATATGCTTGAGAACTCTCTCATTGCATAGATCTGATTGGAGTGATTCGATGCCCGTTTGTCCTTCTTGTAACTATAAGGAAGACTATAATTTTTGCAGAATGTGCGGCACTCAAGTTCGGCACACCTTCACGAACCAAGAAGATCAGCTTTTTTATCCATTAAAAGATCGAATCATGACGGATGACAATGAACCAAAGCATCAAGCTATTTTATCTCATACCCATGATTTAGTATGTGCTATTACTGGAGATGGCATTTATGAATACGCTTCTCCTTCTTACGCTAAAACTTTAGGCGTTTATCCTGATGAGCTTATTGGACAACATGTGCTTATCAATGCGTATCCTGAAGACAAACACCTAATCTCGACTATTTTAGCTAACATGAGCAAAACAAAAGATGCCTCCACATTTGAATACCGAAAGTTTCACGTGAATGGCACCATCGTTTTATTAGAATGTAAAGGCGCTCCAATTATCACATCCACTGGAGAAATCGAAGGGTTTGTATTTGTCTCACGAGACGTAACAGAAAAAAGACAAGCAGAGAAAAAGATCCGAAATTCAGAAAAACTTTCTGTCATTGGTCACCTTGCTGCAAGTATCGCACACGAGGTTAGAAATCCTTTGACAACCATTAAAGGGTTTATACAACTGTTCAGTGAGACACAGCAGCCGAAAAAAACAATGATTTATCGAGATCTCATTCAGCATGAGCTCTCGCAAATTGAACATATTATCGCAGAATTTATGAGTTTAGCTAAACGAGAGTACGCATATACAGAAAGCCTTGTTATGACAGACTTGCTAGATGAGGTATTAAAGCAATTTGAACCGGTTACTGGAGTCAAAAATATCCACATCATTCGCCATTATCCAAAAGAACATCCCCTGCTCATTAGTGGGCAAAAAACACAGCTAACCCAAGCATTTATTCATATTATACAAAATGCCATTGATTCGATGGAAAGTGGCGGCAAGCTGACTGTATCGATTAAAAAAGCAGCTAGAGAAACGCTATGTATTGTGATAAAAGATAGCGGATGTGGAATTGACTCAAAGCGTATCTCTCATATAGGAGAGCCTTTTTATACAACAAAAGAACGAGGAGTAGGCCTGGGACTAACCATTTGTAACAAAATTATTAATGAGCATAATGGTTTTTTTCACGTATCAAGCGAAGAAAATGACGGCACAAGCATTACCATTACCCTGCCTATGAAAACGCCTGAACTTTATGTGGTAGAAGTGTAAAAGAAGCCATCTGAGTAAATCAGATGGCTTCTTTCTTTAAAACAGCTGGGTGTACAGCTGATACTTATAAAGCATATAAAAACTTCCTATCACTGCCAGGTAAAAGATGAGAGTCTCTGCTCCACCACCTGTTTCATATGTTAAAGGAGGCTTAAACTTCTTCTTGCTAAGAGGAGAGAAAAAAGGTACCCCTCGTTTAGAAAAGAAATCTCCAAGAATATGAAAAGCGTATCCATAGGCTATCCCTAATGTAAAATCGTTGTTATACATCGTATGTAAATAAAAAATAAGTCCACTTGCAAGAATAGAATGCGTAATACCTCGGTGTCCAAAAATAGATTTAATGACTTTTGCGAGACCAAGAGATCTTCTACCAATATATGAATTTGGTTCATCAATATCAGGAAGCAGCGCTCCAATCGCAATGCCTACAACATAAGGAAATGTAAACGAAGCGTCTCCTGTTATAGCCACACCGGCACCGGCAGCAATCGATGTTGCAATATGTGTGTGATATCTCAAATATGCCACCTTCTTTCTTTTTCAACTTAAGGCAAGCACCGTGACCAAAATCATACATATGTTCGCCCAACGTTAACTATAAGTGAAGGTGGTAAAAATGTCAAAATAATCTATAGTTACGTAAACTGCAGACCGACTAACCCGATAAGCATCACAAGAAAACTAATAAGAGTACCCTTTCCATTTTTCTTTGCTCTTCCATCTTTTTTGACAATGGAATAAATCCACGTACTCGAATACACGGCGAATCCAAGAAAACCAAATAACGTGATATATGTAAACATGCCGAAACTCCTTTGCTTGTCATTACTATTAACTATACGAGATTTTATAAAAAAAAACAAAGTAGTATGACGGCTTGTTTAATATCTCTTTCTTTTTCTTATACTAAAAAGAGGAGGGATGGCTATGCACCAAAAGCAGTTGGAAGATATATTTGACTTTTATGGACTGAGCGAGGTTTATCGAGGCAAATTTGAAGATGTTGAACACCACTGGTTATTTAAAGACGCCGAGCCAACTATACTAGAAGATTTTTTTAATTCTCACGATTGCGAAGACCTTGAATGCTGTACTCTAGAAGAATTTTGTTTTTTATTCATGAATTTTCAATCAATCCATGCACAAATTCCCCACGTGTACTATTACTAAAAAAGTGATTTCGCAGGAAAGCGAAATCACTTTTTATTAAAAGCCTAAAGAAATATATTTTACTTCCAAATATTCTTCAATTCCGTAATGTCCGCCTTCACGTCCAAGTCCACTTTCTTTAAAGCCGCCAAACGGCGCTTGTGGTGTAGAAGGTAGTCCATCATTTAACCCTACAATACCATATTCTAAAGCTTCAGCAATACGAATAGCTTCTGAAATATTTTCAGTGAACACATAGGCTGCTAATCCGTAAGGAGAGTTATTTGCACGGCGAATAACTTCTTCTTCTGTTTGATACGTCGCAATTGGAGCAATTGGTCCGAATGTTTCTTCGTACATACAAAGCATGTCGTCCGTTGCACCATCTACAACCGTAGGCTCAACAAAAAGCCCGCTTCCCTCTTCGCGTACAGCCCCTCCAGTTAAGACATTTCCACCCTTTGCTACAACATCATCTAAGTGGCGCTTTACTTTTTCTAACGCTTTTTCATCGATTAAAGGTCCGATATCCGTACCTTCTTCTAAACCGTTTCCGACTTTCAGCTGACTAACAGCCGCTGCAAACTGCTCTGCGAACGGTTTAGCAATAGACTCGTGCACGTAGATGCGGTTTGTACATACGCATGTTTGACCAGCGTTACGGAATTTAGAAGCAATTGCATTTGTTACTGCTTTGTCTAAATCAGCATTTGCTGTTACGATAAACGGAGCGTGTCCGCCTAACTCTAAAGACACTTTTTTAACCGTATCAGCTGCTCCGCGCATTAACAGTTTACCTACTTCTGTAGAGCCCGTAAACGATAGTTTACGTACGCGTCCATCTTGAAGCCACGCTTCTCCAATCGCTTTTGCATCTCCCGTAACTACATTAATTACGCCTTTTGGAATACCCGCTTCTTGTGCAAGCTCTGCTAGTCGAAGAGCCGTTAGTGGCGTTTGTTCTGCGGGTTTAATAACCGCTGTACATCCAGCTGCTAAAGCTGGGGCTACTTTACGCGTAATCATAGCTGCCGGGAAGTTCCAAGGTGTAATAGCTGCCATGACTCCCACAGGCTGCTTATGAGCAAATAATCGTTTATTAGGAGAAGAAGCTGGAATTGTTTCTCCGTAAATGCGTTTGCCTTCTTCTGCGTACCATGAAACAAATCCGTTGGCATAGCCAATTTCACCTTTTGCTTCTTTAAGAGGCTTACCTTGCTCAACTGTCATTATTTCAGCAAGTTCATCCGTGTGTTCTTCGATCAGCTGATGCCATTTAAATAATAATTTACCGCGCTCTTCTGCTGTTTTTTTAGACCATGTTTGAAACGCTTCATAGGCAGCATCTGCTGCTAGCTTTGCTTCTTTTTCTCCACCTTTTGCAACAGCAGCCACTACTTCATTTGTTGCTGGATTTACCACTTCATATGTATCATTTGCTGAAACAAATTCTCCGTTAATATATAAGTTTGCTTGCTTCATATTTCTTCACTCCCTGCTTAAATTTATCTACTCAATATTCTGTGCTGTCCGAAACGTACTTTCGAATTTTACGACTGGCTTGCGATTGGCTAATACCAAGCTGTTCTGCTACTTTGTAAGACGACCTATGCTGTTCAAACGCCTTGATGACCATTTCTTTTTCCACATGTTCAATCATTTCAGGAAGCGTATGCACAGGTGGGTCGATAGCAAACTCTTTTGCAAATGGCAAGTCTTTAAGCGTAATCATTTCTTCTCCTGTAACAACCAGGCGCTCAATGATATTTTCCACTTCGCGAACGTTTCCTTTCCATTCCTGTCCTAAAAATGCATCTAATGCCTTTGGTGATAAGCGTACATTACGTTCATATACCGTATTAAAATGATGAAGAAACTGATAGACAAGAGGCAGAATATCTTCTTTTCGCTCTCGTAAAGGTGGAATCGTAATTGGCACCACGTTAAGTCGATAGTACAAATCACGTCTAAACTTTCCTTCTTCGACCATTTGTTCTAGATTTTGATTCGTAGCAGCAATAATTCGTACGTCTATTGATACTGCTCTTGTTGAACCCACGGGACGAATTGTACGGTCTTGCAGCACATGGAGCAACTTACTTTGTGCTGAAAGAGAAAGTTCACCAATCTCATCTAGAAAAAGCGTGCCTTCGTTCGAAAGCTCAATGATCCCTTTTTTCCCTTCTCGAAATGCTCCAGTGAACGTACCGCCTTCATAGCCAAATAGCTCTGATTCAATAAGCTGTTCAGGAAGCGCTGCACAATTAAGCTCATGATACGGCTGCTGTTTTCTTGTACTAAGCTGGTGAAGCAGTTTTGCCACTCTGCTTTTTCCTACCCCTGTTTCTCCAAGTAAAAGAACGGTTGTATTTACAGAAGCAACTCGTTGAATGGTTGAAAAAACTTTTTTCATCGCTTCACTTTTTGTCACGATGCCTTCTAAATCCACGGCTTCGTTTAACTCTTTTTTATAGTTTTCAAGCTGTTCTTCCATCTCTTCTACTTTTCGTTTTAATTCCATTAAGTCTGTGAGATCCCGAGAATAGCTAATAACGCTTTTTAAATGCCCGTCGTTTGTAAATACCGGCCTTGTCCGCACATGAAGATACCGGCCGGAGTTTGTTTTTTGAACCAATTCAATTGCTTGATTAGATTCAATCACTTTTAGCGTGGCCGAAGGATAAAAAATCCCCATTTCCTGCAGTTCTTTTACGTGCTTTCCAATAAAATCTTCCACTTTCAAAGCATAGTTTTTTTCACACTCTGAATTTACAACTAACACATATCCATTTGCATCAGTTACAAAGATTTCATCAAATGATGACTCAAATATATCGTAAAGTTCGTCGTTAATTTGCTGAATATGCTTTTTATGAATGGTCATTTGAATCACCTTTTCGTCAAAAAATAATTATTATTTTATTTTATCAGAAAATGAAAAATCTATAAATAGAGTGTCCAAACATACCTATTCTTTGCGATTCATGAAGAATGAGTGAAGAGTTCTCTCTTCACTCATGTCTCAATTTCACTTACACTTCAACCGTTTGCTGTACGCTTGCTTCTAGTGCTGCTTCAAAAATAGCTAAGCCTTCTTCCAGCTGCTCATCTGTAATAACAATCGGCATTAAGATACGAAGAACGTTTCCAAATACTCCTGCGCTAAGCAGTAATAATCCACGTTTGTTTGCTTCTTTTACGATACGCTGTGTGAGCTCTTTGTCTGCTTCTTTTGTTTCACGGTCTTTCACAAGCTCAATCGCAGACATTGCTCCTAATCCGCGGATATCACCGATACAGTCATATTTTTCTGCTAGTTTTTCAAATCGTGATGTTACCACTTTTCCAAGGTACTCACCGCGTTCGTTTAGCTTTTCTTCTTCAATGATATCAAGTACAGCTAAAGCTGCTTCACATCCAAGAGGACTTCCGCAATACGTTCCGCCAAGCTCACCAGGATTAGATTCATCCATGATTTCAGCACGGCCAATGACACCGCTGATTGGTACGCCAGCTCCTAATGATTTTGATACCGTAATTAAATCAGGCTCAACGTCAAAATGTTCAATACCGAAGTAGCGGCCTGTACGTGCAAATCCTGCTTGAATTTCATCTGATACAAATAAAATTCCGTGCTCTTTACATAATTGATACACTTCTTGCACAAAGCGTTTACCTGGAACAATGAAACCACCTTCGCCTTGAATCGGCTCCATTACAACAGCTGCAATCGTTTCCGGTGCTACTTCTGTATTTAAGAAGTTTTTGAATTCTGTAATCATGAAATCTTCGTATGCTTCAACTGATAACCCTTGTGGACGGCGATACTCATAAGGATATGGAGCTTTGTATACTTCAGGAGCAAACGGTCCAAATTCATATTTATATGGTTTTACTTTACTTGTCATTGTCATTGTCATTAATGTACGGCCATGGAAACCGCGGTTAAAGGAAATAATTCCTTGGCGCTTTGTATATTTACGAGCAATTTTCACTGCGTTTTCTACAGCTTCTGCTCCGCTATTTAAAAGTAATACTTTCTTGTCAAATTCACCCGGTGCAATTGCTGCTAATCTTTCTGCAAGCTCTACGTATGACTCATACATCATTACGTTAAATCCCGTGTGAATAAAACGGTCTACTTGTTTGTGAAGCGCTTCTTTTACTTTTGGATGACTGTGCCCTACATTGATTGTGCCAATTGCGCCTACGAAATCAATAAACGTATTGCCATCGACATCTTTAACGATCGCCCCTTCAGCCGTATCAGCAAATGTCGGAATGCCATAACTTACACCTTTCGGAATGGCACGGTGTCTTCTATCTAATAATTGCTTTGCATTTTCTCCCGGTAAATTTGTTGCTACTTTGCTAAAAGTTTGACTCATTTTTTATCTTCCTCTCATATTAAATAATTCTTCAATTAGTTTATATGCAAAAAACGTGCCAACTTTTAAAAAGCTGAAAAATAAGCATTTTTAGATAATTCTAACGATATTTTACTCATCAATAAGTCTATATAAACTTATTGATGAGTCAATAAAGACTTTCCTCTCGCATAAAGTACAGGAATTTTATATTGCCATAAAAGGAACAAGGCTTTTATAATAAATGTATAAATATAGTAATGTTAGGATTGACCTCTTTATAAAGGAGTGAAAAATATGCTAGAGGGCTGGTTTTTATGGGTTATTTTATTTTGGGTGGTCTTTTTAATGAGCATGTTTGCTATCGGCGGATTTTTTATGTTCAGGAAATTTTTAAAGCGCTTACCAAAAGAAGACGGCATGTCTGAGCTTGATTGGCAAGATCACTATCTTTCCAAAACCGTCCACCTTTGGTCAGCGGATCAAAAGCAGCTATTAAACGTTCTTGTTGAACCAGTACCTGAACTATTTCGCGATGTAGCCAAACAAAAAATCGCGGGAAAAATTGGGGAACTCGCAATTGAGGAACAAGCAGCCTCTATAACGGAAGACTTAATCGTACGTGGATACATTTTAGCTACGCCTAAACGTGATCATAAATTTTTATTAAAAACATTAAAAAAGCAAAAAATAGATGCCGTCCCTTATCAGCATTTATTTTAAACTAAAAAAGGTGGCTGCGCAGCCACCTTTTTTAGTTTAATATCGTTGTATTCCCAAGACGATCATTATGCAGCTTTCGTTCGAGCTTTTTGTACGATGTGTACATAGCAATGCGCCACGGTACAATCATACCAAATGCTAAAATCCAGAACATACCGCCAAGCTGGCCAACATCAATTGAAGAACTTAAATATATTTTCATTGCAATTCGAATAATAAGCAAACCAATAATAATGAATGCAAAAGCTTTTGAACGCTTCAAGTAAATATGATCGTCACGAATTTCAAATTTAGACGTTTTAATTAACAGGATTGAGAAAATCATGCCTGCTATTAACGCCTCAAGCAGTTCTGCACCCGTTACTCGAAACATTGGAAAGATAAACATTAATGCTCCCGTACTCATAAAAAAAGGCGGAAGTATAATTTTTTTTGCATTCGTTGGTTTATCAGCAGCTTTCATTCGAATAACTAATATGAAAGAAGCCATAAAAATTGCGACAAGTGTTGAAGCAATAACCAATGAAATCCTTCCTTTACTATAGTTTAGTGTTTGCTTATATTATAATCCAAAAAACATCAGAAGTAAAAGTGCAACAAAAAAACAAAAGAGTGTCTCTTCTGTTTTTATTTAGTAGAGGTAAGATCCGCTTTTGCTTTTTGCTTTTGTTTTTGCTTTTTCATTGATTTTAGTAAGAACCCGCCTTTAAATTTACGCGGCTCGTACGAAATAATGAAAGCACGAGGCTCATATTCTTCAATGAATGCTAATAGCTCTTCTTCTCTACTTCTTTTTGTTAAAATGTCCAATCTATAGCGTGCACTGTCTCTTCCTTCTCCTTGGTAAACAGTAACACCAAAACCTTCCTGTCGAAGGCGGTTAATTAACTCTTCATTTTTGGTCATAAGGTTAACTAAGAATGTTGTATATCCGATAGCAAGTCTAGATTCGATATAACTTCCAAGAATAATTCCCACTCCAAACCCAACTGCATATACAACCATAGCAAGCGTGCTTTGATCTCCTGAAAATACAAGAGATAAGCCGAATACATAAATTAACGCTTCAACAAATCCAAAAACCGAGGCATACATACTCATACCTTTGACTAAAAAAATTGTGCGCAGCGTCAAGATCGGTACATAGATCAGTTGCAAAAGCAAGATTAACAAAATATCTTTCAATTTATACACCTCTTTTTAACAATTAAAAATATGACGATTTCATTGTATCACTCCGTATTTATAGAAGATATAGTAAAAAAATTTTTTTCTATATATTTTTTACATCATATTCTTGTATATTTCCTAAGAGCAAAAGTAACTATTTTATCTTTTGAAAAATAAAAAGAATCTGCCAATTATCAGATTCTTTTTTTTATCATCTTCCCTTTTTAAAAGCCCGTAAACCCTCCAAATACGCTCGTTGTATAAATAATAATTTTTGTCATCCAGTCAAAATACAAAATAAATCCCATACCGATCATTGCATATCCGCCAACTTTCATCATAGAATTCATATGTTTTTTTAACCAGTTCATTTTCCCGATAAAAAACGTCATAATAAAAAATGGAATAGAAAACCCAAGTGAATAAGCTATCATATACAAAAGACCGGAGCCTGGGTTTGTCGCTGCAAGGGCCATAACTGATACTAAAATAGGGCCCGTACACGGAGTCCAGCCGGCAGCAAAAGCCATACCAATAAAAGAAGAACCTAAGAGTCCAGCCGGCTTATTTGCGAATTTAAGCTTGTGTTCCTGCATAAGAATTCGAGGCTTAAAAATTCCTAGTACAACTAGACCAAAGAAAATAATAAGAATAGCGCCAATCTGCCGAATTAAATCCTTATAGTTAAAAAACCACTGACCAATAAAAGAAGTAGCAAAGCCAATCATAATGAAAATAACAGAAAACCCCAATAGAAAAAATGCTGTGTGAATAAAAGCTTTGCGCTGATGTGACTTAGCGCCTTCCTTTAGCTCGCTAACTGACACTCCCGTTATGTACGATAAAAAAGCTGGGTACAAAGGCAAACAGCAGGGTGAAATAAACGATAAAAACCCCGCGCCAAATGCCAAAAACAAATTTAAATCTCCCACATTTCCCACTTCCCTTTTTTGTTCTTTTTGTTCTTTTTCGTTACCATTTTGTAACCAAATTGTCTTATCTCACTTCTTTCAAATAGTACCATTATCTTGTATAATTAGGTAAACGACTTGTTAGAAGGGATACATAGCATTGGCCAAAAAAGATATTCTATTAGCGATTGAAAAGAAACGAGAAGAACTCATCCGCATAGTCCGAGTAAGTGGATTAAACTCTCCACCTGCTATTAAACATAGTCAAGAATTAGATCATTTATTAAACGTTTACAATGAATTCCCTGCTCAAACAACAGAAACAACCTCTTCATGAAGGTTGTTTCTTTTTTTTACCTTCACTCTATCAATTCTGTATAAATCTCTTTTACTCCTGTTTCTTTGCTGAAATTCTCTTCTTTTTCACTGTGCTGAAGCTGATACATATTATAGTACAAACCGCCTTTGTTTAGCAGTTCAGTATGTGTGCCTTTTTCGACGATTTTTCCTTTATGCAGTACTAAAATACAGTCGGCGTGTTGAATAGTGGATAAACGATGGGCAATCGCAATTGTTGTACGGCCTTTTCCCATATCTCTTAACACTTCTTGAATCGCTTCTTCTGTTTGTGTATCAATGTGTGCTGTTGCTTCATCAAGAATAAGGATTTTAGGATTCCGGATGACCGTTCTTGCAAATGCTAAGAGCTGACGCTGGCCGCTTGATAAAGTGGAACCTCTTTCGACTAGCACTTCATTATACTTATTTGGAAGGGCTTCGATAAATGCATGAGCTTGCACAAATTCCGCCGCTGCTTTTACTTGTTCATCAGAAAAATGGTCTTCGTGCAGCGTAATATTTCGTTTCACGGTATCTGCAAATAAAAAGGCATCTTGAAGCACTAGCCCTACCTCATCTCGAAGCTGTTTATTTGAAAAAGACGATAGCGGTTTATTATCGATCAAAATGTCTCCTTTTTGCTGCTCATAAAAACGCATTAATAAATTAATGATGGAGCTTTTCCCGCTTCCCGTATGGCCTACTAAAGCCACTGTTTCTCCTTCGTTTACCGTAAACGATATATCAGAAAGTACATCTCGAACACCATCATAGGAAAACGTTACGTTTCTGAATTCTACCGTTCCTTTTTGTACCCCCTGCTTTTGTTCTCCTGTCATGACTGGATTTTTTTCTTTTTCATCCATCAAGTCAAATACCCGAGAGGCTGATACCATCGCTTGCTGATACATAGAGAGACGCTGCATCATTTCATTAACAGGCTCAAAAAAACGATCCAAGTAGTTGATAAACGCGTAAAGAACACCAATTTTAACAGGACTGTCAGCTACGGAAATACCAAAATAACTGAGCACAAGAATAACGGCCAAAATGTAAAGAATTTCGACTGCCGGCCTTAGCAGCAAACCATCTAACTTAATATTGCGCATCCCCGCTTTGTAATGTTCATCATTGATTTCTTCAAATTCCGAGCGCAGCCGCTTTTCTTGACGAAATAGCTGAATAATAGACATGCCTTGCAAAGACTCATGAAGCTTGGCATTTAACTGGCTTAGTTTCTCTCGAAGCTGTCCGTAGTAAATAGCGCTGTAATGCTGATAAAGCTTCATAAGTCCCCAAATGAACGGGAGAAGAACTAAACAATAAAAAGCCAGCTTCATATCTAGCATAAACATGGCTATAAAAATACCGACCAAAAATACCCCATTTTGAATAAAAACCGCGATGACTTCTACAAACATTTCTTTCATGGCTTCCGTGTCATTTGTAATTCGAGATACCAGGCTTCCCGTGGGCGTGTTGTCAAAAAAGCGAAGAGCCAAGCGATGAACATGAGAAAAAACGTCAATTCGAATCTGCTGAATAATTTGAAGCGCAATTTTTTGGAACTGCAGAAGCTGAAAGTATTGAACGACAATTTTTAAAAGCTGTAAAAGCAAATAACTGCTAGCCAGCCACACAAGAGGCTGAAGAGGCAAATACTTAGGAGTTAAATAATCGTCAATGAAAATTTTAATCAAAATGGGCCCTAATAAATCCGCAGCCGTAGCAATTAATAATAGTGTGAACGCTAAAAAAAATGATTTTTTATGCGGAATTGTATAGCGAAACAGACGTTTATGTACCGAAGAATGCTCAATTTTCATTTTTCGTCTCTCCTTCTTCTACCGCACGTTCAAGCTGCTGTCTATCGTACATATCCTGGTACCAGCCGCTCACGCTAAGCAGTTCCTCATGAGTTCCTCGCTGAATAATTTTCCCTTTATCAAATACAAGAATCAGGTCTGCATGAGTAACCGAGCTCAGCCGATGCGCTGTAATAATCGTTGTTCGATTTTGACGTTTCTGCTTCAGCGCTTGTAAAATACCCGCTTCCGTTTTTCCATCTACCGCTGATAGCGAGTCGTCTAAAATTAAAAGCTCAGGATCTAATAGAAGAGCTCTTGCAATCGAGATACGCTGTTTTTGTCCACCTGATAATGAAACGCCTTTTTCGCCTACTATTGTTTGATAGCCATCTGTAAAATCGAGAATGTCTCTATGTACATTGGCAACCTTAGCCGCTTCTTTAATCTCTTGATTGCTTGCTTCTCTTTTTCCAAAAGCGATATTATCAGCAACTGTTGTTGAAAACAAAAAGTGATCTTGAGGAACATATCCAATGCTTTTGTACAATGAATCAAAAGCATAGTCTTTAATGTCTTTTCCTCCCCATAAAACAGCTCCGTCTCTTACATCAAATTCACGAAGCAGCAGCTTTAAAATCGTGGTTTTCCCAGCACCCGTCTTTCCGACAATCCCTAACGTTTGACCGCGAGAAAGTGTAAAATAAATTTCGTTTAACGTATATGCGTCTTCTTTACCATACGAAAACCTATGAATAACAGCTTCAATATTTCCTGTTGGCATTTCAACGCTAGGATGCGCTGCTTCTTCAATCGAATTTTCTTCTTTTAATAAAGAAAATACCCTATCATATGATGCTCTTCCACGTTCTACAATGTTAAATAGCCAGCCAAACGCGAGCATCGGCCAAATAAGAAGGCCCAAATAAGTTGTAAAGGTAACAAGCTGACCCAGTGTTAACTCTTCACTAATAACCATCTTGCTGCCAAAAATAAGAGCAAGTAAAAAAGAAAGTGCTACAATAATCGAAATGGTCGGATCAAACAATGCATCTACTCGGGCTACTTTCATGTTCTTTTGCACAACATCTGCAGACTTAATGCGAAATTCTTCGACATCAGCTGCTTCTTCCCCAAACGTCTTAATGACTTTAATTCCGCTAATGCTTTCTTGAACCTTATCATTTAAAGTAGAAAATGCTGCTTGTGCGTGATGAAACCGCGCATGAAGCAATGTACCATAGTAACTTGTTAAAACGGCCATAAGCGGCATAGGAATAAGGCAAATAAGCGTTAATTTCCAGCTGATTGTGAGGGCCATTGTGCATAGAACAAGCCCTCCTGTGACAATGGAATCCACGAGTGTCAAAACGCCCGAACCTGCAGTTTGTTGAATAGCTTGAATATCGTTTGTTGCATGAGCCATCAGATCCCCAATTCGCCGCCGTTGATAAAAGGCCTGATTCATCTTGGTAAAATGAGTGTAGAGGGTATTTCTCAGCTGCTTGGCTAGTTTAACAGATGAACCAAATATCATAATACGCCATATGTATCTTGTGAAATAGGCCACAACAGCAGCTCCTAGCAAAATGCCAACCATCTGCATTAAGCGCTTTCCATTCAGCGTCCCTTCTTTAATGCCATCTACCGTTAAACCAATAATTTTAGGCGGGAGAAGTTCTAATGCTGCCACAATAATGAGCAGCGCTATCCCCGTTATATAAGACTTTTTTTCCTGTTTGAAAAACCACCATAACTCTCGAAAAATTTTCATCGTATCCCCCTAGCCCCACAACTATTTTCTTATCTCTATCATAAAACAAAAGACACCCTTCTGAATAGAGAGTGTCTGTCCAATTAACCATTATTTAATTTGGCCGTTCATTGCTTTCATCATTTGGTTAATTTTTTTCTGCGATGGTTTCATGCCCATTTGCATCATCATCATTTTTAACATTTGTTCATTAATTGGTGGATTTTTCTTCAGATAGCTCATCATATACTTACGAGCAATGAAAAATCCTAGCGCTATCCCAACAATTAATGCTAGAACACCAACTAGAATATACATTCCCATGGTATTACTTCCTCCTTCGTGTTGTCTAACTTACAGTGTACTAGACCATACGCTATTATACAATATTTCCGTTCCAATTTCCTTAAATAATTACACAAATTTTCTTGTTTTCACAGGCCTCAGCCAGCCGTATTCATCCGTTCCATAATTCACTGCTAAAAAACAAGGATCTAGCTTGCGTAATACTTCAAAAAAAGCTGTCTCAGCATCAACATTGCCATCTCCTTCAATTGTTATACAGCGATTCGTTAATTTTATAGATGCTCGACTTTTTTTATGAGGATATTCCAGCACAAACGTCTCTTGATGAGTAAAAAAATGAGGATAATGAGAAAACGCCTGAAGCAATTCTCGTTGAATAAATGAAATGGGCAGTTGGCGAGTAATGTAATGAACTTGTTTTTGTAAGTGCGTTTCCTGCAAGTGACGTTTCATTCTATATTCAATCAGCAGCTGATAAATGAGCTTTTCTCTTCGAAAATAGGATGATGCAACTTCTTCCTCCATTAAATATACTTCATACGTTCTCACGATTCATCCTCCCTTTCGGCTCGTTCTTTTTTGTACCATTATACCGAATGGTGTACGCAATGCTTGTCTATCGATGAAAAAATTCCTTTGTTTTTTTGTCGAAAAAAAAGAGCAGACCACAGGAGTCCGCTCTTTCTTATGAAAAAGAATTATGCATTAAGCAAGCTTTTCACTTTTGCTACTACATTTTCAACTGTAAAACCAAATTCTTTCATGATTGTTTCACCAGGAGCAGATGCACCGAAGTGATTAATACCAAGAACTTGTCCTTCGTCTCCAACATAGCGTTCCCAGCCAAGTGTAGAAGCCATTTCAATACCTAAACGTTTTTTCACTGATTTAGGGATAACACTTTCTTTGTACTCAGCAGATTGCTCTTCGAAACGGTCCCATGCAGGCATACTTACTACAGATACGTCAATGCCTTCTGCAGCTAATGCTTTTTGTGCTTCTACTGCTAGGCTTACTTCAGAGCCTGTTGCAAGTATTAATGCATCCGCTTGGTCTTTACCAGCTTTAGATACAACGTATGCACCTTTAGACACGCCTTCGTATGCATTTTCTTTTGTACCTTCAAGCGTTGGCAAGTTTTGACGAGTCAATACAAGCGCCGTTGGGCGGTCAGTTGATTCTAATGCTAGGCGCCATGCAGCAGCTGTTTCATTTGCATCTGCAGGACGAACCACTGAAAGACCTGGCATTGCACGAAGTGATGGTAATTGTTCAATTGGCTCATGTGTTGGGCCGTCTTCTCCAACTGCGATACTGTCATGTGTGAATACATATGTTACAGGAAGCTTCATTAAAGCTGCTAAGCGAATTGCTGGGCGAAGATAATCAGAGAATACAAAGAATGTTCCTCCGAATACTTTTACACCGCCGTGTAGAGCCATACCGTTTAATGCAGCTCCCATTGCAAATTCACGTACACCAAACCAGATATTACGTCCGCTGTAATCAGCTGCAGTGAAGTCTTCTGAACCTTTAATCATTGTTTTATTTGAGCCAGCTAAGTCAGCTGAACCGCCGAAGAATTGAGGTACAGCTTGTGCTACTGCGTTTAATACTTCTCCAGAAGAAGCACGGCTAGCTAGGCTTGAACCCGTTTCGTATGCTGGAAGCGTTTCTTCCCAGCCTTCCGGTAACTTTCCTTCTACTGCTAGTTCAAATTGACGACCTAGTTCAGGGTATTTTTCTTTATACTGTGCAAATACATCGTTCCATTCGTTTTCTTTCTTTTGGCCATCTTCAGCAATTGTAGCTTTGAAGTGAGCATACACTTCTTCTGGCACATAGAAATCTTCTTCAAATGTCCATGCATAAGCTTCTTTTGTTAATTTTGTTTCATCGGAACCTAATGGAGAACCGTGCACGCCAGAAGTACCCGCGTGGTTTGGAGAACCAAATCCGATTGTTGTTTTTACTTCAATTAGCGTTGGGCGTGTTAAATCGCCTTTTGCTTCTTCAATTGCGTTTGCAATCGCTGTCAAGTCATTGCCGTCTTCAACGCGGATTACTTGCCATCCGTAAGCTTTGAAACGATCTTCTACGTTTTCAGAGAACGAGCGATCTAAATCTCCGTCTAAAGAAATATCGTTTGAATCGTATAAAACAACTAAACGTCCTAATTTTAAATGTGCTGCTAATGAAGCTGCTTCAGCAGATACACCTTCCATTAAGTCTCCGTCACCACAAATACCATACGTAAAGTGGTCTACAATTTCTAAACCTTCTTTGTTGTATGTTTCAGCTAAATGACGTTCTGCCATTGCTTTACCAACAGCCATTGCAATACCTTGTCCTAGTGGGCCAGTTGTTGCATCAACACCTGCTGTATGACCGAACTCTGGATGACCTGGTGTTTTACTTCCCCATTGACGGAAGTTTTTAAGGTCTTCAATTGATAAGTCATATCCAGCTAAATGAAGCAAGCTGTATAATAGTGCCGATCCGTGTCCTGCTGATAATACAAAGCGGTCACGGTTGAACCAGTTTGGATTCTTTGGATTGATGTTCATAAATTTTGTCCACAATGTATATGCCATTGGAGCAGCTCCCATTGGCATACCTGGGTGACCTGAATTTGCTTTTTCAATCGCATCGATTGATAAAGTACGAATTGTTGCAATCGAAAGATCTTCAATACGTTGTGTCATACTCTTCATTCCTTTCAAAACTATGTACATATGTTATCATACTAATGATTTGCTTATTTGTACAATACTTGAACCAAAAAATTTTCCACTTTTACAGTTTTTGTGTGCCTTATTAAAAATATACAAAAAACTAGAGGGAACATTCCCTCTAGTTTTACTAGAACGTCTTAGTGAAGACGCTTCTTTTTACTCTCTTTTAACTTCTTAGGCGTAACATCTTTACCTTCTTCGTCCACAACTTTAATCGTATGAAGGTGGTTTGTCATAGATTGTCGGAAAACTTTTAAATATTCCTGACGTAGCTCTTGCTGTTCTTTCGCTTCAGATTCTGTCAGACCTTCAGCCTTTGCCTTTTTTGAAAGAGCATTAATACGAGCAAGTTTATCTTTTGATAGCATATAAAACCTATCTCCTTATAATCAATAATTAAAATTACCGAACCGTTCCGGCAACATGTAGTCATCTTACTAAATCTCTTTCGTTTTATCAAGAGATTGAGCACTCTCTTGGTATTCTTGATAGCGGCGATGTACCGTCGCTTTTGAAATATTATAGCCAAAACCTTTTAGCGTAACTGAGATTTCAGCAAAGGTTAAGCCGTTATGACGAAGGCGGACAATTTCTTCAATTGGCGCTTCTTTTTTTTCTCTTCCCGAGTTAACTCCTTGATTTTTTAAATTTTGCTGCGGACGATAACCGTTTTCTACAGCTCTTTTCATTCCTCTTTTAATTTTAGCATTATGTAATTTCCGCTGATGCTCTTCCACTAAGCTAATAATATCTAACACCATTGAATCAGATTCTGAAAGCTGAAGCTGGCCTTGATGACTAATCGTATAGATGGTAGCATTTTCTTTATGAAAAGCATGAAGCAGCGCAATTCGGGCATTTCCTCTGCCTAATCGTGTTTCATCTTGAATAAGCAACACAGATATTTTTTCTTCTTTCATTGTATGAAGAACATCCAAAATACCCTCTCTGTCTACTTCATATCCGCTTGCTTTTTCCATTACGACTTTTTTTACGTCTAGATGGTGAAGATCAGCAAGCTTTTTTAATTCTTCTTGCTGGCGCTGTAAAGATGTTTCTTGGGTTTTTTTATCCGTACTGACACGGCAATAAATAATGGCATCCACTTTTATCACGACCTTTTCGGCTTCTAACAATATTCAGGAACGACCGTTACACACTACTGTTCAATTGCCACTTGATTATGTAACTCTTTTTTTAAAACAGGAATATATAATTTATCTCCAGGAGATAAAGACTGGACAGTGTCTGAGTTTAAGTCATTGACGTCTTCAACCCATTTGACAAATTCATTGGTGGTCAAATGATGGTGATTATGATACTTGTTGGACAATTCCCAAAGCGTATCTCCTTTTGTGATAGTAACCGTTGAATATTTGTCTAAATCTACTTTATCCGCTCCTAAAACCAGCGTCAATACATATGTAAGTGCAGCGATAACTGCAAAAAAAATAGCGTAATGTTTCATAGAATGTAAGAATTGTTGCATATTATGATCCCCCTATCAGAATATATGTTCTTATTTTAGTGAGAACATTTGTTTCTGTCAATGGAATTCTTCGAACTTATGTTTGTATATTGACACATCACGTGGTATAATTCACCTAAAGAATAGCTAAAATTGAGGTGAAAAATATGAAGCTATCAAAACGTCAACAAGACATACTAGATTTTATTAAGCATGAAGTAAAATTAAAAGGTTATCCGCCTTCTGTTCGTGAGATTGGGGAAGCGGTAGGATTAGCCTCTAGCTCCACTGTACACGGACATTTAGCTCGTTTAGAAAGCAAAGGGTTAATTCGCAGAGATCCGACAAAACCAAGAGCAATCGAAGTTCTTCAACTAGACGAAGTAAACATCCCTAAAAGCAATGTCATTAATGTTCCTGTTATCGGTAAAGTAACAGCGGGTCTGCCTATAACAGCCGTTGAAAATGTGGAAGAATATTTCCCTCTTCCAGATAAATTCGTTTCTCCAGATGATCATGTATTTATGCTTGAAATTATGGGAGAAAGTATGATTGAAGCAGGTATTCTAGATGGCGATATGGTAATCGTACGTCAGCAGCAAACAGCTAATAATGGAGATATTGTGGTCGCTATGACCGAAGACAACGAAGCAACGGTAAAACGTTTCTTTAAAGAAGAAAATTTCGTTCGTTTACAGCCTGAAAATTCAACGATGGCGCCTATTATTCTTCGCCACGTAACGATTTTAGGAAAAGTAACTGGTGTGTATCGCACGATTCACTAATCAGACACTGTATGTAAAACCAACTAATCATGATGTTAGTTGGTTTTTTTACGTTTGTTTTCTAAAAAAATTGGCATATTATAAATGATACGTTGAATCATCGCAGGCAGGTAGAACGGTTTTTGTAAATCTTGTTTTACCTTTTTTACTTTCTACCTGCATTTCCTCGACTCTTACAAGGAAATACAACCGACTATAAGAAGGATGTAGTTTATGACCAATACACCAAGGAAAACAGAACCATTTCAAACCATTGTACCTACCAAAGCAATGAACATGTTTCTTTTTCCTTTTTCCTTTGACCGAAAAAATAAAGAGCAGCTTGTTCATGCACTAGAAGCAAATTTGTTTGAGTTTTTTTCCATTCAAAACAAACATGTAGAAAAAGAATACTACGGAGAACAGTATTACGTATCTCATGATAGCTTGGATCAATATTTTCTTCCTTACATTGAATGTATTCTATTCCCTGATTCCTGCGAAAAAGAAGGCTTGCTTCGATTTTCAAAAAAAATAGACCATACCGTTACGCTACAAACTTCCTCCACCACCGTGTCTAGCAACGTGCTGTCTGTGGATGTTTTTTTATGTCCTTTTGAAATTGGCGTCATGACCATTCGCACTGAGATGAGTCATAATCATTACACCTATGATGACATTTTAGAATTCATGAATCATTTTCGTGTATTAGAACCGAAGCTTGCTGAAGAGCATGGATCCACCATTACCTATGAACATCATCGCTATAGCAAAGTACAGGATTATATTTTTTCACAGCTTGCGCCATTTTTGAACGAACACATCAAAAAAGAAGCCACGCGTGAACAGCATGTAGGGAGCCTTCCTTATTTTATCGATGAACGGATGTTTGTATTAAGTTATGTAACGGTAAATCAAGAGCAAGAGATTAACTCCACAACTTTATTTCGTACTGGGCAGCTAAATAGCTATACGCCTGACGGGAAACCGTTTATCTCTGCACACAACCACGAGTATATTAAAACGTATAATACCAAACACGTGTACTCCAGATGGGCTCCTGAAACCTATTACGTTATAACAGACCATGTGTTTTCGTGTATTTCTAAATCGACAGACTCTAAAACGGATCAGCTTTTGATGAATCATCTATTTGGCCAGCATTACTATAATTTATTTTTGCATTTTTTCTATAAAATCGTGTTGCTAAAACTATCTTATGAGTATTCTCAGCTCACGTTTCATAAAAATTCAGAGGGCATTGAGCGACTAATCCGCTCTATTACCGTATTTTCAGGTAAATATTTATTTTTAGAAATTAGCTCTCGCACAGAAGGTCAAGAGTTTTCTGAGCTCTTTAAAAAAATCTTCCACATCAATTCTCTTTATCAAGAAGTCAAAGAAACCCTTGGTACTTTGTATCAAAATCAAGAGAAAATCGCGGCCAAGCGTCACAATTACTTATTATTAATTTTAACGATTTATACCGTTCTTTCCGGTATTTACGGAATGAATTTAGTTATTAGCAAGCTAAAGGGAAACATCAATTGGGATAGTATGAAGCAGTTTTCTATCTTTGAATATATCGCTTTAATAGTAGCTCTATCAGGAATTCTGATCAGCATTAGTCTCGGAGTGAGCTCCCTATGGAATTTATTAAAAGATCGATTTAAAACATAAAAGCTGTTCGCACCAGAGAATACACATTTAAAAAGAGAAGAGGTCGAGACATAACTCCCTCTCCAATCTACAGACGAACAAATCGGATACATGAGCTAGTAGGAGTCGCTTGTTACACCGCTGGTGATTTCTGAGCAAGACTTCGCTTTCCGCGGGCGGCCGGTGAGCTTCAGCAGGAGTCTTCGCCTGCCCTTCAATCAACTGCTAGAAGCAACTAAAAACATGAAGCCTACGGTCACCATACCAATAAAAAAATCCGAACGAATTGGATTCTCCATCAAGAATCTGGATTGATCGTTCGGATCTTCTTCAATTAAAATAATTTTGTCCAAACCTCTTCTTTTTATTCTTTTTGAAGCTGTAAATCACTTGGCGCCCAGTCCGGAATTCCATCATCTTCATCAAATTCAATAATGACATCCGTTACTCCTTTTTCCTGTAAAATACGATTTTCCAGACGATCTTTAATGTCATCAGCTTCTGCCACTGTTAAAGAAGGATCAATTTCTACTTTTAATTCAACGTGAAGCTCTTCTCCTTCTTTCATCACCATTAATGTTTGAATATCACGCACTTGTACATCTTGCATGACAATCGCGCCAATTTTTATTTCCATTTCTTTATCTGCTTCACCAAGCGCTCCAGCAGCATTATCTAAAAATACTCGTCCTACCACAAAAAACATCATAAGCCCAATTAAAATAGAAGCAATTCCTTCAGCTTGGTGAAAAGGTGTAAACCGTGAAATGAAAACGGCTATTAACGCCAATACGCCTCCTCCAGTAGCTACCAGATCTTCCATAAAGACCAGCTTGGTTGCTGGCTTTGCTTTCCTTAAATGAACAAAGCTTTGGGTAAAAACATTGACCTCTGCAGTATTCATTCCGACATCGTGCAAAATTTCTTTCATTGCCTTAAATAGGACAAACATCTCAAGTAACACCGAGATGCCAAGTACTGCAATATTTAAAATAAAGCCTGAAGACTTCGTGGGATGAAGAATATGGTGATATCCTTCTTTAATCGTTTCAAACGCCATAATCCCTACTACAAGAACTGCTCCTAATAGAACAAGATTAACCAATCGGCCGAAACCGTTTGGAAATCGTTTGGTCGGGGCTTTTTTACTTAATGCCGAACCTATAAAGACAAAAAACTGATTAGCTGCATCGCCTAAGCTGTGCATCGTTTCAGCAAACATTGCTACATTCCCTGTTAAAGCGAAGGCAATACCTTTAATGATAGAGATAATGGTATTAACTACAGCGGCCATGATGGCTGATTTATTTCCCTTTCGCAACAATTTAATTAATTCACTCATACAATCCCTCCGTTTGCGCCTTTGATGAGATTCGATTACGGTTAGTGTATGTGAATTTAAAAATTAAAAACCTCCAACATACAAGTTGGAGGTTTTTAGTCATGTTTCATTATTTTTTAAAACGGTACGGTACAGTTGTAACAATTACATTTTTACGGTAAAGCAAATGTGCTTTTAACAACAGACTGGACTGATTGTGAAGGATATTTTGCCAGCTTTTTTTCGTAATGAATTGCGGAATAACGACCGTAATAGCCATATTATTTTCCCGAGCTTTTTCCTCAGCCATATCGATGAATCGAAACAGCGGCCGAACTAAGCTGCGGTATTGAGAATGAAACGTAACAATACGAATATCAGGCTGCCACTTCTCCCACTTCTCTTCCATTCTCTTTTCGCTTTCTCGATCAAAGGCCACATGCACTGCAATAACGGTATCGCCAATCGTTCTTGCATAATTTAATGAATTTTCTACTACCTTTGTCATTCCTGCTACAGGAACAATGACCACACTTCCTTCAAGCTTTCCAATCTTTTCTCCTTGCTTAATGCGAAGCTGCTCTCCTACCGCTTCATAATGCGTATGAATTCGATGGAAAATATAGACAATAACCGGTAAGAAAATGAGCACGGACCATACTTGTGAAAACTTCGTTGTAAACAAAATAATTAGCACCGTTAAGGTAATGAGGGCACCAATTAAGTTAATGGTTAGCTTCCCTTGCCAGCCGGCCGGCTTTTCTCTAAGCCATTTGACAATCATGCCTGTTTGAGAAAGCGTAAATGGAATAAACACCCCGACTGCATAAAGAGGAATTAATTGTTCAGTCGCTCCTTTAAAAGCTACAATTAAGACAATAGAAGCAATTCCAAGGGTCACAATTCCATTTGAATAGCCTAATCGATCGCCACGAATTTGAAACATTCTTGGCATGTATTTATCAGACGATAAGTTGACAGCCAGCAAAGGGAAAGCTGAAAAGCCCGTATTCGCCGCTAGCACTAGAATTAGAGCTGTTGTGCCTTGAATAAAATAATAAAATCCATTTCGTCCAAACACACTCGATGCAATTTGTGATACAACCGTTTCATCTGCTTTTGGAGAAATGCCAAGCCAATAAGCTAAAAACGTGATGCCAGAAAATAAAACGGCTAAAATACCGCCCATCAGCATTAATGTATGAACAGCATTTTTTGCACCTGGCTCTTTAAAGTTAGGCACTGCATTTGAAATAGCTTCTACACCTGTCAATGCGGAACAGCCTGATGAAAAAGCTTTTAATAATAAAAACAAACTAATACCTGGCACTACTGTACCGAGAGATGGATGCAGCTCAGGTGAAACTTGACCCGTCGCTATTTTAAATAAGCCTACCGCTATTAACAAAATAAGAGCAATAACAAATAAATAAACCGGATAAGCTAATACGGAAGCGGATTCTGTTACACCACGTAAATTTAAGACGGTAATAAAAATCACCAGCAAACACGCAATTACTACATTGTAATGATGCAGCGCGGGAAAAGCCGAAGTTAAAGCATCGGTTCCTGCTGAAACACTCACAGCAACTGTTAAAATATAATCCACCAACAATGATCCCCCAGCGATAAGCCCGGGATTTTCCCCTAAATTGGTTTTCGAAACAATATAAGCTCCTCCGCCTTGCGGATACGCATAAATAATTTGGCGATATGAAAGAATTAAAGCCGTCAGCAGAACCAATACCCCAAGCGCAATTGGAATCGAATACCAATAGGCAAGGACGCCGACTGTTGCAAGTACAATCAAAATTTGTTCTGTTCCATAAGCCACTGAAGATAAGGCATCTGATGATAAAATAGCCAGTGCTTTAAGCTTACTAAGTTTTTGGTCGCCTAACTCTTTTGTTTTAAGCGGCTTTCCAATCAATAATCTTTTGAGAACTGAATAGTTCACGTAATTTCCCTCCGATGATTGCTTAGCTACTATTTACTGTTCATTGCTAAGCTCCGTTACAAGTTCATAAATAAGTGATATTATCCCTAAAAAGTACCTTTTTATGTTAAAAAAGCGCACAAAAAAAACACTAAGGGTTCTCAGCGTTTTTACACAGCTTAAACCTCCTCTCCAAAACGCTTATGGGGTTAGCTGTCGGATTCGGGCTATGAGAGTAGCCCTACCTTTTAAAAAAAGGATTCACCCCAAGTGACAATGCACAAATTTGGGTCCCCCACTTCTGACGAATTAAGCGATAACAGGTCAATATAATTTTCGGTTAAAGGGTATGATCGATAACATGTTTCTTTCATAACTATCCTTTGTTCTTAGATAATATACTCCCGTACAAATGGTTTGTAAAGCATTATTTTACGTAAACCATAAAATAGTGCTTAAGGCACTTTTAACAGAAAAACAAAAGGTCTTCTGCCCGCGTACAGAAGACTTTTTTGCTTTAACTTTTTGCTTTTAAAACGGCTGCTAGCTTGTTTTTCGTTTGAGGACCATAAATGCCATCCACATCATAAGGAAGATACACAAGCTGAAAACGTCTGACTGCATCTTTCGTTTGAACTCCATATATTCCGTCTACTGACCCTACTTTAAAATTAACTGCGTTTAATGCTTTTTGAAGCTGTTTCACGGCTTCTCCAGAATCACCTTGTTTTAAAATTCCATTTGGAAGTGGATATTGTTCCGAAGGTGGAGTTGGTGACGGTGTTGGAGATGGGTTTGGTGAAGTTCCTGAAGGAATAACAATTGTTTTTCCAACCTGTAGGGTTAAAGGATCAGAAAGCCCTTTATTTGCTTCTTGCAGCGCTTGTACTGTTATTCCGTACTTCTGTGCAATACTGTACAGCGTATCTCCTTGCTTGATCGTATACGTTTTTGTACCTGGTTCAGAAGGTGATGGATTTGGTGTCGGTGTCGGTGTTGGAGATGGTGATGGATTTGGAACTGCACGCCGAGGTAAATTTAAATATACGGCAATTCCTTTAGCATACGATTCACCCATACTTTTTAAAAAAGCTTCATTTTGAAGAAGTGCTGCATCGGCGCTCCTATCAATAAAAGCTATTTCAGTGAGTACTGCAGGCATATTTGTTAAGCGAAGCACCGCATAATTGGCTGATTTTCGTCCGCGATTCGGATGATTATACGACAGCAGCGTTGGCTGTACTTGACCGTGCACAATCGATTGAAACGTTTTACTGGCATTGCTAGCGCTTCTATAAACATAATCTTCGTATCCTGTTCCTCCACCGGCATTTACGTGAATAGACATAAACGCATCTGCGCCCCACGAATTAGCTTGAGAAGCTCGCTGAGATAACGATAAAAAAACATCTGTGGTACGAGTGGTTTTAATCGTAAAATCACTGTACATGCTATTTAAATAGCTTATTAAATATTGTTGAATTTTTAAAACTAAGTTTTTTTCATACAGTCCGTTCGCTCCAACTGCTCCTACATCTGCCCCACCATGTCCTGCATCAAGATAGATTTTTTTCATGTTACTTGTCCCTCCTTATTGTTAACATATGCACGAGCGAAAAAAGTGCTACGTATACTAGCCTACCAGGTGAAAAATCACTAAAAAAAGACCCGCTGCCTAATGGTAACGGGTTATTCTGCTTTATAGACAGAATACTGAATAAGGGTAGCTCTCAAGGAGTGACAGCTATATGCAGAGTGTTGATTTGTTGATTGAATGATAATAATTATCATTTTCATTTAAAGTATACACTATGAGGAAAGTTTTGTCTATTTTATTATTAGATTTGGAGCTACTTAAAAAGCAGGATACCTATAACAATGAGAATAGTCCAAATTGGAATGCTTATTAATATGCCTATTACTAAACCTTTGAAAAAATTTCCTTCTTGCATTTTTATTCCATTCCTCTCCAACAGTATTTTCTAATGACACTACGACTGGCTGAAAATTCTCTGAAGTTATACTGAAGTGCAGAGTGAACACATAAACAATCTCTCTATCTGTTATACACTACTTTTACATATAGATTCAATGAGACAAAAAGCTTATCCTTTTTAATTCATATAACCAAATTCTTTCCTGTATATAACAAAACAACAAAAATCCTCCCGTAAATTTTACGACAGGCAGTTATACTTGTTTTATAAACAGCTTAGTTCGATATTTAATATGCGCAATGTTATTCATTTTGAAAAACAAAAAAGTCCGAGAGAACGTATAAACGATCTCTCGGACTTTTAGGAATTAATATTGGCTCATGTATTGGTCACGTTCCCAAGGATGAACTTGTGTACGGAACATATCCCATTCGATTTCTTTCGCTTCAACGAAGTGCTCTGCTAAGTGTTCACCTAATGCAGAAACCATAACTTCGTTTGATTGGAAGCTATCTAAAGCTTGAGCTAATGTTGCAGGTAAATCTACGATACCTTCTTCAACACGCTCTTCTTTTGTCATTACATAGATATTACGATCGATAGGTTTTGGAGCTTCAAGGTTGTTCTTGATTCCATCTAAACCAGCTTTTAATAGAACAGCCATTGCTAAATATGGATTAGCAGCTGGGTCTACGCTACGTACCTCAACACGAGTTCCTACGCCGCGAGAAGCTGGGATACGGATTAATGGGCTACGGTTGCGAGCAGACCATGCAACATAACAAGGAGCCTCATATCCAGGTACTAGACGCTTATAAGAGTTTACAGTAGGATTTGTTACTGCTGTAAAGCTGTGTGCATGCTTGATGATACCTGCGATAAATTGACGAGCAGTATCACTTAGCTCTAGATTACCGTTTTCATCATAAAATGCGTTTTGACCATCTTTAAATAATGAAACGTTACAGTGCATACCTGAACCATTCACACCAAATAATGGTTTTGGCATGAATGTAGCATGTAAGCCATGTTTACGTGCAATTGTTTTTACAACAAGTTTGAACGTTTGGATATCATCACAAGCTTTTAATGCAGCAGCATATTTGAAGTCAATCTCGTGTTGTCCAGGAGCTACCTCATGGTGAGATGCTTCAATTTCAAAGCCCATTTCTTCAAGCTCTAATACGATGTCACGACGGCAGTTTTCACCAAGGTCAGTTGGCGCTAAGTCGAAGTAGCCACCTTTATCATTTAATTCTAATGTAGGTTCGCCTTTTTCGTCTAATTTGAATAAGAAGAACTCTGGCTCAGGTCCAAGGTTAAAGTCAGTAAATCCTAACTCTTCCATCTCTTTTAACACACGTTTTAAGTTATTACGTGGATCGCCATCAAACGGAGTTCTATCTGCATTGTAGATGTCACAAATAAAACGTGCTACTTTACCTTTTTCAGATGTCCAAGGGAAAATAACAAATGTATCAATGTCCGGGAATAGGTACATATCTGATTCTTCAATACGTACAAACCCTTCAATAGAAGAACCGTCAAACATCATTTTGTTGTCTAACGCTTTTTCTAGTTGACTTACTGGAATTTCAACGTTTTTAATTGTTCCTAAAATGTCAGTGAACTGAAGACGAATATACTTTACATTCTCTTCTTGAACTTTGCGGAAAATATCTTCTTTTGTGTACTTTGCCATCGTGTGATCCTCCCCTAAATCTCTATATAATATTTATAATCTATACCACTCATATACGAACGGCATAAATATTGATAACTTTATTAATGAAAGAACCTGGACATATCTCCTTGATTTAAAGTTGCTCGATTAAAACGGCCTGCTTGCATAAGTTCTGCACGAAGCATTTTTCGCAATTCATCGTCCGTTAATTCTGGCTTTGCTGTTGCTGCCACAACTTTTTCTTCTTGCTTATGCCCTTTTTGCTCCTTTTGAAGATGAAACAGCTGTTTTACACCTGCTAAGTTCACACCTTGTTCAATAAGATCACGGATTTCAAGTAGCTTATCAACATCGTTAAATGAGAATAATCGTCGATTTCCCTCTGTTCTTACTGGTGCAACTAATTCATGTTCTTCATAGTAGCGAATTTGGCGAGCCGACAACTCAGTTAACTGCATCACAATTCCAATTGGGAAAAGTGGCGTATTTCTTCGAATGTTGTCACTCATTTCAGTTCCTCCTTTGGATTAACTATTTACATTGTATGCTATGTTAGTTCACCTGTCAACCGAATGTTAGTAATTCTAACATAAATTTTTCTGAACATTTCTTCTATACAAATAAATAGCGCTTCGTTTATTTTTATAAGCCTATCTTTTCTTTCTTAGCGGGGAGAAAATAGTCTTTCTATCTTATATTTTATAAAAGTTCTTTCGTCAGCATTTGATCTACTGCCATGCATATTGCTACTTTTACGTGAGCATACGTTAACCCGCCCTGCACGTAAGCAACATAAGGAGGCCTGATAGGTCCATCTGCCGTCAGCTCAAGGCTTGCTCCTTGTATAAACGTTCCAGCTGCCATAATCACATCATCTTCGTACCCTGGCATATAAGCAGGATAGGCCGTTACGTGTGAATTAATTGGCGAAGCAAATTGAATAGCCTGACAAAAAGAAACCATCTTATCACGGTCATCGAACTGCACGGATTGAATTAAATCCGTTCGTTCACTGTTCCACTTCGGTTCACTTTGCATCCCTAGCTCTTCGAACATAGCGGATGAGAAAACCGCTCCTTTTAATGCTTGACCGACTACGTGCGGAGCCAAAAAGAAACCTTGATACATTTCTTGCAAGCTATACAGCGTCGCTCCAGCTTCTGCACCGATTCCAGGAGTTGTCATTCGGTATGAACAAGCTTCCACTAGGTCTTTTCGTCCTGCAATATAGCCGCCGATTTTAGCAAGACCTCCACCAGGGTTCTTAATGAGCGACCCCGCCATCAAATCTGCTCCTACATGCGTTGGCTCGATTGTTTCTACAAATTCACCGTAGCAGTTATCGACAAATACTATAACGTCAGGCTTAATACTCTTTACAAAAGAAATCATTTCTTTTATTTGCGCGACTGTAAAAGAAGGGCGAATGCCGTAACCTTTTGAGCGCTGAATGCCTATCATCTTTGTGTGCTCATGAATAGACGCTTTCACTTCTTCAAAATCCACTTGACCTTGCGCTGTTAAATCTACTGATTTATAGCTAATATTATATTCTTTTAAAGAGCCTACGCCGCTTCCTCGTATACCAACAATTTCTTCAAGAGTGTCATAAGGCTTTCCAGTTATATATAATAGTTCATCTCCAGGACGCAGTACACCAAACAGCGATATACCAATTGCGTGCGTACCTGAAATAATTTGCGGACGCACCAGGCAAGCTTCTGTTCCAAAAACGTCCGCGTATACTTTCTCCAACGTATCGCGGCCTAGATCGTCATATCCATACCCCGTTGTCGGATTAAAATGTGAATCACTCACTCGATTTTGCTGAAAGCTTTGCAGCACCCGAAATTGATTTGCTTCAATGCGCTCGTCAATTTTCTCATGTACAGGCTTAATTTGTTTTTCTACTTTTGCAGCAAGTTCCCGAATGTGTGCCCCGTTTTTTAACTGATCAAACATCATTTCTTTGTTCCTCAACTTTCTTCAAACGTTTGTAGCTTTTTGTAAAGGGGATGCTCTTTTGCAATATACCCTTTGCACTGATACTTCTCAGTTTCTTCATTAAATTTTAACGACTCAAGAATAGAGACCGTTTTGAGTTCAGCGAGCATTTTTCCTTCATAAGCCGGCAGCAGCACATGAAAAAACGCCATTTCTTTTTTCATTTCTTCTTGAATTCTTTCTCCAAGCTTCACTAAATCAGTAGCTTTAAAAGCGCTCATTGATAAAGATGTGGAAGCGGATGGGACAAATAGTTCATGCTGCATATCTTCTTTATTGTAAACTGTCAGCATCGGAATGTCCGTTACGTTCAGCTCTTCTAGTAAGCGATGCACTGTTTTTTCGTGGTTGTTGTAATCTGGATTAGAAGAATCTACCACGTGCAGAACAAGGTCAGCTTCGGTTACTTCTTCAAGTGTTGAACGGAACGCGGCTACTAACGTTGTTGGAAGATCTTGAATAAATCCAACCGTATCCGTTAAAAGAGCCGTTAGTCCTGACGGAAGCGTATACTGTCTTGTCGTTGGATCAAGAGTTGCAAACAGCTGATTTTCTTCAAAAATACCCGCCTCTGTTAAGCGGTTAAAGATCGTCGATTTACCAGCGTTCGTATAGCCCACAATTGCAATTTGATAGACATGATTACGCTTACGTCTTTCTCGATAACGTTCGCGGTGACTTACCACTGTCTTTAACTGACGCTTAATTTCATCAATTTTACGGCGAATATGTCTGCGGTCACTTTCAAGTTTCGTTTCACCAGGACCTCTTGTTCCAATTCCGCCTCCAAGACGTGACAAAGCGGTCCCTTGTCCTACTAACCTAGGCAGCAGATAATTTAATTGAGCCAGTTCCACCTGCATTTTTCCTTCTCGCGTTTGAGCACGCTGTGCGAAGATATCCAAAATCAGCTGCGTACGGTCAATAACACGCGCAGATAACCCTGCTGACAAATTGCGGATTTGACTCGGTGACAATTCATCATTAAATACAATTAAATCAGGCTCTAACTCTTCTTCAAGAGCCACAAGTTCTTCTACTTTCCCTTTTCCAATATAAGTAGCTGGATGAATGCGATCGCGCTTTTGCGTTAACCTTACCAGCACTTCGCCTTTTGCAGTCTCAGTTAAAGATGCTAGCTCATCCATTGAATATTCAAAACGTTCGTCATCGTCATGAAGCTGACATCCGACTAAAATTACGCGTTCAAGTTCAGTATTCATTTCTGCTGTCAAAGATTTTTCCTTCCCTTACTATTAAATTGACAAATCATTCATATCATATCAAAAAAATGTCCATTTCTCCATCTTTGCAAAAGAGACAGAATACATTGTCTTTTACTAGTTTAACACCCTTTTTAAAATCTATAAAACGATGATTAAAAAAACATTGAAATATCACGAAATTCTGTATACAATTTGAATTGGTTTACTTATCGAAATTTGAATCAGGCTGCCTGATTTTAAAATAATAGTCGCTACTTGGTGAAAACAGAATAAAGGGGATAGCATCATGACTTGGGACGTACTTAGCATTATTGGAACGATTGCCTTTGCAATCAGCGGAGCTTTCATTGCCATGGAAGAGGAGTATGATATTTTAGGCGTTTACATACTGGGAATCGTAACGGCTTTTGGCGGAGGAGCCATTCGAAACCTGCTTATTGGTGTACCGGTGTCTGCCCTTTGGGAACAAGGACTCTTTTTTCAGATTGCTTTATTATCTATCACTGCCACTTTTTTATTTCCAAACAATATCTTAAAACATTGGAAGCGATGGGGAAACTTTTCGGACGCCATTGGCCTTGCAGCATTCGCGATTCAAGGAGCGCTTTATGCCACTCATATGAACCATCCGCTTAGCGCGGTTATTGTAGCTGCGGTCTTAACAGGAAGCGGCGGGGGAATTATCCGAGATTTATTAGCACGCCGAAAGCCTACTGTTCTTAAAGATGAAATTTATGCGGTATGGGCGATTATCGCAGGATTTAGCGTAGGGCTGCATATTACAAATACGCCTGTAGAACTTTATACGTTATTTATCTTACTTGTAGGTCTTCGGATGTGTTCATATATTTACAAATGGCGCCTGCCGATCAAAACGATTCGACAACCAAATATGTAGAAAAAAAAAGCCTTTCGTAACGAAAGGCTTTTTTTTACAGCTGAATATCGCTTGACGTTAAAGTTAGAAGCTCGTTGCGCTCAAAGCTTTCTTCTTCTAAAAGCCTCATGGATTGAGTACGTATGGAACGTTCGATAATGTTTCGCACATATCTACCGTTACTAAAATCCCTAGGCGTCTGATTGTACTTCACGTCCATAAAATGATCTTTTAGCTTTTTATAGGCCTCTGTACTAAACTGATACTGCCTGTCATTCATCATGTGACCGGCAATGTCCATCAGTTCATTGACATCATAATCCGGAAAATCAAAAATAAACGGAAACCTAGAGCGCAGCCCTGGATTAAGACTTAAGAAATTTTCCATTTCTCTTGGATAACCAGCTAAAATCAATACAAACTTATCATTTGAATCTTCCATATGTTTAACCAATGTATCAATCGCTTCTTTTCCAAAATCTTTTTCTCCTCCTCTTGCAAGAGAATAAGCCTCATCAATAAATAAAATACCTCCAAGCGCTTTTTTTACAAGATCTCTCGTTTTCTGAGCGGTATGACCAATGTATTCTCCAACTAAATCTGCCCGCTCTGCTTCAATTAAATGTCCTTTAGACAAGATGTTCATATTCAAAAATAATTTACCTAGCAGGCGGGCTACCGTCGTTTTCCCTGTTCCTGGATTTCCTTTAAACATCATATGCAGCGCCTGCTTTCCCGCTTTTAAGCCCTGTTCCTCTCTTTTTTTGTTAATATATAACCACGCATATATTTCTTTTATCATTTTTTTCAATTCTTCCATTCCAACCAGTCCGCTCATTTCTCGTTCAATTTCCCGAAGCGGCTCATGATTTATGACAGCTTTTTTGGCAGGACGCGGAATTGATGTCGTATACGATTTTTCCTTTTTTGTTTCATTATTTAAAATGATATTAATTTGCCCATTATTTTTAAGAGTTATCGGCTGTTCCACCATGTTCACCTCTCGTTTCATCCCACTTCTCTGTATCGCATAGCTGCATGCGATGAACGATACGAAGACAATGATCCCTTATTACCGAAGAAATAATCGTCTATTATAAGGTTTATGTTCAATGAGTAAAAACAATGTTAAGAAACTTTTCTAAGCCTTTATTTACATAAAAAAAGCATCCGAATATGCGGATGCTTCTCTTTAATCTCTATTCAAGTTCTACTGTAATATTTTTATTTGGTACAAATGTCGAAATCGCATGTTTATAAATCAGCTGCTGTTTTCCTTCAGATTCAATTAACACAGTAAAATTATCAAATCCTTTAATTAGTCCTCTTAATTGAAAACCATTTAAAAGAAATACTGTCACATAGATATTTTCTTTACGTAATTGATTTAAAAATTGATCTTGAATATTAACTGATTGTTTCATTATTCGGCCTCCTCGTTTCTCTATCTGTTTACTTAATTCGCTTCTTTCTTCAGCTTTCCTGCAATATATGTAAAAATTTCAGCAAACTTTTCGGGAAATTTGTCAACTTCCATCTCTATCCATTTTACAGGCATTTTATTTCGAAACCACGTTAACTGACGCTTTGCATATCTGCGTGAATTTTGTTTCAACTGTTCAACGGCTTCTTCGAGCGTACAGCGTCCCTCAAAATAAGCATAAAGCTCTTTGTAGCCGATAGCTTGAATTGATTGTACATCATGCAGACCACTTTCGTACAATGATTTGACTTCCTCAAGCAGTCCAGCCTGCATCATCATATCGACTCGGTGATTAATTCTCTCATATAATACGTCTCTATCCATTGTAAGTCCAATAATGGTTACATCGTATAATAACTCTTGCGACTGTTCTTTTGTATAGTCACTGAATTTTTTGCCGGTTACTTCATAAACTTCAAGCGCTCGAATTACACGGCGATGGTTATTTTTATGAATAGCAGCCGCACTGTCTGGGTCAATTTCTTTGAGCTTTTCATGCAGGGGATCGATGCCATGAGCTTCAATAAATACTTCCATTCGTTCACGAACTTTTTCATCACTAGGAGTTTCTGTGAACTGATAATCATAAATAACGGATTGAATATAAAGACCCGTCCCTCCAACAATCATCGGCATTTTTCCTCTAGCATGAATATCATCGATTTGTTTTCTTACAATCTCTTGAAATTCTGCCACAGAAAACGATTCATCCGGCTCCTTAATATCGATCAGGTAATGGGGAACCCCCTGCATCTCTTCTTCTGACACCTTTGCTGTTCCGATATCCATCCCTTTATAAATTTGCATCGAATCACCTGAAATAATTTCTCCGTCTAACTGTTTGGCAAGTTCAATGCTTAATTTTGTTTTACCAACCGCAGTTGGTCCAATAATGACAATAAGTTTTGGTTTCTCTCCCGTCATAACAACACTACTTTCATCTATAGGCATTCACATCATTCCATTTTATCCAAATGGTGATGATTTATTCAACAAAACGGCTAGCTGCAGCTAGCCGCATTGCCTACATCACTCGCTTAAACATTTTTTCCATTTCATACGTCGAATGATGAATAATAATTGGTCGTCCGTGCGGACACGTAAATGGATCCGTAGTTTTTCTCAACGTTTCAAGTAAAGCAAAAATCTCATCGTTTCGCAAATGATGATTCGCTTTAATCGATCCTTTACAGCTCATCATAATAGCCGCTTCTTCTCGTAACTTTTCGATATTGACTCGTTTCATGGTAAAGATTTGCTGAATCATTTCTTCAATGGTTTCCTGTTCCTCTCCTTTTGGAAACCACTGCGGATGCGAACGAACTATATAGGAGTTTTGTCCAAACGGTTCTAAGAAGACTCCTACTTCAGCAAGCATGTCTTTGTATTCTTCTAAAATCAAAGCTTCATTTCCCGAGAACTCTAGCGTGAGCGGCATAAGCAGTTCTTGAACTTCTGAATCTACTTCTCCGAGCTTTCGCTTAAAATATTCGTACTTAATTCTCTCCTGCGCCGCGTGCTGATCAATAATAAATAATCCTTTTTCATTTTGTGCCAAAATATACGTTCCGTGCATTTGACCAATTGGGTACATCGCAGGAACACGCGGTTCTGGCTGATCTTCGGCTGAATGGTTCGGTTCTGGAATAGGAGCGTTTTCTTCCACCGATTCTTCATAGTGTTCTATTTCTCGAAACGTTGGTTGGAGTTCTTCATCTTGACGTATGACCTCTGTTTTAACAGGCGGCATAATCTCGTCTACACGAGCCGGAGCCTCCTTAAAACTAGGCTCGCGAACCGTATTAGAAGGCTGATAGCCAGACGTTTTAGACTGATGATCAAATGTAAAGGTCTGCTGCTCAGTTGGCTGAACAGCAGATTTTGACTTAGTTGGTACTACAGCATCCGGAATTAACTGCTGCTTTTTAAAAGCAGCTTTCACTCCTTGTTCAATAAGCTCAAACAGCTCCGCTTCTTTACTTAAGCGCACTTCTAGTTTCGCTGGATGAACATTCACGTCCACTAACAAAGGGTCCATTGTAATGGTTAAAAACACGATTGGAAAACGGCCGATAGGTAAAAGGGTATGATAGCCCTGCTGTACCGCTTTTAACAGCCCGTAGTTTTTAACAAACCGACCGTTAATAATGGTGGACATATAGTTACGAGAAGCTCTTGTAATTTCAGGAAGAGCGACGTAACCATTCACTTCATAATCAAGTGACTGAACGTTAATCGGAATCATTTTTTTGGCTACTGCCATTCCATAAATAGCGGCAAGCACTTGGCGCACATCTCCGCTTCCGTTCGTATATAGAAGCTGTCTTCCTTGATGCATCAGCCGAATTGAAACTTCAGGATGAGACATCGCAAGGCGATTGACGACATCCGTTACGTTACCAAGCTCTGTGTTTACCGTCTTCATATATTTCAAACGTGCAGGTGTGTTGAAAAATAAGTTTTCAATAACAAGTTCGGTACCTTTTCGGCTTGACGTTAATTCGTGATGAACGATTTCTCCGCCTCTAAGTTTAAGATGAGTGCCGGCTTCTTCTCCCGTACTCGTTTTGAGTTCAAGCATTGAAACTGAAGCAATACTTGGCAAAGCTTCACCGCGAAATCCTAACGTTCGAATTCGAAATAAATCTTGTTCTGTTTTGATTTTACTTGTCGCATGTCTTTTAAAAGCGGTCAAGCAGTCTTCAGAAGCAATGCCGTCTCCATTATCCAATATACGAATTTTTGAAAGCCCAGCTTCTTCTAGCTCAATTTCAATAACTGTACTGTTTGCATCAATAGCATTTTCGACTAGTTCTTTCACCACCGAAGCAGGTCGTTCAACAACCTCTCCGGCAGCAATTTTATTTGAAAGTTCGTCTGAAAGCTGCACAATTTTACCCACAGACTCACTCCTCTCAATCTATTTCTTCTTTAATGATTTTTGCAGTTCATACATCGCATTCATTGCGTCTAAAGGCGTCATTTCTAAAATATCCAGCTCTTTTAAACGATCTATAATTGCTTTTTCCCGTTTCGAAAGCGCAGGCTTTTCTTTTTTCTCTTCTATTTCAAAGAACGAAAGCTGATTGGCTTCATCTGCTTTTTTATTATCTGCACGTTCTTCTTGAACCAAAGAAGCACCTTCTTGTGGAACTTGTTGTGTCATCTCTTCTCTTTTTGGAGCCTGACGTACAGGTTCACGCTCAGAAGATTGTTCTAAGTCGTGTAAGATGACGCGAGCTCGCTCTAGAAGCGGATCTGGAAGTTCTGCTAGTTCCGCTACGTGAATACCATAACTTTTATCTGCAGCACCATCTTTGATTTTGTGTAAAAAGACGACTTTCCCATTTTTTTCAACCGCGCTTACATGAACATTTTTAAGCGCAGGAAGCGACTCATCGAGTACGGTTAATTCATGATAATGAGTAGAAAATAGGGTCTTACAGCCAATATGTTCATGAACGTATTCAATAATTGCTTGAGCAAGAGCCATTCCGTCATACGTAGACGTGCCGCGTCCAATTTCATCTAATAGAATTAGACTCGACTGAGTGGCATTTGTCACTGCATTTTTCGTTTCTAGCATCTCGACCATAAATGTACTTTGACCTGAAATTAAGTCATCGGCTGCTCCGATACGTGTAAATACTTGATCAAAAATCGGCAGAACCGCTTCGTCTGCTGGCACAAAACAGCCAATTTGAGCTAATATCGCCGTTAAAGCGACCTGGCGCATGTACGTACTTTTACCAGACATATTGGGTCCTGTAATCAGCAAAATTGAACTATCATCCGTCATTTGACAGTCGTTTGGCACATATTCCTGCGAATTCATTACTTTTTCTACCACTGGATGGCGTCCATTTTGAATCGAAATATCTTCACTTGAAAAAATAGGCTTCGTGTAATGACGTTCTTCACTGATTTTTGCAAAGCACTGCAGTACATCAAGCTCACTTACTTTTTTAGCGAGTTCTTGCAGCCTTGGGATATATGCTTTTACTTCCTCACGGATTTGTAAAAACAATTCATATTCCAGCTCTACAATTTTCTCTTCCGCTTCTAAAATCAGCGCTTCTTTTTCTTTCAGTTCAGGCGTAATAAAACGTTCTGCATTGGTTAACGTCTGTTTTCGTTCATACATTCCTTCAGGCAAAAGATGCAGATTTGCCCGCGTTACTTCTATATAATAGCCGAACACGCGATTATAACCAATTTTCAGTGAGCGAATCCCTGTTTTCTCACGCTCTTGCTGTTCAAGTGACGCAATCCACGTTTTTCCGTTTCGGCTTGCATCTCGGTATTGGTCAAGCTGTTCATGATAGCCGTCATTAATAATGTCTCCTTCTTTAATTGACAAAGGAGGGTGCTCTTTTAATCCTCTTTCAAGAAGATTAGCTAATCGCTCACAAGGATCAATGTCTTCAACAAGCTTTGTCGCATAAGGATGATTCAAACGATTCACAACCTCTTGAATATGAGGTACATTTTGCAATGATTTTTTTAATTGAATTAAATCACGAGCATTTACATTACCAAAAGCGACTCGACCAGCTAAGCGTTCTAAATCATATACGTCTTTTAGCAACTCACGCAGTTCTTCTCGTTCAAAAAACTGTTTCATTAAGACATCTACCATATTCAAACGATTATCAATATCCGCTTGTTTTAAAAGCGGACGGTCAATCCAATTTTTTAATAAACGGCCGCCCATTGCCGTAACGGTCTGGTCTAATAACCATAGAAGCGAGCCTTTCTTTCCTTTTGAACGAATCGTTTCGGTTAACTCTAAGTTTCGCTTAGAGAACAAATCAATTTTCATATATTCATTGATTTGATAAAACTGCACGGGCTGTAAGTGTTCAAGCGAACGCTTCTGCGTGCGAGTTAAATACTGAAGAATACGCGCAAACGTTGTGATAAGCTTTTGCTGCTGAAGCGACTCTACTAAATAATCTAGTCCTTCTACTTGCTCTGTACTATTCTCATAAGAAATGGTAATCGTCATGCGCTCTTTTAGTGTTTGTAATAAGTCAGCAGGAAACTCAGAGCTTACAACGACTTCTTTTGCTTCTTTTGCATAAATCTCTGAGACTATATCGTGAAACGAACTAACAAGCGTTACGCTGTTTTCTCCTGTAGACAAATCAGAAAGAGCAAGACCAAACGTTTGATCCTCGAACGCAGTAACAGAACAAATATAGTTATTTTCCTTTTCATGCAGTCCGCGTTCGTTCATCAGTGTTCCGGGTGAAATCACCTGCACCACTTCCCGCTTTACAACACCTTTTGCATGCTTAGGGTCTTCTACTTGCTCACAAATAGCTACTTTAAATCCCTTTTCAATTAAACGCTCGATATACGTAGGAGCAGAGTGATACGGAACCCCGCACATCGGAATTCTCTCTTGTCCTCCTCCGTCTCGGCTTGTTAATGTTATTTCAAGTTCTTGAGAAGCTGTCGTAGCATCTTCAAAGAACATTTCATAAAAATCACCTAATCTAAAAAACAAAAAGGCATCTTGATACTCTGCCTTAATTCTCAAATATTGCTGTATCATTGGCGTATACGCTGCCATACTATTCCTCCATACCACATCTAGTTGTGCGTTTTTGCTACACGTATTATAACATAAGTCTTTCTTAAACTTAATTTATTCAAATAGAACAATCTTCAATTTCTTTTCATAAAACAAATAAAAAAGCTTCGGACGAAGGAAGAAGCTTGTCCGAAGCTTTTCATTATTTACTGCTGTTCAAATGACTATGCTTACGTCCGTATAAGAAGTAAACCACTAGCCCTAATACAAGCCAAATTACGAAACTAATCCATGTTAACTTTGGAAGCTGAAGTGCTAAGTATAAACAGAACACAAAAGCTAAAATTGGAATCACCGGCACGAACGGTACACGGAAACCAGTCGATTCTGAAGTTTGTTTTGATTTACGTAAATATAAAATTCCAATTGATACGGTCATGAAAGCAAAAAGAGTACCGATGTTTGTTAACTCAGCTAATCTTCCTAATGGTACTAAACCAGAGAAGATGGATACTAGTAAACATGTAATCCACGTATTTACTACCGGCGTTTGTTTTTTCTCACTGATTTTTGAAAAAGGCTTTGGCAATAGACCATCTCGACTGATCGCATAAAATAAACGAGTTTGTCCATACATCATAACGAGTAATACCGTTGTAATACCAACAATTGCGCCTAATGAAATAAATCCTGCTACCCAGTCTTGGTTAATGTAGCTTAAAGCAAACGCTACAGGGTTTTTAACATTTAATTCTGTATAAGGTACGATTCCTGTTAAGATAAGCGATACGACGATATAAAGGACTGTACAAATCGCAAGAGATGCGATAATTCCGATTGGCATATCCCGCTGAGGCTTGCGTACTTCCTCGGCCGCTGTTGCTACAGCATCAAACCCAATGTAGGCGAAGAATACAGTTGCTGCTCCAGTCGCTACTCCCGAGAAACCAAACGGCATAAACGGCGTCCAGTTTTCTGGTTTAACATAGCTAACTCCTACCCCGATAAACAGAAGTACAACAGCCAGTTTAATAATAACCATGATAGCATTAAAACGTGAAGATTTTTTTACTCCTTGAGTTAAAAGTAATGTGATTAAAAATACGATCATAATTGCTGGAATATCAATATAAGTGCCGTTTGCAGGATTATATGCACTTGTTAAAGCTTTTGGAAAATGTATGCCAAACCCTGCTAATAATCCTTGGAAATACCCGGACCATCCGCTGGCTACAGCAGAAGAAGCAAGACCGTATTCCAAGATAAGATCCCACCCTAAAATCCAAGCGATTAATTCACCAAATGTTGCATAACTGTAAGTGTATGCACTTCCTGAAACGGGAACTGTTGAGGCAAACTCTGCATAACAAAGAGCTGCAAACACACACGCAAGTCCTGACATAATGAAAGATATAACTAAAGCTGGACCGGCATGTTCAGCGGCGGCTACGCCCGTTAATACAAAAATTCCGGTTCCGATAATGGCTCCAATCCCTAACATTGTTAAATCGAAAGCGCCTAAATCCTTTTTTAATTTAACACCTTTAGAGTTGGTTTCACTAATTAACGTTTGAATTGATTTTTTACGAAATAAGCTCATAGTAAACCCCCAAAAAATACTTATCTGATATAACTAAATTTTCTGAAAATTAATGCATTATTTTCTTTAGATTTACTATACACTGCGCATTCGACAAAAAGCAATATATTTTTTTGTTTTTATAAGAATTTTCTTAAAATAGTAAAAATAAAAAAACTAGGAAGAACTTCTTCCTAGTTACTCATCGTCCCCTAATATAAAATCAGGATCCAAATCTTCAAATTCATCGTCATCTACGTCTAAATCAAACTCGTCTTCATCATCGCAGCCTTTCGGATTTACTGCAACACAAACCTTTGTTTCACCAATCACTTCCGCCAACAATTCTCTCTCTACTTGAACAATCGTTTTATTGCCATTTGGTGAAATTGTGCACTCTAGGCAATTTGGCTGCTGCAGCACGCGAACAATTACTTCGTAATCGTCTCCAATCGAATCTTCATCTTTATAGCGCAGCTTAATATTATCTTTGTATGATACGGTTTCCGTCCAAACTTCGGTTTTTGTATTATTATTGTACGAATACCAAATATTAATATCATATCTGCCGTCAACTTCTACATTGCTGCCGCTTTTCTTTGCTTTGTACTCATGGTTAATCACCCAGCACCCTAAGATGCTTGTTGGTCGATTTTTCGGTGCAAGCGTATGAGACGATTGTGTAAACTTGCGACCTTTACCTACGACTGCTTTTGTAATAATTTCTCTATAGTGTTGTGACATGTGAGCATACCCTCCTCAAACTATCTTCATTTCATCCTATGCAGGCTCATTCACTTGTTTGCACATTATTTTTAAGAAACTAGGTTTAAGGCATAAAAAACCTATGTTCCATTGTATGCAAGGATATAGAAAAACGTGACAATTATTAGAGAGAAAATCTGCCCAATTTTTATACCACGGAATGCACAAAAAAATGCCTCAGCAAATTGCTGAGGCATTTTTTCTTTATGAGCAGCTAGATCCAGGGCTGTTTCGCACCTGTGAACCTGTTTCACCGCGCAGTAAGTCACCATCTGTTGACACAATAATTTCATCCGTTACTGTGTTTGAAATAGTGTTAGCAACAAGTTGAAGCAAATCATTCACGTTTATTTGAGACTCTTGAAACTGCTGAATAATCGGCAGTTCATCCAACTCTTCCTGTAAACGATCGATTTTTGCCTCCACTTGTTTTAACGCTTCTGTTTTACCATAATGTTGGAAATTAACAGCTTGTTTTTGCAAACTTTTAATGCTTGCAATGGTTTCACGCACTTTTTGATTTTCGTTAAGCTGAGCTTCGGCACGCTTGAAGAAATCTACTTCTTCCGTTTCAGCAATCATTTTTGCCAGCTCTTGAGCACGTTTAATTACGTCACTCTTGTTATACTGCGCCATATTACTTCACCTCTGCTGTTTCTTCTACCATTTCCCCGTTTAATGTCCATGTTTTGGCTTTTGTAACTTTTACTTTTACAAGTTGCCCAATCACTGACTTAGGTGCTTTGAAGTTTACAAGCTTACTTTTTTCCGTGTAGCCTGCTAATACTTCCGGATTATTTTTACTTTCACCTTCTACTAATACTTCGACAACTTTACCTTCATATTCCTTCAATTTCTTTGCAGAAATTTCATTTACAAGAGCATTTAAGCGCTGAAGACGCTCTTTTTTCACTTCCATTGGTACGTTGTCTTGCATCTTAGCAGCTGGCGTACCTTCACGAGGTGAATAAATAAATGTATAAGCACTATCAAATTCAACCTCACGATATAGCGACATTGTTTCTTCAAACTGCTCATCCGTTTCATTTGGGAAACCAACAATAATATCAGTTGTTAAGGATGCTGTTGGAATGGCTTCTTTAATTTTACGAACAAGCTCTAAATAATGTTCACGAGAATATTTTCGTGCCATAATTTTTAAGATATCGCTGCTTCCTGATTGAACAGGCAAGTGAATGTGGTCGACAAGATTTCCGCCTTTAGCAAGAACTTCAATTAAACGGTCATCAAAGTCACGAGGATGACTTGTTGTAAAACGGATACGAGCAACGTCAATTTTACGGATTTCGTCCATTAAGTCGCCTAGGCCGTACGTTATGTCTTCAAAATCTTTTCCGTATGCATTAACGTTTTGACCTAAAAGCGTAATTTCTTTGTAGCCTTGAGCAGCTAAGTGACGTACTTCTTGGATAATGTCTTCTGGACGGCGGCTTCGTTCTTTTCCTCGCGTATACGGAACGATACAGTACGTACAGAACTTGTCACAGCCGTACATGATGTTAACCCATGCTTTGACGCTGCCTTTACGTGCTCTTGGAAGGTTTTCAATAACGTCCCCTTCTTTAGACCATACTTCAATCACCATTTCTTTTGCTAAGTATGCTTCGTTTAAAATGTGAGGCAAACGGTGAATGTTGTGTGTACCAAAAATCATATCCACGTGCTGATGTTTTTGTAAAATTTTATTTACAACTGACTCTTCTTGAGACATACACCCGCAGACGCCGATTAATAGCTCAGGGCGCTCGCGCTTTAAGGCCTTCAAGTGTCCTAATTCACCAAACACTTTATTCTCCGCATTTTCACGGATCGCACACGTATTCAATAAAATAACATGAGCATCTTCAACAGAGTCAGTTGGCTCGTAGCCAAGGCCTAGAAAAATACCAGCCATTACTTCTGTATCGTGCTCATTCATTTGACAGCCGTACGTACGGATATAAAACTTACGTCCCTGTCCCATTCCATGAAACTGTTCATCGATTGCAAAATCATTGTGATAGGAAACTTCTTCTTTTCCTCGTTTTTTCGCATCTTTTAAAGAAGGTGGCATGTATACTGTTTGAAAATATTTGCTGTAATCCTTTTCGGATTTTTTGTCCGCTGGATTAACTTGGTTGCTTTCTAAACGTTGTTTTTCGTTCATAAAAAAATCTCCTTTCACCATGACAATTGTCACGTTGCACCTGTAAATCGCAAAAAAATGTGACAGCCCTATGCTTATGCATAAAACTCATCACATTAACATAGTATATAACTTTCAAGTAGCGAACACAATCATATACCTATTTTCTATACCTGTTTCGTTAAAATTCCATTCGGCTTTCGAAACATTTCTTAAATCACAAGAAGAGATTGATACATAACTAAATTATTCTATTTTAGAGACGAACAAACGGGATAAAAGAGCTCATAGAAATTCGCTTATTACACCGCTGTTGATTTCTGTGCAAAACTTCGCTTTCGGCGAGCGGTCGATGAGCCTCCTCGTCGCTTCCGCTCCCGCGGGTTCTCACCTATTTCGCTTTTCTCGCAGGAGCCTTCTCCTAGCTCTCCAATTAACAGCTAGAAACCACTCACTACATGAAACCTACGTTCGCTATCACTATGAAAAAATCCGAACGAGTTGGATTCTCCATCAAGAATCTCAGTTCACCGTTCGGATCTTCTCTCTACTAAACTGCTTTTATTGCAGCCTCTTTTACATAAATTCAGCTACTAGCTCATCAAACTTTTCCTCAGTCATACCTAAGTCTGCTTTTGACAGCGGCTCTTCACTATAACCGTGAACAAGCTGCTGATACGACGGCTGATGCGCATTTTGATAAATAAGTCCTGTTACTAAGCCGTTATGCTCCATTAACGTCTGCATAGCTTGCATACGATTGTTTGCATCATAACCTTCAATTGTGCTAAGACTAGTTAGGTTTTCTTTAAACCAATCATACGTGTTCACTTTGTTATACGTTACGCACGGGCTAAATACGTTAATTAAAGAAAAACCTTTATGCTGGATGCCTTGTTCAATTAAGCTTGTTAACTCTTTTAAATTCGTTGAAAAGCTTTGAGCCACAAACGTTGCTCCAGAAGTTAACGCAAGCTCCATGACAGATAAAGACGACTCAATTGATCCTTGAGGCGTACTTTTTGTCTTGAATCCTACTTCACTACGAGGAGATGTTTGTCCTTTTGTTAAACCATAGATTTGGTTATCCATTACGATATACGTCACATCGATGTTTCGGCGAATCGCGTGTACCGTGTGTCCCATACCGATAGCAAACCCATCTCCATCGCCGCCAGATGCGATAACGGTTAAGTCACGATTAGCCATTTTTACACCTTGAGCGATTGGAAGCGCACGTCCGTGAATACCGTGAAAACCATATGAATTAATATAACCAGAGATACGTCCAGAACATCCAATACCTGAAATAACAGCAAGCTCATGAGGTTCTAAACCTACGTTAGCAGATGCGCGTTGAATGGCTGCTTGTACGGAGAAATCTCCACACCCCGGACACCAGTTAGGTTTTACACTGTTACGAAAATCTTTAAACGTTGCCATTTAACACAAACATCTCCTTACTTTTTGCGTATACTTCTTGCGGAAGAAATGGATTTCCATCATACTTCAATACGCTTTGAATTTTATCATGACTTGCAATATTCATTTTTAAAATATTAGCAAGCTGTCCAGTAGCATTGTTTTCAACGACGACTACTTTTTTAGCTCCTTGCACGTAAGGAAGCAGTTCGTCAGCTGGGAAAGGATGAATTAAACGAATGTGAGCGTGATTTACTCTTATACCGTCCTGTTCCAAACGTTCCATTGCCTCTTCAATAACTCCACGCGTCGAATTAAATCCAACAAATAAAATATCAGACTCTTTTTCATGAGAGTGAACATGAATTGGCGTATTAAAACGAATTCCTTTTGTTTTACGAAGACGCTTATTCATTTGATCATCGCGGTTCACCGGAGATTCAGATGGCTTTCCTGTCTCATCATGTTCTACTCCCGTTACGTGATGAATTCCATGCTTCATTCCTGGAATGACGCGTGGTGATACACCGTCTTCTGTTACGCGGTAGCGCTTGTAGTACTGTTTTTCTTCCAGCTCTTCTAGCTCTCCTTGGTGAAGCTTACCGCGGCGGATTTCAACGCGGTTATAGTCAAGCGGTTCTACTGATTGCTTCCCAAGTGAAAGCTGTAAATCCGTTAGCATAATAACTGGACACTGATATTCTTCTGCTAAGTTAAACGCTTCAATCGTATCGTAGAATGCTTCTTCAACCGTACTTGGCGCCATGACGATCTTCGGAATTTCACCGTGCGTACCGTAAATCATAGCCATTAAATCAGACTGTTCTTGCTTAGTTGGAAGCCCTGTACTAGGACCGCCGCGCTGCGTATCGATAATCACAACAGGCTGCTCAGTGATACCCGCTAATCCAATCGACTCCATCATTAAGGATAAACCTGGTCCAGCTGATGCTGTCAGCGCGCGTACGCCTGCATAGTTAGCTCCGATAGCCATCGTACATGCTGCGATTTCATCTTCTGTTTGAATAACGGTTCCACCGAATTGAGGAAGCTTTTTAATTAAGTATTCCATGATTTCTGAAGCAGGGGTAATTGGATATGCTGGCATAAAACGAGCCCCACCGGCTAAAGCACCTAGCGCAATGGCATCGTTTCCAATCATAAACATACGTTTTTTACCATCCGCTGGATCTAGTTTCATTGTTTCTAATTGTTCGCCTAGCTGTTCACGAATGTAATCTGCACCTTTTTTAATAGCTTCCATGTTTTTTTGTACAACTTTTTGGCCCTTTTTACCGAAGATTTCAAGTACTACTTCTTCAAATACTTCTGTGTCAATATGAAGCACAGCACTTGAAGCGCCTACAGCAACCATGTTCTTCATTAGCGACGTTCCTAATTCCGTTGCAATTTCCGTAAACGGAACAGCATATAGCGTAGCAGTTGTACATGTTTCGGGCAGACTTGGGTTGAATTTCGCATCTGCAATTACAACGCCTCCTACGCGCAGCTCATGGACGTTTACATCGATTGTTTCCTGATCGAACGCAACTAAAATATCCAAATCATCTGACACAGATCGAACTTGAGTTGTACTCACTCGAATCTTATTATTTGTATGTCCACCTTTGATACGAGAAGAAAAATGACGATAGCCGTATAAGTAATAACCTAATCGATTTAAAGCGGTTGAAAAAATTTCTCCCGTACTTTCGATTCCCTCACCCTGCTGTCCGCCAACTTTCCATGAAAGTTGCTGTACCATAAATCAACGCCACTCCTTTAATTGCTCATAATATAGAAATCTATTTTATTGATAAAAACTGAAAAAAGTAAATTAGCAAACGATTTCATTTGCTTCTGCATTTCACGAACCAAAATCATCTGCAAAACTCCCACAGCACCTTGCCGCTGTGCAGGATACGTTTCTGCTTGAACAGCTCCATAATCCGTTTTCAATTTTATTCCGATTGCCAGAAAAATGCAACCCTTTCCATTGAATTCTCAATCGTTTTAATTATATTTATATTTAATGAATAAGATGAAGTTTTTTAATGATCTTTTCTGCCTTCACATGAGGCATTAGTATATAAATAACTTCTATAAAAAAGAGCTTTTCCAAGAAGAAAAAGCTCTTTTTTTATTAGCTGCATACGCGATCAGCAAAGTTTTGAAACAGAAAACGTTTTACCTGCTCCTCAGTGTAATGCTTAAGGAGTTCTTCGATTAAATTCGTATACTGTTCATATCTTCCGAGACGATGAACCGTTTTGTCAATGCCGTCAAAGTCAGAGCCAAAACCAACGGAGTATTCGCCTCCTCTTTCACACATGTAATCAAGATGACGGATCACATCCTCTATTTGCGCTTTGGCAGAACTCGTTAAAAATTCAGGCACAAACGTAATGCCAATCACGCCGTTTCGCTTTATTAAAGCATGAATTTGATCGTCTCTTAAATTCCGCGGGTGAGAACACAATACGTGTGAATTGGAATGAGTAGCCACTACATATTGTGCTAGCTCAATCACATCCCAAAAACCTCTTACCGATAAATGAGATACATCCGTCCACACTTTATGTTCATTATTCAATTCAACAACTTCTCTTCCAAAAGAAGATAACCCTGCGCCTCGAGGTTCTAAAATACCGTCACACACGGCATTGCTATAATTCCATGTCAAACCTACTGAACGTACACCCAGTAAAAAAAGCGTCTTTAAGCGAACTAAACTTGTATCAATGGCATCGCACCCTTCAAGCGTCAGCATTGCTCCTATTTCACCTTTTTTCAAGCTATCTATATCGCGTTTTGAACGAACCCATTTCACACCGGGAAGCGACAAAATATGACTCTGAAACAGCTGTATCATTTCTAACGCAACATCAAAGCGCTGAGCTGCCGGAACTGCTTCTGGAATATAAATAGCGAATAGCTGAACTTTCCCATTTGCTTTTTTTATTCCTTCTAACGTCACATGCAGCGCTGAATCATATGTAAAAGATAAACGTTTATTTAACCAGAGCTTCATCAATACATCACAATGAGCATCAAATATCACAACCCACACCCCTTTAACTCTATACAAAAAGGACCTGTTTGGCTTCTATGCTTTACAGGTCCGTGGTTTTTATAATTATCGCGGCTCTACAATTAATTTAATGGCTGTTCGCTCTTCTCCATCAATTTGAATATCTGTAAAAGCTGGGATGCAGATTAAATCAACCCCACTTGGTGCAACGAACCCTCTTGCGATTGCTACAGCTTTTACTGCTTGGTTAAGCGCCCCGGCCCCAATGGCTTGAATTTCTGCTGCGCCGCGTTCGCGCAGCACGCCTGCTAAGGCACCAGCAACTGAATTTGGATTAGACTTTGCTGAAACTTTTAATATTTCCATATCTAGCTCCTCCTTATTCTTTACAATGTATGATGAGAGATCATTAGACCAATGACTTAATTGATTTCAATGTTACTATATTCACGATATGTCAAACGTATTCCTGCTTGTTTTTCCTAAATATTCAAAAACTTATATTTCTACACCTTTCTTTTTTCTTTTTACGTTTTTGACAAAATAAAAAAGCCAACGTATCGTCTTTCGACACATTGACTTTTTCCCTTTATTCAAAAAACGGATGGTCTTCGTTAATTAAAATTCGCTCTGTTTTTGTTGCTTTCCCCGTCTTTTGATCAATATCGATAACGATTCCACTAAGCTGCGTTCTTCCTTCTTTTGGCACTTCAAATCGAACAGGAAGAGACGTTAAAAAACGCTTAATAACAGCTTCGCGCTCCATCCCTAAAATGCCGTCATATGGTCCCGTCATTCCTACGTCAGAGATGTAGGCTGTTCCTTTTGGCAATATACGATTGTCAGCTGTTTGAACATGCGTATGAGTGCCGACAACAGCGCTGACACGACCGTCCACATACCAGCTAATCGCTTGCTTTTCACTTGTTGTTTCAGCATGAAAATCAATAAAAATGAGCGGAGTGCGCTGACGTGCTTCTTCAATCATTTCATCCGCTTTTTGAAATGGACAATCAAGCGGAGCCATAAACGTGCGCCCTTGTAAATTAATCACGGCTACCTCAAGCTGATTGTACGTAAAATACGTAATTCCCTTGCCGGGTGTACCTTCAGGAAAATTAGCTGGACGAACAAGATTTTTTGCATCGTCAATAAAATCAAAAATTTCACGTTTGTCCCACGCGTGGTTACCAAGGGTAATAATATTAGCCCCTGCTTGCAAGAACTGACGATAAATCTTTTCAGTAATGCCTTTTCCTGAAGCTGCATTTTCTCCATTCACAATTGTAAGTCCCGGAGAGTATTTTCTTTTTAATCTTGGTAAATATTCTTCAACCATTTCACGGCCTGGAGAACCAACTACGTCTCCAATAAATAAAATTCTCATGTAAAAGCTCCTATACTTCATTCTTAATCTGCATCTTCATCTCTACGAAAAAAAATAAAGTGGCGAAACGCCACTTCATTTTTATTTTGCATACTCTACTGCTCTTGTTTCACGAATAACGGTTACTTTGATGTGGCCAGGATAATCCAGCTCATCTTCAATTCGTTTTCGGATATCTCGAGCAAGTCGATGCGCTTCTAGATCACCAATCGTATCTGGTTTCACCATAATACGAACTTCACGCCCTGCTTGAATCGCAAATGATTTTTCAACGCCTTCATAAGACTCTGAAATTTCTTCTAACTTTTCAAGACGACGAATGTAGTTTTCTAATGTCTCACTACGAGCACCTGGTCTTGCAGCAGATAATGCATCCGCTGCTGCAACTAGTACAGCAATGATTGATGTTGGTTCTGTATCTCCATGGTGAGAAGCAATCGCGTTAATAACAACCGGATGTTCTTTATACTTTGTAGCTAATTCAACACCGATTTCTACGTGACTTCCTTCTACCTCATGATCAATTGCTTTACCAATATCATGTAACAATCCTGCTCGTTTGGCTAACGTTTCATCTTCACCTAATTCAGCAGCCATAAGTCCTGATAAATGCGCTACTTCCATTGAATGTTTCAGCACATTTTGACCATAGCTTGTTCTGAATTTTAAGCGACCAAGAATTTTCATCAAGTCTGGGTGCAACCCGTGAACACCGACTTCAAACGTCGTTTGTTCACCAACTTCACGAATATATTCGTCCACTTCACGGCGAGATTTTTCAACCATTTCTTCAATACGCGCGGGATGGATACGACCATCTTGAACGAGTTTATCAAGTGCAATTCTTGCTGTCTCACGACGAATTGGGTCAAATCCTGATAAAATAACTGCTTCTGGCGTATCATCAATAATAAGATCAATTCCTGTCAAAGTTTCAAGCGTACGGATGTTTCGACCTTCTCGACCGATAATTCGGCCTTTCATTTCGTCATTTGGCAAGTTAACAACTGAGACAGTCGTTTCAGCAACATGATCTGCTGCGCAACGCTGAATAGCAAGTGAAAGAATTTCTTTCGCCTTTTTATCGGCGTCTTCTTTTGCACGGTTTTCTGTTTCTTTTACCATTATTGCAATGTCGTGGGAAAGTTCATTTTCAACACGATCTAAAATAATCGCTCTTGCATCTTCTCTTGTTAAGCTTGAAATGCGCTCTAGCTCTGTTTGCTGTGCACGTACTACTTCTTCAACTTTGCTTTCCATCTCTTCAATATGCTGTTGTTTAACAGTAAGAGAATCATCTTTCTTTTCAAGTAACGCTTCACGTTTATCAAGTGATTCGTCTTTACGATCAAGATTTTCCTCTTTTTGCATTAATCGATTTTCTTGTTTTTGAAGTTCTGCTCGACGATCACGAATATCTTGTTCTGCCTCTGTACGAAGCTGATGGATTTCATCCTTCGCTTCTAGTAAAGCTTCTTTTTTCAAAGCTTCCGCCTCGCGGGTTCCTTCATCAATAATTTGTTCTGCACTAGACTTTGCTCCCGCAATTTTAGCTTCAGCAATCGATTTACAAACAAAAAAGCCAACAACTGCACCGACGATTAGGCCAAGCAAAGCGAAGATGATTGTATTAGTATCCATCATTTCACCTCCCCTTGCTATAAACTTGTAAGTTTTAAATTTCATGTCGGCATGTACATCGTATTCACCTTTCAATATACACACAAAGGCTTTTAAACGCTAAAATGTTTTAAAAAGGGAAAATATACATCTTAATTGTAAATCTGTGCATTTTTATTGTCAAGCCTGCCTCTACAGTATATATTGAAATTTCGTATGTTACTTTTCTAGCATTAACAATTTTTACAAAAAAAAGACCCCTTCTTTGAAATAGAGGAGTCTTTTTTTATCTCGCAGCAAATTAAATATTTAAATCGCCTTGATCGTCATCCTCAGGAGCTGGCTCTCCATCTTGGTCTAAACCATGATGTTCACGCACTTGTCCCGCAATTTCCTGACGAATATCAGTATTTTCTTTTAAGAATTGTTTTGCATTTTCACGACCTTGACCTAGACGCTCGTCATTATATGAATACCAAGATCCACTTTTTTGAACAATATCTAGTTCAGAAGCGATATCCAAAATTTCACCCTCTTTTGAAATACCTTCTCCGTACATAATATCTACTTCAGCAGCACGGAAAGGCGGAGCTACTTTGTTTTTCACAACTTTAATTCTTGTTTTGTTACCTACAATATCGTTTCCTTGCTTTAACTGCTCTGCACGACGCACTTCTAGACGCACTGAAGAATAGAATTTAAGCGCACGTCCACCAGGAGTTGTTTCAGGATTACCAAACATAACGCCGACTTTTTCACGAATTTGGTTAATAAAGATAGCGATTGTTTTAGACTTATTGATAGCTCCAGATAGTTTACGCAATGCTTGAGACATTAAACGAGCTTGTAGACCCACGTGAGAGTCTCCCATTTCTCCTTCAATTTCCGCTTTTGGCACTAATGCTGCTACTGAGTCAACAACGATAATATCTACTGCACCGCTTCGAACTAAAGCTTCAGCGATTTCTAAAGCTTGTTCTCCCGTATCAGGCTGAGATAATAATAGCTCATCAATATTCACACCTAATTTTTGAGCATATACAGGATCTAACGCGTGCTCCGCATCGATAAATGCAGCCTGTCCGCCCTGCTGTTGAACTTCTGCAATCGCATGAAGAGCAACTGTTGTTTTACCTGAGCTTTCTGGACCATATACTTCAACTACACGTCCACGTGGATATCCACCTACACCTAAGGCTATATCTAACGCTAATGAACCACTTGGAATTGTAGAAATTCTTTTTTCCGTTTGTTCACCTAATTTCATAATTGAACCTTTACCAAATTGCTTTTCAATTTGTTTTAAAGCCATATCAAGGGCTGCTTGACGATCGTTCACTCAATTTCCTCCTCTATCTCTTTGAAATCATCTATAAACTGCAAACTTACTACGATGTAGTAGCAATGTCGAATTAACAACTTTCTATAACTTACTATACTAGTTTTTGAGTCGTTTGACAAGCAAAAAGCGAATAAATGTTCGTTTGTTATTTTATAAAAAAAAGGCTGTTTTGGAAAAACCAAACAGCCTTTTTTCTTTATTTCTTTATCATCTTTAATACGTAATGACAGCCATAATTAACCGTTCGTGAACGAATCCCCTGGCGGCTTCCAGATAGCTGCAGGCTGTAAACTTGAGGAGCTTGATCTTTATAGGCTACCCCTATATATACTGTTCCTACAGGATGTCCTTCTTGTTTGGAGGGTCCAGCTACACCTGTAAACCCGATGCCAATATCCGTTTTGCATAACTGTTGAATACGCTGAGCCATTTCAGCCGCGCACTGCTCGCTAACGGCTCCGTACTGATTCAGCGTGTGTTCGCTCACTCCGAGAATATTTTGCTTGATTTCATAATGATAGGCGACCAGGCTGCCTTTTACAGCTTCTCCAGCACCTGAAACAGATGTTAAACGTTCGCTGAATAAACCGCCGGTTAAACTTTCGGCTGAAGCAATCGTTAATCCTTGTGCCGTTAATTCTTTTACCAATTCATTATGTAAAGAAGTTGCTTCGTATCCATATAAATACTCGCCTACGCGCTCTGAAATGGTTTTTTCCATTTCGTCTAACATGCGCTGTGCTTCAGCAGCATCAGCGTGCTTAGCAGTTAAGCGAAGCGTCACTTCTCCATCTCCTGCTAGCGGCGCGATCGTCGGGTTGGTTTGCGCATCAAGCAAATCTTCAATTTCCGTCTCAAGCTGTGATTCCCCTATTCCGAAAAAGCGAAGAACGCGTGATTCAATACTTTCTTTTAATTCAAGCTTTTGAGCTAAAAATTCTTGACCATACGATTCATACATTGGATAAAGCTCTTTTGGAGGCCCGGGGAATAACATATAGTGTTTTCCCTCTACCGTAAGCCCCATACCTGGAGCCATTCCGTAATCGTTAGGGAGCACTGCCGAACCTTCTAGCACAATTGCCTGTTTTTTATTGTTAGGTGTCATGATACGATTTGACTGTTTAAAATAGGCTTCAATGCTTTCAAGTGCTTCTGCATTTGTTGTCAGCTCTACTCCTAGCACACTCGCAATTGTTTCTTTTGTTAAGTCATCTTTTGTAGGACCAAGCCCGCCTGTGAAAATAATTAACTCTGCACGCGTTTGAGCTGTAGCAATCACTTCTTTTAAGCGCTGTGCATTATCTCCTACTACCGTATGATAGTAAACATTAATTCCAAGTTCGGCTAATTTTTTCGATAAATACTGAGCGTTTGTATTGGCAATTTGTCCAAGCAGCAGCTCAGAGCCGACTCCAATAATTTCAGCGTTCATCATATCATCTCCATCTTACTTATTTTGAATTAACAAAAGCCTGTTTGTTTTTAGCAAAGTAGTCCCAGCCTGAAATAACCGTAAAAATCACTGAGATCCAAAGCATTACGCTAGCAAATGGAATGGAAACCCATTCAAAAGGCAAGTTATACAACAGAATAGCTGAAATAGCTAAAATTTGAGTCCATGTTTTAATTTTACCTAACATATTTGCTGCTACAACTTCCCCTTCCCCTGCTAGTACAAGTCTTAAACCTGTGATAGCAAATTCACGGCTAATAATGATGATAGCAGCCCATCCTGCACCTGCAATTAAATCTAAGTCAACAATAGCTACAAGCGCAGCTGAAACCAATAGCTTGTCTGCTAGTGGATCTAAAAATTTGCCCAAGTTCGTGACTAAATCGTACTTTCGAGCATAGTATCCGTCTATCCAGTCTGTTGTAGATGCAATAATAAATAATGCTGCCCCTAATAGATGAGCGATCGGAATCTCTTTTCCTGCCGCCTCTACTGTGCCAAATGGTAGCGGCACCAACATAAAAATGAGGAATACGGGAATTAGAAAAATCCGCGAAATGGTAATCTTGTTTGGTAAATTCACTTCTTCTGCCTCCAATTACTGTTACAAACTGAAAGCGTGCAAACGAAGTTGTTTGCACGGCTTTAGTTTTATTATAGCGTGAATGAGTGATTAATTCACATATTATCTTTATTTACACCCTGATCACTTTTTAAAACAGGGTGTTTACTGTGCTTCTGCCGGCTGATATTGAATCGTTACAACTTGTCGAACTTGCTTGGATGAATCAAACGGCAAGTCAACCGCTTTTCCATTTACTTTTAACTCTACCCCAGGTGAATAACCGATGTTGACACGAGCTTCAGTTTCTTTCGTCAAATCAAATTCTTTTGTTTCACCTTTTTTTAGAATGGAGCTAAAGAAAGCATTTCCTTTTCCATTTTTTACATCTAACCAAGTATCTGCTTGAGTGGATGTTACTTCTAGATTAAATGCATCTGTACCGGAAAGAGCATACGTAGCACTTCTGCCTGTTTTTTGAACTTCCTTGTATTCTTGTTTACCGCTGTCTTTCTTTTCTTTTTCAGCTTTTTCTTTCTCAGCTTTTTCTTTTGCGGCTTTTTCTTTTTCAGCTTTTTCTTTTTCTTGTTCTTTCTTATCAGCAGCACTTTGTTCATCTTCTGAGTTGCTATTGTCATTTTTTGCAGTAGTTTCATTCGTTTCTTCCTGCGTATTAGACTGCTGAACTTCGCTGTTTGGAGCTTCTTGATTAGCCTGCTCCTTGTTTTTATCCGAGACGATATTTTGAGCGATTACCCAAATAATAATCCCAACAACTACAACTCCCGCCACCACTAGAACAGTTGGAAGGTAGTCATATGCTTTTGAAACTCCTTTTGTATGCTGAGGAATTTCTTTGCGGCTGCGAACGCGCGAAAGCTGCTGCGGCATGTCTTCTGTTTGAGTTGAAGGAATGTCTGATTTGTATTCTTCAAAAATAGCATCTGTGTCCAACCCAATTGCTTCGCAGTATTGCTTAATAAACGCTCGTACGTAAAATTTCCCGGGCATAACCTCATAATTGCCTTCTTCAATGCCAAGTAAATAGCGTTTTTGAATTTTCGTTAGTTTTTGTAAATCCTCTAACGACAATCCTTTGCTTTCTCGTTCTTGTCTTAACCTTTGTCCTAACTCTGTCAATGCTAACACCTACCAATTATGCTAAAAATCAAACATCGATAATCCACCGTCTTGAAACATTTGAGGACCTTCCATTATTTCATATGTAATTTTCTCATTGGGGTCGTTTCTTATTTCAATAATGTAGGCAAAATCATCTAACGAATACTCGGTATTTTGTACAAATACATCCGGATGCTCCACAATTTTTGTCGCGGGTACATTCATTATTTCTCGTACAAGCTGCCAGTGCTTTTCATTCGCTCGTTTTGTCGATACAATCCCGTCAATAATAAAAATATTATCGGCGTTGTATTCGTCAGCAATAAGCTGACTGCGAATCGTTTGTTTTAAGAGTGTAGAAGACACAAAAAGCCACCTTTTGTTCGCACATACGCTAGCTGCTACAATGGATTCGGTTTTGCCTACTCGCGGCATACCTCGAATGCCGATAAGCTTATGACCGTCTTGTTTAAACAGTTCCGCCATAAAATCTACGAGCAAACCTAATTCATCTCTTACGAAACGGAACGTCTTTTTATCATCTGCGTCCCGCTGAATATAGCGACCGTGACGCACTGCTAACTTATCACGCAATTTAGGCGGTCTCATTTTTGTCACAATGATATTATCCATTGTTTTCAAAATAGATTCAAGCCTGTCTATTTGCTCATGTGAATCACAGCGCAGCAATAATCCACGGCGAATATCATCCACTCCATTAATTGTGACAATATTAATTGACAACATTCCAAGAAGCGATGAAATATCACCTAAAAGACCCGGACGATTTTTTTGTATTTGATATTCTAAATACCACTCAATTTTCTCCATCAAACCCCTCCCATTTCTTGGCTGGCCTTCGAGAGGTGCCCCCTTTTTTTCACCTAGTTTAACTATAAATGATTTCCATTATATTATAAACCCTAAAGACAAGTAGTTCTACATTTGTTATGTATGTAAGCGCTTATTTATTTGTACTATTTATTTCTAAGAAAAAAGGAGCTCTCACACACGGTGAATTAGCTCCTTTTTAGAAACGATAACTTATTTTACTGATCCGTTATTTTGAACTAATTTCACCATGCTGCTCGCAATCGCATGCTGCTCTTCTTTAGAAGCAACGCTCCAAAGGTCTGCTAAAATTCGCTCTTGATCATTTTTTGCATCAACTTGGTTTGCTAAATATCCACCAATTTGATAAGCAAGATCATGAATAACTTCTTCTTGCATTCCTTCGTTTTGCGCATGATGTAAACGGTCGCCTAAAAAATCTTTCCAGCTATCCCAGTTTTCTAATACTGACATGAGTAGCCCTCCTTAAGGTTTATTCATATCATAGTTTGTACCTTGTTTTTGATTTTATGCACACTTTATATGTACCAGCCGCCATTAACCGATAATATTTGTCCCGTTATGTAGGAAGCTCGTGAAGATATTAAATATGAAACCGCCTCTGCCACTTCTTTTGGATATCCTATTCTTCCTAAAGGGATCTCTTCAGCCAGCTCTTTGACCTCTTCTTTTGAATAGCTGGCCATCATATCCGTTTCAATCGCTCCGGGCGCAACTCCATTTACTCGAACCCCACTTAGTGCAACCTCTTTTGCCAAAGCTTTTACAAATGTATTTTGTGCACCTTTCACCATTGAATAAAGGACTTCAAATGAAGCTCCTGTAAGTCCCCAAATGGAAGAAATCATGATGATTTGTCCGCTTTTAGCACTAATCATTTTAGGTAATAAAGCTTTGGTAATAACAAAGGGAGCCGTGATGTGAAGATAGATCATTTCTTCAGTTTCTTTTGCCGGAGTATCTGTCATTAACCCGCTAACGCTTCGTCCGCTGTTATGAATAATAACTTCTACCGGAACAATAATTTCCTCTAAAAACTTCTCCACTCCCTCTTTACATGATAAATCCGCTTGTACCGTAAACACCGTTTTTACCTTTTCAGCAAGCTCATGTGCAAGCGCCTCTATTCTGTCTCTTCGTTGATGGTAATGCAAAATAAGCGAATATCCATCCTCAGCCAATTGCTTAGCAATCGCTGTGCCAATTCCTCCGCTTGCACCTGTCACAAGGGCAAATTTCTCCATAACCTTCTCTCCTTTACATGCAAAAAAGCTGATGAACATCAGCTTTTTTGGCAACAATCATCTTTATTTAGGTACTACTTCACAAACCGTAAAGTTCTTTTCATCAATAATCTCGTTTAGCACATCTTTTATTTCGTTCACCTTCAGTTTTTCCAGCGTTTCAACAATATCAAATAAATTCATATCATTAAATGCATAGCGTGTAAACTGATTAGCGATAAACTCAGGTGAGTTTAATGAACGTAAAAATCCGCCGATTTTCTTTTTACGGATACGCTCAAGCTCCTCTTCTGTTAGTGATTTTGTTTTCATTTCAAGTAAAATTTGTTTAACTCGATCATACAGCTGCTCCGGTTGGTCCGTATCTCCTCCGATAAGAGCAAAACCAAATCCTCTTTCCTCCGTATAATCATAAGCAAATGTTTCATCAATGAGCCCGTCTGCATATAACTCCTCATAGTACGAAGAGCTTTTTCCAAATGCGTAATCTAAAATAATATTCATTGCTAACTCATATTTAAGCATTTCTCCACCTGAACGCTGCGGATTTTTCGCTTTTAGACCCACCATACATTTAGAAGACTGCACCGGCATTTTTAGTACTTGTTTTTCTTGATCCACCGTTTCAGGCTCTTCGTCAAAATGACGCTGTATGTCAGAGATTTCTTTATAATCTTTTTTCTGCTGATTGTCTCGAACTTGCTTCATTACTTTTTCCGCATCAACAGGACCTACAATGAACAACAGCATGTTGCTTGGATGGTAGAACGTTTCATAGCATGTATACAGCAGATCTTTATTAATATGTGAAATCGATTCGATCGTGCCGGCAATATCAATTTTAACAGGGTGGTTTTTGTACATATTTTGAATGGTGCCAAAATACAAGCGCCAGTCCGGATTGTCGTCATACATTGTAATTTCTTGACCGATAATGCCTTTTTCTTTTTCGACCGTTTTTTCTGAGAAGTACGGCTCTTGTACAAAGTCCACTAATGTTTCAAGGTTTTCTTCAAAATTTGACGTACAGCTGAATAAGTAAGCTGTGCGGGTAAAAGAAGTAAATGCATTGGCCGAAGCGCCTTGTTTACTAAACTGCTGAAAGACATCCCCGTCTTCTTTTTCAAATAATTTATGCTCTAAAAAGTGTGCGATTCCGTCCGGAACTTTTGTCATTTCATTTTCATTTAGTGGTACGAATTGATTGTCAATCGATCCGTAGTTCGTTGTAAAGGTAGCAAACGTTTTGTTAAACTCCGGCTTTGGCAAAATATATACCTGCAGCCCGTTATCCATTTTTTCATGATACAGCTGTTCCTGAAGCTGCGAAAATTCAATTTTCTCCATTTTCTTCACCGCCCGTTCCTGTTAAGAAATAAATTGTATCCATTTCAATTTTCTCAGCCACTTTAATAATTTCCTGCTTAGATACCGCATCAATATGCTTTAAGTATTCGTCAATTGAAATGTCTTTGCCTGTTAATTCATTATGATACATAACCTCTACTAGTCCTCGTGGAGTATCCACCGTTTCAAGCAGCTGATTGTGAATGACGGCTTTTGTTTGAGCGATTTCGCCGTCTGTGAACGACCCTTGCTTCATCTCCTGCATTTGTTCTTTAATAATGGTCACGGCTTGGTCGTAATTTTTAGCATCAATACCCGACATGACCATCAGTAATCCCTTATGACTTTCTACCCTTGAAGCGGCATAATAGGCTAAGCTTGCTTTTTCACGCACATTGATAAATAGCTTAGAATGTGAGAAACCTCCGAATATACCGTTAAATACTTGCAGAGCAAAATACTGTCTATCTCCGTATACAACATTTGTGCGGTAGCCAATATTTAATTTCCCTTGTTTTACTTCTTGTTTTTCCACTACTTCATTTACTTTTGAGATATCTTTAGACGTAATAGAATCTTCAATGTCTTTTTGCTCGCGCTTTGGTAACGTAAATGTTTCTTTTACTGTTTGTAAAACCTCTTCGACTTGCAAATCTCCAATAGCATAAAGGTGAATGGCATCTTCTTTTAACACCTGCTGATAATAGGCGTACAAACTTTCACCTGTAATTTCTTCCACGTCGTCAATTTGACCGTTTACATGTAAAGAGTAAGGTTCTTCTTTACACATTTCTTCGACTAGTCTTAAATTAGCATAGCGCATTTTATCATCAAATACGGCTTGAATTCTCTGACGAAGCGAACGCTTTTCTTTTGTCATAATATCCTTTAAAAAAGAGTCCCCTTCAACTGCTGGCTTTAATAAAATATCGCCAAGAAGCGCTAACGCTTTTTGCAAAAGCGGAGTTGAATCTTTCAAATATTTTTCATTCGCTATATCAATGCGAATCGTAATATCGTGGTTATCACCTTTTTTTGTTAAGTCTACTTGTAAAGTAGCACCATAAAGCTCATCTAAATATGTACGAAGCTTTGTCGTAGACGGCAGCGACTCGGTAGCGCTTTGAAGCACATAAGGTAAAAGGGCACGCATTGTCACCGTTTTCTTATCTAAAGGGGCATTTAGTTTTAAAATGAACGTGTTTGTTTTGTACTTAGCTGTTTGAATGGTATGAACAGTCAATCCTTCTAGTTCATGTTTTTGTTCAGTCAATAATTTCATATATAAACCTCCTTTTAAATTTTGATGTATTAACTAGACAATACTTCTATTTTGAATCTTTAACGCTAATTTTAGTCTTATAACCACTATATCGAATTCAAGGAAACATTTTCAAGTAACTTGCCGCGCGCTTCCTCATTTCTTTTCATATTCTTTCTCTCAATGAAAAAAAGGCGGAGAAAAGAATATGATTCCTTTGTCTCCACCTTCTATATTTATCCAACTTTAGTCATTGTTAGACCTCGTATAGAGGATTTATTAGCGGCGGCCTTTTTCATAAGGAACGCCTAGCGCTTTAGGAGCCTCAGCACGTCCTACAAAACCAGTGAGTGCTAAGATTGTTAATACGTACGGTGCAATGGTTAAAAGGACGGATGGGATATCTTGAATAACCGGAATCTGAGCTCCCGTGATACTCAAAGACTGTGCTAATCCGAAAAACATGGCTGCACCTAAAGCACCAATAGGATGCCATTTTCCAAAAATCATAGCTGCAATAGCAAGGAACCCTTGTCCAGCAATCGTTCCCGCTGCAAAATTTGTAGCGATAGACGTAGCATACACCGCTCCGCCGATTCCAGCGAACATGCCGGAAATCATAACGCCAACGTAACGCATTCTTACAACTTTGATCCCCATCGTGTCTGCTGCCATTGGGTGTTCACCAACTGAACGAAGACGAAGACCAAACGGCGTTTTATAAATGATGTACCATACAGCAAAAGCTAGCGCAATTGCAATGTAAGACGTAATAGGAACATTCGAAAACAGAATTTTGCCGATTACTGGAATGTCTGATAGACCTGGAATACTTACTTTATCGATACGGAATTGGATAAAATCTGTTTGTCCTTTCCCAAAAATCTTTTTGATTAAAAAGATTGAAAGACCCGCAGCTAGAAAATTCAGCGCTACACCACTTACAGTTTGATCTGCTTTTAATGTAATACTTGCAACAGCATGAATCAGCGAAAACACAGCGCAAACAACAGCCGCAATTACTATCGCTACCCACGGGGCCCAAGCACCTAATGAATCCTGAAGTAAAAGGGTTGAAACAATACCTGTGAACGCGCCAAACATCATCAGCCCTTCTAATCCGATGTTCACGACCCCGGAACGTTCACTAAATATCCCTCCAAGCGCGGTAAAGATAAGCGGTGCAGCTGAATAAAGCGCCGCTGGAATAATAATGGCTAACACCTCTAAGAAGTTCATTTTGCTCCCCCCTTGCCTGCACGGCCAAGCACCCAGCGAATTAAATAACTAGATGCAACAAAAAAGATAATAAGCGCAATGACAATTTGAATTAATTCAGACGGTACCCCTGTCATAAAGTTCATTTGAGGAGCCGCCGTTTGCAATCCTCCGAAAAAGAATGAAGCTAATAAAATTCCAATTGCGCTGTTAGCTCCTAAAAGGGCTACGGCGATACCGTCAAACCCCGTACCCGTAAACGCAGTGAATGTGCCCATATACTGAAATGTTCCAAGCCCTTCCATTGCCCCGGCAAGCCCGGCAAAAGCGCCTGAAATCGCCATGGATAATACAATGTTTCGGCCTACATTCATTCCTGCATACTGTGAAGCATGTTGATTAAAACCAACAGCTCTTAGCTCGAAGCCCTTAGCTGTTTTATTCAAAATAAACCACATTACGACGGCTGCAGCGATGGTAACAAGAATGCCGTAATGAAGGCGGGAGTTATTGGTTAACTGTGCTAAAAAGCTTGATGCTAAAGATGCCGATTCTTTAATATCATACGATTTTTCATTACCCGCATATAAATACGTACGGATTAAGCTGCTCGTTGTATAAAGGGCAATATAGTTCATCATTATGGAAACAATTACTTCATGAACATGAAATTTTGCTTTTAAAAATCCTGGAATAAACGCCCAAACTGCTCCAGCTGCAGCTGCTGCTAATACAGCTAAAGGAATATGAATGACCGCTGGTAAATCAAACGCATACCCAACCCATACTGAAGCCAACCAGCCAACTAAAAGCTGTCCTTCTACTCCAATGTTAAAGAGACCAGTTTTATAAGCAAACGCAACCGCGATACCAGCCAGAGCAAGAGGAGTCATGGCACGAATCGTTTCTCCAATGGCTTTTGGCGTTCCAAACATCCCGTCAAAAAGAGATTGATAGCCAAGCATTGGATCATAGCCGCCTAGTAACATAATAACCGCTCCGGCAATGAGTCCTAATATGGCCGATACAACAGGGATCAAAATCATCATTACACGTTCATTTTTCACAAGTTTATTCATGCTGTTCCACCCGCTTTCTCACGCGTACCGCCTGCCATTAATAAGCCTAACTCTTGTTCATTCGTTTCTTTTGGATCTACAATGTCGACTATTTTCCCTTCATAAATAACCGCAATGCGATCGCTTAAATTTATTACTTCATCGAGTTCTAGTGAAACGAGCAGCACTGCTCGTCCTTTATCTCGTTCTTCAATCAGCTTTTTATGAATAAATTCAATGGCTCCTACGTCCAGCCCCCTCGTTGGCTGAGCCGCAATTAATAGTTCCGGACTGCGGTCTACTTCACGGGCAATAATGGCTTTTTGCTGATTTCCGCCCGATAGCGATCGCGCTTGTGTAAATTCACTAGGCGTTCGCACATCATATTCTGCAATTAGTTCTTTTGCCTTTTTATACATCTCTTTATAATTTAAAATACCTGATTTAGACATCGGCTTTTGATAATACGTTTGAAGACCAATATTTTCACCTATTGTATAATCTAATACCAGTCCGTGCTTATGACGATCCTGCGGAATATGTCCTATTCCTGACTCCGTAATTTTACGAGTGGATAACGTAGACAATTCTTGATTTTTTAATGTGATCGAGCCCGACTTTATTTTTCTCAGACCCGTAATTGCCTCAATCAGCTCTGTTTGACCATTACCATCTACACCCGCGATGCCTACAATTTCGCCTGCCCGAACGCTTAGATCAAGTGAACTTACAGCCTCTACTCCTCGGCTGTCTTCTACTACTAATTCTTTTATTGTTAACACAGCTTCTTTTGGAGTCGCTGTTTTCTTTTCAGTTTTAAAATGCACTTCTCTTCCTACCATTAAAGCAGCAAGTTCATCAGGGTTGGTCTCTTGCACATTTACCGTGCCAACCCCGACGCCTTTTCGGATAATTGTACAGCGGTCACACACTGACATAATTTCTTTTAATTTATGCGTAATTAAAATAATCGACTTTCCTTCTTGAATTAACTTTTTCATAATTTGAATTAATTCCGTAATTTCCTGAGGTGTTAAGGCGGCAGTAGGTTCATCAAAAATAAGAATGTCAGCTCCTCTGTAAAGCGTCTTTAAAATTTCCACTCGCTGCTGCATGCCAACTGAGATATCTTGAATCTTCGCATATGGATCTACCGATAATCCATATTGATTTGAAAGCTCTTGAATATCTTGAGCTGCTTTTTTAATATTAATTTTTCCCGTTCGCGTCGGTTCGTTTCCAAGAATAATATTTTCTGTTACTGTAAAGTTTTGAACGAGCATAAAATGCTGATGAACCATCCCAATTCCTAAGTCATTCGCTACGTTAGGGTCTGTGATGTTGACTTCTTGGCCGTTTACACGAATCTGCCCTTTTTCAGGCTGATAAAGTCCAAATAAAACGTTCATCAGCGTTGACTTACCCGCACCATTTTCTCCTAACAAAGCATGAATTTCTCCCTTTTTCACTTGGAGTGTAATATTGTCATTAGCGACAATACCGGGAAACTCTTTGCGAATATCTAGCATTTCAATAACATATTCCACTGCTTTCACTCCCTATTCCTGCCTGCTACAGGATTCTGTCTTCCGTTTTTTGGCTATGAAAAAGGCTAGTTTTCACTAGCCTTTTATACTCATATAATCATTGCTTAACAGACGTCAGCTTATTTTTTAAGCGTTTTTTCAAACTCTTTAAATTCTTTATCCGTTTGAGGCACTGTAATGTCACCGTCTAGAATTTTTTGCTTATACTCATCAACTGCTTTTAGCGCATCTTTGCTTACATTATCTTGTGATGGAGCAATTCCTACTCCGTCTTCTTTTAAGCCAAACACAACTTCTTTACCACCTGGGAATTTGTCGTCCATTGCTTTTTTAGCAACATCTTCTACAGCCAAGTCAACGCGTTTAACCATCGAAGTTAACGTTACGTTTTCAGGCATACCTTCTTCATGCTGATCGCGGTCAACTCCAATTACCCAAACTTTTTTGTCTTTCCCGCCTTTTGAACGGTTTTTAGCTTCTGTAAATACGCCGTTTCCAGTACCGCCAGCCGCTTGATAAATAATATCAGCGCCTTTACTGTAAATCGTAGAAGCAATAGCCGAACCTTTTTCTGGAGAGTTAAAACTTTCTGCGTATTGAGAGATAACTTCAGCATCTGGGTTTACAGATTTAACACCTGCTTTAAATCCGTTTTCAAACTTCTTGATTAATGGAGATTCAACGCCTCCGATAAAGCCGATTTTGTTCGTTTTTGTTTGTTTAGCTGCCACTACCCCTACTAAGAAGGAGCCTTGCTCTTCTTTAAATAGAATGCTTGCCACGTTATCTAAGTTCTCTGACTTTAGCGTATCGTCTACTAATGCAAAGTTAGCATCAGGGTACTGCTTTGCTGCTTTTTTAATATCTTCTTTTAATAAAAAGCCAATTCCATACGTCAAGTTATAGCCACTCTCAGCAAATTTAGAAAGATTGCTCTCGTATTCAGATGCTTTTGTAGACTGCAAATATTTATATCCAGTCCCTTCATCAAGTCCGTTGTCTTTCCCGAACTTTGTCAGACCTTCCCAAGCAGATTGGTTAAACGATTTATCATCTACCCCGCCCGTATCTGTTACCATTCCCACTTTAAAATCTGCCGCTTTTTTATCTCCGCCGCTCTTGCCTGCGTCGTCTGAGCCACACGCGCTTAAAAGTGTTCCTGCCGCTAATACTAGTGATAATGCAAGTCCCGTTTTACGTTTTAACATGTTTTAACCCCCTGAATAGTTTTAAAAGTATAAAGCCAATTTTCTATTTCGTCCTTGTGACCTACATTTGACACCTCCTTAAAAGGACAATGTTAAACAGTTGTAAATTTTCTGACATTTAAACACAAAAAAACTAGACGCGTTTACGCAGTACTTGGAAACTGAATTGATCTGCTTTAAAATAATTGATGGAATATAAAATGGGTTCATCATGCTGGTCATAATGCATTTGTTTCAGTACAAGCAAAGCGGTTTCTGGTTCGCATTGTAAAATAGGAGAAACTTTTTCATGATAGCCTAGAGGCTCAATGTTTGCCACGGCGTATGAAATGTGTTTTCCTGCTTGTTTTTCAAGAATTTCTAGCAATGACTCTTGTCTATATTCAAAATTTTCAGGCAATACTTTTTGAGGAACCTTGTCCATGCAATATACCACCGGCTCTCCGTTTGCCGTTCTCACCCGTTCAACAAATAAAATTTGTTCATCTTCCCCGCAAGCAAAACGTGTTAAATCATTTTCAGACAACTCTTGTATTTGAGAAGATAAGAAGATTGTTCCAGCCTTCATACCGGCTTGTTCAATCATATGTGTTATACTATTTAATTGCTCAATCCCTGACAAAAAAGTAGGCTTCGTGTTGACAAATGTTCCCACGCCGTGTCTGCGAACAATAATATTCTCTTCTTCTAATATGCGAAGTGCCTCACGTAGCGTTGCGCGGCTAACCCCTAGCTGCTTTGATAAATCAAACTCTGAAGGGAGTCTTTCCTTTTCTTTAAAAATTCCTTTTTCTATATTTTGTTTAATTTTATCAATCACTTGTAGATACAAGTGCCGATTATCCGCACGTATAGACATCACTCTTCCTCCATATTAAAAAGTCATCAGACCTCTGATGTTCGACTACTTAATCGAAAATAATATATCATTTTTCGACAGATAAATAAATAGGTTATATTAATTTTTTATTAAAATTTTTATTATTTTTTTAAAAAAATGAATTTTTGTTATTCTTTAATGTCAGCATACCTAACAACCTGCTTTTCTTCTAATATTAGATAAAAACCAAACATTTTAGTCATTAAATTTTTTAACATTCGTTTTTATTTCATTTATTTAGCATGACATATTTTTGTATGATACTATTCTTCCTCTCTTTCGTTTCATAAAAAAGATGACTTGCACATATGCAAGTCATCTTTTTTATGAAAATTATTAAGATCCAACATCCTCATTTTGCTGAGAAATCAGGACGGAACGCGGCTTACTTCCTTCATAAGGTCCCACCACTCCACGCTCTTCCATTGCATCGATCAAGCGTGCAGCCCGGTTATAGCCAATTCGAAAGCGTCGCTGCAGCATAGAAACAGAAGCTGTTTGCATTTCTGCTACAAGCTGTACCGCTTCGTCATATAGCTCATCTGCAAAATCATCAACTTGTTCAGGAGCATCGGTTGGAATCATTTCTTCTTGATACTGCGCTTTTTGCTGTGCAATTACAAAATCAACAATCTCTTCTACTTCTTCATCTGATAAAAAGGCACCTTGCACACGCACAGGTTTTGAAGCTCCAACAGGCATGAACAGCATATCTCCTCTTCCTAGAAGCTTCTCAGCTCCTCCCATATCTAAGATTGTACGAGAGTCAGTTTGTGAAGATACACTAAAAGCAATTCGGGAAGGAATATTTGCTTTAATAACCCCAGTAATAACATCTACTGATGGTCGCTGCGTAGCAATAATCAAATGAATGCCGGCAGCACGAGCCATTTGAGCAAGACGTGTGATCGAATCTTCGACGTCAGACGAAGCAACCATCATCAAGTCAGCCAACTCATCGACAATCACCACAATATAAGGAAGAGTCGGCTGTTTCGCATCGGCGTCTCCATCATCATTCATACGTTTTACTAAATCGTTATATCCTTCAATGTTTCTCGTTCCGCTGTGTGAAAACAGCTCATAACGTCGCTCCATTTCATTTACAACTTTCTTTAAGGCTTGAGAAGCTTTTTTCGGATCAGTTACAACAGGAGCCAATAAATGCGGAATACCATTGTACATATTGAGCTCAACCATTTTAGGGTCAATCATCATTAATTTTACTTCATGAGGCTTTGTCCTCATTAAAATACTAATAATAATACCGTTGATACACACACTTTTTCCGCTTCCTGTTGCCCCTGCTACAAGCATATGAGGCATTTTATTAAGCTCTGCTAGCACAGCTTCGCCTGAAATATCTCTTCCTAAACCAACTAATAGCTTTTTATCAGGTCGGTTATTTTCAGTTGCTTCAAGTACTTCTCTAAGTGAAACCATCGCTACTTCTTCGTTCGGTACTTCAATTCCTACCGCTGATTTCCCGGGAATTGGAGCTTCAATCCGAATATCTTTGGCAGCTAATGCAAGTGCTAGATCATCACTTAAATTGACAATCTTACTTACTTTTACTCCTACATCAGGATATACTTCATATTTTGTAACAGCTGGTCCAAGGTGAACTTTTGCCACTTTTGCTTTTACGCCGAAACTTTGAAACGTTTTTTCAAGTTTTTCGGCATTTTTATAAATGTTTTTATGCTCTTTTGCCTGGTTGCTTTTCTTTGGCATCGTCAATAGCTTGATAGGAGGAAGCTCATACTCTTTATTTTCCGTTTCAGTAAATGTAATCATAGGAGCTTTTTCTTCTTCCTGTTCCTTTTGCGGCCTTGGCTGTTGCGGTGCAGTAGCTACAGGCTTCGATTCCATAACCGGCGGCACCGGAGCTATAGGAGCAGCAGGAGGTTGACTAGACTCTTCCTCTCCGTAGTCAAAGTGTTCAATAATTGGAGGCGAAGGTGCTTCTACTTCTATTTCCATGCTTTCTTCAGGTTCTTGAACAGCTTTTTCTTGGCGTCTCTTTTTTGTTGTTTTAGGGGCTTTTTTCTTTTTATGTTTCCACGTCTGAATATCTTGCCAGCCTTCTTTTAACTCCGTTGTTAAAAAATTCACTAGAGGTGACAGAAGTTTTAATACCGTTTCGTGAAGCGAACGTCCGGTAATAAGCAGTACCCCAATCACAATAAGCAAGGCAGCGATAAGTTCTGTTCCTAAGCTATCAAATAGATAGTAGAACATGGCAAACATAATAGCTCCTATCATCCCTCCGCCTAAATCGCTGTGATTTGATTGACCCGTTGCTTCGAGCATATACAAATCCCATGTGTTCATAATGACAGACGGATCTGTAAACGTTCCGTTTTTTGATAAATTTTCAAATAACGTAACATGACTAAACAGTAAAATAGATAAAATAATGAGATATGTACCGATAAGCTGCCGCGTCACTAAAGGAGGCATTTCCCTTTTCCAAATAATATAAACAGATAGAATAGCCATTCCGATTAAACACAGCATATACCATTCGCCAATAAATAAGCGGACCACTAGTACAAGGGCCTGTCCTACAGCACCAAGTCCTGCCATGGCAATTAACGTTAATGCTAATAAAAATAAGCCAATAAGCTCAAAGCGCAATATACGTTTCCATTCATCCTTTTTTATTTGACCTCTTCGTTTTTTCTTTGCCATTTTTCCACTCCAATCAACGTCCAACACTCTATGTTGATTTTGTTTCTTTTATCAGTTGAATAAAAAAGCAGCCAATACAGCGGCTGCCTTCTTCGTCATATTCATTATACCATATTCACCATAATTATACTGAAATCCTTACGACAAAATTTGACCAGGATAATAATTTTCATTCAAATAATCTTGAGGATTCGTGCTTAAAATCCTCACAATTTGCTGTTGCTTTTGTTCATTTTCTTCAACAATAACCGGAATTCCATTATGGTTAATAAGCTTTGGCTGAGATTGTTCTTGATGATAAGACTGCTGAAAGATCAGTTCTTGCGGCATCATTGTATACAAAATCATTGCAGCAGCTGCTCCTCATTCTGACGTCCTTGCTCAATCAGTTCATTCAATTTTTTGATCGCTTGAGCAACTCCGCCTACTTCGTTAATTAACCCGTATGAAACAGCATCTCCGCCAACTACATTTGTCCCGATATCGCGCGTTAAGTTCCCTTTTGAAAACATAAGTTCTTTAAACTTTTCTTCTGAAATATGAGAATGTTCTCTCACAAAGTTAATCACGCGCTCTTGCATTTTATCTAAGTATTCAAATGTTTGCGGTACACCAATAACAAGACCTGTTAAGCGAATAGGATGAATGGTCATGGTCGCTGTACCGGCAATATACGAATAATCAGTTGAAACCGCAATTGGAACACCGATTGAATGTCCGCCTCCTAACACAATCGACACAGAAGGCTTGGATAACGAAGCGATCATTTCAGCAATTGCAAGCCCCGCTTCTACATCTCCACCTACAGTATTCAAGATAATAAGCAATCCTTCAATTTTTGGATTTTGTTCGATCGCCACAATTTGCGGGATGACATGCTCATATTTTGTCGTTTTGTTTTGAGGAGGCAGCTGCATGTGCCCTTCGATTTGTCCTACAATCGTTAAACAGTGAATATTAGAATCTTGGGGAAGCTGAGCCACGTTGGTCTGTCCTAGTTGTTGAATTTTATCTAATATTCCGCCCTTGCTTTCTTCATTTTTATTAGGCTGCTGAGGCGCTTCATCAGAATGTAATCTTTCGTTATTTTCAAACATATTCTAGCTCCTTTCACTTATTGATAGTAGTAGTATGAACTTCTCATAGTTATTACATCCGCATCAGCTGCAAATAAAAAGCCTTCCCACCGGGAAGGCTTCACATTAGATTTCCATGATAATCGGTAAAATCATCGGTTTACGACGGGTTTTTTCATATAAAAATTGATTTAAACTTTCTCTCATTTTTAATTTTAATGAAGACCACTCGATCACTTTGTCTTCCATACACTTTTCTAAAATTTGCTGAACAATCTTCGTTGCTTCTTCTAAAAGCTTTTCTGATTCTCTTACATAGACGAATCCGCGCGAGATGATTTCAGGCCCCGCTACTACCGTTTTTTGGCGCTTATTAATCGTAACTACTACCGTTAAGATTCCGTCCTGTGACAGCAGCCTGCGGTCTCTCAGAACGATATTTCCAATATCACCGACGCCTAGTCCATCAATGAGCGTATTTCCTGCTTGAATAGAACCGCTAGGGTACATACGAGCATCTTTAAACTCAACTCGCTCACCTTTTTCAAGCAAACAAATATGATCTTCTGATATTCCTAATTGACCGGCCAGCTTTGCATAAGCTTTTTGTTTTCGATACTCTCCATTCACAGGCATGACATATTTGGGCTTTGTTAAGTTAATCATAAATTTTAATTCTTCTTGACTGCCGTGTCCGGAAGCCTGCACTTTCTTCTGAGCAAACACTACGCTTGCTCCTAAACGAAAGATGACGTCAATTGTTTTTGAAAAGGTCGTTTCGTGCCCCGCCACAGGTGTAGCAGCCAGCAGGACCGTATCATCTTGTTTGATTTGAATAAATTTATGGGACTGTTTAGCCATTCGAGTAAGACCTAAAATCGGCTCTCCGTGATGACCTGTTGTTAAAATAACCGTTTCATGTTCTGGAAGATCTTTTAGCTTTTGCACAGGAACAATTAAATCCTCAGGCAGCTGCAAATGTCCAAGTTTTGCTGCAATATCAATGATTTTCAGCATATTTTTTTCCATAACGATCAGGTTACGGCCGTGCTGATATGCGGCATGAATGATTTGCTGAATACGGTGCAGATTGGAACTGTATGCAGCAACAATGATTCGACCTTTGCTTTTATAAAAAGCGTCGGTAATATTTTGTCCAATGACGGCTTCGGAAACTGTATAGCCTGGCTTATCCGCATTTGTGCTGTCTGAAAGCAAACACAGGACGCCTTGTTCCCCAATGGCAGCCATTTTTCCAATATCAGCGCTTTGAATGCTGACTGAATTTTGATCAAATTTAAAATCACCTGTATATACAATCGCACCTTGATTTGTTTGTAAACAAATACCGACTGAATCTTGGATGCTGTGCTGCGTTCTGAAAAATGAAATATCTACTCCTTCAAACGATAAAACCGTTGACGAAGTGATAGGATGTAAAGCTTCATATTTTTTAATTCCATATTCTTTTAACTTTTCTTTGATAAGTGCTAGCGTTAATTCTGTACCATATACAGGCACATCCAATTTTTGAAGTATAAAGGGAATAGCGCCAATTTGTTCTTCGTGTCCATGAGTAACAAATATGCCTTTTACGTTCTGCTGATTTTCTACTAAATATGTAATGTCCGGAATGACAATATCAATTCCTAACATTTCCCCTCCCGGAAACTTCGATCCTGCATCTAACACATATATGTTTTCATTGATTTCCATCACATACATGTTTTTTCCAAGTTCTCCGACTCCACCCAAAGCTGAAATTTTAATATTTTCTGTCTTTTCTAGTACCATAAGCTCCTCCTACTTACTTTCACCCGTACAATTTCATTTGCTTACATTATAACTGAAGTAAGAATTGGAATACAAGAAATTTCATTCGTCTATTTCCGTCATCTGCTCTTCTATTATCTTATAAAAAAAAAACGTCTCTTCATCGACTCGTATATACGGTCAATGAAGAGACGTTTAAAAAACATACTTATAGCTTATAGCGTATTTAATGTGCTGACTAACGTTTGGCGTTCTTCTTCCGTTAACGGAACTAAAGGTAATCGTACCGATCCTACGTCTAATCCTTTTAACTGTAAAGCCGTTTTAACAGGCGTTGGACTTGGAGCTGCAAAAAGAGATTTCATAACAGGCACAATACGCTGATGAATTTTTGCTGCTTCCTTCGGATTTCCTGACTCATACAGCTTAACCATCTCTTGCATTTCATTCCCAATAATGTGAGAGGCAACAGAAATAATACCAGTTCCTCCAATCGCTAGTACCGGTAGTGTTAAACCATCATCACCGCTGTATAAAGCAAAATCATCGCTTGTTTGTGCGATAATAGCTGTCATTGCGTCAAGATCTCCGCTTGCATCTTTTAACGCTACAACATTTGGCAGTTCAGCTAGGCGTACAATTGTATCAACAGACATATTGATCACGGATCGCCCTGGAATATTGTATAACATGACAGGCAGCTCTGTACTTTCAGCAATTGTTTTAAAATGCTGATATAAGCCTTCCTGATTCGGCTTGTTGTAATAAGGTGCTACAATCATAATCGCGTCTACGCCGATTTCTTCTGCCTTTTTCGTTAATTCAATTGATGCATACGTATTGTTGCTTCCTGTACCAGCCACAACAGGTACACGGCCGTCTACTACCTTTACTGAGTGGCGGAACAGCGCCAGCTTTTCTTCTGTTGAAAGCGTAGGAGATTCACCCGTTGTTCCTGCAATAACCAACGCATCCGAACCGTTGCTGATTAAATAATTAATAAGCTGCGTTGTTTTTTCAAAATCAATATTTCCTTTATGATCAAAAGGTGTTACCATCGCTGTTGCGACTTTCCCAAAATCAATCATGTTTTCACTCCTTGAAATTGCATTATCCCTATTCATGTAATGAACCGTTAGCTTATAGCTAACGGAACATGTAGTTTATCTCTTTTGCGGTGCTTTTGACAAGTCAAAGGCACCATGAAGAGCATTAACGGCTTTCTTTAAATCCTCTTCTTTTACAAGCACCCAAATCGTCGTATGGCTGTCAGCAGATTGTAAAATCTGAATACCTTCGCCAGAAAGAGCTGTAACAATTTTAGATGTAACACCAGGCACCCCTGCAATTCCTGCTCCAACCGTTGACACTTTGGCACAGTTGCGAATAACAGCCGGCTCATACCCTAGCGCATGAAGCACATCAATCGCTTTGTCAGTTGCTTCATCTGTTACCGTATATACAACACCCTTCGGTGAAATATTAATAAAATCTACGCTGATTTTTTCTTGTGCCATTGCTTTGAATACTTCTGCTTGCGTATCATAATGGCCTTCTTTACTAAAAACTTTAATTTGAGTGACGTTGGATACGTGCGCGATGCCTGTTACAAGGCGTTCTTGCACATCACTTCCACGCTGCTGTGCTTCACCTTGAGATGTAACGAGCGTACCTGTTGAATCAGCATACGTGGAACGGACGCGCATCGGCACTTTGGCTTGCATGGCAATCTCTACGGCACGTGGGTGAACTACTTTTGCACCTTGATAAGCCATGTTGCATATTTCGTTATATGTGACAACGGATAGCGGTCTTGCATCTTCTACAATACGCGGGTCCGCTGTCATCACACCTTCTACATCTGTGAAAATGTCAATATAATCAGCCATAAGGGCTGCACCTAAAGCTGAAGCAGATGTATCGCTGCCTCCGCGTCCAAGCGTTGTTGTATCACCTTCAGTAGTTGCCCCTTGAAAGCCTGTTACAACCACTACATCGTATTCTTCTAATTCTTTTAACAAACGGTCGCATTTCATTTCTAGTATCTTGGCATTGGTAAAATCATCATTCGTCACAAACCCGGCCTGTGCACCGTTTAACGCTGTAGCTTTAATACCATTTTCGTTTAACAAATTCGTAAACACTACCGATGAAATTAATTCTCCGCATGCCATAAGCATATCAAGCTCACGTTTATTAAGAGACGCTTTATTTCCATCAACAAGTGAAAGCAATGTATCCGTTGCATACGGCTCACCTTTTCGTCCCATTGCCGATACAACAACGACTACTTTGTAACCCTCACTTAATGCATTATTTAAATGATAGATTGCTCTCTCTCTTCCTTCTTCGTTACGAACGGAAGTTCCTCCAAATTTTTGGACGATTATTTTCATACTTACACCTCATCATGTTCCGAGACACTCTGGTTGCGCTTATTTTACTAAGCTAAGCTTAATAAGTGATTCTGCAATTTGTACAGAATTCCAAGCTGCACCTTTTAACAAGTTATCAGAAACGATCCACATATGGAAACCGTTATCGCGATCTAAATCTTTACGAATACGGCCGACAAACACATCTCGTTTACCTACACAATCTGCTGGCATTGGATATACTTGATTTTCTGGATCATCTTGCAATACGATACCAGGTGCATCAGCCAATAAATTTTTCACATCAGCTACCGTTACACCGTCTTTTTCAATTTCAATGTACACTGACTCTGAATGACCTGTTACAACCGGTAGACGAACACAAGTAGCAGCTACTGGCAATTCAGGCATGTTCATAATTTTCTTCGTTTCATTAATCATTTTCATTTCTTCAAATGTAAAACCGTTATCTTGAAATTTATCAATTTGCGGAATGGCATTAAAAGCAATTTGATAATGTTTTTTATCTCCACCAACCGGTAAAATTTCCGGTGTAAACTCTTTTTCTTCTAAAATAGCTTTGGCTTGTTCTTTTAATTCATTAATTGCAGCAGCGCCTGCTCCAGAAACGGCTTGATACGTTGATACTAGCACTTTAGATAAGCCGTATGTTTCGCGTAATGGCTGTAATGCTGCAACCATTTGAATTGTAGAGCAGTTTGGATTAGCAATGATTCCGTTATGTGCGTGTAATGCGTCTTCATTCACTTCCGGCACAACTAACGGGACATTTTCATCCATTCGATAAGCGCTTGTGTTGTCTACAACAATTGCTCCGCGTTTTACTGCCTCTGGTGCAAGTGCTTTTGAAATGCTCCCGCCTGCACTGAATAAAGCAATATCTACGCCTTCAAAGCTATCAGGAGTTGCTTCTTGCACAACAACTTCTTCTCCGTTAAACAACACTTTTTTACCAGCTGAACGAGCTGAAGATAATAACGTTAATTTACCAACTGGAAAATTACGCTCCTGTAGGGTTTTAATCATTTGTTGTCCTACTGCACCTGTTGCTCCTACTACTGCTACATGTAATTCTCTTGTCATTTTAATACCGCCTCCAACAATTTTCAACTACTCAACATTTATCTGCATATACTGACTATTTTAACATATTATTATGCTTCATTGCGTCAAAGAAGAGAAGATTTTTAAAATCTTCTCTTCTTTGAGATTGAGAGTTCTCTTACAGCCGCAGTATTGAATAGATTCATGCACCAGCAAGAGGCATATATGTCCTATGACTCTTGACCGTCGCGGAACCTTTCGACAATAACAGGCTGAATCTGTTTATTTTCAAGCGCTGCGTAGACCGTGTCTGATAACATCGTCATACGCGCTACCATTGAATTCGGCTTAAGCACCGGGTCATCTTGACCAAATGGAATAAAATAAATATTTTTAGTCGCCATTAGCCTCATTAAGTTTACACCATTTAGCCCTAGTGCGTCATTAGTCGAAATTCCCAGTACCACCGGCTTATTATTACGAAGCGTTGCTTTAGCTGCCATGAGTACCGGAGATTCAGTCATTGCATTCGCAAACTTACTCATCGTATTCCCAGTGATTGGGGCAACCACCATACAATCAAGCGGAATTTTTGGTCCTAAAGGCTCCGCTTTTACAATTGTATTGATGACGGCGTGACCTGTTAATTCCTCAATTTTCTTCACCCAGTCTTCTCCATCTCCAAAACGAGTATTCGTGGATTGTACCGTGTAAGAAACAACCGGTAACACTTCTGCTCCCAAGTTAACAAGCTTTTCAATTTCCGGCATAACCGCATCATACGTACAGTGAGATCCGGTCAAGCCGAATCCTATTCTTTTACCTTTTAATGACATTATTTTTTCTCCTCTCTCGCATCCGCAGCGTCTTTTAATAAATTCACTAATACATTAGCGACAATCTGACCTGCTGTTTTTGGAGCCACAATTCCTGGAAGACCAGGTGCTAAAATAGCTTTAATTCCTCGTTTTTCTGCATAGCGGAAATCGGTTCCTCCAGGCTTTGAAGCTAAATCAATAATGAGCGCATGGGTCGGGACATTAGATAATGTCTTAGCCGTTAAGATGGGGTATGGAATGGTGTTAATACATATATCACTATCAGCAATTTCTTTATCGAGTTCAGAAAGATAGAAAGGCTGCAAACCCATTTCAGCAATACGTGCTAAATGTTCAGATTTTCTAGCTCCTACTTTTACATTGGCACCAAGTGCAGCAAAGGACCTCGCCACGCTCATTCCTACTCTTCCTAAACCTAGGACAGAAATATTTGAACCGTGAATGGTAAAATCCGTATGTTGAATAACAAGCATGATGGTACCTTCAACAGTAGGAATAGAGTTATAAATTGCTACATCATCACGCTCAAATAGCTGAACGAGTTTACGGTTTGTCGTTTTGACTAATTCGTTTAAATACCCATTGCTAATACCAGAATAAATAATGCAGTGCTCAGGCGTTTTTTTAAGTATTTCTTCAGTCAGCACTACTTTTTCATTTGAAAAAATAGTATCTACTTGCCCTTCGTGATTTGTTCCAGGCACTGGAAGGATGATGGCGTCAACATCTGAAAAATCCAGCTCCTCTATCTGATATTTCGTCGCACCTGTAAAACCATGATCTAGCTGATCAAAACCAATAAGAGATGTTTTTGCATCTAATTGAATTAATTTTCGAATGACTTCAAGCTGCCTAGCATCACCGCCAATTACAGCTATGTGCAAATCCGTTAACATGTTTCATTTTCACCTTCTTTAACATTAAATAGATGTATCCTTCGCTTAAACCATCGAGATGTAAAGTGCTATCATTACGCCCTAGAATGCCTATTGCTTTTCTTCAACATACTATGTAAACACACAGGAATCGGTGAATCTTTATCCCTGAAAATAAAAGAAACGAGATGCAGGAAGCATCTCGTTTCTTATTTTGTTGACTGATTGTTTATGTCTTCTAGCTGCTGGACATTTACAATCACCATATCTGTACCAATTTTTTCGATATTCCCCCACGGCACTCGCACTTCATCTCCTTGTTTTCGAAACCCAAACCACTTCACAGATGGAATAATAAGCGCATTAATTTGTCCCGTATGTTCATTAATTTCAAGATCTGTTTGCCCTAAAATACCCAAACGCTCTGCTCGCTTAACATCTACAATTTCTTTTCCACTCAGTTCGCTTAATCTCATAGAATCCCTCCTTTCATCTAATTTATTGAACAACCATGCAAAAAATGACAAAAAAATAAGGCTGGCTCAATTATTTTAGCCAACCTTACTTTTACTGTTTAATTTCCTTTAAAACCTTTAGGTAAATCTCCACTCGGGCTTATTAGCGAAAGAGCAAATTCATCTTTGAAAATATCTCGCGCAAGACCATTTACACTATCTTTAGTCACGGCATTAACAAGATCTAAAATCTCATCTAATGAACGGTGATAGCCTAGCATTAACTCATTTTTTCCGTTTCTGCTCATACGGCTATTTGTACTTTCAAGGCTCAGCATTAAGTTTCCTTTCAGCTGCTCTTTGCTGTTAGCAAGTTCTTTATCCGTAATCCCTTTATCTTTCAAATCATAAAGCGTTTCTTGAACCGTATCATATAATACGTCGAGCTGATGGCTTCCCGTTCCCCCATAAATCGTCACAAGACCGCTGTCTCGATAAGAAGAATGATAAGAGAAAACAGAGTAAGCCAAGCCGCGCTGTTCGCGAACTTCTTGGAACAAACGACTGCTCATACTTCCACCAAGCACGTTATTTAATACAATTAAGCTATATACATCTTCTCCGCCGATTGGCAAACCTTTAAAGCCAAGGCAAAGGTGAGCTTGTTCAGTCTCCTTTTTGCGCGCAATATGATTTGTATGGAACTCTGGCTGAACATATTGATGAGCGGAGTGACTTGACGTATATGTACCAAAATAGTTTTCCACCTGCTGAATAAAACTTTCATCAATGTTTCCAGCTACTGAAATAACGATGTTTTCGGGAATATACATTTGCTCCATATACTGACGAAGCGAATCACCGTTAAATGTTTTTAACGTATCTTCCGTTCCTAAAATTGGATAGCCTAATGGATGATTGCCATATACGGCTTTTCCTAATAGATCGTGTACAATATCATCAGGTGTATCTTCATACATTTTAATTTCTTCATATACAACATTTTTTTCACGAGTTAATTCCTCTTCATCAAATGAAGAATTAAAGAACATATCCGCCAGCACATCGAGCGCTTGATCTGCATGTTCATCTAATACTTTTGCATAGTAGCACGTGTATTCTTTAGAAGTGAATGCATTTACTTGTCCGCCAATGCGGTCGAAGCTTTCTGCAATTTCACGAGCAGATCTTGTTTTTGTTCCTTTAAAAAACATATGTTCAAGAAAATGTGATACACCATTAATTTCAGGGTGTTCACTTCGAGAACCCGTTCCGATCCACACCCCAATGGCCACAGATCGAACAGTTGGGATATTTTCCAATACAATTCTTACACCATTTTTGCACGTATATCGTTTTATCAAGCTAGTGCCTCCCTTTTGCTTATCTCACTTACTTCTTAGTAGAAGAAGGTATTTTCATCATTCGTTCTTCATCTAGCATTGTTGACACATCGCTAACTTTGAGGCCTTTGCGTTCAATATCGGTTAACAATTGGTCAAGCGATTCAGCCGTTGATTCAGTCGGGTGCATCAGTACAATAGCTCCTGGGTGAATCTTTTTCATTACTCGATTAATTAACACTTCTGAACTTGGCTTTTGCCAATCGATTGTATCAACCGTCCACATGATGGTACTCATTTTTAACTGAGAAGCAAGCGTTACTACCTCGGGGCGAAAACTGCCGCTCGGCGGAGCAAACCATTTTACTTTTTGTCCCGTAGTAGACGTAATAATATCATTCGTTTTTTTAAGCTGCTGATTGATTTGACTAGCCGATAAAGTGGCCATATCAGGATGAGAATAAGAGTGGTTTCCTACTTCATGCCCTGCGTCTACAATCATTTTTGCCATATCTGGATTATTTTTAACCCATTTTCCTTCTAAAAAAAAGGTTGCTTTAGCATGGTGCTTTTTAAGCACTTCTAACATTTTAGGCAAATACTCGTTCCCCCATGCTACGTTCACTGTAAACGATACCATAGGCTTTTCATCGTGTCCACGGTAGATAGGTTCCTGTGGTAAATCCTTCAAGTGAACCTTTGGTCTAACCTGTTTGTACACTAGTTTTTTTTCATCAAATTTACCCGCAGGTTTCATATTTTTATAAGAAGCAGCAAGATCAACTTTTATGCCGTTATAGCCAGGAACCCGTTTCCAAACGGGATCGATTCGTGCATTCGCTGCCGGCTTTTCATAATCTTTTGCTTTTTCTTCAATCTTTTGATATAACGCATCATGCTGAGCTGATACAAGTTGTACATCGGATTTAAGTGCTTCTATATATGCTTCAGCAAAAGGATTATAAATAGATTTATATGTAATTGCCAGTAAAAATAGAAATGCTGTAAATTGCACAATGGTTCTCTTCACTTATCCTTCCCCCTTTACCATTTAAAATATGTATAAAGAGGACAAGGTAGAACAAACATCTACAAACGATAAAATCGCCCTACACATGGATTTTCTTCATGTATGGACGATTTCACAATATCTATATAGTAGTAAAAGAAGATTATTTTGTTTCTTTTGCTTTTTCTTCTTTTTCTTTTTGTTCTTTTAAAATTGCTTTACGAGATAAGTTAACGCGGCCTTGTTTATCAATTTCCATAACCTTAACTAGAATCTCGTCGCCAATTGATACAACGTCTTCCACTTTTCCAATACGCTCTTCTGCAAGCTCTGAAATGTGAACAAGCCCATCTTTTCCGCTGAAGATTTCTACGAATGCACCGAATTTTTCAATTCGTTTTACTTTTCCTAAGTACATTTGGCCGACTTCAACTTCGCGTACAAGATCTTCAATAATTTTCTTCGCTTTTTCATTCATTGGCTGATCAATAGAAGAAATGAAGATTGTACCATCTTGTTCGATATCAATTTTAACGCCTGTTTCTTCGATGATTTTATTGATTTGCTTACCGCTTGGTCCAATAACATCACGAATTTTATCAGGGTTAATAGCCATGGTAAGGATCTTAGGCGCATATTGAGAAAGCTCTTGACGAGGCGTAGCAATCGTTGACATCATATGATTTAAGATCTGCATACGGCCCTTTTTTGCTTGTTGAAGGGCTTCGTCTAAAATTTCACGAGATAACCCGTCAATTTTAATATCCATTTGAAGCGCAGTTACGCCATTTTCCGTACCTGCTACTTTAAAGTCCATATCTCCTAGATGATCTTCCATTCCTTGAATGTCCGTTAGAATCGAGTAGTGTTCACCTGATTTGATCAGACCCATGGCAATCCCTGCTACAGGTGCTTTAATTGGAACCCCAGCATCCATCATTGCAAGCGTACTTGCACAAATACTCGCTTGTGAAGTAGAACCGTTTGACTCTAATACTTCAGATACAAGACGAATTGTATAAGGGAAATCTTTTTCATTTGGAATAACAGGCTCAAGTGCACGTTCACCTAGCGCACCATGTCCAATTTCACGACGACCCGGTCCGCGCATTGGTCTAGTTTCACCAACACTAAATGAAGGGAAGTTATAGTGATGCATGAAGCGTTTAGATTCTTCTACACTTAAACCATCTAAAATTTGCACATCGCCAAGTGCACCTAATGTACAGATGCTAAGCGCTTGAGTTTGTCCACGCGTAAATAATCCAGATCCGTGTGTACGAGGAAGCAAGTTTGTTTCAGAAGAAAGTGGACGAATTTCGTCAATACTACGGCCATCAGGACGCACTTTTTCTTCTGTGATCAAGCGACGCACTTCACTTTTAACAAGCTTCGATAAAATTTCATTCACTTGATTTAGTACTTCTTCTTCTACATCTTGCTCTTCAAATTTTGCAGCTACTGCGCTTTTCACTTCTTTAATCGCATTTTCGCGCGCATGCTTTTCTTGAACTTGAACGGCACGGTTCATGTCACCTTCTGCAATTTCGCGAACTTGACGCTCAAGGTCAGCATCCACAGTATAAAGCGCAACTTCTACTTTTTCTTTGCCTACTGCTGCTACAATTTCTTCTTGGAACGCAATTAATTTTTTAATTTGCTCGTGTCCAAACATAATTGCTTCCAGCATTACTTCTTCCGGTACTTCATCAGCGCCTGCTTCAACCATGTTGATCGCATCTTTTGTACCAGCAACCGTCAGATGAATATCGCTTTTTTCAAGCTCATCTACCGTTGGGTTTACAACAAATTCATTGTCTACACGGCCTACGATTACGCCTGCAATAGGACCTTCAAATGGAATATCAGATACTGATAATGCTAATGAAGAACCGAACATTGCCGCGATTTCTGAAGAACAGTTTTGATCTACGCTCATTACAACGCTGACAACTTGAACTTCGTTTCGGAAACCATCTGCGAATAAAGGACGAATCGGACGGTCGATTAAACGGCTAGCCAAGATTGCTTTTTCACTTGGTCTGCCTTCACGCTTAATGAATCCACCTGGGATTTTACCGACTGCATATAAACGCTCTTCATAGTTTACTGTTAACGGGAAGAAATCTACATTTTTAGGCTCTTTTGAAGCCGTTGCTGTACTTAATACAACTGTGTCTCCATAGCGGATTAATGCTGCGCCATTTGCTTGTTTTGCCAACTGGCCAACTTCAACTTCTAGCTTTCGTCCAGCTAGATCTACGGAGAACACTCGTTTTTCTTGTTCCATATCGACGAGTACCCCTCTCTACATATAAAATATGTATGTAATCAAATGTGATAGTTTTATTATAAACGAAATATCCAAAAACAATAGCTTTTTTCACATTATGTAGCATCTTTAATGTTTCTTAAATGTACATACTAAAAAAGCGGGAATGCTCCCGCTTTCTTCTTATTATCGACGTAAACCAAGTTTGTTGATTAACTCACGATAACGAGTAACGTCTTTGTTACGTAGGTAGTTAAGTAAGTTACGACGTCGACCTACCATTTTTAAAAGACCACGACGTGAATGGTGATCCTTTTTATGAGTACGTAAGTGACCGTTTAGATTGTTAATTTGCTCTGTTAGGACAGCGATTTGAACTTCTGGAGAACCAGTGTCGTTCGCATGAGTTTTGTACTCACTAATGATTTCATTTTTACGCTCTTGTGTGATAGCCATCCTATTCACCTCCTTATTATTAAACCCCAGTTACCGAGCAAAACGTTGGTGAATCGTAATGCCAAGCAATGGTTGTTTTACATACAAGTGTTATGTTACTACTTATTAGAACAAAAAGCAAGTCGTAGCAACTATTTATATATTTTTTTTTATTTCTTATGCTTTTGAATTCCTTCAAAATAAGCAAGGGCTTCTTCCTTGTCCTTTGAGATCTGACCGACAAGCTCTTCGATGCCGCTGAACTTTTTTTCTGAACGAATCATTCGGTGCCATTTCACTGTTACGTGCTGATCGTAGATTTGCTCGTCAAATGATAATAAGTGGACTTCGATTGTTGGCTTTTCTAAATTATCGTGAAAAGTCGGCTTATAGCCCACGTTGCATACTCCTGCATACCACTTGCCATGGAGCTGAAGCTCAACAGCGTACACGCCGATGCGCGGAAGTAAATACTCATCGTCTAAAGCGATGTTAGCAGTCGGAAAACCTATTTGCCTGCCTCGCTTTTCTCCATGAGTCACTGTACCTGACACTTCATAATAGCGCCCAAGCAGCTCTTTTACTCGATGCATGTCTCCATTTGCTAAATTTTCGCGAACGAGCGTTGAACTAATTTTTTCTTCCCCATTTGTTAACTTATCAATTGTTGTTTGAGTGAATTTTGATCGAGAATGAAATGGTAGTATTTCCATTGTTCCTTTACCTAACTTTCCATACGTATAGTCAAATCCAGCTACCACATGCTGCACATTCAGGCCAATAATATACTGATCAACAAACTCTTGAGGCAATAGTGCTGCAAACTGTTTATCAAAATGAACGATATATAAAAAGTCAATTCCCATTTCCTCAATGAGTTTCTTTTTTTCTTGAAGTGGTGTGATCATATCAATGTGCTGCACGTTGCGCCCAAGCACCACAGAAGGGTGAGGAGTAAACGTCATCACAGCACTAGCTATGCCTTTTTCATCGGCTAACTGTTTTGCTGAATTTATCACTTGCTGATGCCCTAAATGCACACCATCAAAATAACCAAGTGCTAACACTGATTGTTGAACAGCTTCTCGTTGAAAGTGGTGTGGATGTCGAATTTCAATCGTTTCCAAAACACAGTTCACCTTTTCCCTAACCGGTCTAGTCGATTGCCAACACTTTAACCGGCTTCATTAAATGTTTTTTCGTTGGGTGCTGAGCATAAATTGCTAAGCACTTGCCTGCAGAATTTATCATTAAAAAGAATGGTTCCTTTTTTAACTCTTCATCTTCTGTGCACGGCAATACCGCGCCATTTTTCACTTTCTCTGCTAATGTATCACTAATTTGAAGTTTCGGCAAATGATTAAGAGCTTCTTCGATCGAATGCAGTTTCTCATTGATCGTTTCTTCTTCTACCGCCCGTTCAATATCTTCAAATGTCACACAATCTTCCAGTGAAAACTGCCCTGAACCCGTTCGCTGCAAATAAGACATATGAGACGGATAGCCAAGTGCTTCTCCAATCATCACAGCAAGCGTTCGCACATATGTACCTTTGCTGCACGTTACGCGGAATTTGAAGGAAATTTGTTCTCCCTCAAATGCAGCGCGATCGTCTAGCAGTTCAAAGTTATAGATATGAATGGTTCTAACAGGGCGCTCTACTTCGATTCCTTGCCTTGCATATTCATATAGCTTTTTACCTTTGACTTTTACCGCGGAGTACATTGGAGGCACTTGCTGAAGTTCTCCTGTCATCGAAGACAGCACTTCTTCGATTTGAGCACGTGAAAAAGAATCCACTACTTTCTTTTCTTCTACAACCTCTCCGGAAGAATCTTCTGTTGTTGTAGAAAATCCGAGTGTAACTTCTCCTTCATAGGTTTTAGTAGCTCCTGTTAGATACTCTACAATTTTGGTAGCTCTACCGATACAAATAGGCAATACCCCTGTAACGTCTGGGTCTAATGTGCCTGTATGCCCTACTTTTTTAGTGCGAAGCAGCTTTCGGACTTTAAACACACAGTCGTGCGAAGTCAGGCCAGCTGGTTTATGTAAAATTAAAACACCGTCCACTCATTCTTCATCTCCTTTTCATTTAAAAAAGGGTGTCTCAGAAGCAAAAACCACTTTTGAGACACCCTTTTTTGTTTCTACATTCACTGATCTTATTCGTTCTCTTGATGGTCATCGCTTTCTTTTTTAATTTCATGAAGCAATGATTCAATTCGATTACCATAATCAATTGATTCATCAAACTCAAACGTAATTTCAGGTGTTTTACGTAAGCGAATGCGCTGACCGATTTCTGAGCGGATAAATCCTTTTGCTTTCGCAAGGCCTTTTAACGTATTCTCACGCTGTTCAGCATCTCCTAAAACAGAGATATACACTTTCGCTTGCTGTAAATCGCCTGATACTTGAACATCTGTTACAGTCACAAAACCGATGCGCGGATCCTTGATTTTACGATTTAAAATCTCGCCCATCTCTTTTTTCATTTGTTCTCCGACTCTAGTTGCTCTTATGTTCATCTGTGTCACCCCTTTTATAACCAATCAAAAGTTGTAATGGTACGTTCAATCTCTGGAAAAGAATCAATCAAGCTTAGCGCTTTTTGCAGTTCTTGTTCCGTTGTGACACGGCTAGATGAGACTGCGACAATGCTAATTTTTGTTCGTTGCCACACATCTTGAAAATCAGTTTCTGAAACTGATACGTTAAACCGCTGCTTCAAGCGCATCAAGATGCGCTGAAGCACGGCACGTTTTTCTTTAAGAGAAGCAGCATTGTAAATTAAGCATTCACACTCCACTAGTCCAATCATTTAGGATCAATTTGCTCCATTACATATGCTTCAATAATATCTCCTTCTTTAATATCATTGAAGTTTTTAATTGTAATACCACACTCATATCCTTGAGCGACTTCTTTTGCATCGTCTTTAAAGCGTTTTAGCACATCTACTTCACCTTCAAAGATAACAATTCCGTCACGGATTAAACGAATTCCACTGTTACGTGTAATTTTACCGTCCGTTACGTAACTTCCTGCGATTGTACCAACTTTTGATACTTTGAATGTTTGACGTACTTCCACTTGACCGATGATTTTTTCAGCAAACTCAGGATCAAGCATTCCTTTCATCGCAGATTCAATTTCTTCAATTACTTTATAAATAATGCGGTGAAGACGAATATCTACGTTTTCTACGTCAGCTGTACGTTTTGCTCCAGCATCCGGACGCACGTTAAAGCCGATAACGATTGCGTTAGAAGCAGTTGCAAGAATGATATCAGATTCTGTAATCGCACCTACACCCGTATGGATAATACGAACATTTACACCCTCTACATCAATCTTTTGAAGAGCAGCAGCCAATGCTTCTACAGAACCTTGTACGTCTGCTTTTACGATAAGGTTTAAGTCTTTCATTTCACCTTGTTTAATTTTTTCAAATAAATCATCTAAGCTTACGCGAGATTTTTCACCGCGCTGTTGTTCAAGCTGCTTTTGAGCACGAGCTTCTCCGATTTGACGAGCTGTTTTCTCATCTTCAAACACTAAGAAACGATCTCCAGCTAACGGAACTTCGTTTAAGCCAGTAATCTCAACCGGAGTAGATGGTCCTACTTCCTTCACACGGCGGCCAATATCATTTACCATTGCGCGAACGCGGCCAAACGTATTTCCGACTACGATTGGATCACCTACGCGTAGTGTACCAGTTTGAACAAGAAGCGTTGCTACAGACCCACGGCCTTTATCTAGCTGTGCTTCTACAACTGTACCTGCTGCACGACGGTTAGGATTTGCTTTTAACTCTTCTACTTCACTTACAAGTAAAATCATTTCAAGCAATTGATCGATCCCTTCACCTGAAATGGCTGAAAGCTTACAGAAGATTGTTTCTCCGCCCCACTCTTCAGCTACAAGGCCGTGCTCCATTAGTTCTTGCATCACGCGATCTGGATTTGCTGCTTCTTTATCCATTTTGTTAACCGCAACAATAATTGGCACTTCTGCCGCTTTTGCATGGTTAATCGCTTCAATTGTTTGAGGCATTACACCATCGTCTGCTGCAACAACAAGGATTGTAATATCCGTTACTTGCGCACCGCGAGCACGCATCGTTGTAAATGCAGCATGCCCTGGTGTATCAAGGAATGTAATTTTCTTTTCATCAACCACAACTTGATAAGCACCGATATGCTGCGTGATACCGCCTGCTTCTGCAGCCGTTACTTTTGTGTTACGGATAGAGTCAAGAAGCGTCGTTTTACCGTGGTCAACGTGACCCATGATTGTAACAACTGGAGGACGCACTTGAAGATCTTTTTCGTCATCAATGATTTCTAATGATTCAAAAGCAGTGTCATCTACTACTACTTCTTCTTCAACTTCTACACCGTATTCTCCGGCAATTAGTTCGATAGAATCTTTATCTAACTCTTGGTTAATTGTTGCCATTACACCAAGCATAAATAATTTTTTAATAATTTCAGAAGGCTCTTTGCCTAATTCTTTTGCTAACTCAGAAACCGTTAAGCTTCCGACAAACGTTACTTTTTCCGGTAACTCTTTTGCAGCTGCTGGAGCTGGTCTACCTTTTGGTGCCTGTGACTTTTGTGCCTGTGGCTTTTTGTTACCTTTATTGTTTCCTTTGTTAGCTGTTGATTTTGTATTTTTATTCAATACTTTCACCCCCATAAAATTAACCGAGCATCGTTGCTAGCTTTTTAGCAAATCCCTCGTCCATAACGGCTACCACAACTCGAGCATCTTTACCAATCGCTTGACCTAGCGTGTAGCGATCGGGAACGATTTTAACCGAAACGTTATAGTAAGAACATTTATCCGTTACTTTTTTCTTTGTGTTTTCAGACGCATCGCTTGCTAAAAGTACTAACTTTGCTTTTTGTTTCCGAACTTCTCTAACCACAAGTTCTTCTCCAGAAATCAATTTGCGTGCACGGTTTGCAAGCCCTAAAAAGGAGATCCATTGTTCATTCATTAGCGTGACTGTTTCTCCTTTTCTACAAGCGCTAGCAACTCTTCATAAACCGCTTCATCTATTGACGCGCCTAAATGTGTCGAAAGCACATTTTTCTTTTTTGCCAATAAAATTGCTTCTTTATCCTTGCTTACATAAGCTCCGCGCCCGGACTTTTTACCCGTTACATCAACTGAAACGTCGCCTTCTTTTGAGCGCACAACGCGTACTAGCTCTTTTTTAGGCTTCATTTCTCCAGTGGCCACACATTTTCGCATCGGGACTTTTTTACGATTGTTCACCTTGGCTCACCTCTTATTCCATATCTTCATCTGAATCAAATGCATGTTGACTTACTAGCATATCATCGCTGTTTTTTACAACCATACCTTCTTGTTCAGCTTCTGATTGACTTTTAATATCAATTTTCCAGCCTGTCAGCTTAGCAGCTAGACGTGCATTTTGTCCACGTTTACCAATTGCAAGTGACAGCTGATAGTCAGGAACGATAACAGTTGTTGCTTTTTCATTTTCATCTACAATCACATCTACTACCTTAGATGGACTTAAAGCGTTGGCAACAAATTCAACTGGATCATTTGACCAGCGAACAATGTCAATTTTTTCACCTTTTAGTTCATTTACAACAGCCTGTACGCGCTGACCTTTTGGCCCAACACAAGAACCGACCGGATCTACTTCAGCATACTCAGAATGAACAGAGATTTTTGAACGGTCTCCAGCTTCGCGAGCTACTGATTTTAATTCAACTGTACCGTCATAGATTTCCGGTACTTCTTTTTCAAAAAGACGTTTTAAAAGACCTGGGTGCGTACGTGAAACATAGATTTGCGGGCCTTTTGTTGTTTTTTCTACTTTCGTAATATACACTTTAATACGATCATGAGGTTTATACTGCTCATTTGGCATTTGCTCGCTTTGAGGAAGCAATGCTTCAATTTTGCCAAGGCTCACATAGATGAAGCGAGAATCTTGACGCTGAACAATACCTGTCATAATATCTTCTTCGCGATCGCTGAACTCTGAATAGATAACGCCTCGTTCCGCCTCACGAACACGCTGTGTAACAACTTGTTTTGCTGTTTGAGCCGCGATGCGTCCAAAGTCTTTTGGCGTTACTTCGATTTCAACCACATCGTCTAGTTGGAAGTTAGGGTTGATTGTTTGTGCTTCTTCAACCGAAATTTCCAGGCGTGGATCATATACTTCATCAACCACATCTTTGCGAGCAAACACGCGCATTGAACCTCTTTCTAAATTTAAATCAACGCGTACGTTTTGCGCTTGGTTAAAGTTGCGTTTGTAAGCAGAAATTAGCGCTGCTTCAATTGCTTCAATAATTACATCTTTGCTAATGCCTTTCTCTTTTTCAAGAATGACTAAGGCATCAAATAACTCACTGCTCATCGTTGGATAATCCCCCTTTAATATTGGCCCCTACACATTAAAATACAATCGCTAATCGAGCAAAAGCGACTTTGTCATATGGTAAAACCACCGTTTTTGTGCGTGTTTTGATACGAATAGATAATGTGACAGTTTCTCCGTCAAATGATTGTAATTCGCCTTCAAATTCTTTTGCACCTTCAATTGGTTCATATGTTTTTATGTATACATGCTTACCAATTGCACGTTCAAAATCTTTATCTTTTTTTAATGGGCGTTCCGCACCAGGCGATGATACTTCTAAAAAATAGTTATGAGGGATTGGATCTACTGCATCCATTTTCTCACTCAATTTTTCACTTACTGCTCCGCAGTCTTCGATATCCACGCCGGTATCAGAATCGATAAACACACGTAAAAACCAATCTTTTCCTTCTTTTACGTATTCAATTTCAACAAGCTCTAAATTCATTTCCTCTAAGATAGGGGAAACCATTTCTTCCACTGTTTGTTTTACATTTTTACTCATTCTAATCCTCCCTTCGAGACATTGCATGGTATGTTTAGGTTACGCGTTTTTTATGTCTCTTATATCAAAAAAGAGTGGTTTATTTGCTATTTTTATTTTGCACTCTATAAGAGGTCTAACCTACTAGAGTGGAAATGTTGTCATTTGTGTTGCAGGATTTTAAACGTCACATAATAAATCAATCATGGTGATTGAAAATCTACAGAAAAAACGAATCATGCTAGAAGCCGATTCGTTCTCCATACTACTTACTATGTCAGTAAGTTCATATCAATAAGAAAGAGCGGGTTTCCCCACTCTTTCTCGTCCGTATCCTTAGCATTTCCACAATTACTATATCATAACCGCTTATTTTATGCAAATGTTAGAAAAGAGAAAGCTGGTTCTGATCAGGTAATGATTCAAGGCATCCATGGTTGTCTAGATACTCTAAAATCGTCTTCGATACTTTGCCTCGCTGCTGCAAGTCTTCTTTCGATAAAAACTCTCCCGTTTCACGAGCTTTTACAATGTTCAGCGCTGCATTTGTGCCAAGACCGGGAATGGCATTAAACGGTGGAACTAAAGACGTGCCGTCAATTAAAAATTCGTCTGCGCTAGATTCATATAAATCTACTTTTTTAAATGAATAGCCTCGTTCGCACATTTCTAAAGAAAGCTCAAGCACCGTTAATAAGTTTTTCTCTTTAGGAGATGCATCTAAACCTTTGGCATTGATTTCTTCCATCTTCGCTCGAATGGCAGTTGACCCTTTGATCATCGTATCAATATCAAAGTCATCTGCACGAACCGTAAAGTATGCTGCGTAATAAAGAAGCGCGTGGTGCACTTTGAAATAAGCAATACGCACGGCCATCAATACATAAGCAGCCGCATGGGCTTTAGGGAACATATACTTAATCTTTTTACAAGAATCAATATACCAGTCCGGAACACCATTTTTGATCATTTCCTCTTCAAATTCAGGTGTTAGCCCTTTCCCTTTACGTACAGACTCCATAATTTTAAAGGCAAGTGAAGGTTCAAGACCTTGATAAATCAGATAAACCATGATGTCATCACGACAGCCGATTACTTCACTTAAGTTGCAAATATCATTGCGAATTAGCTCCTGTGCATTACCAAGCCATACGTCCGTCCCGTGCGACAGTCCCGAGATTTGAACAAGCTCTGAAAACGTCGTTGGCTTCGTATCTTCTAACATTTGACGCACAAAGCGCGTTCCAAATTCAGGTATGCCAAGCGTTCCTGTTTTACACATAATTTGCTCTTCTGTTACGCCAAGTGATTCCGTTCCACTAAAAATTTTCATCACTTCAGGATCATCCGTCGGAATCGTTTTTGGATCAATTCCACTTAAATCTTGAAGCATGCGAATCACGGTCGGATCATCGTGTCCGAGTATATCAAGTTTTAATAAATTATCATGAATCGAATGGAAGTCAAAATGAGTTGTTCTCCACTCGGAATTACGGTCATCAGCTGGAAACTGGATCGGTGAAAAATCGAAGATATCCATATAGTCCGGCACAACGATAATCCCCCCTGGATGCTGACCCGTTGTACGTTTTACGCCCGTACATCCTGCTACTAAACGATCCACTTCTGCGTTTCGTAAATGTAAATCACGGTCACCGGCATAGCCTTTTACATAGCCATAAGCTGTTTTTTCGGCTACTGTACCGATTGTTCCCGCGCGATATACATTATCTTCTCCAAACAGTACTTTTGTATAGTTGTGAGCTCGCGGCTGATACTCTCCGGAGAAGTTCAAATCGATATCGGGAACTTTGTCTCCTTTGAATCCTAAGAACGTTTCAAACGGAATATCGTGTCCATCTTTAATAAATGGTACGCCACAATCGTCGCAGCTTTTGTCCGGCAAGTCGAATCCGGAACCAACGGAACCGTCATTAAAAAACTCGGATTTCTTACATTTTGGACAAACATAATGCGGCGGCAGTGGATTTACTTCTGTAATTTCCGTCATCGTCGCAACGAATGAAGACCCTACGGAACCACGTGAACCAACTAAGTAACCATCATTCAACGATTTTTTAACGAGTTTATGCGAGATCAAGTAAATAACGGCAAACCCGTGGCCGATAATACTTTTCAACTCTTTCTCTAGACGGGCTTCTACTACTTCAGGCAGCTCTTCACCGTAGATGCTGCGTGCCATCGCATAGCTCATTTCACGCATTTCTTCGTCTGCACCTTCAATTTTTGGCGTATATAAATCATCTTTAATTGGTTTAATATCGTCAATCATATCCGCTATTTTTTGCGTATTATGAACAACAATTTCTTTCGCTTTGTTCCCGTCTAAAAATGAAAAACAATTCAGCATCTCATCCGTTGATCTAAAATGAACATCCGGCAGCTGATGACGGTTTAACGGGTTAGCCCCGCCTTGTGAACCAATTAAAATTTTTCGGTAAATTTTGTCTTCCGGATTGAGATAGTGAACATTTCCTGTTGCTACAACCGGCTTTCCAAGCTTTTCACCAAGCTTCACAATATTGCTGATAATATCTTTTAAGGCTTTCTCATCCCGCACTAAATCCAGTTCAATTAAGTGCTTGTAGTTGTCAGGGGGCTGCACTTCGATGTAATCATAAAATTCAGCTGCTCCTTCTACTTCATCAATTCCTTTTTGCATCATGCCTTCGAATACTTCGCCTCGGTCACATGCGGTTCCAATCAAGATGCCTTCTCGATATTTATCGAGCTGAGATCTTGGAATTCGCGGAACTCGATAAAAGTAATTTAAATGAGAAATCGAAACGAGTTTAAATAGATTTTTTAAACCTACGTCGTTTTGTGCTAAAAGCGTGGCATGATAAGGACGGGCCCGCTGATATGCATTCCCTTCTCCCATATAATCATTTAAGCGATCGTGCATCGTAATTTCGCGTTCAAATGCATCTTTCAGCATTTTATTTAACAAATAGCCAGTTGTTTCCGCATCGTAAATCGCGCGGTGATGCTGCACAAGTTCAATATCAAACTTTTTAGCAAGAGTATTTAAACGATGGTTTTTCATATGCGGATACAAAAATCTTCCGAGTTCAAGCGTATCAATAACGCCGTTAGCTGCTTTTTCTAATCCGATTTTTTGCAGTCCCATATTTAAAAATCCCATATCAAAGCTTGCATTATGAGCGACTAAAATACTGTCGCCCATCCACTCGTGAAAATCCCGAAGTACTTCTGAGATTTCAGGCGCATTTTGGACCATATCATCTGTAATACCCGTCAGCTCAATTGTTGTTGCAGACAGAGGATGATGAGGATTTGCAAATCGTTCAAATCGATCGATGATTTCGCCTTCTTTCATCTTCACGGCAGCAAGTTCAATAATGGTATCGTATACGGCTGACAAACCGGTTGTTTCGACGTCAAATACGACGTAAGTTGCTTCTGTCAAATCCACATGCTGCGGATTATAGGCAATCGGCACGCCGTCGTCTACTAAATTGACTTCCACTCCGTACAGTATTTTAATGCCGTTCTTTTTCCCGGCTCCATACGCTTCAGGAAACGACTGTGCAACCGCGTGATCAGTTATCGCTACAGCCGGATGTCCCCATTTTTTGGCTTGTCCGACTAAAGCTCCAACAGATGAAACGGCATCCATTTGACTCATTGGCGTATGCAAGTGAAGTTCCACACGCTTTTCATCTTCAGGCGCTGTATCCTGTCTAGCGGGACCGGTAATCTCGTTAACATCATTTCCAATCATAACTAGATCACGAACAAATGTATCGTTTTGTACACTTCCGCGAACCTTCACCCACATTCCTTTTTTAATCGCTTGAAGTAAAGGAATATCTTCTTTATCACGCGAAAACATTTTAACCATAATAGAGTTTGTATAATCTGTCACTTTAAAAATAAGAAGCGTACGTCCGCTTCGTAATTCTCTCGTTTCTGCATCAAATACGTAGCCTTCAACGGCAATTCGCTTTTCTTCATCCACAATGGAATCCAGGCGAACCGTCTCGTCTTTAATCGTATATCCAATTGTAAGCGGACCTTTTGGTAGGTCTGGTCCATCACTTTTTTCATTTTCTTTATTTTGCATTTCTGTGATGGCTTGTAATACTTTTTCTGTATCTTCTTGTTTTCGTTGCTCTACAAACTGCTGAAATGCTTCTTCTGAATGTACAACTTCCGTCATTAGCTGAAGGTTCGGAAACCCATAGGACGCATACTGATCAGCAATTAACTGACTATACTTTTTACGTAAAGCCGTTCCTTCTGCATCATGTCGTGCGTTCACAATCAATTTGGCACCGTTCAATCTCGGCATTTGATCTTGTAAAAGCGACTGTAAAAGGGGAGATATGCCCTGCATTTCTCCAATACAATGCTTCCAATATGACTGTACATGCTCTTCCGTACATTCTTTATTAACGGTTTGAATAGAAAAAGAAACACTCGCAATATGAGAAAAAGCTGAAGAAATGCGAGCATGGAATAACTCATAAATCTCAAAAGGTAATAACCCTTCTAAAGAAAAATGGAAATGCCATTTTTTTTGTTCTTTCTGAATGACGAGCTTTTCAATCGCTGCGTTTTCAAAGTAAGGAACAATTTGATCACTCGTCAGCTCTAACTGCTGCAGCAGCAACTTAAAACGCTCTTTTTTTCCTAGCGTTTGTGCTTCCAAGTTTTCTGCCTCCTTTTATAAATGAGTGCAATCTATTTTAACATAAATGACTTCTATTCTGTCATATGTTCTGTTTATAAACATAAAAACAGCAGGGATACAAATCCCCGCTGCTTCATTACTTCGCTAGCAGTTCTTTCACTGTTGAAACAAGATTGTCAACTGACACTTCTAATGACTCCCCAGTTTTGCGTACTTTTACTTCTACAATTCCTTCAGATGCACGTTTACCAACTGTTACTCGAACAGGAAGACCAATTAGATCTGAATCTGCAAATTTTACTCCTGCACGCTCTTGGCGGTCGTCTAACAGCACTTCAAAGCGATTATCTAATAACTCATTATATAATTTCTCACCTAGTTCACGCTGTTCATCATTTTTCACGTTAACTGGAATAACGTGCACTTGATAAGGCGTAACAGCTTCTGGCCATAGAAGACCGTTTTCATCATTAAATTGTTCTGCAATCGCAGCTACTGTACGAGAAACACCGATACCATAGCAGCCCATAATCATTGGCTGGCTGCGTCCGTTCTCATCTAGATACGTTGCTCCCATCGCTTCACTGTAGCGCGTTCCTAGCTTAAAGACGTGTCCGACTTCAATACCTTTAGCAAACTTAATAACGCCTTGTCCATCCGGTGACTGATCCCCTTCTTGGATGAAGCGGAAATCTTCGTAAGTTGCATTAAAGTTACGCTCATTCACATTTGTGTAGTGATAACCTTCTTCATTTGCTCCGCATACACCGTTAGCAATTGCTTTTACCGCATGATCAGCTACCACTTCTACTGAATCACTTACTCCAATCGGTCCTACTGAACCAACTGCGCATTTTAATACTTCTTTTGTTTCTTCTGGAGTTGCCAGTTCAACAACGGAAGCTTCAAAATAGTTTTTCACTTTAATATCGTTTACTTCGTGATCCCCGCGAACAAGTACAAGCACAAAACGATCATCTACTTTAAATAAAAGGGACTTGATACAAGAAGTCGCTTCAACATTTAAGAAAGCAGCTACGTCTTCAATGCTATGCTGATTTGGTGTTTCCACTTTTGTTAATTCTTTTTCAGCTTCACCTGATTTTCCATACGTATTTACAACCGGTGCCATTTCAACATTTGCTGCATAAGAAGATGTATCTGAATAAGCGATTGTATCTTCCCCGATTTCAGAAAGAACCATAAATTCATGCGTATCTTTTCCGCCCATTGCACCTGAATCAGCGATAACAGCACGGAAATTTAATCCGCAGCGCTCAAAGATGCGGCTGTAGGCAGCAAACATTTTATCATATACTTCATCTAAACTTTCTTGAGAAGCATGAAACGAATATGCATCTTTCATAATAAATTCACGACCGCGTAATAAGCCAAAGCGTGGACGTTTTTCATCGCGGAACTTCGTTTGAATTTGATATAAATTTAGCGGTAAACGTTTGTATGACTTCACTTCGTCACGAAGCAAGCTTGTGATAACTTCTTCGTGTGTTGCTCCCAAAGCAAATTCACGGCCGTGACGATCTTTCATACGCATTAACTCAGGTCCGTATGAATACCAGCGGCCAGACTCTTGCCACAATTCAGCTTGTTGTAAAGCAGGCATTAATAATTCGACAGAACCTGCACGGTCCATCTCTTCACGAACAATTTGTTCAACTTTTTGCAATACGCGCTTACCAAGCGGTAAAAAGCTGTACACGCCGCTTGCATTTTGGCGCATATAACCTGCGCGCAATAGAAGCTGATGGCTTTTTATATCCGCATCAGCTGGCACTTCTCTTAATGTAGGAATCAATGTAGAACTTTGTCTCATAACCTCGCACCTCTTTGCTTACTTCTCTATCTTATTTTTTTAAGGCGGACCATGCCGCAATTTTCATATAATCAGCGAGGGAATATCCCTCGCTGAGCGTATGTCTTATAAAAAGAACTTTTGAATATCGTTCCACGTTACAACGAGCATCAGCAGCATTAATAAAGCAAAACCGATAAAATGAACAACGCCTTCTTTTTGACGATCAATTGGCTTACCGCGAATTCCTTCTACAGCGAAGAACAACAGTCGTCCTCCATCTAAAGCAGGAAGTGGAAGCAAATTGACAATCCCTAAGTTAATACTTAAAACGGCTGCCCATTTCATTAGATAATAAATGCCTGACTGTGCTACTTGATCGGTTGCTGCGTAAATACCTACAGGACCAGAAAGCATATCCAGTTTGAACTGTCCTGTCACAAGCTTCCCTAGACCCGTTAAGATTTCTTTCATCCACGTATATGTCTCAGTAGCTCCGTGCGTGATCGAACCAATGAATGACTTTTCAACCGGTGCATATACGCCAATTAATCCAATTGTCTGTTCCCCAACTTTGCGACTTTCAGGTGTAATCGGAATATCTAGCGTTTTGCCGCCGCGCTGAACCGTGAATGTAATTTGCTGTTCAGGATGTTTTTGAATTACTTTTACGACATCATCCCACGTTGAAACACTTTGTCCATCAATTGCTTGAACTTTATCTCCTTGTTTGAGTCCCGCATCAACGGCTACTCCATCTGATGTTAATTTGCCCATCACGGGTTTGTCAACAACATATCCTTGAGAAATCCCAAGAACGATAAAAATAACAAAGGCTAATATAAAGTTCATTAGCGGACCAGCGAAAATGGCTAGCGCACGCTGACCAAGAGTTTTAGAAGCAAACTGACGGCTGTAAGGTGCAATTTGAATTTCTTCTCCGTCCATAACGAAGTAAGATTCTTCTGCTACCTCGAATTTTTGCAGACGTTCATCTTCACCTTCTTCATAACCTGAAATAAATAGATTATGCTCTAAGTCTGCTTGCTCTACCTCAATAACTTTTGCATTTGGATGCTGTTCCTTGTTATTAATAATGACTTTATTTACTTTGCCTTCCTTATCAAACATGAGGCCCACCATTTGACCAGGCTTTACTTCGATCATTTCTGGGTCTTCTCCAGCCATTCGAACAAATCCACCTAGAGGCAGCAAGCGAATGGTATAAACTGTTTCATCTCGTTTAAACGAAAAGATTTTGGGACCAAACCCAATGGCAAACTCACGACATAAGATGCCTGCACGCTTTGCAAAAACTAAATGACCAAGCTCATGAAAGAATACAAGAGCTCCAAAAATGACGACAAACGCAATGACTGTGTTCAATGGGTATTACCCCCTTCATGTAATAGAGTCAAATCTCCACCCCCCAGAAATAAGTGAGTGGCTTCTCTCGCACGCACATTATCGAGAGATGGCGGATCTAACAAACTCTCTTGCTTCTAAATCTACTTCTTTAATAGTAGATAAACAAGGTTTCTGTATTACAGTATGTTCATTCATTGCTTTTTCAATCACATCTTCAATTTGTAAAAATGTAATGTGACCATCTAAAAAGGCTTGAACAGCTTCTTCATTAGCTGCGTTTAAAACAGTCGGAAGTGTTCCACCCGCTTTGCCAGCCTCAAATGCAAAAGCTAAACAGCGAAAACGCTCTTCATCCATTTTATCGAAGTGAAGCTGACCAATATCCGCCAAACTTAAACGCTTGGTGTTAGGCAAAGACATGCGTTTTGGATACGTTAACGCGTATTGAATTGGCACGCGCATATCAGGCGTTCCAAGCTGAGCAATAACGCTTGTATCCGAATACTCTACCATAGAATGAATGATGCTTTCCTTATGTAACAATACATCAATTTTCTCATAGGGAAGATCAAAAAGCCAATGTGCTTCAATCACTTCTAACCCCTTATTCATCATCGTTGCCGAATCAATTGTAATTTTAGCTCCCATCGACCAGTTTGGATGATTTAATGCATCTTCAACCGTTACTCCCTGTAGTTCTGCTCTCGTTTTATCTCGAAAGCTTCCTCCAGAAGCCGTTAAAATTAAACGGTCTATTGCTTTTTGATCTTGCCCTTGCAAACTTTGAAAAATAGCTGAGTGCTCACTGTCTACCGGTAAAATATCAGCGCCATATTCCTTGGCTGCTTCCATGACAAGGTGACCAGCGGTAACAAGTGTCTCCTTATTTGCAATAGCAATCGTTTTTCTCATTTTGATTGCTTCTAGCGTAGGAGTCAACCCTACACTTCCAAGAACAGCATTTACTAAAACTTCTGTGGATGGATGAGTCGCCACTTCCACAAGCCCTTCTTCTCCATAAACAAATCGAATAGAAGGGAATTCTGCTTGCAGTGACAGACAATCTTCTTTCTTCATCACAGAAACAAGGGCTGGCTTACACTGCTGAATAATCTTTCTTGCTTCATTAATATTTCGACCTACAGAGATTGCTGAGAGCTCAAAATGCTCCGGATGCGCTCGAACAATATCAACGGTTTGAGTACCGATTGAACCTGTAGCTCCTAACAAGGAAATTTTCTTCAAGTATATTCACTCCTATTAAAACAAAGACATCTTTTTTATAGAGATAATAAAAAAGCTAAAATTGGCATGATGAACATTAAACTGTCAAAACGGTCTAAAATCCCACCATGACCTGGTAAAATCTTTCCTGAATCTTTTACGCCATAGTGACGTTTGAACGCTGATTGTACAAGATCACCCATCTGTCCAAATAACGATACGATAATACCAATTACAAGTAGTTCGATCATAGTTTGATCAATATTTGCTAACAGCTTAAATACAATGGCTACTATAATAGCGCATACGATGCCACCGACAAAACCTTCAATTGTTTTATTGGGACTGATTTCCGGCCATAGCTTTCGTTTTCCCATTGCTCGTCCAATAAAATAAGCTCCAGAATCCGTCGCCCAAATAATAAGAAAAGCAAAGAACAAATAAGCTAAGCCGAACTCTTGACGAACCTCGATAAAATAATGAAAGCCAAAGCCAACATATACTGTCGTTAATAAAATAAACCCAACGTCATCGAAGGTAAATTTATTTTTAACTACAACCGTGTACATTAATAAAAGAAGGACAGCAGCAAGCGCTACTTCTATCTTATGTTCACTTAAGAATTGAAATGCAACATCTCTTCCATTTGGTAGTAAAAACACCCAGGTTAGCAATAAACTAATGATACTTGGAAAAGACATTGCTTTCAAATGTTTCATTTTTAAAAGCTCAATTACACCAACTGTTCCGATTACATACATGATAAGGGTAAAAGGTAACCCTCCAATTAAAACAATCGGCACAAATACCGCAAGTGCTACAATCGCGGTGATAATGCGCTGTTTCATCTTGTTTTCCACACCTTCTTATACACCACCAAAGCGGCGACCGCGCTTTTGAAACGCCTCGACTGCTTCGATTAAATGATTTTCTTTAAAATCTGGCCATAATACTTCTGTAAACCAAAACTCTGTGTAAGCTAGCTGCCAAAGCATAAAATTACTTAAGCGAAGCTCACCGCTTGTACGAATAAGCAAATCCGGATCTGGAAGGCTTTTGCTCATTAAATAGGAAGAAAATAAATTTTCTGAAATAGAAGAGGAAGCTACTTTTCCCTGTTCTACATCTTCTACCAATGACTGAATAGCGCCCATGATTTCGTGACGGCTACCGTAATTGAGCGCGAAGTTTAAAATCAGCCCTGTGTTATGCTTTGTTTTTTCAATTGCATTATCCACGGCTCGAATCGTATGGGCAGGGAGCTCACTTTTATCCCCCATAATACGAACTTGCACATTTTTTTCAATTAGCTCAGGCAGAAAGGTTGTTAAAAATTCCTCTGGCAGTTTCATTAAAAACTCGACTTCAATTTTGGGGCGCTTCCAATTTTCAGTGGAAAATGCATATAAAGTTAATACTTTAACACCTAATTCATTGGCCGATCTGGTCACATGACGTACTACCTTCATTCCTTCATGATGGCCCATCATGCGAGGAAGAGCTCGTTTTTGCGCCCAACGACCGTTCCCATCCATAATAATTGCAATATGTTCAGGAACAGGGTGCTGTTTCACTTGATCTTTTCGTTCTGACAAAGACAGTGTATTTAAATCTTGACTTTTCTTCCATGCTTGAAATTTTCTTAACATGCAAAGGTCCCCCGTTGTACGCTCTCACATAAACGTGTGGCTTATGTGAGTTTTTTCTTACTACACATTATTAACAAAAAAACCCCCTGTAAACAATAGAGGGTCTTTTACAATATATTTTACCTTGAAATGACTTAAACTGCCATAATTTCTTCTTCTTTATCTTTCGCCACTTTATCCACTTTTACAATATGATCATCTGTTAGCTTTTGAATGTCATCACTGTAGCCGCGTAAATCGTCTTCAGTAATTTCACCTTTTTTCTCTAACTTTTTGAAATCATCGTTTGCATCACGGCGTACGTTACGAACCGCAACTTTTGCTTCTTCAGCATATTTTTTCACCATTTTCACTAACTCACGACGACGCTCTTCCGTTAAAGCAGGAATCGATAAACGGATAATAGTTCCATCGCTTGTAGGTGTTAACCCTAAGTCAGATTTTAAAATAGCTTTTTCAACCTCACCAATTTGTGATTTGTCATAAGGCTGAATAACAAGCATACGAGCTTCAGGCACGCTTACTTGCGCCAATTGGTTAATTGGTGTTGGTGCACCGTAGTATTCTACCGTTACGCGGTCAAGAAGTGACGCGCTTGCACGTCCAGCACGAATTGATGCTAGTTCGCGGCTAAATGATTGAATTGCTTTTTCCATTCTTTCTTTTGCGTTTTGCAACACTTGTTTTGGCATGTTTATTTCCCCTTTACAATTGTTCCAATGTTTTCGCCTGTAACGGCACGTTTAATATTGCCTTCTTCCGTAATTGAAAAAACAATTAGCGGAATATCATTGTCCATACATAATGAAGAAGCTGTAGAATCCATCACAGCTAGTCCATCTTTTAAAACATCAATATACGTTAATGTTTCGTATTTTACAGCATCAGGTACAAGCTTAGGATCCGCATTATAAACGCCATCTACGTTGTTTTTAGCCATTAAGATCACGTCAGCTTCAATTTCAGCTGCACGCAAAGCTGCTGTTGTATCTGTAGAGAAATAAGGGTTTCCTGTACCCGCGGCGAAGATAACAACGCGTTTTTTCTCGAGATGACGAACAGCTTTTCTTCTAATATAAGGCTCTGCTACTTGTCTCATCTCGATAGAAGTCTGAACTCGTGTTTGCACACCAATGTTCTCTAAGCTATCTTGAAGAGCCAAAGAGTTCATTACTGTTGCTAGCATTCCCATATAATCAGCAGCGGCACGATCCATACCCATTTCACTGCCAATTTTACCACGCCAAATGTTTCCACCACCAACGACTACAGCAATTTCCACACCTAATTCATAAACGGCTTTTACTTGTTCAGCAACAGATTTGATGATGGATGGGTTAATACCAAAACCCTCTTCACCAGCTAATGCTTCTCCACTTAACTTTAATACGATACGATTATATTTTGCTTGACTCATGCTTACCTCCATCGTTAACGGTGAGATCTCTTTTGTAAAAAAGGGAACACACAGTGTTCCCTATACGGTCAAACCCTTACTTTTTAACTTGGTTCATTACTTCTTCAGCGAAGTTGTCTTGACGTTTCTCAATACCTTCTCCTACTTCAAAACGAACGAAGCTTTCAACAGTAGCGCCTTTGCTCTCAACGAACTGACGTACTTTTTGATCAGGATTTTTAACAAATGTTTGATCTAGTAAGCAAATATCTTCGAAAAATTTGCCAAGGCGACCTTCAACCATTTTTGCAACGATTTTTTCTGGTTTGCCTTCGTTTAATGCTTGTTGAGTTAATACTTCGCGCTCACGCTCAGTTTCTTCAGCAGAAACTTGGTCACGAGAGATGTATTTAGGGTTGATTGCAGCAATGTGCATAGCAACGTCTTTTGCAACAGCTTCTTCAGTTGTACCAGATAATACTGTTAACACACCGATACGTCCGCCAGCATGTAGATAAGCACCGAATGCATCAGCATCAGTTTTTGTTGCTACAGCAAAACGACGTAGAGATAATTTTTCTCCGATTGTAGCGATTGCAGAGTTGATGTGTTCTTCAACAGTTGCACCGTTTTCCATTTTTTGAGTAGCAGCTTCAGCAGCGTCAGCTGGTTTGTTAGCTAAGATGTGAGCAGCTAATTCTTTTGTTAATTTTTGGAAACCTTCGTTTTTCGCAACGAAATCAGTTTCAGAGTTAACTTCTAAGATAACAGCTTCGTTACCTTGAGTTTCGATGTAAGTTAGACCTTCAGCAGCAATACGGTCTGATTTTTTAGCAGCTTTTGCAATACCTTTTTCACGTAAGAAATCGATTGCTTGCTCCATATCACCGTTAGTTTCAGTTAACGCTTTTTTACAATCCATCATACCAGCGCCAGTTTTTTCACGTAATTCTTTTACCATTTGAGCAGTAATTGCCATAATGTGTAGCCTCCTTGTTTGGGTATGTAATTAATGTATATAAATGGGTTAAATCTTTTCAAAAAAAGGTGATAAAAGGCTATTCCCTCTTATCACCTTTCACGGAATTAAGCAGTAGTTGTTTCAGTTTCAACTGCTGTTTCTTCACCTTGTTTAGCTTCTAGAATAGCATCAGCAACTTTAGAAGTTAAAAGTTTAACAGCACGAATTGCATCATCGTTTGCAGGGATTACATAATCAATTTCGTCTGGATCACAGTTAGTGTCTACGATACCAACGATTGGAATGTGTAATTTTTTAGCTTCCGCTACTGCAATACGCTCTTTACGAGGGTCAATGATGAATAATGCATCTGGAAGTTGTTTCATATCTTTAATGCCGCCTAAGAATTTTTCAAGACGCTCTAACTCTTTTTTAAGTTGAACTACTTCTTTCTTAGGTAGTACTTCGAAAGTACCGTCTTCTTGCATTTTTTCGATATCTTTTAAACGTTTGATACGTTTTTGGATAGTTGAGAAGTTAGTTAATGTACCACCTAACCAACGTTGGTTAACAAAGTACATACCAGCGCGAGCTGCTTCTTCTTTAACAGAATCTTGAGCTTGTTTTTTCGTACCTACGAATAAAACAGTACCGCCGTCTGCAGCTAATTCTTTAACGAATTTGTACGCTTCTTCTACTTTCTTAACTGTTTTTTGAAGATCGATAATGTAGATGCCGTTACGCTCAGTGAAGATGTATTTCTTCATCTTTGGGTTCCAACGGCGAGTTTGGTGACCGAAATGTACACCAGCTTCTAGTAATTGTTTCATTGAAATTACTGACATGTGTTTTTCCTCCTAATGGTTTTAAGTCTCCTCCGCTCATTTCATCTTCAGCCGAAACTACAAAAAGTAGCACCATCAACCGAATCAACAAGCGTGTGTAATAACACCAAAAACAAATATAGCACACTCCTTTTTCACAAGCAAGCGTTTCATTAAGTTTATTGATGAAATTTCAATAATAATTCAATTTCAGTTTTCCCTCTGTGTAAATGTTTTGCAATTTCTTCAATTGTTAAACCTTTTCTCTTTAAATAAACAGAAAATTCTTTTATCTCTTCACCTGACAAATCTTGAATTTGGTCTGTAGTTAATTCATCAAAAGGTGTGCATATATGCTTCTGATTTTCTTCTATAGAAAGAAGTTCATGCAGCGACTGGGACGGCTCACTTTTTAGATCCACCCTTTGAACAGGCACGTCTTCTTCATCTACCAAAGGTGATTTTACGCTACTTTTTTCCACTTCCGAAGAAAGCGAAGTCGAACGCTCTCGAAGCTGCCTTAAAAACTGTTCGTTTTGTTCTTGAAATTCAGCGAGATATGAACCCATCGCAGCTTCCATTTTATTTATATTTTGCTGGTGCAAGCGTTCAATCCTTTTCACTTTGGTCACTTGCATATATAAAAGAATAATGCAAAACAGTGATAGACCATGAATTAAAAAACTAACTGTGAGTAAAAACCCCATCCTTTTACCTCTTTGCTAAATTATTTTACTTAAACTCGTACGCATTTTAAACAGCGCTTTCGAATGAATTTGAGAAATACGTGAAGTAGATAGCCCTAACAGCTGTGCGATTTCTGTAAAAGTCAACTCTTCTTTATAGAATAATGAAACAACGAGCTGCTCTTTTTCATTTAGCTGCTCGATAACTTCAGCAAGCTCTTGATATCGTTCGTCGTTAATTAGCTCCTCTTCAGGAGAGAGCGTTTTTTCATCTTTAATCGTATATTTTTGTTCTCCATCTTCATACTCTTTCGGCTGTTCTTCCATTGACAACACGTTAGCTAAAAAGCCTTCATTCATCGTATGAACGACATCTGCTTCTGTCATGCCTACTTCTTTTGCAACCTCACTTGGTGCAACTCTGCGCAAGTATCTTTGTTCAAGTGCTTCTGTTGCTTGCTCAATCCTTTTCGTCTTTTCCCTTGCGCTTCTTGATAACCAGTCTTCTTTACGAAGCCCGTCTATTATCGCCCCTCGAATTCGAAAAGACGCATATGTATCAAACTTTAAGTCTCTACCGTAATCAAACTTTTCCAAAGCATCGTAAAGACCGATTAACCCTAAACTACGAAGCTCTTCTTTATGAATATTTTTCGGCAGCCCCACGCTAATCCGCTGAACGTGATAGTTAACGAGCGGCATATACTTTTTAACAAGCATGTTTCCCGCATGTGAGTCTCTCGTCTCTCTCCATTCCTGCCAAATTTTATGTTCTTCAACTTCTTGTATACTTTTCAAGGGTCTTTCAACTCCTTTTTATAGCGCTATTAAACGATCAGAGCGCGCTTTATATCGTTTTTATCCCTTCGTTAATCGTACGAACCTTTAAAATAGCCGTTTGAGGATCAAATTCAATTGTGCGTCCGTTGTGTCCTCCTGTAGCTTTTGCTGCAATTTCTACACTGTTTCTATGCAGCTCTCTCTCTACTGCTTGAACATTTCGAAGGCCAATTCGCATGACATCATTTCTTGGTTCAAATTGAAACATCTGCGCGCCTCCTGCTATTTTTGCTTTTAACAATTTTCTATGTGCGCCTTGTTTAATCAACATATTTACCAAATCAAAAATGGCTGTATCTGCATATTTAGCTCTATTAAAAGGACATTTAGCTCCGCTTGAATCCGGAAGCATCACATGAGCGAGCCCAGCTACTGAGTGAACAGAGTCATAAACGACAACTCCTACACATGATCCTAATCCCGCTGTTCGAAGCACTGCGGGTGCATGTGTAACATTCATCTCGGCAATTCCTACCTTAATCACTTGTTTATCATCTCTCACGATTCTTCAACTCCTAGAACCTTCAGCGTGATATCCATTATTCGTTTGACTCACTGGAGGTGGTCTTCTAAAGAGAGCACTTTAGGTAAATTTAGAAGAACAATTAAACGGCTATCTACTTTAACGACTCCGTTTAAGTATTCAACAGCTGTTCCTTCAACTGTTTCAGGCACTGAAGCAATCGTTTTTTCATCAATATCCACTACATCATTTGCCGCATCGACAATCAAACCTGCTTCTACATCATTAAGACGAACCATAATAATACGTGTCAGCTCATGGTTAAGCTGTTCTTGCAAGTTAAAACGAGTGCGCAAATCAATAATCGGTGTAATAACACCGCGAAGGTTAATAACACCTTTTACATATTCTTTTACTCCAGGAACGCGTGTTATGTGCTGAATCTTTTCAATCGACTGCACTTCTTCTACTGAGATTCCGTACTCCTCGTCTCCCAATTGAAACACAATAATTTTCATGCCTTTCTCCCTTTCTTTTCACAGCATTTGTTATTTAATCAAAGCGTTGCAATCAATGATAAGTGCTACTTGTCCATCCCCTAAAATCGTGGCTCCTGAAATAGCAAACACACCCGGCAGATAATGACCTAAAGATTTTAAAACAATTTCCTGCTGACCGATAAAAGAATCAACAATTAGCCCAGCGGTCTTTTCTCCTTTTTTCACGATGACTACTGAATAATGATCATCTTGTACCGAGTTAGGCACAGTGAATAGTTCTTTTAAATCAAGAAGAGGAATAATGGCTCCTCGAAAGTCAATAACCTTTTGACCGTGTACATGCATGACCTCTTTGGGCTGAACAATAGCTGTTTCAATAATCGAAGAAAGCGGCAAGGCATAGCGCTCTTCACTCATTTGCACGAGTAAAGCAGAAATGATAGAAAGAGTGAGCGGCAGTTGAATAGAAAAACGCGAACCGTATCCTTCGTTAGAATCGATCGTTACAGAACCCCCTAGCGATTCAATCGTGTTTTTCACGACATCTAAACCTACTCCTCGTCCGGAAACATCTGAAATCTGCTCAGCCGTCGAAAAGCCCGAAGCAAAAATGAGCTCGTACACTTGTTTATCCGTCAGCGTTTCAGCTGTTTTCCCATCAATAATTCCTCGATCCAACGCTTTTTGCAGTACCTTTTCACGATTGATGCCCGCCCCGTCATCTTCTAAATCAATAAAGACATGATTTCCGCTATGATAAGCTTTAAGGCGAATCGTTCCCTTTTCATTCTTTCCGTTCTCTAAGCGTGCTTGAGGCATTTCAATTCCGTGGTCAACGGCATTTCTTAATAAGTGAACAAGCGGATCTCCAATTTCATCAATGACGGTTCGGTCCAGCTCTGTATCAGCTCCGACAATTTGAAGTTCAATTTGTTTCCCTAAATCTTTTGAAAGCTGTCTCACCATACGGGGAAAACGATTAAAAACGGTTTCTACAGGCACCATACGCATGTTTAAAATAATTGTTTGCAAGTCTCCCGAAATACGAGACATCCGCTCTACCGTTTCGTCTAATTCGCTATTATTCAATTCTTTTGATATTTGTTCTAACCTGCCTCTATCAATAACCAGTTCTTCAAACAAATTCATAAGACTGTCCAAACGGTCAATATTAACTCGAATCGTCTTGTTATTTGAGGGCTGTCTTTTCTCTTCAACAGGCGATTTGGAAGGTTCTGACATAGTAACTTCCTGTATGGCTGTTGCTACTTCTGATGAAACAAGCCCCTCCATTTCTGTCTCCTTTTTTACGGGGACCGCAGCAATTTTCACACTTTCTACCTCAGAGACTTCCATAATGCTCGCCTGCAGCTTTTCTTGTGATTCGTTTGTTACTAGTAAAACGATAAAAGATAATTCAAATTTTTCCTGTTCGATATCTTGAACAGTTGGCGCTGACTTAATGACGTCTCCTGCTTGCTCTAACACATCAAATACCATATAAGCGCGTGCAGCTTTTAATAAGCAGGTGCGTTCAAGCTGTACGGTTATTTCAAACGCGTTAAATCCTTGGTCTGCTGTTTGGCTGAGCAGCGTTTGTACTAATTCATCGTACTCAATGGAAGAAGCTGCATGCTGTGCTACAGGTTCCTCTGCTACAATACGCTGCAGCTTTTGAACAAGCAATTTGACATCAAGCTGACCATCGCCGCCTTCAGAAATAGATTGAACCATTATTTCTAGCGCATCGACTGATTCAAACAAAGCATCAAGAACTTCCGTATGAACGTCGAGTTGGTGATTTCGAACAGCATCTAACACGTTTTCCATTTTGTGAGTTAATTGTGCTAAATCATCAAATCCCATTGTTGCAGACATACCTTTTAACGTATGAGCAGACCGAAAAATTTCGTTTACATAGCCAAGATCATCGGTATTTTTTTCAAAACGCATTAGCTGGTCATTAACGTTTTGAAGATGTTCCCTGCTTTCTTCAATAAACACTTCTAGATATTGATTCATATCCATCGTAACTTTCCCTCCTATTTCTGTGCGTAGCGAGAAATAAAGCTTCCAACGTTTCGCAGCGGTTCAATATAATCAACAAGTTTTGTAGAAACGGCTGATTTGGGCATCCCATAAATGACAGCCGTTTCTTCCGATTCAGCCAATATAAGCGCATCTTTATTTTTCTTTAAATCAATAACCCCTTCTGTTCCATCGGCACCCATTCCTGTCAACACAATAGCAAGTTTTTGATAACCTGAAATTTTACTAATCGACTGAAACAAACGATCCACTGAGGGGCGATGTCCCTTTACAGATGAAGAAGTATCTAAACAAATGCTGAGCTGTCCTTTTTTCTCTACAACCGTCATATGAAAACCTCCAGGCGCAATATAAGCACATCCTGAGCGAACGATTTCATTGTCTTTTGCTTCTTTTACTTCAATATCAGCTAGCTGATTTAGTCTAAGCGCTAATGATTTTGTGAAATTTGGAGGCATATGCTGCACAATAAAAATAGGTGCGCTTATGTCTTTTGAAACAGTTGATAATACTTCTTGCAGCGCACGCGGTCCTCCAGTAGAAGTGCCAATACAAATCATTTTGTTCACTTTCGTCCCCATCGGGAGGTTATATACACTGCTGTTTCGTACGTGCTGATGACTGCTTGAAGATATGTTGGCTTTACTAGCAAGCAATAGTTTAGAGATAAGCTCATCTTTCACTTTATGTAAGTCCAGCGAAATAGCTCCCGAAGGTTTAGCAACAAAATCAACTGCGCCGTACTGCATAGCGGTCAGCGTATTTTCAGCACCTTCTATTGTTGTACTCGATAACATGACAACAGGAAGGGGCTTCACACGCATGAGCTGTTTTAACATATCTAAGCCATTCATTTTGGGCATTTCAATATCAAGTGTCACAATGTCTGGCGACAGCTCGAGCGCTTTTTTTAACCCTTCTTCACCGTTACGTGCGGTACCCACAACGTGAAAACGACTGTCACATGCTAAAAAATCGCCGATTAGCTTTCGCATAAATGCAGAATCATCTACAATAAGCACCTTTATTTCATTCACTCTAATTTCCTACCTTTCAAGAAAAAATCGTTTGAGGCGCCGAATAAACATTCCCTCGTTTTTAGCCGTTATCCTATTGTCTTGAGGAATAAGAATACTCACCATTTCTATTAGTGATATACTCGCTTTAGATGCTGGATTTTGAAGCAAAAAAGGCATTTGGCGATTGACCGCTTTCTGGACAGCTTGATCGTTTGGTACAATACCTAATAGAGAAATAGATATGTTCAAAAACTGCTGAACAGCTCGGCTAAATCGTTCATACGTCTCATTTCCTTCTTTGTCAGAAAGCGTTTTGTTAATAATAAGACGAACCGGTGCTGATACAGAATAGGAAGCTGCTAGCTTAATAGCAGCGTAGGCATCTGTTATAGATGTAGGTTCTGATGTTGTAACCACGATCATTTCATCTACAGCTTTTAAAAACTTAAGTACACTCTCTGACATGCCCGCTCCCATATCAAAAATCATATAATCATATTGATTTATTAACGAATTCAATTCTTGTATTAAATGAGCAAGATCTGATGGAGACCATTCAAATACAGAGGAAATTCCTGTTCCACCAGCCACATAAGCTAAATTTTGAGGACCTTTTTTAATAATTTGCTGGATGGAAAGCTTTTTTTCTAGCAAATCGACCATCGTATATGAAGTAGTTTGCCCAATCAAAATATCAATATTTCCCATCCCTATATCCATATCAAAAAGAAGAACTCTTTGCTTTTGCTTCGTTAGCGCAAGAGATAAGTTTAATGATAGATTCGACTTTCCAACTCCTCCTTTTCCGCTTAACACGGCTAGTGTTTTACAATTCCTTAAAGAGTTTTGATGCTTCTTTAACACTTTTTCTCTTAAAACTGCTGCTTGATCATTCATCTTTCCAATCTCCAAATACATCGTCAATAAACTCTTTTATTTTAAATGCCGAAACATCTTCTGGTACATCCTGCCCGTTTGTTGTAAAAGCAACTCGCTGGCCGTAATGATATAACATATTTAAAAGCGAGCCTTTACGGGTGGTTTCATCTTGCTTCGTAAAAATCAAGTGATCAACAGGCAGACTAGCAAAACGTTCATATACAGCTTTCATATCTGATACTTTTGACGTTAGGGCTAAAACAAGAAACGTTTGCAAATCTTCTTGAAACGTAATAATTTTCTTTAAATCATTTACATATTGCTGTTCTAAAAAGTTCCGACCTGCTGTGTCAATAAAAATCACATCGTATGCTTCCGCTTCTAGCAAAGCTTTTTTAAAATCTGCTCCGTTATAACAAATCGTTAAAGGCGCATTCAAGATCGAAGCGTACGTCTTGAGCTGCTCAATCGCTGAAATTCTATACGTGTCAGTTGTAATAAATGCTATTTTTTGATTGTGTTCCAGGACACATTTTGCGGCCAATTTAGCAAGAGTTGTTGTTTTACCGACACCTGTTGGTCCTACTACACTTACATATTTTTTGAAAGGACCGCTCCATTCACTTGCTTTAAACTGATTGCCAAACCAGCTCTTCGTCCACTCCATAAGTTGATTTGAGTTAGGGCGATGTAAGTAGTAGTACTCTAGCATAGGAGCCTCTATACTTTTTAAAATAGCTTCGTCTATTTCTTGCAAACGCAAATAGGCAAACACATCCTCCACTGCTTTTGGATATGAACCTGAAGAAACCTTTGGCACTTGATTCATTTGTGAGACAAGAGTATTTAACTCACTGAGCTGCTGCTTCATAAAAGATTGATTATCTTCCATACTGGGTTCTGGCGACGATGAATTCTTCTTTACGCTCAGCTTTTCTACGGAATCGACAGCTGCCAATACTTCTATTTTTGCCTTAGTAAATAGACCAAGAAACCCTCCTGTTCGAATTTGTTTTGAATGTAAAATAACCGCTTCCTCACCTAAATCTGAACGAATGGCTTTCATAGCTTGCGGCATGGATGCTACTACGTATTTTTTTACTTTCATCAGATATCCACCACTCCAACACTTTGAACTTCAACATTTGCTTCTAGCTCGTTATATGATAAAACCGCCATATGGGGAAAATACCGCTCAGTGATTTGACGCACGTACATCCTCACCGCAGGAGAACATAACACAATTGGAGACTGTTCTTGAAAAGAAAGTGTTTCTGTTTGCTTGGCTATACTTTCCAGGATAGCTTGTGAAACGTTAGGGTCTAGTGACAAATAATTCCCATGCTCCGTTTGTTGAACAGCTTCCGCCATCATTTTTTCAACTTTTCCTGAAAGGGTAAGAACTCGAAGCAGACCTTCTTGGACCGTATATTGACTGGTAATTTGTCTTGCGAGTCCTTGCCGGACATATTCAGTTAACAAATCGGTGTCTGACGTCATTTTGCCGTAGTCCGCCAGCACCTCAAAAATAATGGGTAAATTTCGAATTGAGACGCTTTCTTTTAAAAGCTTTGCCAGTACCCTTTGAATGTCTCCAACAGAAAGCGGATTAGGCGTTACTTCCTCAATTAAAATAGGATACGTTTCTTTTGTGTGATCGATTAGTTGCTTTGTCTCCTGCCTTCCAATCAGCTCATGCGCATACGATTTTATAACTTCTGTTATGTGCGTAGACACAACCGACGGCGGGTCAACAACGGTATACCCGAACATCTCAGCCTGCTCCTTCGCGGACTCACTAATCCATTTTGCAGGCATTTTAAAAGCTGGCTCTAACGTATCAATTCCTTCAATCAAATCATCATCCACTCCCGGACTGATTGCTAAATAGTGATCGAGCAGCAGCTCCCCTTTTGCCACTTCATTGCCCTTTATTTTAAGACAGTATTCATTGGGCTGAAGCTGAATGTTGTCTCTGATGCGAACAACCGGAATGACCAATCCTAGCTCAAGTGCCAGCTGTCGCCTAATCATCACAATTCGATCAAGCAGATCGCCTCCTTGATTCGTATCAGCAAGCGGAATTAATGCATACCCAAATTCAAATTCAATTGGATCAACGCTTAATAGATTGACAACACTCTCCGGACTTTTCATTTCATTGTCTTCAAGCTCTTCTTCAGTAGGCGCCATTTCTTCACGAACCGCCTGATGCTTAGCCCGAGACAAATAATAGCCTCCCACTCCTAACAAAATAGCAATAGGCATTGTAATAACATCATTAATTGGCGTAATTAAACCAAGAGCCGCAATCGTTCCTCCAGTGACATAAAGCATAACGGGAAAAGCAAACAGCTGCTGTGTAATATCTTCGCTCAAATTACCTGTTGAAGCAGCTCTAGTGACGATAATACCTGTCGCTGTTGAAATCATAAGGGCTGGAATTTGACTCACTAACCCATCGCCTACTGTTAACAAAGTAAAGGTTTGGGATGCTTCAGTGATGGACATTCCCATTTGCAGCATGCCGATAATAATCCCAAATAAGATATTAATCAGGGTGATGACAATCCCTGCAATGGCGTCACCTTTGACGAATTTACTGGCTCCATCCATTGCTCCATAAAAATCTGCTTCGCGCTGAATTTTTTCACGGCGGTCAATTGCTTGCTTTTCTGAAATCATACCTGCATTTAAATCTGCATCAATACTCATTTGTTTACCCGGCATCGCATCTAAGGTAAAGCGGGCGGCTACTTCAGAAACACGCTCCGCTCCTTTTGTAATAACGAGAAACTGAATGATAATTAAAATAATGAAGACAACAAAGCCCACCAAAGGATTGCCTCCAATAACGAAGTGGCCGAATGTTTCCACCACTCCGCCTGCTTCTCCTGTTCCTAAGATTGAACGTGTTGTCGATACATTCAAACCTAATCGAAACAGCGTAAGAACCAGCAGCAAAGACGGAAATACCGATAGCTCTAAAGGTTCTTTCATATTCATGGAAACGAGCAGTACAAGCAGTGCAAGAGAAATGTTAATCATGATTAAAATACTTAATAACCATGAAGGCAACGGAATAACAAGCATAACGATAATAAGTACAACACCTATAACAACTGGCAGTTCTCTTGCAGACATTAATTTTTCTCTCCTTACAATAGCGTAACGTTACATTTTATTTTGAATGCGGTATACGTAAGCTAATATTTCAGCCACCGCTTTAAAAAATTCTTCGGGTACTGCATCTCCTACTTTAGTTTGGTCAAAAAGTGCTCTTGCCAGCGGGCGGTTCTCTACCATGATGATTTCATGGCTTTTGGCGATTCCTTTAATCTTTTGAGCAATAAAATCTACGCCACTGGCTACAACATAGGGAGCATCCATTTTTTCTTCATCATATTTTAAAGCAATGGCATAATGAGTGGGGTTTGTAATGATGACATCTGCTTTTGGAACTTCTTGCATCATGCGAGACATTGCCATTTCCCGCTGCTTTTGCTTTATTTTTGATTTGATTAGAGGATCGCCTTCAATGTTTTTATGCTCATCTTTGATATCTTGCTTTGACATTCGAATATTTTTCTCGAAATCAAAATTTTGGTAAAAATAATCAAGCAGCGATAAAAATAAAAGCATAAGCGAGGCTGCAAGTCCCATTTGAAAAACAAGCTTAGACAGAACAACCAGCGAGTCCCCTATACTTTTTTGAGATAAATTTAATACATCTTCTATGTGAATCCATAAGATAAAAAACGTGACGGCTCCGATACACATAATTTTCAGCGTTGACTTGATTAGTTCTACCAGCGCTCTCATGGCAAAAATCCGTTTGGCTCCGCTAATAGGGTTAATCTTTTCTAACTTAGGCTGAAGAGCCTCCGTGGAAAAAAGAATACCAACCTGCATATAATTCGCTCCGAGCGCAGCAATAAAAGCTGCGAGCATAACAGGACCTGCTGCAAGGGCTATTGCAGGAAGAAGGTGCTTAAACATCGCAAATACGCGCTCTGCCGTCACTTCCTCAAGCATATACGTTTGAAAAGCTTCTCTTAACAACTTCATCATTTGCTGTAAAAACTGTTTGGCTCCAAACAAAAAATAAAGAAAAACCATTAAAAGGATGAGCGCAGTTGTAACGTCTTGACTTTTAGCTACCTGTCCTTTTTTTCTAGAGTCTTGCTTTTTTTTAGGTGTAGCTTTTTCCGTTTTTTCTCCCGCGAAAAATTGCAAATCAACTTTTACTAAAAACAAAGCTACACCCCTCCTAATATGCGGATCGTCGCGCGCATCGCTTCTATCATTTGTTCAAATATGATTTGCATCATATAAAACATGCTCCCCATCACGACAATCAGCAAAATAAAGGCAACAATAATTTTTACCGGAAACCCCACTACGAAAATATTTAACTGCGGGACGGTTCTTGCGACAATTCCAAGCGCGATATCGACTAAAAATAATGAACCTACCAAAGGCAAAGACATTTGAACAGCTACTAAAAACATCGATGAAAAAACAGTTATGATGTGTGTAGCAAATGCTTGGCTTCCCACAGGGAAAGCTACTTTGTCTAACGGAATAATTAAATAACTATTATAGATGCCGTCTATTAATAAATGATGTCCATTGGTCGATAATAAAAATAGGAGAGCAAATACATATAAATATTGACCTAGTATCGGACTTTGCGCCCCTGTCTGCGGATCTATTACGTTGGCAATCGCAAACCCAACTTGAAAATCGATGAGACCTCCGGCAATTTGAATAGCCATAATAAATACATACGCAGTCAAACCAATAAACAACCCAACAGCACATTCCTTTACTACTAAAAGTACAAACTGTGCATCTAATGAAACGACGGGTAAATCAATTGTTGTCGCAATAATGACGGATAGTGAGGCAGACAAACCTACTTTATGAACTGCGGGAATCGTTTTGTATGAAAATAGCGGAACCGTAATAAAAAAAGACGTTACGCGCACTAGCACTAGTAAAAACGCGGGATAGGATAAGATCAACTGACTCATAGCTATCCTACGTACCGATACAGATTTGAAAAAATTTCATATGTAAATGAAATCATTTTTGATAACATCCACGGACCAAAAAATACAATCCCTACTAAGACCGCTACAATCTTAGGAACAAAAGCAAGTGTTTGCTCTTGAATTTGGGTAGTTGCTTGAAAAATACTAATAATGAGCCCAACTACAAGGGCCAGCAGCAATAAAGGGCCAGATACAATTAAGATCGTATATACGCCTTTTTCTGCTAACGAAATGACAAATTCTCCATTCATTGTCTATCACCTATTGAAAACTTATTAATAATGATTTAACAACTAAATTCCAGCCGTCAACCAGTACAAATAGTAAAATTTTAAACGGGAGCGAAATCATAACGGGAGGAAGCATCATCATTCCCATAGACATCAGCACGCTTGCTATAATCATATCGATAATAAGAAAAGGAATAAAAATCATAAATCCAATTTGAAAGGCTGTCTTTAGCTCACTGATTGCATAAGCCGGAACGAGCGCGGTTAAGGGAATATCTTGAACAGAGGATGGTTTATCTATATCCGCATATTCTAAAAAAAGAGCTAAATCTTTTTGTCTTGTATGGGCACTCATAAATTCTTTCATCGGTTCAGCTGCTTTTTCATAGGCTTGATTCAGCGTGATTTTTTCTTTTAAAAGCGGCTGAAGCGCCTGTTCATTTACCTGAGAAAAAGTTGGCGCCATAATAAAAAACGTTAAAAACAGCGATAAACCAACTAATATTTGATTAGGAGGCATTTGCTGTGTCCCGAGCGATGTACGTACAAATGACAGCACAATGACAATTCGTGTAAAGCAGGTCATCATAATTAAAATTCCAGGAGCTACCGAAAACACCGTCAGCAGCAACAAAAGCTGGACAGACGTTGAAATATTTGTAGGACTGCTCGAGTTAAAGAGATTCATCACTTCATTCATCGTTCTTTTTGTTCCTTTCTAACTCTTTCAGTACGTTTTGCCTTTTTATTTTCATTTCATTCATTTCTCGCTGAAAAAGCTGCTGAAAAGAATGACTAGATTTCTCTTCTTTTTTAGAAGTCAATTTTTCTAAAAAAGACGGTAGTACGACTTTATATTCGCTCTCGTTTTTCTGTTGTTCCTCATACTGCGTGAGCAGCTGCTGTTTCTCTTGCCCTGTAATTTCTGAAAGAAGCTGCACATTTTCACCGACTCCGATAATAAAAAGCTGATTTCCAACTTTAACTACTTGTACAGATTTGCTGCTTCCAACATTTGTACCACCCAAGTTTTGTACTACTTTATTTTTTTGCAGCAGCCTTCCTTTTTTATTTACAAATTTTAAGAGCGCAAAAAGCAGCCCAATTACAAGTAAAAACGCGAATATCATCTTCACGATATCTCCAGCTGAAAGCGTAGGCGTCCCCTGGAGTTCAGTTTTTTCTTTTGAATCAGTACTCTCACTCTCTGAACACTTCTCCGTTTTTTCCAAACATTCTTTTACGGATGCAGATCTACTTTCTGCATAGACGATTTGATTTGATCCTGCTAATACGCTTATTAACAGCGCAGCAATTACGAACTTTCGCAGCAATGTCTGCCACCTCTTACTTCAATATAGTGTAAGATTAGCGGGAAAGCCCCGCCAATCTGTTGTTTATCCAATTGCTTTTGAAATTGCCTCTAATACACGATCTGCTTGAAAAGGCTTAACGATAAAATCTTTTGCCCCTGCTTGAATAGCATCAATCACCATTGCCTGCTGGCCCATGGCTGAACACATAATCACCTTAGCATCACCTTTTATGGTTTTAATTTCTTTTAAGGCCGTAATTCCATCCATTTCAGGCATTGTAATATCCATTGTGACAAGATCTGGTGCATGCTCTTTAAATAACTCCACAGCCTGCTGGCCATCTGCCGCTTCCGCTACTACTTCATATCCATTTTTCGTTAAAATATCTTTGATCATCATGCGCATGAATGCAGCATCATCTACAATTAAAATTCGGTTTCCCATCTCTACTCCTCCTAAAAATCATTACTTTAGTTTGTTAATACGGTCTCTTTGACTAATAATATCGGTTACGCGAACGCCAAAATTCTCGTCAATGACGACCACTTCGCCTTTTGCTATTAATTTGCTATTAATTAAGATATCTACTGGTTCGCCTGCTAGTTTATCAAGTTCAATGATTGCACCAGAAGATAATGCTAAAATCTCTTGAACCGTTCGCTTAGTTCTTCCAAGCTCCACGGTAACTTGAAGCGGGATATCAAGCAGCATGTCTAAATTTCGTGAATCCCCTTGAGGAGAAGACATGTGCTCGAACTCTGAAAACGATGCGGGCTGAACATCAACTGGTACATGAACAGATTCTGCCTGCTGTGTTTCTTCATGCTGTATGTCTTCAGCTGCCGGCGGTTCTGTTTGCTTTCCGTTAAGATCTGATTCTTTTTCAATAGAAGCTGCCGTATCTTCTGAATTTGGAATTAAGAGCTCTTCGACCAAACTTTTTGCGAACGGTATAGATAAAAGCTGCATAATATTCGAATCGATTAATGTGCCTACCTTCAAATTAAAAGAGACCTTTACAAAGACGTCATCTTGGGGAATCAGCTCTGTACCTTCCCCTTTTTGAATATTTAAAATATCTAAACTCGGCGGAGAGATATCAATTTTCTTTTGAAATACCGTGGACATAGACGTCGCTGCAGAACCCATCATTTGATTCATCGCTTCCTGCACTGCACTCAGCTTAATTTCATCCATGATTTCCGTCGGATTCTCACCCGTTCCACCAAGCATCAAATCTGAAATAACAGCTGCATCTTCATGTTTAATAACTAACAAATTCGTACCAGAAAAGCCTTCTGTATACTGAACTTGCACAGCGACATGAGGATTTGGAAATTCATTCGTCAGCTCTTCTTTATATACGAGCGATACAAACGGTGTGGTAATATCGACTTTTTGATTCAATAAAGCCGATAGCGCTGTTGCTGAACTGCCAAACGAAATATTTCCAATTTCGCCAAGCGCGTCTTTTTCCATTTCCGTAAAGTAATCGTCTACTTGACTTGACTTATTCGGCTCTGAAAACTCGTCAAGTGAAGAAGTTCCTTTTAACAACGCATCAATTTCATCTTGCGAAAGCATGTCATCGTTCATTCCTTTCGTTCCTCCTCTTAACATCATCTAGAATTTGCACAGCAACTTTCCGCCTGACTTTTCCAGGCTGTGCAATAAATTTAGGTTGTTCTCCGACGTAAATAGTTAACGGATTATGAACGCTTGTTTGCAGTCGAATAACATCTCCTGCATCTAATGCTAGGAAATCTTCAATTGAAATATCCGCTTTTCCTAGCTCGGCTACAACCTGCAATTCCGCACCATTGATTTGTTCCTTTAGCTGCTCAACCTCTTGTACATTAGGTTCTTTTTTCGAAGATTGCATCCAGTAATGAACGGACAGTTTGGACACGATAGGCTCAAGCGTCACGTGCGGAATACATAGATTGATCATGCCCGTTTCATCTCCAATTTGTACGTTTAATGAAATGACGATGACAATTTCATTTGGTGAAATTACCTGCAAAAACTGAGGGTTCACTTCAAACTCTGATGTTTCAGGTTCAATTTCCGCAATAGAACTCCAAGCTTCTCTCATACTATCTAACGTTTTCTCTAACAAGTTTCGAACCAAGCTCGTTTCAATTTCCGTTAAGTTACTAATTTTCCCACCGCTCTCGCCTTGTCCCCCGAGCAAGCGGTCAAGCATCGCATAGGCAATGTTCGGATTGACTTCCATAATGATATGCCCTTCTAAAGGAGGGACGGCTATCACATTTAAGATGGTTACTTTCGGAACAGAGCGAATGAACTCCTCATACGGAATTTGATCTACTGATACAACGGACACTTGTACAACGTTACGAAGCTGCGCCGAAAAGACATTGATGAGCATGCGCGCATAATTTTCATGAATTCGCGTCAAACTGCGAATCTGATCTTTTGAAAAACGCAGGGCGCGTTTAAAATCATATGTACGAATACGCTGTTTTTTATTTTCTTTTTTTAGCTCATCCGCATCCATCTCTCCGGTTGATAACGCGGATAATAGGGCATCAATTTCATTTTGTGATAATACATCCCCAGCCACTAGCTTCCCTCCCTTTTTCTTTACTGCAACACTTTAGACGTTGTATAAATTTTAACAACATGTCCGTTTTCCATTAATTGATCAATTTGCTTTGCAATATCTGTTTCTAACGTGCTGAGCCCTTGCGTTCCTTCAAAATCTTGAGCACTCATATCTGAGAGCCTTTTGATAATAATGTCTCTTACTTGAAAATCTCTTTTTTGAAGCTCTGCCGCTGCTTTTTTACTATCCATTTGAATTTTAAAAGAGATGCTGATGTAGTTATTGCTTTTTAGATTTGTTTTAATATCCGTTACATCTACAGAAGCTTTAATCACATCGTCGATAGATGGACCTTTTTCAGTACTTGCCTGCTCTGTATACTTTAGCGTCACGATAACAGCAATGCTTCCTATTAAAGTAAGAGAAAGCATGATAATAATCATCTTACTAATTAGCTTATTTTTAAACACACTTTATTCCTCCGTCGTTTGCTGCAGCCCTAATACGTTAATTCGCTGATAATAGCCCGTCACTTTCTCATTCACTTCTTCAACTGAATCCTTTACCACTAGCTTTTTGTTATTCGTTAGCGTAATGGTCGTATCAGGAAATGCTTCAACCTGCTCGATGTAGAGTGCGTTTAACGTAAATGTTTTGCCGTTTAGCCTTGTTAAAGTGATCATAATTAACCGGAGTAATACCTACTCCTTCCTCCCGCCTATCGTTTTAGATTCACTAGCTCTTGCAGTATTTCATCGGATGTTGTAATAATTCTTGTGTTCGCTTGAAATCCGCGCTGTGCAACAATCATATCCGTGAATTCTTCCGATAAATCAACGTTGGACATTTCAAGGGCGCTTGAGACGAAGCTTCCTGTGCCGTTGGCTCCTGGAGCTCCTACTAAAGGACCTCCTGAGTTTACGCTTTGAGCAAATAAATTCCCCCCTGCTTTTTGCAGTCCTTCATTATTTGCAAATTTAGCAAGTTCGACAGTTTGATTACTGGAGATGTTCCCGTTAGCATCTATGATGTTAACCTTTCCATCTGCTCCTATACTGTAGCTCTTACTTGTTGAAGGAATATTTATATTCCCTCCTCCAGTTTTTTGCACGTACAGTCCATCACCCGTTACCAAATTACCGCTGCTATCTAAATAAAAATTCCCCGCTCTTGTATAATAATTTGTGACTCCATCTCTTACTACAAAATAACCGTCTCCAGAAATAGCTAAATCAAGCGGACGCCCCGTTGACTGAATGCTTCCTGCCGTTTGAACTGTATCAATTGTGCCAATTTGCGAACCTAATCCGACTTGTTTAGCATTAACACCTCCACGGTTAGCTCCCGGTGCTGTTGCTCCTGCTACCTGCTGACTTACTAAATCTTGAAACGTTGTACGTCCTTTTTTATAGCCGTATGTATTAACGTTGGCAATGTTATTTCCTAGGACATCTAATTTAGTTTGAAAATTTTTCATGCCGCTGATTCCTGAATACATCGAACGTAACATAAAATCACTCCTTAAATTTGGTTAGTTAACTGCTTACTTCTAAGATATCGTTTAGCGAAAGTACCGTATGATTTTCATCGTTGATCGTAAACGATATCTCATTGTTTTTGACGGATGCTGTTAAAATAACTCCTTGCTTTTTATTTCCTTCTTCATCTAACCATGCAGCGGTTTTACCAATTAATTCGCTTCCTTTTAAAATAGGAGAAGCCTGAGACTGCGTTAAAAACGTATTGAGCGATGTGCTCATATTTGTCATTTGTTCAAGGGATGAAAACTGAGCCATTTGAGCAATAAAGTCTTTGTCTTGCATTGGATTCATTGGATCTTGATTTTGAAGCTGCGCAATCAAAAGCTTCAAAAAGTCATCTTTGCCAAGCGAGCTGTTTCCCGTTTGCTTCACTGGTGTGTCCCTATTGCTTAAATACAAGTCAGACGTAATTTCATTTGTCATTGTTATCACCTATACGTTGTAGTTAATGAGCGCTGCTTCAAAAGAAGATAGAAAGGAATCCGATTCTTCCAATTGTTGTGAATCTTGATCTTCTTCTTTTTTAAACGCTTCTTTTTCCTGTCTTTCTTTTTGCTGGTCGTTTTCATTGTTATACGACATCGCTTGTTCTGACAGTAGCACATCGATTTTATCAATTGATACATGCTGAGACGCGAGACCGTGCCGCAAAGTTGAAAGGTTGGCGTCCAATAACTCTTTTGTTTTTGCTGACGATACGACAATTCGCGCAACCGTTTCACTGTCTTTCTGAAGCATTTCAATTGAAATCGCACCTAGCTGTTTTGGAAATAACTTAATGAAAAGCTTGGATGTTCCCTCTTCAGTACTGATCGAAGCTTTACTCCATATTTTTTCAAGCTCGTTTACCAAATTGCTAGACTGTTGATAGTCAGATTTTGCTTGCCCTAGATAAATAGAGAACTGCTGAAGCTTAGGCATTTCTCCACTTCCAAAGGATGATGGCTGATTCTCTACTGTCGCTCCGGTTGTGTTTGTAACTGCAGAACTTTCGCTATTTTTTAAAGAGCTATTTGTATCTATACTTTCGCTGTGTAATACCACATCTTTTTTCCATGGAAGCTGATTGAAAAACGGTATTTTTTCTTCTTTACGAAAAGCGGTCATATTTCTCACAGAACTTTCTGAAGCTGTATGAACAGCGTCCACACCAACTTGATCAACCGATACATGCTGAGACGTGAGAGCTTGTCGTAATCTAAAAAGGTTAGCATCTAACAGCTCTTTTGTTTTCACTGAGGATACAACCACTTGCGCAGTCGTTTCATTTTTTTGCTGAAGCACTTCAATTGAAATCGTACCTAGCTGCTTTGGCAATAACGTAACGAAAAGCTTGGATCTTCTCTCTTCAGCACTGAGCGAAGCTTTACTCCATATTTTTTGCAGCTCGTTTACTAGATCACTAGACTGTTGATGGTCTAATTTCACTTTCCCTAAATCAATAGAAAACTGCGGCACTTTTTCTTCTTTAGCAAAAGCGGTCATATCTTTTACAGAACTTTCTGGAGCTGCTTGAACAGCAACCACATCGACTTGATCAACCGATACATGCTGAGACGTGAGAGCTTGTCGTAATCTGAAAAGGCTGGCGTCTAACAGCTCTTTTGTTTTCGCTGAGGATACAACCACTTGCGCAGTCGTTTCATTTTTTTGCTGAAGCACTTCAATTGAAATCGTACCTAGCTGCTTTGGCAATAACTTAATAGAAAGCTTAGATGCTCTCTCTTCAATACTGATCGATGCTTTACTCCATATTTTTTGCAGCTCGTTTACCAAATCGCTAGACTGCTGATGGTCTGATTTTGCTTGCCTTAACTCAATAGAAAACTGCGACCCTTTTTCTTCTTTACCAAAAGCGTTCATATCTGTCATAGAACTTTCTGGAGCCGCTCCAACAGCGGCCACATCCACTTGATCAACCGATACATGCTGAGACGCAAGAGCTTGTCGTAAACTGAAAAGGCTGGCGTCTAACAGCTCTTTTGTTTTCGCTGAGGATACAACCATTTGCGCAACCGTTTCATTTTCTTGCTGAAGCACTTCAATTGAAATCGTACCTAGCTGCTTTGGCAATAACTTAATAGAAAGCTTAGATGTTCTCTCTTCAATACTGAGCGAAGCTTTACTCCATATTTTTTGCAGCTCATTTAACAGGTTGTCAGACTGTTGATGACCAGATTTTACTTGCCTTAGATCAATAGAAAATTCTTGGACCTTAGGTACTTCATTAGATTTAAAAGATGATGGATTATTTTCTAAGGTCGCCTCGGCCGTGTTAGCAGTGAAAGAAATTTCACTATCCTTTTTTGAACTATCCCTATCCATACTTTCGTTACGTAAAATCACATCTTTTTTCCATGGAAGCTGATTCAAAAGCGGCACTTTTTCCTCTTTATGAAAAGCGGTCATATCTCTTACAGAACTTTTTGGGGCTGCTTGAACAACGGCGAAGAAATCAGCTGAGCGCTTTTCATGTAAGGTATCGGTTAATACACGTGGTTGTTTATGAATTTTCTCTATTTTTTCAGCAGCAGTTTTCTGCAAACCCTCAAGCTGCAGATCCGAAAGCTTCACTGACTGCAGCTGCGGTTTTTGTAGTTCTTCCATCAGCTGAGCAAACTCTGTTTGAAAAACAGCTGACGTATTTTTACATAGTTCCAGCAAAGTAGAAATAGAAGTTAAATACTGTTCTTGACTGTCTGTTTCAGGTGAAACAGGTGCATGCTGCATGTCTGTTAACACGTGCTGCAGCTTTAGAAGCGGCTGTTCCAAATCTAGACTACCTGGAATACTACTGATCATCTCGGCTAGATGTTCGTACAAGACAGATGGTTCATCCTCTTCATCTTCTGCTTCGCTTAACTGAATTGCCATTAACCCGACCGCCTTGAAGACGTCTTGATCTACCGTTTGTTTATCGGATGATTTCTCCCCGCGCGTTAAAGGCTGCGCATCTAGCTGCTTAAGCTGCTGAACAACTTCTTCAAAAAAACCCTGAGTCTGAATAACAGCTGCTTTTTCATTGCAGTTTACCTTTGATGCAGCTGCTGGACGTAGTGAAATTTCCACTGTTTTCACCTCTGCTTTTATTCCTCAATCTGATCTGTTAACAATGTCGTATAGCGTGCAGCTACTTTTGGATCCATTTTTTCTAAGATTGCTGTTCTTGTACTCGCTTTGAACTGCTTAAGCATCGCGACCGCTTTGTCTTCTTTTAATTCGGCAAAGATAAGTGCTGCATTTTTAGGAGACATGTTTTCATAGGTAGCAATGACATCTTTTTTTGCCAGCTGATTGTTCTTTTGTTTTTTCGCTTCATCATCGGCTTTTTCTTCCATATCGCGCATTTCAATTTTTAGTTCATCCATTTGACGATCTTTTGTAGTGATCGTTTTCTCATAAGCTGCGATTTGCTTTTCTTTCGTGCTCAACTTCTTTTGAAGGCTATCAACCTGCTTTTGTATTTCTTCATTGCTTTCTTGAATATTTTCATTTTTTTGCGACTGTTCACTTGATACAAACGGAATGGCGTGTGTAATACCTGAAACTTTATCATTTACATTAACGCCTAAAAGCGTCAGAACAATATAAGCCGCCAAGATGAGGAACACTGCCGGAATAAAGATTAAAAATAAAAACACTTGGCTTTTACTGTAAGACTTTTCTTCTTCGTACTCTTCTCTTAACTCTTTTTGATTAGCCATGTTTTCCACCTAATTCCTATGCAGCATATACTGCTGTAGCGACAGCTCATCCATTTGCTTCGCTTCTAACTGTTTTTCCGCGGTTATATAAGAATCGTAGTCTCTCTTTTTTAACTTTTCATACTTCTTTACTTCTATGTTCTTTTCTTCTAGCTTCAGTTTCTTTAAGTTCATTTGCTGTCTTGCAAACATGACCTCTTGTTGCAGCCTCTCAATCACTCGTTCGGCACTTGTTAAAAACTGCTGAAATGACGTAATTTCTAAAATAGAAAGCCCTTGCTTCATTTTGCCCGTATGCTGTTCAATGAGCGTTTCTTTTTCTTTTAACTTTTTATAAAGCTTTTCACCCGCTGTTTCAAACTGCTGCAATGATTGATTATATTGAGATAGCAGTTCATCTTTTTCATTTGACTTGATTGCCATTATTTTAGATAACCTAAATTCATATGCCATATTTACTCACCTTTCACAAACAGTTCACAGAGCTTTGTTACACTTGTTTCAAATGATGGATGTTCGTTCATTTTTTGTTTTAAAAATGCATCAATGACAGGATGATAGTAGATGGCCTCATCAATGTAAGCAGAAGATCCTCTTTTGTAGGCACCTATGTTAATTAAGTCTTCAGAATTAGCATAGGTAGCCATTAATGAACGCAGTTTTTCAGCTGCTTCTCTATGCCGTTCACTTACGATATGGTTCATCACCCGACTAACGCTTTTTAAGACATTGATGGCCGGATATTGACCTTTATTGGCCAGCTCCCGGTCTAGTACAATATGTCCGTCTATAATGCCTCGCACCGTATCCGAAATGGGTTCGTTCATATCATCACCGTCTACTAATACAGTGTAAAAAGCAGTAATAGATCCATGTTGATTAGTTCCTGTACGTTCAAGCAGCCTTGGCAAGCTAGCAAAAACAGATGGTGTATAACCTTTGGTAGTCGGAGGTTCACCTACGGCTAATCCAATTTCTCTCTGAGCCATTGCTACACGGGTAACAGAATCCATCATCATCATGACGCTCAGTCCCTCATCTCGAAAGTATTCAGCAATAGAAGTAGCTGTATATGCTGCTTTCATTCGAAGGAGAGCAGGCTGATCCGAGGTAGCAACTACTACAACGGAACGCTTTAATCCTTCCTCTCCAAGATCTCGCTCAATAAACTCTCTAACTTCTCTTCCTCGCTCACCTACAAGGGCAATGACATTGATATCTGCTTTTGTATTGCGTGCAATCATCCCGAGCAGCGTACTTTTCCCAACACCGCTTCCTGCAAAAATACCTATGCGCTGCCCTTGACCTACTGTTAGCAAACTATCAATCGTTCGTACCCCTACTTCAATCGGCTGTTCAATAGGCGGACGCTCTAAGGGATTAGGGGGGTCTTGGTCGGTTAAAACAAACGGCAAATAATGAGAAAGTTCAGACCCGTCTAAAGGGTTCCCTAGTGAATCAAGCACTTGACCTATTAACTCTTTCCCCACGCTTACCTGCAGAGGTTTTTCTGTCGTTTCCACTAGGCAGCCAGGTCCGATATATCGAACAGACGTATAAGGCATTAAAACAACGTGCTCACCGTTAAAACCAACAACTTCTGCACGAATTTTATCTCCTCGTTCACTAAGATGAATAAAGCAAACATCTCCTATTGACGTTCTAGGTCCTTTAGATTCAATCATCAATCCTACTACTCGGCTGACTTTCCCGTACCGTTTAAAAGAAGATGTGCGCGGGATTTCATGAATGAGTTGTGCGACTTTCATGTTTACTCTCCTCTAACAAACGTTCTTTTAATTTTTTCTTCATTTCCGTTAACTGACTATCAAAAGACGCAACAAGACGCCCATAAGAGGAATCGATGACACAATCCATTTCCTGAAGATTTTCATCTGCATAAATAAATAGCCCCGTTTCTCCGTTTAATAAATCGAACAGTTCTCGTTTATGTTCACATACATATGCATATTTTTTCGGAGAAACAAAAAGCTGGATTTCTTTATGTTCTCTAACTTCTTTTAAAGACCTTTCAACAAGTGATAAAAATGATTCATCTCTTTGAAGCCGCTCATTTAAAATCGCTTCAGCTAGGGTGAAACCTAATTCAAAGATGACTTCTTCAGATTGATTTATGTATTCGTAGTACTGATTCTTTGTTTCGTCAACAATGTTTCGCGACATGGCTAATACATGCTCATACTCTTGTTTTCCTTGAAGCAGCCCTTCTTCGTATCCTTCTTCATAGCCTCGCTGTTGTTCTTGTTGAAACAGCAGCACCTTCTCTTCTTCCCACTGCTTTTTCAAACGTTCAACTTCGTTTTGAGCTTGTTTGCGGTAAGCATCTGCCTCGGCCTTTATTATTTCAGCTTCACTGTGCGCTTGTTCAATAACGTGCTTTGCATTTTCTTGCTGAAGATGTTCTTCTGTGGGCTCATCTTGTACCGGAAAGCCAAATGGAATGACTTGAATGTGCTTTGCATTTTCGTCTGAAAGTTTATTCGTATAAGTTGATTTAATGATATTAGACAATAATATCGTCTCCTCCACCTCGAGCTAGTACAATTTCACCAGCATCTTCTAAACGTCTAATTGCAGCAACGATACGTGACTGAGCTTCCTCTACATCTTTCAAACGCACAGGACCCATAAATTCCATTTCTTCTTTAAACGTTTCCACCATACGGCTAGACATATTTTTAAAAATAATAGATTTTACTTCTTCACTTGCTACTTTTAAGCTCAACAATAAATCATCATTTTCTACATCTCGTATCACACGCTGAATAGAGCGGTTATCGAGCGTTACGATATCCTCAAATACAAACATTCGCTGCTTGATTTCTTCTGCTAATGCCGGATCTTGAATTTCAAGCGTATCAATAATAATTTTTTCAGTCGCTCGGTCTACTCCATTTAATACTTCAACTACTGCTTCTAAACCACCTGTTTGGGTATAGTCTTGGGTAACAGTAGCAGAAAGCTTTCTCTCTAAAATTTGCTCCACTTCATTAATGACTTCCGGAGACGTACTTCCCATCGTTGCAATCCGTCTTGCAATATCCGCTTGCCTTTCCTGAGGCAGTGATGATAAGATTTGTCCTGCCTGCGGCGGCTCTAAGTAAGATAAAATAAGGGCAATCGTCTGAGGGTGCTCATGCTGAATAAAATTTAACAACTGCATAGGATCAGCTTTTCTGGCAAAGTCAAACGGACGAACTTGCAAAGAAGAAGTTAATCGATTGATAATCATCATAGCCTGCTCTGGTCCAAGTGCTTTTTCTAACACCTGTTTCGCATAGCTTACTCCTCCTTTTTCAAGGTAGTTTTGAGCAAGCGTTATTTGTTCAAACTCATGAAGCACAGCTTCTTTTAGAGACGGCTCTACTTTTCTCACTGAAGAAATTTCAAGCGTTAGTTGCTCAATTTCATCTTCACTGAGATGTTTATAGATAGAAGCTGATACATCCGGACCGAGAGAAATCAACAAAATTGCTGCTTTTTGCTTTCCAGTTAACTCATTTTTTTGCATAGCCTTTACCATTAGCTTTCCTCCTAATCCTCACTAATCCATGTTCGCAGCAGTTTTGCAAACTCTTCCGGGTCTTGCTTCGCTAACGTTTCAAGATTGCTTTTTGTTTGCTGTTCAGCACTTAAAACAGGAGCTTTTTGTGCCGCTTCATATGCTTCAAAAGTTTCATCGTACTCTTCATCATATTCCTCTTCATCTAAGTCTTGACGCCTTTTCCTAACCAACAGCACAATAAGAACAACAATAATAAGCAGCAGTGCTCCTCCGGTTATATACATCCACAATGGAATCGAACTTGCTGTGTTGTCAGCTGTTTCTTGTCCATTAAACGGCTGAACGGAAACGGTAATCTTATCGCTGACCGCGTTATCCGAGAGGGCTTTCGTATTTGCATCTTTTGAAATAGAAGTACGGACAATTGTACCTAACATTTTTTGAACGTCTGACTCAAGCGTATCGGAAACTTGTGATTTCCCTTTTGCATTGGACGGATCTATCATTACTTGAATGCCAAGGTCTTGAATTTTGTATGGACTTTCGACGATTTCTTTATGAATTCGATTCACTTCATAATTAATTCGTTCTTCGTTTTTTTCGTAGTCTCCGTCTCCACTTGTTGTACTAGATGAGTAATTTGTTGTATCTTCTTCTCCTGTTCCAGCAACGCCTCCATCTTGAGCGTTTTTACCAGAAAATGTTTCATTAATTTTTTCAGCGCTAACGGCAATTCCTTGCATATTATCTTTATCAACGGGCTCTACTAGCTTTTCCTCGCGATTTTCCTGTGTAAAATCAAGATCTGCTGTAACAGAAACCATTACTTTGTCTTGACCGACCAGTCTTCCTAGCATTTGCTGTACTTGACGCTGAATATCTCGCTCAACTTCTTTTTTCGCTTCGTTCTGCGAAGCAAATGAGCTAGAAGCTGAATTCGTTTCGTTACCTTTTAAATCAAAGTACTCAAAATATTGGTTCATGATGACGATATTATCGGTAGGAAGGTTTGGCACACTTTTGGATACTAAATGATAAAGAGATTTAATTTGCTGATCATCAAATTTATAACCAGCCTTTGTATTAAGCACAATCGATGCTGATGCTTCTCCCTGCTTTTCATTCGCCCAGACGCTTTCATTGGGAAGGGTAATCATCACTTTTGCATCGTTGACTCCTTGAATGTTTTTCATTAAGTTAGCCAATTCAGTTTGCATCGCATCGAGTTTTAACACATCAAATTCATTATCTGTCATACCAAAGCTCGCATTTTTCCCAAAAAACGAATAGTCGATACTTCCGCTATCAGGAATTCCTTGTGCAGCTAAATCAACTTTTAGCGAGTCAACGCTTTGTTCAGGCACCGAAATGGTTGTTCCATTATCAGAGATTTCTGAAGGAACGCTTCTAGCATCAAGCTCTGCTTTGATTTGTCCTGTTTCTTGAGCCGATAGATTGCTATAAAGAGGGACAAATTTATCCTTGTTTAAAAAAACAGATGCTAAACTAATGACTAGAATAGCCGCAAGAGGAGCAGCGATAAGGGCTATTTTTTGTCCTTTTTTGCGGTTATTCCAAAAGACTTTCATCTTATCTCGATAAAGAGCTATTCTTTCATTCATGGTATTCCTCCGGTTATTACTATTTTCATTTTCTTTAATAACCGCTCAATTACATTTGCATTCTCATCATTTCCTGATAGGCTTCAACAGCTTTATTGCGTATTTCAAGAGCCGTTTGCATCGTAATACTTGCTTTTTGAGCAGTAATCATTACATCTTGGAGTTCGACGTTTTCTCCTTTAGCAAGCTTTTCAGTCACTATATCCGAAGCGCGTTGAGTATTGTTTAACTCATTGATTGAGTCTTTTAAAAACGTTGAAAACTGTTGAGTTGTTTGTCCAGTGCTAGTAGAAGCTGCTGTTTTTGCTATTGCTATTTGATTGCTGATACCATTAATCATTTTATCGCTCCTTTATTTCCCAATTTCTAACGCCTTTGTTAATATACTTTTGTTTGTATTAAAGACCGTGACGTTTGCTTCATAAGATCGAGTAGCACTAATTAAATCCGTCATTTCTTTTAAAGGATCTACGTTCGGCATCTGCACGTACCCTTGGTCATTCGCATCTGGATGCGTCGGGTTATATACTAAATTAAAAGGAGTATTATCTTCTACGATATCTGTGACTTTTACACCATTGTTTTGACTTTTATTGATTTCGGAGTGTAAGAGGGACGAAAAAGAAGGCGAACGATCAGACTGCATGACAACCATTTTTCTTTTATAAGGCTGCCACTCACCATTAACGTACGTCCCTCTTGTCGTTTCAGCATTCGCCATATTAGATGAAACAACGTCCATCCTTAAACGATTGGCAGTTAAAGCTGAAGATGTAATATTCATATTTTGAAAAATAGTCAAACTTATTTACCTCCTCTAATGACTGTTTGAAGAGAATTAAATTTTCCATTTAAACGATCTACTAGCGCCTCATAGTAAATTTGATTTTCAGCCATATCCGCCATCTCTTTATCCATATCCACATTATTTCCGTTTGCTTGATAAGAAGTGTTTCCTTGCTGGGTAATCATCCTCTGGGATGAATTGGAAAATGGGATATGTTTTGAATCAGTCTGATATGCTTCTAACTCGTTATGTAATAAATCTCGAAATTCACTCGTACGCGTTACTGTTTTCGATTTATAATTTGGAGTATCAACGTTTGCGATATTTTGTGCAATCGTCTGCTGCTTTTGTGACGCGTAGCTAATTCCATTTTCAATTGTTTGAAAAGTAGTTGAAAACAAACTCAATTCTTACACCTGCTTATCTATTCTATTTTTCTCAAAATGAGACAAATTTCGACTTTAGTACCATAGAACTTATTGTAAGAAAAACTTCATGCAATGTCTATCCTTTTTTAAGAACTTTTGGACTATAAACCAAAATTTTCATTCGTTTTCCAAGCATATTTTAACATCAATGCTATACTTTAGCTCTATTTTTTTAATTTAAAATCAAAATATATACCATAAGTCCTGAACAATATGTAATAAAAGTAACGATTTGTAATCAACTAGTATCTTTTTACTATTTGAAGATTCTATAATATAATTTTTAGATTTTTATATGAAGTTTGTTAAAGTTTTATAAAAATAGTGAACGAATCGTCTTAACCCACAGCGAATCTTTTTGTTCATAAACTTAGTTAGATTTTAATTTTTCAAGCTCTACTAAGAATTTGTTGTTAAGAACTTTAATGTAAGTTCCTTTCATTCCTAAAGAACGTGATTCGATAACGCCAGCACTTTCTAATTTACGTAGCGCATTTACGATTACTGAACGTGTAATTCCAACGCGGTCAGCAATTTTACTTGCTACTAATAGTCCTTCATTTCCATTTAACTCTTCAAAGATGTGCTCAATAGCTTCTAACTCACTGTATGATAATGAGCTAATTGCCATTTGTACAACAGCTTTGCTACGTGCTTCTTCTTCAATTTCTTCTGCTTTTTCACGAAGAATTTCCATACCTACTACCGTTGCCCCGTATTCAGCAAGGATTAAATCATCGTCTTCGAACTGACGGTCTAAACGAGATAGTACAAGCGTACCTAGACGCTCTCCGCCTCCGATAATTGGAACGATTGTTGTTAGTCCTGCATCAAATAAGTCTTTATTTTCAACTGGGAAAGCTGTATATTGACTTTCAATGTTTAAGTTAGAAGATGTTTCTTGAATGTTAAATAAGCTTTGAGTATATTCTTCTGGGAACTGGCGTGCTTCTAACATATCTTTCATGCGCGCATTCTCAATTTGCTGTTTAACAGCGATTCCTAATAATTTACCGCGACGGCTTACTACGAATACGTTTGATTCGATCACTTCGCAAAGTGTTTCAGCCATTTCTTTAAAGTTTACTGGTTTACCAGCTGCTTTTTGTAGCATTGCATTAATCTTTCTAGTTTTCCCTAATAAATCCATTAGTACTCTTCCTCCTGCGATTTCAGTTCTATAAAATAAATTGACTCAAATCTTTGTTTTTAGCGATTTTTTCTAATTTTTCTTCCACGTACTGCGGAGTAATCACAATTTTCTCTAATGTTACTTCTGGTGCTTCAAACGATAAATCCTCTAGCAAACGTTCTAAAATCGTATGAAGTCTTCTTGCACCAATATTATCTGTATCTTGATTTACCTGATATGCAATTTCTGCAATCTTACGTATAGCATCGTCAGAAAATTCAATTTGTATACCTTCAGTTTCCAATAATGCCGCATATTGCTTTAATAACGCATTATCTGGCTCTACTAAAATGTTTATAAAATCTTCAACGGTTAGCTTCGTTAATTCAACGCGAATTGGGAATCGACCTTGCAATTCTGGAATTAGATCTGACGGTTTTGATACATGGAAAGCACCGGCTGCTACAAATAAAACATGATCAGTTTTGACTGCGCCATATTTTGTAACAATCGTTGACCCTTCTACAATTGGTAAAATATCTCGCTGTACGCCTTCACGTGAAACATCAGCGGAAGATGAATTACCACTTTTCTGAGCAATTTTATCAATTTCGTCAATGAAAATAATTCCGTATTGTTCTGCACGATTCACAGCTTCTTGCGTCACTTCATCCATATCAATCAATTTTTGCGCTTCTTCATTTGTTAATACTTTTCGTGCATCTTTAACAGTAAGTTTGCGCTTTTTTTGTTTTTTAGGCATAAAATTGCTTAAGGCATCCTGCATGTTCATGCCCATTTGTTCCATACCCGAACCTTGTAACATATCAAACATAGAAGGCTGTTGCTCTTCTACTTCAATTGTGACATAATGATTTTCAAGCTCTCCTAAAGCAAGCTGATGAGCAATCTGCTTGCGCTTCGTTGCAATATTCGTTTCCTCATCTTGATCAGGATCCGCATCGCTTGACTGTGTACCGTTTGAAAAAATCATTTCAAACGGATTTTTAAACGATTGCTGCTTCTTTTTGCTCGGAACAAGAAGCTCTACTATCCGCTTGTTTGCATTTTCTTCTGCGCGATCACGCACGCCGTTCATTTTTTCTTCTTTCACAAGTCGAACTGACGTTTCCACTAAATCACGAACCATTGATTCTACATCGCGCCCTACATACCCAACTTCCGTAAATTTTGTTGCCTCAACCTTAATAAAAGGTGCACCGACAAGCTTAGCTAAGCGGCGTGCAATCTCGGTTTTACCCACACCTGTAGGACCAATCATTAAAATGTTTTTCGGCACAACTTCATCACGTAAAGATTCGTCTAGCAGACCGCGTCGATAGCGATTTCGCAGCGCAACAGCGACCGCTTTCTTTGCCTTCGTTTGACCAATAATATACTGATCGAGCTTTTCTACAATTTGTCGAGGTGTTAAATGAGAATTCATAAAAAAATCCCCTTTCCTACAGTTCTTCTACAATAATATGATCATTTGTATAAACACATATCTCACTTGCTACATCTAAAGCTGCTTTTGCAATTTCTTTAGCTGTTAAATGTTCGCCTGCATGTTGTTTTAATGCACGTCCCGCTGATAAAGCATAATTTCCGCCTGATCCAATTGCTAAAATGCCGTCGTCCGGTTCAATAACTTCACCCGTTCCTGATACTAACAGTAAGTTATCTTTGTTCATAACAATAAGCATTGCTTCTAACTTTCGCAATACTTTGTCACTTCTCCATTGTTTAGCAAGCTCAACGGCTGCACGCTGAAGATTTCCGTTATACTCTTCAAGCTTCGTTTCAAATAATTCAAAAAGAGTGAATGCATCAGCTACTGAACCTGCAAAGCCGGCAAGAACTTGCCCTTGAAATAGACGTCTTACTTTTCGAGCAGTATGTTTCATCACAACAGCATTTCCGAACGTTACTTGTCCGTCTCCAGACATAGCACATTGACCGTTATGCTGGACCGCAAAAATCGTAGTAGCATGGAAAGTAGACAAATTAACTCCTCCTTTTATGCGCGAGGATGGTGATTCATATAAACTGCCTTTAAACGATCCTTCGTCACATGTGTGTATATTTGAGTGGTTGATAAATGTTCATGACCTAGCATTTCTTGAACTGTACGTAAATCTGCCCCTTCATTTAACATATGAGTCGCAAAAGTATGCCGCAAAACGTGTGGACTAATATGTATATTCTCAGCGGTCTTCTTTACTAACTGATCAATGACTAAGCGTATGCCTCGGTCTGTCAACGGTGTCCCCTTATAATTTAAAAAGAGCGAATGAGTATCAGAAGGAGCCTTTTTTAAAAGAAGCTTTCTTCCATTATCTATATATACTCTAAGAGCGTCCTTGGCATAACAGCCAAATGGCACGTACCGTTGTTTTTTCCCTTTGCCATATACGAGCAAAGTTTGAAGTGAAAAATCTATATCGCTAAGCTTAATAGATGCACATTCACTCACTCGTATTCCGGTGGCATACAGCAATTCTAATAGAGACTGATTACGCTGCCCTAACGGAGTTGTTAAATCATTCATTTGAAATAATTTCACAATCTCCTCTTCATACAGGAAGCGAGGATTTCGCTCTTCCTTTTTAGGAAGGGTAACGAGCGCAAATGGATTATCTTCTACTAATTCTTCTCTATTTAAGTAACGATAAAACGTTCTCAAGCAAGAAATTTTGCGTGACATCGATCTTTTTGAATACTGCTTTTCATATAGGCGTGTTAAAAACAGCCTTGCATCAGCATATGTAACACTTTGTAGGTTTTGTATTTGCTCTTCCTGCATAAAAGACATGAAGATACCTATGTCTTTTTCATAGCAGTCAACTGTATATTTTGAATAGTTTTTCTCAATTTGTAAATATTCTAGAAAGGAATTTAATACATCTTTAACAAATTCCAATGTTATCACCTCACAAGGGCTACTAAATATTATCACAATTAAGTAGCCCTTGCAAACAATTTTGATTATTTTGTTGTAAAATTCTGAATAGTTTCCAATGCTCTTTTAGCAAGCGTTTCATTTCGTTCTTGTTTGTTTTTGATTCGCACTTCCAATTCTTTGAATAAGCCAAAGTTGGCATTCATCGGCTGGAAGTTTTTAGCGCTTGTATGTGTGATATAGTGAGCCATACTGCCAATCGCCGTTTCCTGCGGCATTACAACCAATTCTTCACCAAGCACAAGTCGAGCTGCGTTCATTCCTGCCATTAATCCGCTCGCAGCTGATTCTACATATCCTTCTACTCCCGTCATTTGTCCAGCAAAGAATAAGTCATCACGCTCACGATATTGATACGTAGGCTTTAACAATTTAGGAGAATTAATAAACGTATTTCTATGCATAACTCCGTAGCGTACTACTTCTGCATTTTCTAAACCTGGGATTAAGCTTAATACTTCTTTTTGTGCTCCCCATTTTAAATGTGTTTGGAAACCTACGATATTATATAGTGTACCTGCTGCATCATCTTGACGAAGCTGAACAACTGCATAAGGTCGCTTTCCTGTTTTCGGATCTTCTAACCCAACTGGTTTCATTGGTCCAAAAAGCATTGTTTTTTCTCCGCGTGAAGCCATTACTTCAATGGGCATACATCCTTCAAAATAAATTTCTTTCTCAAATTCTTTTAAAGGAACCGTCTCTGCATTGATTAATGCTTCATGAAAACGGTGGAATTCTTCTTTTGTCATCGGACAGTTTAAATAGGCAGCTTCCCCTTTGTCATAGCGAGATTTAAGATATACTTTATCCATATCAATGCTGTCTTTTTCAATAATAGGTGCAGCCGCATCGTAAAAATATAAATAATCTTCACTTGTTAACGCGCGCAGCTGTTCTGATAAATCTTTTGACGTTAACGGACCTGTTGCAATAACAGTTGGTCCTTGTGGAATTTCCGTAATCTCTTCATTAACAACCGTTACGTTCGGATGGTTTTTAACACTTTCCGTTACACGAGCGGCAAATTCGTGACGATCAACAGCCAGTGCTCCACCTGCTGGAACCGCACACTCGTCTGCTGAACGAATAATTACAGAGTCTAATAATCGCATTTCTTCTTTTAAAACACCCACTGCATTTGTTAATGTATTCGCGCGCAGTGAATTACTACATACTAATTCAGCAAATTTGTCCGTATGATGAGCAGGTGTTTGCTTCACTGGTCTCATCTCATAAAGACGTACTTTCAAACCGCGCTTTGCGATCTGCCAAGCTGCTTCACTTCCAGCAAGACCTGCTCCGATAACATTAATTACTTGTTCATTCATTGTAAATCCTCCAACTTCATTTCTATCTTTTCTATCATTTTCCTTATTCATTCACTTGTCTTTTCTTTTTTAACGAGACAAAGAAAATGCGACATTACTCAATGTCGCTAATAACGTTTCCATTTTAGCACATGAAGCAATGTCGCCGCATCTTATATAACTGCTATTTGTAAATTTAAAGTGTGGGAATTCATCCCATTCTCTTTTACTGCTGAGCTTCCTCTTTATAATCACAACTTGTACAGACGACTTGAGTTCCTTTTTTCTGTTTCTTCTCCACAAGCAGATTTTCACATTTCGGACATTTTCTTGCAATCGGCTTATCCCAAGATACGAAATCACAGCCCGGGAATCGATCACAGCCATAAAATGTACGCTTTTTCTTCGATTTTCGCTCAACGATATTTCCTTCTTCACATTTCGGACACTTTACACCAATCTCTTTTACAATTGGCTTTGTGTTGCGGCAGTCAGGGAAATTAGAGCATGCCATAAATTTTCCGTAGCGTCCCATTTTGTATACCATAGGTGAACCGCATTCTTCACAATCTTCTCCGGCAGGTTCATCTTTAATCTCCACTTCGCGCATTTCTTTTTCAGCATGTTCTAAGCGTTTTTCAAAATCACTGTAAAATTCGTCAATAACATGCACCCATTGAACATTACCATCTTCCACTTCATCCAAATCGTTTTCCATTTTAGCTGTAAACTCTACATCTAAAATTTCCGGGAAAAACTCCAATACAAGCTCCAGTACAATTTCTCCAAGTTCTGTTGGAACAAAACGCTTGTTATCGAGCGCTACGTACCCGCGCTTTTGAATCGTGTCAAGTGTTGGAGCATATGTAGACGGTCGTCCAATGCCTAGCTCTTCTAATGTCTTGACTAAACGAGCTTCAGTATATCTTGGCGGCGGCTGTGTGAAGTGCTGCTTTTCATCGATGTCCTTAGAATAAGCTATTTCTCCTTCTTCTAAATCTGGAAGAAGATTTTCTTTTTCCTCCACTTGATCATCATTGCCTTCAACATACACTTTCATAAAGCCTGGAAATTTAACTTTCGAGCCGTTTGCTCTAAATGTTACGTCCCCATTTTTCAAATCTACAGCCATTGTATCCATAATTGCAGGTGCCATTTGACTAGCAACGAAGCGCTCCCATACTAACTTATACAGTCGATACTGATCACGCGATAAGAACTCTTTTACCTCTCCTGGTTTACGAAGAGCTGAAGTTGGACGAATCGCTTCGTGGGCATCTTGCGCGTTCGAATTTTTCTTTTCTTTGCGCTTTTCCGTTGCCACAAACTGATTTCCGTATGCGTTCGTAATGTAATCTCTAGCTTCTGTTTGAGCTGTTTCTGAAATACGAGTAGAATCGGTACGCATATACGTGATAAGACCTACTGTACCTTCTTTTCCTAAATCAATTCCTTCATATAATTGCTGCGCAATCATCATTGTTTTCTTCGCTCGGAAGTTCAGTTTCCGCGCTGCCTCTTGCTGTAATGAAGACGTCGTAAAAGAAGGAGCCGCATTACGCTTTCGCTCACGTTTTGTTACTTTAGAAATTGAAAATTCATTTCCATCTAATTGTTTAACAATGTTGGTTACATCATTTTCATTCGATAGCTCTACTTTTTTCCCTTGATATTCGATCAACTGGCCTTCAAATTGGTCGTTTCCTTTTTGAAAAGTTGCTTTTACCGTCCAGTATTCTTCTGGGATAAACTTTGCAATTTCTTTTTCACGATCAATAATTAACCGCACTGCAATTGATTGAACCCTTCCGGCACTTAATCCTTTTTTCACTTTTTTCCACAGCAATGGACTGATGTTGTAGCCAACCAGTCTGTCAAGAATACGGCGTGCTTGCTGAGCATCTACTAAATCCATATTAATTGCTCGTGGATGTTTAAAAGATTCTTTAATCGCTTCTTTTGTAATCTCGTTAAATACTACGCGGCAGTCCGATGCAATGTCTACATCCAAACTGTGCGCCAAGTGCCATGCAATCGCTTCTCCTTCACGGTCTGGATCGGCTGCTAGGTAAATCTTTTTTGCTTTTTTAGCCGCTGTTTTTAGTTCTTTTAAAACCGGGCCTTTCCCGCGAATTGTAATATATTTCGGATTGTAATCCTGTTCAATATCAATTCCCATTTGACTTTTAGGTAAATCGCGAACATGTCCCATCGATGCTTTTACTTTATATTTCTTTCCTAAATAACGTTCAATTGTTTTAGCCTTTGCAGGCGATTCTACAATTACTAGGTAGTCAGACATCTATTTGTTCCTCCTCAAGAGGTAGAATAAAATCTTCATTATTATTAAATATTTGGTTCTTGTTTGTCAAATGTCCAAAAGATAAGTCATACGATTTTACTACGTATCTCACTAGTATTTCATACCATGCAAGAATATGACTGCTTTGAAACATTCATCTTATATACATCATTTCATTTGTAATATCAGCAGCGCTTTGCACAAGTTTTGCCCCTAATTGGATTAACTTATTCGTTCCACATGATGTTTCTTCAAAAATAGAACCCGGTATGGCAAATACTTCTCTTCCTTGCTGAAGCGCCTGGTCGGCGGTAATAAAAGATCCACTTCTTTCTTTTGCTTGCACCACCAACGTGCCTCCTGTTAATCCGCTAATGATTCTGTTTCTGCGAGGGAAAAACCATTTCGTCGGCTTCATAAACGGGGCATATTCAGAAAGCAGCAAATGATGCTGCGCAATTTCTCTTGCTAAATTTTGGTTTACTCTTGGGTAAATATTATAAAACCCTCCGCCTAAAACTGCAATCGTTTTAGCTTTTTCAGCGATAGCCAGTTCATGAGCAGCCTGGTCAATCCCTAAAGCTAGTCCACTTACAACGACAAATTCTTCATGCAGCATCGGCTTAACAATATGAGTCAGAGCTGCAGTTCCATATGAAGTGGGGTTCCTTGTTCCTACAATGCTTAAGCTTTCTGGAGCGTGTAGAAGAGAAACCTTTCCTTTTGCAAATAATACCCAAGGCGGATCATAAATATGGCGCAAAAGTTCAGGATATTCATCATCTAGGATGGTGACACATTGAATATTCTCAGCGTCATATTTATCTAGAATATCTCGTATTGGAATAGTTTGCAAATCTTTTTTTATTTGATTAGCACGTTCAATCGAGAGAGTCAATAGTTTTTGAAGCTGTGATGGAGAGTACTCGTAGAGATTTTGTAATGAAGAATTCTGTTGAAGTAGCGTAAAAATTTGTTTCCAATTAACAGATGACAATGTGCTAAATGAATTAATTTTTCCCGTAAATCAGACATTCTACAATCTCCTTTTTAAATGGACAAAATAGCCCCCGGTCAAAGGAGGCTATATGTCTTCTATTAATGAGTCTTACACTGCTCGTAAATGCCTTGTTCTTTTAACACTTTAATAAGTGTTTCTCCCATAACAGATGGTGTTTCAGCTACTTGAATACCGCACTCATTCATTGTTTTAATCTTTTCAGACGCTGTCCCTTTACCACCTGAAATAATAGCACCAGCATGGCCCATACGTTTTCCTGGAGGTGCTGTTTGACCACCAATGAAGCCGACCACAGGTTTTGTCATATTTGCTTTTACCCATTCTGCCGCTTCTTCTTCTGCTGTACCGCCGATTTCACCAATCATAATTACTGCATACGTATCTTCATCTTCATTAAACGCTTGTAATACATCGATAAAGTTCGTGCCGTTCACTGGGTCACCACCGATACCAACAGCTGTTGATTGGCCAATGCCAGCTTCAGAAAGTTGATGAACAGCTTCATATGTTAATGTACCAGAACGTGAAACTACACCTACATGACCTTTTTTGTGAATGTACCCTGGCATAATTCCAATTTTACATTCTTCCGGTGTAATAACACCTGGGCAGTTAGGTCCCACAAGGCGCGTACGTTTTCCTTCCATATAACGCTTTACTTTTACCATATCTAATACTGGAATACCTTCCGTAATACAAATAACTAAATCTAAATCTGCGTCAACTGCTTCAATAATGGAGTCAGCTGCGAATGCTGGCGGAACATATACAACAGAAGCCGTTGCACCTGTTTTTTCTTTTGCCTCGGCAACCGTATTAAATACCGGAACACCTTCTACTTCTAAGCCGCCTTTACCTGGCGTTACGCCACCAACAATTTTCGTTCCATATTCTAACATTTGCTGTGTATGAAAAAGGCCAACTCCGCCTGTAATTCCTTGTACAATTACTTTTGTATCTTGATTAATAAATACGCTCATTCCTATCCCCCAGCCTTTCTATTTCACTAGTGAAACGATTTTTTGTGCGCCGTCTGCCATAGATTCAGCAGCTGTGATATTTAAGCCTGATTTTTGTAAAATTTCTTTTCCAAGTTCAACGTTTGTTCCTTCTAAACGAACAACTAATGGAAGGCTTAATCCCACTTGTTTCGTTGCTTCAACAACACCTGTTGCAATAACATCACATTTCATAATCCCGCCGAAAATATTAACAAAAATACCTTTTACATTTTGGTCAGATAAAATAATTTTGAATGCTTCTGTTACTTTTTCAGCAGTTGCGCCGCCCCCAACATCCAGGAAGTTAGCAGGGTCGCCTCCGTAATGTTTAATAATATCCATCGTTGCCATTGCTAAACCTGCACCGTTTACCATACAACCGATATTACCGTCTAGTGAAATGTAGCTTAAGTCGTATTTAGATGCTTCAATTTCTTTAGCATCTTCCTCTTCAAGGTCACGATATTCAAGAATATCTTTTTGACGATACAGCGCATTTGAATCAAAGTTTAACTTCGCATCCAATGCCATAACGTCTCCGTCACCTGTTACAACTAGAGGATTAATCTCTGCGATTGAGCAGTCTTTTTCAACAAATACTGTATATAAACCTGTCATGAACTTAACTGCTTTTCCAACTAATTCTTTTGGAATATTAATATTAAATGCAAGTCTGCGAGCTTGGAATGCTTGTAAACCAATCGCAGGATCTACATATTCTTTAAAGATTTTTTCAGGCGTTTTTTCCGCCACTTCTTCAATTTCAGTTCCACCTTCTTCAGAACCCATCAATACAACTTGAGACGTTGCACGATCAAGAACTAAACCGATGTAGTATTCTTTCTTAATATCGCATCCCTCTTCAACTAACAAGCGCTTAACTTCTTTTCCTTCAGGGCCTGTTTGGTGTGTTACGAGGGTCTTTCCTAAAATATCTTGTGCATATGTACGAACTTCATCTAAGTTTTTTGCTACTTTGACACCGCCCGCTTTACCGCGTCCACCAGCATGGATTTGTGCTTTCACCACTGATACTTGTGAACCTAATTCCTTTGCTGCTTCAACTGCTTCTTCAACAGTAAAAGCTACTCGACCGTTTGGTACTGCAACCCCATATTTTCTGAGTAGTTCTTTTCCTTGATACTCATGGATATTCATTTCCCATCCTCCTAACATAATCAACCACAAAACTATACTGCACAAAATAGACTGCGCTTTCATTGTATAAAAATAATTGTCTAATTGTCTACTATTCTAGTGAAAAATATTGAAATAATAAGAAAATTGATATTTTTATGGAGATAGTACTTAACCATACCTTATGAAGTCGATGAGGCTCTGCGGACGTTAAACGTATGGTTGATCATGTAAATCAACCTTCACAACTGAAGCGAACTGAAAGGAAAATAATTTACGAACTTCACCCGTAGCAATACCTCCACTTAAATAGGCTATATTCTTTTTGAACCTAAAATCCCGCATGTGAAACATGCGCTAAAAAGCAGGGATATGCTCGGGTATCATGTTCTAGTTTACTTGGTTTTTTATCGGTGCAAAAGATCGGCGGTGTTCTGGCAAAATTCCATATTGTTGGATTGCTTCTAAATGTTGTTTTGTTCCATATCCCATATGTTTTTCGAATCCGTATGCAGGATAGCGTTCACCAAGTTCTTTCATCATTCGATCTCGCGTCACTTTTGCAATAACAGAACTTGCAGCAATCGAAATGCTTGTAGCATCGCCTTTGATGATTGATTGCTGCGAAATAGGCACCGGCAGCTTCATCGCATCAATAAGCAGTTCATCAGGCTGAACAGCTAGAAATTCAATTGCTTCAGTCATTGCCTTTTTTGTTGCTTCATAAATATTAATAGAATCAATGACCTCTGCGTCTATAATACCTATACCGATAGCGACAGCGCTTTTACAAATTTCTTCATAAAATTCTTCTCGCTTTGCCTCTGATAACTTCTTTGAATCCGTCAAACCAGGGAGAAAAAAATCCGGCGGCAAAATAACAGCAGCAGCTACTACCGGTCCTGCTAACGGTCCTCTTCCTACTTCATCTACTCCGGCAATATAGGTTGCTCCCTGATTGTATAATTCGTTTTCATATGCCATCATTTCATCAAACTGTTTCTTTAAGCGCTCAGCGGCTTCAAATTGCCTTTGTTTTTGAATAATAACCTGTTGCACACCTTTACGCTCATCTTGCGCATATACCTTAAATAAAGCATCTTCCGGGCTTCTCACTTGCTTTAGTTCTTCTTTTATTTCTTTAATACTCTTTTTCATTAGCTCCACCTTCTTTATATCAACATTTTCACGCGGCACTTTTACATAAAAAACGCCTCATGCTAAAAAGGCAGAGGCGTTTTTTGTTTCAGTTCGCAATGTATTGCTTACAGCTGCTGTTCAGCTTCACTTGGATCATCAAATGTAAAGGTGCCAATTTTATCCGTTCGAATTTCTCGAAGAACAAGCTCAGCCGTTTTATCGTAATCCACCATGCCGCCACCCATTAAACAGCCGCGGCGCGACCCAATTGCATCAAAAAGCTCTACAATGTCTTCAGGGATTTCATTTAAATCATAACGCTGCTTTAATTGTTCTGGGTAATGGCTAGTTAAGAAGCGCAGCGCATAAACAGCGACATCTTGCATATTTAAAATGGTATCTTTGATAGCACCCGTTGTCGCAAGCTTATATCCAACTGTTTCATCTTCAAACTTAGGCCACAAAATACCTGGCGTATCAAGTAGCTCCAGCTCATTTCCTACCTTAATCCACTGCTGTGCTTGCGTCACACCTGGACGATCTCCGGTCTTGGCGATTTTTTTGCTGGCAAGGCGATTAATCAGCGTTGATTTACCGACGTTAGGAATCCCTACAATCATCGCACGGATAGCGCGGGGTTTTTTAACTCCTTTTGCGCGCATGCGGTCAAACTTCTCTTGAAGAAGTTCTTTGGAAGACGAAACAATTTGTTTCATTCCTTTACCTGCTTGTGCGTCAATAGCTAAGGCATAAATACCTTGTTCTTTGTAATAATCTAGCCACTGCTGAGTAACGCGCGGATCAGCTTTATCCACTTTATTCAGCAATACGATTCTCGGCTTGTTCACGATAATCTCATCAATCATTGGATTTCGCGATGATTGCGGAATGCGTGCATCAACCAGTTCGTATACAATATCAATCAATTTTAGCTTTTCAGTTACTTGTCTTCTGGCCTTGGCCATATGGCCAGGAAACCATTGAATTGTCATATTTTACTCACCTTTTATATTTTACTTTGCAAAACGCGCTTCTTTAATCGGCCAGTATACGGCACTCGTTTTACCAAGCACCTTGTCCATGCTCACAAAGCCAATCTGACGGCTGTCTTTACTGTAGCGTCGATTGTCTCCCATCACGAACAAATATCCTTCTGGCACGGTCTTTTTACCCGTTACGTCTTCTAGCTTAAAGTCTTCGGTTAAATTACCGTCAATCACTTCTTTTTTATACTGATCTAAATAGGGCTCTTTATAAGCTTTTCCATTTACATATAGCGTATCATTTCGATACTCAATATGATCACCCGGCAGTCCAATAATACGTTTTATGTAATCTTTTTCCGCTGTAGCATGAAAAACAATAATATCAAAGCGATCAGGATCACCAATCTTATAGGAGAACTTATTTACAATCATTCGATTTTGGTCATGCAGCGTAGGCATCATAGAAAGTCCATCTACTACAATCGGTGCAAACAAGAAATAGCGAATTACAACAGCTAACAGTACGGCAATGGCGATTGCTTTTATCCATTCCCACAGTTCATTTTTCTTTCGAGCCATCTTCAGTCCTCCAACTCTTATGTCATACCTTTATTTTAAACGATAATGTTTGAAACGCCTAATAAATAAATAGAATAAAAAATTGATGACTTGTACGTCTATTTTTTACTGTCAGAGAACGAATCGTTCTAAAAAAACATTTGAAAAAAGGAGCTTGTATAAACAAGCTCCCCTTTACTATTATCGAATTTCTTTAATACGCGCAGCTTTACCACGTAATTCACGTAGGTAATAAAGTTTCGCACGGCGTACTTTACCGCGGCGCATTACTTCGATTTTTGCAATTTTTGGCGTATGAAGTGGGAATGTACGCTCTACACCTACACCGTAAGAAATCTTACGTACTGTAAATGTTTCGCTGATACCACCGCCACGACGCTTAATAACAACACCTTCAAATACCTGAACACGTTCACGAGTACCCTCAACGATATTTACGTGTACACGTACAGTATCACCAGGACGGAACGTAGGAAGATCTGTTTTTAATTGTTCTTTTGTAATCTCTTCGATTAATTTTTGCATCGCGTGTTTCAACTCCTTCCAACAGACGCTCATACCAATGCTTTTCAATCATTGCAGCGGAACATCGTTATAGGTGACCAGACATCTGCCCAAGCCACAAAATCTATCTTAGCACACTCTTATACCGTATGCAACAGAGTTTATGCATAAATTTTATGGATTTATGAAAGCTGATTTTCTTCTTTTAATTGAGCTACTAGTTTCTTTTGCTCTTCTGTTAGCTCCATCTTTTCAAGCATATCCGGTCTTCGAAGCAGCGTGCGCTTTAAAGATTCTTTTTGGCGCCACTGTTCAATTTTTTTATGATTTCCTGACATAAGTACTTCAGGAACCGTTAAGCCTCTAAAATCAGCAGGACGCGTATAGTGGGGGTGCTCTAGTAAACCGGTACTGTGTGAGTCCTGTACAGCTGAATGATTATTGCCAAGGACATCAGGAAGCAGGCGAACAACGCTATCGATCACAACCATTGCACCAAGCTCTCCTCCAGTTAATACATAGTCACCAATTGAAATTTCATCAGTTACCAACTGCTCACGAATTCGTTCATCATATCCTTCGTAATGACCGCAAATAAAAATTAAATGCTCTTCTGCTGCTAGCTCTTCTGCTTTTGCCTGTGTATAGCGTTCGCCCTGCGGACAAAGCAAAACTACCCGGGGCTTCTCAGCTGTTCTAGTCAGCTTTTCTACAGCGTCAAAAATAGGCTGAGGCGTCAATACCATTCCAGCACCTCCGCCGTAAGGATAATCGTCCACATTTTGATGTTTGTTCGTAGAATATTCTCGGAAATTAACTACATTCAGTTCAACCGCATTTTTTTCCTGTGCTTTTTTCAAAATTGATTCACCAAAAACACCGTCAAACATAGAAGGAAATAGCGACAGTACATCAATTTTCATTAGTCCAATAACCCTTCCATTACTGTAATAACAATCTCTTTTTCATCTATATCAATAGATTGTACAACGTCGTCGATGTAAGGAATAAGAACTTCTTTTCCGCCTTTTTTAACAACCCACACATCATTAGCTCCCGGCGTTAAAATTTCTTTGACCGTTCCTACCTCTACTCCGTCTTCTGTTTTTACTGTACAGCCAATAATTTCGTGGAAATAGAATTCACCGTCTTCTAAATCCGTTAGCTGCTCCTCAGGAATTTTCACTTCGCAGTTTTTATACTGCTCAACATCATTTACGTTTTGATAGCCTTCGAATGTAAGCAAATCAAAATTTTTATGCCTGCGGTGGCTTGCTACCGTTACTTCTACCGGCTCGCTTTGCTTTTCTTTGAAGATATAAAGTTTATTTCCTTTTTCATAGCGCTCGTCAGCAAAATCCGTAGTTGATACAATACGAACTTCTCCTTTTACGCCATGGGTATTCACAATTTTTCCAACCTTAAACCATTTCATACTTCTTCACCTCTATCTAATCTCAACAACTTTGCTATCTTTTATAATAATTGTTTTACTTTCTTTTATCTTTTCCCAATCATCGCCGATTTTTACCTCTACTAAGGCATCAAGTTCCGTTTCAACGAGTTCGCTCCCTAAAGGAAGCTTTTCTAATTGCGTCAGCTGAAAGTTCAACACTTCAATTTTTTCAAGGCGAGCGGATTTTTCTTTTTCAAACTGACTATGTAATAAAGAAGAACCTTTATTGGCTTTTTCCATATGCTTTAACTGAAATTTCAGCTGTTCCATTTCTTTTTCAAGCGCCTGCTTGCGGTTTATAAAACGATTTTCAAGATCTTGTTTGCTTGCTTCAGTTAACACTTGTTTCACAACCACTTTTTGAATAATGTTCAAAACGTTCCCTCCGCTCTCAATATAGTGACCTTGTGCTTTTTACATGCATATTGAAATAGCTGCTTCTTGCTCGCAAAAGACTTACTGTGATCAAAACGTTCATCTTATCATAACATAAAAAAAGGGCGAGGTTATCCCTCTCCCTTTTTGATTACTCTTGAATTTTCACATACACTTTTTTACCTTGCTGTGATGCTGCTGCATTCACAACAGTTCGAATCGCTTTTGCAACGCGACCTTGTTTGCCGATTACTTTGCCGACATCTTCTTGGTGAACAGTAAGGATGTACGTCACTTGACGTTCATCTTCTTGTTCCTCCACTTTAACATCAGCTGGGTAATCAACAAGCGGCTTTACAATTGTTTCGATTAGTGATGTCATCTCGAGTGAAATTATTTTCCTAATTTAGCATTATGGAATTTTTCCATGATGCCTTCGTTAGAGAAAAGGTTACGAACTGTATCAGATGGTTTAGCACCATTTTGTAACCATTTAAGAGCTAGCTCTTCATCGATTTTAACTTCAGCTGGTTGAACTACAGGATTGTAAGTTCCAACTACTTCGATGTAACGTCCATCACGTGGTGAACGAGAGTCTGCTGCTACGATACGATAGAAAGGAGATTTTTTAGCTCCCATACGTTTTAAACGAATTTTTACTGCCATTTTATAAAGCACCTCCGAATATGTTTCAACAAGATAATATAATATCAAATAGGTAAAATGTTTGTAAAGGTTTTTTTCTTAACACTAGAAAAATATTTTATTTTCTTTGGTTTTTCAGTCCGAATCAAGCGTTTTATCATGAAAAGAATGGAAGTTTCATACCCTTTTTCTTGCCTTTTGACATATTTGTCATTTGTTTCATCATTTTTTTCATGTCTTCAAATTGTTTAAGCAAACGGTTGACTTCTTGTACAGAACGTCCGCTTCCTTTTGCAATACGCTTTCTTCGACTTGCATTAATGATTTCAGGGTTTGTTTTTTCCGCTTTCGTCATAGAACGAATGATTGCTTCTACATGATTAATTTGCTTTTCATCCACCTGCAGGTTTTTGAGCCCCTTTACTTTATTGGCGCCCGGAAGCATACCAATTAGCTCATCAAGCGGTCCCATTTGACGCACCTGAGCAAGTTGATCTAAAAAGTCATCAAATGTAAATGACTGCGTGCGCAGCTTAGCTTCAAGCTCTTTTGCTTTTTCAGCATCTACATTTGCCTGAGCCTTTTCGATAAGCGTCAGCACATCACCCATACCTAAGATACGGGAAGCCATACGCTCTGGATGGAATGCTTCAATAGCATCCATTTTTTCTCCAAGACCGACAAACTTAATTGGTGTATCGGTTACTGCACGAATAGAAAGCGCTGCACCACCGCGCGTATCGCCGTCTAGTTTCGTTAATACAACTCCAGTTAATCCTAATTGCTTATTAAAGCTATCCGCAACGTTTACTGCATCTTGACCCGTCATCGCATCGACAACAAGGAAAATTTCGTCTGGGTTAGAAAGCTCTTTGATCTGTTCTAACTCCTCCATTAAATTTTCATCAACATGCAAACGTCCCGCTGTATCAATTAATACATAATCGTGATGCTCTTCTTTCGCATGAGCAATAGCTTGTTTCGCAATCTCCACAGGACTTACTTGATCACCTAATGAAAAAACAGACATGCTAAGCTGTTTTCCTAGTGTTTCAAGCTGTTTAATAGCTGCCGGACGATAAATATCTGCTGCTACAAGCAATGGATTACGGTTATATTTTTTACGTAATAAATTGGCAAGTTTACCGGTTGTTGTTGTTTTACCTGCACCTTGAAGTCCAACCATCATAATTACAGTTGGAGCTTTTGGAGCTACTGCAATCTTGCTTTGCTCTCCGCCCATAAGTACAGTTAATTCTTCTTGTACAACCTTAATAACTTGTTGTCCAGGCGTTAAGCTCTTAAGAACGTCTTGACCTACAGCACGTTCGCTTACGCGCTTAACAAAGTCTTTTACTACTTTAAAGTTTACATCGGCTTCTAAAAGGGCAAGTCTAACTTCACGCATCATTTCTTTAACATCAGCTTCGTTAACTTTTCCTTTTCCTTTTAACTTTTGCAGTGTGCTTTGCAAACGGTCGGCTAATCCTTCAAATGCCATATACGCCGCCCCCTAATCTAATTTCTCGAGCGAATCAAGAAGAGAAGAAAGCTTACTATTCTTGTGTAAGTCGGCTGCAAGTTCGTCTTTCAGTTGTTGAACAATTGATTGACGCTCTTGAAACCGTTGAAATAACAATAGCTTTTCCTCATATTGTTCAAGCATTTGCTCTGTACGTTTTATATTATCATAAACTGCTTGACGACTCACATCAAATTCTTCCGCTATTTCACCGAGGGAATAATCATCCAAGTAATAAAGTGACATATAACTTCTTTGTTTGGGCGTCAACAGCGCCTGATAGAAGTCAAATAAGTAATTCATTCTTGTTGTTTTTTCGAGCATATGCACGCTCTTTTCAACCATCTGACCGCCCCCTTGTTAAGTGAAAAGCCTTTACATGTTATTAGTTTAACTAGGCGAGGTTTGAATGTCAAGTTTTTTCCTTAACACCTCACATTTTCCCACTTAAAAGAGATGGAAACATAACTAAATTACTTCAATTTAAAGACGAATAAATATGAAACCTGCGTCCCCCCTACTAATAAAAAAATCCGAACGATTAATCGTTCGGATCTCCCTTCAATTAAGATACTTATATCCCAGCCTCTTTTTAGATTACGCCTCTTTTTCTGTTTCTTCTTCTACAGCATTGGCAAATAACCCATAGATATATTGCTCCGTGTCAAACGGCTGAAGGTCGTCCACTTTTTCTCCAAGGCCAACGAATTTAACAGGAAGCTTCAGTTCGTTTCGAATGGCAAGAACAATTCCGCCTTTAGCCGTACCATCTAGTTTTGTTAACACAATTCCCGTCACGTTCGTTGCTTCTGAGAATGTTTTAGCCTGACTTAAAGCGTTTTGACCCGTCGTCGCATCAAGTACAAGAAGTACCTCATGAGGAGCACCAGGAATTTCTCGCTCAATAACACGCTTTACTTTCTCTAATTCTTTCATTAAATTTACTTTATTTTGAAGGCGCCCTGCTGTATCACATAATAAAACATCTGCTTTTCGAGCCTTAGCTGACTGAACAGCGTCATACATGACAGCGGCAGGGTCAGAGCCTGCAGATTGCTTAATAACATCCACACCAACGCGTTCTCCCCATACTTCTAACTGCTCAATCGCACCGGCACGGAACGTATCTCCTGCTGCCATTACGACTTTTTTGCCTTCTTGTTTGAATTTATGCGCAATCTTCCCAATGGTTGTTGTTTTTCCAACACCGTTTACTCCTACAAACAAAATCACCGTTAAATCATTTTGCTGCATATTCAGTTCACCAATCTGCTCTTCACCAGATTCATAAATATCAATTAATTTCTCAGAGATGACTGCCTGTACATCTTGAGGATCCTTAATATTACGGCGTTTCACTTCCGATTTTAAGTCATCAATTAAATCCAACACGGTAGCCACACCAACATCAGCACTGATTAAAATTTCTTCTAATTCCTCAAAAAACTCTTCGTCTACTTGACGATAGCGAGACACTAGATCATTCACGCGTTCTGAAAAAGAATTGCGCGTTTTTGATAAGCCATCTTTAAATTTTTGGGTAACAGAATCGGTTTGCATTGTAATTTTTTCTTTTAGTTTCTTAAAAAAGCTCATTCGTACCACCCTTTCATTCTATGAGTTAAACATATTGCTTTGATTCTTCTAAACGAACAGAGACTAATTTCGATACGCCAGATTCTTGCATCGTCACACCGTACAGTACATCAGCTTCTTCCATTGTACCTTTTCGGTGAGTAATAACAATGAACTGTGTTTGAGTACTAAATTTGCGTAAATACGTAGCAAAGCGATGAACGTTTGCTTCATCAAGCGCCGCTTCCACTTCATCTAGCACACAAAACGGCACCGGACGTACTTTCAAAATAGAAAACAGGAGGGCAATGGCTGTTAACGAACGCTCGCCGCCTGACAGCAACCCTAGATTCTGCAGTTTTTTCCCAGGAGGCTGGGCAACAATTTCCACACCTGTATTTAATAAATCTTTCGGATCGGTTAATTTCAAATCCGCTTTTCCTCCTCCGAATAGGGAAGAGAACACTGTACCAAATTCATTGCGGATACGAGTGAACGTATCAGAAAAACGTTTCTTCATTTCCTCGTCCATTTCTTCAATCACTTGATACAGGGTATTTTTCGCTTCGTCAAGGTCCGCTCGCTGCGTATTTAAAAATTCATAGCGCTCTGAAACGCGTTCGTATTGTTCAATAGAACCTAAGTTTACGGTTCCTAATTCATCAATTGCCAGCTTAATGAGCTTGATTTTTTTCCTCGCTTCTTGAATATCTAATGTTAAAGGATAATTTTCTTTTGCTGCTTCAAAGCTAATTTCGTACTCTTCTGTCAGCTGCTGCAGACGGCTGTCTAGCTCTACATCAATTCGATTGATTTTGACTTCTTCATCTTTTAAAGCATCCGCAATTTGTTTGTACTGACGCTGCAGCTCTTTTACAATCCTCTCTTCGTCTTCAAGTTTATTCTGGGCTTTCAACCGCTCTGATCTGGAGTCATCCATTAATTTTAACGTTTCTGTCTTTTCTTTTATTCGCTCATGCGCTGCTTCTTCGAGCTGAAGTTCACCCGAGTCGTTGCTCGTGATTTCACTCGTTAAAAGAGAAAGATCATCTGTAGTTTCAGATAAACGCTGAATGGTTTGATCAAGCTCAAAACACACTCTTTCATATTTTTCTTGCTGATTTGTGAGGAACTGTTCTTTTTTCGCAAGAAGCACTTTTACTTCTGTAAGCTCATGTTGAACCGTTTCTTTAGACGTTTGCTGTGTATGCTTGCGTGCAGCTAACTCTTCAATGTTTTTCTCTAATACATTTGCCTGCTGCTGATTTCCTTGCAAACTTGTATGCAGCTCATCAATTCGAGCGGACAAGCTCGTTTGATCTTGTCTAAAGCTAGCAATATCATGATCGTACATGGTTAAGCGGTCATTCACTGCTTTCTCTTCGATGTCAATTTGCTTTACTTCTCGGTCAGATTCCTGCTCTTTATCTTTCAAGCGTTCCACAAATGCCTGCTGTTTATTAATTTCCTGCTGAAGCTCCTCAATCTGTGACTTTTTATCTTTCACATCTTGCTCGAGCACAAGCGTCTTTTGTTCCATCTCTTCTATTTTTGCCGTAATGGCTTCCACTTCACGCTGACGGCCTAACAAAGAGTTAGACTTTTGCTTCATTGAACCGCCTGTCATCGAACCACCGGGGTTGACGACATCTCCTTTAACGGTCACAAAACGATAGCGGTGCTGCACAAGACGGGCAAGTTCATTTGCACCTTTTAAATCATTGACTACAATAACGGTTCCAAGCAAATTTTTAATAACTCGGTCGTAGGTAGCTTCGTACTTAACAAGAGATGAAGCGATTCCTACATACGCTTCATGGCTTTCTAGCATAGAAATAGTTTGAGCGGGAACATAACGGTCTTTTACAGACGTCAGTGGTAAAAATGTAGCTCTCCCGTAACCATTTTGTTTCAAAAAGCCAATTGCCTGACGTGCACTTTGTTCGTCTTGAACGACAATATGCTGAGCTGCTCCTCCAAGGGCAATTTCAAGCGCTGTTTCATACTCTTTTGGGACATTAATTAGCTCAGCAATCGCGCCTTTGATACCTGCAAGCTTCTCATCACGCGCTTTTAATACTTCTTTTACACCGTGAAAATAACCTTCATAGTCTTCTTGCATCTCTTCAAGCATTTCTTTTCGTGATTTTGTCTGCTGCACGTACTGATAAGCTTGATAAAGCGTAGACTCTTGTTTGCGATAGGCTTGCCTTAATGACTCAAGCTGCTCTCCTTGCTGCTTATACACTTGTACAGCTTGCTGAAGCTCTTGACGAAACTGAGCAAGCCTTTTGATCGCCGCTTCTTTTCGCTGCGTTAATTCACGGCGCTGTTCTACGTATTGCTCGTTGGATTTTGTTAAACGCTGCTCTTTTTCAAACGTTTGCATTTTTTGCTGCTCTAAAAATGAAATTTCATTTCGGGCGGATGTTTGAGCGTTCGCTAATTCAAAATACTCGCTTTTCATCTGTTCAAGTTTTTCTTCTAGATTCTCGCTGTACTGCCTGAACAGCTGTTCCTGCTCAGTAAGCTTCAGGCGTATCTCTTGTACTTCTTTTTGAGATTGCTCAAGATCTTTTCCTTCGCTGTCTTTTGCTTTACTTAGCTCTTGATGCTTATGAGTATACTCTTTTACTAAACGTTCCAGCTGCTCTTTATTTTGAAAGGCATTTTTCTTACGCTCTTTTAATACTTCTTTTTTGCCTTCTAGCTTTTCTACTTCTTCACTTACATATAGTAGTTTTTTATGTAAAGAGTCTAGTTGTTCATCTATTTGCTGAATGTGCAAACGAAGGGTCTGGATTTCTCCTTCACGCGTGCGAATATTCGTCGCGAGAGATTCTTCAAGCTGCTCGTGCTGAGCCATTTCAGCTTTTAGTTTTTCCCATTTCTGATGAAGATCTTCAACTTCAAATACCGTAACAGCCACATCAATGTGCTCTAATTCTTCTTTTTTCTGCAAATAATCTTTTGCAATAGACGATTGAATCTGTAAAGGCTCTAACTGGCCTTCAATTTCATGAAGAATATCTACCACTCGATTTAAATTTTCTTGCGTTTCGAGAAGTCGAAGCTCCGCTTTTCGTTTACGCGTTTTGTATTTTAATACACCTGCAGCTTCTTCAAAGATTTTACGGCGCTCGTCAGATTTACTGCTTAGTACTTCTTCTACTTTTCCTTGACTGATAATCGAAAAAGCTTCTCTTCCAAGTCCTGAATCCATAAATAAATCGACAATATCTTTCAAGCGGCACGGCTGGTTGTTAATAAAAAATTCACTGTCTCCTGAGCGGTACACGCGCCTTGTAATACTAACTTCATGGTAGTCAAGCGGGAGAAACTGGTCATCATTTTCCAACGTCAGCGTTACGTCAGCCACGTTTACCGCACGGCGTGATTCGCTTCCCGCAAAAATAATGTCCTCCATTTTCCCTCCACGAAGCGATTTGGCTGACTGTTCTCCAAGCACCCAGCGTATGGCATCCGTAATGTTACTTTTTCCGCTTCCATTCGGTCCTACTACCGCCGTTACACCTGGAACAAAATCTATCGATACTTTTTCTGCAAACGATTTGAACCCTGCAATATCTAATCGTTTGAGGAACATAGAAATCCCCCCTCACACTTGTAATCTTTTCATAGCAAATCCCCCTTTATAACGAATACGTTAAGAGGGGGATCATTTTATTTCGTTTGACTCGCTCTAATTTTCGTAATAGCTACTTGAGCTGCTTTTTGCTCTGCTTCTTTTTTCGAACGGCCTACACCAACGCCGAGCTCTTCACCATTTAACGATACGCGAGATAAGAATTCGCGATTATGGGCTGGACCTTTTTCTTGCAAAACTTTGTATTCTAACTGTCCAACTCCATCACGCTGAATCACTTCTTGAAGCTGGCTTTTGAAATCCATCACATGAGAAAAAGCACCTTCATTAATTTTTGGAAAGACAACTTTTTTTAGAATCGTTACTACCGTATCAAGCCCTTGGTCTAAATAAAGAGCTCCGATAAATGCTTCAAACACATCGGCCAGTAAAGCCGGTCTAGATCGGCCGCCTGTCATCTCTTCACCTTTTCCAAGTAACACTAGTTTACCAAAATCCATTTCATTTGCAAAAGTAACAAGCGACGGTTCGCACACAACTGCTGCACGAAGCTTTGTTAACTCACCTTCACTCATCGTTGGATATTTTTTAAATAAAAATTGTGATACGGTTAGCTCTAATACGGCATCTCCTAAAAACTCAAGACGCTCGTTGTCTTCATACGGTCTTCTGCGATGCTCATTCACATAGGATGAATGTGTAAATGCTTGAAAAAGAAGCGCTTCATTTGTAAACTGAATACCAATTTCCTTTTGAAACTCTGCAAAATTTTGCTTGAATTTCACGTTCATCTTTCGATCTCGATTTGAATATTGTTTAGGCATAAAATACCTCCGCTTACCTGCTTCAATTGTTTCGTAGTTTTTTCCTAACATCTCTCATTATAAAACGAGGTATCCTAAAAGATACACTACCTTTTCAAAAAAAGAGGTCTTTTTTTGAAATTCTTAAAAAGAAGAGAAAGCCCCGCTGTTTAACGGGGCTTTTCATACATATACTACAGATTAAATTTGGCTCTGTATGTAATTAACTGCATCTCCTACAGTTGAAATTTTTTCAGCTTCTTCGTCAGAAATTTCGATATCAAATTCCTCTTCAAGCTCCATTACAAATTCAACTACGTCTAGAGAGTCAGCACCTAAGTCTTCTTTGAAACTAGATTCTAGTTTCACTTCACTTTTGTCTACACCAAGACGATCAACAATGATTGTTGTTACACGTTCTAGTACCTCTGCCATTGTTCTTCACCTCCCCTCAAGTCATTATAGATGATTTCCATCTAAAATACTATGGTTGAATAATAAAGTTTATCGGTCGCCTAGTAAACGTCCCTTTGTACTTTATCACCAAATTACACTTTTCGTAAAGTGCATTTTTTACATCACCATTCCGCCGTCAACGTGAATCGTTTGACCCGTAATATAACGGCTTGCATCTGATGCTAAAAACGCAACTGCGTTCGCAACATCCTCAGGCTGACCGAAGCTTGCAAGAGGGATTTGCTTTAACATTTCCGCCTGCACTTCTTCATTCAATTTATCCGTCATGTCTGTTGCAATGAAACCAGGAGCAACTGCATTCACTGTAATATTGCGGCTTGCTAATTCTTTGGCAGTTGTTTTTGTTAAACCAATTACGCCTGATTTTGCTGCTACATAATTTGCTTGTCCAGCATTACCGCTGACGCCGACAATTGATGAAATATTAATGATACGTCCTGCGCGCTGCTTCATCATTTGACGAGTAACCGCTTTTGTACACAAAAATACGCCTTTTAAGTTTGTATTAATAACATCATCCCATTCGTCTTCTTTCATACGCATAAGAAGATTATCACGTGTGATTCCCGCGTTGTTCACTAAAATATCTACTGAACCAAATGTAGAAATCGCTTCTTTTATCATTGCTTGTACAGAATCACTTTCTGCCACATTTGCTTGTACAGCAATTGCATCCGTTCCTAATCCTTTAATTTCATCCACAACTTCAAGAGCTTTCGCTTCGCTGCCAGAATAGTTTACAACTACTTTAGCACCAAGCTTTCCCAGCTCAATTGCAACGGCACGACCAATTCCGCGAGAAGCGCCTGTTACAACCGCAACTTTCCCTTGTAACATGTTATTCTCCCCCTTTTAGTGCGTCAATCGTTGATTTTAATGATGTAAGATCATTAACAGCATACACAGCCGCACGGCGATTTACTTTTTTCACAAGACCTGATAATACTTTTCCCGGTCCAATTTCAACAAATGTATCTACACCTTCTGCAAGAAGTGTTTCAACTGTTTCTTCCCATCTCACTGGAGAATACAGTTGTTCCACTAGCTTGTTTTGAATATCTTGACTGTCAGTAACCGGCTTTGCTGTTACGTTTGCTATAACTGGAACCTTCGCATCGCTAAAACCCACTGTTTCTAGCGTATCACGTAGTTTTTCAGCAGCTGGCTTCATTAAACTAGAGTGGAACGGACCGCTTACCACTAGAGGAATCACGCGTTTTGCCCCTTTTTCTTTGGCAAGAGCTCCAGCTTTTTCTACGCCATTTACCGTACCTGAAATAACAATTTGACCCGGACAGTTAATATTTGCAAGCTGAACAGCGTCGCCTTCGCTTGTAATTTGAGCGGTAACGGCTTCTAAATCTTCCGCTGACATGCCAAGCACTGCTGCCATTGTACCTTGACCTGCTGGTACAGCTTCGTCCATATAGCGACCTCTTTTGTGAACAGCAACCACGGCATCTTTAAACGATAAAACCTCAGCAGCCACAAGCGCACTGTATTCTCCTAGACTGTGACCCGCAACAAAATCGGGTGTAATTCCGCTCGTTTTAAATGCTTCAAGCAGCATTGTACTCGTTGCTAAAAGAGCAGGTTGAGCGTGATAAGTTAAAGTCAATTCTTCTTGAGGCCCTTCAAAAATAATGTTTGAAAGATTGAATCCTAAAGCTTCGTCAGCCATATGAATCAGCTTTTTCGCTTCTTCTGTTCCATCATATAAATCTTTTCCCATACCAACAGTTTGTGACCCTTGGCCTGGAAAGATAAAAGCAATTTTCCCCATTTCTTATCTCTCCTTTTCTTCATTAGCAGTTTGTTCGATTGCTTTTTGAATAGTGGAAGACACATTGTTTTCCACCATATTCACAGCTTGCTTAATCGCGCTAAATACTGCATTCGCATCCGACGAACCGTGCGCTTTGATAACAGGCGCATGCAATCCAAACAGCCCTGCGCCTCCATATTCACTGTAATCCATTTTCGCTTTTAACCCCTGCAGCTGAGGCTTTAGCACTGCTGCAGCTAACTTGCTTTTTAACGTGCTCATTAATTCTTGTTTAATCATAGAAAACAAGGAAAGCGCCGTTCCTTCAATGCTCTTAAGAGTCATATTCCCTGTAAAACCATCTGTTACAACCACATCCGCTACGCCGTTTAGCAAATCACGGGATTCCACGTTGCCTACAAAATTAAGATCAGCATTTTTTAGTAGCTGAAAGGCTTGCTTTGTTAAATCGTTTCCTTTTTTATCCTCAGTTCCAATGTTCAGCAGTCCCACTCTAGGAGCTTGAATGCCGCGTACTTTTTCGGCATACACAGACCCCATCACAGCGTACTGGAGCAAATGTTCAGGCTTGGCATCAACGTTTGCACCAACGTCTAGCATTAAAAACCCTTTTCCATCTAGTGTCGGAAGCGTCGGAGCAAGTGCTGGACGTTCAATGCCTTTGATGCGACCTACAATAAAAAGTCCCGCTGTCATTAACGCCCCTGTATTTCCTGCTGAAATACAAGCGTCAGCACGACCTTCGGCTACTTCATTTGCCATTAATACCATAGATGCTTGTTTTTTGCGGCGCACAGCTCGCACTGGCTCATCAGTTGCATCAATGGTTTCTTCTGTATGAATAATCGAAATACGATCTGAATTTGTTAAATATTTTTTTATTTCTGTTTCGTTTCCAATTAACGTAATATGTAATTCTTTAAATTGAGCAGTAGCTTTTTCTACACCTTCAATAATGGCTTTCGGTGCATGATCTCCGCCCATTGCATCAATAGCTAGTTTCATGTTGCGTCTCATCCTTTTTATTATTTATCCTTTGTAGAACGATACATTTTAAAAGTGCCAGAGAACACTTGCTCTTGCCCTACATAGCTGTTTACCTCAACGGTGGTTCGCACTTCACTAGTTGACAGAACTTTCGCTTTTGCTATCACTCGTTCATGAAGCTTAACAGGGCGATGATAACGGATCGACGCATCTGCTGTGAGCGCTAGTTCATTGTTAATAACAGCGACAGCTAACGAATTAGCTTGCGCAAAAAGGTGGTGACCACGAGCGATTTGATTACGCTGAAACACATGCTCTGTTTTCACATCAAAAATAGATATCGCTGATTGATCTAGTTCAATGTCGATAACTTCTCCAATTACTTCTTCAATCGGAAGCGAACGCACTTCCTCGTCTAGTTGTTTTGAAGCTACATGCTTAATACGTTCTCGCAGTTCAGGAATCGACAACTCTAGGCGGTCTAATCGAATTGTTTGAACGCTCACTGAAAAACGGTCTGCTAGTTCTTCATCCGTAATAAATGGGTTTTCTTCAATTGTCGTTTTTAATAGATGCTGTCTTTCTTTTTTACTGCGCTTCATTGTCCACCATCCGAACTTTTAATACTAGGTACTAATAGCAGTATATAATCATTGCCTTCTAATTGCAACATTTTTCACATGCTGTATTCTGTGCATTGACGTCGTATTAATGGCCACCAGCCGCTAACTCTTTCACACTAAGCCGCTTTTTATCTTTATAGACGAAAAGAGATTGAGACATAACTAGATCACTTCAATCTAAAGATGAACAAATGGGATAAAGGCGCTCGTATAGATTGCTTGTTACACCGCTGCTGATTTCCGTGCAAGACTTCGCTTTCCGCGGCCGGCCCGTGATCCTCCTTGTTCCTTACGCTTCTGCGGGGTCTCATCTATTCCGCTTTCCCCGCAGGAGTGCCTTGCCCTTCACTTAACAGTTAGAAGCACCTACATACCCATCACATACATGAAATCTACGTTCATCATCACAATGAAAAAAATCCGAACGATTGATCGTTCGGATTTTCCTTCAACTAAACTACTTTGTTTCAGTCTCTTTTACTAATCAAATTTTTCTCCAGTCAATACGCCCGTTGCTTCTAATTGTATTCTCAGCAGTGCAAACTGATCTTCTGTCCAAAAGCTGTCGGAATTTACAAGCTTAGCAGCATCTTCTCGAGCTACTTCAAGCGCACGGTAATCGTGCACCATATCGGCTACTTTAAACTCAGGCATCCCGCTTTGTTTTCTACCAAAGAAATCACCAGGCCCACGAAGCTCTAAGTCTCTTTCTGATAATACAAATCCATCGTTTGTTTCCGTCATAATGGTCATTCGTTCTTTTCCCACTTCTGATTTCGGATCTGCGAGCAGAATACAATACGACTGTGCATCTCCTCGCCCTACGCGTCCTCTTAGCTGATGAAGCTGAGATAACCCAAAGCGCTCTGCATCATAAATGACCATCACGGTTGCATTCGGAACGTTCACTCCTACTTCTACAACCGTTGTTGATACTAAAATCTGCACGTCATTTACGCTAAACTGTTTCATCACTTCTTCTTTTTCATCAGCTGACAACCTTCCGTGCATGAGACCAACGCTTGCTTTTCCATTAAAATAGTGAGCGAGTGTTGCATGCACATCAATTGCATTTTGAACATCCAGCTTGTCCGATTCTTCAATCAACGGACAAATAACGTAAGCTTGTCTGCCGTCATGTATTTCTTTTTCAACGAAATGTAAAATACGTTCAAGCATATCATGTTTTACCCAGTATGTTTCAATTGCCTTACGTCCTGCTGGCATTTCATCGATAATGGACACATCCATTTCTCCAAATACCGTAATAGCAAGGGTTCTTGGAATAGGAGTCGCCGTCATAAACAGTACATCCGGACTCTCACCTTTTTCACGTAAAACCCGGCGCTGCCCAACTCCAAAGCGGTGCTGTTCATCCGTAATGACGAGCCCTAAACTACTATATATAACTTCGTCTTGAATTAAGGCATGTGTACCTACTAATACATGAACATCTCCGTTTTTCACTCGCTGAAGCAGCTCTCTTCTTGCTTTTCCTTTAACAGACCCTGTTAGCAAGCCTACGCTGATGCCTACCTTTTCAAGCATCGCAGTCAATGACTCAGCATGCTGTTCAGCTAAAATTTCAGTCGGTACCATTAAAGCACCTTGATGCCCTGCTAAAACAGTGGCGTATAAAGCAACCGCTGCTACGACTGTTTTACCTGACCCTACATCACCTTGCAGCAAGCGATTCATGCGATAAGGCGATTTCATATCGTGCGTAATTTCGTTTACTACACGTTTTTGAGCGTTTGTTAACGGAAACGGCAGCAGGTTCGTGAAGTTTACCAGCTCAGTTGAATCAAATGCTTGCTTCATTCCAGGCGTTTCTTCTCTTTCGCGCTTTCTAAGCGCCTGCATTTTTAATTGAAAAAGTAGAAATTCTTCATAGACAAATCGACGTCTTGCTTGTTTTAAATCTTCATGATCACGAGGTAAGTGAATACTTCTAACCGCTTCTTCACGCGTTACTAGTTTGTATCTAGAACGAATAGAGGCCGGGAGCATATCCTGAATGCTACTGCCATAATTCTTCAACGCAAGAGAGACGAACTTCCGCATTCCTTTGACCGTTAAGCTGCCTTTAACCGAGTAAACAGGCTCAATCGTTTGATTTTTAACAAACGGAGAAAATTGAAGCTCCTGCAAGTTAAGCGTTTGCCGGTGCTGATCCCATTTCCCCGTAACCGTAACAGTTTGATCGATTTCTAACTTTGATTTATAGTATGGGCGATTAAAACAAGTAACCGTAATCAAATAGCGGTTTACTAGCAGCCGAAACGTAAGGCGCGAACGCTTTTTTCCGTAATACGTAAGCGAGGGGACGCTGTGAACCTTTCCTTCTACGGTGACCTTTTCGTCGTGCTTTGCTTCAGCCAAATCTTTTAACTCATAATCTTCATAGCGGTATGGGAAATGTTCTAACAAGTCATGCACACTATGAATATGCATATCCTCTAATGCTTGTGCTGTTTCCTCTCCAATACCTTTAATGGTTTTAATTGAAATAGTTGTTAGTTCATTCACTTTTATTTAATGCAATACCAAAGATCTTCGCTTCAAGCTCGCGACCTGTTGGTGTTGCCGCTAAGCCTCCTTGTGCAGTTTCTCGTAATGCAACCGGCATTGTTTGACCAATTTTATACATAGCATCAATGACTTCATCACATGGAATACGACTTGTAATGCCTGCTAAGGCCATATCTGCTGCAATCATTGCATTCGCCGCTCCCATTGCGTTTCGTTTCACACATGGAACTTCTACTAGCCCCGCTACTGGGTCACATACTAATCCTAGCATATTTTTGAGAGTAATTGCCATTGCTTCAGCTGCCTGACTCGGTGTACCTCCTGCCATTTCAACAATCGCTGCCGCTGCCATACCTGAAGCTGAACCAACTTCTGCTTGACATCCACCTGCTGCTCCTGAAATAGACGCATTATTGGCTACAACAAACCCAAAAGCACCTGATGTAAATAGAAATTCAATCATTTCTTTACGAGTTGGGTTTAGCTTATGTTGCACTGCAAACAGCGTTCCTGGCACTACTCCAGCAGATCCAGCAGTAGGTGTTGCACAGATTGTCCCCATTGCCGCATTTACTTCGTTTGTCGCTACAGCTTTGCTGACTGCATCTAAAATTAAATTTCCAGATAAAGATTTTCCACTTTGAATATAGTTTTGAAGCAGCACTGCATCTCCGCCTGTTAAACCTGTAACAGACTGTACCCCTTTTAAACCGCGTTCAACCGCTTCTTCCATAACCGTTAAGTTCCGGTCCATTTTTTCCATGATTTCTTCACGAGTAACTCCCGTGATATCTATTTCCTGTTGAATCATAATCTCTGCAATTTTTACATTTTGACTTTCTGCTAATTCTACTAGTTCTGCTACGTTTCGAAACATATAGTAACCTCCGCTATCATTCTGTCTTATTTTCACTTTAGAATCATCTATAATCACTCGGCTCCAGTTATTCTCTCAAGCCGGTCCTATTCGCTCTATCCTACTCAACCATTCTTGTTACTTGAATAATGTGAGGCAATGTTTTTAACTCTTCAATTACATCATCTTCAATATTCGTATCCATTTCAATTGCCATGAGCGCTACTTCTCCGCGCTCTTTGCGAGATACTTCCATATGTCCGATATTAATTGAGTGTTTCATCAAAATATTCGTAACGGTCGCAATGGCACCAAATCGGTCATTATGCACAACGAGAATAGCTGGATTCATGCCTGATAAATTTAATTCAAATCCGTTCAGCTCCGTAATTTGAATTTTTCCTCCACCAATTGAAATTCCAACAACTTCAATTTCCTTTAATCCGTCGCTCATTTTGATGCGAGCAGTATTCGGATGATCTGTGATTGCCGCTTCCTCAACAAATGTGACGTCCATTCCTTCTTTTTTAGCTAAGTCCAAAGATTGCGGAATACGCTGGTCGAACGTATCAAAATCTAAAATACCGCCAATCAGCGCTACGTCTGTTCCGTGCCCTTTATACGTTTGAGCAAAAGAACCGTACAGTGAAACCACAACTTTTGTGGGCTGCTTGCCAAAAAGCGTTCGTGCAACGCGTCCAATACGCGCTGCACCAGCTGTATGTGAGCTAGATGGTCCAATCATTACCGGACCAATAATATCAAAGACAGATTTATATTTCATAAGGATTTTCCCCCTGCTATTTAGACATTGTTATTACTTATATGTTACTTGAGCTTTTGACTTTTTGGAAGCTTTGTTTCACGCTCTTAAAAAATTTAAAAATTCTCATTTTTATTAGGGACTCACGTACAAAAAAAGCGGTGTATTTATCCATAAAAATAAGATAAGCACACCGCTTTTTTTACTATATTATGCAGGAAAAGATGAATTACTTAAGCTGCTTCTTGCTCGGAAGCTACATCGTCTACTGTTTTAATTTTAAAGTTTTTAAAAACAACTGAACCTATAAACCCAGCTAATGCTCCCGCTAGTGCGCAAAGTACTGCACAAATTGTGACCTTCATAGGGTCATTAAACCCAAACATCACTGCAAGTCCTGCGATTGGCGTTGCCGTGCCTGCAGCATCATTTACCAATCCGAACAGAGCCACAACCACACCGGCTAGTGCACCTCCAACAAAGTTTGTAATGTAGATAGGAATCGGATTTGCTGAAATAATATTCGCTTGTGTTAAAGGTTCAACTGCAACTGAAATGGTTGTACGACGATCCCCAATTTTTAATCGATCAAACAGCACATAGTTCATGAAAGAAGAACCAAACACAGCAAGAGCTCCAATCGCCATAGGCAATCCCGTTAACCCTAGCATAGCCGTTAAAGCCATTGAGCTAAGCGGAGCCGTTGCTACTACTGTGATAACTCCGCCTAAAATAATTCCCATTAAAATAGGGCTAGCACTTGTTGTGTCTTTGATAATTCCTCCAATATTTAAAAGCGTCGCATCTACAATAGGTGAGAATGCATTACCAATTAATCTTGTTAAAGGTGCTGCAATTAAGATGTTCCCTAATAAGTCTAGACCAGCAGGTGCCTTTTTCTCAATAAATTTCACTACAAATGCCATGAGGTATCCCGCAAAAAATCCAGGGAGCAAGCCTAGCCCTGAACACACCACCCCCATCATAAGAGCATATACAGGAGATACGCCTAACGCCAAAGCAACTAATGCTGCCGCCGCAACTCCTCCCATTCCTCCTGCAGCCTTTCCAACTTCACCCAGGAATGAAATACCTAGTAAATCTCCTCCTACATATGACTGAAAGGCCTCTACGAGAAACGCAGCTACCGCTCCGCTTGCCAGCGCCCCCATTGCTTTCATGCCATAAGGTGCCTTGTTGCTAAACAACCAAAATAAAAATAAAACTAATAATAATAAACCTGTTCCTTTTAAAATATCCACTGTTGTCTCTCCTCTCATGCTGTTTTCTTACACATTTGACTTAATCAGTTTTCAAAACTACCATATAAACGGGTTCTTTTCAACTAATATACCTAATATACCGAACAATTACAACAATTAATAATAAAATAGTTCGTATTCCACTTAAAAAAACACAAAAAAAGAAGCGCCCCTCGGGAGGGATGCTTCTTTTTTGGCTATTCAATTGCAAAAATGTAAGAATATAAAGGTTGATCTCCTTTATGAAGCTCTACCTCAACTTCTTCAAACGTTTCTTCTACAAAAGATGTTAGCGCTTCAGCTTCATCGTCTGAGACATCCTCTCCTTGAAGAATTGTAAGGATTTCCGCTTCGTCATCAATCATATAAGTCAATAGCTTTTTTGCTGCTTCTAATTTCTCTGAATCTTTTACAACGATTTTCTTTTCGGCAATACCCATAAAATCGCCTTTAGCTAATTCAAGACCATCAATATTTGTATCGCGAACTGCATACGTTACTTGTCCTGTTTTCACGTGCTGTAGAGCTTCAGTCATTACTTCCTCGTTTTCTTTTAAGCTTTGCTGAGGATTAAATGATAGCAGCGCTGTCATTCCTTGAGGAACCGTTTTAGACGGGACAACCGAAACGTGACTGCCGACAACAGCAGCCGCTTGGTTAGCAGCCATCACAATATTTCCGTTATTAGGTAAAATCAGTACCTGTTCAGCATTTGTTTCTTCAATCGCTTTGACAATATCCTCCGTACTTGGATTCATTGTTTGTCCGCCTTCAATAACAACCGTTGCCCCAAGGCTCTTGAACAATTCAGCAATTCCTTTTCCCATTGACACAGTAACAATGCCAAAGGGCTGTTTTTCAGCATTTTTTACTGCAGGCTTTTCTTCACCTGAAACAATGCTGCTATGCTGTTCTCTCATGTTTTCAATCTTCATTTTAATTAAACTTCCATACTGCTGCCCGTAGTTTAACACTTCTCCAGGATGCTCAGCGTGAATATGAACTTTCACGATTTCATCATCAGATACTACAAGCAATGAGTCGCCCCATTTGCTTAAGTCTTGACGAAACGTTTCTTCAGAAAATGTTTTAGCTGCAGGCTTATCCTCTTCCAGCCTTACCATAAATTCTGTACAATAGCCAAATTCAATATCTTCTGTATTCATATAGCTTTGTGCATGCTTATGATGCTCAGCATTTACGAGTTCATTCATCGAAGGAGCTGACATGGGTACACCCGGAAGTTTTTCACCTTTTAATTCAGCTAAAAACCCTTCATAAATTAAAACAAGCCCTTGACCTCCGCTATCCACTACGCCTACTTCTTTTAACACGGGTAAAAGATCTGGCGTGCGATTTAACGAAGCATTAGCTTCCTTAAGTACTTCTTCCATGAACAGAATCATATCAGGTTGCTTTTTAGCAACAGCCGCTGCTTTTTTAGCAGTATCCTTAGCTACTGTTAAAATGGTTCCTTCGATTGGTTTCATAACAGCTTTATAAGCAGTTTCTACCCCAAGCTCAAGAGCTTCAGCAAACTCAACTGTTGTAATCGCTGACTTTTGCTCAACCGATTTCGCAAAACCGCGGAATAATTGAGATAAAATAACTCCTGAATTACCGCGCGCCCCCATCAATAAGCCCTTAGACAAAGCTTGACTCACTTGGCCGATGTGATCAGATAGTTTATTTTTTACTTCTTTAGCACCAGACGTAATCGATAAGTTCATATTTGTTCCAGTATCACCATCTGGTACAGGAAAAACGTTCAGCGCATCTACATAATCTGCATTGTTAGATAGATGCTGGGCTCCTTGAAGCACCATTTCTCTAAACCGCTTTCCGTCCAACGTTGTCATTGACACGAATCTTCCTCCTTAATTAAACGTTCGTTACACGAACACCCTGCACATAAATATTTACTGAATCAACCGTTAAACCAACCGTTTGTTCCAGTGTGTATTTTACTTTTGTTTGCACATTATGAGCAATTTCAGAAATTTTTGTTCCATAGCTTACGATAATGTACATGTCGATATGTACGTCATCCTCTTCTTGTCTTACCACAATACCTCGTGTAAAGTTTTCTTTGCGAAGAATTTCTGTAAGACCATCTTTAAGCTGATTTTTTGAAGCCATTCCCACAATCCCGTAACAATCAACAGCTGCTCCTCCAGCAATTGTTGCAATTACATCTGTAGAGATATCAATTTGACCATACTTCGTTTTCATTTCGATGGACATACTCGTTCCCCTTTCTACTTTCATAGGTTATAAATATTCTACTATAATCAATCTCGTTTTAAAAGAGGCGTCCAGCTTGTCCCTTTTAAAGATGACAGTATTAGGTATCAACTTGTCTTAAAATGAGTAATAGCCCAAGTTATACCTATTTCTACTCTCTATATTATTGAACATAGATTCATTTTATATGTCAAGGAAAATTTCTTGAAAGCTTTTCTCCAGAACTATTGCATTCTCTGTAAGGCTGTGATAAATTAATATAGTATTTCTCAAAACAGAATTGAGTAGTTTTTTTGGTGTTAGGAGGGAAAATCATGGCACGCAAATGTGTAGTAACTGGTAGAAAAGCTCGTTCAGGTAACGCACGTTCTCACGCAATGAACGCTACTAAGCGTAAATGGGGTGCTAACGTTCAAAAAGTACGTATCTTAGTGAACGGTAAACCAAAACGTGTGTACGTTTCAGCTAGAGCCCTTAAGTCTGGTAAAGTTCAACGCGTTTAATCTTTATAATGAAAAAGCACCATATTTTATGGTGCTTCTTTTATTATTCCAGCGTTGTTAATCTTTTTTGAACGAATTAAGCATGACCTTTACGATGCCACCTAAAAACTTTGGAAGTTTGATTGTATAGAATTTCATACTGTCCCTCCTAACCGTCTCCACACTTTATCTCCTTTTAAAGAAAGCCCTATGTCCTGCTCTCATTTTCCATACTTCATCACAAGCAACGTTTATCATTGCTTCTTACCATCATTAATATGCCTTTTGTAAATGAAAAAGTACCTCTTTGTTGAATAAGTTCATTGCTAATACATAAAGTTGAGCCGAGTTCTACTTCATGCTTATTGAGCGGATATTTGAAACCTTCTAGCGTAAGCTCTTTTACACCGCCTGCAAAAGGAACGAATGAAATATAGTGAAACTCCTTTAAACGATCAACATGATAAGTGCCTGGTTCAAACAATTGAATGATATTTTGATTGTCAATCATTTGTACATTCGCTTTCTCTTTTAACCCTTTGTACAGGAGCTGAATGCTTCCAAACATGTGGTCAAGCCTTCCACCTGTTGCTCCAAAGATACAAATACTTTCCGGTTTTTGCCCTATTGCCCACTCAAAAGCAAGTTCCAAATCCGTTGCATCTTTTTCTGCAGGATACAATTCAACATCTTGTAATGCTTCTCTCACTAGCTTAAGCTGTGCATTTGTAATGGAATCAAAATCTCCAAATGCTTTTACGGGCAAAATGTCTTGCTGAAGAAGAAGGAATACGCCGCGGTCTACTCCTACCCACTTTACATCGTTTGACTGGTGCAGGGGCGGCATATGTTCATCCGGTCCCCCTGCTAGAATATGAATTTTCATTATGTATATGCTCCTTTTCTATTAAAAAATGAACGAAATAAATATGTTTTCTTTATCCTAAAAGAAAAAGCTGCTGTGTACAAGTTCTACTCGTTGTACACAGCAGCTTTTATTACTTACGCTTGAACAGTTGTGCGAATTTGACTAATTGCGCCAGCTCGGTCTTCTTGGTTATAAATAGCTGAGCCAGCCACTAAGACATTTGCTCCTGCTTCCACACATTTTCTTGCTGTTTCTTCATTAATTCCTCCATCAACCTCTACTTCAATAGAAAGGTGACGAATTTCAATAAGCTGAGAGATTTGCTCAATTTTCGGCAGTACATTTGGAATGAAGTTTTGCCCTCCAAAGCCTGGGTTCACCGTCATTAATAAAATAAGATCGATATCTTCTAAGATATGCTTTACCACGTCAATTGGCGTTGCAGGATTTAAAGCAACGCCTGCTTTCATGCCGTGTTCTTTGATTAATTGAATGGTGCGGTGCAAATGAGTACACGCTTCAGCATGTACCGTTAAAATATCAGCACCTGCCTTTGCAAACATTGGAACGTATTGATCTGGGTTTTCAATCATTAAATGCACATCTAATGGCAGTGTTGTGACAGGGCGTACAGCCTCAACGATAAGCGGTCCAATTGTAATATTAGGAACAAAATGGCCATCCATAACGTCGATATGGATGTAGTCTGCTCCACCTGCTTCAACTTCACGAATTTCTTCAGCAAGCTTTGAAAAATTGGCAGATAAAATGGAAGGTGCGATTTTTGTCATTTTTAATACCTCGGCTTTCTTTGCTTAATTTCCTCAATAAATTGCAAGTAATGTTCGTAGCGATAACTCGGAATTTCTTTTTGTTCGTATGCTTCTTTCACCGCACATTTCGGTTCTTTCACATGCAAACAACCTCGAAATTTACACTGTTCACTCAAACGCGACATTTCAGGAAAACAATGGGTTAACTCTTCTACTTCTAACGTTAAAAATTCCAGTGAGCTAAAGCCTGGCGTATCGGCTACTAAACCTTCACCAAACGAAATCAGTTCTACATGACGTGTTGTATGCTTTCCTCTTCCAAGTGACATTGAAATATCATTTGTCTTTAACTCAAGCTCTGGTTTAAGTGTATTTAACAATGAAGATTTACCTACACCTGACTGTCCGGCAATAACCGTTACGCGATCTTCAAATAACGGCTGAATTTGTTCCATGCCTTTTTCTGTGACTGTCGACGTTAAAATGACCTCATATCCTATTTTACGATATTCTTCGGCATATTGCTCGATTTCTTGCTTTTGCTGCTGTGATAAAAGATCTACTTTTGAAATACAAATAATAGGTTCAATATGATTAGACTCCACTAACACTAAAAATCGGTCAAGAAGCATCGTGCTAAAATCAGGTTCAATCGCTGAAAAAACAAGCAGCGCCTGATCAACATTTGAAATTGGGGGACGAACTAATTCATTTTTACGTTCTTTAATTTCAAGTATATATCCTTCAAGCTTATTTTCTGCCTGAAATACTACATTGTCACCGACTAAAGGCGTTACTTTCTTTTTACGAAAAACACCTCGTCCTCGACATTGCGTTACTTGTCCGTCATGAAGAACATAATAAAATCCGCTAAGGGATTTAATAATTCTTCCTTCTGGCATAACCTCACTCCTATCACTCTGGATATTCAACGTCTTTTTCTTCAATAACTTCCCCGTCTCGGACAATTTTATAAGACGCTTTTTCATTTTCATCAACTAAAACATCGAACGATTCTTTTGTTGTTTCAGTAATCGTTAGTTCCTTAGCAGGAACGGACATATCGTTATCTGCATCTTCGATATAAATTTGTACTTTTTGCGGCTTTGGCTTTTCCTCTTCTGTTCCGGTGGCATCGCCTGTTTCCGTTGCGTCGCCTTGTTCCGTGCTTGCTTCGGTGTCAGTCTCTTCTTTATACGGAATAGTCACATCCACTGATACCGTTTGAGGAGCTTTTGGCTCCTTGCCCATTGAGACCGTAATGGTGAGCTTATCACCTTGCTCGATACTCTGCTCCGCTGCAGGCTTTTGAGACATCACAAGACCTTTTTCAACAGTGTCGGAATACGCTGTTTTTACATCCACTTCAATATCTTCATCTGATGCATAATCTTTTACGCTTTTTTCCGTCCAGCCCGAGAAATCCTTTAATGTAATCTTCGGCGGCCCCTTACTTACCCATAGCGTAACCGTTGTATCCTCCGGCACGACTTGTTCGGTTTCTTTAGGCGTCTGATCTGTAATATTGCCTTTTGGTTCTGTGCTTTCAACTTCGATGGATTGGATATCTTTATAATTCTGCTTTTCTAACAGACTTTTTACTTCCGTAAAGCTTCTTCCGATGTACCGGTTAAATGCTTCTTTTTTCTTTCCTGTACTTCGATAAATAATGACATTAGATCCTTCTTTGATAACGTCTCCCGCTTCTGGCATCGTTTTAACCACGTCGCCTTCTTCCACCTCATTATCGGATATATCTTTAGGATTCTTCACTTTAAAGCCCAAAGAAACTAAATCGGTTACTGCTGATTCATAATCTTGATTATGTAAATCAGGAACCTTTACGTCTTTTGGCAGTAATAAAGCCGGAATAAATGTAACGGCGGCTACGCTAGCAGCTGCCAGCAGCAAAAAAATTAAAACAAGCGTTACAATCAGCTTGCTTTTGCCTTTTTTCTTTTTCTTCTTTTTTTTCTTCGGCTTTAACTCTTCTTCCTCTTGTTCTTCGCGCTCTAAGTGAGGAGGTTTTCTCACAGGTACGTGCGTTTCTTCGGATTCAACAAAATCCTCCTTAATAACTGGAATGGCTTTTGTCACTTCTTCATCATCAGGCACCGTAAACCTTTGTTCATTATAACGATTTGGATGAACAGCAGACTGTAAATCCGCTTCGAGTTCTTCGACGGAACTGTATCGGTAAAATGGATCTTTAGTTGTTGCTTTTAATACAACATTCTCCACGCTTTGAGGGATAGATGGATTCCATCTTTTTGGAGAAGGTGTTTCTGTCTGTAAATGTTTTAATGCAATTGACACAGCCGATTCCCCAGAAAAAGGGACTCGACCCGTTAGCAATTCAAATAGGACGATGCCAAGCGAATAGATATCAGAACGCTTATTCGCAAGCCCTCCCCGTGCCTGTTCAGGAGATAAATAATGAACAGAGCCCAAAACAGAATTAGTATGCGTAATGGTTGTAGAACTTAGTGCTACGGCAATGCCGAAGTCAGTAACTTTAATGGTATCATCATGATCAATTAAAATATTTTGAGGCTTAATATCCCGATGAATAATTCCGTACTGATGAGCATGGGCAATAGCTGATGTAATCTGCGTCATAATATGTATGGCTTTATCAAGAGATAGTGGTGATTCTTGCAGAATGTATTGCTTTAATGTCATACCCGGTACATATTCCATGATGATATAATAAATATCTTCTTCTTCTCCAACATCATAAATACTGACAATATTAGGATGAGCAATACTCGTAGCAGATTGTGCTTCTCGATGGAAACGCTTTATAAACGCATCGTCACTTGCAAAGTCTAAACGAAGCACTTTAATTGCCACATCACGATCCAAAATCATGTCGCGACCTAAATAGACGTTTGCCATTCCGCCTCCACCAATTACTTGCAATACCTTATAACGGTCGTTTAGCCGTCTACCTATTAGCAACACTCTCACCCACTTTCAGATGTAAAGTCCACAATTGCAAGTGTAATATTGTCTTCTCCACCAAGCTCATTTGCTAATTGAATCAGGCTCGTACCCTTTTCGTGAAGTGATGAACTTGTTGATAACGTTTCGTTCAGCTTTTGTTCCGTTACCTTATTTGTCAGTCCATCTGAACATAATAATAATCGATCTTCTTTTTCCACTTCAATTGTTTTTACATCTAAACTAACATTTTCTTCGGTACCTAGTGCTCGCAATAAGATATTTTTTCGTGGATGATGCTCGGCATCTTCTTTTGTGATTTGACCATTTTTTACGAGTTCATTCACAAGGGAATGATCTTCTGTTACTTGTTGAAATCCATATTCATTGGAAATATAGCATCTGCTGTCTCCTATATTACCAATCGCACAAAACGTATCGGCGCATAAAGCAAGTACAACTGTTGTACCCATCCCTTTACACTCTTCATGCTCCTGAGCATACTGATAAATATCTTGATTAATTTGCGAAACATGCGTACGAATCCACTGCGTCGCCTCATCAGGAGACGTTACTTTGTCCGCTTCTGCCCACGCTATTTGCAATTTTTGAACCGCCATCTCACTGGCGACGTCGCCAGCTCGATGACCTCCCATACCATCAGCCACAATTGCAAGCAGCTGATTGTGTTGGTTCAAAAATACCCCTCCGTTATCTTCATTGTGTTGTCTAACTCTCCCTCGGTCTGTCATGAAGACAGTTGCCATACAATCACCTCGTCTCTTCTTTACGCTCCTTCGCACGTAATTGGCCACAAGCTGCATCGATATCATGACCTTGCTCACGTCGAATAGTCACGTTAACGCCACGCTTTTTAAGCGTACGTTCAAATGCAAAAATCTGTTCACGTGGTGTACGAACATAATCACGCTCAGGCACATAGTTTACCGGAATCAAGTTCACGTGGCATTTCACGTCTTTAATCAAATCCGCTAATTCCTCGGCATGCTCTACTTGATCGTTTACTCCTCCGAATAGACCATACTCAAAGCTAATACGTCTTCCCGTTTTATCCGTATAATATTTAATGGCTTCCATCAAATCAGGAAGTTTGTACGCACGGTTAATGGGCATTAAGCGTGAGCGGATGTCATTGTTTGGAGCGTGAAGTGAAATCGCAAAATTGATTTGCATTTTTTCATCAGCAAACTTATAGATTTTCGGAATGATTCCACTTGTCGATACTGTGATATGACGTGCACCAATATTTAATCCATCATCACTGTTAATTGTTTTTAAGAAGCGCATCATTTCATCATAGTTATCAAATGGCTCCCCAATACCCATAATTACGACAGAGCTCACGCGTTCTCCTTGTTCATCTAGCGCTTTTTGTACTTTTACTACTTGCGCTACGATTTCTCCAGCTTCTAAGTTACGCTTTAAACCGCCAAGAGTAGACGCACAGAACGTACAGCCAATGCGACATCCAACTTGAGTCGTTACGCAGACAGAATTTCCGTATTCATGACGCATAAGCACTGTTTCAATCGTATAACCGTCATGGAGTTCGAATAAAAACTTCATCGTGCCGTCCCCAGACGTTTGCTGAACGACTGTTTTTAATGTCGTTAATGCAAATTTGTCTTTTAATTGTTCACGTAACCCTTTAGATAAGTTTGACATATCGTCAAAGTCCGTTACGCGTTTAACATATAACCAGTCAAAAATTTGTTTAGCACGGAACTTCTTATCTCCGTGTTCTACTAACCAATTTTCTAGGTCGTTCATTTCTAATGAATAAATAGATGGTTTTTGCGCTTTTTCTTCTGCTTTTGCTTTTCTTTTAGCTACTTCTTCCATTTTTACACCTTCTTCTGTAAACATGCAATATAAAACCCATCGCTTTGTGCATCTGGCAGCAATTGAATTTCACCATGTTTTACGTTTTGTTTAAGCTTTTGCGGCATGCGTGCAGCGAGTGTTTCATCTTTTTGAAAATCAGCATGATCTGCTAAAAATGCTGCTACAACATCCCCATTTTCATCCCGGTCAATTGTACATGTACTATATACAAGGGTCCCACCTTTTTTTAATAAAGGCGCAACCGCATTTAAAATATCTTGTTGAATACGCGCCAGCTGCTTTACATCTTGCTCAGTTTTTGTATATTTCAAATCAGGTTTACGTCTCATTACACCAAAACCTGAGCACGGAGCATCTACTAAGATGCGGTCAAACATTTCTTTATCAAACTGTTCGCCTGCTTTGCGGCTGTCTTGAACCGTCGGCTCAATATTGGTAAGGTGCAGACGCTCTGCCTGTTGGGCAATCAGCTTTACTTTATGGTCATGAATGTCCAAGGAAATAACTTTACCACTGTTTCTAAGCTGCTCTGCAATATGAGTTGATTTTCCTCCCGGTGCAGCACAGCTATCTAAAATTAGCTCTTCTGCCTCTGCACCGAGCGCATGAGCCACTAACATAGAGCTTTCATCTTGAACGGTAAACATTCCTTCACGAAATGCTTGTGTATGAGCTGCATTTCCTTTTTGAACTTCTAGCGCTTCTTCTACAAAATGGCCTGGTTCTACAACAATACCTTCTTTTTCTAGCGCTTCTTTTACTTCATTTTGCGTAAAGCGTGCACTGTTTACTCGGATTGTTTGTTTAGGGGCCATTAAATTAGCTAAACAGATTCCGCGTGTTTTGTCCAATCCATATTGTTCCACCCAGCGTTTTACAAGCCACAATGGATGACTCGTTTCAATCGCCAAGCGCTCCACAGGATTTTGTATTTCTTCTAAAGAAGGCGTGCCGCTGCGCTGGATATTTCGTAAAACGCCGTTTACCATTGAGGCAATTCCTTTGTGACCGCGTTTTTTGGCAATTTCTACTGCTTCATGGAGGATTGCCCGGTCAGGCACTCGGTCTAAATATACCATTTGGTAAAGTGATAAACGAAGCAGCACTCGCACCCAAGGCTGAAGCTTTTTTGGATTTTTCAAGAAAGGCGCTAACCCGTAATCTAACGTATCACGTCTTTGAATCGTTCCATACACAATTTCCGTTAACAACCCTGCATCTTTTCCTTGAATACCCCGTTTTTGTATGCTGTTATTTAACAATAGATTGCTGAATGCCTGATTTTTTTCAATAGCTAGTAAAATATCTAAAGCTATGTCTCGAACGTTGTACTTACTCATTGACATCCCCTAATACTGTTCCGACTTCCACGGATGTACCTCGTAAATACTGCGCTGCATCCATACGTTTTTTTCCAGCCGGCTGAAGTTCCGTCACTTTAATAGCTGTTTCATTTCCAGTTGCTACTATAAATCCGTCCTCTTCAAGTGATAAAACGGTACCCGGTTTGCCTGATGCGGATACTTTTTCTCCCCACCAAATTTTCATGACCTGACCGTCTGCTGTTGTATAAGCAACGGGCCAAGGATGAAGTCCGCGGATATGGTTATAAATTTCTTCTCCTCTACGGGCCCAATCAATTTTCTCTTGTTCACGCTTAATGTTAGAAGCAAATGTCGCTTCGTCATCGTTTTGTTTAACCGGCGTAATTTCACCTTTTAAAAGAGAAGGAATGGTTTCTGAAAGCAATTTTGCACCAGCAGCGCTGAGTTTATCATGAAGTGTGCCAACGTGATCACGTTCTTCAATCGGAACTTCTACTTGTGTTAAGATATCACCTGCATCTAATTTTTCTACCATATACATAATTGTAACACCAGTTTTCGGCTTACCTTGTAGAATTGAATAATGAATCGGCGCGCCTCCGCGCAGTTCAGGTAACAGAGAAGCATGCACGTTAATACAGCCGTATTTAGGCGCTTCTAAAATAGGGGTTGGTAAAATTTGACCAAAAGCCGCTGTTACAATTAGGTCAGGCTCATACGCTAACACTTGCTGATATTCTTCTTCTAAACGAATCTTTTCTGGCTGCAGTACAGGTATTTCATGCTTTAACGCCTCAACTTTTACAGGAGGAGGTGTTAATACGCGCTTGCGTCCTTTTGGTCGGTCCGGCTGTGTAACCACTGCGACCACTTCATATCCATCTTTAAGTAATGTTTGTAAAACCGGCACTGAAAAATCCGGCGTTCCCATAAATACGACTTTCATCGTGTAAAACCTACCCTTCTAGTTCATCCTCTTCGTAATACTTTGTTACTTTTTCCGTGAACAATACACCGTGTAAATGATCAATTTCATGTTGAATTGCTCGTGCTAAAAAACCTTTTGCCTCTATAAAATAAGGTTTTCCTTTACGATTTTGCGCACGTACTTTCACATAATCAGCTCGAGCCACGTCACCAAAAAGGCCCGGAAAACTTAGGCAGCCTTCTGGACCGATTTGTTCGCCTCGTTGCTCAATAATTACCGGATTAATTAGTTCAATTTTACCGTGTCGGTCATCCACGTCTACCACTGCCACTTGCTGCAGAACTCCTACTTGAGGAGCAGCTAGACCCACACCGTCTGCTTCAAGCATTAAATCATACATGCCGTTTAGTAATTTCGCTAATTTATTATCAAAGTTTTTAACGACTTCACATTCTTGTTCAAGTACTTCATTAGGATGGTAAACAAGCTTAAGCTTAGCCAAATAGGCACCTCCTTTATCCTTTCTATTTATATCCAAAAATCTTCTTCTTTAACGCCATCAAGACGACTAGTTACATCATCGAGTATGGATTCAAATCAATAGTGATCGTTAAATTCTCCTTCTGCATTTCCGCTTGATAACGTTCTAATATATATTTCAACAGCGGAATCAGGCTTGGTTCCAGCTTGTATTTTAACATGCATTGATAGCGATATCTATCTTTTATCTTAGCAATCGGAGATGCGACTGGCCCTAAGATCGTTGTTTGCGGCGAAAGTTTCTGACGCAGATACTGCGAAATTTTGTCTGTAACAGACACCACTTTTGCAATATTTTCATGAGATACCGTTACAAGCGCCAAGTAAAAGAAAGGGGGGTATTTGTGCATTTTACGAATTTCCATCTCGTGCTTATAAAACGCATCGTAATCATGCTGACTCGCAAGTTGAATGCTGTAGTGTTCCGGCGTGTACGTTTGAATCACTACTTCTCCTGGAAGTTTGTGGCGTCCTGCTCTTCCGCTTACTTGTGTTAAAAGCTGAAACGTTTTTTCAGATGCACGAAAGTCAGGTAAATTCAGCATCGTATCTGCTGTTAAAACGCCTACAAGCGTGACGTTTGGAAAGTCCAGTCCTTTCGCAATCATCTGCGTCCCTAGTAAAATTTGCGCTTCTCCACTTGCAAACTTGTTCAGGAGCTTTTCATGGGCGCCTTTTCGGCTTGTCGTATCAACATCCATTCGAACAACTCTAGCCTCGGGCAGCACTTTTGTTAATTCTTCTTCCACTTTTTGTGTACCAGACCCGAAAAAGCGGATATGTTCGCTGTGGCATTCTGGGCACTCAGTGTGCACATGTTCTTCGTGTCCGCAATAATGGCATTTTAATTTATTTTGATAGCGGTGATACGTTAGTGAAATTTCACAGTGCTCACATGTCGGAACGTAACCGCAGTCTCTGCACATAACAAAAGAAGAATGACCTCTTTTATTTAAAAATAAAACGATTTGCTCCCCTTTTTCCAAACGGTCTTTCATCTTTTCAAACAGCATAGTTGAAAACATAGAGCGGTTGCCGCTGCGAAGCTCTTCTCTCATATCAACGATATCCACCGAAGGCATTGATGACTTATTCATTCTTTGCTTTAACGTCAGTAGCTTATACACACCTTTTTGCGCTCTTGCAAAGGACTCAAGCGTTGGTGTTGCACTTCCTAAAATGACTGGACACTGATGATGCTGCCCTCGGTAAATAGCTACATCTCTTGCATGATAACGGGGGTTTTCTTCTTGTTTATAACTCGTCTCATGTTCTTCATCGATAATAAGAAGGCCCAAATTTTCAAATGGAGCAAATACAGCAGAGCGGGCCCCTACTACAACGGATACTTCTTTTCGCTGAATTTTTCGCCATTCATCGTATTTTTCCCCAGTAGACAAGCCGCTATGAAGTACAGCAACTTTTGAGCCGAATCGCTCTTTAAAACGCTTGACCATCTGAGGGGTAAGTGAAATCTCCGGAACAAGCATAATCGCTTCTTTCCCTTTTTTTAGCACTTGATCAATTGATTGGAGATACACTTCTGTTTTTCCGCTTCCGGTTACTCCGTACATTAAAAACACATCGTGAAGATTTTCTTCGATGTCCTGCAGAATCGGTGCGATTGCCTCAGCTTGTTCATCGGTCAATTGAAATGGCTTTGATGGTGTAAAGTATCGATCTTGATAAGGATCACGGTATATTTCAATTTCCGTTTCCGCTAAGAGTCCTTTGTTAATCAGCGCTTTTATAGGAGCGGAGGTAATCTGCAAATCTTCCGCTATTTCTTTTATAGCTACTTCTTCATTTCGATTCAACATAAAAGACAGCACTTGTTTTTGCTTTTCTGCCTGCTTATTTAACTCGCTCATAAACTGCTGAATTTCTTCAAGGCTTTGATTCAGTTTTACGCCTTTTGCCGTTTTTTTGTTTCCTTTGTTTTTCACGACGTAGACGACTTCAATTAGACCTTTTTGAATATCACGGTGAAAAGCAGGAGCAGCGGCTGTTTTTTCTACTTCACTCCACTTCAGCGAGGATCTTGACTGAAAAAACGGCTTTACTTGCTCATGAAGCTGTTCGTATGCCTCTTTTGAAAGGAGTGACAGTTCTTTATCATATTTTGCTTTCATCGCCGCAGGCAGCATGACTTGAAAAGCCGATATCATAAAACAAAGCGTTTTTTCGGTTAGCCAGTGCCCAATCTCTAACAGTTCGGGAGTCAGAACCGGCGTTAAATCAAGCAAGTCAGCGATTGGTTTAACACGCTTAACTTCAGCCTCTTCTTTAAGAGCCACCACAAACCCTTGAACTTTTCTAGGACCAAACGGAACGACAACTCGCATACCCGGAACAATAATTCCTTTCCATTTGTCGGGAATAGCGTAGTCAAAAGCTCGATCTGTTTGCTTAGCAGCTACGTCCACAATTACACTAGCTACGCTCATTTTTTCAGCCCTTCTAACATTTCCTTCACTTCTTTTAACACCTCGGTAGCTACATCGTGTTTTGAAAGAATGGGAAGTTCTTTAGACTCTCCGCTTCGCTTATAGAGCGTTACAATATTTGTATCCGTCCCAAAACCTGCTCCTTCTGTCGTCACGTTATTGGCTACAATCATATCCAAGTTTTTAGATGCAAGTTTCTTTTGTGCATATTCATCCACTTGTTCTGTTTCTGCTGCAAAGCCGACTAAAAGCTGGTGTTCTTTTCGCTCTCCAAGCGTGCGTAAAATATCTGTTGTTCTCTCTAGCTCTAGTACTGCTTCACCAGGCTGCTTTTTCATCTTTTGATCAAACACATGCTTTGGTCGATAATCTGCCACTGCGGCTGATTTAATGACAACATCTGCTTCATGATAGCGCTGCATAACAGCTTCAAGCATCTGCTGCGCACTTTCAATTTGAACAACCTGCACTCCTTTTGGATACTCTAAATTCGTCGGTCCCGTTACAAGCGTTACCGATGCGCCTAATTTAGCAGCTTGTTCTGCAAGGGCATAGCCCATTTTCCCAGTAGAGCGATTGGTGAAAAATCGGACGGGGTCAATGCGTTCTACCGTAGGTCCTGCTGTAACCAATACATTAACACCTTCAAGGATCTTTTGTGTATGTGATGCTTGTGAAAAATAAGATCCGATTAGTGAAACAATTGTTTCTGGCTCTTCAAGACGACCTTTTCCTACATAACCGCATGCCAAATACCCTTCTCCAGGTTCTACAAAAGAGTAACCAAATGATGAAAGAGTGCTCATATTTTTTTTAACAGCTGGATGATCGTACATATGAACATTCATTGCAGGTGCAATCCATACAGGTGCAGTAGCAGCCAGCAGCGTTGTGGAAATCATATCATCTGCAAGACCATTTGCTATTTTCCCTATCATATTTGCCGTAGCAGGAGCTACTAAAATTAAATCAGGCCAATCTGCTAAATCAATATGTGCAATTACAGATGGATCTTTTTCATCAAACGTATCTGTATAAACTGGGTTTCGAGACAGAGCTTGAAACGTAAGCGGCGTTACGAACTCGCATGCTGAAGCAGTCATCATTACTTTAACTTCCGCACCCGCTTGTACTAATTTACTTGTTAAAGCTGCGGCTTTATATACGGCGATTCCGCCGCTAACACATAATAAAATTCGTTTTCCCTTCATCATTATGCCCCCATCTATTTATCCCGCTCAACCAGCATCCGCTTGTTTAATCGGGTAACTATCTAAAGCTTTTCAATTCAATTATTATACCATTTTTGTAGTGAGACATTCACTATCCTGCTTGAACACAGATAAAAGCATCAAAAAAATAACAACCTATGAAGTAGGTTGTTATTTTTTCACTTACTGATGTTTAGAATCTTCTTCTGCTACACCTTGCTTATAGCTTAATTGTTCAGCATTAATTTCTTCTAGAGCACAGCCTACAAACTTATAAGAAACCGGCTTTTCAATCGGCGTATCATTGTGAAGCTGTAATTGACGTGCACGTTTTGCAGCTACTGTCACAAGCGTGTACTTAGAATCTAATTTTTCCATTAGAGAATCAATTGATGGATAAAGCATGTTTATTCTACCTCCAGCATTCTTTTATAGCGCGCAGAAATACGATCACGACGGCAGTGTTCAGCCGTTACGATAGCACGGATGCGAGCACAAGCATTTTCTACTTTGTCATTTTCTACAACATAATCGTAGGCGTCCATAAGTTCAATTTCTTCTTTTGCCACGCGCATACGGTTATTGATTAAATCTTCTGTTTCAGTACCGCGGTTTACGATACGACTTTTAAGCTCTGATAAACTCGGCGGTGCCAAGAAGATGAACAAACCTTCTGGAAATGCTTCTTTCACTTGAAGAGCACCTTGCACTTCAATTTCTAGAAATACGTCTTTTCCTTCAGATAACGTTTGTTCTACATAATCAACCGGGGTACCGTAGTAGTTACCTACGTATTCAGCCCACTCTAATAACTTCTTGTTTTCAATCATGCGCTCAAACTCTTCGCGTGGTTTGAAGAAATAGTCAACGCCGTCTACTTCACCTTCGCGGGGCTTTCTTGTTGTTGCAGAGATAGAATACTGCAATTTAATGTCTTCTTGCTCAAACAATGCTTTTCGTACCGTTCCTTTTCCAACACCTGATGGTCCGGAAAGAACAATTAATAAACCTCTTTCAATCATCGGTTCAAGTGACCTACCCTTCTAATAATTCTTCTTTGTTTATAAGTCGCTGTGACACAGTTTCTGGCTGTACAGGAGCTAAAATAACATGATCGCTATCCATAACAATAACAGATCGTGTTTTACGTCCTTGCGTTGCATCTATTAAAGAGCCTCGATCTTTTGCATCTTGAATAATGCGTTTGATTGGAGCTGATTCAGGATGAACGACAGAGATTATACGATTAGAAGAAATAAAATTTCCAAATCCAACGTTCACTAATTTACCGCTCATAAGAAGCCTCCTGCTATACCAATATAATCTTTATCTTACACGAAGGCTATTCAATATTTTGAACCTGCTCTTTTATGCGTTCTAATTGTGCTTTCATACTAATAACATACTGAGCAATAGTACCATTGTTTGCCTTCGCACCAATTGTATTCATTTCACGATTCAGCTCTTGAACAAGAAAATCCAGCTTGCGTCCTACTGAATCAGGTGTATTTAATGCTTGAATAAATTGTGAAACATGACTTTGAATTCGCGTAAGTTCTTCGCTAATATCTGCTTTTTCAGCAAAAATAGCTACTTCAGTCAGCACTCGCTGCTCATCGAAAGTACCTTCTAAATAGTCGCTCAGCTTTCTTTTAATACGCTCGCGATATTGTTCAGCAACTTCAGGAGCAAGCTGTGTAATTTTTTCGCGAATGTCTTGAATGTCCTGTAAGTACCCCATTAAATCGTGATACAGCTCTGATCCCTCTCGTTTCCGCATATCCACTAACTGATGCACAGCAGCTTCAACAGCTTCAAAGATTGCACCATGAATACTCGTCTGATCAGCTTCTTCTTCATAAGTTGTCATCACTTCAGGCATGTGTAAAATGTCTTGAATTTGAACAGATTGTGACAGTCCATGCTTTTCTTTTACTTGCTGCAACGCATGCATGTATTCATCAAGCAGCTGCCAATCCGTCTGCAGTTTCTTTTTTGCCATTTCTTCACCTGAAATAGTAACAAATACTTCTACTCTACCACGTTTTATGTATGTTTGAACGATTTTTTTATTTTATCTTCAATTTCAATTAATTGTCTTGGCATACGAATAACAATTTCACAAAAACGATGATTAACAGACTTCATTTCGACTGTTACTGATCGATTTTCCACTTCCGCTTTTCCGCGGCCAAAACCAGTCATACTTTTTATCATTATCATCACATCCACTATGTACATCTTACATAAAAAGTATCATAAAAGAAAGTGTTAGCAAAAAAAAGAAATCTCTCTTCTTTATTCAACCTGTAAAGGCTGCCTTCATGAGTTTTCTCATTTGGGACAGCCTGTATTAAAGTATAGCACAATTTATGAAGGTTTTCTTGTTAAAAGTGAACCGGCAAGTAAAAAAGTTGGAAGACTTGCAAGTCCTAAAATAACGAGCCATTCCCGCGGTGCAATGGCCATTGTATGGAAAATAGGCTGCAGGGGCGGATAGTAGATAGCCACCAGCATAAGGATAATAGATGAAATAACGGCTCCTACAAGATATAGGTTCTGAAATGGATTGCGATCAAAGATTGATTTTTCACTTCGGCAGTCAAATACGTGAATAAGCTGTGCCATAACAAGCGTGGCAAATGCAATCGTCTGAGCATACTGCAGACGATCTGGGTCATTGTCGTAGACAATCATGAATGCAGCAAGTGTAGCAGCTCCAATTAAAAATCCGCGGCTGACTACTTTCCACCCTAATCCTCTTGCAAAAATACCTTCGCGCGGATGCCTTGGATGACGCTTCATCACGTTGTCCTCCGGCTGGTCTAAGCCAAGAGCCATCGCAGGCAAACCGTCTGTTACTAAGTTTACCCATAGTATTTGAATTGGCACTAGCGGAAGCGGAAGTGCTAAAATCATTGCAAAGAGCATAACTAAAATTTCTCCTACATTTGATGCAAGCAAGTAACGGATAAACTTTCGAATATTTTCATAGATGTTTCGTCCTTCCTTGATCGCTGATTTAATAGTAGCAAAATTATCATCAAGCAAAACGAGCGAAGACGCTTCTTTTGCTACGTCTGTCCCGGTGATGCCCATCGCGATGCCTATGTCTGCTGCTTTAATAGCCGGTGCATCATTTACGCCGTCGCCCGTCATAGCTACAATGTGATCTTTTGCTTGAAGAGCTTTAACAATTTTAAGTTTATGTTCAGGCGATACCCTGGCATATACGTAAACATCATCCACTACTTCTTCTAGCTCTTCCTGCGTCATTTTGGATAAATCCGTTCCTTCCAAGACTTGACCGTTTTTCGGTAGAATGCCTAGCTGTTTTGCAATCGCCTGTGCTGTAATAACGTGGTCACCTGTAATCATAACGGTTTTGATTCCTGCGTCTCGGCATTCTTTGACCGCTTGCTTGACTTCTGGTCTTGGCGGATCAATCATTCCTTGAAGCCCGAGGAAAGTAAGGTCTTTTTCCGCTTCGTTCTCTGTATGAACGCTCTCATGGTCTCCTAACGGCCGATAAGCAATCGCAATGGTTCGAAGCGCTTGGCTAGCTAACTGATCAATCGCTCCTTTTACTTCATTATGAACCGTTACCGACAGCGTTTGTTGTCTGCTTTCCCACAAAATATTTTTGCTGTTTACAAGCAGCACATCAGGAGCACCTTTTGTTATGACATAGCGCTTATTAGATGCGTCTTCAATGACTACACTCATCATTTTACGCGTTGAATCAAATGGAAACTCTTCAATAATCGTAAACTGCTTTTGAATGTTTTCTTTTGTCAGCCCCGCTTTCATCGCGGCCACAAGCAAAGCCGCTTCAGTAGGATCCCCGTCGATGACATATTCTTTATCTTTTCTCGAAATAGACGTTTGATTGCAAAGCAGACCAAACACCAAAAGCTGCTGAAGCGGTTTTTCACTCCGTGTATCAACTTCTCTTTCCTCTCGCGAAAATACGCCCGTAGGTTCATACCCTGTCCCTGATACCCTCCACGTCATTCCTCCTGACCAGAGGTGAGTAACCGTCATTTTATTTTGCGTTAATGTGCCCGTTTTGTCTGAGCAAATGACTGATGCGCATCCTAGTGTTTCAACAGCAGGAAGTTTGCGAACAATGGATCTTTGCTTAATCATGCGCTGTACACCAAGAGATAGCGCTACGGTTACGATGGCAGGAAGACCTTCGGGTATGGCAGCAACAGCTAAGGAAACTCCCGCTAAGAACATACTGTATAAATCATGACCTTGCAGCACACCAATCCCGACAACTAATACAGTAAGTGCAAGAGCTACAACGATTAAAATTTTACCTAATTGCTCTAACTTCCGTTGAAGAGGAGTAATCATGGCTTCAGCATTTTGAAGCAAATCAGCAATTTGTCCCATCGCTGTTTTCATTCCAATCCCTACAACGATACCTGTTCCGCTTCCTCGCGTCACAAGCGTACCCATAAACGCCATATTGTCCTGATCTCCAAGCGGCACTTCATCTCCTGGCAAAGCTTTTATTTGCTTGGCAACAGGCAAAGACTCTCCCGTAAGCGCTGATTCTTCAATTTCTAGACTTTTAGCTTCCATAATTCGAAGGTCAGCCCCGATACGGTCTCCGCTCGAAAACTTTACAACGTCTCCTACTACCAGCTCTTTAGATGGTAACTTAACCCATTTCCCTTCACGCATAGCTGCTACTTGAGGAGCAGAAAGCTCTTTTAATGCATGAAGAGATTTCTCGGCTTTTCTTTCTTGAAAAAAACCTAGAAATCCATTAATTACTACAATGGCAATAATAGCAACCGCATCGATGTATTCGCCTAAAAGCCCTGAAATAAGCGTGGCAGCTAGTAAAACCAGTACCATAAAATCTTTAAACTGCTCTAGAAACACAAGAATGGCCGGTTTTTTCTCACCTTCAGTCAATTCATTAAATCCTTGCTGCTGCTGACGTGCTTTTACTTCTTTGTGTGTAAGACCATGCTGCCTATCTGTTTTTGTTACTTCTACTATTGCTTTTTCACCTAATTCATACCATTTCATTGCATCTTTTCACACCCTTTTATTTGTAAATGCACCTATTAGATTGTTACAATCTTATATCGTATGCTTATTCAGACTCGTCCTAAAAAATGCTATACTTTTCTATAGGACAATTTTCAATTACTTAAGGATGTGAGCACTATGTCATTTGATGGTATTTTTACATATGGCATTTTACAAGAATTATCTGAGACCTTGGTTTCAGGACGAATTTCAAAAATATATCAGCCGTTTCCAAACGAGTTGATTTTACAAGTACGCGCTAAAGGTGAAAACCGCAAACTTTTAATCTCAGCTCACCCTAACTATTCACGCGTTCATTTTACAAATGAGCCCTATGAAAATCCATCTGAGCCTCCTATGTTTTGTATGCTGCTTCGCAAACATTTAGAAGGAAGCATTATTGAACACGTGTATCAGCTTGGATTGGACCGCATTTTAGTCATTGAAACAAAAGGACGAAATGAAATTGGCGACGTGACGTACAAGCAGCTTATTATTGAAATCATGGGAAGACATAGTAATGTTGTGCTTGTAGATAAAGAAAAACAAACGATTATCGACAGCATTAAACACGTTCCAATGGCCTTGAACAGGCACCGTACGCTTCTACCCGGAGCACCTTACGTACTGCCTCCTAGTCAAGATAAGCTTCATCCATTTGAAGCCGATGAAGAAACCGTGGTTAAAAAAATTGATTTTAATAGCGGAAAGTTAGCCACCCAGCTAGTGCAAACCTTCTCGGGGCTTTCTCCTTTAATTGCAAATGAAGTGGTGTTTCGCTCTGGCTTAGCGAATCGTTCTACCCTTCCAAAATCATTCGTCGAAACGATGACTCTGATCAAAGAAGGTCAGTTTACACCGACTCTGACAACCGTTAATCAAAAAGACTACTTTTATTTACTGGAATTAACGCATTTAGAGGGTACGAAAAAAACGTATGCAACCATCAGCGAGCTTCTTGACCGCTATTACTACGGGAAAGCAGAGCGAGATCGTGTAAAGCAGCAAGCGCATGATTTAGTACAGTTTATTTCTACCGAGAAAAAGAAAAATGAGAAAAAAATAAAAAAACTTGAGCAAACGCTGCAAAATGCAGAAAAAGCATCTGATTATCAGCTAGCCGGTGAACTCCTTACCGCAAATTTACACCTTGTCAAAAAAGGAGATGCGAAAGTGGATGTTATTAATTATTATGATGAAAATAGCGGTACACTTACGATTTCATTAGATCCGCAAAAATCACCGTCTCAAAATGCTCAAAGCTATTTCACAAAGTATCAAAAAGCGAAAAATTCCGTTTCGATTGTAATCGAACAAATTGAAAAAGCAAACGAAGAAGTACAGTATTTTGAATCACTTATTCAGCAAATGGATACTGCTACTCACAAAGACATTGCAGAAATTCGTGAAGAGCTTGTGGAAGAAGGATATTTGCGCAACCGTCAGCAAAAACAAGCGAAAAAACAAAAAAACACCACGCCTACACTTGAACAATACGTTTCAAGCGACGGCACGACGATTTTAGTTGGAAAAAACAATAAGCAAAATGAGTATTTAACAAATCGCCTTGCTGCTAGGGATGACGTTTGGTTTCATACGAAAGATATACCGGGTTCTCACGTTGTTATCCGCAGCCAAGAGCCTTCAGAAGAAACAATTTTAGAAGCGGCTCATCTTGCTGCTTACTTTAGTAAAGCTAAAAATTCAAGTTCGGTACCCGTGGACTATACAAAAATTCGCCACGTAAAAAAACCAAGCGGTGCCAAGCCTGGTTTTGTGACGTACGATAACCAGCAAACGGTGTACGTAACGCCTAGCGAAGAACTTGTACTGAAGCTGCGTCAGTCATAATAAAACCCCCCCTTTCTATATAGAAAGGGGGGGTTTTATTATGACCTAGTTTAGTTCATCCATGAAGGGTCTGAAGGGTTTTCACGCCATTTAAATAGCTTGTCCATCGCTTCTTCTTCAATGTATCCCGCTTCGTTTGCCGCTTCTACTAGCGTAGAGTAGTCTGTTAGCGAATAAACTTGAAGTTCTTTTTCTTTAAACAGCTGACGCGCTTTTTCCAGCTCATATGTAAAGATAGACACAACTCCCAGCACTTCACACCCCTGCGCTTTTAATGCATCGACTGCGGTAAACACACTTCCTCCAGTTGAAATCAAATCTTCAATCACAACTACTTTTTGACCTTTTGTTACTTTTCCTTCGATTTGATTTCCTTGGCCATGTTCTTTTGCTTTGCTTCGCACATAGCACATTGGAAGCTCTAGCGCTTCACTTACCCATGCTGCATGAGGGATACCAGCTGTAGCGGTACCAGCAATCACTTCTGCATTGGCAAAATACGTTTTAATTAAATGCTGCAGACCTTTTGCAATTTCTTTTCGCACTTTTGGGTAGCTAAGCGTTAGACGGTTGTCACAATAAATAGGCGACTTAATTCCAGAGGCCCACGTAAACGGATCGTTCGGTTGAAGGCTTACTGCCTCAATATCAATTAATTGTTTTGCAATTTCTTTTCGTAGTTTTGTCATCGCGTAATACGCTCCCCTTTCCACTGCTGTAACATCTCATAATATGCTTTAAGCGGGTCTTTTGCTTTAGTAATAGAACGTCCAACAACAATGGCACTTGAGCCATAGTCTCTCGCCAGCTGAGGTGTTGCTACGCGAACTTGGTCATCTACTGAATCTGTGCCCATACGAATACCCGGCGTTACGGTCAAAAAGTCCTCTCCTGCTGCTTTTCGAATCGAAGGCACTTCATGAGTAGAACATACAACGCCGTCTAGTCCGCTTTTTTTAGCAAGCGCTGCATAATGCGTAACCACTTCTTGCATCGAGTGCGTAATGAGCTGCTGCTCTTTTAGCATTTCATCCGATGTACTCGTTAGCTGAGTAACCGCAATACAATCCGGACGCTTTTTGCCAGCAGCGGTTCCTAAGTCAAGTCCTTCAATGGCTGCTTGCATCATATTCGTTCCGCCGGCTGCGTGAACGTTAACCAAATCCACTTCAAGAGAAGCCAAAGACTTCATTCCTTGCTTTACCGTATTTGGAATATCATGAAGCTTTAAGTCTAAGAAAATCTGGTGGTTTTGCTCTTTTAATGCAGAAATAATGGATAGCCCTTCTTTATAAAACAGTTCCATGCCTACTTTCACAAATAATGATTCTTGTTGAAAAGGCATTAAAAACTGCTGTACATCGTTAATTGATGAAAAATCAAGAGCAATGATTAACGGTTGCTTCACGCTTTTTCCAGCTCCTTCCGATACATTCTGAAACATGCTCGTATCCTAATGATGTTAATAGCCTTGGCAGTTCGTCAATGATGGTTGGACATACATACGGGTCAACAAAGTTTGCTGTACCAACCGCCACTGCACTTGCACCTGCATATAGGAACTCGAGTGCATCTTCAGCAGTCGTCACTCCGCCCATACCGATAATTGGAATGTTCACTTTTTGACTCACTTCATATACCATTCGAATCGCTACCGGTTTAATGGATGGGCCTGACAGTCCGCCTGTGCCGTTCGCTAAAACCGGCTGAGCTGTTTTCAAATCCAGACGCATCCCGAGAAGCGTATTGATCATCGTTAAGCCATCCGCGCCGGCTTCTTCAACAGCCATCGCCATGTCTACAATATTTGATACGTTTGGTGATAGTTTAACATAAACTGGAACATTTGAAACATCTTTTACTGCTTTTGTTAAACGAGCAGCAATGACAGGATCTACGCCAAACGCAATTCCGCCTTCTTTTACGTTAGGACATGAAATATTCAATTCAAGTGCTTTTACATTTGATACGGTTGAAATTTCTTTTGCCACGTGCACATATTCTTCAATTGAAGCACCGGCTACGTTCGCGATAATCGGCACATCATATTGCTGAAGCCAAACGAGCTCTTCGTTCATTACTTTTTCTAACCCAGGATTTTGTAATCCAATCGCATTTAACATTCCTGCAGATGTTTCTGCTACGCGAGGAGTTGGATTGCCAAAACGAGTGTCCGCAGTAGTCGCTTTAATCATAATGGCTCCAAGTGCATCAAGTGAATAAAATTGAGCATACTCACGCCCAAATCCAAAACAGCCGGATGCGGGCATAATTGGATTTTTCAAATCTAATCCTGGCAATGTCGTTTTTAGCATACTCATAGAAGCACCTCCCCTGCTTGAAAGACGGGACCGTCGCTGCAGATTTTTTTATACGCCGTAGAATCTTCACTTTCTCTGCATACACATGCAAAACAAGCACCGATTCCACAACCCATTCTTTCTTCTAAAGAAATGTAAAGCGGCTTGTTTGTATAATTATTTTCTAGTGCTTTTAACATCGGAGTTGGACCGCATGAAAACATAACGTCATATGAAAACTGCTGCTCGTCAATCACCGTTGTGACAAAACCTTTTGTTCCGTAAGAGCCGTCTACCGTTGCAATATATGTTTCTCCTAAAGCTAAAAACTCTCGCTCGTAAAATACGTCTGCTTTTGATTGAAAGCCTAAGACGTGAATAACCTGCACGCCTTTTTCACGAAGTCTTTTTGAAAGCTCATAGAGCGGAGGCACTCCAATGCCTCCCCCTACTAATAAAGCCGTTTGACCTGACTCTATCGCTTCCAATGGAAAACCGTGGCCAAGCGGACCTAACACGTCAATCGACTGTCCGGCTTGTTTTTCGGCAAGCAGCGATGTTCCCGCCCCTTCTGCACGGTAAATCATCGTAAATTGCTCATGCGTTTGGTCAATTTCTGCAATACTGATTGGTCTGCGAAGCAGTGGCAAATAGTCGTTGTTGACGCGGATATGCACAAACTGCCCCGGCTCATTCATGAAACGAACAAGCTCGCCTTGAAGGGTTAATTCATATACATTGTGTGTTAACGGTCGCTGACTGACGACTTGCATCATTTCATGTTTGATCATACGGTTGTCACCTCTTTAGTTGGACGAACTTTTTTCATTGGTGTTGTATGGAAGCTGATCGTTTCAAGCACTCGTAAAATCGCTTCTGCTGTATCAAGTGATGTTAAGCAAGGTACACCATTTTCAACTGCTTCACGGCGAATTTTAAACCCGTCACGCGCAGGCTGTTTTCCTTTTGTTAGCGTGTTGATGACAAGCTGCGCTTCACCTTTTCGTATCACATCTAAAAGATTGTGATCTTCATGATGAATTTTATTTACTACTTTTACGCGAATGTCTTCTTTTGTAAACGTTGAAGCTGTTCCTTCCGTTGCAATCACCTGGTAGCCGATGTTAGCAAAACGCTTCGCAAGCGCTGTTGCCTCTTCTTTGTCTTTATCCGCTACTGTCATAAGTACTGAACCGTACGGCTTAATGGACATACCTGACGCAATTAGTCCTTTATATAATGCTTTTTCGTACGTTGAATCTTGCCCCATTACTTCTCCAGTAGATTTCATTTCAGGTCCAAGCGTAATATCTACGCGACGCAGCTTTGCAAATGAGAAGACCGGCACTTTTACGTAGACACCTTCTTCTTCAGGGTGCATGCCTGATTCATAACCAAGCTCTCGCAAACTTGTTCCTAAAATAACTTTTGTTGCGACATTCGCCATCGGAATACGCGTAATTTTACTTAAGAACGGCACCGTACGGCTTGAACGAGGATTTACTTCAAGAACAAACACTTCTCCTTTTGATAAGACGAACTGAATGTTGAGCAGTCCAATAATGTTTAAGCCTTTTGCAATACGTGTTGTGTAATCAATGATTGTATCTTTTACATCCTGTGACAGAGTTTGCGGTGGATATACAGCAATGGAGTCACCTGAGTGTACACCCGCGCGCTCTACATGTTCCATAATCCCTGGAATAACCACTGTTTCACCGTCTGAAATGGCATCGACTTCAATTTCTTTTCCAGTTAAGTAGCGGTCGATTAACACAGGGTGATCAGCGTGTACTTTTACCGCGTGTTCCATATAGTGAAGCAGTTCTTCTTCTTTATACACAATTTCCATTGCGCGTCCGCCTAGTACATATGAAGGTCGTACAAGCACCGGATAACCAATTTCTTTTGCCACAACCACTGCTTCTTCTACGGATGCAACTGTCTTTCCAAGAGGCTGAGGTACTTCTAAACGCGCTAGCGTCGCTTCGAATTTTTTACGGTCTTCCGCTGCATCTAAGCTTTCAAGCGACGTTCCTAAAATCTTGACCCCTCTTGCTTCTAGCTCGTCTGCTAAGTTGATTGCTGTTTGACCACCGAACTGTACAACCACACCTTCTGGTTTTTCTAAATCGATGATATGCATCACATCTTCAATCGTCAGCGGCTCGAAGTATAATTTATCTGAAATACTGAAGTCAGTTGATACTGTTTCTGGATTGTTATTGACAATAATCGCCTCGTATCCAGCTTCTTTAATCGCCCACACGGAGTGAACTGTTGCATAGTCAAACTCAATTCCTTGCCCGATGCGGATTGGTCCTGACCCTAACACTACAACGCTTTTACGATCTGTAACAATCGATTCGTTTTCATCTTCAAACGTGCCGTAGAAATATGGTGTTGTAGATTCAAATTCTGCTGCACATGTATCTACCGTTTTGTATACTGGCATCACGCCATTTTGTTTGCGGAAGTCATATACTTCACGCTCTGTTTGATTCCACAGCTTAGCAATCGTGCAGTCTGCAAATCCCATTTCTTTTGCTTCCTGTAAAACTTCTACGTTATGAATCTCTTCTTTTAACACATTTTCAAAAGCAATCACTTTTTCAAGTTTTACTAAGAAGAAGAGATCGATTTTGCTCCAGTCATGAATTTGCTGAATTGTTACGCCGCGGCGAATCGCTTCTGCGATGTAGAATAATCGCTCATCACCAGCTTTGCGAATACGTTTTTCAATAATGGCATCATCAAATTCATGCGCATCTTTCAGCTCTAAGTGATGAACGTTTGACTCAAGTGAGCGTACAGCTTTTAAAATTGACTCTTCGAACGTGCGGCCAATTGCCATTACTTCCCCTGTTGCTTTCATCTGTGTACCCAGTTTACGGTTAGCTGATTCAAATTTATCAAACGGCCAGCGGGGAATTTTAGATACGATGTAATCTAGTGCTGGTTCGAAACATGCGTATGTCTTCCCAGTTACCGGGTTCATCATTTCATCTAATGTTAAGCCTACCGCAATTTTTGCTGCTAATTTTGCAATTGGATACCCTGTTGCTTTTGATGCTAAAGCCGACGAGCGGCTTACACGAGGGTTTACTTCAATTACGTAATACTGGAAGCTTTCTGGGTCTAGTGCTAGCTGAACGTTACATCCGCCTTCAATTTTAAGCGCTCGGATAATTGTTAGTGACGCATTTCTAAGCAGCTGATACTCACGGTCGCTTAGCGTTTGGCTTGGTGCTACAACAATTGAATCTCCTGTATGAATACCGACCGGATCAAAGTTTTCCATATTACATACTACAATCGCATTATCGTTTGCGTCGCGCATTACTTCATATTCAATTTCTTTAAAGCCTGCAATGCTTTTCTCAAGTAAGCACTGTGTTACAGGACTGTGTTTTAATCCACTTGTTACAATTTCAATCAACTCTTGCTCGTTGTTACAAATTCCGCCTCCCGTACCGCCAAGCGTATAAGCAGGACGCACGATTACCGGATAGTTTACTTGTTCAACAAACGCATACGCTTCGTCTAGCGAATGAATGATTTCACTTGCTGGGACAGGCTGATTTAGTTCATTCATTAGTGAACGGAACTGCTCACGATCTTCAGCTTGTTCAATCGCCGATAATTTTGTCCCGAGAATTTCTACATTAAATTCTTCTAAAATACCCGTTTCGTGTAATTCTACCGCTAAGTTCAGTCCCGTTTGACCGCCAAGTGTTGGAAGCAGTGCATCCGGGCGTTCTTTACGAATAATTGAGCTTACAAATTCAACCGTTAGAGGTTCAATATATACTTTATCTGCCATTTCTGAGTCTGTCATGATTGTTGCAGGATTGGAGTTCACAAGAATAACTTTGTATCCTTCTTCTTTTAGCGCAATACACGCTTGCGCTCCTGCATAGTCAAACTCTGCCGCCTGTCCGATGACGATTGGTCCTGATCCGATTACGAGAATTGTGTTAATATCTTGACGTTTTGGCATTAGCAATTACCTACTTTCTGATTGTTTTTCATAAGATCCATAAATTCGTTGAACAATCCGTTTGCATCTTCAGGTCCCGGTGATGCTTCAGGGTGATATTGAACCGTAAATGCCGGATATTCTTTATGCTTTACTCCTTCAACTGTTCCATCGTTAAGCGCAACATGTGTCACTTCTAATGGCGTGTTGACAAGAGATGGCTCACATACTGTATAGCCGTGGTTTTGAGATGTAAGAGCTACTTTATTGGTTTTTAGATCCTTTACAGGATGGTTGGATCCACGATGACCAAATTTCATTTTTTCTGTATCTGCTCCGCATGCTAGCGCAAACAGCTGATGTCCTAAACAAATTCCGAAAAGAGGAACCTTTCCTAAAACCCCTTGAATCATCTCGATTGCTTCAGGTACGTCTTTTGGGTCTCCAGGTCCGTTGCTCAACATGATGCCATCTGGATTTAATTGAAGAATTTCTTGCGCAGTTACGTTATAAGGAACCACAATCACGTCGCATTGACGAGCTGTTAATTCGCGTAAAATTCCGTGTTTCATTCCAAAGTCAACGAGTACCACTTTTTTACCTCTGCCTGGGCTTGGGTAAGGCTTCACTGTTGATACTTTTTTTACTGAATCAGTCGGAAGTTCATGATTTTGAAGCTGTGCTACCACTTCTTCTACATTGACTTCCATGTTGCACACGCGTCCGCGAAGCGCACCGTGCTGACGAATTTTTCTCGTTAATTTTCTCGTGTCGATTCCAGCTAATCCTGGAATATCTTTTTGTTTTAAAAATTCATCTACTGATAGTTCGCTTCTGAAGTTTGAAGGAGCATCACAAATTTCTTTTACAATCAAACCGTGTACAGCTGGTTCAATCGACTCAAAGTCATCGCGGTTAATACCGTAGTTTCCGATTAAAGGATATGTTAATGTCACAATTTGTGCACAGTATGATGGATCAGATAGAATTTCTTGATATCCTGTCATTCCCGTGTTGAAAACAACTTCTCCTATCATTTCTTTGTCGCTGCCGAATCCTTTTCCGATAAATACTGTTCCATCTTCTAAAATTAGTTGACGTTGCATGCTTTAACATCCTCCCATACTCGTTTACCTTCTACTAATGTCATTACCGGCCAACCTTTGCATACCCAGTTAGCAAACGGCGTATTTTTACCTTTTGATACAAATTCTTCTGGATTAATTGCTTTTTCTGTTTCAAGATCAATGATAGTTAAATCTGCTGGTTTCCCTACTTCGATGGTGCCATAAGGAAGGTTGAACGTGTCAGCAGGCTTGTTTGTTAAATATGATACTAGCTGCTCTAGCGTCATTACTTCTTTTAATACCAAGTTTGTATAAAGAAGCGGGAAAGCTGTTTCAAGTCCCACAATCCCAAACGGCGCAAGCTCCATGCCTTCTGCTTTTTCGTCGGCTGTGTGCGGTGCATGATCAGTGGCGATAAAATCAAGCGTTCCGTCTAATAAAGCTTCAATTAATGCCTGTTGATCATCTTTTCCTCGAAGCGGTGGATTCATTTTAAAATTTGAATCAAGCTCAGGGATGTCTTCCTCATTTAGCAGTAAATGATGAGGCGTTACTTCTGCGGTTACGCGAATGCCTGCTTTTTTTGCATCCCGAATGGCCCGAATGGATTCTTTTGTACTTACGTGACACACATGGTAGTGACAGTTTGCTGCTTCAGCAAGCAGGACATCTCGTGCAATTTGAACGGCTTCACAGATAGAAGGAATACCGTTTAGTCCATGTTCTTTTGCAAATTTTCCGTCGTGGACGCAGCCTTTGTTGATTAAATCATTATCTTCACAGTGTGCAACGATTGCTTTATTTAATGAAGCGGCTTTCTTCATCGCTTCTAGCATCATTCCTGTTGACTGAACGCCTACTCCATCATCTGTAAAAGCAAATGCGCCCGCTTCTTTTAAGCCTTCAAAGTCCGTTAGTTCTTTTCCTAATTGGCGGGTGGTAATCGATGCGTATGGCAATACGCGAACATGTGCTGTTTTTTCAATACGCTTGTTTACCCACTCCATTTGTTCAACAGTATCCGGAACTGGACGCGTGTTTGGCATTGCAGCAATTGCTGTAAAACCGCCCTTTGCCGCTGCTAGAGTACCCGTTTCAATCGTTTCTTTCTTTTCTCCCCCTGGCTCGCGCAAATGAACGTGGACATCGATTAAACCCGGTGATAAGAAGTTCCCGCCTGCATCAATGACTTCTTCATTCTTTACGTCGATGTGTGAAGCTATTTCAGCAATTACACCATTTTCAATTTTCAGTTCGACTTGTTCAATTTTCCCTTCATTTAACCATGTAGCATTTTTGATAATTGTTGTCATTATTAAGTCCCCTTTCAATTGGTTGTAGCGCTCTTGCTAATACTGCCATACGAATGTACACGCCATTTTGCATTTGTTTAAAAATTCTTGAGCGTTCACATTCAACGAGCTCATCTGCAATTTCGACTCCTCTGTTTACAGGAGCTGGATGAAGGATAATGCTATGTGATTTCATTTTCCGCTCTCGTTCAACGGTCAATCCGAAGCGGCTGTGGTAGTTCTGTGCAAGCTCTGAAGTGTTCTCTTCATGCCTTTCAAATTGAATACGCAGCAGCATCACAACATCGACCGTTTCGATTGCTTCATCGATATCAAGATATGTACCGTGTCTGTTCTCTTCATCTTTCCATTCTTCAGGTCCCGCAAAATATACGGTCGCCCCTAGTTTTGTCAGCATTTCAGCATTCGATCTCGCTACGCGGCTATGTCGCAAATCTCCGACTATTGCGACTTTTAATCCTTTAAACGAGCCGAACTCTTGGCGAATCGTCAGTAGATCAAGCAGACACTGAGTTGGATGCTGACCGCATCCGTCTCCTGCATTAATGATGGGAATCGATACTTTTTCCTGCAGTGCTTCATAATAACGATCTTGCGGGTGGCGAATAACAACTGACTGAACGCCGATTGAAGCTAATGTTTCAATCGTGTCATAAAGCGTTTCTCCTTTTTGGACGCTTGAAGTTGTTACTTCAAACGGAATTGTTGTTAATCCTAGCTGCTGTTCTGCCATTTCAAAGCTGCATCGAGTACGCGTGCTCGCTTCAAAAAATAAGTTGGCAACAAACATTTTCTCTTCCGGTTTCCAGCCTTGTTTATTCGTTCGATAGTTTTCAGCGCTGTCTAAAATCTCTAGAATTTCATTTGTTTCTAGTGTTGAGACTGTCACTAAATGTTTCATATCGATTCCCTCCATTTTTGCTTTCCTCGCATTTCTTTATAAAAAACACCCTTTCTAACTTAGAAAGGGTGTAAGAAAACAAGCTTCGTCTATAACGCGCTTTTCACACACCCTTAGAAACCTCTCTGGATTTCAATTAAAAGGCGTTCTATGAAATTTTTCGTGCTGACGTTTGTTGAACGTTTTCTGCTTCTTTTATCTTCTCTTTCGGCAGAACTAGATTCAGCAGAACTCCCATGATAGCAGACAGTGCCATGCTATCAACCTTTACATGTTCTGAGATATCTAAGTGTGCTCCTCCGATTCCTAACACTAAGATAATCGAAGCAATCATTAAGTTTCGTTTTGATCCAAGGTCTACCTTTGCATCCACCATCATGCGCAAGCCTGATGAAGCAATGATTCCGAATAAGAGAATTGAAATCCCGCCCATGACCGGCGTTGGTATACTTGAAATAAGAGCGTTGATTTTGCCGACAAACCCGAACAAAATCGCGAAGACTGCTGCTCCTGCTATCACAAATACGCTAAGCACCTTTGTGATGGCTAACACTCCGATGTTCTCACCGTATGTTGTATTTGGCGGTCCGCCGATCAGCGCAGCAAGCATAGTTGCTACTCCGTCTCCTAAAATCGATCTGTGCAGCCCTGGCTTTTCAATATAGTTTCGATCCACAATCTTATTTAAGACAAGAATGTGTCCGATATGTTCTGAGAGTGTTACGACTGCTACAGGTACCATTATAAGCACAATCCCTAATGAAATGGACGGCGTGTATGTGACGAACGGCACGTAGAAGTGAGGTACTTCAATCCACTCCGCTTTCACTACCTTTGAAAAGTCTACCAATCCTTGTGTATAAGCGAAGATGTATCCGCCGATAATTCCCATCAGTACCGGAATCAGGCTGATAATGTTTTTAAAGAAGATTGAGCAAGCAACTGTTATCGCTAGTGTCACAAGCGCAACCATCAGGTAAGTTAAGCTGTAATTTCCTTTTGCATCGTTCATAGCCATGCCTACTGCTGTATTAGCCAGTCCTAAGCCTATAACCATAATAACTGGTCCTACTACAACCGGAGGAAGCAGCTTCATAATCCAATTGATTCCTGTTCCTTTTATAATCAAAGCAACGATTCCATAAACAAGTCCGGCTAAGAAACAACCAACCATCGTTTCTTCAGGTCCAAACGAAGCTTTAGCGAAAATGATTGGCGTGATGAACGCGAACGATGAACCAAGATAAGAAGGAATTTGACCTCTTGTAATGAGCAGGAAAGCAAGCGTTCCTACCCCGCTTGAAATCAAAGCAATTGCCGGGCTGAACCCGACTAGGAACGGCACTAACACCGTCGACCCAAACATTGCAAACAAATGCTGTAGACTCAATGTTAACCAATTTACTGCTTTTGGTTTATCATGTATATCAAGTACAAAATCTCGTTGTTGACTCATATGTTTTTCCTCCTATCACTATTAAAAAACCTCTTTACGCAGAGGCAAAGAGGTTTTCAGCATACAAGGAAGACGCTATACCGCAGTATAGTTTTCCTTGTATAGTGACCCCCCTTTTGCAGCCTCACGGGACTACCATTTAAAAGGGTATATAATTTATTTTTCGTAAATAGACACGTGGTCTTTTTCGTCTACTTCCATTAAATGCACCGCAATTTTTTCACTTTTAGCTGTCGGTACATTTTTACCAACATAGTCTGCTCGAATCGGTAGCTCGCGGTGCCCTCTATCCACTAAGACAGCCAGCTGAATGAGTTCAGGTCGGCCGATATCAATCAGTGCATCAAGTGCTGCTCGAACCGTACGGCCCGTATATAACACATCATCTACTAAGATGACGTTCTTATTTGCAATATCTGTCGGAATATCTGATCCTTTTACAAGAGGCTCATCATTGCTTGTCACTTTCGATAAATCATCTCGGTAAAGCGTGATGTCTAGTTCTCCGACTGGCAATGTATTTCCTTCAATTTGTGCAATTCGTTCTGCTAAACGTTTTGCGATATAAATACCTCGCGTTTTAATCCCCACTAGCACACAATTTTCGATTCCTTTATTCTTTTCAATAATCTCATGTGCAATTCGAGTTAAAGCGCGGCGTATAGCCTGTTCATCAAGTACGGTAGCTTTTACGTTCACTGTTTTCACCTCAAGTTGTTGACATAAAAAAATCCTCTTGCCTTGAGGCAAGAGGATTTGGTTTTAAACATATTTCTTCAAAAAGGCTATAAATATGCCTTTTCTGCACCGTTTCCTTCTCAGCCTCTCTGGACTGTTCTTAAAGGTTCTTATTAAGTTAATACAAGTATGCCATCACTTATGGCAGTTGTCAACTTCTTTTTTCAATAAGCTCTAGCATCTCATTAAACTCTTTTGGAGCCGGTGCTTCAAATTCCATATATTCATTTGTACGAGGGTGAATAAAGCCTAATACACCTGCATGAAGCGCTTGTCCGTCAATCGGAAGCGTTTTTTTCGGTCCGTACTTCGGATCCCCGGCAAGCGGAAAACCAATATACTTCATATGAACGCGAATTTGGTGTGTTCGCCCCGTTTCTAGCTTACATTCGACTAGTGAAAAATCTTTAAAACGCTGCAATACAGTAAAGTGCGTCACTGCATCACGACTGTTTTCATCAGTCACCGTCATGCTTTGACGATCTTGTTTATCTCGGCCGATTGGCGCATCAATTGTACCGTGATCGTGCGCAATTACTCCGTGAACGATAGCTTTATAACGACGCGTTACTGTTTTAGCTACAAGCTGACTAACTAGTGATTCATGAGCTAAATCATTTTTTGCAACCATAAGTAAACCGGATGTATCTTTATCAATTCGATGAACGATACCAGGGCGCATAACGCCGTTAATACCGGATAAATCTTTACAGTGAGCCATTAGGCCGTTTACAAGCGTGCCGCTATGATGACCAGGAGCTGGATGTACAACCATGCCGCGAGGTTTATTTACAACAAGCACATCTTGATCTTCATAATAAATATCTAAATCCATTTCTTCCGCTACCACATCAAGCTCTTCTAGTTCCGGCACTTCGATAATAATAGCGTCTCCTGTTTTACATTTATAGTTTCCTTTAACGGTTTTATCGTTCACTTTTGCGTGACCTTCTTTAATCCATTGCTGCACTTGTGAACGTGACCATTCTGCATTTACAGTCGAAAGTACTTTATCAATACGTTCTCCCGCTTGTTCTTCATTTATAACTGTTTCAATTACATTCATTCTTTGTGCTCCTTCTTCATTTTCCCTTCAAACAGCGTCATAATAAACATGATGATTACTCCGACGACAAGTGCCGAATCAGCTACGTTAAAAATCGGAAAATCATACGTAAAGATGTATGTATTTACGAAATCAACTACTTCTTTACGGACCACTCGATCAATAAAGTTTCCAATGGCGCCGCCTAACATTAATGCTAGCGCAATACCGAACCATTTATCTTGTTTTTTGAGCTTTTGAATATAAATTATTAAACCGACTACCACAACCACCGTAATCAGATAAAAGAACCACATCTGTCCTTGTAAAATCCCCCACGCGGCTCCTCTGTTACGATGAGAGGTAATGTAAAGAAAGTTTTCAATCACGGTGATGCTTTGTCCATAATACATTTCTTTTACAATCATCCATTTTGTTACCTGATCAATAAGTATAACAGCTAAAGCGATAAGATAATAAAACACACACGTTTTCCTCCCGCAATAAAATCAAACGAATCCATACTAAAGCATTTTAGCACATAATTCATTTTTTTTCTCGCTTCTCACCATAAAACAAATAAATCTTCATTTGTGCGGGCCGTCGGCATTACTTTTAATTTATGAATAGACATCACTTCGCCAGTTAGTTCATCAATTCCGAACGCACCAACGTCAAGCTTTGCTAACGCGTGTTCTACATCTTTTAAATCGGCTTTAATCATTTCTATTACGTAACGTTCCTTTTCATCTATATAACCAGATTGTTCTGTAGCATATCTCAATAGGCGATCTTGTAATTCTTCTTTAATAAGAGCTAATTCCTGTCCAATGGAAAGATAATTTTCATACATGCAAACGCCTCCTGTGCTGATAAGATGAAGTATTAATGATGTTAGGTTTACCGAGTTTTCCATCGAATCTACAACACAAGTTTTTCCTAAGGCTTTAAATGCTTTATACCATTGTATTTGGGAATTTCGTACAGCAAAAAACACGCCCAAAAAGGACGTGTTTTTGTTAATTACTGCTGAACGTAGTGATTTTTTACAACATCCGCACAGCGTGTACATAAAGTCGGGTGATCTTGATCTTCGCCAACTGTTGGTGATACAACCCAGCAGCGCTCACACTTCTCACCTTCTGCTTTACTTACAACAATTGAAGCATAGCTGAATTTTTGTGCTTCAGCAGGTGCTTCACCTTCTGCTACTTCAAGATCTGAAACGATGAAGAGTTGACCTACATTTTCAGAAATAGATGCTAACAGTTCTTTCGTATCTGCTGTTGGATATAGCGTTAATTTTGCTTCTAAAGACTTACCGATTACTTTTTCATTACGAGCCTGTTCTAGCGCTTTTAATACTTCATCACGAAGCTCCATGAATGCATCCCATTTCTCTACTAATTGATCTGCTCCTTCGATTTCTTGAACCTCTGGCATATCAACTAGCTGCACGCTTTCTTCCGTTACATTTGGAATGTGAACCCATACTTCGTCTGCTGTATGAGAAAGAATTGGAGACACTAATTTCGTTAACGATAATAACGTTTCATAAAGGACCGTTTGAATGCTGCGGCGCTCTACATTATTTTCTGCTTCGATGTACAATACATCTTTTGCAAAGTCTAAGTAGAATGAACTCATATCAATTGTACAGAAATTATGCACTGCGTGATAAATGCTTGAGAATTCATATGAATCATAAGATTTTTTCACTTTATCAATTAATTTGTTCAGCTTCACAAGCATGTAGCGGTCTACTTCACGAAGGTCTTCAACGGCTACAGCATCAGTCGTTGGATTAAAGTCCGCTAAGTTTCCTAGTAAGAAACGGAACGTGTTGCGGATTTTACGATATACTTCTGCTACTTGTTTTAAAATGTTATCAGATACACGAACATCAGCTTGGTAATCTACAGAAGCTACCCATAAACGTAAAATATCTGCACCTAGTTGTTTCATTACTTTTTCTGGAATTACAACGTTTCCTAATGACTTACTCATTTTGCGACCTTCACCGTCTAAAGCAAATCCGTGGCTAAGTACCCCTTTATAAGGTGCTTCACCCGTTACAGCTACACTTGTAGAAAGACTTGAATTAAACCAGCCGCGGTATTGGTCAGAACCTTCTAAATACAAATCAGCCGGACGCTGTAAGTCTTCACGTTCTTCAAGAACAGCTTGATGTGAAGAACCAGAGTCAAACCATACGTCCATGATGTCTGTTTCTTTTGTGAAGCGGCCATTTGGGCTTCCTTCATGAGTAAAGCCTTCCGGAAGCAAGTCTTTTGCTTCACGCTCAAACCATACGTTTGATCCATGTTCTCTAAATAGATTTGATACGTGTTCGATTGTTTCGTCCGTAATGATTGGCTCCTCATTTTCAGCATAAAATACCGGAATCGGAACGCCCCATGCACGTTGGCGAGAAATACACCAGTCGCCGCGGTCACGCACCATGTTATAAAGTCGCGTTTCACCCCAAGTAGGCACCCATTTTGTTTTTTCTACTGCTTTTAATAAATCTTCACGGAAATCTTTAATAGACGCAAACCACTGTGCTGTTGCACGGAAAATTGTTGGTTTCTTTGTACGCCAGTCATGTGGGTATGAGTGGGTAATGAAACTTAATTTTAACAGCGCGCCTTCTTCTTCTAGTTTGTCTGTAATCGGCTTATTCGCTTTATCATAGAATAACCCTTCAAATCCTGGTGCTTCATTCGTCATATGACCCTTACTGTCGACTGGACAAAGAACTTCCAAACCGTATTTTTGACCAACGATAAAGTCGTCTTCCCCGTGTCCCGGTGCTGTATGAACACACCCAGTACCAGCATCCGTTGTTACGTGATCGCCAAGAACAACTAATGAATCACGCTTGTAGATTGGATGCTCAGCTACTACACGCTCAAGTTCTGAACCTTTTACTGTACGAAGCGTCTTATAGTCAGCCCATTCAATTTCTTTAGCAACTGTTTCAATCAGTTCAGTTGCCACTACATATTTTGCTCCATCTGCTTCAACTACGCTGTACTGAAGCTCAGGATTGACAGCAATCCCTTGGTTAGCTGGCATTGTCCATGGTGTTGTCGTCCAAATGATGAATTTTTCATCTTGTTCAAGCACACCTTTACCATCTTTTACGTTAAACGCTACGTAAATAGAAGCTGAACGCTTATCATAGTACTCAATTTCCGCTTCTGCTAAAGCAGATTCACTTGAAGGGGACCAGTACACAGGTTTTAACCCTTTGTAGATGTAGCCTTTTTTCGCCATGTCACCAAACACTTTGATTTGCTGCGCTTCGTACTGCGGCTGAAGCGTTACATATGGATTATCCCAATCTCCGCGTACACCTAAACGCTTAAACTGCTCACGCTGGCCGTTTACTTGTTCCCAAGCATACTGTTCGCAAAGCTTACGGAACTCAGCTACCGTCATTTCTTTGCGGTTTACTTTTTTATTTTTTGTTAAAGCTGTTTCAATTGGCAAACCGTGTGTATCCCAGCCTGGTACATAAGGTGCGCAGAAGCCTGACATCGACTTATAGCGAACGATAAAATCTTTTAAAATTTTATTTAATGCATGTCCCATGTGAATATCGCCATTCGCATATGGAGGTCCATCATGCAGGACAAATAGCGGACGGCCTTCCGTACGTTTTTGTACTTTTTCATAAATATTCATTTCAGCCCACTGTTCTTGCATTTTAGGCTCGCGGTTCGGTAAATTTCCACGCATTGGAAATTCAGTTTTTGGCATCAATAATGTATCTTTATATTCCATGTTTTACCCTCCAAAAAAAACGTAAATTTCATATCTTTTTGTACCATAACAAAAAGACCTCCTCATCCCAAAAAGGGACGAGAAGGCCTCCCGCGGTACCACCCTAGTAGATTTGCTGTACGCAAATCCTCTTTGCATTCGTAACGTGAATAAACCGCCACTGCTTACTATCATCAGTTCAGCAATGGTACTCTAGGGTGATTTTCACTTTTTTGTTTGTTATCGAGCTCACACCATCCTCGATTCGCTTTGACAAACTAAAAAAGCTACTGTCCCTGTCTCCGTACTGTTTGATATGAAATTTCATCTGTTACCAAATTATATGACAACAAAACGTGAGAAGTCAAGATGATGTCTGGACTAGTCAATTTTTTCTTCTAGCGCTGGCATCTCATAATCCATCAACTGATCCCAGTCGTCGCTGTTTAACATTTCAAGCTGTGCTTCGATTAACATTTTGAAACGAGTTCTAAATACTTTAGACTGCTTTTTCGTCTCCTCAATGTCCATCGCAATTTTACGAGACTTAGACAGTGCTTCATTAATAATACGGTCCGCATTTTTTTCTGCTTCTTTTATAATGAGCTTCGCTTCTTTTTCAGCGTTTCGCTTCACATCTTCCGCTGCTTCTTGAGCAATTAAAATTGATTTATTTAACGTTTCTTCGATGTTAGTAAAATGTCCAAGACGATCTGTTAATTCAGATACTCTTCCTTCTAACTCCTTTTTATCACGCATGACCAGCTCATAGTCTTTAATTACTTGGTCAAGAAACTCATTTACTTCATCTTCATCATATCCGCGAAATCCGCGATTAAACTCTTTGTTATGAATATCCAAAGGGGTTAAAGGCATCTAGGCCACCTCCGTGTTGTCTCATTACGTCATTAGTAATGGTTTATTCGACATATTTTTAAAATTTCCTGCTAGTAGATTTCTTTATTTCTGCTTTCCTACAACAATTCGCCATTTTTCTTTTTTGGTTTTTCCTTCAAGTGAAACGATACGACTTCTGCCGTGACCACGAAGTGACAAAATATCACCTTCATGACATTCAAAAGAAGGCTGTTCAATGACTTTAAAATTTACTTTTACCGCTCCATTTGCAATAAACGGCTGGACTTTTTGTCTTGATAAATTGTGAATGGTCGACAGCAAAACATCAAGCCTCATTGAAGAAACTGTATAAACGTGTTCAACCAGCTCTTCTTTTACAACATGCAGCTGCTCTCTTTGAATAGAAGAAAGTGAAACTTTGGCTTTTCCAATTGATGTTAAATTCATCTCAATATAAGAAGAAATTTCCTCTGCAACTACGAGCTGAATATCGTCTCCCGCGACCAAAATATCGCCAAATTTTGAACGGCGCAGTCCTAAGGACATCGCCGAACCAAGAACTTGAGGATGTTCAATCTTCACAAACTTTTTAGGATAATTGAGCTCGTACATATGCAACTGAAAATCTTCACTTTCAGGTACATAGTAATCCGGGTATAGCAGCGCGCGCTTGCGTTCAGCAAACGGTTGTCCACCATCAAATGAAACTTGAACCTCTCCTTCAGTCCCGACAATAGCCGTCACAATATGCTGCTCTCTTGGATCTAAAAAGTCCGTTAGCTTTGGGCTGTATTGATGTAGGACATCTTCTTTCCACTGAAGAACCTGGTCAATAAATCCATGTTCTTCTTGCCTAAAATGTTCATAAATAGACATATTATTACTCCTACTATTGGTATGTAAAAAAGGAATCCAGCGATTCCTTTTTAAATAAATCCAACCATACTGTGAAGTGAACGTACACCTGCTTGTGCAAATCGTAGTAAAAAGATTGCGACAAGAGGTGAAATATCAATCATGCCAATAGGCGGAATGATTTTACGAAAAGGCTCTAAGTAAGGCTCACAAATGCTGCCAAGCAGCTGACCAAACTTAGACGCCCTTACATCAGGTACCCAAGACATCAAAATGTAAATAATCAGTGCCCATGAGTAAAGACCAATCAATTGTCCAAGAATCCCAAAAACGATGTCCAAAAACTACCACCTCTTTACGTTTGTTGTATCATGTTCTCCCATCATATCTGAAATGCTTCCGCTTACGTCTACATTATCAGGTGTACATAAAAAGATGTCGGTTCCAATTTTTTGAATGTCCCCGCCTAAAGCATAAACTGTACCACTTAAAAAGTCGACAATTCTTACCGCTTGATCTCGTTGAATGCGCTGTAAATTCACAACTACGACTTTACGATTTTTTAAATGATCCGTAATTTCTTGTGCTTCGGCATAGACGCGAGGTTCGCAAAGCATCATTTTTGATGATTTTTGAACGCTTTGCAAGCTAATCACGTTTTGCTGCTGATTCGGCTGCTGACTAGCTTTCGCTGGTCTCGACTGCTGTACAGGCTCTTCTACCGACTCTTCTTCTTCGTAATGTTCTTCTACATATTCAGTATCGTCATCAAGAGCAAAAAAACTTCTAAAGCGATTTTTCATACTCATCTTGAATTACACCTCCTTAACGTTCATTCCCAACTAACGTGGTTCCTAGTCGAATGAATGTTGCTCCTTCTTCAATTGCAATTGCATAATCGTTTGACATTCCCATTGATAGCTCTGTACACGGTGCATATGGCAAATTTAGTTCTTGTATACGACTCTGCAATTTTTTTAGACCTTGAAAACAGCTGCGAAGCGTAGACTCTTCATCTGTGTGAGGAGCCATGGTCATCAATCCGACCACTTGGATATTTGCAAATGCTTCAAGAGATTGAATAAATGGAATTACTTCTTCTACAGCAAGGCCATGCTTTGATTGTTCTTCGGCAACATTAACTTGTACAAAACATTTTATACGATGTTCTGCACGTTTATCAATTTCTTTTGCTAAAGATAATCGGTCTAGTGAATGAATATAGTCAACTTTATCAATCACATTTTTTACTTTTCTTGTTTGTAAGCTTCCGATAAAATGCCAGGTCGCTTTCTCACCGATTGATTCATACTTTTCTAGAAGACCTTCATCCCTGTTTTCTCCGAGATGTAAAATGCCGGCATCCACTGCTTCTGCTGCTCGTTTTGTGGAAACGTATTTTGTTACAGCAATCAGCTCTACATCTTCTCGATTTCGATTAACTTTTTTACACGCTTCAGCAATTGTTTGTTGAACTGCTTCTAGATTTTCACTTACGCTAGCTGTCACTATGTAATTACTCCTCCTTAAAGCCTATGAAGTTAAACATGCGTCCTGTTTTCCCTTGGTCGCGGCGATGTGAGAAGAACAGGTCATCTTCACAGCTTGTACAATACGACGATGTTAAAATTCGTTCCGGCAATACGCCTGCGTTTTGAATCAGGAGCTTATTGACTTTTTTTAAATTAAGCGCGTATTGTCCAGGACTTACTTCTTGATATCCATTTTGGCCAACTACTTCGTTTACTTGTGTAATGACGCGGTTATCGACGACATAACAGCAATCTTCAATCGAAGGGCCAATCGCCACGTAAATATCTTCAACCGGGACATTTTCTTGCTCTACCCAACGTCGAATCATATTTCCTGCAATATCTTTCACTGTTCCTTTCCACCCAGCATGAGCTAGACCTACTAAATGGTGATCAGGCGCATAGAAGTAAAGCGGAACACAATCTGCATAACATAAAGCTAACAAAATATCAGATTCATTTGTATAAATGCCATCCGTTGCTTTTATGCCCTCTTCATACTTGTAGAGTCCTTTTGCACAGTCGGCTTTTGTTACTTTTTGAACAGTTGCTTCATGTACTTGTTCAGCACATACAAAGCTTTCAAAAGACATGTCTAGTTCGGCTGCTAAAATTTTTCTATTTGTAATAACATCTTCTACGTTATCGTTTACGTGAAGCCCTAGGTTAAAAGAAGCAAATGGAGGTTTACTCACGCCACCATTTTTTGTGGTAAAACCAGCAACAAGTATATCATTCTTTTCTACCCAAGGGCTCAGCCACATAAACGACTCGTGATGGCTTTTTTTTAATGGCTCAGGATTCATGTATGTGACACATCCCTTGTTTCATTTGTTCTCACATATTGTACCACAGATTGCTAGGTGCTGTTGACAAAAAACTAATTCTCTTCAGGCTGAAATGCGTCTTTATAACGTACTAAAATGACATCAGAACCAATTTTCACAATATTTTTCCATGGAATCACAATTTCATCATCTTTTCCAAAGAAGCCCAATACACGAGAGCCTCCGATAATGACGGCCTGTATTTTTCCCGTTGTTAAGTCAATATCAATATCCCCTACATTTCCAAGTTTTTTGCCATCAGCTACATTCACTACATCTTTCAGCTGGAATTCTGAAATCTTTAACATGCTCTCTCCTCCTATAGCCAACTTTATTCCTTAGCCTATATATATTTTCAAATTTTCATTTCATGAAGGAAAAGCTTATTTTTTCTCTGCCATTCTCGTTCTATAGGCATTTTGTCCACTAATTACACATTTTTTCATCAAAAGACATTCTCAACGAGTAGCTAGAAGTCCTCACAGCAATAGGAAACCGGATATGAATATCTTTTGGTCATGTATTATACATTGATATATACAAAATAAGCACCGTGTCTGTTTTTATAGACACGATGCTTATTAAGTTGAACATCAAATAAAGTGAATGGTATTAATTGTATGAACGCGAGCAGCTGCCAGTTTAGATAGCTTTTGTTAACTTTGAATATTTTTATTCATCTGTTTAATAGCAGCTTTTTCTAAACGAGAAACCTGCGCTTGAGAAATACCAATTTCTTCAGCAACTTCCATCTGTGTTTTACCTTGGAAAAAGCGCTTTCGTAAAATTAGTTTTTCTCGCTCGTTCAATCTTCTCATACCTTCTTGCAAAGCAATTTCTTCAATCCAAGTTGAATCACGATTGCGTTCATCGCTTAGCTGATCCATGACATAGATTGGGTCTCCACCATCATTGTAAATAGGTTCAAATAGAGAAACCGGATCTTGGATAGCATCTAAAGCAAACACAATTTCTTCATGCGGCACTTCTAGGACTTTTGAAATTTCCTCAGCTGTAGGTTCCTTGGATGTTTCACTCATAAGCCTTTCACGAACTTGAAGAGCTTTATAAGCAATATCACGAAGGGAACGAGAAACACGGATTGGATTATTGTCACGTAAATAGCGGCGAATTTCCCCTATAATCATTGGGACAGCATATGTAGAAAACTTCACGTTTTGACTTAAATCAAAATTGTCAATGGATTTCATTAATCCAATACATCCAACCTGAAATAAGTCATCAACAAATTCTCCACGATTGTTAAAACGTTGGATCACGCTGAGTACGAGACGTAAATTTCCGCTTACTAGCTTTTCTCTTGCTGTTCCATCTCCAGCCTGCATTTGTTTAAACAACTTTCGCATTTCTTCATTTTTTAATACGGGAAGTTTCGAAGTATCTACTCCACAAATTTCTACTTTATTTCTTGTCAACTCTTTCCCTCCTAACAGGAGATGATGTTCTGAATTCAGTATCTCCTCAGAAGGAAAAAATATGCACTTTTACAATTCTGACAATTCCACGCTAAAAAAGCTGATTGGATAAGATGCTTCTCAGCCCTTATCCAATCAGCTTTTTTACTTAAACCATTTTATTAAATTCTTTTCGCAGCCGTTTAATAATTCGTTTTTCAAGCCTTGAAATATAAGACTGAGAAATGCCTAGCATATCAGCTACATCTTTTTGCGTTTTTTCTTCTCCGCCGGCTAGCCCAAAGCGCAGCTCCATAATTTGCTTTTCACGATCATTTAATTGGTGCAGTGCTTTCAACAAAAGTTTTCGATCCACATTCGCTTCTAGGTCTTTTGTGATGATATCTTCTTCGGTTCCCATCACGTCAGATAATAGCAGTTCGTTTCCATCCCAATCAATATTTAACGGCTCATCAAATGAAACTTCAGATCGAATTTTGTTGTTGCGGCGCAAATACATTAAAATTTCATTTTCAATACAGCGAGAGGCGTACGTCGCTAGCTTAATTTTCTTTTCAGGATTAAACGTGTTTACTGCTTTAATTAAACCGATGGTGCCAATGCTAATTAAATCCTCAATATTGATTCCCGTATTTTCAAACTTGCGGGCAATATAAACAACAAGTCGCAAATTACGCTCAATCAACAGCGAACGTGCTGCTTCATCTCCTGATGGAAGTTTTTTTAAGAGCACTTCTTCTTCATCTTTTGTTAAAGGGGGTGGAAGAGCTTCACTTCCTCCTATATAGTACACTTCATCTGTTTTTAGCTTAAGTTTAATTAACAATTTGTACCACCATAATTGAAATCGAATTCGATATGTAGCCATTTTGTATCCTCCTTTATTTGTTCACACCTTTTACGATGCGGAACTTACTTCTCCAATAACAATAAGCTTCGGATGAACAATACACTCATATTGCTTCTCCACTGAAAGCGTTGTATGACTAATACCTACTAATACTTTAGTGACTTCAATCGTGTTGGACTGATGCACCAGCCTTACCATATCTGGCTTTAGAGCAAGCAGCAACTGGTTGGCTTGGCCTACGCTTCGATAAGGGACAAAGCGGACTTTTGAATACCACTCTTGATCAATATCTTCGCTGTGTGAAAAGGATTGGACATTTTTGCTTAATTCCATTAAGCCTTCAGGCAATATTTCCTTTAAAGAATCTGCTGTAACAATCATAACCGGGGTTTTCGTCAGCGGATCTACAAGCTGGTTTCCACTATCAATAAGTCCTTTCATCGACAGCGTCTGTTCGTTTAAAATAACTTCCACATCTACCAGCTGATCAAATGTAATATTTTTCATTCGCAAATCATCAACTCGTGCTTTTGAAAAATAAGATAATAGCGGAAAACCGATAAGAACAAATATCCAGCTAATAGGATCACCAAACTGTGGAGATTTCGTATCAACCATTTGATTAAGAACAAGGAACTGATCTTGAAATAAAAAGTGAACGCCCATTAATCCTCCACCAACAACAAAGGTTGCAAAATAAAACGTTAATAAATTCTCAAAGAAAAAGCGCAGTCGTTTATAACCAAACGTCATCAATACCATAAAAAAAGAGAATAAAATTTTAATAGCAGGGTGAACCATAAGATGAGAAAAAGGCGTAAACATAAGAAGGACAATCAATGAACCGATAAAGCCGCCAAGCAAAAGCCTCCACCACTTGTAATTCCGTTTAAGTACAACTGCACATAACATTAGTAAAATCGTATCTAATCCAAAATTCAGCATCCATATTAAATCTAAATAGATTGGCAATGTTTATAACCTCTCCATTCTTTCTGAATTTTTCTGTTAAAAATTAGTATATAGTACATCCTATTAGAAAGTCTGTCAGTTCATGCCGAGAAACAAGCAGTATTTTTGAGGAAATCATTCGATATTTGTCACACCACTTTTAGAAAGAAAACACAAACCCTTTGAAGGCATCATATTGACCATGTCGAATGCTTTTTATATCCTTTTGGAGTTTTCTAGCTTCATGGCATAAAAAAAGACCTCTGTATAAAACAGAGGTCTTGGCTTTTTATTTTATTAGCGTCTACGATTACGGTTTCGTAAGAATGTTGGAATATCTAGCGCATCTTCAGACTGTGGCTGAGATGGACGCGTATATTCTTGCTGTACAGGTTCTTCACGCTTTACTTCACGCTTCGGCTGTGGAGCCGGCTGCTGTGTCGATTGCTGCATGCGATTCGCCGATAACGAAGGACGACCTGGTTTTGGCTGTGATAAATCTTGGTCACTAAAGCCAGTTGCAATAACTGTAACAACAATCTCGTCTTTTAGGTTTTCGTTAATAACAGATCCAAAGATCATGTTCACTTCTTGGTCAGAAGCCGAAGCAACGATATCTGCAGCTTCTTGTACTTCGTAAAGACTTAGGTTTGTACCGCCTGTGATGTTCATTAATACACCCTGAGCTCCATCGATAGATGTTTCAAGAAGTGGACTTGAAATAGCTTTTTTAGCCGCTTCAGCAGCGCGGTTTTCACCAGTTGCAATACCGATACCCATAAGGGCAGATCCTTTGTTAGACATAATTGTTTTCACGTCAGCGAAGTCTAAGTTAATTAATCCAGGAACTGCGATTAAATCTGAAATACCTTGCACACCTTGTCGCAATACGTTATCCGCTTCACGGAACGCTTCTAGCATTGGCGTGTTTTTATCAACGATTTCCAATAAGCGATCATTTGGAATAACAATCAGCGTGTCCACTGCTTCTTTCATTGACGCAATGCCGCCTGCCGCTTGAGTAGAACGCTTACGACCTTCGAACGTAAACGGACGAGTAACAACACCTACCGTTAGTGCTCCTAGCTCACGAGCAATTTGGGCAATGACTGGAGCTGCACCAGTTCCAGTTCCTCCACCCATACCAGCTGTTACGAAAACCATATCTGCACCTTTTAGGGCTTCTTGGATTTGTTCCTTACTTTCTTCAGCTGCTTTTTTACCAACTTCTGGATTAGCACCCGCACCTAATCCTCTTGTTAATTTAGCGCCGATTTGCATTTTTGTTTCGGCTTTTGATAAATTTAATGCTTGTGCATCTGTATTAACTGCAATAAATTCTACACCTTGGACGCCATGTTCAATCATTCGGTTAACCGCGTTGTTACCGCCGCCTCCGACACCGATTACTTTAATCGTCGCTAATTGGTCTACACTTGTATCAAACTCCAACATGATAGTTCCTCCTAATTCTTCGAAATTACCAATCCGTAACGTTAATCAAAGAAGTATCCAAAAAACTTCTTCATTAAATTTTGGTCATTTTTCCTTTTCGGCTGCTCAGCTGATTGTTGCGGCTGCTGTGGTTTCGGGCTAGGTTTGATCATTTCTTGCTCAATCGGCTCTTCTTCCACAACTGGCGCTCCAATTTCCCGGCCTTGTATTTTAGCATTTTTGTATGCAAATTTTATTAATCCTACGCCTGTTGTATAATGCGGCTCACGTACTCCAATATAATCAGGCACTGCTATGCGCACGTTATTCTTTAAAATCACTTGAGCTAGCTCAAGAATACCAGGCATCGCTACTACTCCGCCTGTTAAAACAAATCCTCCTGGAATATCTTTGTATCCTAGGCGATTTACCTCTTGCGTAATCATATCTAAAATCTCTTCTAGTCTAGCTTCAATAATATCAGAGATTTCGAGCTGATTAAACTGCTGATGCTGATCGCTTCCAATGATCGGTACACTAAATACTTCTTCTTCAGAAGCATGATCGTAGAAAGCATGTCCATGCTTTATCTTAATATTTTCCGCATCTTCAGTCGATGTGCGAAGGCCAATCGATAAATCCTTGGTAATGTGCTCTCCGCCAACAGCTAGTACATTTGTTACTTTCAAATGTCCTTGGTCAAAGATCGCAACCGTTGTTGAACCTCCACCGATATCTACCAGTGCGACACCTAAGTTTTTTTCATCACGAGATAATGCAATTGAACCAGCGGCTAGAGGCTGTAAACAAATATCACTGATTTCTAAACCAGCTCTTTCTACACAGCGTAATAAGTTATGTAAAACCGTTCTAGATCCTGTTATGATCGTGCCTTCCATTTCTAAACGTACCCCAATCATACCTCTAGGATCATTAATACCTTCTAAGCCATCTACAATAAATTGCTTTGGAATAACATCAATGATTTCACGATCTGGCGGGATAGACATGACTTGAGCAGCATCAATTACTCGATGAATATCTTCGTTTGTAATTTCACGATTCTCGCTTGACACGGCTACTACTCCGTGACAATCCTGTAAAAATACATGATTTCCGCTTATGCCCACTACAACCTTTTTAATTGTAATGCCTACCATTCGTTCAGCTTGTTCTACTGCTTTTCTAATAGATTGAACTGTTGCATCTATATCAACGATAGAACCTTTTTTTAGTCCGTGTGATTTAACATTCCCTACACCAATGATATTCAATGAATCGTTACTCATCTCTCCGATGATTACTTTCACACTGGATGTACCGATGTCTAAACTAACGTATATTTCATTGCTGTTCATTCTTTGGCACCTCCTTTTTCTTTCTGCACATGTCATCTTAATAAATTAAGAAGAACAACAATATTAATTTTTTATTATATGAAAATATTCAACAAATACATCTGTTTCCCTTTTGTAAAATCAATTTTTTTCAAGTTTTTCACAGACTTTATCTCTTTCAAAGAACAAAACGTTCTGGTTTTGACTTTTTTTTAGATTTAAGCCTAAAATTCACTGAAAAAAGCTATTTAACTACAAGTCTACACTAAGATGTACACTGAGAAAAGCGAAACTTACCTAGAACAAATATTACATTTCCATTTCACAGCAACGGAGAAGAAAATCATATGTATGCAGAATACTTGCATGTGATTATACAATGTACGAGGGCTAGTTTGCCAGTCTCAACTCATCTATTTCCTTTAATTAACACTTATAAAAAATAATTACTGCTTGCTCTTTTTATAAGGTTTAAATGCATATCCTTCTTCTAAATCAATAATACCTTTTTGATCATCACTCAATTTACTTGCAATAGCCGGGTAATGAACAATTTTATCAGAGAAGTTGCTAATTTTCCCGCTTACTTCACGCGTATCATTCATAAACACCTCGATGTGAAGAGGTTCTGATTTTGTCGGCGCGTAGTAAATCTCAGAAATAGCCCCTTTTATGCTCTTAGGCGTTTTAGCTAATTCTTGAACCATGCTTTGTATAGCGTCTCCGTCTTTCCAGTCAATTAGCAGCGGAGCGTCGGATGACACTTTCTTAGCACTTACTTCTTTTAGAACTTTCCCATTTTCATTCACAGGGAAATATTTATTCCCCGAGGTTACATATGCAATTCTTGCGTACTCTTTTACGTCGATTACGACCTTATTAGGAAATGTTTTGTGAATGACAGCTTCCTTTACCTCAGGGTTTTTTTCGACTTTTTCTTGAATTTGATCAGCATCAGCTTTCCAGTAGCTGGTTTTTTTGGACAGACCACTCGCTTTGACAATATCCTTATCACTTACATGTTTATTCCCTTGTACTTCAATGTTAGAAACATTACTCAGAGAAGATTGAGAATATACAATAAATAAAATAAGGATGAAAAAGAGTGATAAATACAAAATCAGCCGTCTATTTGCTTTTTGCTTTCGCTGTTCTTGCAGCTTCGGTACCCGATCTTCTAAAACAATTAACTTACCTTTTTCCATTTTTTTCACCCTTATCCATTTGAGAAAATAAACGAGGAATTACCATCTATTTATTTCCAATCTTTGCTTCATGAGAATATCCCCATTATAGCATAGAATAAACACATAAAAGCTACCTTTTCACGCATAACCATACAGCCACGGGCTGGGTAATTAGCGACCGATAATCTCAACTTCTGTATGAATATCAATATCGAATTTCTCTTTAATTGTTTTCTTAACATGAGCAATTAAATTCAGCACATCTGAAGCCGTTGCATCTCCTGTGTTGACAATGAAGTTCGCATGCTGTTCACTAATTTGCGCCCCGCCTACTGAAAAACCTTTTAAGTTGGACTTTTCAATTAAGTCTCCTGCATAATTTGGAAGCGGATTTCTAAAAATACTGCCTGCACAAGGGAAATTCCAAGGCTGTGTTTCGCGGCGATAGTCTTTATTTTTCTGCATGACCGCCACAATATCATCTTTCGTTCCCTTTTTCAAACGCAGCACGGCTTCTACACATACTCCAGGACGGTCTTTTTGTAGAATTGAATGACGATACGAAAATTGAAGCTCTTCATTTGTCAGCCACTCAAGAGTGCCATCTTCAAATAAAATAAGCGCTTTTTCGACTACATGAGACATATCAGAACCATGGGCACCTGCATTCATATAAACAGCGCCTCCCACAGATCCAGGAATTCCACTTGAAAACTCCAGCCCAGACAGACCTTGTTTTGTAATAACTGTTGCAAGCTTGATGCTAGGGTATCCCCCACCTACAGTAACCGTCTCTCCATCTACTGTTAAATCATCTAATCCGGCTCCGAGCTTAATGACCACACCTTCAATTCCCTTATCAGAAACAAGAAGATTAGATCCTCGACCAATCGCTCTCCATTTCACGCCGTGTTTTTTAATAATATCCATTGTAACTTTTAAGTGATCAACAGAATCAGGTTCTACAAGCACATCTGCTGGACCACCAATTTTCATTGTTGTATGTTTTGCTAGCGGTTCATTTTCACGAACCTTTCCAATATTCGCTTCGACTAACTCTTTTACTAACGCTTCCATAAGAACCTCCTAAAACCCTCTTTGCTGTTATAAAACTTTCATGTCAATGCGCCCTTACTTCTAATGCATAAGAATAATAAGAACAGATTCATAACTAAGCAGCAGCACCTTGTAAGATACCTTTTTTCTACCAAGGCACTCTATTCTGTTGTCAATTTCATCATTTTTATTTATCGTATGACATTCACCCATAGAATGTACGTTCATCTGCTATATAAAGTAATTTTGATTGTTTTTTTATCGTTTTTCATTTAGAAGTTAAACACATGCTGACAGTCATAAAAAAACGCTACGCTCATAAGTGCACATACGTTCACCTAATCACTAAGATAAAACATTTAACCTTACACATCATACCATAGTTGGACTCAAAATTGGTTATCACAACATTACATTTTAAAAACATTTCATACAAAAATATCATCTACCTGTAAAAAATCGAAAATAAACCGCCAACAAAATCCGGCGTGCACTTGGATTTAAGATGACGGTTTACTTCAGTAGACCATTGCCTACTTGACATTATACAATTTTTTTCAATTAATAGCGAGAATATCTACTAACATTTAACAAAACTCCAACTGCTGCCAGCATGAGCGTCAGCGATGATCCGCCGTAACTTAAAAATGGAAGCGTAATTCCCGTAACAGGCATAAGACCTGTTACCACGCCTATATTAATCATGACTTGAATCGCAACCATTGAAATAATTCCTAAGGCTAAAAACGTTCCGTAAAGATCAGGAGCTCCGAGCGCTACTTTAATTCCTCTCCAAAGCAATAAGCTAAACAAAAGAAGAACAAGCGTTCCGCCAATGAAACCGAGCTCTTCTGCCAGAATAGCAAAAATAAAATCAGTTTGAGGCTCCGGCAAATAAAAGAACTTTTGTCTGCTTTGCCCTAACCCTAATCCAAGCAATCCCCCTGGCCCAATTGCATAAAGAGATTGAATGATTTGAAACCCGCTTCCAAGCGGATCTTCCCAAGGATTTAAAAATGAAGTGATGCGTTTAATCCGATAAGGAGCCGATAAAACAAGCCCTACAAAACCGGCAACGCCAAGCAACCCAAGACCTGCAAAGTGACTTACTTTTGCTCCTGAAACAAAAATCATGACTAAACAAGTTCCAACAAGCACCGTTCCCGTTCCTAAATCCGGCTGCATCATAATAATGCCAAACGGTAAGAAAACCAGTAATAACGCCGGTAACATGCCTTTTCTAAAAGACGTAATCTTCTTCTGGTTTTCTGATAAATATTTCGCTAAAAATATAATCATAGCAAACTTCATAAATTCTGAAGGCTGAATCGAAAACGCTCCAACTCCTATCCAACTTTGCGACCCATTCCGTACTAGCCCTACTCCCGGAATCAATACAAGTACCAGCATAACAAAGCAAATGATTACAATTGGCTTCGCCCACGTACGCCACATCCAATAATCAATATTCATGATGACAAACATCGCGCATACTCCAAGCCCTGCAAATAAGAGCTGGCGTTTAGCAAAGAAAAAAGAATCATTAAACTTGTATGTAGCCCATACCGCACTTGCGCTGTATACCATGATAAGGCCGATGGTTAGCAAGGAAAGCGTAACGATTATGAGAAAAAAATCTGGGGTAGACCTTTTTGTCGACACTGTCACACACCTCTAAAAATAGATTAGGGCTAGTGTATTTTCTAGGTGTTTAGACAAGCCCTTATTTCAGTTTATGCACAGATTCAATAAAGATGTCACCACGTTCTTCAAAAGTTTTAAATTGATCCCAGCTTGCACAAGCAGGAGATAATAAAATAACATCTTCTTCATCTGAACAAGCATATGCTTCTGAAACTGCTTGTTTAACATTATCGACACGTTTTACAATTTGTATTCCCGCTTCTTTTGCTACGCGTTCAATTTTAGGAGCCGTTTCACCAAACGTAATCACAGCTTTCACATTTTTAAACTCTTCTTTTAAATCATCAAACTCATTGCCGCGATCGAGTCCACCTGCAAGTAAAATCGTCGGCTGCGAAAAAGCGGAAAGAGCTACTTTTGTAGCAAGCATATTCGTAGCTTTAGAGTCATTATAAAACTTGCGTTTGTTGATTGTCGTGACATATTGAACGCGGTGTTTAACACCAGCAAACGTTGTGAGCACTCGGTAGATAGCTTCATTTGAACAACCGTACAGCTTCACAACGGATACAGCTGCTAAAATGTTTTCTTGATTATGTTTGCCTGGCAGCACCACATCTTTTAAAGACATCACTTCTTCATCTTTAAAGAAAATGGTTTCGTTTTTAATATACGCTCCTTCTGTCGTTTGAGCTGTAACAGAAAAAGGTACTTTTGTCGCTTTAACATCTGCACTAGCTTTCATCACTAGCTCATCATCCGCATTAATAACGGCAAAGTCTTCACTTGTTTGATTGTTAAAGAGATTTGCTTTCGCTTTGATATATTCCTCTTTTGTGCCATGATAGTCTAAGTGGGCATCAAACAAATTCAATAATAAAGAGATTTTCGGACGGAATTTTTCAATTCCCATCAGCTGAAAAGAAGAAAGCTCCGTTACAATTACATTGTCCTTTGTTGCTTTTTGCGCCACTTCACAAGCTACTGTTCCAATATTTCCAGCAATCAACGGCTGCTTTTGATCTTCTTCTAACATTTTATAAATTAGCGTTGTTGTTGTTGTCTTCCCATTGCTTCCCGTAATTCCGATAAAAGGAGCTTCGCTAATTTCATAAGCCAATTCTACCTCTGTTAAAATCGGAATATTTCGCTTTAATGCTTCTTGCAATAGAACATTTGAATACGGAATCCCAGGGTTTTTTACAATAACATCCGCTTTGTCTAAAAGCTCAAGCGGATGATGTCCACACACAACTTCAATGCCCGTTTTTTCTAATTCCTGTGCTGCTGCGTTCTCTTCGTACGGTTTTTGATCATTAACGACTACTTTAGCACCAAGCTGTTTAACTAACTGAGCGGCTGCTAAACCGCTCTTGGCTAACCCTAAAATAAGTACTTGTTTACCTTGATACGTATTGACTGATTTCATTTAAATCCACACCTCGATATAAATTCCAAGCATTGCAAATAATAGTCCTACAGCCCAAAAAGTCATAACTACGCGCCATTCCGACCAGCCGCTTAGCTCGTAATGGTGATGAAGCGGGCTCATTTTAAACACACGTTTTCCTGTTGTTTTGAAAGATGCGACTTGAATAATAACAGATAGTGTTTCAATAACAAACACACCACCGATAATAACAAGCAAGAATTCCATTTTCATTAAAACAGCCACCGTAGCGATAGCTCCTCCTAGCGCTAAAGAACCCGTATCTCCCATAAATACTTTTGCAGGATGGGCATTAAAAACTAAAAACCCTAACACAGCTCCTACTACAGCAACTGAGAAAATAGATAATTCAAACTGCTCTGCATTCCAAGCAAGAACTGCAAATGCACCAAAAGCAATCGCACTTGTACCAGATACAAGTCCGTCTAATCCATCCGTCAAGTTAACCGCGTTTGAAAAACCAACAAGCCAGATGATGAGGAAAACAACATAAAACCAACCTAAATCGATTGGGTCTTTAATTCCAGGAATCGTCACTTCAGTTGAAAACTCAAACTGTCTTGCAATAAAGTAAAAAATAATTGAAATGACAACCTGACCTAAAAACTTTTGTTTAGATGTTAATCCAAGGTTACGCTTTAACACTACTTTTATAAAATCATCTAAAAATCCTAATAAACCAAATCCGATTGTGACAAATAATAATAGAAACGTCTTATATGTAAGTTCTGCATACTGATTGACCATAATAAGAGTTGCCACAATAATAGATAATAAAATCATGATACCGCCCATTGTAGGTGTACCTGATTTTTTCTGGTGAGATTTCGGGCCTTCATCACGAATACTTTGACCAAACTTTAATCTTCTTAAGAAGGGAATAAAAATCGGCGACAATACAACCGTAATCAAAAAGGCTACGCCGATTGTCAATAAAATTGATTGTTCTAGCACGATGTCCCCTCCTTAACTTCCAACTCATTCCGACTCATTTTGTTCTCTACCCATTTCATTACTACTTTCGCTCCTCAATCATTTTGCGTGCTACTTCTCGATCGTCAAAATCGAATACTTTTTTACCAATAATTTGATAGGTCTCGTGCCCTTTTCCAGCAATGACAATAACATCATCTGCATGCGCTGTTTCCACTGCATAGCGAATAGCTTCTGCACGATCAGCAATCGTCACATAGTTATCTGTATCCAAACCTTCTTCCATATCTTTTAAAATAGCCAATGGATCTTCACTTCGTGGATTATCAGATGTCAAAATAGCTTGTGTACTGTATTCAGCTGCAATTCGAGCCATGATTGGTCGTTTTGTACGATCTCGATCTCCGCCACAACCAACAATAACATATATATTGCGTTTTGCGAATTCTTTTACAGTTTTTAACACGTTCTCTAAGCTGTCCGGCGTATGGGCATAATCAACGATAACCGTAAAATCTTGCTCCGCATCAACCACTTCAAAACGCCCAGACACGCCTTCTAACACTTTTATTTCCTCGACAATAACTGACAGAGGGATACCTGATACTAAACATGAAGCCGTAGCCGCTAATACGTTGTAGACGCTGAATTTCCCAATAAGCTTCATCTCTACACGAACCGTTTCTGTCGGTGTTGTTAAGTCGAACGTTGTGCCGCTGTTTGTAATTTGAATATTGGTTGCACGAATATCACTTTCACGGTCAATACCATAGGTAATCACTGTAGCAGCCGTGTTTTTAATATATTCCTCGGTTGCCGCATCATCAGCATTAAGAACAGCAAATTTAGGACGATCATGGTTATAAGCGTTTCCTAACTGTGCAAACAGCAACCCTTTAGCACGACGATAATCTTCCATTGTATGATGATAGTCCAGGTGATCTTGCGTTAAGTTACTAAATACCGCAACATCAAAGTCGCACCCGTGTACGCGTCCTAAGTCAAGTGCATGAGATGATACTTCCATCATCGCTACTTCTACATTCTCCTCCACCATTTGGTGAAATGTTTTTTGGAGCGTCAGCGATTCAGGCGTTGTGTTTTTCACATCATAAGACGTATCACCAATACGAATTTCAATCGTTCCAATTAGACCCGTCTTTTTATGTTGTGATTTAAAGATATGCTCAATTAAATGTGTAATCGTTGTTTTTCCATTTGTGCCTGTTACACCAATTAAATGCATTTTTTGTGTGGGCTGATTGTAAAAAGCATCCGCTAGCACTGCCATTGCTCGTTTTGTACTCTTCACACGTACAACAGGCACTTCTACATCCACAGGCTTTTCTGCTAAGATTGCTACTGCCCCTTTTTCCACAGCCATCTGTGCAAAGTTATGGCCATCAACCGTATAGCCGTCTATACAAATGAACAATGCTCCCGGCTTAACTTCTCTTGAATCCATTTCAATTGACGTAATATCAATATTCTGTTCAGGAAGCTGAACAAAATCATGTAAATGTGTTAGTAGTTCTCGTAAATCCATTCCTACCATGTCCTCTCTATTTGTAAAGTGAAACGTTTGTTATAAGACGCTATGGCAACTATTCTTCTTTTTCTAGCACCTAACCTATTACATTTTACAGAAAAAGAAGCCCGGAGGGAACACCCCCAAGGCTTATTTGTTGATTTCATGTTCACACGCAGAGTAACCTGCTGATTATCATGCAAGGAAGAATAATGGTTTATAGAGATTTTTATTTTCCCATATAAATTCTAACCGTTTCGCCTTCTTTAACTTTCGTTCCGGCTGCAGGAGACTGCTTGACCACTTTATCTCCTTCGCCACTCACATCTAATTTTAAATTAAGTAGCTGTTCTTGTAACTCTTTTTTTGACATTCCTACGACATTTGGTACTTTTATCATTGGTGTGTCCAGCCACGTTAACTCTTTTTCAATTTGTCCTTTACGCGGTTTAACGTCCATCACACGCAAGCTGTCTTCAATCATTTTACCTACAATCGGAGCTGCTACAACTCCACCAAACTGAATGGTGCCTTTTGGATTATCAACCGCAACATACACGACAATTTCAGGGTTATCTGCTGGTGCAACACCGATAAAAGAAACGATGTGATTATTTTTTAAATACTTTCCATTTTGAGCTTTCTGCGCCGTACCCGTCTTTCCTCCAACGCGGTACCCTTCCACAAAAGCTCCTTTTCCGCTTCCTTGTGCTACTACACTTTCAAGAGCAAAACGCACTTCCTTAGACGTTTCCTCGGAAATAACTTTTCGCTTAGCAACCGGCTTATGACTGCTTACAACCTTTCCGGTAGTTGGATCCACCCACTCTTTGGCAATATAAGGTTCATAAAGCGTTCCACCGTTTACGGCTGCGGAAACAGCAGCTACTTGTTGAATAGGCGTAACAGCAACCCCTTGCCCAAAAGCTGTTGTAGCTTGTTCAACCGGCCCTACGCGCTCAAGTGGGAACAAAATTCCTTTTGCTTCCCCTTGTAAATCAATACCTGTTTTTTGACCAAAGCCAAATTCTTTAATGTATTTGAACAATTTTTCTTTTCCTAAACGTTCCCCAAGCTCCACAAAACCAGGGTTACATGAGTTCTGTACAACTTCTAAAAAAGACTGCTGTCCATGTCCGCCTTTTTTCCAGCAGCGAAGTCTCGCTCCGCCAACTTCCGCGGCTCCATCATCGTAAAATTGATCTTTTAGTAAATCCACTTTCTTTTCTTCAAGAGCAGCTGCCAGTGTAATAATCTTAAACGTCGATCCGGGCTCATATACGCTCCAGATTGGAAGATTGCGATTATACACCTCAGGCTTCACATTTTTAAAATCCGTAGGATCAAAGCCCGGACGACTAGACATACCTAAAATTTCACCGTTTTTAGGATTCATGGCAATGGCAATCATACCATCTGGATTATAAGCTGTCTGAGCATTATCCAACTCACGCTCCATGATCGTTTGCACACGTGAATCAATGGTCAATCTCAAATCCAGCCCGTCCACAGGTGCTGTGTAGTCATCGGCTATATTGGGCATCTTTTTACCTTTAGCATCCGAATACAGTTTAACTGAACCTTTTTGTCCTTTTAGCTCTTTATCATAATATAATTCAAGGCCTGTTAACCCTTGATTATCTACTCCCGCAAAGCCTAATACATGCGACAAATAACTTCCAAACGGATAGTACCGCTTCGAATCCTCAGCTATATATACGCCTTTTAAATTTAAATTTCGCACTTCATTTGCTTTCGCATGTGAAATTTTTCTTCCTTCAGGACGCAAATACACGCTAGAAGAAGCTTTTGTTATTTGCTCATATACTTTTTCTTTTGATGCTCCCAGCACTTTTGCTAACTTTTCAGCTGTAACAGCTGGATTTTCAACTTGTCTTGGCATAACTAAAACGGTCGGTGCACTTTTATTTGTAGCAAGTGCCACATCATTGCGATCTAGTATCTTTCCTCTTTCAGGTTCAAAAGGAATATTCCGACTCCATAAGTCTTTGGCTTTTTCAGTTAGCGTATCCCCAGTCAGCAACTGTACATATCCAAGCCTTGTATCAATAATCAAAAACACAATAAAACCGACAAACAAAACAATGGCTAGCCTTTTACGAACTGTGACTCCTGATACCCGCATATATTAGAACCTCCTCTGAATCGGCTCGTTCCAATATATGCTTGTACAGGATTCACTAGAACTTAATTTCTAGTCAAGTTGCTTATCGTCTTTTTTACTATCAGACTCACTTTTTTCCGTTTCTTTTAACTTATTTAACGTGCTTGAAAATTCTTTAGGCGTTTCAAGTTCTACTTTCAGGTACGTTCCTGCTTTTAACGGATCGCCTGCTTTAATACTTTGACTTACAACATAACCATTTTCAAGTGCGCTAGGTCGAACGTTGACAAATTCACTAAAGCGTATAACATCACGATGTGAAAAACCTGTTAAATCAGGCATTGTGGCTTTTCCATTTGTCTTAATAAACACGCGTTGACCAGTGACAATGGTATCAGAAGTCGGTGATTGGCTTTCTACCGTATCTCCTTTACCTATTACAACAGGAACAAGTCCTTTTTGTTTTAAGTCTTTCACGGCACTATCAACTGATTCGTTAACGTAAGACTTAAGCGTAATTTCTGAATCTACTTTTTTATCTTCTGTTTTCTTTCCGTCTTCGTCTGTTTTTTCAGGCTCCACCCCTAAGTACTGCAGGCTGTTTTTCATCACCGGATTAAATACGGCTGTAAGCGGCGCAGTACCCGTCTCTTGAGGCGTGAGAGTTGGATTTTTAACGGCTACATAGACAAGCAGCTTTGGATCTTTAGCAGGTGCAAAGCCCATAAAGGAAATGAAATTTTTCCCGTGTCCATGCAAGTAGCCTCCGGTAGGACCAGGAATTTGAGCTGTTCCCGTCTTTCCAGCGACATCGTATCCTTCAATCGCGTAAGGTTTCCCTGTTCCGTCATCAGAAGAAACAACGGTTTCTAAAATATCTAGCGTTTCGTTCGCTGCTTTTTTAGAAATAGGTTGTCCTACTACGGTAGGTTTTGTTTTCTTAATCGTTTTCTTATTTGTTTCATCGACTACTTGTTTAATCACGTAAGGCTTCATCATTTTCCCGTCATTTGCAATCGCAGTAGCCGCTTGAATTTCTTGAATAGGCGTAAAAGCGGACGCCTGTCCAAATGCAGTAGTTACGCGGTCTCTCGGGTACTTCGTCACTAACTTGCTAGAAGCTTCGTTTGGCAAGTCAATTCCCGTTTTATCCATAAAGCCAAACTTGTCCAAGTATTTATACAAACGGTCGGTGCCCAATTTTTCGTTGGCTAAAATGGCTACCGCTACATTTGAAGACCTTTGAATTCCTTCATTAAATGTAATAGCTCCCCAGCCGACTCCGCCGTTGTGATCGTTAATTGGAACGCTGTTTTTCGTTACTTTATAAGATCCCGACTGATAGCGGTCTTCGCCGTTATAGACGCCTGCATCAATCGCGGCTGCTAGCGTAAAGATTTTCATCGTTGAACCAAGTTCATAGCTGTTTTCAACAAACGGATTACGGTAAGAAGTGATATCACGAATATTCGGGTCAAATGAAGGACGGTTTGACATCGCCAAAATTTCACCGGTTTTCGGATTCACTACCGTTGCCATTAGCTCTTCTGGTTTATATTCTTTAGCAGCAGCTGTCATTGCATCCTCTAAAAACGTTTGAATTTTTTCATCAATCGTAAGCGTGACGCTGTCTCCATTTTTCGGAGCTACAATTGACTCTTTTGGATCCGGAAGCTTAATTCCATTTTTAGCAGCTTCGTATTTTACATATCCATCTTCTTCAGAAAGCTGCTTATCAAATACTTTTTCAATTCCCATTTTCCCTACGATTTTACCCGTATCATCTTTTTGTGCGTACCCTAAAATACTTGAGGCGAATACACCGTTTGGATAGAAGCGCTTCGAATCGCGTAAAAACGTGATGCCTGGGAGATTTAGTTTTTCAATTTTTTGCTTTAGCACGTTATCAATGTCACGGCCTCCGGGACCAAGTTCGACTTGGAATGCTCCCCTTTTAATTCCTCTTGTTAACATGCTGTCAATTTTTGATTCGTCCATCTTTAATAATGGGGCTAATTTTTCAGCCGTCTTTTCTGGGTCTACCACGTGCTGTGGATGATCTTTATCTTCTGATTGCGATTCCTTCAAAATCGCCACAACCGTATAAGCACCTGTGTCTTGGGCGATTGCTTCTCCGTTTCGATCGTAAATCGTACCGCGCTGTCCTTCAATTTTAGACGTTCGCGTATGCTGTTTTTGTGCAATTTCGGCTAAAGCTTCTCCGTCTGCTTTGCCCGTCGCTTGGATGTAAAAGAACCTGATGGCTAATACAAAAAAGAGCAATGCAAATATTAAAATTAATATTGCTGCTCCTGTACTAATATTGCTATTTTTTCTTGGCGTAGTCATCGCAATTAATCGTTAACGACTTTTACGTTATTTTCATTCAATTTTAGTCCAAGTTCTTTTGCTTTTGTCCAAATACGATCGTATGCACTTAACTCTGTTACCTGTAATTTTAACTCATTGTTTTTTGCTTCTTGCTTGTCAATCTTTCCATCGAGTGATTGCACTTCTTCACTGATGCTATAAAGCGAAGATTGATTTGAAATGATTTGCACAGACCCAAACAGCATGAGTGCGACAAATCCAGAATACACAATTTTTTCACCAACCGTGATTTTTCTTTTTGTCTTCCGAACAACTTGACGTACCGTCTTTTGCTGCTTCTGCTGCTGATCTTGCTCTCTTACTTTGTATGCTACATTGTTCATTCTCGTCCCCTCCTCTTTGATAAAACCCTTTAATTACACTAATTTCTCAACAATTCGAAGCTTTGCCGAACGCGCGCGCTTATTTTCTTCTATCTCTTCTTCTGAAGGTAAAATAGGTTTTCTTGTAATAACTTTCATTTTAGGTTTAAATTCTTCTGGAATAATCGGCAGTCCATGCGGAAGCTGCGGAACCGTGCTTGCATTTTTAAACGCCACTTTACAAATTCGATCTTCAAGTGAGTGGAAGGTAATAACACTTACACGTCCACCTTTTTTGATCACATCCATAGCCTGTTCAATTGCATCTTCAAATACTTGGAGCTCATCATTTACAGCAATTCGAATAGCCTGGAAAATTCGTTTTGCGGGATGTCCACCCGTTCGTCTAGCTGGCGCTGGAATACCATCTTTAATAAGATCAACAAGCTCTAGCGTTGTTTCAATTGGTTTAGACTCTCGATATGCTTCAATTTTGCGGGCAATTTGTTTTGAAAACTTTTCTTCTCCGTATTGGAAAAAGATTTTCACAAGTTTTTCATAAGGCCATTCATTTACTACGTTGTACGCAGAAAACATTGAGTTTTGATCCATGCGCATATCAAGCGGGGCATCATGATGAAAGCTGAACCCTCGCTCTGGTGTATCCAACTGAGGAGACGAGACTCCGAGGTCAAACAATACTCCGTCTACTTCTTCAATTCCGTGTTCCATTAGCTGCTCTTTTAAATAGCGAAAATTACTTTTGATTAGAATAACTCTGTCTAGATACGGGGCCAATTTCTCTTTTGCATTTGCAAGAGCGACATCGTCTTGATCAAACGCAATTAATTTCCCTTTTTCTGATAGCTGTTTTACGATATATTCACTATGACCTGCTCCGCCAAGCGTGCAGTCGACATATACTCCATCCGGCTTAATATTTAAGCCTTCCGCTGCTTCTTTAAGCAAAACAGTTGTGTGATTAAACATTATGACACCTACTTCTTTCTAAACTACTTAGTTATGTATACAAAAAGCAAAAAACGGTGTTTTTCTTTGATATATATACACGTTTATATTATATATCAAAGTTCAACATTATTTCAGCTATTTATATAAGAATTAAGTAGAATTTTGTCTTTTTGTCACAAATAGTGTCATTTTGTTAAAAGTAGGACATATTCGTAGAATAAAATGTAAGGAATATAAGGTTTTTTTACACAATTAGAAATAAATACCTTATAAGGATTCAATTGGTTAACATTCACCTTGTAGACTTTTTCTCTTTTCCAAAATAAAAATCCTGCTTTTCAGCAGGATTTTATTAGACATAACAGACTTTTAACTGGTGATTTAATTCGACTTCAGCACTTAGTAAATCTGACACAAATTGCATACCATAACCATTTAAATAATACATAATATTCCACATGCGTTCTTGTGGAGCATTGTAGGGACGAAGAGCAAGTTCAATTTGAGCATATTTTGAATGCTTCACATCGTGCTTAATTAGCTGTTTGGATTCGACAATCTTTTGAATGGTTTCAAACTGCTTTTGAATAATCGCTCGATTTTTAAGCATGACTTCATCAAATGTTTTGTCTTCTTTTTGAATATTTTCACGAAGAGTTTTATGAATTTTTTCGAAATCTTCTTTCGCTTTTTCAAAATACATTTCGTATGGGTTGTGAACTTCTGTCTTAAGCCAGTGCTCTCTCTCTGCATCTACACCTTCGTTCACTACGTTCGAAAGGTCTAACTGAAGTTCATCCATATACTTCTCGATATGTCTTTCTACGATTGCATAGGATAACCTAGGGACCACGGGAGGCATTTTAAAGCTAAATAAAGAAAATGCTTTTTCAAGCTCTGCCCAATACGCTACTTCCCCCGGACCTGCAATAAATGCAAGGGTAGGAAGTAAGTACTCCTGCATAAGGGGTCTAGTCACAACGTTGTTACTAAGAAGCTCAGGCGTTTGTTTAGCAATTTGAACCAGCTCTTCTTTAGACAGCGCGAGTTCATTTTGCTTTCCAACAAACTGCTCTTGTTCTGCATCTCTTTCTAAAAGTACTCTGTTTTCATTGTGTGAATAAAAGAGATGAGCCGTTTCTTCTCCCACTTCAATCATTCGTCCATATTGTTTTTGAATCTCTGTTTGCTGTTCCATAACGGCTGACGATAATTTGTCATTTTGTTCAATTAACGTCACAAAGAAAGAAGATTCAATGCTGCGCACTTCTTTAGAAGCTGCATCCATTAAAATAAGACCTGACTCTGCGAACATTGTGGTAACCAAATGAGCAAAGAAATCGACATAGGTACGTGATTTATCTAACGCTTCTAAAACAAAGTGTAATACCTGGTTTGTATGCGCCGTTTCGTTAAACGTTTGAAATACATCACGAACCCAGCTTCTACAGGCCTCATGGTCTAGTTCAATTTGAGAAACCATTTGCTTTTTCTTTAAAGAATGCTTTAGCGTTTTCTTTAAAAGCTGGTTTTTATGCTCTGTGTATACATGGTTGATCTCAGCAAAATCATGATCTTCTCCAGCAATCCAAAATACCGGAAGCACGGGCACGTTTAAAGCTTCCTCTTGTTGTTTAGCTAGGAGCACAATTGAAATCACTTTATGAATGGTGTACAAAGGACCGGTAAGCAGCCCCGCTTGCTGACCTCCAACGACCACTACGCTGTTAGGATCTTTTAGCTTTTCAATATTTTCAATCGTCTTAGAAGATGCTCCGTAGCGCTTATTAAAATCAAGCAGATACTCAGCAAGCTGTTCTCTTGGATAAGACTGCTTTTGAACATCCGCTAAACGTTTTTCATATACGTCTTTTTCGTGTATATTATAATGAAAAAAGGAAAGTGCTTGCTTTTCACCTTTTATGTAATCGTTCGTTAGTTTGTTTCCCGCCTTTAAAGAGACGTCTGTAATCTCCATGAAAGAACTTCCTTTCTTTTCCTAATACTTATATTCTCTACATATAGCTTCATTATCCATAATGTAACTGCCCACGTCTAGTAACATGCTTTACAGAGAGGAAATACGAAAAGCGATTCCACCTATATTTAATACAATATGTGCAATAAGAAACAAAACAAAATTCATCCGAAAGAACCCTTTCGCGATAAGCTTCATTTCTAAGTCATGTTTGACTTTCCAATGTACAAACATCATAATCATTGCTACAACTAAAAGGACTAACGCAATCAACCACAAAAAAGAGTGCCCGAAAATTTCCACAGCTGCATAATGCACGGAAAAAATAAGAAAAACCGTAGTAACGTACGTTGCTATGTGGACAGATTTCCTTTTATTTTTCGTCAGTTTGCGTAAAAGCATGTATAGAATAAAAAAACCAACGAGCGGCAGAGTGACAAACGTCGCAAAAACTCCAGCAATAAAACTTCCCATGTTAATCACCCTTTTCTTCTTCGATTCCTTTTATTGACCCATATAAAAAGTCAACAATAGGCGTCGACGTTCTTTTTTCAGCAGCTTGTGTTTGAATATAGCCTAAAATAGCATCAATTTCTGTTTGCCGCCCCTCCTGTATATCTTTTAGCATAGAAGATTGATTTGTACTCGTGCGCGAACAAACCCCCAGCGCATTTTCCCAATAATTAAAAGCTGAATCCAGTTTTAACACAGCCGCAATCTCTTCAAACAATAGACGCATCGTTTTATAAAAATAGCTGTTGTGAATCAGCTGCCCATTTTTTACCCGATACAGCGCCGTAAGAGGATTGATAAGCGCATTTACAACTAATTTCTTCACCAGCATCCCATACCAATCTGTTTCAATCACCCAAGGAAAATTCACAATTGGCAAGATAGACTCCATTTCTCCTCTGTACGAAGCAATACGGGTTGTTCCTATTCCTGTATGATGGACGCTATCCATATCTGTACGCATTGCCCCGTGTTCAACTGTACCCAAATAGAGAGTGCTCTGGGGGAGATTTTTAAGAATTTCAATATGGCTCATACCGTTTTGGATAAACAAAAGGGGAGTATGTATAGTAAGGGTTTTGATAAAAGGAATAATCTCTTTTAAATGATACTGTTTTACAGTAACAATGATTAAATCTGCTTCTTTTATGTTTTTTTCTAGAGGGATAGCACTGACTTTTTTAGTGTGATGTTCCCCTTGTCTATGTAAGGTAATTCCATTTTCGTTAATACACTTTGCTTGAGTTTTTGTTTTCGTATACAAGGTTACATCATACCAATCTGATAAATACGCGCTAAACAACAGACCTAATGATCCGCCTCCAATAATACCTATAGTTTTCATCGTATTTTTTGTTCCTCTTTCTATTATTGAGTTTCATTTTAGCAAAAAAATGCTTTGAATTAAATGCATTCTTAAAATTTTACCTATTCATATAGCCCGTGTGATTAAAAATCACCGGGCTTGTTATAAATTATTTAGAGTGATCCCGTTTTTTTCTATTATACGGGATACACCGGATGTTTACGACGGCTAAAGGTCACATTCTTTGTTTCATATAATCGAAAGCGGTCAATTAAAGTTCGACGCAGTTCGTTAGCAGGAACGATGTCGTCAATAATAAGTTCAGAAGCCAGCGTATAGATATCAATGTGTTCTTTATACTCCTGCTGTTTCTGTTTAACAAACATAAACCGCTCTTTCGGATCTTCAATTTCATTAATTTTATTAGAATAGACGGCATTTACTGCCGCTTCAGGACCCATTACGGCAATTTGAGCAGTAGGTAATGCAAGGCAGCAATCCGGTTCAAAAGCTGGACCAGCCATAGCGTAAAGCCCTGCGCCATAAGCTTTGCGCATAACTACGGAAATTTTAGGAACTGTAGCTGAACTCATCGCTGCAATCAATTTTGCTCCATGTCTAATGATGCCTGCTCTTTCTACTTTGGTTCCAATCATAAATCCAGGTACATCCGCTAAAAATAGCAAAGGAATATGGAAGGCATCACACAGTTGAATAAATTTTGCGCCTTTATCTGCTGAATCTACAAACAGCACTCCTCCTTTGACCTTCGGCTGATTGGCAATAATCCCTACTACTTTTCCATCTATTCGTGCAAGCCCTGTTACCAATTCGGCGGCAAACAGTTTTTTCACTTCAAAGAAGCTCCCTTCGTCAATAAGGGTATCAATTGCTTCATAGATATCAAATGGAACATTTTGATTCTCTGGAATTAGTTCTACTAAATCCTTTGTCTGCTTAGGCTCTTTAGCTTTTTGTACTTTAGGCTTCTCTTGATAGTTTTGTGGAAAGTAGGTTAAATAAGATTTGGCATACGAAATAGCTTCTTCTTCAGAATAAGCTAACACATCTCCACATCCGCTAACGCTGCAGTGCATATGTGCTCCTCCCATTTCCTCTAGCGTAACCTTTTCTCCAATAACAGCTTCGGCCATACGCGGCGAACCTAAGTACATAGAAGCGTTTCCATCTACCATCACAACAATATCACAAAATGCAGGGATATATGCTCCTCCAGCTGCTGACGGACCGAAGAGCAAACAAATTTGAGGAATGACGCCGGAAAGTTTTACTTGATTGTGAAAGATCCGTCCAGCGCCTCGACGGTTTGGAAACATATCTAATTGATCCGTAATACGTGCTCCTGCAGAATCCACTAGGTACAGCAAAGGCACATGCAGTTTTTCTGCTACTTCTTGAATACGAATAATTTTCTCTACTGTTCTGGCCCCCCAAGACCCTGCTTTTACAGTAGAGTCATTAGCCATTACACAAACTGTTTCACCGTTTACTTTTCCAATTGCGGTTACAACACCGTCTGCCGGCAACCCTTCGGCTTTATTATTTGCAAACATGCCGTCTTCTTCATATTTCCCGTCATCAAATAAAAGCGCTAAACGATCTCTTACAAAAAGCTTCTGTTGTGTTGCAAGTTTCTCTTTGTACTTCTCCGCGTTGCCACGCTCTACTTTTTGACGATTTTCATCATATTTTTTCTGAGATTCACCTGTATGTATCATGATATCTCTCCTTTATGAGTTATGAAATAGTCACCAAAACGTCGCCTTCGTTCACAAAATCCCCCACGGCTATATGGACAGTCTCTGCAATACCAGCTTGATCGCTTTCAATAGGAATTTCCATTTTCATAGATTCTAATACAACAACAACTTCTCCTTTGGCTACACTTGCACCTTGCTGAACAAACACATTAAATACCATGCCTGCCATTGTCGCTTTGATTTCACTCATTGTGGTGCTCCTCCTTTATTTAATACGGTTGATAATAACGATGTGTTATATGTGCCTTTTTCATATAACTCTTCATTTAACAACTGCTTAAATAGAGGAATATTCGTTTTGATTCCCTCTACAACAGCTTCCGTAAAATATGATTTAGCTAGTTCAATTGCATTTGAACGCGTACGACCAGTAATGATAACTTTTGCAATCATTGGATCATAAAAAGGTGTAACCGCATTCATATCACTGTAGCCACTGTCTACGCGCGCATAGGTTCGCTCCGGCAAGTGATAACCCGTAATTTTTCCCGGAGCCGGTAAAAAAGTAAACGGATCTTCTGCATAAATTCGAAATTCAATGGCATAGTTATTTGCTGCTATTTCCTCTTGCAGACGAGGAAGCTTTTCTCCGCGCGCAGCTAAGATCTGCCACTTAACTAAATCGACCCCTGCAATTTGCTCGGTGATCGGATGCTCAACTTGCAGCCGCGTGTTCATTTCAAGAAAATAAAAATTTTCGTCTTCATCCACGATAAACTCCACCGTACCTGCATTATAATATCCGATTGCTTTAGCCGCTTGAACGGCTTGGTTTTGCATGGCTTGTCGCGTACTTTCTTTTAAAGAAAGCGCAGGGGCTTCTTCAATCACTTTCTGATTTCTTCTTTGTACGGAACAATCGCGTTCAAAAAGATGAACGACATTACCATGCTGATCTCCAAACACCTGTACTTCGATATGTTTTGCGTTTGTGATAAGCTTTTCAATAAACATTCCTTCTTGACCAAAATATGCTTTTGCTCTTGCTTTTGTTGAGGCATACACTTGTTTTACTGCTTCTTCGTTATCGCAGCGCACCATCCCAATTCCTCCGCCGCCTCCGCTTGCTTTTAACATAACGGGATATCCAATTAGACTCGCTACTTTACAAGCCTCTTCAACTGACGTCACATCGCCTTCGCTGCCGGGGACAACAGGTACACCCGCTTCTTTCATCGCGGCACGAGCAGCAATTTTGTCGCCCATCATCGAAATGATTTCGGGAGAAGGACCGATAAAACAAAAACCTTCATCAATCGCTCTTTTAGCAAATGCACTATTTTCCGATAAAAATCCATACCCAGGATGAATGGCATCTACTTTTTCTTCATGACTAATTCGCAGCAATTCTTCTACATTCAAATATGACTTTTGCACAGGGGGCTCTCCAATTCGACGTGCTTTTGTAGCTGCTTGAACATAAGGAAGCCCTACATCTGCATCGGAATAGACAGCCACCGTTTCAATGCCCATTTGTTTGCATGTATGAATAATACGAAGAGCAATTTCTCCTCGATTTGCAATCAGTATTTTTTTCACCTTTCTCTCCCCTTTCCTCAAATTTCTACTTTCCCCCATATAATTCTACAATAATTTTAAAACTCCTCTACAATTTTTGAAAACGCTTTCTATTTGAATCTCACTTTCCTTTTGCTTCCTTTCTAAAAAGTGATGCTTATAGTAATGTATTCTTCGTATTTAACTGAAAGAATTCATTTTTCCTCATGTGCATTGAATATTCGTTCACCAATCATGAAAACAGAATATTTTGTGTTTTTGTTATATAATATTAGATGAACGAACCAAGCCAGTTCGTTTGTCTAGCAAGGAGACATAACAAGGGGGATATGGGATGAATTACGAAGTGAAGCATTTAAAAATTAATTTTAAAACGCTAGAAGAGTTCAAGAAATTCAAAGAATATGGCATTCAAGAACTTTCAATGCTAGAAGAATTACATGCCAAAATTTCCGATAATGAAATAAATTCTCCGTTTTACGGTATTTATTTTGGAAATAGCTTAGTGGCTCGGATGAGTCTCTATAAGCGAAACAAACAGTACGATCAATATTTCGAGCCGCCTCAAACGTATATTGAAGTGTGGAAACTCGAAGTGCTCAGCGATTTTCAGCGCAAAGGATTGGGTCAAACGCTCGTTGAATACGCCAAATCCTTTCAATTACCTATCAAAACAAGCCCACGAGTAAAATCGAGTGATTTTTGGTCAAAAATGGGGTTCGTACCTGTAACGTATGATATCGATCGTGATTTGGGAGAAAACCCTCTTATTTGGCTACCAAACGGTGTAAGCGAACAAAAATAAACAGCTGATTTCCAGCTGTTTATTTTATATCTATGTGGTATATATGATCAACATGAAGTAGGGAGCATTCAAACTGTCGCTTTACTTTTGAACTTTTTCTAAATTTAAATTTTTATCCACTTGAAATTTCACTTTTCTACTTTTTTCATCCTCTTTTAATACAACCATTTTACGAGCCCTCTCCATAATTTCAATAAGAGCTTTATAGTCATCTTCTACAATTAACAAGTTGTTTTGCAAAGCTTTTTTTTCTTTTTCCAAAATCGTTACTTTCTCTTGTAAACGTTCAATCTTTTGCTGCAGTTCTTCATTAGCTTCGAGAAGCTCTGACGAGTGCCTTTGCCCTTGATCTACATTTTCTAAATATTTAATTACCTCATTAAGCGAAATATGTTTCTCTGCTTCCATATATGATAAGCGTGCAGGCTGCTCGTCATCTTTTGAAACAGTTCTTGCTTTTAATTCTTTTCTCTGTTTTTTCGCAAGATCAATACCAGTCTTGTATTGTTTGCGCACAAAAGAATTCCAGCGGAAGCCACAAGCTGCTGATGTTCGTGTAAGTTTCTTCCCCACTTCTTCAAATGCAGCTAGCTGAGTGCCACCTTCACGTATATGACGCAGTACAATTTCTGCGAGTAATAAATCTTCATCATGAGTCCATGCATCTTGACGAGAAGAAGTCATTTTTCTATCCCTCCTTATCCGTACTTATTAAATGAATATGCACCTACTAGATAAGATAGACTATTGTTCCTCTTCTCAATCAAGAAAATCTTTCATATACTTTGAAGCAAAATGGGAAACCCGTGATTCTTTCATCTTTCGCTTATTCACTATATTGCTATGGAAATGCAGTTCATAACTATGTTTTTTTAACGATGACCTTTTGAACCGCTTCTTCATGCTCAGGCGACTCCCACAATATCGAACAGCGATGAATTTCTTGTTCCATCCGATTCCAAACCCGGCTTTGCTCCCATTTCTCAATAGCGATTTCTTTGTAAGCTTGCAATACCTGGGTCGGTTTATGAGTGATAGGCGCTAACCACTCCTCACACCTCATAGTTAGCTCTTTAAACGACGTGACATAGGAAAGAAATCCAATTTGCTTTGCTCGTTCTACTCCATACAGCTGAGCACTGTAGATCATTTCCATCGCCTCTTGATAACGCAGCTTTTCAAGAAGAATGGTTCCTCCTCCCCAGCCTGTTGTAATTCCTAAATTCCCTTGAATAAAGCCCATTTCGCTATGTGTTGCACTTATACGGAAGTCACATGCAATCGCAAGCTCACATCCTCCTCCAACCGATGTTCCATTCAAAAGAGCAACTGTTGGTTTTGGGAGTGTTAAAATCTCATAAAGAATTTCCCCCATTTTCGTTAACATTTGAGACGCCTCTTTCGAAGTCTTTAGCTCATGAAATACGCTTAAATCTCCTCCGCTGCAAAATGCGTCTGAACCAGCACCTGTAATTACAAAAGCTTTTACTAACTGATCATGTTTCACATAATCTACAGCTTGCTGCAGTTCATTCATAACATCATAATCAATAGCATTACGCTTTTCAGGACGATTAATCACAAACGTAGCAATGCCTTGGCTTGTAGTAAACAGCTCGCTTTTTTTCATGCTTTTTCCTCCTTATAGAAAAGATATAAATCCTTTTACAACAGTAATTGTTTATTTAAAAAGAGTTCTTGTTCTATAAAAAAAATCCTTCTCTTCCAAAGGACAGAGAAGGAAAAAAGGCAAAAAAAATAAAAGACCCTTAAGAGGGTCTTTTATTTAAATAAGCAATTATTTGCTTACTACGTCATTTCCTTTGTAAGTACCACAAGCTTTACATACGCGGTGTGATAGTTTCATTTCACCACAATTTGGGCACTCTACCATACCAGGAACTTGTAATTTAAAGTGCGTACGACGCGTTCTTTTCTTCATTTTAGATGTTCTTCTAAAAGGTACAGCCATTATTCCCACCTCCTTAAAAGAATTTTAAAATCATATGAAGGCCCGAAAGCCGGATCTTCGCATTTTTATTTCTTTTTGTCTTTAAAGAAATTTTCGAGTACGGCTAAGCGGGGATCTACTTTTTCCTGCTTTTCTTCTTCGGTAACAACTTCCCAGTCTTTTCCTGACTGTGGAGCTGCTCCTGCCGCTTGCTGATTTTCACTAAATACCTGCAGAGGAATTTCAACAATAATTAACTCTTGAATCAAAGGTTGTAACTCAACCGTTTCTCCCTCTACAATGCGTACTTCAGCATCTTCTTCATAATCAGCATTCACATTCAATAAAAACGTTTCAGTTGCGTTAATTTCAAACGGATACGGAACGTCAACTAATGTACGAGCACAAGGCAACGTCATTTTTCCTGAAATTTTAAGGTGAAACGTTACTTTCGAAGAACTAATGTCGGCTCTTCCTTTCACGTTTACATCTGACATTCTACGAATTTGAGGATCAGCATTCATAAACTCTTTGCCGTCAATCACTTCGTCAAATGTTAGACCTTTATTTTGCAACTGATACAATTGATGTATTGTCCATTTCATTGTTAATCACCTCAAGGCAACAAAGGTTATTATAGCTTTCACAAGATTATTTGTCAATATTTTTTCTTTACACTATAATGTACTTAAATATGCTTTTTTGTAAAAATTTCTTACTTTCATAAAAAAATGTTTTTAAAACAAAGAGCTAGACTAAAAATAATAAATTAAAAGGAGACATTATGCAAGCAGTTGGAATAATTGTCGAATATAATCCTTTTCATAACGGACACGCTTATCATTTGCAACAAGCGAAACAACAAACCGGAGCAGATTGTGTGATTGCTGTGATGAGCGGGCACTTTTTGCAGCGCGGAGAGCCTGCTCTTGTATCAAAATGGTCCCGCACAAGAATGGCTTTAGCCGCTGGTGCAGACTTAGTCGTTGAATTACCCTATGCTTTTTCTACTCAGAAAGCTGAAACATTCGCAAGCGGCGCTATTTCTATTTTAGAATCCCTTCGCGCTGACTTTATATGCTTTGGCAGCGAAAATGGCAATATTGACTCATTTACCCGCACCGCTGATTTGCTCGAAGCTCATGAATCAGAACTATCCGCTTTAATTCAACAAGAGATGAAAAAAGGGAACAGTTATCCAAAAGCAGCTTCCAATGCTTTCTTACAGCTTTTCACGAAGGCTCCTATTGATCTATCTCAGCCAAATAATGTGCTTGGAATGAGCTATGTAGCTGCCATCAAAAAACAGCATGCATCTATTAAACCATATACAATCACTCGAATTCAATCACATTATCACGATGATTCCCTGTCTTCCTCTTTTATTTCAAGTGCTACAAGCATACGTAAAGCTATTTTTGACAGCAGCAGCCATGGGGACCTGAGCAAGCACATGCCAGTTAGTACGGCAAATGAATTAACAGCTTACAAGCAAGCACACGGACAGTTTCATCATTGGGAGCATTATTTCCCATTTTTGAAATACAAATTATTAACTACTCCACTTTATGACTTACAGCGTATTTATGAAATAGAAGAAGGTATTGAACATCGGCTCCTATCTTATATTTCTTCAGCTACTTCATTTGAAGATTTTTTAACAAATGTTAAAACGAAGCGATATACGAGAACCCGTTTACAGCGCATGTGCGTTCACCTTTTAACCAATACAACAAAAAGTGAGATGCAACAAGCTGATCCTTATATTCGCTTATTGGGAATGTCTAAGACAGGACAAGGCTATTTAAAAACGAGTAAGAAAAAGCTGTCCCTTCCTATTGTATCCACTGTATCGCAATGTAAACTAAAAGAAATTGATACCGATATTAAAGCGACACATGTTTATAGTATGCCGTTTCAAGAGCCTCTGCGCTCTCAATTTATGAAACAAGAATACACGCAGCCTCCTATCATTTGGCCATAAAAAAATCGTCTGCAAGAGACGATTTTTTATGGTTTCAGCTTTTCCAAATACGTTACGGCGTCCGAAAATGAATCTACGGGTACAATTTTCATATCACTGTCTATTTTTTTAGCTGTCTTCACTGCTTCTCGGTAGTTAGAGCCCGCAGCCCCTTTTTCATTTGGTGCAAAGAAAATCTCTGCTCCTTCTTTATCTGCGGCTACAATTTTTTGCGAAATACCTCCGATTGGTCCTACCTCTCCTTTATCATTGATAGTCCCTGTACCTGCAACGAGATGGCCTTTTGTCATGTCCTCTTTAACAAGCTGATTATAAATTTCAAGCGAGAACATCAGTCCAGCTGAAGGCCCTCCTATTTTTTCAGTATCAATATGTATATCGGGCTTAACTTTTAGTTCTTGGTTCGTTTCTAAGGCAATTCCTAGGCCTACTCGTTTCGGCTCGTCAGGGAATGCTTTAACTTTTAGAGTATGTTTGCTTTCTTTGCCATCTCTTTTTACATAAATTGATACTGAATCTCCTGCTTTTTTAGTCGATACGTAGTTGATTAAGTCCTCAGCAGTTTGAATTTTTTCCCCGTCTACTTTCGTCACTACGTCTCCAACATGAAGTTTTCCATGTGCAGGCATATTTTCTACGACATATGTAACATATACGCCTTTATTGAGATAGGAAACGCTCTTTCCAGCTGCTTCGTATGCTACTGAAATAGCAGCATTTTTTGACGTATCCATCATATGTAATTGCCTTGTCGAGTAATCTTCATCGCTTTCACCTTGCTGCAAAATTTGCTTTGTAGGGAAAATTTCATGAAAGTCCTGTATTTTCGCAAGACCATATGAAAGAGGAGTTGCTCTGCCCATTCTTACAGTTGTCAGCATAAACGTCCCTTTTTCATGGTATCCATCTTCTACCTTAATAATAGGAGCAAGTTCTTCTGCCATTCCAGGCTTTGTAATGTAGTACGGCAAAGGATAAAAACAAAGCATTGCCACCACTGCAATAACAGCCAAATATACCAAAATTCTAATTCTAGATTTCACTTTTTTTGTTCTCCTTCCAATGATCAATTGCTTGCAGGATAGAAGGCAACTGCTCATGTGCTGCTTGTTCACCAATTGAAATCATTTCTTGAATGTTTGTAAACGCTCTGGAACTAAAAGTATCGAGATTAGGACGAATCATAATGTCTGAAGCAATGGTCCGATGAGCTACTAGCTCATCTTGCAAAATATCTAAACTTTGCATAATGACATCAAAAATAGAGCTGATTTCTGCATTCACTTTCGCTTTTGATACATCGACTCCAATGACAATATCAGATCCCATTTCTTTTACAACCGATACAGGAATACGGTCCACTACCCCGCCGTCTACAAGCAATCGTCCATCAATTACTTCGGGAGCAAAGATTCCTGGAATTGAAATACTTGCTCTCACCGCTTCAGCGATAGGTCCTTTTTTAAACACCACTTTCTCTCCTGTTTTCAAATCTGTCGCTACAATGGCAAACGGTACAGATAGCTGTTCAATGGTTCTATTTTGCGTAAAGGTGCGAACCAACGATTTTACTCTGTTTCCCGTAATAAATCCCATTTTAGGCACGGTAAAATCCAAATAATACTTTCGTTTGAACGTTAGCGCCATTTTATAAAGAGTTGCCAGTTCAATACCTGACGCATATAGTGCACCAACTAAAGCTCCCATACTGCTGCCAGCTAGAAAATCAATAGGAATGTTATTTTCTGTTAGCGTTTTGATTACTCCTAAATGTGCAAAACCTCTAGCTCCACCTGAGCCTAACGCAACTCCTATTTTTGGGCTTTCCACTTTACCTGCCCCCTCGTTTTACCTTATAGACTTCTAAAAATGTAAAAACATTTGATGAGCTTCTCTATCATTGTTGCCCTGTATTCGGTAGGACTATTCTTCATTTTCTATTTGTTCATTTAGTATGAAGCTAAAGATATGTTTTGCTCAATACACGGTGGTTATTAAGCATTATACTATACTGAAGGTTGTTTTAAGAAATTCTTACTCTTCGCTTGCTGCATATACGTTTTTTTACTCCTTGACTATCCTAGGAGTGCATTGATTTATGTATATGAATTGTATTTCCAAATGTGACAAGACGCCTTTTTATTCAATATGAATTTATTTTCTCCTTACTCATAGGCATAAAGTCGATGCATAGCTTCGTATATTGATATATAGAAGAACTTGTACATTCGCCTAAAACTCCTCATTTCATTCATATCAAGATGACGTGAGCTTAGAAAAGGAGATGAATCGTTCGTTGAATAAATCAATGGTGAAAACACTTCTGCTCGGGACGAGCGTAACGCTTCTCGCTATTGCGCTTATTGTATATCCAAAAGAAGCGCTAGAAGGTTCAGTAAGAGGTCTCAACACATGGTGGAAGGTCGTCTTTCCTTCTCTGCTGCCCTTTTTTATTGTTTCAGAAATGCTTATTGGGTTTGGCGTAGTGAAGTTCATTGGGATCTTATTAGAGCCGTTTATGAGGCCTTTATTCCGAGTACCTGGAGTAGGGGGTTTTGCTTTAGCAATGGGCATGGCTTCTGGGTTTCCTTCAGGTGCAAAAATCACTTCCCGGCTGCGTCAAGAAAAGCAGCTAACAGCTATCGAAGCTGAAAGACTCGTATCATTTACTAACTCATCTAACCCTATTTTTATTTTTGGAGCTGTGGCAGTTGGCTTTTTCCACAATCCAGCTGTCGGTATCATATTAGCTCTCTCACATTACATAGGGAATATTTGTGTAGGATTGGTGATGCGGTTTTATGGATCAGCAAAACCGAAAGGACAAGTAACTCAAAAACCTTCTTTATCGTTAGCTTTTCATGAAATGCATAAAACGCGTTTAAAAGATAAGCGTCCTATCGGGAAGCTTCTAGGAGATGCGGTTACTTCTGCTGTTCAATCTCTCTTAATGATTGGCGGTTTTATCATTTTATTTTCTGTATTAAACAAACTTTTATATGTTACTCATATCACGGCCGTTTTAAGCAGCGGTCTAGCTTATTTATTTTCCCTGTGTCATATAGGGCCTGAACTGAGCCTTCCCTTTATTTCAGGGCTTTTTGAAATCACACTAGGAAGCCGTCTAGCAAGTGAAGCACCAGACACGCTGCTGTTTCATCAAATTATCATCGTTAGTTTTGTATTAGGCTTCAGCGGTTTCTCCGTTCAAGCACAAGTGGCTAGCATACTCGCCGAAACAGATATTCGATTTTTCCCGTTTTTTATTGCACGCATTTTTCACGGCTGTTTTGCGGTAGTATTCACTATCTTTCTATGGGGTCCTCTTCGAGAATCCATTACTACTTTTCAAGCATCTGAAGGAGCACTGCCGGTTTTTTCTCACTTGGAGTCCGTTACGATTCTATCGCAGTGGCTAAACGTGTACGGTCCGCTCTTAACGATTTTTACGCTGTGCTGCTATATTTATATATATTCAAAACGAACGTTTCTTCATCGTTCCCAGTAAAAAAAGAACGCGACGTTTTCTTATCGGCAAAGAAAACGTCACGTTCTTTTTTATCTTATTTTTGAGACAGCTGTTCAAATTTTTCCGCAAGCGCTTCTCTAACAGGGGGAGGAACTAATTCAGAAATATTCCCCCCATATTTAGCTACTTCTTTTACAATACTAGAACTTAAAAACGAGTATTGATTATTTGTCATCATAAATAACGTTTCGATTTCTTTATCTAATACGCGATTTACAGATGTAATTTGCATTTCGTACTCAAAATCCGATACTGCACGTAAACCTCTTAAAATGGTCTTTGCCTGCTTTTCTTTTGCATATTCCATTAATAATCCGCTGTACGACTCTACTACCACATTAGGAAGTGATTTTGTTACTTCTTTCAGCAAAGCTACTCGCTCTTCCCCTGTAAATAGAGGACTTTTTGAAGAATTATTTAAAACAACCACATAAATCGTATCAAATACATTTGCGCCTCGTTTAATAATATCAAAATGTCCATTTGTAACTGGATCAAAGCTTCCTGGACAAACAGCTATACTGCCCATACGTATCCCCTTTCTACATCTAACAGCTCATTGATTTAGTCAACTGATTCTTCTTTTTTGTATGTATAAATAGAAACACCAATGATACCGTACGTTTCGCTTTTTATTTTTTCAAATAAACCAATCTCATCATCTAACTGTACATCATGAGAATGCTCCGCTACAATAATTCCTGTTTTTGCTAGAAGATTTTCTTCACTTACCGTTTCGATAAGCGCTTTCAACTTTTGTGCTTTATACGGTGGATCAAGCAAAAGTAAATCGACAGTCAGCTCCCTTTTCTTTATCGCTTTCAGTGCACGTTCTGCATCATTTCGATACACTTCAGCGCGGTCTTCTAACCGGCAAGATGCTAAGTTTGCTTTAATCGTCTGAATCGCTTTGCCATCCCGATCCACAAAAATGACTTTATCTATTCCTCGGCTTAGAGCTTCAATTCCCAAGCCACCGCTTCCACCGAACAAATCAAGAGCTGTTCCACCTTCAAAAAACGGTCCAATCATATTAAAAATAGCTTCTTTCACCTTATCTGTTGTAGGGCGGGTTGAGTATCCTGGAACCGCCTTTAACGCATGGCCTTTATATAAACCTGCTACTACTCTCATCCTTATCACTACCTTACTTTTACTTCCTTATTCTTCATTATCCTAACATATTTTGAATTACAAAGACTAGCAAAAATCCTCAATTTATTCAATGCTGTATACATTCTATGCAGTAACCAGCAGCTTGCTTTTATGCTGGACTTTTACGGCCGTGTCCTTAGATACACTGATTCTTTTCTAAAAGATACACCTATGAAGATCATTCGGCATTTCGTTCATAGAAGAATTCCTTTACTTTAATATGTCATAACAAACGTAAATTTACCCTTTTTCTCTGTTATGTTATCAGTCTTTTATGTATTAAAAAGTGAATTTCACAAGACAGGTATATGAACGTTTAAAACGGACATACTGACTAGTAACAACATCATCTAACCGATGTTGTTGCCAACCGCGGAGAAGACTTACGTTTCCCCATAAGTTCTTCCTCCGGTTTCTCCTCTCCCTTTGCCTTCATCAAGGTGCTTGTAATCGCAGAGGTGATTACACCCCTTTATTGAAGGGCCCTACAATGAGTAGTTGTAGGGATTTTTTTATTTACTCTTAAAATATTCAGTGATACATTAAACTACGTGAGTTTGCTTTTTTAATACATAAAGGGGGAAATACATATGATTCAGCGTTTTATTGAGCTCGGAGAAGGGTATTCAGATATTTATGAGCTGTTAGAGATTGTCAAAAGCAACAAACACCGTCTTGCTCATCTTATTATGCTGCGAACAGGAAAAGAAGATCGACAAGTAGCTTCTTTTGTCGCTGTCTTGCATCCAACAGCTGAAGGGAATTTCCAACCGCTTTACGTTTGCCGAGAAGGAATTGTTTTAAAACAAAACGACAGCAAGCGCGTTGAGTTATTTAAACGAGCTGCTGAGGAAGCGGGAAAAGAAATTGTGGTACTCGATGTCAAACCATCTACTACATTTCCAGAAACAGCACTCTACTATCAGCACCTTATTGGCATTTTGCGAATGAACCGCTTTATTCCGCCAATGCAATAATCTCATCCCTGCCTATTCGTTTACGAAGGGCAAGTAAAATAAAAAAAAGGAATGTAAATAACATTCCTTTTTTGTTTAAATTCCTATCTTATAGTCATATTCCTTCGCCTTATCCGGCTTTGAATTTTCGAATTCTGTTTTTAAAAACGGCCGATAAGAAGGATCTACTTTCTTCACAAAAGGTAGAGACTGAAGTTTATGGATTGTTTTTTCAATGCCATCTTGGTTGCAATATAAGACAACATACTTTAATTCTTTAGATACGTAATGTACATTTCCGTACTTTCGCAATGCTTTTGCTTGCTTAACAGAATGCACATACGCCACAATTCCTTGACGTTCAACAAACATATTTAGTTCCCCTTTTGCATACGTTATATTGGTTTTCTTTATCATAAATTCTTTTATATGAAGTAGGTGCTTTATGTATGAATTTAGATGATATCTGGATGCTCTTTCTTACTCATTTTAACGAGCAGAGAGCTATTGAACAAGTCATTTTCAAAAAAATCACAAATATACCCTTTTTGTATATAAACACATCAATTAAGCGTAGAAAAATAGATGAGCTTCTAGAAGCTTCATCTATTTTTGCTACATCCAATACAAATGCTACGTGGCGCTCAACTTTTGTCAGAAGTCAGCATCTTACTTATGTTTATCAGCATAGGTTTTACGTTCCACAGCGTAAAATGGCCTGCTGCGGAAATTCCTGTGCTGATTGCGTTCGATTTATACAGTGAACGGCTTATGCGCTGCACCCACAGCTTCCCCCAGATCCGCAGCCACCGCCGCAGCTGCTTCCCGTATCAAAAAACGGATTTCCCGTTGGTACTTTCACATGCTCTGAAACAGCTTGACCAAGGATAACGCTAATTTCATCAAGCAGCTTTTGTAATTCACTTTCTGCTTTTTTGAACGCAGCGATTGTCGCGTGTAAATCAACTTGACGCTTTACATCACGCACTTGTCTCGTAATGGTTTTATAATCAGGATGATATTTTCCAAATCGCTGAACATCCTCATACTGTTCCTTTATTTTCACAAATTCAGCAATTAATGCCTGTGCATGTGAATCTTTATTTAATCTATATAAACATTGACGATAGTTCTCGGCTACGTCTGATTGTAACACCATGTTCGCTACGTGATCAGACTCATCGAGTAATTCAACAGTTCTCATTGTTGTCAGCATGGCTGTGCACCTCCGTTTTTATCTTATCACGTTTTGGATCTAAAGAAAAAGAACTTGCTAAAACAGCTTACACTGATTTACTACAAGTTCTACTTTTTAACTATATAATTTCAACCGTAAAGGTATTCCTCACTTGATAACTTTCTTCTTTAGATTTCATCAGTTCAATCGTAACAGTATGAGATCCTTTTGGAAGATCACTTAAAACAAAGGCTGCTTGCTTCATTTCTTTAGATGGTTTTCCATCTACTTTGATTTGAAGGAATCCACTCTCTGTTGAAAATGAAAACCCGCTTAGAATACATTCGACGTATACGTTTTGTCCTTTCACATGCTGGTGTACCATCAGTGAAGGTTTTGTATTCATTGCACCAAACGTTTCAGCTGCCCGCGGCTGAGAGGAAATTTTAGTTTCAGGTTTTGGTTTATCATGGTTGCATCCTAGCAGAGAAACTACACATAAGACCGTCGTTAATAGTAAGCGCATAATACCATTCCTTTATCATTCGTTTCTCCATAGTGTTTACAAACTCTTTGTTTTTACTCATGACGTGCAAAAATCTCTGCATCGCTATGTATGCAGAGATCATTGATTTTTCATGGACTGAAACATATGAAACATCATGTTTGCCATTTGAATCGAATTCGAAAACTTTTCGACTTTATGAGGAATCGTTTGTTTGTAGTAGTGCTTAGATTCTAATTCAAATTTCTCCAGTTCTTCAGGATTTCTAGATAAACGCCGGTACCACATTGGCTGTTCACGAACGAAGTCGTTGAGTTTAGGACGAGACTGCATATACTCGTATATATCTTTTCTCATTGCGTTTAATCTTTCCTAAAGCCAAATGGATTCCCTGGCCCGGAAGCTGCTCCTCCACCGGATGGCTTAGATGGCTGAAATTGCTGCAGTACTTGTTGAATATTGGAAATAGCTGAATTTACATTTGTGATATGATTTTGCATTTGATTCAAGTCCATGTTTTTCAGCGAGGATACGATTGTACCCATGATATCTTTTTTCTCCTCTGTTGCAGCAGTTGGTTCAGCCTTTGCACTTTCTTCTGAACGATATGCCTCCCACATTGGATCTTCTGCACCGAATAAATACCAATCTTCATAAAGCTCTTTCCACGTTTTTTGCTGCTTTCGAACCTGTTCTACTAATTTGGGATGTGATTTTACAAATTGTTTAAATTCCACAACGGACGGATGAAGCTCTCGTTTGGTTTCCTTCACAGTCACTCACCTCATACTTAAATATAGCCTACTATATCTTAGAAAAAGAGAGCTCGTTTCGTGCGCCTATTTCAAAAATTTTTTATAGCTGTTTTTTCGAAGAAGCACGAACTGTGAACCAGTATGTAATGAAAATAGATAAAATGCTTAGCCAAAATGTAAAATAACCAATTTCAGACATATACGCATTGAGCATGCTGTATCTTGGCATCATAGAAAAAACGTAATCAATGATATCATTATGTACAGCCCATACAGCGGCAACAGCTACATGCCATAATTTAATGCGGTAAAACGGTACGTACAAAAGCCCTTGAAAAGCCATTGCTGCATGAGAAGCCATTAACATAAGCATCATCCAATCAATGTATCCTGTTAACACATAGACCAATACATTCATTACGACGGCCCAAATCCCGTATTTAAACAGCGTGATCATGGCTAAAGCTTCAAACAGTGAAAAATGCTTTCCAAGTAAAAGACCGATAAGTACAATAACAAAAAACAAGCTTGCCGTTGGACTATCAGGCACAAATATTAAAAACTTCTTAGGTGTTTCCGCTAATTGACTTCCATACCAAATATATCCGTAGATTGTTCCTAGTATATTCACAATCAGCAAAAGCGTTAAAAAACGCTTATCTTTTAAGGTATACCATAACCAAGCCATTTAGAAAGTCTCCTTTACATTTAATCTCTTCTTTATTATGTACAGTTTTTGAACAATAGCAAGCACCTATCTCATTGATGTAAAACACAGCATTAAATAAATTCAAAAAAACCAGCCCTTTGGCTGGTTTTCATTATTCTTTTCCTAAGTTGCCGACAAACTCCGAGAGCGTTTTCAATTCTTTATCTGAACCTTTGAAAACACCTTTTGGCATATTGCCTCTACCATTTTTTGCGATCTTGGCGATTTCTTCAGGAGATAAATCAATTCCTGTTAAAGCCGGAGCCGCAGGACCTCCCTGTAAGTTATCACCATGACAGGTTAAGCACGTTTGCTTTTGCATGATTTTGTAGCCTTCTGAATTTTTGTCAATCGCTACTTCTTCTCTAATTTTCCCTTGCTCTTCACGCGCTTTCCAGTCCACCTGTGTCGCTGACTGCCACGTTAGGAAATAGACTGCTGCTATAGCCAAAAGCATGAATCCTGTTGCAAACGGCCTCTTAGCTGGTCTTCTTTCTGGTCCTCGATCAATGAACGGAGCAAGCATTAATGCGCCAAATGCAATCCCTGGAATAATAAATGCACCTATAATATTATATGGACCAGAAGCAAATGAATATTTAAGCAATTGATATAGGAACAAAAAATACCAGTCAGGAAGAGGCAAGTACCCCGTATCAGTCGGATCGGCAATACGTTCAAGAGGAGATGGATGAGCGATGGTTAAACATAGATAACCGATTAAAAAAACTGCCCCTACCATCCATTCTTTTAGTAAAAAGTTTGGCCAGAATGCTTCTGTTTTCCCTGGAAATTCAGAGTAATCTTTTGGAATATTGGGTTTTCGTTCTGCAGGAACACGTGAATCTCCAACAAACTTCATCCCTTTACCACGATGCATGTTCTCCCTCCTTTTTCTCACTGTTCTAGTGAAAGTACTAACAACGGAGTATGTGCTTGATGCATATGATGACTAGTGTGATTGAATACTTGAATAAAGTGTATAAAATTTTATAGTGGTCCTGAAATTCCTTGTTTACGAATCATTAAGAAGTGGGCACCCATTAAGCCAAGTAGAGCTCCGGGTAAAAAGAATACGTGAATGGCGAAAAAGCGAGTTAGTGTTTGAGCACCAACGATGTCTGGATGTCCTGAGAGTAATGTCTTCACTTGCTGGCCTATAATTGGTGTGGATTCAGCAATTTGCAAACCTACTTTCGTTGCAAATAGCGCTTTCATATCCCACGGCAACAAATAACCTGTAAAACCTAAACCTAACATAACAAAGAAAATTAACACACCCACAATCCAGTTTAACTCGCGGGGTTTTTTGTATGCTCCTTGGAAGAAAACACGCAGTGTATGTAAAAACATCATGACGATAACCAAACTTGCTCCCCAGTGATGCATACCTCGAACAATTTGTCCGAAAGCGACTTCATTTTGCAGATAATAAACGGATTCCCATGCATTTTTTATATCTGGTACATAATACATGGTTAAAAACATGCCTGATAAAATTTGAATAACGGTAACAAAAAACGTTAATCCACCAAAACAATACACAAATGCTGAAAAGTGATGTGCAGGATTTACGTGCTCTGGCACTTCATGATCGGCCACATCTCGCCATAAAGGAGTAATATCTAGCCGTTCATCCACCCAGTCATAGATTTTATTCAACATTTTCTATGCCCCTCCTTGTGGTTTGGCTTTTCCTAGATATAACGTACCGCCTTTTACTTTTTGAACGTATACATCTAACGGTCCCATCGGTGGTGTCCCCGGTACATTTTTACCGCTTTTTTCATACATTCCCCCATGACAAGGGCAGTAGAAACGGTGTGGATAGTTTTTGTCACCAGCCCAGTTAACCGTACAGCCTAAATGCTTACAAATTGGTGACAGCGCGACGATTTCACCTTTATCAGTTTTGTACACCCAAGCCGATCTTGGCTCTTCTGATTTATGCCACGCATCCACTTGCTTGATTTTAAAATCGACACGTTTCGGCTCTTTTGTAATGTCTTTAACCTGCGCCACAGCTACTAAATCCTGACCCGCTTCTTTTTCTAAAATTGGATCTACTGCGAAGCGCACCATTGGCATTAACATTCCAGCAGCCATAAATCCCCCTACACCAGTGAGCGTATAGTTTAAAAACTGTCGTCTTGATACCCGATCACCCATGCTTTTCCCCCCTTTAAAAAAGTTCAGTCCAGAGAATTTTGGACACATGATGGACCATTCTATTAAACTAGGACATAATCATGATATATTAATATTTCTGGAAGGTCAATACAATAAAAACCTAAAACATGGAAATAATCTTTATTTTTCTAAATTTTTCGTCATTATTTTGTTTGCGCTTCCATTACTTATTCTACAGTCTTTTTAAACACTCCATTTCTCTAAAAAAATCGGCAGGAGCTGTTGAACTTGTTCATGTATGAGCGTATACTTATGCGACTCGTCTATATGCTCAAGCGGTAAAGCAGGTATCCAAATGCAGTGAGCCCCTATTTCTTTTTCATATTGCAGCCAGTCTCGGTCGCTAGTAAGCACAAAAAGATGTTTGACTTCATTGTCATTTATATGCTCATTCCAACGAAGTAATGTTTCATAAACAGCAGCTACTCCATCTTTTTTTAAATATGTAAAACTAGGTGTTAAAATCACTCTTCCTTTAAATTGCCTCTCTAACTCTTCAGTAAGAGCAGTCGTATATTCACTCATAGATGCAGTAAGCTTTAAATCTTCTCCGAAATCAATCGGAATGAGTGGAACCAATACAGTATCAACATAACTTTTGGATTGTAAGTATACATCCATTTCCTTGGCCTGAAGCTTCAACTTCCTTCTCCTCTCAGCAAGCCCGCTAAAGCTTGTCTTATTTATTTTCCAAAATGAATAAGGAGATAAAAAAAGAGATTGACCTTTTTCTAAGAAGCTAGCCAATCCCTCATTTATCTACTGTACATAATGGTTATTTAAATATTCGCTTAAGCGCTGAAATTCCTCTTTATCGTTTTCATCTAATGCTTTATCAATTAGTTCCATGATTTTTGATCGCTGAAACTTCTGAATAGATTCTTCCAATATTTGCTCAGCTAATACTCTGTCTTTTTCATTTGTTTGATTAGCTTTTGGCATATACGGATTGTCTTCCAGTACAGCCACATATTGAGGCGATGAATACAACGATCGGAAGTTTAATTGAATATAAATGTCTTCTTCTCGATTCAAACGAATATCATGAAATGATTTTTCTGCATCAGTTGTCATGATATTTTCTTTATAAAAACGAAATGGAGGGTCTTCCACACAGTGCGTAGACATCACCATCCCGCGAGGACAAAACTGTGCTTGCTCAACGAAGTGAACTCGTTTCATCAATTGATCATGGCTCATCAAATAATTTAAAATCCATACACATTCTCTTCGCTTCAGCTGATAATTCGTTAAAAACCAGCGAACAAATTCTTTTTTCTCGTTGACAGTAACAGGGGTCGTCATATTCTCACTTCCCTCCTCTGTGTTTAAACTCTCAGTTAAAACACCTTTTACAGTTATTTATTCCACACGGCAGCAATAAAATCCTCTGAACTATTATTTATTCTTCTAATTGAAATAATATGTCTTGAATTTCATCTACTGTTGGATCCATTGCTAATAAGGCTTGGAAAATCCCCTTCGCTTTCGAGCGCTGTCCTTCTTCTAATAAGAAGTAGCCATACTCTTCTAAAAACGCATACTCTTCTTTAAAAACAGTGTATGCAGATTCGTAGTATTTTAGCGCTGCTTCATAATTTTCTAATTCTTGGTGAGCTTTTGCTAAATCCCATTCAAAATGAGGATCATGCTCATTATATTCTTTAGCGTGCTCGATATTCTCTACTACATCTTCATATCTCTCTTGACTCATATAAAGTTTAGAGAGAGTTAAAATGGCTTCAATATACCCTGGATCTAGTGCAATCGCTTGTTGAAATGCCGATTCAGCCTCTTCTTCTAGACCGCGCTTTAATGCTATCTTCCCTTTAAAAAAGTAAAGTTCTTTTTGAAATTCATCCTGCGCAATACCTTCGTTAACAGCCACCGCAGCCTCTTCTAGCATCTCTTCATGTTCATATGATTTTGCTAAATATAAATAAAGAGAATGGTACTCACGGTCTAGCTCTTTTAGTTCTGTGAACTTTTCAATAGCGGTCTGATAATGACCTGCTTGATACGCTGAAATCGCATATTCAAATAGTGTGTTAATCTCAAGCTTATCTTTTAGCGCTTGATCAAAGTAAGGAAGCGCTTCTTCGAACTGACCGATACCTGCTAAACTTTCAGCTAATCGCTGACGAAGATCTGTGCCGTTAAATTCTTTTTCTGTTTTTAGCAGCGTTTGATAAAAAGGAATCGCCTTTTGATAAATTCCTTGACTGCTGTAAAATTCACCGAGCCCAAAATCTATAACCGGCTCATTTGGAAGCATTTTTTTCGCTTCCATTAACTTTTGCTCACTTACTTCACTAAGGCCTTGCATTTGATATAAGTCAGCTACAAGAAGCAGAGCTGGCACGTAGTTATCATCTTCGCTGCTAATTTGATTTAAAATATGAATCGCTTCTTCTTCTTCTTCTAAATCGATAAGCATTTCAGCTTTTAATAAATACAGCTCGCCTTCTTCTGGGTATTTAGCGATGAGCTCGTCTATTAAAGGCAGCGCATCATTTACTAGTCCCCACTCTTGAAGCTGTTCAGCCATTAAAAATTTTTCTTCGTCTGTAGCTTTATCTTTCAATTCATGAATAAGGGCAAGACCTTTTTCAATTTCATTGGATTCTACGTAACCTATCGCGCGGTCTAGTTCTTTCACACACAATTCTCCTTTATTATTACATTCACTTTTTATATACAAATAAAACGAATTAATTTTCTATTCTTTTCAAACCGAAGCAAGAACACATGCTTCTATACACCATGATAAAATAGTTTGAGCGTTTGTTCAACAAATCAATTTGAATACGCTTACATTTTTCAAATAAAAATCCGAACGAGTTTGATTCTCTATTAAGAATATCAATTCATCGTTCGGATTTTCCTTCAACCAAAATGCGCTTGTTCCAGCCTCTTTCTTATTCGCTTAGTTTATCAAGATCTTCAAAGAAAGTAGGATAGGAGACGTGAATAGCTTCACTTCTCATTAGTGTGACCTCTCCCGTTGCAATGGCTGCTGCGACCGCAAGCATCATTCCAATTCGATGATCTCCATAGCTGTCTACTTCACCACTTTTTAGAGCCGTCTTGCCTTCAATGATGAGGCCATCAGCTGTTGGAGTAACAGAGGCACCGAGCTTGCTTAACTCCGTTGCAACCGTATCGATACGGTTCGTTTCTTTTACTTTTAATTCTTCGGCATCTTTAATAACTGTTTTCCCATTGGCCTGAGTCGCCAAAAGAGCGATTACTGGAATTTCATCAATTAAACGAGGAATTACATCCCCCCCAATTTCAATCCCTTTCAACTGAGACGTTTCAATCGTCAAATCGCCAATAGGCTCTCCATTTTGAATACGTTCATTAGAAATTGTAAGGCGTGCACCCATTTGCTGAAGCACATCAATAATACCTGTTCTTGTAGGGTTGAGTCCGACGTTTTTCAAAACGATTCGGCTGTTTGGAACAATGGCTCCTGCAACAAGAAAGAACGCGGCTGAAGAAATGTCACCAGGTACGTATACATCCGTTCCGCGCAGAGATTGTCCTCCTTCAATGCTTACAGTCGTTCCATCTACCTCTACGTCTACTCCAAAGGCGCGAAGCATACGCTCTGTATGGTCCCGTGATGTAAAAGGCTCGGTTACTTTTGTTGTGCCTTCCGCATGAAGTCCCGCTAGTAAAATCGCTGATTTTACTTGTGCACTTGCTACAGGAGAATGGTAATGAATTGCTTTTAAAGCTCCTCCTCGAGTGGATAAAGGCGTATATTGGCCGTGCTCACGCCCATCAATCTTTGCACCCATAGAGCGCAGGGGCACCGTAACGCGGCTCATAGGACGCTTGGCAATCGACTCATCTCCAATTAGAGACGTATGAAATGGCACACCTGCAAGAATCCCAAGCATTAAACGAGTAGTCGTTCCTGAATTTCCTACATCTAAGATAGAAGCAGGTTCACTTAACCCTTCGATACCTTTACCTTCTACTTCGACATACTCGTCTTCTCTTTTAATCGATACGCCCATCTTTTCAAAACACGAAATCGTACTTAAGCAATCTTCCCCTGCTAAAAAATGATTAATCGTTGTTTTCCCTTCTGCCATCGCTCCGAACATCACAGCTCTGTGAGAAATCGATTTATCTCCAGGAATAGAAATTTCTCCTTGGAGAGATGAAAGATTAGTTTTTAATTGTTTTCCACTCATTTCATTCACACCTTTCGTACATTAAGAAATAAACGTCTGATATTGATGCTGATGGAGACACGCTCTTGCCCGCTTTCTATCTTCCTCTGTTTGAAAGCTCAAACGTAATACTCCGTATATGTCTTCTCGTGTTTCTAAAATTCGAATGTTTGTAATACTGATTTCATCTTCTGCTAAATAACCCGTTACTTCTGAAATAATCCCCGGATAGTCAGGAACATCCACATAGAGATCATAAAAGGATGGAATCGCTCCTTTGGTTCGTACAGGAAGCTGATCTCTAAATTGTTTTGCTTGTGAAAAATATGTATAGATATCGTTCGCGTCTTTTCGTTCGATCATATTTCGCACGTCGTTCATTTCTTCAAGCCAGTGGTCAAACATTGAAAGAAGCGCATCCTGGTTATGAAGCAAGATATCTCTCCACATCGCTGGACTGCTTGAAGCAATACGTGTAATATCACGAAACCCTCCAGCTGCCAGCTGCGAAACTAGCTGGTTGTCTTGTTGGTAATATTCTGCTTGATGAACAAGGCTTGCAGCAATAATATGAGGAAAATGGCTGATGACACCCGCTAATTTATCATGTTCTTTTGGTGACATCACAATAATTTTAGCTTTTGTACCACTTAGCAATTCCTTTAAACTGCCTAAAGCCTGCGAAGAAGTAGAAGATGAAGGTGTTAATACATACATTGCATTTTCAAACAAATGAGCTTTAGAAGCAGCTACTCCGCTTTTATGAGACCCAGCCATTGGGTGACCGCCGATAAACTCAATACCTTTAGCAATAAGAGCTCCCGCTGTTTTCACGACCTCTTCTTTTGTACTTCCTACGTCTGTGACGATAACAGACTGTTTAAGCGTAAAATATTCTAACTGTTTTAGCACTTCCGCTGCTTGAGTGACCGGAATGGCAATAACAATATAATCCGCTTGCTCCGCGCCTTGTTGTAAAGAAGAAGCCGCTTGGTCAATTACACCTAGAGTTTTGGCAAGCTCCAGCTGCTCTTGATTAATGTCAAAACCTATTACATCAAGATGATGATGCGTCTTTTTTATATTAAGTGCCAGCGATCCTCCAATTAACCCCAAACCTATAACAAAAACATTTTCTTTCACTTTCCTTCACCTCATTGTACATATGAAGATGAGAGTGTGAAATCACACTCTCATCTTTTACTATATTAGGTATTAAGCTTTCGCTGCTGCTTGGTTAACAAACTGCTGAAGCAATTCAATAATTTGTTCATTTTGTTCTTTTGTTCCCACTGTAATACGAACGGAAGTTGGGAAGCCTAATGCATTCCCTGAACGAACAATAAATCCGCGTTGCAATAAAAATTGAAACACTTCATCGCCTTGACGGCCAAAATCGATTAGAACAAAATTAGTGAAAGACGGATAATAGTTTAAGCCATTCTTATCACAGAAAGCATAGTATTGCTGCAAACCTTCTTCATTTTTCTTTTTACACTCTTCAATGAACGCTTGGTCTTCAAGAGCAACGATTGCTGCTTTTTGAGCCATGCGGCTTGTATTAAAAGGTTCACGAGCCGGCTCAATTTTTTGTAGCAATGATTCGTTTGCAATACCGTAACCAATGCGCAAAGAAGCTAAGCCGTATGCTTTTGAAAATGTGCGAAGTACAATTAAGTTTTCGTATTCATTCAAAAACTCTACCGTATCCGGATAGTCGGCTTGATCTGCTGCATACTCAAAATAGGCTTCATCCATAACGATTAATGTATGCTTAGGAACTTGTTTCATAAAAGAAATTAACTCATCGCCCTTCACATACGTTCCCGTTGGATTATTAGGACTGCATACCCACACAATTGTCGTATTTTCATCAATTGCACGAAGCATAGCATGTAAATCATGATCTCCGCCGCGCAGCGGTACTTCACGAATTTCTGCACCTTCAATTACGGCATTGTGCTTATATTGAGGAAATGACGGCGTCGGCATGACAGTATTGGTATCAGCCGATAGCAAAGCTCGGCAAATAATTTGAATGACTTCATCAGACCCATTTCCAAAAATCAGCTGATCTTGCTCTACGCCTACGTGCTTTGCTACTGCTGCACGCAGTTCAGCTGCATAGCCGTCTGGATAAAGCGCCATATTTTCGATTTCTGCAGCAATCGCCTCTTTTACTAAAGCAGAACTGCCGTAAGGATTTTCATTAGACGCTAATTTTACAACGCGATCTAAATTAAATTCACGCTTTACTTCTTCAATTGGCTTACCTGGTTTATATGGAGATAAAGTTAGTAATTGTTCTTTTACCTTCAACGTGTTACACCTCGCATTTTTGTATAGGCGAAACGATGGATGCAACATACTCCTCAATTTGATTTAATCCGTCTCGGCGTGTATCCTTATTTAAAAGAACTTGTTCAAGCTGGCCAATTTTATTAACAATTGCACTTCCAATTACAATGCCGTCGCTATGTTCTTTTAATACCTCTACTTGTTCACTTGTTGAAATCCCAAAACCGACGGCAACCGGTATAGAAGCTGCTGCTTTCACATCTTCTAAAAAGGTGCCAATATCAACTGGCAACGTAGAGCGAACCCCAGTAACGCCTAAAGACGACACGCAATATAAGAAGCCCGTTGCATCTGCAGCGATTTTTTGGATACGCTCTTTAGATGTAGGAGCAACCATTGAAATGTAGGCAACTTCATTTTCAGCGGCAAGCTCTCGGATACGGCCACTCTCTTCGTACGGTAAATCCGGAATTAGCACTCCATCTATTTCATTTTCTCGCATTAACGCGAAAAAGGATTCTAAACCTAATTGTAACACAGGATTAAAATAGGTAAAGAGAATTACCGGTATTTTCACACCTTTTTTTCTCATCACCGATACAAGCTTAATGGCTTTTGAAATAGACATGCCGCCAGATAAAGCTCTTTTAGACGCCTCTTGAATAATTGGACCATCTGCTAAAGGGTCAGAATATGGTACGCCCAGCTCTAAAATAGAAGCACCTTGCTTTTGCAAAGACAAAGCAATTTCCACCGTTGCATCTTCATGAGGATCTCCTGCCGTAATAAATGGAATAAACAATGTTTCATGTTTAGGTAGTCTCGCTTCAAACGTATTCATGTTCTTCTTCCTTCCCTTCTAGCAAGTTTACTAATGTATGAACGTCCTTATCTCCTCGACCTGACAAGCAAATTAAAATGGTTTCTTCTTTCGTCATGCTTTTGGCCAGTTCAAATGCTTTTGCCAACGCATGGGCGGACTCAATAGCCGGGATGATTCCCTCTGTTTTCGCCAGCAGCTGAAGAGCTTCGATTGACTCATCATCCGTTACACTTTCATATTCTACTCGTCCAATAGATGAAAGGTGAGAATGCTCTGGACCGATACCTGGATAATCCAAACCTGCTGAAATAGAATAAGGCTCTGTAATCTGACCATTTTCATCTTGAAGTAAATACGTGAGCGTTCCGTGAATAACACCTTTTGTGCCTTTAGCCATTTTAGCAGCATGGAGGGCTGTATTTAGTCCTTTCCCTCCTGCTTCTACGCCGATCAAGCGTACATTTTCTTCTTTAATAAAATCATAAAACATTCCGATTGCATTACTGCCGCCTCCGACGCATGCCACGACAGCATTCGGAAGTTTGCCTTCTACCGCTGTAAACTGTTCTTTTGCTTCTTCTCCAATAATTTTTTGGAAATCTCGAACCATTTTAGGATAAGGGTGCGGTCCAATGGCCGAACCAATTAAGTAAAAATGATCTTCGCAATGTTGAACCCAGTAGCGAATTGCTTCATTTGTTGCATCTTTTAGCGTTTTTGTCCCAGAAGTTGCAGGAATGACTTCCGCTCCTAGAAGCTTCATGCGAAAGACGTTCAACGCCTGACGTTCAATATCTTCTTCTCCCATGAATACTTTACATTCCATTCCGAACTTTGCAGCTACTGTAGCTGTGGCTACCCCGTGCTGACCCGCTCCTGTTTCAGCAATAATTTTTGTTTTTCCCATACGTTTAGCAAGTAAAATCTGTCCAATGGCATTATTGATTTTGTGAGCACCCGTATGATTTAAGTCTTCACGTTTCAAATAAATTTTTGCCCCGCCGAGCGTTTCGGTAATATTATCAGCATATGTTAAAGCTGTTGGTCGCCCAGAGTAGTTAACAAGTAAGGATAGATACTCATCTTTAAATGCCGGATCTTTCATTGCTTGATTCAAAGCTGCTTCTACTTCTTCAAGTGGCTTCATTAATGTTTCAGGTACGTATTTTCCGCCAAATTCACCAAAGCGGCCAAATTCATCAGGATGATTGTATGTCATAGTATGATCTTCCTTTCAATCTCTATAATTTTTGTATAGTCCTTCGTTCCATTTGTTTCAATACCGCCAGAAATATCAATCGCCCCAGGCTTGTAGGGTAACAAGTTCTCAATGTTACAAGCATTGATTCCTCCAGCAATAAAGCATTTTTTACCTAACCTTTGGGCAGCTGATTCATACTGAGGAACGAAACTCCAATCAAAAGCGACGCCCGTTCCTCCAAATTGTTCTTTAACCTTGCTATCAATTACATACCCGTCAGCCTTTTCATATACATGCATTTGCTGCACCGTTTCTTTATTGTGAGGGAGCGCTTTCCATACTTCATATCCACGCTGCTTTAACCGACGTACGTCCGCAGCTGTTTCTTGCCCGTGGCACTGAATTACATCTAAATTTGTTACGGAGGCAATTTCAAGTATTTGATCTACCGGTGTATTAACAAATACCCCTACTAGCGAGACTTGTTTTTTTATTTCATCCGTTACAAACTCATTTACTCGTTCAGGCTTTACATATCGTTTACTTCTAGGATAGAAAATAAAGCCAATGTGAGTAGCAGCCGACTTTTCGATTAAAGCTATATCTTGTTTTGATCGAATACCACAGTACTTAATGAGCATATTCACTTTCCCCAAACAGCTTTTCAATCGCTTTGGTTTGATTATCCTGTCTCATAAGCGATTCCCCTACTAAAATAGCTTTTGCTCCCGCTTCTTTTACGTAGGAAACATCATCGTATAAGTAAATTCCGCTTTCACTCACTAGCAGCTGATTTTTCGGAACATGCTTGGCTATTTCTTTGGTCTGTTGCACGCTGGTTTCAAACGTGTGAAGATTTCGATTATTAATACCAATAATCTTTGGGGTAAATACAGCTAGCAGCTTTTCAAGCGTTTCTAGAGAATGCACTTCTACTAAACAATCTAACTCTTTTTCAGCAGCTTGAAGATAAAGCTCTTGCAATTTTAATGGTTCAAGTACTTCTCCAATGAGTAAAATAGCATCAGCACCGATTCTTGCACTTTCTTCCACTTGAATGGAATCAATGATGAAATCCTTGCGAAGCACAGGGATAGAGACATGCTGTTTAATGTCACTTAAAAACGTTCGGTTTCCTTGAAAATAGTGCTGATCTGTTAACACAGACAAAGCATCTGCTTTCCCTTTCTCGTAGGCTTTAGCAATTTCCACAGGCTGAAAATTCTCTTTTATTAATCCTTTGGAAGGAGAAGCTTTTTTCACTTCTGCAATAAGAGCCAGCTCTCGATTCGGATTTGATAAAGCGTCTAAGAATGATCGTTTTGCAACATTTTGCTGTTCGGGTAACTGTAAGTTTTGAATTTCTTCTTTTTTTGTTTCAATAATTTTATTGAGCATGTTCAACCACCTTTTTCGATTTCAATCGTTGTAATTGTGTGTATGCAGCACCTGATTCAATTGTTTCTAAAGCTACAGCTACTCCTTCTTCAAAAGTAGAAACGTTTCCGCTAACGTAAATAGCTGCAGCAGAGTTTAATACGACTGCGTTTTTAGCAGTTACATTGCTTTTATTTAAAAATAGCGATTCAATAAGCTCGGCACTCGATTTCGCATCTTCTACCACTAAGTCTTCAAGCTTCCCTCTCTGTAAGTGTACATCCTCTGGTGCAAGCGTATATTCTGTAATGACATTGCCCTGTACTTCTACAACATCCGTTACAGCCGTGGCACTGATTTCATCTAAACCGTCTCTGCCCGCAACCAGAAGGACGTGGTTAGCTCCCAGTACAACAAGCGCTTCTGCTAATTTTCGTGCAAGCTCAATGGAATAAACGCCAATTACTTGCTTTGTGCAGTTAGTAGGGTTTGCTAATGGACCTAATGCATTAAAAACCGTTCTAAATCCTAATTCCTTTCGAGTAGCAGCAACGTGTTTCATAGCAGGGTGATAAAGCGGCGCAAATAAAAAGGACATATTGAGGTCAGCCACCGCATTTTTCACTTCTTTTTCATTTCCTTGAATCCATATATCCAGATGTTCTAACACGTCGGCGCTTCCACTTTTAGAAGATACGGCTCGATTCCCATGTTTCGCAACCTTTACTCCCGCAGCAGATGCCACAATTGCACTAGCCGTTGAGATATTAAACGTAGAGGCCCCGTCTCCTCCGGTACCGCATGTATCTACTACGTTTAATTCTTCTAGAGAAATAGCATTCATATTATTTTTCATACCTCGGACAAAACCAACAATTTCATCGACGGTTTCTCCTCGGTACGTTAAGATGGTTAGTACGCTAGCAATTTGAGCTGCCGGGACTTTACCGTTCATAATATCATTCATAATTTTTTCTGCTTCTTCCGCTGAAAGTGACTCACCGCGCAAACACTTTTTTAACAATTCTTTAAACATATACATCCTCCTTTTTATCGTAGATGTCTTGGGCTAATTGAATTGTTTTGATTAAAGCGCTAGCTTTATTGCGGGTTTCTTTCCACTCAAGCTCCGGTTTTGAGTCAGCAACCACTCCTGCTCCAGCCTGGATATAAGCGGTCTGATCTTTCAAAAGAATGGTCCGAATCGCAATGCACGAATCAATGTTTCCATCAAATCCGAGATATGCTACGGTTCCTGCATATACATTTCGCGCCACTGGTTCAATTTCATTTAAGATTTGCATCGCTCGCACTTTTGGAGCGCCAGATACGGTACCCGCTGGAAATGCAGAAAGCAGCGCATCAATGGGATGTACTTTTTCGTCAAGGCGCCCTGTCACTTTAGAAATCAAGTGCATGACGTGCGAAAAGTTAACCTGCTGCATTAATACTGGTGTTTGGACACTTCCATACTGTGCAACTCGGCCGATGTCATTTCTTGCTAAGTCCACGAGCATATAGTGTTCTGCCCGCTCTTTTTCATCGTTAATTAAGTCTTCGTATAAGCGCGCATCTTCTTCTGCATCCCTGCCACGTCTTCTCGTTCCTGCAATCGGATGAATTTCTAAATGGCCGTTTTCAATTTGAATCAACCGCTCAGGAGAACTTCCAATTAGCTCCACGCCTTTTACTTTCACGTAAAATAAATAAGGAGAGGGATTAACTAATCGCAATACTCTGTAAATATCAAATCCAGCTACGGTCGTATCAATTTGAAATCTCTGCGACAATACGGCTTGAAAAACATCTCCGCTTTTAATGTATTCCTTAATTTTTTCCACATCTTGCACAAATTTATCTTTTTGGTATGACGATGTCACGCCTTCAAAGCTAACTTCGCGCTGCTCGCTTTCAAACATCATTGGCTTTTCTTTCACCGTCTGCGCTATTCTTTCAACATATCTATTGATCTCTGCTAGAGCTTCACGGTATTTTTCTTTTTTCTGCTGCTCTTTGTCTTGCTCATTAAGCTGAATGTAGTGAATCACCATAAGCTCTTTTGTTTGATGATTGTACGCAAGCATCGTTTGACAATAGATAAAGTGAAAAGTAGGCATGTTCAAATCATTTTGGGCATGTACGTTCACTTTTTCAATTTGCGATACGGCGTCGTAGCTGATAAACCCTACTGCTCCTCCTTTAAAAGGAAGTGCAAGGTCTGGTACTTTCACTTTCAGCTCTTGCTGAATTTTACAAAACACCTCTTTAAAGCTGTCTCCTTGCAGCATAGGCTGAAGCTGCTTGTTTTTTGCTAGATAGCTTCCGTTTTCTTCCTCAACATACAAAAATGGATTTAAGCCAATAAAAGAATAATTGGACCATGGTGATGATTCATCATTACTTTCAAGCAAATATACGGCTTCATCTTTTACTTGTTGAAAAAGATCAACAGGTGTCATGCTATCGATAAATATTTTTTTTATAATTGGAATGGTTAAATACTCTGTAGAGTCTTCTAAAAAAGAAGTATACGTGTTCGTCATATCTTTCAATCCTCCATTTCATGGAGAATGAGAATAGATGAGGTTATATAAAAGAGGATATAATAAATAAACCCAAAGACACATCAAAAATAGGCCTTTGGGTATACGAATGGTAAAATTCACTCAACTAAACTCTGCTCAACTGTCTCATTCTCGTCTACCCTAATCTCAACTAAACTGTCTATTGTTTTCTCATAACTAAAATCTCTAAACTAACTTGTTACCAATTGTAGTACGTTTCAAATTCATTTGTCAACTACTATCTACTTGACTTTAGACGAAACTAAGCTTTAAGCTCTTCATTCAGCAGTTTAAGAATCACTTCATCTTCTACTTGTTGAACAAAAGGTTTGCCTATGCCTTCAAGCAGTACCATGTGAACATTGCTTGATTTAGACTTCTTGTCCGCTTTCATTCTTACAAGCAGTTTTTCAGCTGAAAGATGGTTTGGGACAGACGTCTTGTAGCCAAATTTTTCAAACCATTTCGCAATGTCGTCCACAGAGAACTGACTTTTTTCAAGAACATTGCTGACTTTCATAGCAAACAGCATACCAATCGCTACGCCTTCTCCGTGACTGATTTTTCCATAGCCGCACTCCGCTTCGATCGCATGCCCTAGCGTATGTCCAAAGTTCAGATGAGCGCGAACGCCAGCTTCTGTCTCATCTTCTTTTACAACAGATGCTTTGACTAAAATACCGTTTTGAATAGCATAAATTAATTTTTCATCTTTTAAATCAGTCAGCGATTGTATATTTTGCTGAAGCCATTTATAAAATTCTTCATCGTGAATAAAAGCGTGTTTAATCACTTCTGCAAAACCGGAACGCCACTCTCTTTCGGGAAGCGTTTTAAGAAGATCAATATCATAAACAACCGCTTCAGGCTGATAAAAAGCACCAATCATATTTTTTCCAAGCTCATGATTAATGGCTACTTTACCGCCTACAGCACTATCGTGAGCAAGAAGCGTCGTTGGCACTTGAATAAAAGAAATTCCTCTCATATAAGTAGCGGCTACAAATCCAGCTAAATCGCCTACTACCCCTCCGCCAAAAGCAATAACGAGCGCATTGCGGTCAAGCTGCTGTTCGAGCGCAAATGTCTGACAATCGTAGTAATGTTGAAATGACTTTGCATGTTCACCGCTTGGCACTACGTATTTAGCCACTTTAAACTTTGTATCGATCGCTTTTACAACCGCTTCTCCATAATATGAATCTACAGCTGAATCGGTGATGATTAACACGGACGACAGATTAGGTTTTACACTCTCGATAATAGAAGGCAGCTTTTCAATTAATCCATTTCCTAAATAAAGAGGATATGTTTTGGATAAAGTTTGAATATCAATTTGCAACATTAAAACTCCCTCGCATGTGCACGCATTTTCTCAATATTTTCAGCAATTAAATCAATTCGGTCTTGTCCAAACTGTTCGATTAGCGCATCAGCCAATTCCCAAGCTACAACGGCTTCTGCTACAACGCTTGCCGCCGGCACAGCGCAGCTGTCTGAACGTTCGATGCTTGCCTCGAAGGCTTCTTTTGTTTCAATATCAACACTTTTTAACGGCTTGTAAAGCGTTGGAATAGGCTTCATTACTCCGCGTACTACAATTGGCATACCTGTTGTCATGCCGCCTTCAAAGCCGCCTAAGTTGTTTGTTTTACGGGTATACCCGTTCTTTTCATCCCATAGAATTTCGTCATGAACTTCGCTTCCTGGTCTGCGAGCCGCTTCAAATCCAATCCCAAACTCAACGCCTTTAAATGCATTAATGCTCATAACAGCTGCAGCAATCTTCGCATCTAATTTACGATCGTAATGAACATAGCTGCCTACTCCTGCTGGCACGCCTTCAATAATAACTTCTACTACGCCTCCGATAGAATCGCCATTTTTCTTAGCATCATCGATTGCTTGCATCATGTCTTTCTCAACAGCTGAGTCAAAACATCTTACTGGAGAAGCTTCAGTGACTTCTTGAAGTTCCTCTAAGCTTTTGTATTGAGGCGGATTTGCCTGTACGCCGCCAATTTCTAATACATGTCCAGCTACAGAAATCCCGAACTGAGCAAGAATTTGACGAGCGACAGCACCTGCTGCTACCCTTACAGTTGTTTCGCGAGCTGAAGAACGTTCTAATACATTTCTCATATCGCGATGACCATATTTAATAGCGCCGTTTAAATCGGCATGCCCTGGTCTTGGTCTTGAGATTTTACGCTTTACTTCTTCTGATTCTTCTTCAGAAATTGGCTCGATGCCCATAATTTTTGTCCAGTGTTTCCAGTCGTTATTTTCTACCGCTAACGTAATAGGAGATCCTAGCGTATAGCCGTGGCGGACACCGCTTAAAATTTCCGCTTGATCTTTTTCAATTTGCATACGTCTTCCGCGACCATGACCTTTTTGTCTTCGCGCTAAATCTGTATTGATGTCTTCGGCTGTTAAAGGAAGCCCTGCCGGAACACCCTCTAAAATAGTAGTCAATTGTGGACCATGTGATTCTCCTGCTGTTAAATATCGCATAATCGTACCTCCGCTTAATATGTATTATTCGTCAGAATTTTTCCATTTTTAAATATGACTATACCATACTATAACATAAGAATGTACAAAAAGTTTCACCTCAGCTTTTAAGAAACCGCTTCAGGTTGTCTCGGTTAAATGGTCTTTACTTTTCTGTAAAAAAACGTATCAGCCGTTTCAAATCCATACTTTTGCGGAGTAAAAACCTGCTCTGTGCTACCTACAAATAAGATACCGCCAGGTGCTAAAGCTCTGCTAAATTTTTCATATAAAGCATGCTTTGCTTCATCTGTAAAATAAATAAGCACATTTCGACAAACAATCAAGTCAACGTTTTTTGGAAAAGAGTCTGACAGTAAGTTATGTTTCTGAAAAACAACTGTTTTTTTGATTTTTTCATCTAATAAGTACCCGGTTCCTCTTTGTTGAAAGTACTTATTTTTCATCGAAACAGGCATCTCCTGAAGTGAACGTTCATCATAAAAGCCTATTTTTGCTTTTTCTATCACTTTTTCATCCAAATCAGTCGCTAATATAGAAATACGCGAAAGAGGAAACAATGTTGATAAAACCATCGCTAGTGTATATGGCTCTTCCCCTGTTGAACAGGCAGCGCTCCACACTTTCAGGTCTGTTTTTCCTTTTACAAGAGCCGGTAAAATTTTTTGCTCCAATATATCCCACCGCTGATAGTTACGATAAAACTCTGAAACGTTAATCGTCATCCGATCTAAAAACTCCTCAAGCAGTTCGCTGTTACTGCTCATCGCTCGATAATATTCAAAAAAACTAGAAAAACCTTTTTTTTCATAAAGGGAGGTGAGGCGGCGTTTCATTTGAGACTGCTTATATAGTGATAAATCAATGCCTGTTTTTATTTTTATTTTCTCCACAAACGCGTCGTATTCGTCTATCATTTTCGACTCTCCTTTCTCATTTCTATACGTTTATGTTAGACGTATAAGGAAATAAAACCTTTATATACGCTTATCTTCTTATTAATATATCGGAATACATTGTGAAAATGTTTATGTAGAGAGATATTCGCAATCAATAGCCTAGTACCTATGTATAAACACAATAAAAAAGACGAATGAAAATTCATTCGTCTCCTTGCGCTATCTAAATTAGTAAATCCAAGCGTCTGCGTCTTTTTTATAGAAAGTCAGCTCTTCACTTTCAAAGAATAAGCTGATTTCACGCTCCGCACTTTCTGGTGAATCTGAGCCGTGAATAATATTCTTATCAACAATCAGTCCATAATCACCTCGAATAGTTCCAGGAAGCGCTTCTTGAGGGTTAGTTTTCCCCACCATTTGACGTGATACTGAAATCACGTTTTCACCTTCCCATACCATAGCAAAAACTGGACCTGATGTGATAAATTTCACTAACTCACCGAAGAAAGGTTTCTCTTTATGTTCACCGTAGTGTGTTTCAGCTAATTCCTGCGAAATATGCATAAGCTTAGCTCCGACTAATTGAAAACCTTTTTTCTCAAAGCGAGAAATAACCTCACCAATAATGCTTCTTTGTACCCCGTCTGGTTTGACCATTAAAAACGTTTTTTGTATCATTTTACTCTCCACCCCTGAAGTTCATGATATGTAAACAAGTTTTGAAAGCGCAATCACACCTCATGAAGATATTAACATTGTTTCGAGCAGTTTACAACTTATGAAAGTAAATAAATCAAAATTTCCGTTTTCCAATGTACTTCGCAATTTGATGCAGCGTTTTTTTCGCCTTGTTTGGCGGCAGTTCTTCTAAAATGCTCATCGCTTTTTGCAGATAACGATCGCTCATCTCAAATGAACGTTCAATGGCGTTAGAAGATTTAATATCAGAAATAATTTCATTGATCAGCTCTTGCTCATATTCCCTCTCAAAAAGCTGTTCTACTTTATCTCGAAACTCAGCATTTTCAATGGCATACAAAACTGGCAGCGTAATATTTCCTTGCAGTAAGTCGCTGCCAACTGGTTTCCCAAGCTGTTCTTCTGATGAGATAAAATCTAAAATGTCATCGGTAATTTGAAATGACATTCCCACGTAATATCCAAACCAAAATAAACGTTTATGTATATCTTCAGGAGCTCCCGCTGCAATTGCACCTAACTGACAGCTTGCAGCAATTAGTAGTGCCGTTTTACGTTTAATTCTACGCAGATACACGCGTAAGTTTTGGTTTAGATTGTATTTGTCCTTAATCTGTTCAATTTCACCGAGCGTTAATTCCACCATCGTATTAGATAAAATTTTATGTGCTTCCACATCTTTAACCTCACTCATAACTTCAAGCGCACGAGCAAAGATGTAATCCCCTGTATACATAGCAATACGATTGTCCCATTTTGCCTTAATTGTTGGTTTTCCGCGTCGCTTATCAGCGTCATCAATAACATCATCATGAACAAGAGACGCCATATGAATCAGCTCAAGCGCTACTGCCACGTGTTTGATTTGGTCGATGTTGTAATGCCCAAATTTAGCTGCCAACAAAACAAATACAGGGCGAATTCGTTTCCCCCCTGCTTGTAAAAGGTGAAGAGAAGCATCTGTGATAAGTGTTTCATCGGTATGAACAGTTTGTTCAAGTTCTTTCTCAATAAGGGTAATATCCGTATTCAAAAAAGCGTACATCATTTTTAGTTTCATTGGACTCACCTTGCATTATATATTCATTCTTTACTCCTTATCCTACAGGCTGTTGCACCTGTAGGACAAGCTTTTTCTCTTTTATCGTTTGTACCCTAGATGCATCGCTGCTACTCCACCTGTGTAAGATTTCACTTCAACATCTGTCAAACCGGCTTCACGGAACATATCAGCCAATTGCTTTTGACCTGGAAAGTCCCTTGCTGACTCTTGAAGCCATGAATATTCATCATAGCTTTTAGCGACCATCTTTCCAAGCGCAGGCATAATATACTTAAAGTAAAGCAAGTACATTTGTCGGTAGCCGACCATCGTGGGCTGAGACGTTTCAAGGCAAACCACTTTTCCGCCAGGTTTCACGACGCGCTGCATTTCCTTTAAAACTTGAAGGTAATCGGGCACGTTGCGCAGTCCGAATCCAATCGTTACATAGTCAAATGAATTATCTTCAAAAGGAAGTTCCATTGCATTGCCATGTAGTAAGGTAATATTTGAAAAAGGTGAGTTTTTTACTTTCTCTTCACCAATCTTTAGCATATTTTGACTAAAATCCAGGCCAACTGCCTCTCCTGTTTCTCCAACTGCTTCAGCCATAGCTAGCGTCCAATCCGCAGTTCCGCAACAAACATCTAAAGCTTTTGTTCCTTTTTGAACATTCATTCGCTTCATCGTATCTTTGCGCCATGCCTTATGACGCTGAAAACTAATAACAGAATTCATTTGATCATAATTTTTGTATATTTTTTCAAATACGCCATGGACACGCTGTTCTTTTGATTGCTGCATATCTCTATCCTTCTCCTACGACATTTTTCAGCACTTCTAAGCTAGATGTAAGTTCATCTAAGTGCTCTCTTAAAAACTCATTCATCACAAATTCACTTCGTAAGTATCCTCTAACAATGTTTACAGACTGTTGAGTATACGAATAAAGGTATTCTTTTATTTGTTCTTGATTCATACCAATTTGTTTGCAATAGTTTAGCAAGAGAGTAGACTCTTTATGCTGCAATGACTTTAATTGCTTTAATATCCCGTTCAAATACGCTGCATGTTTTAAAAGTTCTTTCCACTCTTCACGTTCAAAATAGTCACATAAGCATCTTACAAACGATGATTCTGCTGCTAAAAAACTATTCATAACGTCGTGTGGATTAGTAGAGCGATTGTTATAAATGTGTATCTTAGCGATATTAATTTCTTTAATAGCAGATGCTATAACTTTCATTAAATTCAGCTGGTTGCTTTGAGCTAAATAGTAATAGTACAGGCCGCTGTAATAATCTCCGGCCAAAACTACCAGCTGCCGCTCATGCAGCTTTCCTTCATTTCCGCTAACATTTTGAGTGGAGACTAGATCGTGGGTATCAAGTGCGGTTTGAACGAGCATCACAGATAGCACAGAGCTGTTCTTTTTTTCTTCTTCCATTGAAAGAGTATCTAAGAACGAACACATGTACAGTAATCTATTTTCATCAATACGCGGATGATGAATATATTTTTTTACATATGGATGACTTAATTCAACATGAAGCTGTTCTTTCATGTTGGCCACAATATCATAGATGGTTTTTACGCTCATCATCCTTGTCTCCCTTTCCATCACTATTTGTTTAAAGTTCTTTTAACTCCAAATCGATAGTGTCAATTATAACATAATTACATTATAAAATATCCTTTAAATTCTTTTGAAGCTTTTTCACGGTTTAAATCATTTAGCTGCTCATCCGCTTGAACACCGTTCATCTACATACCATCTGGATTTCTTAGACAGTAATTTAAGATATTGCTTTTAGTTTCACCATGTTTTTCCTGTTCTTATTCATTTATTTTAAATATAAATAAAAGCAGGAAAATCCCTGCTTATTTTTTCGTATCGGATTCAATTTCTCCGTGAACAGTCTGAATGACGGCTTTGCCACGAATTTTAATTGCGGATGTATGCTCAGTAAACTGCGCAATCATTACTTCGCCTTTATCTAGTTTTTCTGAATGATGAAATCGCGTATCTGCTCCTCGCGTTAAGCCAATTACGTTAACTCCATCTTCGACCGCTTTAATGACAATATACTCCGGCGTTCCTTTTTGTGTCATATTCTCTTCTCCTTCATCATCCACATTATGATTTAATCAGTGATAAAACTTCAGCTCTAGAACTTGCATCGTGTTCTAACACTCCGCGTACAGCAGAAGTGATTGTCATAGCTCCAGGCTTTTTAATGCCTCGCATGGTCATACACATGTGCTCTGCTTCCACTACTACCATTACCCCGTGCGGCTCTAATGTTTCTACAATAGAATCCGCCACTGTAGATGTAATTCTCTCCTGAAGCTGAGGACGTTTCGCAACAGCTTCTACTGCTCTTGCCAGCTTACTTAAACCGGTCACTCGTCCGCCTTTTGGAATATACGCAACATGAGCTTTTCCATAAAAAGGCACTAAGTGATGTTCACACATAGAGTAAAAAGGAATATCTTTTACAAGCACTAGCTCTTCATGATCTTCTCCAAAAACTGTTTTAAAATGTTCTTTTGGATCTTCATTCAACCCGGAAAAGACTTCCTCATACATTTTAGCTACTCGCTTTGGTGTATCTAATAATCCTTCACGGTTTGGATCTTCGCCAATTGCTTCTAAAATTAGTCTCACGGCTTGTTCGATCTGTGGTTTATTTACAGATGACATGTTGTTGCCCTCCAATTCGTTGCATTACGACTTTATGAAAAAAATTCTAGCATATGTATATACCAAAGGCAAAAAAGAAAGGTCGCAAATGTGCGACCTTTCAAAGCTCTTCATCAACGGCTATGAATAAAGCCATTTTATGTAGATATTATTTTACAGCATCTTTAAGAGCTTTACCTGGTTTGAATGCAGGAACTTTGCTAGCAGGAATTTCGATTTCTTCGCCAGTTTGTGGATTGCGTCCTTTACGAGCAGCACGTTCACGTACTTCGAAGTTACCAAAACCGATAAGTTGAACTTTGTCCTCAGCTTTTAAAGCTTCTAAAATTGTATCGAAAACAGCATCAACTGCTTTTGTAGCATCCTTTTTTGAAAGCTCACTTGCTTCTGCAACAGCATTAATTAATTCTGTCTTGTTCATGCCATTCACCTCCTCCCAAAATCGGATCATATAATAACTAAAAACCTTGTTAGAAAAGGAATCTAGTAATTCGTTATATCTCATTCTTTAACAAAACAAATGGATATTATACATAACCTATGTATCGACAAGCCTAATCATAAACGATTGAACTAAATAATTCAATGTTTTTCATTCATCTGCCGTATGTATGTAGTGAAAACAGTATGATCGATCGATTTCTGTTAAAAGATTAACATATTGAACAAGGCATAGCAAGCAGAAAATAACGCAGGAATAGGATAACCACGCGATCTATCACAATATATGTAAAGTTTTGTATGATCTATCCAAAAAGAAGAGGCTCCTTTATGAGGAGCCTAACGTTACATGCTTATAGAATAATCGCGATTAAACCTCCGGATCCTTCGTTAATAATCCGTTCTAGCGTTTCTTTTAACTTATATCGTGCATTTTCAGGCATCAGCGACAGCTTTCCTTGAATTCCTTCTCTTACAATTGAACTTAGAGAGCGGCCAAATATATCTGAATTCCAAATTGAAAGCGGATCATCTTCAAAGTCTTGCATCAAATAACGAACTAATTCTTCGCTTTGCTTCTCCGTTCCGATAATCGGCGCAAATTCTGATTCTACATCCACTTTAATCATGTGTATAGAAGGTGCCACTGCTTTTAAACGAACTCCAAAACGCGATCCTTGGCGAATAATTTCAGGTTCATCAAGGCTCATATCCGAAAGCGAAGGTGCAGCTACACCATAACCCGTTTGTTTAACCATACGAAGGGCATCAGAGACTTGATCATACTCGGTTTTTGCATGCACAAAATCTTGCATTAACTGCAGCAAATGATCTCTTCCGCGAATTTCTACTCCCACGATTTCTTTCAAAATCTGGTCGTATAAGTCATCTGGAGCATATAAGTCAATTTCAGCAATTCCCTGCCCCATCTCAATTCCGGCTAATCGAGCCTGATCGATAAATTCAAACTGGCTAAATTGCTCTACTACCCGTTCAACGTCTCTCAGCCTCTTAATATCTTTTACCGTTTCTTTAACGGCTTCTTGATAGCTTTCACGCAGCCAATGTTTATCTTTTAAAACCATTACCCAGCTTGGTAGATTAACGTTGACTTCTAATACAGGGAACTCGTAGAGTGCTTCTCTTAATACGTTCATCACATCAGTATCGCGCATGCTTTCCACGCTCATCGCTAATACTGGAATATCATATTTTTCATTAAGCTTTGCACGAAGCTTTTCTGTATCAGGATGATATGGCTGTACGGTATTAATAACCATGATAAATGGTTTGCCTACTTCTTTTAATTCATTAATGACGCGCTCTTCTGCTTCCACGTAATCTTGACGAGGTATATCTCCAATTGAGCCATCTGTTGTAATGACGACACCAATCGTTGAGTGTTCTTGAATTACCTTTCTCGTTCCAATTTCAGCCGCTTCGTGAAATGGAATGGGTTCTTCATACCAAGGTGTATTGATCATTCGAGGTCCGTTTTCATCTTCGTACCCTTTAGCCCCTGGCACCGTATATCCTACACAATCTACTAACCGTATGTTAACTTCTAGCCCGTCATCTACCAAAACATTAACTGCTTGATTCGGTACGAATTTCGGCTCAGTTGTCATAATCGTTTTTCCAGCTGCACTTTGTGGTAGTTCATCTTGTGTGCGAGCTCTTTCTGCCTCGTTCTCGATGTGAGGCAGGACCACCAGCTCCATAAATTTTTTAATAAATGTAGATTTTCCTGTTCGAACTGCTCCCACCACACCTAAATATATATCGCCTCCTGTACGTTCAGCGATATCTTTAAATACATCCACCTTTTCCAAAAGATCCCCTCCGATCTATGAGTTCATGGAATATGACATCCATTGCGAGAGTAAATTAGGACACTATATAGTTATGACGTTGTCCTATTAAAATATGACTTTTGATAGAAAAATTTATGATTTTTTTCATGCACATGCTGACTTAGTCATTCTGATTATCATTATTGGTGTACAAGAAAGAGAAAACCCCTTCTCTCTGAATATTATTCAAGGAGAAGGGGTTCATGACTTATTTTTTAAAAAATATTGGTTCATTCTTATCGTTGACTGTATAAGGAAGAGAGTAAGCAGGTACAAAATCACTGTTTTCCACAAGGAGCTTTCGTATATCTTCACCAGGTTTGTAGGAGCTTTTATGCTTTTGAATGGCATCATACAAATCAGGACGATAATCTACAAATACATCTCCCTGCCCATTAACAATTAAAGAAAGACTATTCCCTGTATATGGGCTAGTAACGACAGGAGGCTCTTTCATATTCAATTTTTTATAATTAATAGAGAATACGCCGGGAGCGATGACGTCTTTAAACGGTACGTACCCTTTATGATTTTGACGGTATATATTCAAATGTACGTTAACATCTTGAATCGTATCCGCCATCCGTAAGTCTAATAATTTAACCGTGGGCTTTGTTTCTGCATCCACAAGTACGTACGCAAATACCCCTCCGCTTTCATATGAATTTCCAGGTGCGTCTTGCATGTATCTAGGAACAATTTTCGTAAAGTCAATCGGATATTTTTGATAAATCGGCGTGTCCATATCTTTCGTTTTTATTGGCAATAAGCCTCCGCTTTCTTGTTTAAATTGATCAACCGCCGTTTGCACGGAAGCAACTTGATCTTTATAAGGAACTTGATTTTGAGACATTCTTTCCGTCGGGTACAAACAACCGGATAATACAAAAATGGTTAACCCAACAATAGACGTTAGCATGAATTTTTTCATTTTTCTCACCCTACCATATGTACATTAAGCATCTGTCGGCCCGCTGAATACAACAATTACCATAATAAGACCTGCTACAATCATAAGCAAATAGGCAATGAAAGCGAGTACAATTTTACCAATGCGGTTCGTAATTTTATAACGACTAAAGTAAATAGAAAATACCGAAATAAACATAAATACAATGGAGCCCAATGAAATCCACATCTTTAACAAACCTGGCGACAAATTGCATCCACTCCTTTTTTCACCGTTATTATAACATAAGGACTTATAGTTAAGATGGATATTGATAGAACTTTCTAAATTAACTATTTATTTACCTTCCAGTGATTCATGGTCTATAGTAATTACTTTCCTATTAAATTGACAAATTCCTGCTTTTTCACATAAAAAAAATCGAAGCGAAGGGGGCTCTTCGCTTCGATCATAACTAAATATTCCCATACTAACAGTTCTACTCATCTTTATTTACACGTTATTTTATGCAAGTAAATGATTTTGGGTATCACCAATTGCCTATTTTTTCATATTTCTTTGCACTTAATTTAATTTTTCTCCTAAAACATTCGCTAAATCTTCCATTTCATGTGTTTTAGTACGAGACATAAGCGCGTCTACTGCATCCTTTGCCTTCACATCATTAAACAGTACATTATATAAAGCATCAGCAATCGGCATTTTTACGTCATATTTTTGAGATAGCTGGTAAGCTGCTTTCGTGGTGCGTACACCTTCTACAACCATTCCCATATTTTCTAATACTTCGTCTAAATTTTTGCCTTTTCCAAGAAGATTACCAGCGCGCCAATTTCGAGAATGAACGCTTGTACACGTTACAATCAAGTCTCCAATCCCCGTTAAACCTGAGAACGTCAGAGGATTAGCACCAAGCACAGTACCTAAACGAGCGATTTCAGCCAAGCCACGAGTCATAAGAGCGGCCTTCGCATTGTCACCATATCCAAGTCCATCCGTGATACCAGCAGCAAGAGCAATAATATTTTTTAACGCTCCCCCAATTTCCACACCAATCACATCAGGATTTGTATAAACACGGAAGTACTGCTGATTATTAAATAAATCCTGCACTTTTTCTGCTGCTTGTATGTTTGTTGAAGCTGACGTCACAGTTGTCGGCTGCCTTCTACTTACTTCTTCAGCATGACTCGGACCTGATAAGACAACGATGTCTTTTGTATCAATTTCTTGTTGAATCATTTGAGATATACGTAAAAGAGAATCCGGTTCAATCCCTTTACTTACGTGAACAATTGTAAATAGTTCATCGGTAAGGGATTTTAGCTGCTGCAACACTTCACGAATCGCCTTCGTTGGAACAGCTAAAATAAGGGTTTCAACACCTTCTATTGCCTTTTCTAATGACGTAAAACCTTTAATCTGATGAGGAAGCTCTACACCAGGCAAATATTTTTCATTCTTATGCGTCTCGTTGATTTGATCAATGACTTGTTGTCTATGTCCCCAAATGCGAACATCGTGTCCATTTTCCGCCAATACGAAAGCTAATGCAGTTCCCCAGCTTCCTGCTCCTAGTACAGCTATTCTTTCCACGCCGATCACATCCTCTGTTATTTTCTTGGTCTTGCAATAATTTTAATTGGAGTTCCTTCAAATCCAAAAGCTTCACGAAGCTTATTTTCTAAGAAACGTTTATATGAAAAATGCATTAGCTCAGGATCATTTACAAACACAACAAAAGTTGGCGGCTTAATTGCTACTTGAGTTGTGTAATAGATTTTTAAGCGGTTGCCGTTGTGAGTAGGCGTAGGGTTCATTGCTACTGCATCCATAATCACATCATTTAAGATGCTTGTTTCTACACGTACCGCATGGCTTTCGCTTGCAAGATCAATCATTGGCAATAGCGTATGCGTACGTTTTTTCGTTTTAGCTGAAAGGAATACAATTGGAGCATATGTTAAGAACTGAAAATGCTCACGTATATTCTCTTCAAATTTTTTCATTGTTTTTTCATCTTTTTCTACTGTATCCCATTTGTTTACAACGATGACAACAGCTTTTCCAGCTTCTTGTGCATAGCCAGCAATCTTCTTATCTTGTTCAATAATACCCTCTTCAGCATTTAATACAACTAAGACAACATCTGAGCGTTCAATTGCCTTTAATGCGCGCAGTACGCTGTATTTTTCAGTACTCTCGTACACTTTTCCACGCTTTCTCATTCCAGCTGTATCAATAACAACATATTCTTGATCTTCTTTTGTAAACTTTGTATCAATGGCATCGCGTGTCGTGCCGGCAAGATCACTGACAATAACACGGTCTTCACCTAGAAGAGCATTAACTAATGAAGATTTCCCTACGTTAGGACGACCAATCAATGAAAATTTAATGACTTCTTCTCCGTAATCTTCGTCTTTTTCTTTTGGAAAGTGCTTAGCTGCCTCGTCTAGCAGGTCACCTAAACCTAAACCATGCGTTCCTGAGATTGGGAACGGTTCTCCATATCCTAGTGCGTAGAAATCATAGATTAATTCTCTCATTTCAGGATTATCTACTTTATTAACAGCTAGGACAACGGGCTTTTTGGATTTGTATAAAATTTTCGCCACTTCTTCATCAGCTGCAGTAATTCCATCGCGTCCATTTACTAGAAAAATGATTACGTCCGCTTCATCAATTGCAATTTCTGCCTGCTGTTTGATCTGTTCTAAAAATGGCTCATCTCCAATATCAATACCGCCGGTATCAATAATGTTAAAGTCCACATTCAGCCACTCACCTGAACTATAGATACGATCACGAGTTACACCCGGAATATCTTCTACAATAGATACTCGCTCTCCTACAATTCGGTTGAAAATTGTTGATTTTCCTACGTTGGGACGACCAACAATCGCAATAATTGGTTTTGGCATACGATTCTTCCCTTTCCTTGATCTTTTTTATGTATCGGCAACCAGTCTTTAATCGACTAAAGGTATTTATCTACATGTACAAATAAATAAGATCATTCTTTTTTCAAAAATTGAGGCCATGCAGCGTGGCATGACCTCTACTAATCGATCATAAGCGATAAAGCAGGCTTTTTATCAGCTCTATTTTACATCAAGCTGATTAACTGCCTATCCGCTGAATAAGCATTACTCTTTCAATCAAACAATTTTATCAAAAATCACCGGTAACAACAATATAATTTTACGAAATCTCTTCTTCTATTTGTAAGTACTTTGCTTTTGCCTGTGAGACTTCAGCACGTACAAATCTAAATAAGCAGAGAAATAAACCAGCATCTCCCAAATAAACATAGCTCCTACTGCTGTTGCTAAAACGTCGAGTGTCCGAAGAGACCCTACTTCATAAGATGCAATATCTCGAATGACAACTGCGTATAAAAAATCTCCTCCAACTACACCTAAAATGAGCGCTGCGAATCTTTTTTCAGCATCTTTAATCACCATAAAGCAAATATATAAGATAAGTCCAGTCAAAATCCACTTACGGTCAATAAAAATCCATACAGGATCATAGAGCTCAAGTAAACAAAAACCAGCATAGGCAATTATTATTATGCCGCATACAATAACATAATATAACTGCTGAAACCTGCTGTAGCCTGAAGCATAAACACACGCTACCCCCACTAAAAACAAAGCGGTATAGCTACATGAAAACTGAGCCATATGCATGTTCATTCCGCTTAGGAGTATACTGATTAATATAATGGCTGCTACCTTCCAACGCCTAAGTGTTTTGGGCATAAGAAAAGTCGTAACAATCCATCCCATCCACGAAAGCCAATAAAAGAAAATTCCGTCCACTGAATATGGCACCTCCTCTACCTGTCATCAGTATGTATCAATTTGGTAAAACTTAATCGGAGTTTTAGAATAGAACCTCTTATTTTGGACAACCTATCAGAAAAAAGGAGGGAATCTAAAATGGGAAAAGATCGTCAAGAGAAAAAATTAAAAGAATCAAAACGAGTTGAATCTGACCGTGATCAAGGACTTCACTATCCGGGAGCAACTAGCTTGCAAAGTCCTGAAGAAGCGCGCGAGTTAAATGAGCATAAATAAAAAAATGCGCTGACTAAGTCAGCGCATTTTTTTATTTTAAAACTGGATGTGAAACAGGATAGGAACGTTCTTTCTTTCCTGTAAACAAAAAGAGAACTCCTCCCACTAACAATAGTGCTCCTGACAAATAAAACCCGAATTCCATACTTCCAAGTTTATCTGCAAAATATCCGGTAATGTAAGGTGCAAAGATCGATGACAGCATGCCGCTGAAGTTGAAAAAACCGTACACTTTAGAGTACATGGACGATGGAGTAATATCCGCCATATACGAAATCAAAATCGGATCTAATGCTAATTTACCTATCAAACCGTACACAATTAAGCCGATTAATAGCCAAGAATAACTCTCTGTATAGGGAATAAAAAATTGACACAAAGCGCCCGCTACTGACAAACTCACAATTAATGCTTTTTTATTTGCAATTCGATCAGATATATACCCAAAGAAGATTGCTCCTGGAATGGACGCCCAAGGTACTAAAGATGCTATGATGCCTGTTTGAGACCCTTCTAAGCCTCGCGAGTGCTGCAAATAATAAGGAAGCCAAGTCAGCATCCCAAAAAATCCGTAAAGAGAGCAGAAGATTAAAATGTATACGAAAATATGATTTTTTGTAAATAATACTTTTAGCGACTGCTTTGTTTCTTTATTTAGCGAATTTTTTTCTTGATCCCTTTGCTTATCTTTTACAAAGAAAGCTATTAAAATAGCTATTACTATAGTTGGAATAGCAAATAAGTAAAAAGTAAACTGCCAGTCTTTTTCTAACGTATATGTAATGTATGTAGAACCGATAAAACCAAGTGATATACCAAAAGCCATTCCACTATTAATGAGCGCCGACACTAAACCTCGGTATCGTTCAGATGTGATGCTCGAAGAAATTCCGTATTGTGAACCATAATACGTTCCTTCTCCAAGTCCTGTCAGCGCCCGCATAAGTAAGAACATACCGAAAGTAGTTGTAAGTCCTGTAACAAATGTGGCAACTCCAAACAAGATGTATCCAGCTACTAAGATCTTAACGCGACCAAATTGATCTGCCAAAAAACCCGTTGGAATTTGCATAGCTGCATATGCTGCAAAAAATACGGTAGACATTAGCCCAAGTTCAGATTTATTAAGATCCCACTGCGCACCGATATCTCCCATAACCGGAGATAAAATATTACGATCTGCATACATGAAAACCCAACCTAAAAAGAAAAGAAAAATTGTAAATATAGGATGTCCCTTTTTCATCACGCCACCTCTTTTTTCTGATTTTTCTGTTTGTTTTACTTATTATAAGGGGCTAACGTTTGGGATTTCATGCTTTTTGTCACTTCTTCTGCCAACATTTTTTGTTTTTTTAAATGAAAACGCGATCATTCATCTTTTAAAGAAATAAAAAAGCACGCAGTCAACTGCATGCTTTTTTATGATCTGTTATTAAATGTTTCTATAGATACATTTCGCTGAGTCAGCCAACTATGGGTATCCCCTGTAATAACTAGAGGCATTTGCTGAAGCTTAGCAATAGAGGTTGCTCCTAGCGCAGCCATGATGAACGTTAACTCCTCATGCAGCTCGGCTATCTCTTCTACAACTGCTTCTAAACCAGACTTCATTAAAATAGATAAAAAATATCCTGCCATTCCCGTTGCAGAAGCTCCTAACGCAATAGACTTAGCAATATCCATAGAGGTTTGAATACCTCCCGAACCAATAATGGACATACCTTCTACGTGCTGAGATACTTCTGCTAAAGAAGCTGCTGTGGAAATTCCCCAATCATTAAAGAAGTGAAAATGTTTTGCTCGTCTTTCATTTTCGATTTTCGAAAAATTGGTACCACCGTACCCACCAATATCAACGATTTCAACACCAACATCTTTAAGCTTTTGCACTGCTTGAGCGCTCATCCCAAAACCTACTTCTTTGACAATTACAGGAACGGTTACTTCTTGGACAATGCGTTCAATACGACGTAATGCATCGGTAAAATCACGATCTCCCTCCGGCATGACCAGTTCTTGTATAACATTTAAATGAATTTGAAGTCCATTTGCTTCAAGCATATCAACTGCTTTTTTAGCTTGTTCAACTGTAGCTTCACTGCCTAGGTTGGCAAAAATAATTCCGTTAGGGTTTTCTTGACGCACTACTCTGTATGATTGTTCTTCCTTTTCATCTTTAATCGCAGCCATCTGCGATCCAACGGCCATTGCTAATTGACCATGATGAGCAATTTGAGCAAACGAACGGTTAATCCGTTCCGTTTCTTGTCCGCCTCCGCCCGTCATAGCATTTATAAAAATTGGCGAACTTAACAAAAGTTCGCCAATTTTTGTATCAATATGAACATCGTGCACGCCAGTATTTGGCAAGCTATTATGAACGAAGCGAATATCATCCAGCCCGTGCAGCCGATGCTGTCCCGTTTGAATCGCATGATGAATGTGATCAATTTTACGTTTTGCTCTGCTCACAAATCATCACCATTACTTATCTTAATTTTTTTAATTGATCCCCAATCATATCACCTAATTGGAAACCTTTTGACTCTTCTTGTAATTCATAGTCACCGTAATCTTCTTGTTCTTCTTCCTCAAGATCACGAATGCTTAACGAAACGCGTCGTTCTTGTTCATTCACATCAAGTACTTTCACCGTCACTTTTTCGCCTTCAGAAAGCACTTCATGCGGTGTCCCGATATGCTTATGGGAAATTTGAGAAATGTGTACAAGTCCTTCTACTCCAGGTAGAACTTCCACAAAAGCTCCAAAAGATACAAGTCTTTTAACGGTTCCATCTACTACATCACCTTGGCGAAGCTTCGTAGAAATGTTGGACCATGGACCTTCTAACGTATCTTTAATAGATAATGAAACACGCCCCGTTGATTTGTCAACAGACAATACTTTGACTTTCACAGCATCTCCCTCAGCTACTACATCTGAAGGTTTTTCTACACGCGTATGTGAAAGCTGAGAAATGTGCACTAACCCATCTACTCCGCCTACATCTACAAACGCTCCAAAGTCTGTTAAGCGCTGAACGGTTCCTTCTAAAACCTGACCTTCTTTTAATGACTCAAGAACATTTTCTTTTTGTTGTACAAGCTCTTCTTCTACAACTGCACGATGCGAAAGGATCACGCGATTTTTTTCTTTATCTAATTCCACTACTTTGACCGTAAGAGTTTGATCTTGATACTCTGCAAAATCATCAACGAAATGAGTTTCAACAAGAGAAGCTGGAATGAACCCTCTTACACCAATATCTACTACTAATCCGCCTTTGACAATTTCTTTGACTACCGCTTCAAACACTTCACCTGAAGAAAGTTTTGCTTCTAAACCATCCCATGCTTTTTCAGCATCTACAGCTCGTTTAGATAGCACAAGCAAATCGTCTTCCACTTTAATTACTTTCGCTTCGACTTCGGCACCTTCTTGGATTACATCGCCTGCTTTTTCAATATGTAAGCTCGCTAATTCACTAATTGGAATAATACCGTCTAGTTTGCTGTTAGGTACATCTACATACACTTGCTTTTCTTCTACTTTTGTAATAGTACCTTTTACTGTTTCTCCTACTTCTAATGACGTTACCTCTACTTGATTCATATCTTCTGTCATCGTCTTTTCCTCCTCCAATATCCATCTACAATATGTATTCCCTTGTAAGAGTTCTTCACTCTTTTAGCTCATCATTATTGTATATAGCTCTGTATAGAAAAAACTCTCTTTGTTATTAACTTCTAATAAATAGAATCTTTTGTCAAGTCATAAGGTTACAAACTATTGATATTTTTCAATTAATTCACCAATGCTTTTCATAATAACTTCGGTCACTTCGTCGGCTGATGCTTTTCGTTCGCGAAGCTCATCCATCTGAATTGGCGGTCCGTACACTACTTTTAACCTTGCAAAACGCTTGTATGGACCAATAACAGCGCAAGGCACAACAGCTGCTTTTGAACGCAAAGCAAAAAAGCCTACTCCAGCCATCCCTTTGCCTAATTCCCCATCTTTACTTCTTGTTCCTTCGGGAAATAATCCAAGCACTTTTCCTTCTTTTAAAATCTTTAACCCTTGGCGCAAAGCTTCACGATCTGCCATCCCGCGCTTTACAGGGAATGTTTCTAACTTTGGCAGAACCGTCTTCAGAAAAGGTGCTTTAAACAGCTCTGCTTTTGCCATAAACGAAATAGGTCTTGGACATGTCACACCTACAGTAGGCGGATCTAAGTTGTCAATATGATTTGAACAAAGTAAAACTCCGCCTTCTGAAGGGATATTTTCTGCACCGATTACTTCATAACGATAAACTGGTGTTAAAATGCCTTTTACAATGGCACGTGCAAACATATAAAAGCTCAAAATCATCCAATCCTTTCTTTTGTAATAGAAAGTATTTTTTCTACAACTCCTTCAATCGATAAGGAAGTTGTATCGATTTCAATTGCGTCTTCAGCTTTTTTAAGAGGTGCTACTTCGCGCTCAGAATCCAGCTTATCTCTGCGGGCAATTTCTTCTTTTAAACGCTCTAAATTTGATTCAAAACCTTTTTTTATGTTTTCGTCATGGCGTCGCTGTGCTCTTTCATCCACAGACGCTAATAAAAAGATTTTAACTTCTGCGTGAGGAAGCACGTGTGTACCGATATCACGTCCGTCCATTACAACGCCTCCATCTTTAGCAAGGCCCTGCTGTCTCGCTACCATCTCTTCACGAACTGCACGATGTTTCGCTACGAGGGATACAGAGTTAGTTACTTCTGCGGAACGAATTTCACTTGTAACATTCTGCCCATTTAAGATGACTACCTGTCCAGATTCAGACGGCTTTAAATCGATGACTGTTTCGTTAAGTAAATGCAATAGCTCTTCTTCATTTTGCAAATCTACCTGGTTTTTCTGCGCTTGATACGTTAGAGCACGATACATCGCTCCTGTATCAACATAAATATATGATAAGGTTTCTGCTATAATCTTTGCCACTGTACTTTTCCCAGCAGCTGCAGGACCGTCAATCGCGATTGAAATTTGTTTTTCCATAAGTGCCTCCCTTAATTTCAAAACAGGAACAAACCACTTTCATCTTTTATACAATGAGCCATTTTATATGAAGCGTTTATAAACGAAAAAAAGAGCAGGGGGTCTTCTCCTGCCTGGTGTTCACTGCATGTTTCTTTCCTAGTTATTCTACCATACGTCCGACTACTGGTCGAATGTTTCAATAATTTTATTAAAATTATTTTTGCTAACTCCCTCATACTGAATAACCTTTGAGAAATATGTACTGTGACTGCTAGATAGTAAAATACATTGAGCAATTATTAAAAACACAAATTGAATAACCACTAATTTAATTAAAATTCGTTCTATTCGATTCACCTTTTTTCTCCTTTTGTAAGAAGTAATACCTTTGCTTACAGTTTAGGAAAGAGAAGTTTTTTTTATACGCTAAAGAAGACCTTTTCTTCTTAGGTCGAGCTGACGCTTTAAGGTATAACGAATCATCATTTCTTTCGTTTGTTTTTCCATGTCCATAAATTTAATAGATAGCTGACCTACTTTACAAGAAGTCGGGGCGGTAATTCGTACAACTTCCCCTTTTAATTCAAGATGCTGCAAAGCTCCCTCACGATTAGGAAGACTTAATCGTACAACAACCGAATCTTTCTCATTAAAAAGCAGCGAGTGATGGAAGGAGCCGGCTATTCCACCTGCACTGATGTTTTTAGTCATGATTTCCATTACATCCTGCTGTTCTTGCTCACTTTCTATCACCGCCTTCACTGTAAGCGGCACACGGAAAAAATTTCTTCTTTGGATAGATTTTAACTTTTTATCGCCCGGGTAAAAGAGCTTCACAACAGGCATGCCTTTTATTTCACGCCCTGTTACTTCAGTTGGAAAAGTATATACATTTTGATCATATCCAATAAACGTAGCAAGCAATTTTGTACCTTTTAGTAAAAAAGCACTTCGCTGCGTTTCTTCATTTAGCGGATAGCTAATATAAATCACGTCTTCCGTAAACTCAACTACTTTACATCGATATGTTTGTTGTAATGTAGACTCTCTGTGCCCGCTCTCTAACGTCAGCCTCATTCCCGCTTTTATCATCTTCTCTCTCCTTCAGTTCCACTATATACACTTTTTCCCTTTATTTAAACATAGTTAAATATGTTTATTTTGTAAATACAAATTAGTCATTTAGACTCAATAAAATATTAAAAAAACAAAAAACCGGTGTCTATAGACACCGGTTTTTATCAACTTTACACTTCATTATATAAAGGTTCTGAGTTTTGCAGTTTTTCGACTTTTTCTTCAAAACCCGTATCGGCATTGATGAAAATACGATACGTATCATTTTTTATTGTCCCTAAAAACTCATAGCATAGCACTTCTTCGTTTAAATCATTCGTAATAATTGCCAAGCGGTCTTCCATCACTTTTACATTCGAATTCAGCTTGGTTTTTGCCTGTTCTTTCGAAATTTTAGGTTTTGGAATATCTCTTGTACGATGTTTTAATAAGAAGTCTTTAGCTGAGAAACCAATCACAGATCCATCTTCTAAAGACATTTTCATTTTAACTGAATCCGGATAAATCCGAACTCCACTTTCCGTTTGCTCTACGAATGTAAAGACTCCCATGTTATCATATTGAGCGCTTTCAGCCATTACTAGGCTTTCAAAACGATGATCTTTTAAAAACTTAGTCGCTTTGTTCATAGCATCGTTTAAACTAATATTTTGTTTTTTAATATCTCGATCTTCGAGCACCCAAAGCGGATATCCGCCTTTTTGTGTAATATCCATATACGTTTCTTGTTTAGTCTTTGGATCTGTAATGGTTAAGCTGTACACCTCATAATCGGCATCTTTTCCGCTCTTTACAATATGAATTTGTTCATTTCCTTTTAAATCCAAAAACGAACGCGCCACTTGTTTTGCAACATCTTCACTAACTTCTCTGCCTTTTAATTGATGAAAAGCATTTTTTTCCTGCTCATTCGTTGCATTCATAACGCCCAAATCTGTTTCGGCAAAAGAATCCATACTTTTTTCAACGGTTTTTAATCCGTCAATAATCGTATTGTCCCCTTGCTTTTCTTTTGTAGCTAGGGCTAGCTCAACATCCATCCAGCGCAAGTTATTATCAATGACTAGATGCTGTACTTGGCGCATTTCATTTTGAATTTCTCCTGACTGATCATAAAGCGAATTTAACGTTTTATACTCTTTATCTGTTAAGGGTGATTTGCTTAGATCCCTTACCGCCACTTTGTACGTAAAATCCCCAACATCTGAAAGAAACTCTTCTGTTTTATTGAACGGCAAAAGCGATAAAGGCAGCTGCCCTACATTGTTATGAGCTTCAGAAGTTAAACGCCATACTTCTGCAAGCGCGGGCGAAAGCTGATCTCTCGAACTCATGGCGAGCGTGCCACCGATTTTATCATTTAATAAATCTAGCTGATATGACAAATCATGAAATGCTCGTTGATACGTATTCTCCGCTTGAAGCAGCACAGCATCTTTTTCTTGATGTTCGCTGTACCCCCAATACCCTACACCTACAACACCAATAGCTAACAATACAATTAAAATTGTTCGAATCATGTTTCCTTCACCTCTCTTTATCGACAGAAAATGTGTTTCCCGATTTGCTTAATTTGAGGACGTGACCAAATCCACGCGCTTGTTGCTGTATCCGGATTAAAGTAATAGATAGCATTCCCAGTAGGATCCCATCCGTTAATAGCATCCATAACCGCTTTTTTAGATGTTGGGTTGGGTTCAAGCCAAATTTGCCCATCTGCTACGGCAGTAAATGCACGCGGTTCAAAAATAACTCCCGCGACTGTGTTTGGAAATGCCGGACTGTTAACTCGGTTTAAAATAACGGCTGCTACGGCTACTTGGCCATTATATGGTTCACCCCGTGCTTCACCATGAACGGCATTTGCCATGAGCTGAATATCATTTTGTGAAAACCCGCTCGGTACATTCACCGCTGTTGGCTTTTGTGCTTTTTCTTTCTGTTGTTCAGAACTTCCGTTAGACGTATTACGCTGCGGCTGACTGGCAGGTTTTTTTGCTTGAGAAGATCCGCTTTGTGATTTTTGCTGACCATTGTTCCCGCTGCTTTTTCCACTGCTACTGCTTCCTTTAGACTGCTGATCAAGAGGCTTACCGCCATAGTGCGTAAACTTATTTCCTTTTCTAATTTGATTTTTCACATAGTTTTCGTGATATTTTGTTGCGTTGGCTAATTTAATCTTTGTTTGCCAGCCTGCTAAACCGTCAATCTTTTTAATGCCAAATTCATATTGAAAATTGCGCAGTGCCCAGTATGTGCTCCATCCAAATACACCGTCAATTTTCCCGTTATAATAACCTAAATACTGAAGTCTCGACTGCAGCTCAATAACGTCATCTCCAACTGCTCCGTGTTGAATGACTTGATTTGAAAACGCGTGAGCGGCCTTTGGGCTCACAACGGACGCTGCAATAAATGAACATATGCATATGAGACATGCATACTTTTTAAAACATCGAAATGATAACATGACAAAACCTCCTACATCGTATGTAACTGATAAGATGATAGGAGTATTTTTTGTAAAGGTTGTTTTTTTATACAAGATGCGCAAAATTTACCGAAATGAAAAAACTCAGCTCGTAAATCTCTCAAAAAAGATTTACAAGCTGAGCCTAGACAATCGATGGCTGTTTGGCCTTTTTTACTTTTCTTAACGCCAGCCACCATAAATAAATCATAAATGGAATAATAATAAATACCCAATGATCCATTGTTTTTAAAATATAATCATATGTTCCGTGTAAAATGAGCGGCACAAATACGGAGTACAGCGTCCACTTCGTTTTTTCCTTTCCTTCAGAAAACTTTGCTTTCCCTAAATAATATCCCATAATGACACCGAATAAAGCATGACTAGATACGGGTAAAAAGGCTCTTCCTAACGCTGATTCTAAACCATTTGCAAATAAATATAAAATATTTTCAACGGTAGCAAAACCTAATGAAACAGCTGCCCCGTAAACAATTCCATCATAATGCTCATCAAATTCCACGTGCTGATAAATCGTGAAATATAAAATGAACCATTTGAAAAATTCTTCTAAAAAGCTTGTCGTGAAAAATGCTTCAAGAAAAGGTGATTGAAAAACGTGCTCTTCACCAAATACATATTGTATAAACATAATTGGCAAAACAAGCATTGCTCCAAAAATAAATGTTTTTAATACCATTGAAATAGGCTCAGTTTCATATTCATCTTTCAAATAAAAAAAACTTAACAATGCCAATCCTGGCGCAATGCCTGCAGATACAATCGCCAACATAAATAGCGCCTCATCTCCTCTATTTTTTTTAATAGTAACATGTTATCTTTAGGATGAAAATCTCCGTCTATAATGTCCTTATCTTTATATGTAAATGCTCACATAACTTGCTGTCGATTTACAAAGCCTAACAAAGACCTTAAACAAGTATACCAAAAAATGTATCATACTTATATGGAAAATTGAAAGGAGCTCTCTATGAAAACTGTTTATATTCTTCACACCGGCGGCACAATTTCTATGAAAGAAGACATGGCAACTGGATCGGTAACACCAGATATTCAAAACCCGCTTCACCGCTCAACATCATCTGTTTCAGGTATGGCCAATGTAATCGTAGAAGAAGCATTCCATCTGCCTTCTCCTCACATTACTCCTAAGGAAATGCTTATACTTTCAAAAAAAATACGCGATAAAATTGATGAAGGCAAAATTGATGCAGTCGTGTTAACCCACGGAACGGACACGCTGGAAGAAACTGCTTATTTTTTAGATTTAACAGTGCATACAGATATTCCAATTGTCTTAACTGGAGCCATGAGATCAAGCAATGAAATTGGTTCAGACGGTCCTTATAATTTTATATCCGCGGTTCGGGTGGCTATTAGTGACGGTGCAAAAGGAAAAGGTGTCTTAGTTGTGATGAACGATGAAATTCATACCGCTGAGAATGTGACCAAGACCCACACAAGCAACGTGGCGACATTTCAAAGCCCTCAGTACGGGCCAATAGGATTAATCACAAAACGCGGCGTATCTTTTCACCACATGCCTACAGAACATGAATTTTATCCTGTTAATCAGATAGATAAACAAATCACTTTATTAAAAGCTTATGCAGGAATGGACGACCATTTATTTCAAGCAGTGGCGTCAATGGATGTTGATGGACTTGTAATTGAAGCTCTCGGTCAAGGAAATCTACCTCCCCTTACACTTCCGGGGATTCAGTTGCTTTTGAAGCGAAAGATACCCATCGTGCTCGTTTCTCGCTGTTTTAATGGAATTGCTCAAGATGTATATGGATATGAAGGCGGTGGCAAGCAGTTAAAAGAGATGGGCGTTATTTTTTCAAATGGCTTAAATGGTCCTAAAGCACGCATTAAGCTGTTAGTTGCTCTCCAAGTAACGAGGAATCACGATGAATTGCAGCAGCTGTTTAATCATTAGTAAAACAACGCATAGAAGCCTATGCGTTGTTTTTGTTGAGAATATGAGAAGCGATTGATTTCCCATGAAAACGTCCATTTTCAATAAAAATCTCATTAGCATTATTTCCTGCAGCAATCACACCAGCGATATAAATTCCTTCCACGTTTGTTTCCATCGTCTCTTCGTTAAAAGAAGGGCGACCTGTTTCATCATCTAATTCCACACCCATTTTTGTTAAAAACGAGTGATCAGGGTGATAGCCAGTCATGGCAAAAACGAAATCGTTACTAATTGTAGACTCTTTCCCTTCCTGCTCATATGTTACCGTGTCATCCGTTATCTTTGTTACATGAGCATTAAAATGCATCCCAATCGTTCCATTTCGAACCAGCGCTTCGAATTCAGGCAATATCCAAGGTTTTACGCTCGGGGAGTAATCTGAGCCACGATAAATAACCGTCACCCTTGCATCACACTTCACCAATTCCAGAGCTGCATCAACGCTAGAGTTTTTTCCGCCTATAACGACTACATCTTTATCAAAGTAAGGATGCGCTTCTTTGAAATAATGAAATACCTTTGATAAATCTTCACCAGGAACATTCATATAATTAGGATGATCGTAATAGCCCGTAGCTATAATGACATTCTCCGCTTCATATGTCTCTTTAGATGTTGTGACAATAATTTGGTTTTCCGCTTGTTTGTCTACTTGCAAGACACGTTCAAACGGCTGAATTCGAACTTGCTTGCGCTTCACCACTTCTCGGTAGTAAGCAAGAGCTTGGTTGCGCACAGGCTTGCGATTTTCGGTAATAAAAGGGACATCCCCTATTTCCAGTTTTTCACTTGAACTAAAAAACGTTTGGTGGGTCGGATAGTTATAAATTGCATTCACAATATTCCCTTTTTCAATTACAAGGGCATCAATACCTGTATGTTGAAGCTCAATAGCTGCTGAAAGCCCGCATGGTCCTCCGCCAACAATAATTACTTTTTCTTTCTTCATGCCTGTCACTCCTTCAGTTGTAAACGCACCTTTTTTTTATTTTAACGCAGTGTAAAACAAAAAAATCTCCTCATTAATGATAGGAGATTTTTTCTATTTACGCAATTGTTCTGCTGTTCTGTTTTTAAATCCAGCCTCTGAAACGAGAGCCTTCCGCCATTTTTCTTACGCCTATCATATAAGCAGCTAGGCGCATGTCGACTTTTCGAGTTGTAGAAGTTTCGTAGATGTTATTAAATGATTTAACCATTACTTTTTCAAGCTTTTCTTCTACTTCTTCTTCCGTCCAATAATAACCTTGGTTATTTTGCACCCATTCAAAATAAGAAACTGTTACACCGCCCGCACTTGCCAAAACGTCTGGAACTAATAAAATCCCTCTCTCTGACAAGATGCGCGTTGCTTCAAGAGTTGTTGGTCCATTTGCTGCTTCTACCACAATACTCGCTTGAATGTTATGGGCATTTTCTTCTGTAATTTGATTTTCAATCGCAGCTGGAACTAGGATGTCACAGTCAAGTTCAAGCAGCTCTTTGTTGCTGATGGTATTATTGAATAATTTCGTTACTGTACCAAAGCTATCGCGTCGATCCAATAAATAATCAATGTCTAAACCATTAGGATCGTGCAGCGCTCCGTATGCATCAGATATCCCTACAATTTTAGCGCCAGCGTCGTGCATGAACTTAGCTAAAAAGCTTCCTGCATTTCCAAACCCTTGTACTACTACCCGTGCACCTTGTAATTCAATGCCGCGTTTTTTCGCTGCTTCATGAATACAAATAGTTACTCCTTTTGCAGTCGCTGTTTCACGGCCGTGCGAACCACCTAAGACAAGGGGCTTTCCAGTAATAAAGCCAGGCGAGTTAAATTCATCAATCCGGCTGTATTCATCCATCATCCAAGCCATAATTTGTGAATTTGTAAACACATCCGGCGCTGGAATATCCTTTGTTGGTCCAACAATTTGGCTAATCGCACGAACATATCCGCGGCTTAAACGCTCTAATTCTCCAAAAGACATATTTCGAGGATCACAAACAATTCCACCTTTTCCTCCACCGTAAGGAAGGTCAACGATTCCACATTTTAAACTCATCCATATAGATAGAGCTTTTACTTCTTTTTCAGTTACGTTTGGGTGAAAACGAATTCCGCCTTTCGTAGGACCAACTGCATCGTTATGCTGCGCTCGGTGACCTGTAAAAATCTTAACTGATCCGTCATCCATACGAACAGGAATTTTTACTGTCATCATTCGTAATGGCTCTTTTAATAGTTCATACACTTCATCAGGATAGCCTAGTTTTTCTAACGCTTTATGTATCACTGTTTGTGTAGATTTTAAAACATCATGCTTCTCTTCTTGACTATTTTTACTGTCTTGCATCTTGTCGGCTACCATCTGTAAACCTCCTAAAATGTATCGAAAATTATTCGTTTTTAATTGAATGGTGCTTCTTTCATGACATAGTATACACCCTTAGTTTTACATTGCAAAGGAAAATATCGAACTTTTAGTATTTTTTGTGTTCTCCTAAGAAAACGCTTCCAATAACTTTACAAGGTATGCTACAATGTTTTAAGTCTGCCTCTTTTCTAGTATGCTTTAATCGTCTAAAAAAAATAAAAAACACCCGGTGATAAAGAGCACTTTCAACAACTTTGTACAAGCTGAAAGTGCAGCCACTCTTATTTTAATAAAAGTGCTTTATCCTTCACGGGTGTAATTATTTCAATTAAACAATTAAGAAAAGACAGAATTAATATACTCCAAAGCTCTCTTTTCTACTAACATTTTTCCATATTCATTTACGCGGTGCTTTGTAATTGTAGAGGGATTTCCATACTCCGCCAAAACCGCAATCATATTCCCAACTTCAGCCGGTGACAGCATGTGATAATCCAACAGCACGTAAAAACGTTTTTCAAATGAATAGAGCACGCTATCCGTATCGTAAAAGTTTGACATGCGTTTGGTCAGCTGAATGACATCTTCAAATGAATCAAACTCAAAAAACATGTCTTCGCTTTCATCTAGCATGACCTGCATTTCAATGAAGTCTTCGAACTCGTCTTCATCGAACTCACCGTAGCTGGTTTCTTCTTCATACTGCTTTGTCACAAATACAACCATTCCCTGTGCTTGAAGTGAAAAAACTTCTACCGAAAGAGAATTTGTAGGTTCAAAGTTCAGTTCTTGAGAAGCTTGCTCTATCATCTCACGAAAAAGCTGTTTTACTTTGAATGTATCTGTCCATAGATCTTCTTTTGTTAACCCTCTTTCTTTTAAATCATCGTAGGTCAAAAAAACTTTTAGCTTATTATAGTTTAATCGTTCAAGCCTCATTAGCGTCCCTCCCCGCTTGCACTCATAACCACATGGTTCGATAATGCAGTATATGTATTTTTTGGAAAACGGTTCGTGATGTTTACTTACGAGTTTACAGGTTTATGATAGGAAAGACAAGCTATTCTCAATCAATTTCTGCTAATTTTTTTGTTAGCCAGCTATTCCACTCTTCTTTTGTATTTCCTAAAATAAACGGCTGGGCCTCGCCTTTTCTTTTGCTATCTAAAACATCAAACACATAACCGCCTAATCCTACTTTAAGATGGGGGAATTTCTTTATCATTTGGTTCGTCAAGTTTAGTGTTTTCTCGGCATTTTCCAACATTGTGCATGACATAAATAAAAATGTTGGGTCTACTTCTTTAACAATTAACTCGACATCTTTATCTTCAATGCTGCTTCCTAAATAAATAACTTCAAACCCTTTACGGCGTAAAAATAGCGTAAAGACTAGGAGTCCCACTTCATGTGTCTCATTAGGTCCGCATACAGCAATCGCTTTAGGTAATAAGCCATTTGAAGGCAGCGAATAAAAAATCATGCTGATACGCGTTTTTAATACTTGAGTCGTATAATGCTCATGAGCACTTGTAATTTGCCCTTTTTCCCACATATCTCCAACCGTCACGAGTAGAGAACCCAAAATATCAATAACCACTTTTTCTACCGAATACAGGCTAAAAGCATGATTAATTAAATCCTGTGCTTTTCCTTCTTCAAAAGATAAAAGCATCGTTAACAGCTCATCCCTAATTTTTTGAGGGGAATCTACTTCTCCTTCTTCTTCAAACGTTCCTACTGTACTGCTTTCCGTTTCTAATAACGAAACCGCTTGACTGATGGTAAAACCTCCGCTCACTTTTTCCGTGAGCCATTTTAATTTCCGCAAATCTTCCTCTGTATATAACCGATGCCCCGAATCGTTGCGGACAGGATTTAAAATTTGATAACGTCGTTCCCATGCACGCAAAGTTCCCGGCTGGATTCCGACCATATTTGAGATGGCTTTAATATTATACTTCCCTTCGTGAGCCATACGTAACCTCCAACTACTCTTCGTGAACTGTATCTATTAATTGAATTATAGGATAAGTTATCCTGTGTGTAAAATTTGTATATGCTATGTAAAGAGTTTGTTCAAGGCTATTCTTTCCTTTTTAAAGTGATATAATGCGTTTGGGCTCTAGCTTGTAAACGGAGAGGCAAAGAGGTTGTACCATATCCGTTACTGACAAAAAGAGGAATCTTTCTTTTTTCTTTCAGCCCTCCTAATTCATACATACCCAAATTAAATAAGCGTATCTGTCCCCCGTGTGTATGCCCGCTCAAAATTAAATCTACTTTTGATTCTTCATCTACATAATAGATAACATCAGGATTATGGCTTAGAAGAATGGTAAGCTGTTCAGGTTCAATGGAAGAAACAGCTCTCTTTAGATTCATCTGACCTTCTGATAAATCATCTACCCCCGCAAAGTGGCATGTAGTACCATATTTAGAAACGGCAAAGACATGCTCATTTTTAAGGGCAATAACTCCTTCATCTTTAAGCATCTGCTTCAATTGCATCTGACTTACTTCGTAATCATTATTTCCCCACACAAAATAGACGGGTCCTAGCGTTTTAAGCTGTTGAATATTTTGACGAGCCCGCACTAAAGGGACTCCTCCTTCTAGTAAATCACCGCCTATGATCACAAAATCTACTTCGCCCGGTATTTTTTCCAACAGCTTCGACGAAACTGTTCGCTTATGTATATCCGATATAAAAAACAGGCGCAAAGGCTGCTGATTTTTAGGAAATCTTGATAAATGAATCGTTCTTTCTTCGACATATGTACGATGGGCTTCTGAAAACATAAAAATCAGCAAGCCTATGCCTAACGCTAAAACAATTAAAAGAATAACCATATATTCTCCTTCTTTTCATTTTATACCCGATGTGTTTCCTTTAAAGAAGAAAGGGCATAAATTATCGCAATTGTTAACAAACCTACTACTTGATAAAGTGCAATGGCACTTAACGATAAAATTCCTATCACACATAGACATGAAACAAGGTATTCATGCCATTTTACCTTATAGCCTTTTAGAAGCAACCGACTTTGCAGAAACACTTTACGAACTGCCGCCGACAGACAAAAAAGAGCCGTAAAAAACAAGATTATAACACTAAACACATCTAACGGATGTAAAATCATTTGAATAAGTAAATAGGTTAACGAAGCTTTTGAGCCTACAGCCGTTAAACTGCTGATATAATAACTGCATAACCACGCAGCCAGCAAGTTAAACCAATCCCTCACAAAAAAACCCCCTTCACTAAACTTCTATGTAAAAAGAGGCTTTTTCATGCGATTCTATTTGTTTTCATGATATAAATTAATTCCATAGGTTGACTGCATCCAGCGGAACGTTTCTTTTCGGTGCTCCCATGTTTCAGGCGTCGCCCATAGCTCTTTGCTTCTTTTAATAATCTCACAGCGCAAATCTTGAAAAGTCTTTTCTGCTTTCTCGCTTTTTTTCTGCAGCTGTACAGTATAAAAGTAAAGTGAGAAGGTAAGCAATAGAAACATCAAATGTCCCATGTTGCCTAACAAAAATGAAAAAAATTCGCTAAACGTCCTAAAAAAACCGCTTTGAAATATGAAAAAAAAGTAGCTAATAACAGCCGTTACACTGGCTAAAAACAAAAGCTTCCATTTTTTCTCTTTAGCTTTCAGCTTATTGACTGTCTCTTTTCTTTTAATAACGCTAGCTAATATATATTGAAGTGTTTCATCGTTTTCAAAGTCTACCACTTTGTTTTCCATTATTCCACCCCCCCTCTTATGCTAGTACAACATATGAGGGAACATAAAAGATTATGTGGGGAGTATTGAAAATAATGGCTGTTTCCTTAACCTTTACTGAATTAATTCTTCTGGCTGTGCAGATTCCCCTTTTGATTTTCGTATCTGCAGGCCCAATAAAAAATCAATGAGAAAATGAGTAAAAATCGTAACATACAAATTTTCAGTCCACCAAAAAAGCAACCCTATTAAAAAGCTTAAAAACACAACCGAAATAAAAAGAAACCACTTTTTTAAATATCGAATGTGAACGAGTGCAAATACAATACTCGCCCAAATGAGGCCAAACTGAACTTGTATAACCCCTCGAAATAATATTTCTTCTGAACATGCAACGATTATGCAAATAAGGATCAGATGAGGAACAGAACGATTAGCAAATAAACGTTCATTGATCCCTCCGTCATCGTATAAATGCTCAGGTACGCATTTCATTAGAAGTATATCTCCTCCTACTACAAAGAGAGCCGTTCCTCCCCCGTACAATAAAATAGAAGACCAATCCAGCTGAAAAAACTGCAAAAAGGAATTCCACGAATCGAATGTAAAAAAACCGATGCCTAAAGCAATGAAGCAGATGAGCAGCTGTGTTACATATAAATTTTTAACTAGCTCTGCATCTGTCATGGATGAAATAAGCTCTTGCTGTGATTTTGCCATTATATCTCTCCTTGACGAAGCAAACGAGCTAATTCTAATTCCCAGCCTTGAAATGTCCATTGCTCCTGCTCACCATTTGTTTTTTTATAGTTTTCTAAATCCAAGCCGCAGCAATCGCAACAATTCTCAAGCTCTGATTTTCCCGTTTCATCGAAATAGCCAAGCAGCACGTGACGACGGCATTCTTTTGTCTCAATAAACCCCTTCATCGCACGATACTTGTCATGTTTGTTTCGAAGACGTTTATTTACAGCCGCAACAATCGTTTCATGCAGCGATGCAGGAATTTTCCAGGGTTCGACATATTCATTTTTCACTACATTTTCTTTGTACAAATAATAACGAATAAATCGCCAATGTGTTTCTTGAACACCCACTGTATAAAGAAAGTGAGACTCTACTTGTTTTAAAGGAATGGCCTGATCATGGTTTCGTAAATACGACAAGCAGTATAAGATGGTATCTGAAGAAGGAAGCTCAATTTCAAGTAAAGAATGAGCAAAATCATCGTCTCCTTCAGCATAAAGCAAGATCGCAATACTGTTTCGCTGATCACGTCCACTTCTTCCAATTTCCTGTACATATGCTTCTAACTGCGTAGGTGTATGAAAATGAATAACAAAGCGAACATTCGATTTGTTAACCCCCATTCCAAATGCACTTGTGCAGCAAATGATATCAAGCTGATTTTCTAAAAATTGCTGTTGAACAAGCATTCTTTCATTCGGTTCCATTCCCCCATGGTAATACTGCACTCGCTGTATCCCATTTTCCTTTAGAAGCTGCGTTAATGCTTCTGTCCAAGATCGGCTGGAACAATAGATAATTCCCGGACCTTGCAGTTCACTAACGTACATCAGTAATTTCTCTTTTTTTTCTTCAATACTTGCAACAAAATCAACTTCCATCGCAATATTACTTCGATTCATGGAATAGATGTGCTCGTTGACAGCAGGAAGCGATAAGTAGCGCTTAATATCTTCCACTACTTCCCTAGTCGCAGTTCCCGTTAGTGCCAGACATAGCGGACTGCCAAGTTCCTTCCATATATCTCCTAGCTGTAGATAATCTAAACGAAAATCATGTCCCCACTGAGAAATACAATGCGCCTCGTCCACAACGAAAAGGCCTACCTTTGCCTGCTTTAATGCTTCTACTACAACAGCATTTTGCAAAATTTCAGGAGATGCATAAATAAAACGATAAAAAGCTAAATTTTTTAGCGCTCGTTGTTTTTCTTCTTGTTGTAGGAAACTATTTAAGGCAATAACTCGCTTTTCTCCGCTTGCCTTTAGTTGTTGAACTTGATCTTCCATCAGTGAAATTAAAGGAGATACAATCAGCACCGGTCGGTTCAACAAATAAGCTGGGAGCTGATAGCACAATGATTTTCCTGTTCCTGTAGGCAGAACCGCTAACACATTATGACCGGTTAAAATATCTTGAATAATCTCTTTTTGTCCTATTCGAAATTGGCTATAGCCGAATTGTTTCTGTAGAAGTTGTTCTATCTTCACATCAAACACCACTTTTTTTAGTATCAGGTAAAATGTTTTGCTAATACGAGACGAATCTGAAAATAGGTAACGTCGTCTTTTACTTCTTCTTTTATCACCTTTAATTTATTTGTACGCAAACCTTCAAAAGCTGAGATAATTTTTTCCTGCTGCTTAGGCGATACGTATGCATCGATTGAAAAAGATGGAACAAACAGAGCTAATTCTGCAATATGATCTTCAATTGTACTTTCTTTCAAACGCCTTATATAAGCAATTTCTTCAAGCGTCTTGCCTTTTTGAAGCCAGCTATACGTTTTTAACGTCGAGCTTGTCAAAGGCAATTCTAAATATAGATCACGTAAAAAAGAAGACAGTACATGAAAGCTTTCATTATTTTTACTTACTTTTTCAATGATATGGTGAATAACCCCTAAAAGTTGAATATGAACATAATGCTCATCGAGTTCATATTGATATGCTAACTGATTTTTTGTAAAGCCTACTCTTTGGTATCCAGTCAGCTGCAAAACAAAAAGAGACGCGTCCCGTTCCGTGCAACCTTTCAAACACATTCGGAGCTCTTCGAATAGCTCGGCGGCTAACTCTTGACGCGTTTGCTTTTGAGACATAATATACGTTTTGACCCATTGAATGACCTCGGCATTTTTGGAAATGGGTAAAAACCCTTTTTGAAAATACTGTAGGTTTGATAAGGTCTGAATGAACAAAGTGATTCTTGCTAAAAATAATTGAGTACTGCTTGCGAATTTCCATCCGTCTAAAGCTGGATGAAAGGGTCGAGCCGTCAGTTCACCTTCAAGGCGTGCTTGTCCCTTATCTGTCATCACATACTTTTGATTTTCAGTTTCTTCAATATACTGCTGTTCTTTTAGATATGCAACGCAGGTTTCAAAAGACCGTTTATCTAAGTAAACAAATGACTGAAAAAGAAACGAAATTCCAAAAATTTTTCCGTCTTGAATCGTTTGAGCTGACTTTTTACCTGTTAATAAATGATAAATACCATAGGCGGTTCGCTCACCTTTTAACTGTTTTATACAAAATAAAATGCTAACTTGAATATAATTCAAAGGTGTCAACTTCCTTTCTCATTCATTGTACCAAAAGTGACCAATAGCATGTGAGATAAAGGCTTTTTAGCTCTTTCCTTTATGTATCAAAACGTTTGGGTAAGTGAAGAAACCTTGATTTGATAAGCATTCTCAGTGACTTTTCTATTGAAAAGTTTTATAAATCATTTTACAATGAATAAGGAGAAATTTCACTCTTGATTCGCCAAGAGATTATATAATGAGAAATTTTCGAACACTTTACAGGAGGTCTTGTTATGCCAAAATATACAATTGTTGATAAAGATACTTGCATCGCATGCGGCGCTTGCGGAGCAGCAGCACCAGACATTTATGATTATGATGATGAAGGTATTGCATTCGTAACATTAGATGATAACCAAGGTGTAGTAGAAATTCCAGAAGATCTAGAAGATGATATGATGGATGCAATGGAAGGCTGCCCTACGGATTCAATTCGCGTAGCGGATGAAAAATTCGAAGGCGATGCTAATAAATTCGAATAAGTATGGAGCAAACCTGTAGTGTACATGCTGCAGGTTTTTTTATATATAAAAATCGCTCTCCCCGGGAGAGCGATTGAATTAAACAGCAATGCGACGTGTGATCCATTGCTTCATTTTTGAAAACAATAAGACAAAGATAACCCCTGTTGCTGCTCCTTTTATTAAGTTAAACGGCAAAATACCTGCAACGATATATTGACGTGCTTGTTCACTAGACATTTCTGGCGATTGCAAGAAGATTGTATACGCTGGTAAGAAGACATAATAATTTAAGACAGCCATGAGTACCGTCATTACCACCGTACCCGTAACCAAACCTATCGTTACACCTTTAGCTGTTTTAAATCGGTTGAACATGTATGATACAGGAAGAACGAACAGTAAACCAGCCACAAAGTTCGCCACTTGACCAACTGGAACCCCTGTAGCACTTCCTTGAATTAAATAATTCAATAAATTTTTTATTCCTTCTACTATAACAGCAGCCATCGGTCCAAATACAAGTGCTGCTACGAGTGCAGGAATTTCGCTAAAATCAATTGTTAAAAACGGAGGTAATCCAGGAATTGGAAAATTAATCATCATTAAAATATAAGCAATACTACTTAACATTCCTAGTATGACCAGCTTTTGAGTTTTCTTACTTTGTTGCATCTTGCCTCTCTCCTTCTTTGTGATCCACTCTTCAAAGAAGAAAGGTTCAACTTTATATCCCCACGCAAAAACCTCCCAACAAATGATTCGTTGAGAGGAGACATGGCAGGCATATTTAATAAACGTTCATCACATTAGGTTTTGAACGCTGAACCTCCACCTTCTCCCATCCAGACTGTACTGTCGGCTTTGGAATTTCACCAAATCTGCTCGTATGTATTACATATAAGCTCGCGGGCTCAAAACAATTTGTTTTTTACCGCCGGTCGGGAATTTCACCCTGCCCCGAAGATAGACCAATATTTAATTATGAATTTATTATATGTTATCTCGAATTAAAAGTAAATAAAGAAGTTTTTTAATTCCTATTAAATTGATGTCTTTTATAAACTTCATTACTGTTTTATATGTAAAATAAGGAAATAAGTGCATAACCAACAGCATTATAACATATTTATAGTTTCAATTTTACGTTTATAATTGTGTATTTGATAACTAATCGTAAAGTTTGAAAAATATAATTGACAGAATTTTTTTAACATGGTAAATTATCAAATATTTGATGATAGTAAAATCCAAGGGAGATGTTCACGTCATGTATAATGTATTAGTAGCTGATTCAATTAGCAATGAAGGTCTTGCTCCACTACTTGAAGCTCCTCATGTGAATCTTACGCGAAAAAAAGTTGAAGAAGTTGAGAATGATTTGCATACGTACGATGCGCTTTTAGTACGGAGTGCTACGACGGTTACAGAGGATTTGCTGGCAAAAATGCCGAATTTAAAAATTGTTGCTCGCGCTGGAGTAGGTGTCGATAATATTGATATTGAAGCCTCAACCAAACGAGGGGTTGTCGTTATTAACGCTCCGAACGGAAATACCATTTCAACGGCGGAACATACATTTGCTATGATGGCTAGCTTGTTTCGGCATATCCCCCAAGGAAATGCTTCAGTCAAAGCGCGCGAATGGAACCGCTCAGCATTTGTTGGAACAGAGCTTAATCGCAAACACCTGGGCATTATCGGATTTGGACGAATTGGCTCAGAGCTTGCCAAACGCGCAAAAGCCTTCAATATGAGCGTTCACGTTTACGATCCTTTTTTAACCTCTTCCCGAGCTGAAAAGCTAGGCGTAGAACTATTATCCCTGGATGAATTACTAGCAGCAGCGGATGTTATTACCGTGCACACTCCACTTACCAAAGAAACAAAGGGATTGCTCAATCGTGACACGTTAGCCAAAACAAAGAAGGGTGTGTTTTTATTAAACTGCGCACGCGGCGGGATCATTGATGAAAAAGCCTTAGTTCATTATTTAGAAATTGGCCATGTTCAAGGTGCAGCTATTGACGTATTTGAAGTTGAGCCGCCGATTGATAACCCTTTGTTACATTTTGATCAAGTTATTACAACTCCCCATTTAGGAGCTTCTACAAAAGAAGCCCAGCTTAACGTTGCTGAAGACGTGGCACATGACGTTTTGCGTTTTCTAGAAGGTAATCCTGTAAGCTCATCCATTAATTTACCAACGCTTTCTAAAGAAGTTTTTGAAAAAATTCAGCCGTTTACGAGCCTTACTAAACAAATGGGAGCTATCTTATCTCAATGCATGCGAGAACCTGTTCAGCATATCTCTATCTCCTACGGAGGTACAGTGACGGATTTGGAAACCACTTATATTACACGAAGCTTATTATCAGGCTTTTTAACTCATCGTATCGACTCACCTGTTAACGAAGTCAATGCTTCTATGATTGCCAAAGAACGAGGAATTACATTTGGTGAAAAAACATCGGAAGATACGCAAGGATATTCCAATATGATTGACGTTACCGTAACAGGCGAACAGCGTACATTTACCATTACGGGCACCTATATAGCCGGCTATGGACCTCGAATTGTTAATATTGATTCGTTTGATATTGATTTTTATCCGGAAGGACATCTTCTTTATATCCGTCATAGTGATCAGCCTGGAGTTATTGGAAATGTAGGGAAAGTACTTGGAGATTTACGTATTAACATTGCTACCATGCAAGTGGGCCGTAAGCAAAAAGGCGGAGAAGCCATTATGATGCTTACGTTTGATAAACTTTTAGATGATTCTGTCATCGCTTCGTTAAAACAAACAAACGAAATTGTGACCATACAGCGTATTGAATTGTGACATTGAAAAAAAGAGCCTGAGCGGCTCTTTTTTTTATGGACTTATTTTTAACACTTGTCCTGCATTTAACATCGTATTTTCTAAATGATTCCACTTTCTTAGCTGATCCATATCTACTTCATATTTGACTGCAAGCTCAGATAATGTATCTCCTTGATGGATAAGAATACAGTTATCAGAAGTCTGATGTAACTGCTGAAAAACCGTGGCAGCTAAATCGCTTTTTACGTATGCAGATAGTTTTTGCTTGTCCAATTTGGCAAGTGGGTTTACTGCATTGGTTTTATCCGGATTCCACCTTCCTTGATGAACTTCAAAATGCAAATGTGCACCTGAAGATCGCCCTGTATTGCCAACTCGTCCAATGTTTTGACCTGCGGCTACACGATTTCCTTCTGCAACAAAACGTTCCTCTAGATGAGCATAGACCGTTTCGTATCCATTTGTTTGTTTGATAAAAACAACCTGTCCATATGTATTTGAATAATAAGAGCGGCTCACCACTCCTTTTGCAACAGCATACACCTGTGTACCAACAGGTGCTGCTATATCAATTCCAAAGTGTTTGGCGTGACGTGAACCAAATATATCAGTTAAGACTCCTTCAACCGGCCACTCCCACTGCTTCTCTTCTGCTTTTACCATTTGCCCGCCCAAAAATAAAAGACCTATACACAATCCCATTACTAATACAACCAATATTCTTCTTAACACGTCAATCATGAAGAAAGAACCTCCTATGTAGATCATTGCACACAAAACATACTATATGCCAATTCCTTCTCTTTTAGACTTGTTTATAGAAAAAACAAAGAGATGTGATTCTCCACTGAATCACATCTCTTTGTTATTCTTATTATTTCAGCCGAACAAGCTGTTATTTAGCATGTGTTTACTTTGGCAGTTTGATAAAGAAAGTTGTTCCTTCATTTAATTCACTTTCAACCGCAATGATCCCTTGATGTGCCTCCACGATATTTTTGGCGATTGCAAGCCCAAGACCAGTTCCTGACTTCCCTCTTGTTCTGGCTTTATCCGCTTTATAAAATCGTTCAAATACAAATGGAAGATCTTCTTTCGGAATGCCTGCTCCTGTATCTTGAACAGAAAGATGGATTTCGGATTGACTTTTATCAAGATGCAGCTTTACTTCTCCGTAGTCATCCGTATGACGAATAGCATTATCAATTAAGTTTGTCAGCACTTGTTCCATACGGTCTGAATCAATCATCGCCTCAAATTCATCTTCTACTTTTCCATTAAGAGACAATTTAATATGTTTTTCTTTAGCTAACCCTTGAAACTTACGCAAAACACGTTCTGTAAATTCAACCATTGCTACAGATTCTAAGTGAAGCTGCACATGTCCCGCTTCCATTCGCGCCAAATCTAAAAGTTCATTTACAAGCCGGCCCATACGGAGTGATTCATCATAAATCACCTGTGCAATTTCTTTCTTTTCTTCATCCGTACTTGCAATATCGTCAATAATAGCTTCACTATAACCTTGAAGCATAGAAATAGGTGTACGCAATTCATGAGACACGTTTGCAATAAAATCTTTTCTCGATTTATCAAGTTTACGCTCTTCAGACATATCTCGTAGTACGGCTACAGCACCGCGAATTTTCGTTTGATTATAGAGCGGTGACATTAAAATGACCCATGTTTTCCCTTGAATTTTCAATTCTGCACTTCGCTCGGTTTCAGTCTCTACTACCGTTTGAAACAAATGGACAACGTTTGCTGGAAGCTCCGGCACCTGCTGATTGTTGACATCCTGCTCATAATACCAAGTCTGAAGAAAATGCTCCGCTGGGGGGTTGGTAATTAAAATCGATCCGTCTCTACTAAACGTAATAACACCGTCTGCCATACTGCTTAAAATACTTGAAAGCTGCTCTTTTTCCTGATTAAGCGCATTGAGGTTAAACTTTAACTGCCTGCCCATTTGATTAAAAGCAATCGCTAACTCTCCAATTTCATCGTGAGTTAAAATAGGTACTTTTGTATCAAAGTTGCCTTTTGTTACTTCAAATGCCGCCTGCCTCATTTTTCTAAGAGGCGCTGTAATTCGAGTGGATAAGAAAAAAGCAAAGATAGTAGTTAAAATAATAGCAATACCTGCAGCCAATAAAATGAACTTAGTCGTATACTGAGCGGGTTCTTCAATTTCAGAAAGAGATTGATACAAATAAACGCCGCCTGTCGGTTTGTTATCTTTCATTAAAGGTACACCGACAACAAACATTAAAGGTTCATCACTCGTGTCTTTCTTTGTGGTCATGTACATTTTTTCCCGTATTACTTTACCTTTTTCAACCACTTGATTTAGCTGATCGTTTTGTTTAACAATGGCCGAAATAGCTTTCTTATTTTCTTTATCAGGATGGGTGGAATGCCAATAAAAATCTTTGTCTTGAACAATAACTACACTTGCTTGGTCTGCAAGTTCACGAGCAATGGATAGTCCTAGTTTTTCATCGTCCGTTTCCTGCACAATGGTAGAGATTTTAGCAGCTGTTTTAGTTAAACGGTTTTCTGCATCTACAACATGATAATTTTCAAAAAACTGAAGCAATAAAATAGTCAAAATAAATAAAACAAGCGTGACGAGCAATAGGATAGTAAACCATAGTTTACCAACTACACTTCTCCAAAACATCAGTTATTTTCAACCTCAAATTTATACCCTACTCCCCATACGGTTACAATCATTTTCGCCGCTTGTGACGATACACGATTTAACTTTTCACGCAAACGCTTGACGTGCGTATCTACCGTACGAAGATCTCCAAAGAAATCATAATGCCATACTTCACGCAGCAGCTGTTCTCTGTCATATACTTTATCTGGCGTTTTTGCAAGGTAGCATAATAATTCATATTCTTTTGGAGTTAAGTTAACTTCTTTTCCGTCTGCTGTAACGCGATGTGCATCATTATCAATCGTTAAGTGATCAAAGACGATAAGATTTTTCACGCTCGTTTCTGGTTGAATAAACGTTGCTTGAGAGGAACGTCGAAGCAGTGCTTTTACGCGAAGAACCACTTCTCTTGGGCTAAACGGCTTAACGATATAATCATCTGTACCTACTTCAAACCCTTGGACTCTGTTTACTTCTTCCCCTTTGGCTGTAAGCATGATAATAGGAGTTGCTTTTTTCTCCCGAATTTGTTTACAAACCTCAATACCATCTATGCCGGGCATCATTAAATCCAATACAATCAAATCATAGTCTATGTGTAACGCTTTCTCGATTGCTTCATGCCCATCTGCTGCTTCTTCAATGATGTATCCTTCTTTTTCTAAGTACATTTTTAACAATCGTCTAATGCGATCTTCATCGTCTACTAGCAGTAATCTTTGTTCGTTTTGCATGTATTTTCAACCTCCTAGTCTTAGTGTACAAAAAAAAACCAGCGAGTTCTACTTATGATACCCAAACAATGTGACAATTCGTGAACACCTTTACGAAAAACAGCTGTTTTTACCAAAAAGAGGTTGAGACGCAACGAAATCCATGCAATCTACAGCTGAATAAATAAAATAAAGAAGCTAGTAGGGATCGCTTGTTCCACGGCTATAAGCACCTACATACACGAACTTTGCGTTCACCATCTCAATGAAAAAATCCGAACGAATGAGATTCTCCATCAAGAAGCTCATTCGTTCGGATCTTTCTTCAACTAAAATATCTTCGTTTCAGGCTCTATGCTATTATTAAAGGTTACGCATATGAATGTAAACCTGCAATAATTAGGTTCACAGCCACTAAGTTGAACATAATGATGGCAAATCCGCCAACTGCCAGCCAAGCTGATTTTTCACCGTGCCACCCTTTCGACAGCCGAAGATGAAGAAAAGCGGCGTAAAATAAAAAGGTGATCAGCGCCCACACCTCTTTAGGGTCCCACCCCCAAAAACGCGTCCAGGCCATCTGAGCCCAAATCATAGCGAAAATAAGTGCTCCTAGTGTGAAAATAGGAAATCCAATCGCCACTGCTCTGTAGCTTACTTCATCAAGCAAGTCGCTGTTTACCTGTTTCACAAGCGGCTGCAGCGCAGCTCCAATTCGCTTCCGTAAAATAAGACGAATCAGCCAATATAAGACGAATCCACCAGCTAACGACCAAATGACCGTATTTAATTTTTTAGCATTGATAATAGCGGGCATATCAATAAGCGGCTGTATATCGTTCCCATCTGTCCATTCACTTTGATGCGGCCCCACTAGCGGAACCATATGATACACGGCTTGCTCTTGTTCTCCACTTTTATTAATCCAATTAAATGATGACTCGTAGTGTGCCGCATTAAAAGCCAGCGTCACCGCTACAAACCCAAGAGTACTAATAAGCGTATACAGGATGAATTCCAGCCAAAATGCTTTTTTATTTCGCTTGGATTGGTCAATCGTTTTGATTAAATAAATCAATCCTGCAACAAAGCTAATAGAAAGCACGGCTTCACCCGTAGCTGCGGTTGTAACGTGAATATGCAGCCAATTCGTTTGCAGAGCCGGTATCAGCGGCGTAATTTCAGTTGGAAACATGCTTGCATAAGCAATGATCAAAAGAGCCACCGGCAATGCAAAAAGTCCAAGCATGCTAAGACGATAAATAAAGTAAATAACAATAAATGCGCCAACAAGCATCATGCCAAAAAACGTCGTAAATTCAAATAAATTACTAACAGGAGCGTGGCCTGATGCAATCCATCTTGTAATGAAGTAGCCAATCTGTGCAATAAAGCCGATGATGGTAACCGCAATTCCAAACGTTGCCCACTTTGTTTTCTTTTGAGCTGCTCTCTTATCTCGAATAGCTCCTCCGAAAAAAAAGGTTGCAACTAAATAAGCAATAAACGCCACATACAGTAAATTACTACTTATACTCGCGTAATCCATGCTTTTTCCTCCTATTTTGTTTCTTTATCATTTTGGTCCTTCAGCTGTGTAAGGGATGTTGATTCTAATAAACCATTTAGTTCTTTTTTAAGCCCATACCAGTTTTTATTTGTATGTGCGGCCAACCATATCTCATTATTGACTTTTTGAATCCACATGCGGCGATGATTCCAATACATCCCTTGAATTACACCAATCATAAAGATGGCTCCGCCAACTCCTAAAAACCAAAGCGTATAGTCTCTGCGAACAGTTAATCCCGTTACATTTTTCGTTTCCACACCAGCAAAGGTCATTTTATAATCGTTATTTCCTAGGGGCTCCAAGTTCTCTCTAATTCCAACAAAAGCAACTTCACCTTTTTTATGCTGAGGGGTAATCATTTTAAATACAAAAGCCGGATTGTTAGGCACTCTGGTCTTTGTATTTGGATTTCCTTCATCATCAAAGAAAAAGTCTGGAAAGTAACTCATGAGCTTGACTTTATATCCGTTTTTTAGATCATATGTTTCTTTTGGATTATGTAAATCTACTGTAAGTGAACCAACGTTTCTATTTGCATTTTTATCTGTTAAATGGAAAGACATAGAGCTAAATTCATTTAACTTGAAATCCACTTGGTACATGGCATATCCTTCAAACTTAAGCGGCTGATTCACACGAATCTCTGAATCTTTTATTTTCTTTAACTTTGGATCTGCTCCCGGTATAAGCTTTCCTTCGCGCTTATACAGACTAACATCCGCTTCATATTTTTTGGCTACTTTATTATTCCCTGCACGATCAATTGCTTCTTGAAACACAGCGTTTTCGCTATCTTTATCATACATTTCAACAGTAAAACGATGGTTTTTCAAAAAATACTCTCCGTTCGTCCCAGGAATAACTTTTGTTTCACCTTCACGGATCCAAAGAACTTCATCTATATACATACCTGGTACAAACCTAAGCATAGCACCTAGTAAAAAGATAATGAGACCGATATGATTAACGTATGGACCCCATCTTGAGAAGCGTCCTTTTTCAACCAGCAGATTGCCGTTTTCTTCACGAATAGAGTATCTTCTTTTTTTAAGCATACTTTTTACATGTTCATAATCTTGATCCGTCCACGATGATGAAGTGGTATATAAACGCTGTCTTTTTAAGAAGTTTGGATGTTTTGTTACACTCTGCCTTTTTAGAGCTCGGTACAAAGGCACTACTCGATCTAAACTGCAAATGACTAACGACATTCCTAAAGCAGCAATTAAAAGCAAGTACCACCACGATTCGTAGAGATGATGAAAACCTAACTTATAATAAAGCTCTCCTGTCCATCCATATTCCTTTTGGTAATACTCATCTGCTGTCACATTAGGAGGTATGTAAGCTTCTTGAGGATAAATGGTTCCGACTGCAGACGCAACAAGCGTCACGATAATGATCCAAATACCTACTTTTACAGAAGAGAAAAAGTTCCATATTTTATCGATAACTGTTTTATTGTACGTTTGCGATCGCCTTGCGCTTCCTTCATAACGCATATCTACTAATTTATCAGTTGTTTCTTCTGCAATCGGCTTACCACAGGCTTCACACAAAATCGTACCATGCGGGTTAACGTGTCCACATTCACATTTTACGTGTTTCATTGTCAACACTCCCTATGGTTTAATTTCTTCCATATATTCTTTTATTTTAGATTCTTCCAATCCCCCAATAAAACTGTCTACAATCTTTCCGTTTTTATCAATTAAAAATGTAGTCGGCAGAGGATCTATTCCGTATGCACCCAACACTTGTGAATCTTTATCCATCAAAATCGGAAAAGATAGCTCATACTGTTTAGCAAATTGCTCTACTGCTATATTCGTTTCTGCAACGTTAACAGCTAGAATTTCGACACCTTGCTTTTTATATGATGCATACTGCTTTTCCATAGCCGGCATCTCTTGTTTACAGGGCTTGCACCATGTTCCCCAAAAATTCAAAAAAACTCCTTTGCCTTTGTAATCTGATAGCTGATGAGTTTCTCCATTAACATCTCTTAATATAAAGTCAGGTGCCTTATCTCCTACTGATACCTTTTGTTTATCAGCAAAAAATTGAGCATAAAGGGTATATCCAACCGCGCACAGCAAAACTGCCAATATAACTGTTCGAATAATCAAGCGCTTTTTTTTCATGGCATGAACTCCTTTTAACCGCTTTCAATACGCTTTTTTCTACCATTATATCATTTTTGTGGTAGTGGCTTTCCAATAATATTTCGACGTTTCTGTGAAGTCTTCCTCTCATTCTACAAGTTCGACATTTTTTCAAAAAACCTTGCTTGTTTTTCTAATTCACGACATTTTTCATAAAAAAAACAGGTAAGTGAAAATTACTTACCTGTTTGAGACATTGAATATAATTGTTTGACTTCATGCGCTGTAAGCTCACGAGCTTCTCCTGCATTTAATCCGCGTAAATCTAAAGGTCCGTAGCGTTCACGTTTTAATTTTAAGACAGAATGCCCAATTGCATCGAACATGCGACGTACTTGACGATTTTTCCCTTCATGAATCGTCAATTCCACAATCGCCGTCTGCTTGCTTTTATCAATAGAAAGAACTTTTGCACGAGCTGGTGCTGTTTTTCCGTCCTCTAGCATCACACCGCGCTGCAGCTGTCTGATTTTTTCACGACTTGGAATTCCTTTAATTTTAGCCACATACACTTTGTCCACTTCAAATTTAGGGTGCATTAGCTGATTAGCAAATTCACCGTCGTTTGTTAAAAGAAGTAAACCCGACGTATCATAGTCTAGACGTCCAATTGGATAAATTCTTTCTTCTACATGTGGAAAGAAGTCAACGACTGTTTTTCTTCCCTTGTCGTCGTTAGCAGCTGAAATTATGCCTCTTGGTTTGTATAACATAAAATAAACGGGCGCTTCGCTTTCTACAGGCACTTCGTCTACTTCAATTTTATCGTTAGGACCTACTTTCGTGCCCAATTCTCTTACAACTTTTCCATTTACTTTCACTCGGCCTTGGCCGATTAATTCTTCAGCTTTACGTCTTGATGCTACACCTGCGTGAGCAATCACTTTTTGTAATCGTTCCATTAACACTTCACCTCTTGTAACATCTTACTTGTTTACGAAGTAATACACAAGTGTATTTGCCACCCAGAGGTAGAATTTTCGATTTCTTACCGGCCAAACACAAGGATTACAATGACAACTGAGGCAATAATTCCTACCAAATCTGCCAGTAGACCAACCTTCAGCGCATCTCCCATTTTTTTAATGCCAACCGCTCCGAAATAAACCGTTAAAATATAAAATGTGGTATCTGTACTTCCCTGCATGGTCGATGCCAAACGACCGATAAAAGAATCAGGTCCGTATGTAGAAATTAGATCCGTCGTGATACCAAGAGCAGCCGTTCCAGATATTGGTTTGATAAGAGCTAAAGGTACAATTTCAGCCGGAACGCCGACTGCTTGCAGCATAGGTTTTAAAACAGATAAGAAAAAATCAAGCGCTCCTGAAGCCCGGAAAATAGAGATGCTCACTAACATGCCGACTAAGTAAGGAATGATGGAAAAAGCAATTTGTAATCCGTCTTTCCCTCCCTCTACAAACTTTTCATACGTAGGAATTTTTTTATAGGTTCCATAAAGTAAAATGCATCCTACGATAAGAGGAATAAACATCAATGATACTTGATTAAGCATAGTCATTTTCGTTTTCCTCCTTTTCGTGTACGTCGATAATAAAAGAAGCGATCAATGATGATAGCTCCTATCGTAGCTACAACAGTTGCTAAAAGCGTGGTACCGACAATTTCAGTAGGATTAGCCGAGTTATACGTAATCCGAATGGCAATAACTGTGGTTGGTATAAGTGTTAAACTGGTTGTGTTAAGTGCTAAAAGTGTGATCATAGAACGGCTTGCTTCGTCTCTATCGCCGTTTAGCTTTTTAAGCTGCTCCATCGCTTTAATGCCAAGAGGAGTTGCCGCATTCCCGAGCCCAAACATATTCGCCATCATATTGGACAATATATACCCTAAGGCCGGATGATCTTTTGGAACATCAGGAAAAAGTCTTGTAATGATGGGTCGAAACAGTTTCGCTAACTTGTCGAGAAGCCCTGCACTTTGAGCAATATTCATCATCCCTAACCAAAAGACCAGCACGCTGATTAACCCAATGCTGATGGTCACTGCTTCGCCTGCTCCTTGAAAAATTGCTTTGTTTACATCACCAATTTTTCCATTTATAATCGCAAAAACAATTCCGATAATGGTCAGCAGCATCCAAATAATATTAACCATCTGTTTTGGCTCCAGACTGAATAAACATTAATCGCTTCACTTTATCAAAAAAACCTTTTTGCTGCTCGGACTGCTTTTCGAAATAAATTGGAACACTGTCAATCGTCTCTCCACTTCTATAAATATCGAGCTTTCCTACCACATTTGGAACTTCCCCTGTTTCTTTCCACTGCTTTTTAGGCTGAATTAACGTTGTTTTTACTTCTACAGAGCTTTGTTCTTTCTTTGTGAGCGGATAGACGACATTTCGTTTAATATACAGCTGATCTTTATAGAAAGAATTTTTTATATCGGCCAATTCTCCTTTTGAAGCTAAACTGGTCATATCATATTTATCAAATGCATTTTCATACATGGAAATGTGATCGTTCCAATCATCTGGAGCATTAATCGTTACGGCAATTAAATCCATTCCATCTTTTGTAGCAGTTGTCACAAGCGTTCGTTTTGCTAATTTTGTATACCCTGTTTTTCCGCCAGTACAGTATGCATATAGTGTTGTCAGCAGTTTATTTTTGTTTTTCCACACTCGATCCCATTTCTCTTCAGGATGCTTCATTCGATAGACTTTTGTTCCTGAAATCTCTTTGAAAATTTTATTATTCATTGCATAGCGCATGAGCAGAGCCATATCGTGCGCGGTTGAGCGATGATTTTCATGATCGTCTAATCCGTGCGGATTTTGAAATGTTGTATTTGTCATGCCAATTTCTTCTGCTTTTTTATTCATCAAATAAACAAATCCATCTTCGCTTCCTCCAACGGATTCTGCGATAGCTACAGCAGCATCATTACCTGAACGAAGCATCAAGCCATATACTAAATCTTTTAATTTTATTTTTTCACCTTCAACTAAATACACAGAAGAACCTTCAACACCAACTGCGCTGTGGCTCACAGTAACTGTTTTATTTATTTTGCCAGATTCAATCGCCAGTATTGCTGTCATAATTTTTGTAATGCTAGCAATTCGGCTAACTTGATCTGCATTTTTAGCATATAACACTCTCCCTGATTTCTGTTCCATCAAAATAGCACTATGAGCACTTACGCTCCCCGCTGCAGATGATATGGAAGGCCAACCGCTGAGACATAGCAATACAATAAATAGATAGATGATACTTTTTTTGCTTCTTTTCATGTCATCCCCGTCCCTCTACCTGTTTGTACAAGTTTATGCTCGTCTTTTTTGGTTATGAATGAAAAGATTTGTCCATACAAAAAAGAACATAGAAAAAACTCTATGTTCTTTTACATTTTCACTTCATTTCTTGAAACGATTGAAAAAACAAATCTGCTTCTTGATCGGTTCCTTCTTGTAATAAATCTTCTGGAAGCGGCGGCAGCTCTTCGATACTTTTAAGGCCAAAATAGCCTAAAAATTCTTTTGTCGTTCCGTATAAGATGGCCCGCCCCGCGCCTTCCGCTCGTCCCACTTCCTTTAATAAAACTTTTCCAATTAAAGTTTGAAGAGGTCTTTCCGTTTTCACTCCGCGAATCTCTTCGATTTCAGCTCTTGTAATTGGCTGCTTATACGCTACAATAGCTAACGTTTCAAGCGCTGCTTGTGATAATGATTGATTAGCGGGAGCTTCTACGAGCTTCTCAATATATGGTGCATAGTCTTTTTTTGTGACAAGCTGATAGGCCCCTCCTATTTCAACAAGTGTAACTCCTCTGAACTTACACTCTTGCTTTAAGCTCTCCAAAGCACCTTGAATGTCTTCATGAGGCTTTTCTATAATCTCAGCTAACCGGCTAATAGATAGACCTTCATCACCAGAAACAAAAAGCAAGCTCTCAATAATAGCCTGTAGATTATTCGTTGTCATTCCTCTTCATTCCTTTCTCGATACGATACATAAAGCTCGTCTAGATTGTGCTGCTGTTCCACAACGATTTCATTTTCTTTCATTAATTCCAGCACAGCTAAAAACGTTACAACAATATGATCACGCTCTTGATAAGGAAACAGCTGATAAAAACTTTTTTTCCCTTTAAAGGCTTTTAATTCATTCACAATTTCACTCATGCGCTTGTCAATTGGAATGTCTTGCCTTGCTATTTTCGTCTGCATAGGCTTTTTATTTTGCTTTCGTTTCATCAACTTTTGAAAAGCACTTAGCATATCATACAGTGATATATCCAATCCTTCATCCTGAGGCTGCGTACGTTCTTCTGCATTTATTTGCACATTACTTGGAGGTTTTGTATACACATGACTTTGGTCTTCTTCCAGCTTTTGAAGCTCTACAGCCGCTTCTTTAAACTTTCGATATTCAATTAAGCGCTGCATCAATTCTTCACGCGGATCTTCTTCATCGACCATTTCAATTTCATCCATATCTTCTTCATACGTAGGCAGAAGCATTTTACTTTTAATTTGAAGCAAAGTTGCTGCCATGACTAGATATTCACTGGCAACGTCTAGCTGAAGCTCATTCATTGTATGTATAAACATCATATATTGCTCAGTAATTGTCGCTACTGGGATATCGTAAATATCAATTTCAAATCGGTTAATCAAATGCAGAAGAAGATCTAAAGGTCCTTCAAACGCATCTACTTTTACACTATACTCCACTTTTATCTCACCAACACTTTTCAATTGCTTATCATTTCTGCTGCTTTATATAACGTTACTATCATTAGTATAGAGGATTATAGACACATGTCCAATACAAATTAACGTAAAAATAGGTCATTTGCCCATACAAAAAATTCAAACATACATATGATGTCAAGGTAATAAGATTTTGAAATGGCTGAAGGAGGAACTCGCATGGGTGAAAAATCTTGTGGATACGGTAGCGGTTTCGCTTTAATTGTTGTACTGTTTATTTTATTAATTATTGTTGGTTGTTCTTGCTTACGCTTCTAACCACACATATTGAATAAAAACAAACGTGTTCACCATACCTTGAGCACGTTTGTCTCTTTAAAGGCACCGCGCTGATGAATAGCTAATTTTTGTGATACACTACATATAGAGCCTTACCAGGAGGGAACAAGATTGTATTCACAAGCCTATATTGATTATTTAGTTCATTTTCATGGCGACCGGGATTACTTTGAATGTCATGAACTGCTAGAAGAACACTGGAAAAAAGACGAAAGAGGACACCGCAATATTATTTGGGTTGGCCTTATTCAAATTGCTGTTTCACTCTATCATCATCGACGCCAAAATTTCACTGGAGCCAAAAGAACGATGCAAAAGGCGCTGGCAATTTTAACGAAGGAAGAAGAAAATATTACGCAGCTTGGACTTAATTATCTTTCACTGCTTAAACTTCTTCGCAAACAATTAGCTTTAATCGATACCTATCAGCCATATAAAAGTATTAACTTGCCCATTGAAGATCCAGCATTATTACGAGCTTGCAAACAAAGAAGCACTGATAAACAGCTTGTCTGGTTATCAGCTTCTAATCTGCAAAATGATGCGATTGTTCATCGTCACAGCACGCGAGATCGGTCAGATGTGATTGCGGAAAGACAAGCGAACTTATTGGCAAAACAAAACAACAGGTAGCTTCTAGCTACCTGTTGTTTTATGATGACTAAGATGTGAAAGAAGCTTTCACACCTCACCTAATCATGCTTTTTTTTATTCATCCGCCTGACACTTTTCATAAAACGGAGCGATGATTTCACTCGGCTTAATTTGTGCAGTCGTGTACATTTCTTTAAGAGCTTTAATCATTTTTTTGCCAATACCCTGTTGGCGGTGTGAAGGGTTTACACTGACGTGTTGAACCTCAATCAAACTTTTATCGAGCATGGAAATGCCAACAATCCCAATAATATCTTCTTCTTGCTTCCAAAGATACAGCTGCCAATGTTCGTTTTGCTCATATTCTTTCATCGTTTGTTGAAGTTTTTTTAAATCTTTTTCCGTAGGTACAAACGATAGAAGACCCATGGCAATTTTTTCATAGTTTCGTTTATAGCGAATAAGCATACGATTCTCCCTCGTCCTCAAACTTTCCTACAAATTAATGCGCTGCGTTTTTTACTGCTTTTATCATACAAAATTTATAAGTAAATAGCAATATTACACAAAAGCTTGTCCTATGTCATGCGTGTATGAGAAACCTAATCTATTACGCTTTTTGAGCTGTTGCGCGAAGAAAAAACGCCGTAACCCCCTATAAAAGGTTGTTATGACGTTTTATCAGCTAATATCCATTTATAGCAGTATGCTCTTATTCTTCCCAGACTTTTACTTCTTTCATTACGTCGCCATTTTTCATTTTTAACACTGTATCAAGTCCTTCTGTTACTTTTCCAAATACAGTGTGAACACCGTTCAAATGAGGCTGTGGCTCATGAACAAGAAAGAACTGACTGCCGCCTGTGTCTTTACCAGCATGTGCCATTGATAGAGAACCCGCTTCATGTTTGTGAGGGTTTCCTTCTGTTTCACATTTAATTGAGTAGCCAGGGCCGCCAGCACCTGTACCAGTTGGGTCTCCTCCTTGAGAAACAAATCCAGGGATAACGCGGTGGAACGTTACGCCGTTGTAGAATCCTTCATTAGCTAACTTTTCAAAGTTTTCTACTGTTCCTGGTGCTTCGTTAGGAAATAAATCGATTAGAATTTTTTCGCCATTTTCCATTAGAATACTTGCTTTTTTCATATAAATGACCTCCAATATATGTATTAGTACCGCTATAGGCTCTGTTTCCCCTATCAAAGCGGCAAAACGTAAAAGCTGTAAGTGCCACCTAGAGTAGAACACTTACATTTATAAACTCACTCTATTCTACTACAAACAAGCTCATGAATTCAATGAATGCACTTCTTCACTTTCTTCTCGTAGGGCTCTAAATAAAAAATAGTAGTTGTGAGATGAAACTTTTTATAGTATCATCCGTCTAATACAGTGATAGAGATACATAGATTTCATTTCATATAGAAATCTACGCCTCTAGACTGATTTATGGGAAAATGATGAATTGACTCTGTTACTTCAGACCTGCCCGTATTATAATAGGGCAAGTATGGGATTAAAGGAGGAAAAAGGTTTGAAATTAACGATAAAAGCAATGATGGTGACATTAGGTCTTCTTCTATTCCTAACCGCACCCTTAAAAAGTTTTGCAGATGCTGCTCCGGGCGATGTTATTATTACATTAGGTCAGGACTTAACCAGCTCTCAGAAGCAACAAGTATTAAATGACCTTGATGCACCAAGCAATGCTCAAACAGTAACCGTGACAAACCAAGAAGAGCATGAATATTTAGGTGACTTTATTCCAAAGGCTACTATTGGATCTCGTGCTATTTCATCTTCTAGTATTACCCTTGGTTCAAAAGATTCAGGTTTAAGCGTATCAACTCAAAATATTAATGGTATTACAGACGACATGTATATTAATGCTTTGATGACCGCCGGTGTTAAAGATGCAAAAATCCAGATTACCGCTCCATTTGAAGTATCTGGTACAGCTGCTTTAACAGGTATTATGAAAGCATATGAAGTTCAAACAGATCAAAAAATCCCAGAAGAAGTAAAAAAAGCAGCCAATGAAGAGATGGTCCAGACCTCTGAGCTTGGTGAAAAAATCGGTAAAGAAAAAGCAGCGCAGTTTATGGCAACGATTAAAGAAGAAATTGCCAAAGAAAATCCTCAAACAAAGGACGATTTACGCACGTTAATTCAGCGAGTGGCTGATGATTTAGGTATTAAATTAACAGATTCAGAGCTTAATACACTTGTTGATTTTTTCAATCGTTTAAAAGATATGAACATCGATTGGAATCAAGTAAAAGACCAACT